>NZ_FNIJ01000031.1 GCF_900103845.1 Pseudomonas jinjuensis
TAGAACGCTCTGGAAAGTGCGGCCATAGTGGGTGATAGCCCCGTATATGAAAGGTTCTGGGAAGTGAAATCGAGTAGGACGGAGCACGTGAAACTTTGTCTGAACATGGGGGGACCATCCTCCAAGGCTAAATACTACTGACTGACCGATAGTGAACCAGTACCGTGAGGGAAAGGCGAAAAGAACCCCGGAGAGGGGAGTGAAATAGAACCTGAAACCGTATGCGTACAAGCAGTGGGAGCCTACTTTGTTAGGTGACTGCGTACCTTTTGTATAATGGGTCAGCGACTTATATTCAGTGGCGAGCTTAACCGAATAGGGGAGGCGTAGCGAAAGCGAGTCTTAATAGGGCGTTTAGTCGCTGGGTATAGACCCGAAACCGGGCGATCTATCCATGAGCAGGTTGAAGGTTAGGTAACACTGACTGGAGGACCGAACCCACTCCCGTTGAAAAGGTAGGGGATGACTTGTGGATCGGAGTGAAAGGCTAATCAAGCTCGGAGATAGCTGGTTCTCCTCGAAAGCTATTTAGGTAGCGCCTCACGTATCACTCCAGGGGGTAGAGCACTGTTTCGGCTAGGGGGTCATCCCGACTTACCAAACCGATGCAAACTCCGAATACCTGGAAGTGTCAGCGTGGGAGACACACGGCGGGTGCTAACGTCCGTCGTGAAAAGGGAAACAACCCAGACCGCCAGCTAAGGTCCCAAAGTTGTGGTTAAGTGGTAAACGATGTGGGAAGGCTTAGACAGCTAGGAGGTTGGCTTAGAAGCAGCCACCCTTTAAAGAAAGCGTAATAGCTCACTAGTCGAGTCGGCCTGCGCGGAAGATGTAACGGGGCTCAAACCACACACCGAAGCTGCGGGTGCCACGTAAGTGGCGCGGTAGAGGAGCGTTCTGTAAGCCTGTGAAGGTGAGTTGAGAAGCTTGCTGGAGGTATCAGAAGTGCGAATGCTGACATGAGTAACGACAATGGGAGTGAAAAACTCCCACGCCGAAAGACCAAGGGTTCCTGCGCAACGTTAATCGACGCAGGGTGAGTCGGTCCCTAAGGCGAGGCTGAAGAGCGTAGTCGATGGGAAACAGGTTAATATTCCTGTACTTCTGGTTACTGCGATGGAGGGACGGAGAAGGCTAGGCCAGCTTGGCGTTGGTTGTCCAAGTTTAAGGTGGTAGGCCGAACACTTAGGCAAATCCGGGTGTTCAAGGCCGAGAGCTGATGACGAGCTTTCTTTTAGAGAGCGAAGTGGTTGATGCCATGCTTCCAGGAAAAGCTTCTAAGCTTCAGGTAACCAGGAACCGTACCCCAAACCGACACAGGTGGTCGGGTAGAGAATACCAAGGCGCTTGAGAGAACTCGGGTGAAGGAACTAGGCAAAATGGCACCGTAACTTCGGGAGAAGGTGCGCCGG
>NZ_FNIJ01000029.1 GCF_900103845.1 Pseudomonas jinjuensis
CGGCCGAGGCTGTGTAAAAACGCGGCGGGTGATGAATAGCTGGATGTTGGGTTGTTTTAGCAGCGCCCAGAGGCCCCATGGGCGCTGGGCGTGTCGATCCGAGTCATTCAACTGCCTTGGGAAAGTGTGGCTCCGCGATGCTGTGCGACGGGCTCAGCGGGCCGCCAATGGAGTTTCAGGCCTTAATGGCGGCCATCAGCGCACTATTGCCCAGCAGGTTCAGCACTCGTTTGAAGTTGTAAGCGAGCACATGCAGGCTCATCTCCGTGCTCACCCGCTCGAGCGTTCGGGTGAGGAAATGGGTGGCACCCATCCAGGCCTTCAGCGTGCCGAATGGGTGCTCCACCGTCTGGCGGCGGATCCGCATCATTTCCGGTGCCTGATCCAGACGGGACTGCATCGCCTCGAGTACGGACTCATGCTCCCAGCGGCTCACTCGTCGCTCTGTGCTGGGTGTGCAGCGCTCCTTCAACGCACAGCCCTGGCAATGCGAACTCCAGTAACGATGCAGCTTTAGCCCTTTCTCGACGTGTGAGAAACGCCAGATCAGGCTTTGCCCGGCAGGGCAGCGGTACTCGTTCTTTGCAGCGTCATAGATGAAATCCCCTTTGCCAAAGCGGCCAGCTGCTGTCGCTCCTGAGGTCAGTGTCTTGGGGACGAAAACGGTGATTCCAGCTTCATGGCACGCCAGGATTTCTTCGCCTTTGAAATACCCTCTGTCTGCGACCGCCGACAGTTCCTCGACGCCCATGGCTTCTCGCGCCTGCTTGGCCATCGCACTCAGTTGGTCTCGATCGACTCCGTCGTTCGTGACCTCGTGGGTCACGATCAGGTGGTGTTTCGCATCGACCGCTGCCTGCACGTTGTAGCCAACCATTCCGCTGCCGCGTGTCTTCATCGAGCGGGCATCGGGATCGGTCAGGGAGATCTGTTTATCCGGTGTTTCGTTGAGCTGAACCTCGATTTCCTTGAGTTCCTGCATCTTGGCTTTCAAGGTCGCGATCTTGTCGTGGAGGCGTTCGGCTTTGACCTGAGCAACGGCAGGCTCCTGACGATCTGCAGTATCGAGCGCCGTCAGGTAACGATTGATGCTCGACTCGATCTCCGCCATTCGCCGTTGCAGCTTGGCGCTGGTGAAGTTGCGGTCGCGATTGTTGACCGCCTTGAACTTGCTGCCATCGATGGCCACGAGCGCTTCGGCGAACAAACCGAGCTGCTGGCACAGCACCACGAACTGCCGGCAGACACCGCGAATGGCTTTGCCGTTGTCCTTGCGGAAGTTGGCGATGGTCTTGAAGTCCGGCATCAGACGTCCGGTCAGCCACATCAATTCGACATTGCGCTGGGCCTCTCGCTCCAGCCGGCGACTGGACTGGATGCGATTGAGATAGCCGTAGATGTAGATCTTCAGGAGATCGGCAGGATGGTAAGCAGGTCTGCCCGTTTCCGCCGGGACGACACCGTCGAAACCCAACTGGCCGAGGTCGAGTTCATCGACGAACACATCGACCACCCGCACCGGGTTGGTGTCCGCGACGTAGTCATCCAGGCTCTCCGGAAGCAGCGTGCTTTGACCTCGATGTTCTCCCTGGATGAAACGCTTCATGGGCCGCCCTGCTGAGTTTGATTCCATCAAATCCGAGCAAGGTCGATGCCAACGTTTTTACACAGCCTGGGCCA
>NZ_FNIJ01000028.1 GCF_900103845.1 Pseudomonas jinjuensis
GACAACGTGAAAATGGTTGTCACCCTGATCGCTCCGATCGCCATGGAAGAAGGTCTGCGCTTCGCGATTCGCGAAGGCGGCCGTACCGTTGGCGCTGGCGTGGTTGCAAAGATCGTCGAATAATCGGTTGATCTTCTCCTCTCAGGCCGGCATAATGGCCGGCCTGATTTTGCTTCAGGCCAGTAGCTCAATTGGCAGAGCGGCGGTCTCCAAAACCGCAGGTTGGGGGTTCGATTCCCTCCTGGCCTGCCAGATTCCTCAAGATCTGGCATTTCTTTAACGGGATTCTTAGCAGATGAATGCGAAGGCAGAAGCCAACGAATCGCGTTTCGATGTCCTGAAGTGGCTCTTGGTTGCGATTCTTGTGGTGGTTGGCGTTGTCGCCAATCAGTACTACTCCGCGCAACCGATCTTCTATCGCGTACTCGGTGTTCTGGCTCTGGCGATCATTGCGGCCTTCGTTGCGCTGCAAACGGTCAAGGGGCGGGCCTTCCTGACGCTGGCGAAGGAAGCGCGTGCCGAGATTCGCAAGGTTGTATGGCCGTCTCGTCAAGAGACAACTCAGACCACGATGATCGTGGTGGCAGTGGTGCTGGTTATGGCGCTGGTGCTCTGGGGGTTGGACTCCCTGCTGGGTTGGTTGGTATCCATGATTGTTGGTTAAGGGTGTTCCGTGGCTAAGCGTTGGTACGTTGTGCATGCATACTCGGGTTACGAGAAGCATGTCATGCGCTCGCTGATCGAGCGGGTCAAGCTGGCCGGCATGGAAGGCGAGTTCGGCGAAATTCTGGTTCCCACGGAAGAAGTCGTGGAAATGCGTAACGGCCAGAAGCGCAAGAGCGAGCGCAAGTTCTTCCCTGGCTACGTGCTGGTCCAGATGGAAATGAACGAGGGCACCTGGCACCTGGTCAAGGATACCCCTCGAGTCATGGGCTTCATCGGCGGTACTGCCGACAAGCCGGCTCCCATCACCGACAAGGAGGCTGAAGCCATCCTGCGTCGTGTGGCCGACAGCGGCGACAAGCCGAAGCCGAAGACCCTGTTCGAGCCGGGCGAGACCGTCCGCGTCATCGATGGTCCGTTCGCGGACTTCAATGGTGTCGTCGAAGAAGTTAACTACGAAAAGAGCCGGATCCAGGTTGCCGTGCTTATTTTCGGTCGCTCCACTCCTGTGGAGCTAGAGTTCAGCCAGGTCGAGAAAGTCTGACTGGCACAAAGCATCCCACACCCCGCAGCCGCAGGCTGCGGGGTTTTGTCGTCATTGGGATAAACGCGAAAGCAACCGGGGAGCCCGCAGGGGCGTTAGAACCCGTAATTGGAGTAGCAAATGGCTAAGAAAATCCAGGCTTATATCAAGCTGCAAGTGAAGGCCGGTCAGGCCAACCCGTCGCCGCCGGTCGGTCCCGCTCTGGGCCAGCACGGCGTGAACATCATGGAGTTCTGCAAGGCGTTCAACGCCAAGACCCAGGGCATGGAGCCTGGTCTGCCGACTCCGGTGATCATCACCGTTTACAGCGACCGCAGCTTCACCTTTGAAACCAAGAGCACCCCGGCTTCCGTGCTGCTGAAGAAAGCTGCTGGCATCTCCAGCGGTTCCAGCCGTCCGAACAGCCAGAAAGTGGGCACCGTTACCCGTGCTCAGCTGGAAGAGATCGCCAAGACCAAGCAGGCCGATCTGACCGCAGCTGACCTGGATGCGGCCGTGCGTACCATCGCCGGTTCCGCGCGTAGCATGGGCCTCAACGTGGAGGGTGTGTAATGGCTAAGCTGACCAAGCGTCAAAAGGCTATCGCCGAGAAGGTAGAAGCCGGCAAGCAATACGCGTTCGAAGATGCCGCCAAACTGCTGGCCGAACTGTCGACCATCAAGTTCAAGGAATCGGTTGATATCTCCATCAACCTCGGCGTCGATCCGCGTAAATCCGACCAGGTCGTACGTGGCGCCACCGTTCTGCCGAACGGCACTGGCAAGTCCGTACGCGTTGCCGTCTTCACCCAGGGCCCGGCTGCTGAAGCCGCTCTGGCTGCAGGCGCCGACAAGGTTGGCATGGACGAGCTGGCTGCCGAGATGAAGGCTGGCGACCTGAACTACGACGTGGTCATCGCTTCCCCGGACGCGATGCGTGTTGTGGGTCAACTGGGTCAGATCCTCGGGCCGCGCGGTCTGATGCCGAACCCGAAAGTCGGCACCGTGACTCCGGACGTAGCTACCGCGGTCAAGAACGCCAAGGCTGGTCAGGTTCGTTTCCGTACCGACAAGAACGGCATCATCCACGCTTCCGTTGGCAAGATCGATTTCGAGCCGGCCAAGCTGAAGCAGAACGTTGAAGCCCTGCTCGTCGACCTGAAGCGTCTGAAGCCGTCGTCCTCGAAAGGCATCTACGTTCAGCGCGTGACCCTCAGCACTACCATGGGTCCCGGTCTGCAGATCGATCAGGCTTCTCTGGAAGTCTGAAGAAATAAAGTCGGGTAGTGGGTTCGCCCACTGCTCGCAGGTATTGGGGTCCCTGCCTGGCGGGGGCTATCCAAGACCGTAGGCGGCGCAAGCCTTAAACCACAAGCCTACGCAGATGGTGCTCCCGATTCGTTGACCGAATCAGACACCAAAACGCCGTCCGGCTCCGGCTGGACGTATCGGTAACATCCAGGAGTAAACCCGTGGCAATTAAACTCGAAGACAAGAAGGCCATCGTCGCTGAAGTCAACGAGGCTGCCAAAGCCGGTCTGTCCGCTGTCGTGGCTGATGCCCGTGGCGTGACTGTCGGCGCAATGACCGGACTCCGTAAAGAGGCCCGCGCTGCTGGTGTGTACGTCAAAGTCGTACGTAACACCCTGCTCAAGCGCGCCGTCGAAGGCACTCAGTTCGAAGTGCTGAACGACGTGTTCAAGGGCCCGACCCTGATTGCGTTCTCCAACGAACATCCGGGCGCTGCCGCCCGTATCTTCAAGGATTTCGCCAAGGGTCAGGACAAGTTCGAGATCAAGGCGGCCGCGTTCGAGGGTCAGTTCCTCGCAGCCAATCAGATCGACGTTCTGGCGACCCTGCCGACCTACGACGAAGCCGTAGCACAGCTGATGAGCGTTATCCAAGGCGCTACCAGCAAGCTGGCTCGTACTCTGGCGGCCATTCGCGACCAGAAGGAAGCGGCCGCTGCCTAAGGCATCCGGAACGCTTGCAACCTTTTTTTTGTTTAATTCGATGGCCTTAGGCCGTCACCCAATACAGGAATTAGAGTCATGGCTCTGACCAACGAAGACATCATCAACGCCGTATCCGAAATGTCCGTCATGCAGATCGTTGAACTGATCAAGGCGATGGAAGAGAAGTTCGGCGTAACCGCCGCTGCTGCCGTTGCCGCTGGCCCGGCTGTCGCCGCTGTCGCTGCCGAAGAGCAGACCGAGTTCACCATCATGCTGACCGAAGCCGGTGAGAAGAAAGTGAACGTGATCAAGGTCGTTCGTGAACTGACCGGCCTGGGCCTGAAAGAAGCCAAGGCTGTCGTTGACGGCGCCCCGGGCGTGGTCAAGGAAGGCGCTTCGAAAGACGAAGCCGAAGCTGCCAAGAAGGCCCTGGAAGAAGCTGGCGCCAAAGTCGAGCTCAAGTAAGCGAAGACTTTGCATATACAGCCCGAGCGGTAAGCGACAGGCTGATGGCTGGTGGCTTTTGCCACCGGCCTTTTTCCGTTATGGGAAGGAAGGCGTTTGCCGCCTTCCCATAACGTGAAATTCCCGCCCCGTGGGGCGGAGCAAACCTTGGGTTTGCACGATTTTTCGGCAGCTCCTGTGGGAGAGGCCAAACAAGCAGGTGACCAAGCTGGGGAACGCTGATGGCTTACTCATACACTGAGAAAAAACGTATCCGCAAGGACTTTAGCAAGTTGCCGGACGTCATGGATGTGCCGTATTTGCTGGCCATCCAGCTGGATTCCTATCGCGAATTCCTGCAGGCAGGCGCAAGCAAGGATCAGATCCGTGACATCGGTCTGCATGCGGCCTTCAAGTCCGTTTTCCCGATTATCAGCTATTCCGGCAACGCAGCCCTGGAATACGTCGGCTATCGCCTGGGCGAGCCGGCATTCGACGTGAAGGAGTGCGTGCTGCGCGGCGTGACCTTCGCCGTCCCGCTGCGTGTAAAAGTGCGCCTGATCATCTTCGACAAGGAATCGTCGAACAAAGCGATCAAGGACATCAAGGAACAGGAAGTCTACATGGGGGAAATCCCCCTGATGACCGAGAACGGTACCTTCATCATCAACGGTACCGAGCGCGTCATCGTTTCCCAGCTGCACCGTTCCCCGGGTGTGTTCTTCGACCACGACCGTGGCAAGACCCACAGCTCCGGCAAGCTGCTGTACTCCGCTCGCATCATTCCCTACCGTGGCTCCTGGCTGGACTTCGAGTTCGATCCCAAGGACGCGGTATTCGTCCGTATCGACCGTCGCCGCAAGCTGCCGGCGTCCGTCCTGCTGCGCGCGCTGAGCTACAGCACCGAGGAAATCCTCAACGCGTTCTATGACACCAACGTCTTCCAGATCAAGGGCGAGAGCCTGAGCCTGGAACTGGTGCCGCAGCGCCTGCGCGGTGAAATCGCCAGCTTCGACATCAAGGATGCGTCCGGCAAGGTCATCGTCGAGCAGGGCCGCCGTATCACTGCGCGCCACATCAACCAGCTCGAGAAGGCCGGCATCAGCCAGTTGGAAGTGCCGTTCGACTACCTGATCGGCCGTACCGTGGCCAAGGCTGTCGTGCATCCGGCTACCGGCGAGATCATCGCCGAGTGCAACACCGAGCTCTCCGTCGATGTCCTGGCGAAGATCGCCAAGGCCCAGGTCGTCCGCCTTGAAACCCTGTACACCAACGACATCGACTGCGGTCCGTTCATCTCCGACACCCTGAAGATCGACTCCACCAGCAATCAGCTGGAAGCGCTGGTCGAAATCTACCGGATGATGCGTCCTGGCGAGCCGCCGACCAAGGAAGCTGCCGAGACCCTGTTCGGCAACCTGTTCTTCAGCGCCGAGCGCTACGACCTGTCTGCCGTCGGCCGGATGAAGTTCAACCGCCGCATCGGCCGCACCGAGATCGAAGGTCCGGGCGTGCTGAGCAGGGAAGACATCGTCGAGGTTCTGAAGACCCTGGTCTCCATCCGTAACGGCAAGGGCATCGTCGACGACATCGACCACCTGGGTAACCGTCGCGTCCGCTGCGTCGGCGAAATGGCCGAGAACCAGTTCCGCGTTGGCCTGGTGCGTGTAGAGCGCGCGGTCAAGGAACGTCTGTCCATGGCCGAAAGCGAAGGCCTGATGCCGCAGGACCTGATCAACGCCAAGCCGGTGGCTGCCGCGATCAAGGAGTTCTTCGGTTCCAGCCAGCTGTCGCAGTTCATGGACCAGAACAACCCGCTCTCCGAGATCACCCACAAGCGCCGCGTCTCCGCACTCGGCCCGGGCGGTCTGACCCGTGAGCGCGCCGGCTTCGAAGTCCGTGACGTACACCCGACCCACTACGGTCGCGTGTGCCCGATCGAGACTCCTGAAGGTCCGAACATCGGTCTGATCAACTCCCTGGCGACCTATGCCCGCACCAACAAGTACGGCTTCCTCGAGAGCCCGTACCGTGTGGTCAAGGAAGGTCAGGTGACCGACGAGATCGTCTTCCTCTCGGCGATCGAAGAAGCCGATCACGTGATCGCGCAGGCTTCTGCGACCCTCGACGAGCAAGGCCGTCTGGTCGACGAGCTGGTAGCTGTTCGTCACCTCAACGAATTCACCGTCAAGGCGCCGGAAGACGTGACCCTGATGGACGTTTCGCCGAAGCAGGTCGTTTCCGTCGCTGCCTCGCTGATTCCGTTCCTCGAGCACGACGACGCCAACCGTGCACTCATGGGCTCGAATATGCAGCGTCAGGCCGTGCCGACCCTGCGCGCCGACAAGCCGCTGGTAGGTACCGGCATGGAGCGCAACGTCGCCCGTGACTCCGGTGTCTGCGTGGTTGCCCGTCGTGGCGGCGTGATCGACTCGGTCGACGCCAGCCGCATCGTGGTTCGCGTGAACGATGACGAAGTCGAGACTGGCGAAGCCGGCGTCGACATCTACAACCTGACCAAGTACACCCGTTCCAACCAGAACACCTGCATCAACCAGCGTCCGCTGGTGCAGAAGGGTGACAAGGTTTCGCGCAGCGACATCCTGGCCGACGGTCCGTCCACCGACATGGGTGAACTGGCCCTGGGTCAGAACATGCGCGTCGCGTTCATGCCCTGGAACGGCTTCAACTTCGAAGACTCCATCTGCCTGTCCGAGCGCGTGGTCCAGGAGGATCGTTTCACCACGATCCACATCCAGGAACTGACTTGCGTCGCTCGTGACACCAAGCTCGGCCCAGAAGAAATCACCGCGGACATCCCGAACGTGGGTGAGGCTGCGCTGAACAAGCTGGACGAAGCTGGCATCGTCTACGTCGGCGCCGAAGTACAGGCCGGCGACATCCTGGTCGGCAAGGTCACCCCGAAAGGCGAGACCCAGCTGACTCCGGAAGAGAAGCTGCTGCGCGCGATCTTCGGTGAGAAGGCGTCCGACGTTAAGGACACCTCCCTGCGCGTGCCGACCGGCACCAAGGGCACCGTCATCGACGTGCAGGTCTTCACCCGCGACGGCGTCGAGCGCGACTCCCGTGCCCTGGCCATCGAGAAGATGCAGCTGGACGAGATCCGCAAGGACCTCAACGAAGAGTTCCGCATCGTCGAAGGCGCCACCTTCGAGCGTCTGCGTGCTGCCCTGGTCGGTGCTGTCGCCGATGGCGGTCCGGCGCTGAAGAAGGGCACCGAGATCACCGACGAGTACCTCGATGGCCTCGAGCGCGGCCAGTGGTTCAAGCTGCGCATGGCGGACGACGCACTGAACGAGCAGCTGGAGAAGGCCCAGGCCTACCTCAGCGATCGCCGTCAGATGCTCGACGACAAGTTCGAGGACAAGAAGCGCAAGCTGCAGCAGGGCGACGACCTGGCTCCGGGCGTGCTGAAGATCGTCAAGGTCTACCTGGCCATCAAGCGCCGCATCCAGCCGGGCGACAAGATGGCGGGCCGCCACGGTAACAAGGGTGTGGTCTCGGTGATCATGCCGGTCGAAGACATGCCGCACGACGTCAACGGCACTCCGGTGGACATCGTTCTGAACCCGCTGGGCGTACCGTCGCGTATGAACGTCGGTCAGATCCTCGAAACCCACCTGGGCCTCGCGGCCAAGGGCCTGGGCGAGAAGATCAACCGCATGCTCGAAGAGCAGCGCAAGATCGCCGAACTGCGTGCGTTCCTGCACGAGATCTACAACGAGATCGGTGGCCGCCAGGAGAACCTGGACGAGCTGTCCGATAGCGAGATCATCGCGCTGGCGAACAACCTCAAGGGCGGCGTGCCGATGGCGACCCCGGTCTTCGATGGTGCCAAGGAGCGCGAGATCAAGGCCATGCTGAAGCTGGCCGATCTGCCGGAGAGTGGCCAGATGCGTCTGTTCGACGGCCGCACCGGCAACCAGTTCGAGCGCACGACCACAGTCGGCTACATGTACATGCTCAAGCTGAACCACCTGGTCGATGACAAGATGCACGCACGTTCCACCGGCTCCTACAGCCTGGTTACCCAGCAGCCGCTGGGCGGCAAGGCGCAGTTCGGTGGCCAGCGTTTCGGGGAGATGGAGGTCTGGGCGCTGGAAGCCTACGGTGCCGCCTACACCCTGCAGGAAATGCTGACCGTGAAGTCGGACGACGTGAACGGCCGTACCAAGATGTACAAGAACATCGTGGATGGCGATCACCGCATGGAGGCCGGCATGCCCGAGTCCTTCAACGTGCTGATCAAAGAGATCCGTTCGCTCGGCATCGATATCGAACTGGAAACCGAATAACACGTGACGCTAGAACGGCGCGGCTGGTCAAGGCCGGTCGCGCCGGGTCCGTGAGGAGGAAAGGCCTTGAAAGACTTGCTAAATCTTCTGAAAAACCAGGGTCAGATCGAAGAGTTCGATGCCATCCGTATTGGTCTGGCGTCGCCCGAGATGATTCGTTCCTGGTCGTTCGGCGAAGTTAAGAAGCCGGAGACCATCAACTACCGTACCTTCAAGCCGGAGCGCGATGGCCTGTTCTGCGCCAAGATCTTCGGCCCGGTGAAGGACTACGAGTGCCTGTGCGGCAAGTACAAGCGCCTCAAGCACCGCGGCGTGATCTGCGAGAAGTGCGGCGTGGAAGTCGCTCTGGCCAAGGTGCGCCGCGAGCGCATGGGCCACATCGAGCTGGCTTCGCCGGTCGCCCACATCTGGTTCCTGAAGTCCCTGCCGTCCCGTATCGGCCTGCTGCTGGACATGACCCTGCGCGACATCGAACGCGTGCTCTATTTCGAGAGCTACGTGGTGATCGATCCGGGCATGACCACCCTGGAAAAGGGCCAGTTGCTGAACGACGAACAGTACTTCGAAGCCCTCGAAGAGTTCGGTGACGACTTCGACGCGCGCATGGGCGCCGAGGCCGTTCGCGAGCTGCTCAACCAGATCGACCTGGAGCACGAGATCGGCCGCCTGCGCGAAGAGATTCCGCAGACCAACTCGGAAACCAAGATCAAGAAGCTGTCCAAGCGCCTGAAGCTGATGGAAGCCTTCCAGGGCTCCGGCAACCATCCGGAGTGGATGGTGCTGACCGTCCTGCCGGTGCTGCCGCCGGACCTGCGTCCGCTGGTTCCGCTGGATGGCGGCCGCTTCGCGACTTCCGATCTGAACGATCTGTATCGCCGCGTCATCAACCGTAACAACCGTCTGAAGCGCCTGCTCGACCTGGCCGCTCCGGACATCATCGTGCGCAACGAAAAGCGCATGCTGCAGGAAGCCGTCGATGCCCTGCTCGACAACGGCCGTCGCGGTCGCGCCATCACTGGCTCGAACAAGCGTCCGCTGAAGTCGCTGGCCGACATGATCAAGGGCAAGCAGGGTCGCTTCCGTCAGAACCTGCTCGGCAAGCGCGTAGACTACTCCGGTCGTTCGGTAATCACCGTGGGCCCGACCCTGCGTCTGCACCAGTGCGGTCTGCCGAAGAAGATGGCTCTCGAGCTGTTCAAGCCGTTCATCTTCGGCAAGCTGGAAGCCCGCGGCATGGCGACCACCATCAAGGCCGCCAAGAAGATGGTCGAGCGCGAACTGCCCGAGGTCTGGGACGTTCTCGCCGAAGTCATCCGCGAGCATCCGGTCCTGCTGAACCGTGCGCCGACCCTGCACCGTCTGGGTATCCAGGCGTTCGAGCCGGTCCTCATCGAAGGCAAGGCGATCCAGCTGCACCCGCTGGTCTGCGCCGCGTACAACGCCGACTTCGACGGTGACCAGATGGCCGTGCACGTTCCGCTGACCCTCGAGGCCCAGCTGGAAGCGCGCGCGCTGATGATGTCCACCAACAACATCCTGTCGCCCGCCAACGGCGAGCCGATCATCGTTCCGTCGCAGGACGTGGTAATGGGTCTGTACTACATGACCCGTGAAGCGATCAACGCGAAGGGCGAGGGCATGGCCTTCGCAGACCTGCAGGAAGTCGACCGTGCCTACCGCAGCGGCCAGGTGTCCCTGCACGCCCGCGTGAAAGTGCGCATCAACGAGAAGATCAAGAACGAAGACGGCAGCCTGACCGCCAACACCCGCATCGTCGACTCCACCGTCGGCCGTGCGCTGCTGTTCCAGGTCGTTCCGGCCGGCCTGCCGTTCGAGGTGGTCAACCAGTCGATGAAGAAGAAGGCGATCTCCAAGCTGATCAACCACTGCTATCGCGTGGTAGGTCTGAAGGATACCGTCATCTTCGCCGACCAGCTGATGTACACCGGTTTCGCCTATTCGACGATCTCCGGCGTATCCATCGGCGTGAACGACTTCGTCATCCCGGACGAGAAGGCGCGCATCATCAATGCCGCCACCGAGGAAGTGAAGGAGATCGAGAGCCAGTACGCCTCCGGCCTGGTTACCCAGGGCGAGAAGTACAACAAGGTGATCGACCTCTGGTCGAAGGCCAACGACGAAGTGTCCAAGGCGATGATGGCCAACCTCTCGAAAGAGAAGGTGACCGATCGCGAAGGCAAGCAGGTCGACCAGGAGTCCTTCAACTCCATGTACATGATGGCGGACTCCGGTGCGCGGGGTTCCGCGGCCCAGATCCGTCAGCTGGCCGGTATGCGTGGCCTGATGGCCAAGCCGGACGGCTCGATCATCGAGACCCCGATCACCGCGAACTTCCGTGAAGGCCTGAACGTACTCCAGTACTTCATCTCCACCCACGGTGCTCGTAAGGGTCTGGCGGATACTGCACTGAAGACCGCGAACTCCGGTTACCTGACCCGTCGTCTGGTCGACGTGGCCCAAGACCTGGTGGTGACCGAGATCGACTGCGGCACCGAGCACGGCCTGCTGATGTCCCCGCACATCGAAGGCGGCGACGTGGTCGAGCCGCTGGGCGAGCGCGTCCTCGGTCGCGTAATCGCTCGCGACGTGTTCAAGCCGGGCGGCGACGACGTGATCGTGCCCGCCGGCACCCTGATCGACGAGAAGTGGGTCGATTTCCTCGAGCAGATGAGCGTCGACGAAGTCGTGGTCCGTTCGCCGATCACCTGTGAAACCCGTCATGGCATCTGCGCCATGTGCTACGGCCGCGATCTGGCCCGTGGCCACCGCGTGAACATCGGTGAAGCGGTCGGCGTCATCGCCGCCCAGTCCATCGGTGAGCCGGGTACCCAGCTGACCATGCGTACCTTCCACATCGGTGGTGCGGCCAGCCGGACCTCCGCGGCGGACAACGTACAGGTCAAGAATGGCGGCACCATCCGCCTGCACAACCTGAAGCACGTGGAACGTGCCGACGGCGCGCTGGTTGCGGTCTCCCGTTCCGGCGAACTGGCGGTGGCCGATGACTTCGGTCGCGAGCGCGAGCGCTACAAGCTGCCGTACGGTGCGGTGATTTCGGTCAAGGAAGGCGACAAGGTCGACCCGGGCGCAATCGTCGCCAAGTGGGACCCGCACACCCACCCGATCGTCACCGAGATGGACGGTACCGTGGCCTTCGTGGGCATGGAAGAGGGCATCACCATCAAGCGCCAGACCGACGAACTGACCGGTCTGACCAACATCGAGGTGATGGATGCGAAGGATCGTCCGGCTGCCGGCAAGGACATCCGTCCGGCCGTGAAGCTGATCGACGCCGCAGGCAAGGATCTGCTGTTGCCGGGCACCGACGTGCCGGCCCAGTACTTCCTGCCGGCCAACGCGCTGGTCAACCTGACCGACGGCGCCAAGGTGCGTATCGGTGACGTTGTTGCGCGTATCCCGCAGGAAACCTCGAAGACCCGTGACATCACCGGTGGTCTGCCGCGCGTTGCCGACCTGTTCGAAGCCCGTCGTCCGAAAGAGCCTTCGATCCTGGCGGAAATCAGCGGCACCATCTCCTTCGGCAAGGAGACCAAGGGCAAGCGCCGTCTGGTCATCACGCCGAACGATGGCACTGATCCGTACGAGGAGCTGATTCCGAAGTGGCGCCACCTGAACGTGTTCGAAGGCGAGCAGGTGAACCGCGGCGAAGTCATCTCCGACGGCCCGAGCAACCCGCATGACATCCTGCGCCTGCTGGGTGTGAGCGAACTGGCCAAGTACATCGTCAACGAGATCCAGGACGTGTACCGCCTGCAGGGTGTGAAGATCAACGACAAGCATATCGAGACCATCCTGCGTCAGATGCTGCGCAAGGTCGAAGTGGCCGAGTCGGGTGATTCCAGCTTCATCAAGGGCGATCAGGTCGAACTGGTGCACGTGCTGGAAGAGAACGAGCAACTGGCGACCGAGGACAAGTTCCCGGCCCGCTACGAGCGCGTTCTGCTGGGTATCACCAAGGCGTCGCTGTCCACCGAGTCGTTCATCTCCGCGGCATCCTTCCAGGAGACCACCCGCGTCCTCACCGAGGCGGCGGTCACCGGCAAGCGCGACTTCCTGCGCGGCCTGAAGGAGAACGTGGTCGTGGGTCGCCTGATCCCGGCGGGTACCGGTCTGGCCTACCACAGCGAGCGCAAGCGTCAGCGCGACCTCGGCAAGCCGCAGCGCGTAAGCGCCAGCGAGGCCGAAGCAGCACTGGCCGAAGCGCTCAACCTGAGCGGTAACTGAGCCTGAAACAAAGCCCCGGCTGTCTTGACAGGCGGGGCTTTGTCTTGACGGTGTGCAGGAAGCTCATTAGTATCTTGTACCCCGAAAATTGGCAGGGCGCTTGCTCCTGCCATTTCGTTTATGTGTCGTAAGACAATCAGTGGAGCTATAGATGGCAACTATCAACCAGCTGGTGCGCAAACCGCGCAAGCGTCTGGTCGACAAGAGCGGCGTTCCTGCCCTGCAGAACTGCCCTCAGCGTCGCGGCGTATGCACCCGCGTATACACCACCACCCCGAAAAAGCCGAACTCTGCACTCCGTAAGGTCTGCCGTGTGCGTCTGACCAACGGTTTCGAGGTTTCCTCGTACATCGGCGGTGAAGGTCACAACCTGCAAGAGCACAGCGTAGTGCTGATCCGCGGCGGTCGTGTAAAGGACCTTCCGGGTGTTCGCTACCACACCGTGCGCGGTTCGCTGGATACCTCCGGCGTCAAAGACCGTAAGCAGGGTCGTTCCAAGTACGGCGCCAAGCGTCCGAAGTAATCTTTTGTTTTCCTATTTGCTGAGTCGATAAGAGTAAGGTCGGGCGTGGCTTGAATGCCGCAGTCCCGGGCTAACCTGAAGACCGTTTGAGGGCTTATCAATGCCAAGACGTCGTGTAGCGGCCAAACGTGAAATCCTGGCCGATCCGAAGTACGGAAGCCAGATCCTGGCTAAATTCATGAACCACGTGATGGAAAGCGGCAAGAAAGCCGTTGCCGAACGTATCGTTTACGGTGCTCTGGACAAGGTCAAAGAGCGCAGTAAAGGTGACCCCCTGGAACTCTTCGAAAAAGCTCTCGACGCCATCGCTCCGCTGGTCGAAGTGAAGTCCCGCCGCGTAGGTGGTGCGACTTACCAGGTTCCGGTCGAAGTTCGTCCGTCCCGTCGTAATGCTCTGGCCATGCGCTGGCTGGTGGACTACGCCCGCAAGCGCGGCGAGAAGTCCATGGCTCTGCGCCTGGCTGGCGAGCTGCTGGATGCTGCTGAAGGCAAAGGCGCTGCCGTCAAGAAGCGTGAAGACGTGCACCGTATGGCCGAGGCCAACAAAGCGTTCTCGCACTACCGCTTCTAATTACGGCATCAACACTTTTGCGAGGGCTTTATGGCTCGTACTACAGCAATTAACCGCTATCGGAACATCGGTATCTGCGCCCACGTCGATGCGGGCAAGACCACCACTACCGAGCGGATCCTGTTCTACACCGGTCTCAGCCACAAGATGGGTGAAGTACACGACGGCGCTGCTACCACCGACTGGATGGTGCAGGAGCAGGAGCGTGGTATCACCATCACTTCCGCTGCGATCACCACCTTCTGGGAAGGTTCGCGCGGCCAGTACGACAAGTACCGCGTAAACGTCATCGATACCCCCGGCCACGTGGACTTCACCATTGAAGTCGAGCGCTCCCTGCGCGTGCTGGACGGTGCTGTCGTGGTGTTCTGCGGCACTTCCGGCGTTGAGCCGCAGTCCGAAACCGTATGGCGTCAGGCCAACAAGTACGGTGTTCCGCGTATCGTCTACGTGAACAAGATGGACCGCGCCGGCGCCAACTTCCTGCGCGTCGTCGGTCAGATCAAGAACCGCCTGGGTCACACCCCGGTTCCGGTTCAACTGGCCATCGGTGCAGAAGATGACTTCCAGGGTCAGATCGACCTGCTGAAGATGAAGGCCATCTACTGGAACGAAGACGACAAGGGCACCACCTACCGCGAGGAAGAGATTCCCGCGGAGATGGTCGACCTGGCCAACGAGTGGCGCAACAACATGGTCGAGGCTGCTGCCGAGGCCAACGAAGAGCTGATGAACAAGTACCTGGAAGAGGGCGAGCTGTCGATCGAAGAGATCAAGGCCGGCCTGCGTCTGCGTACCATCGCCTGCGAAATCGTTCCGGCGGTCTGCGGCTCCTCCTTCAAGAACAAGGGTGTGCCCCTGGTTCTCGACGCCGTCATCGACTTCCTGCCTGCTCCGACCGAGATCCCGGCGATTCAGGGCGTCCATCCGGACAGCACTGATGACAACGAGATCCACGACGAGCGTCCTGCCGACGACAACGCGCCGTTCTCCGCGCTGGCGTTCAAGATCGCTACCGACCCGTTCGTCGGTACCCTGACCTTCGTTCGCGTCTACTCGGGCGTTCTGGAGTCCGGCCAGTCGGTCATCAACTCCGTGAAGGGCAAGAAAGAGCGCGTTGGTCGTATGGTGCAGATGCACGCCAACCAGCGTGACGAGATCAAGGAAGTGCGCGCTGGCGACATCGCGGCTCTGATCGGCATGAAGGACGTCACCACTGGTGACACCCTGTGCGACATCGAGAAGCCGATCATCCTCGAGCGCATGGACTTCCCGGAGCCGGTAATCTCGGTGGCTGTCGAGCCGAAGACCAAGGCTGACCAGGAGAAGATGGGTATCGCCCTCGGCAAGCTGGCCCAGGAAGACCCGTCGTTCCGCGTCAAGACCGACGAAGAGACTGGCCAGACCATCATCTCCGGTATGGGTGA
Source organism: Pseudomonas jinjuensis (assembly GCF_900103845.1). Taxonomy (GTDB): domain Bacteria; phylum Pseudomonadota; class Gammaproteobacteria; order Pseudomonadales; family Pseudomonadaceae; genus Pseudomonas; species Pseudomonas jinjuensis. The sequence continues at coordinate 14,688 of NZ_FNIJ01000028.1, forward strand.
GCTGCACCTGGATATCCTCGTCGACCGCATGAAGCGCGAGTTCGGCGTCGAGGCCAACATCGGCAAGCCGCAGGTTTCCTACCGCGAAACCATCTCCAGGGACAACGTGGAGATCGAAGGCAAGTTCGTTCGCCAGTCCGGTGGTCGTGGTCAGTTCGGTCACTGCTGGATTCGCTTCTCGACTCCGGATGTGGACGAGAAGGGCAACATCACCGAAGGCCTGATCTTCACCAACGAAGTCGTGGGTGGTGTGGTTCCGAAGGAATACATCCCGGCGATCCAGAAGGGTATCGAAGAGCAGATGAAGAACGGCGTCGTTGCCGGCTATCCGCTCATCGGTCTGAAGGCGACTGTCTTCGACGGCTCCTACCACGACGTCGACTCCAACGAGATGGCGTTCAAGATCGCTGCTTCCATGGCGACCAAGCAACTGGCCCAGAAGGGCGGCGGCAAGGTGCTGGAGCCGATCATGAAGGTGGAAGTGGTGACCCCTGAGGACTACATGGGTGACGTGATGGGTGACCTGAACCGTCGTCGTGGTCTGATCCAGGGCATGGAGGACAGCGTTTCCGGCAAAGTCATCCGCGCGGAAGTACCGCTGGGTGAAATGTTTGGCTACGCTACCGATGTTCGCTCCATGTCGCAGGGTCGCGCCAGCTACTCCATGGAATTCTCCAAGTACGCCGAAGCTCCGTCGAACATCGTCGAAGCGCTGGTTAAAAAACAAGCTTGATTCAGCCCTTTAAGTAAGAGGTTTACTGTCGTGGCTAAGGAAAAATTCGAACGTAACAAACCGCACGTCAACGTCGGCACCATCGGTCACGTTGACCACGGTAAAACCACTCTGACCGCTGCCCTGACCAA
>NZ_FNIJ01000025.1 GCF_900103845.1 Pseudomonas jinjuensis
ATCCGAGATACGCTTCAAGCCGGTAGCCCACTACATCGCCGTTCAACTGATCGTGATGGCAGCGGCCAATCCGATTTCTGCTACCGGAAGGCGATTGACAGAGTTGCGGGCCGGGATCGGCGGGCTGTTTCTGGATCGCCGTCCAAGGCCTACCAGGCCAAGGACGGTGAAGATCTCAAAGACTCGCTACCCGGTGAACCGCAAGGCCGCTCCGCTTAAGTGAACAGTATTACGCCAAACGGCGGGTTTTTTCATTCATGCACAGCGAATCAGAGCGGTTTGCCGCGATTGCCGTGGGCGCTGACGAAGGCCTGAACCTTGGCCAGTTCGTTGGGCAGCACGGTGCAACGCTCTTCGCGCTGGAACAGGTCGGTCAGGTGCGGCGGCAGCGCCGGAACCGCGTCGATGCCAGCCTTCTCCACCGCTTCCGGGAACTTGACCGGATGCGCGGTACCCAGGGTGACCATGGGCACGGCCAGGCTGCGGCGGCATTCGCGGGCAGCGCGCACGCCGATGGCGGTGTGCGGGTCGAGCAGTTCGCCACACTCGGCGTAGACCTCGGCGATGGTCTCGCAGGTCTGCTCGTCATCCACGGCCAGCGAGTCGAACAGGCGGCGGGCTTCGGTCCAGCGGTCATCCTCGACGGCCAGCTTGCCGGTGGCCTTGAAGTTGTCCATCAGCTCGGCGACGGCCTTGCCGTTGCGGCCGTGCAGGTCGAACAGCAGGCGCTCGAAGTTGGATGAGACCATGATGTCCATCGACGGCGACAGCGACGCGTGCAGGGTGTCCTTGTCGTAGCGGTTGCCGGACATGAAGCGGTGCAGGATGTCGTTGCGGTTGGTCGCGACGATCAGCTGGCTGACCGGCAGGCCCATGTTGCGCGCCAGGTAGCCGGCGAAGATGTCGCCGAAGTTGCCGGTGGGCACCGAGAAGGCCACGGAACGGGCCGGCGCGCCCAGCTGGATGGCGGCGTGGAAGTAGTAGACGATCTGGGCCATGATCCGCGCCCAGTTGATCGAGTTGACTGCCACCAGACGGGTGCCCTTGAGGAAGCCCTGGTCGGCGAAGCTGGCCTTGACCATCTCCTGGCAGTCGTCGAAGTTGCCTTCGATGGCGATGTTGTGGATGTTCTCGCCGAGGATGGTGGTCATCTGCCGGCGCTGCACCTCGGACACACGGTTGTGCGGGTGCATGATGAAGATGTCGACGTTCTCGCAGGAACGGCAGCCTTCGATGGCGGCCGAACCGGTGTCGCCGGAGGTGGCGCCCATGATCACCACGCGCTCGCCGCGCCTGGTCAGCACGTGGTCGAGCAGGCGGCCGAGCAGTTGCAGGGCGAAGTCCTTGAAGGCCAGGGTCGGGCCGTGGAACAGCTCCAGCACCCACTCGTTGCCGTTCAGCTGGCGCAGCGGCGCCACGGCGTTGTGGTCGAAGACGCCGTAGGTTTCCTCGAGGATCTTCTTGAAGTCGGCATCGGCGATGCTGCCGGCGACGAACGGGCGCATCACGCGGAAGGCCAGTTCGTGGTACGGCAGGCCGGCCCAGGAGGCGATCTCCTCGACGGTGAAGCGCGGCAGGTTTTCCGGCACGTAGAGGCCGCCATCGCTGGCCAGGCCGGCGAGCAGCACGTCTTCGAAGTTCAGCGCGGGCGCCTGGCCGCGGGTACTGATGTAGCGCATTTTAGAAACCTTTCATGAAAGCCGATAAAAGCGCTGGAGGCCGGAGGCTGGACGCAAAAGCGATCTCGTCCAGCCTTCAGCCTGCAGCCTCAAGCGAGCTGCTCTACGCGGATGCGTACGACGCTGCCGACCACGTCATCCAGCGCTTCCAGCGCGGCGATCGCTTCGATGATGCGGGACTCGAGCACCCGGTGGGTAACCAGGATCATCGGCACCAGGCCGTCATGCTCTTCGACTTCCATCTGCATGATCGACTCGATGTTGATGCCGCGCTCGGAGAGGATGGTCGCCACCTGGGCCAGTACGCCCGGATGGTCCTTGGCCTGGATGCGCAGGTAGTAGGCGCTTTCGCAGGCTTCGATCGGCAGGATCGGGTGGTCGGAGAGCGAGTCCGGCTGGAAGGCCAGGTGCGGTACGCGGTTCTCCGGGTCGGTGGTGAGCACGCGGACAACATCGACCAGGTCGGCGACCACCGACGAGGCGGTCGGGTCCATGCCGGCGCCGGCGCCGTAGAACAGGGTGCTGCCGGCGGCGTCGCCGTTGACCATCACCGCGTTCATCACGCCGTTGACGTTGGCGATCAGGCGGTCGGCCGGAATCAGGGTCGGGTGCACGCGCAGCTCGATACCGGCATCGGTACGGCGCGCCACGCCCAGGTGCTTGATGCGGTAGCCCAGCGCCTCGGCGTAGTTGACGTCGGCGGTGGTCAGTCTGGTGATGCCTTCGGTGTAGGCCTTGTCGAACTGCAGCGGGATGCCGAAGGCGATGGACGCCAGGATGGTCAGCTTGTGCGCGGCGTCGATGCCTTCCACGTCAAAGGTCGGGTCGGCTTCGGCGTAGCCCAGGGCCTGGGCTTCCTTCAACACGTCGTCGAAGGCGCGGCCTTTCTCGCGCATCTCGGTGAGGATGAAGTTGCCGGTGCCGTTGATGATGCCGGCCAGCCAGTTGATGCGGTTGCCGGCCAGGCCCTCGCGGATCGCCTTGATCACCGGGATGCCGCCGGCCACCGCGGCCTCGAAGGCGACGATCACGCCCTTCTCGCGGGCCTTGGCGAAGATCTCGTTTCCGTGCACGGCGATCAGCGCCTTGTTCGCGGTGACCACGTGCTTGCCGTTCTCGATGGCCTTCATCACCAGCTCGTAGGCCTGGGTGTAGCCGCCGATCAGTTCGATGACGATGTCGATTTCCGGGTTGTTCGCCACTTCGAAGATGTCGGCAGTGATGGGGGTGCTGCCGGTATCGGACTTCGGATTGGGACGACGGGCGGCAATCTGCGCAACCTCGATACCACGCCCGGCACGGCGGGCAATCTCCTCGGCGTTGCGTTTGAGTACATTGAAGGTACCGCCACCGACGGTACCCAACCCGCAGATTCCCACTTTGACCGGTTTCACGCTGAAACTCCCCATCATCACAGCAATAAAAGCCGGGCATTGAGCCCGGCCACTTGAAGGAACCGCACCTTACGAAGCGGTGCTTTATTAGTCAATCTGGGCGGAACGCCCGTCTCACTTGGTGTCCAGGGCCAGCTTGGCGATCTGGCCGGCCGACTGGTAGCCCGGCAGCATCTGGCCGTTGGCGAGGATGATCGCTGGAGTGCCCTGCACGCCGACCATCTGTCCCAGCTCGAACTGCTTGTCCACGGGGTTGTCGCACTTGGCCGACTTCACTTCCTTCTCGTGGAACATGTCGTTGATCGCCGCCTGGCGGTCCTTGGCGCACCAGATCGACTGCAGCTGCTGGTCGCCCGACGAGCCCGGCCCCTGGCGCGGGAAGGCCAGGTAGCGCACTTCGATGCCGCGCTTGTTCAGCTCCGGGACTTCGGCATGCAGCTTCTGGCAGTACGGGCAGGTGGTGTCGGTGAACACGGTGATGTGCGCCCTGGTTTCGCCCTTGGCCGGGAACACCACCATCTCCTTGGCCGGGATGGCGTTGATGGTCCTGGCGATCGAGGCGCTTTCGGCCTGCTCGGTGAGGTTGACCGGCTGGCCGTCCTTCACCTGGTAGATGTTGCCCTGCACGACGAACTGGCCGTCGGCGCTGGCATAGAGGACGCGGCCGCCCTTCAGCTGGACCTGGTAGATGCCTTGCAGCGGGCTGGCGGAGATCGACTCGATGGGCAGGTCGGGCTGCAGGGAATGCAGGGTACTGCGGATCGCCTGGTCCGGCTCGGCGGCCAGTGCGAGGGTGCTGGCGAGGCCGAGGGCCGCGGCAGTCAGAAATCGGTACAGACGCATGAAAAACTCCCGTGATCGATCGATGAAGACTACCACAGCCGGCCCTGCGGGCCGAGCCGCCAGCTTGTAGCCGGAAGCTTCCGGGGCTGGTCGTTCGTCGGGGCGAGGCGCTTTCGGGCGACAGACTCGTAGGGCGGGTGCAACCCGCCATGTCGGCACAGGAGATATCGGCGGGCTTCACCCGCCCTACGCGCCTTTTCTCCAGGCATGAAAAAAGCAGCCCGTGGGCTGCTTTTTTCCGGATCGACTGGTAAGCGCGAGGCTTAGACCAGTTTTTCCTTGATGCGCGCTGCCTTGCCGGACAGTTCGCGGAGGTAGTACAGCTTGGCCTTGCGCACGTCGCCGCGGCGCTTGACGGAAACGCTGTCGACCAACGGGCTGTAGGTCTGGAAGGTACGCTCCACGCCTACGCCGTTGGAGATCTTGCGAACGGTGAAAGCGCTGTTCAGGCCGCGGTTGCGCTTGCCGATCACGACGCCTTCGAAGGCCTGCAGACGCTGACGGTCGCCTTCCTTCACTTTAACCTGGACGATTACGGTGTCGCCGGGGGCGAACGCCGGAATCTCTTTGCTCATCTGTTCAGCTTCGATCTGCTGAATGATCTTGTTGGTCATGCTGTGCTCCTAAGGCAGGCTTCTGGCCGGCCATCGATACGTTAACTATCGTCCCGCTGGCGGATGTACTCCTCCAGCAGCTTCTTCTCTTCTCCAGAAAGCGAGCGGCAATCCAGAAGATCGGTGCGTCGTTCCCAGGTCCTTCCAAGGGACTGCTGCAAACGCCAGCGCCGGATGTGTTCGTGGTTGCCGCTGAGCAGCACCTCGGGAACACGTTTGTCGGCATACACCTCGGGTCGGGTGTAGTGCGGACAATCGAGCAGGCCATCCGTGAAGGAGTCCTCCTCTGCGGAATCCGCGTGTCCCAGCGCGCCGGGCAACAACCGCGTCACCGCGTCGATCAGCACCATCGCCGGCAGCTCACCGCCGGACAACACGTAATCGCCAACCGACCATTCCTCATCGACATGCTCTTCAATGAAGCGCTCGTCGATGCCTTCGTAGCGCCCGGCGATCAGGATCAGTCGTTCCTCTTTCGCCAGTTCGCGTACCGCCGCCTGCGTCAGCTTGCGGCCTTGCGGCGACAGGTAGATCACCTTCGCCGGTCCGCCTGCGGCTTGCCGGGCATCGCCCAGTGCGCCTTCCAGCGGCTTGATTTTCATCACCATTCCCGGACCACCGCCGAAAGGCCGGTCATCCACCGTCTGGTGACGGTCCTCGGTATTGCTTCGCGGGTTGAAACACTGGAGCTGGATCAGCTCCTGCTTGACCGCACGACTGGTGATGCCGTAGTCGCTGATGGCGCGGAACATCTCCGGAAAGATGCTGATGACTCCTATCCACACGGGCTGTTACCTCCACCCACAGGGCTAGAAATCCGCGTCCCAGTCCACCCGCATTTCGCCGGCTGCCAGGTCCACCGCCTGCACGCACTGCTCCGTATAGGGGAGAAGGCGCTCACGCTCGTCCAGGCTGCCCGCACAGGGCTTGACCACCATCACATCGTTGGCGCCGGTCTCCAGCATGTGGTCGATCATTCCGAGCAGCTGCCCGTTCTGGTCGATCACCTTGAGACCTTCCAGCTGGCTCCAGTAATACTCGCCGTCGTCCAGCTCCGGGAGCTCGCTGCGCGGTACCAGGATCTCGAAATCCGCATAGGTGCGGGCGACTTCGCGATCATCCAGTCCCTTCAGCTTCGCTACCAGGACATTGCCCTGTACGCGGCCTTGAACCAGCTCAGCCTGTCGAACCTCGGTGCCACGCCGTAGCGTCCAGCGCCGGTAGTCCAGCAGGTTGTCCAACGGGTCGGTAAAGGAATACACCTTCACCTCGCCACGAATGCCGTGCACCGAAACTATCTTGCCGAGAACGATCATCTCCTCGGCGGGAGCAGGCATCGTGTTCATCGATCTCAGGCAGCCTTGGCGGCTTCCTTGATCAGCTGAGCAACGCGCTCGGACGGTTGAGCGCCCTGGCCCAGCCAGTAGTTCAGACGCTCCTGGTTGACCGAGAAACGAACTTCGGCGCCAGTAGCGACAGGGTTGAAGAAGCCGACGCGCTCGACGAAACGGCCGTCACGAGCGTTGCGGCTGTTGGTCACGGTCAGGTGATAGAACGGGCGCTTCTTGGAGCCGCCACGAGCCAGACGAATGGTTACCATGCGTACGTTGTTCCTATGGTTTGCTTGCAAAAAAGAAATGCAGCCCTCGAGCACGGGGCTCGAAAGGCCGCATATTCTATGAGCTAAAGCCCCGCGCTGCAAGCCGCAGCTGGTCGGCACGCCGCTCCCGGCGGGGCCTGTGAATCACATCTTCGGCATGCCGCCGCCCGGGAACATGCTTCCCATGCCGCGCATCATCTTGGCCATGCCGCCCTTGGCGGTGACCTTCTTCATCATCTTCTGCATCTGCTTGTGCTGCTTGATGAGGCGGCCGACGTCCTGCACCTGGGTGCCGGAGCCCATCGCGATGCGGCGCTTGCGCGAGCCGCTGATCACTTCCGGGTCGCGACGTTCGGCGGGCGTCATGGAGTTGATGATCGCCTCCATCTGCTTGAACTGCTTTTCCGCTGCGTTCTGCGCGCCGCCCATCTGCGACAGGTTGACGCCGCCGAGCATCGGCAACTTGTCCATCAGGCTGCCGAGGCCGCCCATGTTCTTCATCTGCTGCAGCTGGTCGCGGAAGTCCTCGAGATCGAAGCCCTTGCCCTTCTTGATCTTCTTCGCGAGCTTCTCGGCCTTGGCCCGGTCCATGCTCTGCTCGGCCTGCTCGATCAGGCTGAGCACGTCGCCCATGCCGAGGATGCGCGAGGCCACGCGGTCCGGATGGAAGGGATCGAGCGCTTCGGTCTTCTCGCCCATGCCGAGGAACTTGATCGGCTTGCCGGTGATGGCGCGCACGGACAGCGCGGCACCGCCACGGGCGTCGCCGTCGACCTTGGTCAGCACCACGCCAGTCAGCGGCAGCGCCTCGTTGAAGGCCTTGGCGGTGTTGGCGGCGTCCTGGCCGGTCATGGCGTCGACCACGAACAGGGTCTCGGCCGGCTTGATCGCCGCGTGGACCTGCTTGATCTCGTCCATCATCTCGGCGTCGATGTGCAGGCGACCGGCGGTATCGACGATGACCACGTCGATGAACTTCAGCTTCGCCTCGCGGATCGCCGCCTCGGCGATGGCTACCGGCTTCTGGCTGGTGTCGGAGGGGAAGAAGGTCACGCCGACGTCATGGGCGAGGGTTTCCAGTTGCTTGATCGCCGCCGGACGGTAGACGTCCGCGGAAACCACCAGCACCGACTTCTTCTTGCGCTCCTTGAGGAAGCGCGCCAGCTTGCCCACCGTGGTGGTCTTGCCCGCGCCCTGCAGGCCGGCCATCAGGATCACCGCCGGCGGCGCGACGCTCAGCGCCAGGTCCTCGTTGGCCGCGCCCATCAGCTCGACCAGCTCGGCCTGGACGATCTTCACGAAGGCCTGGCCCGGAGTCAGGCTCTTGGATACTTCGGTGCCGACCGCGCGCTCCTTGATCCTGGCGACGAAGTCCTTGACCACCGGCAGGGCCACGTCAGCCTCGAGCAGGGCCATCCGCACTTCGCGGAGCGTATCCTTGATGTTGTCCTCGGTCAGCTTGGCCTTGCCGGTGACATTGCGCAGCGTTTGCGAGAGGCGGTCTGTAAGGTTTTCGAACATGCGCTTTCCTATCGGGCTCGTCCGAGCCGGGGGTGGGCGTGGCAGCAAGCGCGGGATTATAGCGAAGAGCCGTGGCGGCCAACACCGCCGATGATCCCTCCGCCGGCACCAGCGGGCCGGATGCAAAGGAGAAGCCTTCCCAGGCGCTTTCTAGGGGGACCGGAATGTGCCACACTCTCGGCCTTTCGGACCCTGTTCCAAGGACTTATGCACTCTCTGCTGCCCAGTCTGATCGCTGCCGTTCTCTATCTCGGCACCACGGCCTACCACGCCGTGAGCCTGGCCCGCCGGACTCCGCCGTACAAGCCCCTGCTGCTTCTGCTCGGCCTGCTGGCCTTCCTCGCCCAGGCCTACAGCCTCTACCACCAGCTGCTGACGCCGGCCGGCCTGGTGCTGGACTTCTTCAATGCCGCCAGTCTGATTTCCGCGGCCATCACCCTGCTGACGGTGCTGGCCTGCCTGCGCATCCCGGTGGAGAACCTGCTGCTGCTGCTCTACCCGATCGGCGCACTGGCCACCCTGATGGCGCAGTTCGTCCCCCACGGCACCGTCGAGTCGATCAACGAGCAGGCGGGCATCCTCGCGCACATCCTGCTGTCGATTCTGGCCTACGGCGTCCTGACCATCGCCGCGCTGCAGGCGCTGTTGCTGCTGGTGCAGGACCATCAGCTCAAGCACAAGCATCCCTCCGGGCTGATCCGCAACTTCCCGCCGCTGCAGACCATGGAAAGCCTGCTGTTCGGCTTCCTCCTGGGTGGCTGGGTGCTGCTGTCGCTGTCGCTGATCTCCGGCTGGCTGTTCGTCGAGAACCTGTTCGCCCAGCACCTGGCGCACAAGACGCTGCTTTCCTGCCTCGCCTGGGTGGTGTTCGGCGTCCTGCTGTGGGGACGCCACCAGCTCGGCTGGCGCGGGCACAAGGCGATCCGCTGGACCCTCGCCGGCTTCCTGCTGTTGATGCTGGCCTACTTCGGCAGCAAGCTGGTGCGCGAGTTCATCCTGCACATCTGAGGAGGCGGGGCACGTGGGTGAGATCCATCCTGGCTACCTCATCGGCCTCCTGATCCTGCTCATCCTCTGTTCGGCGTTCTTCGCCAGCGCCGAGACCGGCATGCTCGGCCTCGACCGCTACCGCCTGCGCCACCAGGCCAAGCAGGGCAACCGCGCGGCGCGGCGCACCAGCTGGCTGCTGCTGCGCACCGACCGCCTGCTCGGCACCATCCTGATCGGCAACAACTTCGTCAACATCGTCGCCTCGGCGCTGGCCACCCTGCTCGCCCTGCGCCTGTGGGGCGAGGCCGGGGTGGCCGTGGCGACGGTGGTACTGACCCTGGTCCTGCTGGTCTTCGGCGAGATAACCCCGAAGACCTACGCCGCCCTGCGCCCGGAAAAGGTCGCGCTGCCCGCCAGCCTGCCGCTGTACGTGCTGCAGAAGCTGTTCGCCCCGCTGCTCTGGCTGATGAACGGCTTCAGCAACGCCCTGCTGCGCCTGTTCGGACTGGACCCACGTCAGGGCAGCCGCAAGCCGCTGAACAGCGACGAGCTGCGCAGCGTGGTCAGCGAGTCCAGCGAACAGCTCAGCGCCAACCGGCAAGGCATGCTGCTGAGCATCCTCGACCTGGAAAAGGTCACGGTGAACGACCTGATGGTCCCGCGCACCGAGATCCAGGGCATCGACCTCGACGACGAGCTGGAAACCATCATCGGCCAGCTGCGCAACACCACCCACACGCGCCTGCCGGTGTACCACGGCGACATCAACCAGGTCGAAGGCATCGTCCACATGCGCCAGATCGCGCGCCTGCTGACGCACAACCAGTTGACCAAGGAAGGCCTGCGCGCCGCCTGCCTGGAGCCCTACTTCGTCCCGGAAAGCACGCCACTGTCGACCCAGCTGATCAACTTCCAGAAGCAGAAGCGGCGCATCGGCATCGTCGTCGACGAGTACGGCGAGGTGATCGGCATCATCACCCTGGAGGACATCCTCGAGGAGATCGTCGGCGAGTTCAGCAACCAGGACGCCCTGCGCAACCCGGACATCCATCCGCAGGCCGACGGCACCTACGTGATCGACGGCTCGGCCAACCTGCGCGACATCAACCGCTCGCTCGGCTGGCAACTGCCCAGCGACGGGCCGAAGACCCTCAACGGCCTGGTCACCGAGGCGCTGGAGCAGATTCCCGATTGCGCCGTGTGCCTGAAGATCGGCCGCTACCGCCTGGAAATCCTCCAGTCCGGCGAGAACCGGGTGAAGAGCGTGCGCATCTGGCTGGCCGGCGGCGCGCCGGGCGCTGGCGGCCACCAGCAGGACGGGTTTGCCTGAGGACCGCGCCTGCCAGCCCCCATCTGCGCGCCTCGCTGGAGGACGAGTCGCGGGCATGGCCCGCTTACAAGGGTTCGCATTACACCGAGCCGACCTGTAGGGCGCATGACGCGCCAGCGTCATCCGCCGGCCTTATCGGAAGCGCTGCGCTCTGTGCAGGAGCGGGCCATGCCCGCGACCTCCAGCTGCTCCGCCAGCCGCTCGCCCCACACCCGGTAACCCAGCGCCGAGGGATGGTAGCCATCCACCGCCAGATAGCGTGGCTGCATCTCGATGGTCGCCGTGCAGTGGCGGGCGCCGGTGCGCCGGGCGAGGCCGTGCATCTGCCGGTCCAGCAATGCGGCGCGCCAGCCGAGGAGCACCCGCAGCAGCCAGGGCAGCGCGGAGAAATGCTGCAGCGGAGGAACCGCAGCGCAGGCCACTTCGGCGCCCTGCCCGCGGAAATGCCCGATCAGGCAGCGCAGGGAATCCTGCCAGCGGCGCGATGAGCTGAAATGCGTGGTGTCGTTGACGCCGAATACCAGCAGCACGAGGTCGTACGCCTGCCCGGCGCTCAGCGGCAACAGACGCTCGCAGGCCTCGCCGACGGTGATGCCGTTCTCGCCCAGCGCGCGCCAGGCAACCGGACGCTGCAGGCGGATAGCCAGGGCCTCGGCCACCCGGCCGGCCAGGGCCAGGTGCAGGCAGGAAGCGCCGACACCCGCCACCGTCGACTCGCCAAGCAGCAGCAGACGCAGCGGCGCGCCGGGAAGGTCCGCGCCGGCCAGTCCCTCGCAGGCACCCGCCGCCGGCGCCAGGCGCAGCGCCGTGCGGCGGGTGTGCATCGCCATCGGCAGGACCAGCGGCAGCAGCGGCAAGGCCACCGCCCACCATGCCAGTCCCGCCCAGCGGCTCACAGCTCGATGCTGACCGCCTGCGCCGAACGGGTCGCCTTGGCCCGCGCGGCGTCGGTCGATTCGTCGCGCGCCAGGGCCACGCCCATGCGCCGCTGGCCGTCGACTTCCGGCTTGCCGAACAGGCGCAGCGCGGTGTCCGGCTCGGCCAGCGCGGCGCCGAGGTTACCGAAGGCGACCTGTTGCGAGGTGCCCTCGACGAGGATCACCGCCGAGGCCGACGGGCCGGCCTGGCGGATCACCGGGATCGGCAGGCCGAGGATGGCCCGCGCGTGCAGGGCGAATTCGGAGAGATCCTGGGAAATCAGCGTCACCAGCCCGGTGTCGTGCGGCCGCGGCGATACCTCGCTGAACCATACATCGTCGCCCTTGATGAACAGCTCGACACCGAACAGCCCGCGGCCGCCCAGCGCCTCGGTCACCGCGCGGGCGACGCGTTCGGATTCGGCCAGCGCCTTCGGGCTCATCGCCTGCGGCTGCCAGGATTCGTGGTAGTCGCCCTTCACCTGGCGGTGACCGATCGGCGCGCAGAAGCTGGTGCCGCCGGCATGGCGCACGGTGAGCAGGGTGATCTCGTAGTCGAAGTCGATGAAGCCCTCGACTATCACCCGGCCCTTGCCGGCGCGGCCGCCTTCCTGGGCGTAGTCCCAGGCGGCCTGCAGGTCGGCGTCGCTCTTCAGCACGCTCTGGCCCTTGCCGGAGGAACTCATGATCGGCTTGACCACGCAGGGATAGCCGACCGCGGCCACACCCGCGCGATAGTCCTCGAAACTGTCGGCGAAATGGTAGGGCGAGGTCGGCAGCCCCAGTTCCTCGGCGGCCAGCCGGCGGATGCCCTCGCGGTTCATGGTCAGCTGCGCTGCGCGGGCGGTGGGCACCACGGTGTAGCCCTCGGCTTCCAGCTCGACCAGGGTGGCGGTGGCGATCGCCTCGATTTCCGGGACGATGTAGTGCGGCTTCTCCTGCTCGATCACCGCGCGCAGGGCGGTGCCGTCGAGCATGCTGATCACGTGGCTGCGGTGCGCCACCTGCATGGCCGGGGCGTTGGCATAGCGGTCGACGGCGATCACTTCGCAGCCCAGGCGCTGCAGCTCGATCGCCACTTCCTTGCCCAGTTCGCCGGAGCCGCACAGCAGCACGCGGGTCGCGCTCGGCGACAGGGGGGTTCCGATACGGGTCATGACTTGAACCTCGAAAGGGGTGGGAAAAGGCCTGTCAGTGCAGCAGGCCCTGGGCCTTGGCCCGTTCATGACAGCGGGCCAGGACGGCCCGCCGCTCGCTGTTGTCCATTCGACCCCAGCGGGTGATCTCGTCGGCGCTGCGCTGGCAGCCCAGGCACAGGTCGTCGTCATCCAGCGCGCAGACGTGCACGCAGGGCGACGCGACCGGGCGTTCGTCGCTCATCAGTCTTCCTGTACCGCCAGGTCGCGGGCGAAACGCCGCGAGTTCTGCACGTAGTGGGCGGCGCTGAGCTCGAGGGTCTTCTTCTGCTGCTCGGTCAGCTCGCGCACCACCTTGCCGGGCGAGCCCATCACCAGCGAGCCGTCGGGAATTTCCTTGCCCGGCGGGATCAGGGTGTTGGCGCCGATCAGGCAGTGCCTGCCGATCTTCGCGCCGTCGAGCACCACGGCGTTGATGCCGATGAGGCTGTTGTCGCCCACTGTGCAGCCGTGCAGCATGGCGTTGTGGCCGATGGTGACATTCCTGCCGATGACCAGCGGCGTGCCGCTGTCGGCGTGCATCACGGTACCGTCCTGGACGTTGCTGTTCTCGCCGATGTGGATCCACTCGGTGTCGCCGCGCAGCACGGCGCCGAACCAGACGCTGGAGCCGGCCTCCAGGCGCACCTTGCCGATCACCGCGGCATTCGGCGCGACCCAGCTGTCGGGGTGGGCTTGCACACGGTCATCGCCCAGACGGTATTTCATTGCACACTCCTCGTTATTGTCGTCAGCCGAGCCGGACGAACTGTTCCGGCGGCCGATGCAGGTCGATCTGCTCGTCGAACAGCAGGTTCAGCAGCTCGACCAGCATGATCGCCGACAGGCCCCAGATCTTGTAGTCGCCGAACTGGTAGCTGGGCACGAACCAGCTGCGCCCGGAATAGTCGATGCGGTGGGTGGTCTGCCGCGGATCGGAGCGGAAGAACTCCAGCGGGACGTTGAACACCGCGGCGATCTCGCCGTCGTTGGGCCTGTACGGCACCGAATCGGGAACGAAACCGACGAACGGCGTCACCTTGATGCCGTGCCGCGAAACCAGCGGGCTCAGGGGCGTCACCACCTCGACCAGGCCGGGCGGCAGGGCGATTTCCTCCTCCGCCTCGCGCAGCGCGGTATGCACCAGGTCGAGGTCCTCGGGATCGCGCCGTCCGCCGGGAAAGGCGACTTCGCCGCTATGGGTGGAAAGGCCGGTGGCGCGCAGGGTCAGTACCAGTTCTTCGCTGCGGGTGATCGGCAGCAGCACCGCGGCCTCGGGGAAACTGCGGTCGTCGTAGAGGTCGCGTGGGGTGTGCGCCGCAAGGCGTTGGCGCAGTTCATCCAGCATGCAGTCGGTCCTGCGAGAAAATTCTGATCCTTCCAGTTCGGGAATCATGGCACGAAAGTCCTCCGCCGCCCAAGCCCAGCCCCTTGCTGGCGGTCCCTTGCCGCGAGCAAGATTGATCATCATCGGACAAGGAATCAGCATGAAATACTGCAGCCAGTGCGGCGCCAGCGTGACCCTGCGCATCCCCAGCGGCGACAATCGGCCTCGCTACGTCTGCGACAGTTGCCGGACCGTGCATTACCAGAACCCGCGGATCGTCGCCGGCTGCCTGCCGGTGTGGGAAGGCCGCATCCTCCTCTGCCGCCGCGCCATCGCCCCGCGCCAGGGCTTCTGGACGCTGCCGGCCGGTTTCATGGAGAACGGCGAGACCCTGGAACAGGCCGCCGCCCGCGAGACCCTGGAAGAAGCCTGCGCGCGGGTCACCGACCTGCACCTCTACACCCTCTTCGACCTGCCGCACATCAGCCAGATCTACCTGTTCTTCCGCGCCAACCTGGCGGACCCGGAGTTCGCCGCCGGCGAGGAAAGCCTGGAGGTGAAACTCTTCGCCGAATCGGACATACCGTGGGGCGAGCTGGCTTTCCCGACCGTGGGCCGTACCTTAGAATGCTACTTCGCGGACCGCATCCGGCAGGACTTCCCGGTGCGCAACGAGGCCATCGCACCCATGCAGGCCAACTATAAGAAAGAGTGAACCGGAACACTGCCACCGGGTCTTTCGTTTGAATCTGGGGATTCCACTTCGATGCGCTGGCTGCTAGCCCTACTCTGCTTGACCTTTGCCACCCTGACGCAGGCGAACGCCACGCCGACGCTGGAGGGCTCCATCGACAAGGTGCTGGTGCTCAAGGGCGAGCACAGGCTGCACCTGCTTAGCAAGGGCAAGATTCTCAAGAGCTACCGGATTTCCCTCGGCAAATCCCCGCGCGGGCCGAAACTGCGCGAGGGCGACAACCGCACGCCGGAAGGCTTCTACTGGATCGACTGGCGCAAGACCAGCGAGAACTTCAACCTGTCGATGCACATCTCCTACCCCAACGCCCGCGACGTGTCGCGCGCCCGCGAGCAAGGGCTGCCGGCGGGGGGGATGATCATGATCCACGGCACTCCGCTGGATGACGAATACCCGGAGTGGTACTTCTCGACCCTGGACTGGACCAACGGCTGCATCGCCATGACCAACTCGGACATGCGCGAAGTCTGGAACCTGGTGAAGGACGGGACGCTGATCGAGATTCGTCCCTGATGCGAAAAGGCCGCTGAAAAGCGGCCTTCCTGTTTCCGATCGCTGTTCGGCGAATGAAGCGGAGATAAGGAAGGCGGATAACACCGAAGCGTCATCCGCCCCACATAAAGAACGTCTCAGAACACCATGTCGGACAGCCGCCAGACCTCGAAGGCCGGCGTTTCGTAGGGATGGGCGATCTTCAGCGCCTTGACCGCATCGTGGATGCGCTCGTCGGCCACCACCATCTCGACCTTCCACTCCGCCACCTGCTCGACCGAGCCGGCCTGGCCGATGAACGGGTTGCTGCCGTCCAGCGGACGGAACTGGCCCTGGCCGAGAACCTGCCAGCAGCAGCTGTCGTAAGCCCCGATGCGCCCCGCACCAGCCGAGAAAACCGCATTCTTCACCGGCTCCAGATGGCTTTCGGGAACATAGAAGCAGAGTTTGTACATCAAGGCTCTCCGTCGAGAATCGTTTTTTCAGCGCAGAGGCGAGTGCCATCCAATAGTGGCACTTCGCCAATGAACCATCATTAGACACGCACGGCGGTTGGACTGCTGGAAGCCCGTCACGTTCTCCACAGCAGCGATATTTTCCGGCGCTCAGCGAGCGAAAAAGCCCTTCAGGGAAGCTGCCAGGCCTTTCTCCGGAACATGGCTGCCATCGCACCAGGGCGGCGTGGCGGAGCAGCCGCAGCGGCACAGCAGCAGGTACTGCTCGCGATGGATGTCGAGGAAGCGATCGCTGATGCAATCGGCCGGACAGTCGGGTCCGCAAGGGGAAAACCCGCAGCGACAGAGCGGCAGCCTGTCGCCGGGATGGACATGGACGACTTCGGGCAGGATCGGGGTGGACGGCATGGCTGGCTCACCCTCCCCGCCGTTCGGGCGCCCTCTCCCGTTGCGGGAGAGGGCTATCCGGTTCTCAGCCTACCCAGACGCGGGCGTTGCGGAACATGCGCATCCAGCCGCCGTCCTCTTCCCACTCGTCCGGACGCCAGGAGTTCTGCACGGCGCGGAACACCCGCTCGGGGTGCGGCATCATGATGGTGACGCGGCCGTCGCGGTTCGACAGGCCGGTGATCCCGCGCGGCGAGCCGTTCGGGTTGGCCGGGTAGGTCTCGGTGACCTTGCCGTGGTTGTCGACGAAGCGCATCGCCACGCAGCCGGACAGGTCGGCTTCGAGCAGCGCCTCGGCGCTCTCGAACTCGGCATGCCCTTCGCCGTGGGCGATGGCGATCGGCAGGCGCGAACCAGCCATGCCCTGCAGGAAGATCGAGTGCGACTCCTGCACCTGGACCATCGCCACGCGCGCTTCGAACTGCTCGGAGCGGTTGCGCACGAAGTGCGGCCAGAACTCGGTGCCGGGGATCAGCTCGTGCAGGTTGGAGAGCATCTGGCAGCCGTTGCACACGCCGAGGGCGAAGCTGTCCTTGCGCTCGAAGAAGCCCTGGAAGGCATCGCGGGCGCGGGCGTTGAACAGGATCGACTTGGCCCAGCCCTCGCCGGCGCCGAGCACGTCGCCGTAGGAGAAGCCGCCGCAGGCGACCAGCCCCTTGAACTCTTCGAGGCTGACGCGGCCGGAGAGGATGTCGCTCATGTGCACGTCGACCGCGGCGAAGCCGGCGCGATCGAAGGCCGCGGCCATTTCCACCTGGCCGTTGACGCCCTGCTCGCGCAGGATCGCCATCTGCGGCCGCACGCCCTTCCTGATGTACGGCGCGGCGATGTCGTCGTTGACGTCGTAGCTGAGCTTGACCGACAGGCCGGGGTTGTCTTCTTCCAGCAGGCCGTCGAATTCCTGGGTGGCGCAGTCAGCGTTGTCGCGCAGACGCTGGATCTGGTAACTGGTCTCGCTCCAGATGCGCTGCAGCAGGCGGCGCTGGGCGTTGTAGACGCGCTCGCCGTTGAAGCCGATGTCGATCTCGTCGCCGTTGACCGGCTGGCCGATGACGGCGACGCAATCGTCGAGGCCGGCGGCGCTGAACTGCGCCAGGACTTCCGGGGTGGCGCCTTCGTGGACCTGGATCACCGCGCCCAGCTCCTCGCTGAACAGCACGGCAGCCAGTTCCTCGCGGCTGTCGGCCAGCGCGTCGAGGTGCAGGTCGAGGCCGCAATGGCCGGCGAAGGCCATTTCCACCACGGTGGCCAGCAGGCCGCCGTCGGAACGGTCGTGGTAGGCCAGCAGGTGGCCGTCGGCGTTCAGGCCCTGGATCACGGCGAAGAAGGCCTTGAGGTCCTCGGCGTCGTCGACGTCCGGCACCTGCTGGCCGATGCGGCCGTAGGTCTGGGCGAGGATCGAGCCGCCCAGGCGGTTCTTGCCGCGGCCGAGGTCGATCAGGATCAGGTCGGTCTCGCCCTTGTCCAGGCGCAGCTGCGGGGTCAGGGTCCCGCGGATGTCGGCGACCGGAGCGAAGCCGGAGATGATCAGCGACATCGGCGCGGTCACGCTCTTCTCGGCGCCGTCGTCCTGCCAGCGGGTCTTCATGGACATGGAGTCCTTGCCCACCGGAATGGTGATGCCCAGCGCCGGGCACAGCTCCATGCCGACCGCCTTGACGGTGTCGTACAGGCGCGCGTCCTCGCCCGGGTGACCGGCGGCGGCCATCCAGTTGGCGGACAGCTTGATCTCGGAAATCTTCTCGATGCGCGCGGCGGCCAGGTTGGTGATGGTCTCGCCGATGGCCATGCGCCCGGAAGCCGGGGCATCCAGCAGCGCCAACGGGGTGCGCTCGCCCATCGCCATGGCTTCGCCGGTGTAGACGTCGAAGCTGGTGGCGGTGACGGCGCAGTCGGCCACCGGCACCTGCCACGGGCCGACCATCTGGTCGCGGGCCACGAGACCGGTGATGGTGCGGTCGCCGATGGTGATCAGGAAGTTCTTGCTGGCCACGGCCGGGTGGCGCAGGACGCGCTCGGTGGCTTCGCCCAGGTCGATGGCGGAGGCGTCGAAATCATCGCCCAGCTCGGCCTCGCGGGTCACCGAACGGTGCATGCGCGGCGGCTTGCCGAGCAGCACGTCGAGCGGCATGTCCACCGGCTTGTTGCCGAAGTGGCTGTCGGCGACGGTCAGGTGCTTCTCCTCGGTGGCCTCGCCGACCACGGCGAACGGGCAGCGCTCGCGCTCGCAGATGGCCTTGAAAGTTTCGAAGTCGGCGGCGTCCACCGACATGACATAGCGTTCCTGCGACTCGTTGCACCAGATTTCCAGCGGGCTCATGCCCGGCTCGTCGTTCGGTACCGCACGCAGCTCGAAGCGGCCGCCGCGGCCGCCGTCGTTGATCAGTTCCGGCAGGGCGTTGGAGATGCCGCCGGCGCCGACGTCGTGGATGAACTTGATCGGGTTGTTCTCGCCCATCTGCCAGCAGCGGTCGATGACCTCCTGGCAGCGGCGCTCCATTTCCGGGTTCTCGCGCTGCACCGAGGCGAAGTCGAGGTCGGCGGCGCTGGCGCCGGTCGCCATCGAGGATGCGGCACCGCCGCCGAGGCCGATCAGCATGGCCGGGCCGCCCAGCACGATGAGCTTGGCGCCGACGCTGATCTCGCCCTTCTGCACGTGCTCGGCGCGGATGTTGCCCATGCCGCCGGCGATCATGATCGGCTTGTGGTAGCCGCGCACTTCCTCGCCGCGCGGGGTGGGAACGGCCTGCTCGAAGGTACGGAAGTAGCCGGCCAGGTTCGGACGGCCGAATTCGTTGTTGAACGCGGCGCCGCCCAGCGGGCCCTCGATCATGATGTCCAGCGCGGTGACGATGCGCTCGGGCTTGCCGTACGGGACTTCCCAGGGCTGCTCGAAACCGGGGATCTGCAGGTTGGAGACGGTGAAGCCGACCAGGCCGGCCTTCGGCTTGGCGCCACGGCCGGTTGCGCCTTCGTCACGGATTTCGCCGCCGGAGCCGGTGGAGGCGCCGGGGAACGGAGCGATGGCGGTCGGGTGGTTGTGCGTCTCCACCTTCATCAGGATGTGCACCGGCTCGTCGCTGGCACCGTACTGGCGGTCTTCCGGATTGGGGTAGAAGCGGCCGGCGACGAAGCCCTTCATCACCGCGGCGTTGTCCTTGTAGGCGGACAGCACGCCGTCGCTGTGCATTTCATAGGTGTTCTTGATCATGCCGAACAGGCTCTTTTCCTGAGCCTCGCCGTCGATGTCCCAACTGGCGTTGAAGATCTTGTGGCGGCAGTGTTCGGAGTTGGCCTGGGCAAACATCATCAGCTCGACGTCGTGCGGGTTGCGGCCCAGCTCGGCGAAGCTCTTCACCAGGTAGTCGATCTCGTCCTCGGCCAGCGCCAGGCCCAGTTCGACGTTGGCCTTCTCCAGCGCCGGGCGGCCGCCGCCGAGCACGTCGACGACGGTGAGCGGCTTGGGCTGGGCGTGGCTGAACAGGCCGGAAGCCTCTTCCAGATCCTCAAGCACAAGCTGGGTCATGCGGTCGTGCAGGCGCGCCGCGACGAGCTGCGCATCGGCTTCGGAAAGTTCGCCACTGACGTAGTAGGCGATGCCGCGCTCGATCCGCTCGATCTTCGCCAGGCCGCAGTTGGCGGCGATGTCCGAAGCCTTGCTCGACCACGGCGAAATGGTGCCGAAGCGCGGCACCACCAGGAACAGGCGGCCGCTGGGCTCCTGCACCGGGACGCTCGGACCGTACTTGAGCAGGCGACCGAGGACCTGTTCCTCCTCGGCGGTCAGTACGCCGCTGACCTCGGCGAAGTGCGCAAACTCGGCGTACAGCCCGGTGACAGCGGGTACCTGCTGGGTCAGCAGGTCGAGCAGTTTGCCGTGGCGGAAGGCGGAAAGGGCGGGAGCGCCGCGCAGGATCAGCATTGTCGGAACAGCCTCTGGAGACGGGGGAGTATGGGAGCCGGACGAGCCGGCTCGCAGAGGCCGTGCATTCTAGCGCAAACCGAGCCCCGGCGGCACCCGCAGCGCAGCCCGTTCGCCGCCTGCCGACGGTCCGTTGACGCCGCCCGCCGCGCTTTGCCGACCTGCGGTTGCAGGCCCCGCGCAGCCGCCGCGACCGGCCGTATGCCAGGCACGCCGCGGGACCGGCTAGCAGAGATGGGCTAGGCTGTCGAGATATGGCGCCGTCCGGCCTTTGCGTATACTCCCCCGATGCTTGCCCTGACTATGTCCCGTGTGCGTCGCACCGCCTGGATCTTGGCGACCTGTATCTTTCTGCTGCTGGCCGGTTGTAGCGAGGCGAAAACCCCTACCGCCCTCGAGCGCGTGCAGAAGGAGGGGGTACTGCGCGTGGTCACCCGCAACAGCCCGGCCACCTATTTCCAGGACCGCAACGGCGATACCGGCTTCGAGTACGAGCTGGCCAAGCGCTTCGCCGACAAGCTCGGCGTGCGCCTGCAGATCGAGACCGCCGACAACCTCGACGATCTCTACAGCCGCCTGGACAGCGACAAGGGCCCCGAACTGGCCGCCGCCGGCCTGACGCCCGTCGCCGCCCGCGAAAGCCAGGTGCGCTTTTCCCATTCCTACCTGGAAGTCACCCCGCAGGTCGTCTACCGCAACGGCGAGCAGCGCCCGACCCGCCCGGAAGACCTGGTCGGCAAGCGCATCGTCGTACTCAAGGGCAGCAGCCACGCCGAGCAGCTGGCGGAGCTGAAGAAGCGCCTGCCCAAGCTGAACTACGAGGAATCGGATGCCGACGAGATGGTCGACCTGCTGCGCATGGTCGACGTCGGCGACATCGACCTGACCCTGGTCGACTCCAACGAACTGGCGATGAACCAGGTCTACTTCTCCAAGGTCCGCGTCGGCTTCGACCTGGGCGACGAACGGGGCCTGTCCTGGGCGGTGCGCGCCGGGGACGACAACAGCCTGCTCGACGCGGTCAACGCCTTCCTCGACAGCTCGAAGAAGGACGGCCTGCTGCAGCGCCTGAAGGATCGCTACTACGGCCACGTCGACGTGCTCGGCTACGTCGGCGCCTATACCTTCGCCCAGCACCTGCAGCAGCGCCTGCCGCGCTACGAGCCGCACTTCCACCAGGCCGCCGACAAGCTCGAAGCCGACTGGCGCCTGCTCGCCGCCATCGGCTACCAGGAATCCCTGTGGCAGCCCGACGCCACTTCCAAGACCGGCGTGCGCGGCCTGATGATGCTGACCAGCCGCACCGCCCGGGCGATGGGCGTATCCAACCGCCTCGACCCGCGGCAGAGCATCCAGGGCGGCAGCAAGTATTTCGTGCAGATCAAGGGCGAGCTGCCCGAGAGCATCCAGGAACCCGATCGCACCTGGCTCGCCCTGGCCGCCTACAACGTAGGCGGCGCCCACCTCGAAGATGCACGCAAGCTGACCCAGCAGGCCGGACTCAATCCGAACAAGTGGCTGGACGTAAAGAAGATGCTGCCGCGCCTGGCGCAGAAGCAGTGGTACCGCAAGACCCGCTACGGCTACGCGCGTGGCGGCGAGACAGTCCATTTCGTACAGAACGTACGCCGCTACTACGACATTCTCACCTGGGTGACCCAGCCGCAGATGGAAGGCGGCCAACTGGCCGAAAGCGGCCTGCACCTGCCCGGGGTGAACAAGAACAAGCCGGAAGACGACGGCGACAAGCCGCTCTGAATTCTCCCGCACCAGCCGTGGCGATCGGCGTGGCAATTCGCGGGCATGGCCCGCTCCTACACTCGCCTGAACCTGTAGGAGCGGGCCATGCCCGCGAAAAAACGCAGGGTGGATCGCGTCCTACGACTTCTTCCGCCGCGCCTTGAAGAACGCCGACAGCACCGCACCGCACTCCTCCGCCATCACCCCGCCCTCGAACACCACCTTGTGGTTGAGGAACTCCTGGGCGAAGAAGCGGCCGTGGCTTTCCACCACGCCGGACTTGGGCTCAGTCGCGCCGTACACCAGGCGCTGGATGCGCGAGTGGACGATGAGGCCGGAGCACATGCTGCAGGGTTCGAGGGTCACGTAGAGGGTGCTGCCGGGCAGCCGGTAGTTGGCGGCGGCCGCCGCGGCCATGCGGATGGCGACCATCTCGGCATGGGCGCTGGGGTCGTGGCTGGTGATCGGCTGGTTGAAGCCGCGGCCGATGATCTCGCCGTCGCGCACCAGCACCGCGCCCACCGGCACTTCGCCGAGGGCCGCGGCCTTTTCCGCCTCGACCAGGGCTTCCTGCATGAAATGCCGGTCCCGGCTGCGGTCGACGATGAAGCGCACGCCCTTGACCGTCCGGTGCCCCTTGGCGTTGGTCTGGACGCTCAACTGCACCATGCCTCGCCGACCGCGATGGTGCCCATCAGGCCGGTTTCCATATGGTCGATCACGTGGCAGTGGAACATCCACAGCCCCGGGTTGTCCGCCACCAGCGCGATGCGGGCGGTCTCGTTCTTGCCCAGCAGATAGGTGTCGGTGAAGTACGGAATGATCTCGCGGCGGTCGGAATCCAGCACCTTGAACGCCAGCCCGTGCAGGTGGATCGGATGCTGGTACTGGGTCATGTTGCGCAGCACGAAGATGTAGCTCTGCCCTTCCTTCAGCTTGGCCAGCGGCGGCGCGGCGTGCTTGTGCTCCTCGCCGCCTTCCCAGGCCTTGCCGTTGATCTGCCACAGCGACGGGGTCGACTGCCCCTTCGAGTAGTCCGACACCGCGCCGACCCATTCGAACTTGAAGCCGATGGTTTCGGCATTGGCCAGGTCCGGCTCGCTCACCGGATTCGCCGGCAGCGGCGCCGGCCAGCGTTCGGCCGGGGCCTTCGCCGAGGCCACGCCACGGATGGTCGCCAGGCGCAGTGGACCGTTGCGCAGGGACAGCTCGGTGCCCTCGGCGGGCCCGCGCAGCGCCAGCTCCAGGCGCATGCCGGGACCGATCCAGTACTGGTCCCTGAACTCCCTCGGCGCCACCGGATGGCCGTCGATGGCATAGATTTTC
Source organism: Pseudomonas jinjuensis (assembly GCF_900103845.1). Classification (GTDB taxonomy): domain Bacteria; phylum Pseudomonadota; class Gammaproteobacteria; order Pseudomonadales; family Pseudomonadaceae; genus Pseudomonas; species Pseudomonas jinjuensis. Next base: position 22,527 of record NZ_FNIJ01000025.1, read on the forward strand.
GCCTCGCCACCCGGCAGGTTGAGACGGTAGGTCACGGTATTGTCGACGTTGAGGATGCGCACCCGGACGATCTGCCCGGCCGGCAACTCGATCACCGGCAGGTGCCGGCCATTGACGGTCGACAGGCGCCCGCGGGTGCCCTCCCGCGCCGCCTCGCGCGGCACGCTGAAGCGGGTGAAAGCGCCCTGCTCGTCCACGTGCCAGGTCTTCAGGCAGAGCACCCGCTCCTCGGTGAATTCGCTGGGCTCGCGCTCCTCGATGATCAGCGGACCGACCAGGCCGCGGCCGAGCTGCTCGCTGCTCATCAGGTGCGGGTGGTACCAGTAGCTGCCGGCGTCCGGCATCCGGAAGCGGTAGATGAAACTCTCGCCCGGCTGCACCGGCGGCTGCGAGATGTAGGGCACGCCGTCCATCTCGATGGGCAGGCGGATGCCGTGCCAGTGGATGGTGGTCGGCTGGTCCAGTTTGTTGCTGAAGCGCACCCGCAGCCAGTCGCCCTGGCGGCCGCGGAGCTCCACGCCCGGGGCCTGTCCGCCGTAGGCCAGCGCGGGACTCTTGAAGCCCGGCACCAGTTCCAGGTCGAGCGGCGCGGCGATCAGCTCGTAGTCATGCTCGGCGGCCACTTCCGGGCGCGCCAGCCAGATGCGCGCGCCAGCGGCGCCGAGGCCGAGCACTGCCAGGCCGGCGATGCCGCCGAGGACTTGTCTGCGGGTGAAACTCATGGAATCTCCAACGAGGGCTGGAAATGATAGATTTTCTCATTTCCAGCCCGACATGACGAGTCGCGGTGCGATCCAGAATGCCGCACCCCGGATACGACAAGGGCAGCCGAGGCTGCCCTTGTCGCTCACATCATTCCCACTCGATCGTCGCCGGCGGCTTGCTCGACACGTCGTAGGTAACGCGGGAGATGCCTTCGATCTCGTTGATGATGCGGTTGCTCACCTTCTCCAGCAGCTCGTAGGGCAGGTGCGCCCAGCGAGCGGTCATGAAGTCGATGGTTTCCACCGCGCGCAGGGCGACGACCCAGGCATAGCGGCGGCCGTCGCCGACCACGCCGACCGACTTCACCGGCTGGAACACCACGAAGGCCTGGCTGGTCTTGTGGTACCAGTCGAAGTTGCGCAGTTCCTCGATGAAGATGTGGTCGGCCTGGCGCAGCAGGTCGGCGTATTCCTTCTTCACTTCGCCGAGGATGCGCACGCCCAGGCCCGGGCCCGGGAACGGGTGGCGGTAGACCATGTCGTAGGGCAGGCCGAGTTCCAGGCCGATCTTGCGCACTTCGTCCTTGAACAGCTCGCGCAGCGGCTCGACCAGTTCGAACTGCATGTCTTCCGGCAGGCCGCCGACGTTGTGGTGCGACTTGATCACGTGGGCCTTGCCGGTCTTGGCGCCGGCCGACTCGATCACGTCGGGGTAGATGGTGCCCTGGGCGAGGAACTTCACGTCCTGCAGCCTGGTGGCTTCTTCATCGAAGACCTCGATGAAGGTGCGGCCGATGATCTTGCGCTTCTCTTCCGGGTCGCTGACGCCGGCGAGACGGCCGAGGAACTTGTCTTCCGCGTCGGCGCGGATGACCTTGACGCCCATGTTCTCGGCGAACATCGCCATCACCTGATCGCCCTCGTGCAGGCGCAGCAGGCCGTTGTCGACGAACACGCAGGTCAGCTGGTCGCCGATGGCGCGGTGCAGCAGCGCGGCGACCACAGAGGAATCCACGCCGCCGGACAGGCCGAGCAGGACCTTGGAGGAACCGACCTGGGCGCGCACGGTGGCGATGGCGTCCTCGACGATGTTCGACGGAGTCCACAGCGCGGCGCAGCCGCAGATGTCCAGCACGAAGCGCGAGAGGATGCGGCCGCCCTGCTTGGTGTGGGTCACTTCCGGGTGGAACTGCACGCCGTAGTAGCCGCGGGCGTCGTCGGCCATGGCGGCGATCGGGCAGCTCGGGGTGCTGGCGAGGATATGGAAGCCGGTGGGGAGGTCGGTGACCTTGTCGCCGTGGCTCATCCACACGTCGAGGCCGAACACGCCGTCGTCGTCCACGTGGTCCTCGATGCCGTCGAGCAGACGGGCCTTGCCGACCACGTCGACGCGGGCGTAGCCGAACTCGCGCAGGTCGGAACCCTGCACCTTGCCGCCGAGCTGCTCGGCCATGGTCTGCATGCCGTAGCAGATGCCCAGCAGCGGCACCTTCAGGTCGAACACGGCGTTGCGCGCGCGCGGGCTGTCGGCGGCGTGCACGGATTCCGGGCCGCCGGCGAGGATGATGCCGCGCGGGGCGAAATCGATGATCGCCTGCTCGCTCATGTCGAACGGATGGATTTCGCAGTACACGCCGATCTCGCGCACGCGGCGGGCGATCAGTTGGGTGTACTGGGAGCCGAAGTCGAGGATCAGGATCCGGTGAGCGTGGATATCTTGGTGGGCCATCTTCTTCCCCTGGAAAAATGGCTGAAGGCTGAAGGCCGGAGGCTGAACGAAAGAGCTATCTCGTCCAGCCTCCAGCCTCCAGCCTCCAGCGAAAGATCGGTTTAGCCGACGCGGTAGTTCGGCGCTTCCTTGGTGATCTGCACGTCGTGGACGTGGGACTCAGCCATGCCGGCGCCGGTGATGCGCACGAACTGCGGACGGGTGCGCATGTCCTGGATGTCGGCGCTGCCGGTGTAGCCCATCGCCGCGCGCAGGCCGCCCATCAGTTGGTGGACGATCGCGCTCAGGGTGCCCTTGTACGGCACGCGGCCTTCGATGCCTTCCGGAACCAGCTTCTCGGCGCCGGCCGAGGCGTCCTGGAAGTAGCGGTCGGAGGAACCGGTGGCGCCGGCCATGGCGCCCAGCGAGCCCATGCCACGGTAGGACTTGTAGGAACGGCCCTGGAACAGTTCGATCTCGCCCGGCGCCTCTTCGGTACCGGCGAACATCGAGCCCATCATCACGCAGTAGGCGCCGGCCACCATGGCCTTGGCCAGGTCGCCGGAGAAGCGGATGCCGCCGTCGGCGATCAGCGGGACGCCGGTGCCTTCGAGGGCGGCGGCGACGTTGGCGATGGCGGAGATCTGCGGTACGCCGACACCGGCGACGATGCGGGTGGTGCAGATCGAGCCCGGGCCGATGCCGACCTTGACCGCGTCGGCGCCGGCCTCGGCCAGGGCGCGGGCGGCTTCGCCGGTGGCGATGTTGCCGCCGATCACCTGCACCTGCGGGAAGTTCTCCTTGACCCAGCGCACGCGCTCGATCACGCCCTTGGAATGGCCGTGGGCGGTATCCACCACCACCACGTCCACGCCGGCGGCGACCAGCGCGGCAACGCGCTCGCCGGTATCGGCACCGGTGCCGACGGCGGCGCCGACGCGCAGGCGGCCATGCTCGTCCTTCGAGGCCAGCGGGTAGGTCTTGGCCTTCTCGATGTCACGGAAGGTCACCAGGCCGGTGAGGTGGAACTGCTCGTCGACCACCAGCATCTTCTCGATGCGGCACTCGTAGAGCCTGGCCTTCATCTCTTCCAGCGGAGTGCCTTCGCGGGCGGTAATCAGCTTTTCCTTGGGCGTCATGATCGCCGCAACGGTGTCGCCGACGTTCGGCTTCACGCGCAGGTCGCGGCCGGTGACGATGCCGACCAGTTCACCTTCATCCACCACCGGGAAGCCGGAGAAGCCGTATTCGCGGGCGATCTGCAGCAGTTCGATGATCTTGGTCGAGGGGGTCACGGTGACCGGGTCGCGAACGATGACGGTCTCGTGCTTCTTGACCTTGCGCACCTCGGCAGCCTGCTGCTCGATGGGCATGTTCTTGTGGATGATGCCGATGCCGCCTTCCTGGGCCATGGCGATGGCGAGGCGGGATTCGGTCACGGTGTCCATCGCGGCGGACACCAGCGGGATATTCAGTTCGATGCCACGGGTCAGTCGGGTTTTCAGGCTCACGTCCTTCGGCAGGACTTCCGAATAACCGGGGATCAGGAGGACGTCGTCGAAAGTGAGGGCTTCTTGGCTGATACGCAGCATGGCGGGGGCTCCCAGGCGGGAAAAATGGAAGCGCGGCATTATACCCCAGCAGCATGCTCGGGCTCAACGCAGCCGAAGCTCGAGGAATGCCGTGGCCGCAACAGCCCCGCGCTGGCCCCTGGAAGCGCTGCGGCTTATCATCCTCCGCCATGCTCAACGATCCCTTCCAACGGCTCGGCCTCGACCGCGAGGTGCTGACCGTCAGCCAGCTCAACCAGCGCGCCCGCCATCTCCTGGAGGACGTGTTCCCGCAGGTCTGGGTCGAAGGCGAGATCTCCAACCTCGCCCGCCCCGCATCCGGCCACCTCTATTTCACCCTCAAGGACAGCAACGCCCAGGTGCGCTGCGCGCTGTTCCGGCAGAACGCCCTGCGCGTGCGCCAGGCGCTGCGCGACGGCCTGGCGGTGCGGGTGCGCGGCAAGGTCTCGCTGTTCGAAGGGCGCGGCGACTACCAGTTGATCGCCGACGCCGTCGAACCGGCCGGCGACGGCGCGCTGCGCCTGGCCTTCGAGGCGCTGAAGGAAAAGCTCGCCGCCGAGGGCCTGTTCGCCGCCGAAGGCAAGCGCGAGTTGCCGGCCCATCCGCGGCGCATCGGCATCGTCAGCTCACCCACCGGCGCGGTGATCCGCGACATCATCAGCGTGTTCCGCCGCCGCGCGCCGCAGGTCGAGCTGACCCTGGTCCCCACCGCCGTGCAGGGCCGCGAGGCCACCGGGCAGATCGTCCGCGCCCTGCAGTTGGCCGACGCGCAGGGCTTCGACGCGCTGATCCTGGCCCGTGGCGGCGGCTCGCTGGAAGACCTCTGGTGCTTCAACGAGGAAGCCGTGGCGCGCGCCATCGCCGCCTGCGCGACGCCCATCGTCAGCGCGGTCGGCCACGAGACCGACGTGTCGATCAGCGATTTCGTCGCCGACGTGCGCGCGCCGACGCCCTCCGCCGCCGCCGAGCTGCTGGCGCCGCATTCCAACGAACTGCAGCAGCGCCTGGACAGCCTGCGCCGCCGCCTGATCCTGCGCATCCAGGACCGCCTGGCCCGCGAACGCCTGCGTCTGGAAGGCTGCGCCCGGCGCCTGCGCCACCCCGGCGAACGCCTGCGCCAGCAGGCCCAGCGCCTGGACGACCTGGACATGCGCCTGCGCCGCGCCTTCGAACGGCAGATGCAGGTGCGCCACGAGCGACTCGCACGCCTCGATACCCGCCTCGCCGCCCAGCATCCGGGCCGTGCGCTCGCGCTGCTGCGGCAGAAGCTCGACAGCCTGGCCCAGCGCCTGCCCCGCGCCACCCATGCCCTGCTCCGCCAGCAGCGCCAGCGCCTCGACGGCCTGGCGCAGAGCCTGCACATCGTCAGCCCGCTGGCGACCCTCGGCCGCGGCTACAGCATCCTCCTCGACGAGCGCGGCCAGGCCGTGCGCAGCGCCGCGCAGGCCCGCGTCGGCCAGCGCCTGAAGGCGAAGCTGGCGGAAGGCGAACTGGACGTGCGCGTCGAGGACAATCACCAGACGCCGGTAAACCTTTCCCTGCTGGACTGAGCATGACCGACCTCCACGCCCCGATTCCCGAAGCGCCGGAACCCGACTGGGCCGCCGCCTTCCGCATGCCCATCGTCGAATGCGGCGAGCCGCTGGAGCCGCTCGGCACCAGCCAGGGCTTCCTGGTCTGGCCGGCCTACCACCGCCTCGGCATTCCCAATGCGCTGCCGGAGTGCCATGCGCGCAGCGGTGTGTTCGAGCGCCTGCTGCAGGTCTCCCGCCTGCTGCCCGACGGCATGCGCCTGGTGGTGCTGGATGCCTGGCGGCCATTCGCCGTGCAGCAGCATCTCTACGACACGCTCTACGACATCCTCCGCCAGCACCAACCGGATGCCGACCCGGCCGAACTGGCCCGGCGCACCCGCGAATTCGTCGCCCCGCCGAGCACCCGCGCCACCTCGCCCAGCCCGCACCTGACCGGCGGCGCGGTGGACGTCACCCTGTGCGACCGCGACGGCCGCTGGCTGGACATGGGCAGCCAGTTCGACGAAGCCACCCCGCGCTCCTACACCCGCCACTACGAAGACGCCAGCGACGACCACGGCCGCGCCATCCGCGAGCGCCGCCGCCTGCTGTTCAACGCCATGCGCAGCGTCGGCTTCAGCAACCTGTCCAGCGAGTGGTGGCACTACGACTACGGCGACCAGCTGTGGGCCTGGCACACCGGCGCGGAAACGGCGGTCTACGGCCCGGCGCAGGTCCTGCCGCTGGAACAGCTGTGGCGCCAGCAGCTGCAAAGCCACAGCGTGAATCCGTAGGAGCGAGCTTGCTCGCGAACAGATTTACCGACGACGACGGTGCAAGGCATGTTCGCGAGCAAGCTCGCCCCTACAGTCGTAACCCGTCGCCAGCCATATAGACTGCGCCATTCACCCGTCGCCCCACGGAAAGCCCCATGCTCCGAGTCTTCTGCCTGCTGTTCGCCGCCCTCCTCGCCCTCCCCGCCCACGCCGAGGGCTTCATCAGCCGCACCCTGAACAAGCCGGTACCCGGCGGTGTCGCCGTGATCCAGCTGGGCAATGGCAACGAAACGCCAAAGGCCAGCTACCAGGGCAAGCCGGTCATGGTGATAAAGGAAGAAGGCCGCGACTGGATCGCCATCGTCGGCATCCCGCTGACGGTGAAACCCGGCACGCAGCAGGTGCAGGTGCGCCAGGGCGCCGCCAGCCGCAGCCAGAACTTCACGGTGGGCGCCAAGCACTACAAGGAGCAGCGCATCACCCTGAAGAACACCCGCCAGGTCAACCCGCTGCCGCAGGACCTGAAGCGCATCGAGCGTGAACTGGCCGAGCAGACCACCGCCTACCGCACCTTCAGCCCCGGCACGCCGAGCAACCTGGTGCTCGACAAGCCGGTGAGCGGCCCGCTATCCAGCCCGTTCGGCCTGCGCCGCTTCTTCAACGGCGAGGAACGCAACCCGCACTCGGGCCTGGACTTCGCCGTGCCCGCCGGCACGCCGATCAAGACCCCGGCCGCCGGCAAGGTGATCCTGATCGGCGACTACTTCTTCAACGGCAGGACGGTGTTCGTCGACCACGGCCAGGGCTTCATCAGCATGTTCTGCCACATGTCGAAGGTCGAGGTGCAGCTCGGCCAGCAGCTGCCGCGCGGCGGCGTGGTCGGGCGCGTCGGCGCCACCGGCCGCGCCACCGGGCCGCACATGCACTGGAACGTCAGCCTGAACGATGCCCGGGTGGACCCGGCCATATTCATCGGCGCATTCAAACCCTAATAGCCTTCGTGCACCGGCCTGGACTTGGCCTTCGGCACCCGCTCCAGCTTGTACAGATCGCCGATCAGGCAGGGTTCGGGGATGCCGGCGAAATCGACGGAGATGATCCGGTCCAGCTTGGTCAGCGACCCCACCGTGGTGCTGGTGCTGATGCGGTTGCTGTTACCCAGGTTGTTGCACGGCGCGGAAAACTCCACCAGGTACACCGGCCCCGGTCCCTGGCCGATGGTGATGTGGCTCTTGTCCAAGTACTGCCAGCCATCGAAATTCCAGTACGGGATCGACTGCACCGCCTCGCCCTGGCGGTAGCCCAGCTTGGCGAGATGCTGGTCGAGCGGCAGCTGGTCGCTCGGTGGGGAACTGCTGCAGGCGGTGAACAGCGGAATCGCCATCAGCAGCAGGAAGGCTCTTGGCTTGCGCATCGTGCACCTCCCGGCGATAGCCAGTGAGCGGAAAGCCCGGCCGAGCGAAGGCACAGCCGTTCATGGATTTTCGCACCGGGCCCGCGTTACGCCAATCCGCGGCACGGGCCCGGCGTCCCTCGCCGTCACTGCATGGCCTGCAGCCGTTCGAGGCGGTACATGCGCTTGATCGTGCAATCGTCGTGGATATCGCCGAACTGCATCCCGTAGAACTTGTCCAGCGGCGACAGCCAGCCGGCGGTGGTGGCGGTGGTGGCGACGTCCTGGTTATCCAGCCGGTAGCAGTCCTTGTTGAGCTCGCTCAGGTAGCTCCGCCCCTGGCCGGCGCCCAGGATCATGTGGCGCGAGTCGACCAGCCTCCAGCCGTCGATCGCCAGCCGCGGGACCTTGCCGACCTCGCTGCCCTGCCGGTAACCGAGCTGGGCCAGTTGCTCGTCCAGGGGCGGCGATTCTTCGGGGGAAAGGACAGTGCTGCAGGATGCGACGAACGGCAACGCTGCGCACAGCAGGAAAAGGGAGTGGGGCTTGTGCATGGTGTACCTCCCGGCCACTGGAAATGGCCGCTGTCCGGATGCCGGAGGTGCAACATTGCACGGGAGTCTCACCTCGACGACACCCGCCGGACAGTTTGGCACAGCTTCCGCCCACCCGGCGCAAAGTCACGCCGGGCGGGCGTTTCGGCTTACTGGTGGTCCATGTTCATGTCGTGCATGTTGTGCATGTTGTGCATGTCATGGGTCTGCCCGGCGGCGGGCGCGTCCCTCTGCACGGCGATGTCGACCTTCACGTCGCCGGCCTTCTGGAAGTGCAGCGTGAGCGGGAAGCGCTCGCCATCGGCCAGCGGCTTCTTCAGCCCCATCAGCATCAGGTGGTAGCCACCCGGGGCGAAGGCCAGGGTGCCGCCAGCCGGGATGTCCGCGCCGTCGACCTTCTGCATCTTCATCATCCCGTCCTTCTCGACGTGCTGGTGGATCTCGGTGGTGGCGGCACGCTCGGTGTCGGCGCCGAGCAGGCGGTCGGCCTCCTTGCCCTTGTTGTGCACCACGAAATAGGCCGCGCCGTTGGCCGAGTTGGCCGGCAGCAGCAGCGACCAGGGATGCTCGATATGCAGGCTCCCGGCATCGTACTCATGGGCGAACGCCACGCCCGAAAGCGACAGCAGCGCGACCAGTGAAAGCAGGGATTTACGCATGGTGAAAACTCCTTGTGGATAACTTCGATGCCCACTGAACGGGCGAATTGATGCGCCGGCGCAACCGCGCCGGCGACGAACGGAAAACCACGGGCCTCAACCCAGCGCCGGGCGGCTGCGCACGAAACGCGACAGCACCAGCCAGTCGAACCCCCAGACCAGCAGCAGCGACAGGCCGACCAGCGGGAAGGCGATGCCCAGGGCGATGACGATGACCACGCCGCCCTTCCACACCGGCAGCGCGTGCGGCAGCGGCGGAACGCCGATGCGTCCCTTCGGCCGGCGCTTCCACCAGATCACGATGCCGCTGGCGGCGCTGAACATGATCATCAGGCACACCGCGAGCATCAGCAGCTGGTTGGCCAGGCCGAACATCTTGCCCTCATGCAGCGAGACGCCCATCTCGACGCTCTTCGCCACCGCACCGTAATCCTGCCAGCGGATATCGGCGAGCACCTGGCCGCTGTACTGGTCGACATGCAGCGTGGCGTCCTGGTGCGGATCGTCGGCGAACACCGAGACGGTGTAGACGCCTTCCGCGCCCTTCGGCAGGGCGATCGCGTAGCCGGGCGCCACGCCCCGGCTCTCGGCCAGCTCGACCACCTGCTGCAGGCCGATCTGCGGATTGGCCACGCCGCCCGCCGCATGCCCCATGTGCTCGGCGTGGCCGCCGGAGGCCGGCATGGGCGTGTTCTCCACCGCCCAGGGCACCATCTGCCGGTGCGCCTCGTTCAGCTCGCCGGTCAGCGCGGTGGATTTCGGCACCTCGTTCCACATCGCCGCCGGGAAGCGGTTCCACACATCGGCGAAGCTCTTGCCCCAGTAACCGGTCCAGGTCATGCCGCTGAGCAGCATGAACAGCAGCAGCAGCGAGCCCCAGAAACCGAGCACCGCATGCAGCTCCCGCCATAGCGGCCGGCCCCGCTGGCCCAGACGCGGCAGCAGGATTCCCCGCCCCGCCCTACCGCGCGGCCACCAGAGATAAACGCCGGACACCACCAGGACGATGCCCCAGCCGGCGGCCAGTTCCACCAGCCGGTCGCCGACGGTGCCGATCATCAGCTCGCCGTGCAGCGCGCGGGCGATGGCCTGCAGGTTGTCCCTGGCATCCTGGCTGCCGAGCAGCTTGCCGCTGTAGGGATCGAGGTACAGGTTGACCTCGCGGCCGGCATGCACGCCGACGAACTGCGCGCTGCGGTCGGGAGCGCTGGGCGGCAGGTACTTGCTGATTTCCAGCTGCGGATAGGACGCGCGCAGGCGCTCCATCTGCTGGTCGGCACCGAGGGCCGTGGCACCGGGCGGCACCCGCAGCAGGTCGTGGTACATCAGCTGGTCGAGCTGCGGCTTGAACAGGTAGATGATCCCGGTCAGCGCCAGCAGGATCATGAAAGGTGCGACGAACAGCCCGGCGTAGAAATGCCAGCGCCAGGCCAGGTTGTAGAAATCGAGAGGTTTCTTGTCCATTTGTCTTATCTCCACTCAAGACCACTCACCGGTCCCCGTCCCGGAACCGGCATCGACCGGAAATCGCAGTCCAGCCCCCTGCATCGGTCATCCACGTTCCGTGCCTGGCGCGGCCCGTGCGCCAGGCAGGGGCGTCAGGCCCTCTCGGCGAGCCGGATGGCCCGCAATTGGGGGACAGGCTTCCCAACAGTCGGGGGGAACACCACGGCTGGCGGGTACCGACACTCCACAGCGGGGAAATGCTGGACATAGGGTTTCCATGGTCGGATCGAAGCTTCACCACCGTCGCCGGCTAGCGGGATTGCGTCAGGCGCATCGGTGCAGGCGGCGGTGTATCGCGGGTGATCAGGCGAGCATGGCGGGCGGGGCGCGGGAGCGGGCTCCGGGGAATACCGGCGAATCGGGCACCGGCAGGCTGGCGACGAGCGGCGCGGAACGGCCGACGGCCATCGGGCAGGCCGGTTCCGGCAGCATCGGCGGGACCAGCGGCGGGCTGTGGATCAGCAGGCCGCAGTAGCCGCACTTCTCCATGAAGCGGTCGGCGGAAAAGCCGTGCTGCGCGCTTTCATCCGGGGAATGCGTGGCGGCGCGCTGGCCATCGGAGCAGGCCATCTCCTGCATGCCGGCGAGCATGGGCATGGCGTGCCCCGCCGACATCGACTGCGAAACCAGCGGGCCGAGATAGATCATCAGCATGGCGAAGAACGCCAGCCAGGTACCGATACCTTGTCGTTGATGACCTGTCACGAGGAGTCCCTGTGCTATCGACCGGGGCCGGGCGGCGCCGGCGGCAGTGCGGGGGCGCGATGATCGCATGGCGCCCCGCGCGGTCCGTGCGGCATGGCGCCGCACACAGATGAGTTAAGCACAAAAAGATTCGGAGAAATCAATTGCGGAAAAACTAGAAAAATGAAAATTCATGAAACGAAAAACCAGCTCATGCGATGTTTTCTACCAATTTTTCCACAATGCTTGCCACCGGAAGCGCATCGCACTAGGGTGGCAGTCATGAAGACTGCACACACCCTCATTCTGCTTCGCCAACACGCCTGCCTGCGCCTGGTCAGCCCACGACTGCGTGGCTGAATCCACACTCGCCGTTTCAGCCTTTATTACAGTCATTGCGCGCAGGCCACCTGGCCCCGGAAACAAAAGGATTCCCGTTCATGAGCATGTTGAAAGACCCGTCCCAGAAATACCGCGCCTTCCCCGCGATCAACCTGCCTGACCGTACCTGGCCGTCGAAGACCATCACCGAAGTGCCGATCTGGTGCAGCTCCGACCTGCGCGACGGCAACCAGTCGCTGATCGAGCCGATGGACCCGGCGAAGAAGCTGCGCTTCTTCGAAACCCTGGTGAAAGTGGGCCTGAAAGAGATCGAGGTGGCCTTCCCGTCCGCTTCGCAGACCGATTTCGACTTCGTCCGCGACCTGATCGAGAACAACCGAATTCCGGATGACGTGACCATCCAGGTGCTGACCCAGGCCCGCGAAGACCTGATCACCCGTACCTTCGAAGCCGTGCGCGGCGCGAAGAAGGTCATCGTGCACGTCTACAACGCCACCGCCCCGTCGTTCCGCCGCATCGTCTTCAACCAGGACAAGCAGGGCGTGATCGACATCGCGGTGAACGCCGCCACCCTGATCAGGAAGCTGGCCGCCGAGCAGCCGGAAACCGACTGGACCTTCCAGTATTCGCCGGAGATCTTCACCTCCACCGAGCTGGAATTCGCCGTGCAGGTCTGCGACGCCGTGATCGACGTATGGCAGCCGACCCCGGAGAAGAAGATCATCCTCAACCTGCCGGCCACCGTGGAAGTCTCCACGCCGAACATCTACGCCGACCAGATCGAGTGGTTCGGCCGCCATGTCAGCCGCCGCGACAGCGTGATCATCAGCCTGCACACCCATAACGACCGTGGCACCGGCGTGGCCGCCACCGAGCTGGGCCTGATGGCCGGCGCCGACCGCGTGGAAGGCTGCCTGTTCGGCAACGGCGAGCGCACCGGCAACGTCGACCTGGTGACCCTGGCTCTGAACATGTACACCCAGGGCCTGCACCCGCAGCTGGACTTCTCCGACATCGACGCGGTGCGCAAGGTGGTCGAGGAGTGCAACCAGTTGCCGGTTCACCCGCGTCATCCGTACGTCGGCGACCTGGTCCACACCGCGTTCTCCGGCTCCCACCAGGACGCCATCCGCAAGGGCTTCGCCCAGCAGAAATCGGACGCCATCTGGGAAGTGCCGTACCTGCCGATCGACCCGGCGGACATCGGCCGCAGCTACGAGGCGGTGATCCGCGTGAACAGCCAGTCCGGCAAGGGTGGCATCACCTTCCTGCTGGAACAGGAATACGGCATCAGCCTGCCGCGCCGCATGCAGATCGAGTTCAGCCAGGTGGTCCAGGCGGAAACCGACCGTCTCGGCCTGGAGATGAGCGCCCAGCAGATCTACGGCCTGCTGGAGAACGAGTACCTGAAGGCCACCGCGCCCTTCGCCCTGAAGGGCCATCGCCTGCAGGAAGAGAACAACGTCTGCACCGTCGACATCGAAGTCGCCGCCAAGGGCGAAACCCAGCACTGGCGCGGCAAGGGCAACGGCCCGCTGGAAGCGCTGGTGGCCTCGCTGCCGGTATCCGTGGAGATCATGGACTACAACGAGCACGCCATCGGCTCCGGCACCAACGCCAGGGCGGCGGCCTACATCGAGCTGCGCGTCGAGGGCGGCCGTTCGCTGTACGGCATCGGCATCGACGAGAACATCACCACCGCCAGCTTCCGCGCCCTGTTCAGCGCGCTGAACCGCGCGGTCAACCTCGCCCAGGCGAAAGCCGCCTGAGCCTGGTGCGGCATTGAAAAGGGGCCTTCTGGCCCCTTCTTCTTTTTATTCGTCGTCGCCGCTGGCGGATATCGCGCCGAGGCAGCGCAGGCGGTGTTCCTTCTCCCCGGACTTCAGCGTCCAGGTGTCCTCGCCTTCGGCATACGCCGCCTCCATCACCTCGTTGTAGGTGAAACTCCACACGCGCCGGTCGCGGCCGTCCATCAGCTCGATGCGCAGGACCTCCTCCTCGCTGGCGAACGGCTGGTCGAGTTCGGCCGCCGCCTCGGCATCGTCCAGCAGCTCGTCGTTCAGCGTGAATTCGAAGGCGTGCAGGCCGTCGATTTCCAGCATGTCGGCGGTTTCCAGTTGGTCCAGCAGGTAGGTGTCGCTGTGCATGTCGGCCATCCATCGGGGCGAAAAGCATGATGATACGACGACGAACCGCCGCCGGCTCCCCTCTCCCGCCCGTCTATGCTGGATGGGCTGTGCAATCCAAAGATGGGAGAAAGACAGGTGATCCTACGCGAGCTCGGCCAATCGGGCCTGAAGATTCCGCCGCTGGTGTTCGGTGGCAACGTGTTCGGCTGGACGGCGGACGAGGCCACGTCCTTCCGCCTGCTCGACGCGCTGCTGGACGCCGGCCTGAACTGCATCGACACCGCGGACGTCTACGCGCGCTGGCTGCCGCCGCATACCGGCGGCGAGTCGGAAACCATCATCGGCAAGTGGCTGCGGAAGACCGGCAAGCGCGACCGGGTGATCATCGCCACCAAGGTCGGCATGGACATGGGCGGCGGCCACAAGGGGCTCTCCGCCGCCTATATCGAACAGGCCGTGGAAGCCTCGCTGAAGCGCCTGCAGACCGACCATATCGACCTCTACCAGTCGCACAGCGACGACACCCATACCGCGCTGGAGGAAACCCTGGGCGCCTACGCCCGGCTGATCGAGAAGGGCAAGGTCCGCGCCATCGGCGCCTCCAACCACGACGCGCGGCGCCTGCGCGAGGCCCACGCCCTGTGTGAGCGCCTCAACCTGCCGAGCTACCAGAGCCTGCAGCCGAACTACAACCTCTACGACCGCGCCGACTACGAAACCCGCCTGGAACCGACGGTGCGCGAACTCGGCATGGGCGTGATTCCCTACTACTCCCTGGCCGGCGGCTTCCTCAGCGGCAAGTACCGCGAGCAGACCGACCTGGAAAGGAGCCCGGCGCGCGCCGACAAGGTGAAGGGTTATCTGAACGACCGCGGCGTGATCATCCTCGCCGCGCTGGACGAGGTGGCGGAGCAGTACGACGTGACGCCCGCCCAGGTCGCCCTGGCCTGGCTGATCGCCCGCCCGGGCATCACCGCGCCGATCGCCAGCGCGTCGAATCTGGAGCAGTTGCCGGACCTGATCGGCGCCACGCGGCTGAAGCTGGACGAGGATTCGATCAGGCGGCTGGATTCGGCCAGCGCCTATTGAGGAGCGGACCGCTCCGGGTAGGGCGCATTCGTTGGTCGCGGGCATGGCCCGCTCCTACAGGAACTCCAAGCTCAGGGTGTAGGAGCGGGCCATGCCCGCGACCCTGGATCAGGGCTTCAGCTCGAACCGATCCGCATCCAGATTCGCCGGGAAGCGCGCCCGATAGGCCGCCAGCGCCGCGGCCGACAGGCTGACATGGAACACCCCATCGCCCTCCCCCGCCTCCAGCAGCGCATCGCCCTGGAAGTCCAGCACCTGGCTGTCGCCGGAATAGGCATGGCCCTTGCCATCCTGACCCACGCGGTTCACCGCCGCGACGTAGCACAGGTTCTCGATGGCGCGGGCCGGCAGCAGGCGGTTCCAGTGCAGGCGGCGCGCCGCCGGCCAGTTGGCGGTGTAGAGCAGCAGGTCGGTGTCCTGGGCGTCGCGGCTCCACACCGGGAAGCGCAGGTCGTAGCAGACCAGCGGGCGAATCCGCCAGCCTTTCCACTCCAGCAGCACCTGATGCTCGCCCGGCGTGTAGTGCTTGTGCTCACCGGCCATGCGGAACAGGTGGCGCTTGTCGTAGTGCAGGATTTCGCCGTCCGGGCGCGCCCACAGCAGGCGGTTGCGGTGGCTGCCGTCGGCGGCGCGGACGATCACGCTGCCGGTGACCACCGCGTCCAGTCGCGCCGCCTGCTCGCGCAGCCAGGCGTAGGTGGCGCCCTCCTCCGGCTCGCAGAGGCTCTCCGAATCCATGGAGAAGCCGGTGGTGAACATCTCCGGCAGGATCACCAGGTCCGCACCGCGCGCCTGCTCCAGCAGTCCGGCGAAGCGCGCGCGGTTGGCCTCGGCGTCATGCCAGGCCAGGGTGGTCTGCACCAGGGCGAGCTTGAGGTCAGGCAACTGGCTCAGATCGCGCATAGTTTTTCCGCCGCCTGACGCAGCGTCTCCTCTCGTTTGGCGAAGCAGAAGCGCACCAGGCGCATGTCGGCCGGCGCCTGCTGGTAGAACACCGAGACCGGGATCGCCGCCACGCCGTGCTCGCGGGTCAGCCATTCGGCCATGGCCACGTCGTCGAGGTCGGGACGGATCGCCGAGTAGTCGACCAGCTGGAAGTAGGTGCCGGCGGCGCGGGTGAAGCTGAAGCGCGAACCGGCCAGCAGGTCGCAGAACAGGTCGCGCTTGGACTGGTAGAAGCCCGGCAGTTCGCGCAGGTGCTCGGGATGCGCGGCCATGAAGTCGGCCAGCGCCCACTGCAGCGGGGTGACGCCGCAGAAATTCACGTACTGGTGGATCTTGCGCAGTTCGGCGGACAGCGCCGGCGGCGCCACCACGTAGCCGGTCTTCCAGCCGGTGACGTGGTAGGTCTTGCCGAACGAGCTGACCACGAAGGCGCGCTGGTACAGCTCCTCGTGGGCCAGCACGCTGTCATGCTGCACACCGTCGTAGATCAGGTGCTCGTAGACCTCGTCGCTGATCACGTAGATCTCGCGGTCGCGGATCAGCGCAGCCAGGCGATCCAGGTCGGCGCGGTCGATCAGCGCGCCGCTGGGGTTGTGCGGGCTGTTGAGGAAGACCAGGCGGGTGCGCGGGGTGATGGCGTCGGCGAGGCGCTGCCAGTCGATGCGGAAGTCCGGCAGGTTCAGCGGCACATGCACGCAGCGGCCGCCGGCCAGTTCCACCGAGGGCTCGTAGCTGTCGTAGCAGGGATCGAGGACGATGGCCTCGTCGCCGGGGCGGATCACCGCCTGCACCGCGCAGAAGATCGCCTCGGTGGCGCCGGGGGTGATGGTCACTTCGCTGTCGGCGCTGACCTTTCGGCCGTAGAAATCGGCAACCTTGGCCGCCACCTGCTCGCGCAGCGCCGGCAGGCCGGTCATCGGCGCGTACTGGTTATGCCCCTGCATGACGTGCCGGCCGATCGCCTCGCGCAACGCGAGCGGGCCGTCGAAGTCGGGGAAACCCTGGGACAGGTTGAGCGCACCGCACTCGGCGGCGAGCTGGGACATGCGGGTGAAGATGGTGGTGCCGACATTCGGCAACTTGCTGGCGAGCATACGGCGCTCCTGCTGACTGACGCGAGCAGCGAGGATAGCCGATCCCTTGTCAAAAGCCGATCAAGAGCGCTGGAGGCTTGAGGCTGGACGAAGTATCGAGCGCCGGAGAATTCCTGCTCGTCCAGCTTTCCAGCCTCCAGCGCTCTTTTCGGCTTTTCGGCTTTTCGCTTTTCAGCGCTTGTCTTTTTTCTTCTTCTCGGCCTTCTTGTGGTGCGACATGAGCCGGCGCTTCTTGTTGACCTGGCGTTCGGTGAGCTGGGTCTTCTTGCCTTCGAACGGGTTGTCGCCGCCCTTGTACTCGATGCGGATCGGCGTGCCGACCAGCTTCAGCACGCGCCGGTAGGTCTTCTCCAGGTAGCGCGTGTAGGCCTTGGGCACCGCGTCCACCTGGTTGCCGTGGATCACGATCAGCGGCGGGTTGGCGCCGCCGAGGTGGGCATAGCGCAGCTTGATGCGGCGGCCGTTGACCATAGGCGGCTGGTGCACCTGCACCGCGTCCTCGAGGATCTGCGTGAGCTTGCTGGTCGGCCAGCGGGTCACGGCGGAGCGGAACGACTCCTGCACCGACTTGTACAGGTGGCCGACGCCGGTGCCGTGCAGCGCGGAGATGAAGTGGATGTCGGCGAAATCGACGAACAGCAGGCGGCGCTCCAGCTCGGTCTTCACGTACTCGCGCTCGCCCGAATCCATGCCGTCCCACTTGTTCAGCGCGATCACCAGCGCGCGGCCGGTTTCCAGCACGAAGCCGAGCAGGTTGAGGTCGTGCTCGACCACGCCTTCGCGGGCGTCCATGACGAAGATCACCACGTTGGCGTCCTGGATCGCCTGCAGCGTCTTCACCACCGAGAACTTTTCCACGGCCTCGAAGATCTTGCCGCGACGACGCACGCCGGCGGTGTCGATCAGGGTGTACTTCTCCTCGTTGCGCTCGAAGGGGATGTAGATGCTGTCGCGGGTAGTGCCGGCCTGGTCATAGACGATCACCCGCTCCTCGCCGAGCATGCGGTTGACCAGGGTCGACTTGCCGACGTTGGGGCGGCCGATGATGGCGATCTTGATGCCGTCCTTCTCGCTCGGGCCAGGGATGCGCTTGGCTTCCTGGCCTTCGGCAACTTCTTCCAGCTCGTCCGGCAGGTCGTTGTCTTCCGGCGCCTCGGGCTCGGGGACGAACAGGTCGCCCAGGGCTTCCTGGAGCATCTGGGTGATGCCGCGGCCGTGGGCCGCGGCGATCGGCAGCGCGTCGCCCAGGCCCAGCGGGCTGAACTCGGCGCGGGCGAGGTCCGGGTCTACCGTGTCGACCTTGTTCGCCACCAGGAAGCTGCGCTTGTTCCGCTTGCGCAGGTGCTCGGCGATCATCTGGTCGGCGGCGGTCATGCCGGCGCGCGAGTCGACCATGAACAGCACCGCATCGGCCTCTTCGATGGCCTGCAGCGACTGCTCGGCCATCTTCGCGTCGATGCCTTCCTCATCGCCGGAGATACCCCCGGTGTCGATGACGATGAATTTCTTGCCCTGCCACTTGGCCTCGCCGTACTGGCGATCGCGGGTCAGACCGGCGTACTCCGCCACGATGGCGTCGCGGGTCCTGGTCAGGCGGTTGAACAGGGTGGACTTGCCGACGTTCGGGCGGCCCACCAGGGCTATTACGGGAACCATGCGGCTCTCCAGAAAATTTCAGAATTTCAGAAAACGCGACGGCCGCTACCGTGTGAGGGCAGCGGCCGGCGTGCAACACACAGCTTAGCGAATCGTGTAGGCGACCAGCTTGCCGCTGTTGCCGAACACGTACATCCAGTTGCCGACCACCAGCGGGCGCACGCGCACGCCGTCGCCATCGACCTTCTCGCGGCCGACGAAGCGACCATCCACCTGGCTGAGCAGGTGCACGTAGCCTTCCACGTCGCCGACCACCACATTGCTCGACAGGATCGCCGGAGCGGACAGCTGGCGGCGGGCCAGCGCGTCGTTGCTCCACAGCGACGAGGCGCCGCGCGCATCGAGGCCTTCCACGGTGCCGCTGGCCTGGCTGAGGTAGACGTTGCCGAAGCCTTCGGCGACGCCGACGTAGCTGGACGCCTCGCGCTGCCACAGCGCACGGCCACTGTTCAGGTCCAGCGCAGCCGCGCGGCCCTGGTAGGTGGTGACGTAGAGGACGTTGTCGACCAGCAGCAGGCCACCGTCGATGTCCACCACGCGCTCCAGTTCGGAACGGCCCTGGGGAATCGCCACGCGCTGCTCCCATACCGGCAGGCCGCGCTGCAGATCCACCGCGACCACCTTGCCGCTGGCCAGCCCGGCCACGGCCAGGCGTCCGGCGATCAGCGGCGCGCCGGTGCCGCGCAGGGTCAGCACCGGCACGCTGCCTTCGTAGATCCAGCGCTGGTTGCCGCTGGCGGCGTCGAAGGCGATCAGCTTGTCGTCCTGGGTCTGCACCAGCACCACGTCGCCATCGGTGACCGGCGCCGACAGCACCTCGCTGCTCACCCGGGCGCGCCATTTCTGTTCGCCGCTGGTTTCGTCGAGAGCGATGACGTCGCCGCGCAGGGTGCCGATCAGCACCAGGCCGTGACCGGCGCCGACACCACCGGAAACCGGCAGGTCGAGGTCCTGCTTCCACAGCACGTCGCCGGTTTCGCGCTGCATGGCCATTACCCGGCCTTCGGCGGAAGCGGCGTAGATCGCCGAGCCGTCCACCGATGGTTCCAGCAGGTTGTACAGGTCACCCTGGCCGTCGCCGACCGAGCGGCTCCACTGCTTGTCCAGGCGGACTTCTTCATTGATGTCGGTAAGCTCGGCCGGCGGCAGCTCCTTCTTCGAGTTGCTGCTGCAACCCACGGCCAGCACGGTCAGCGCCAGCAGCGCGACATGTTTCCAGCGCAGCATGTCAGGCTTCTCCCTTGGCCAGATCGTCGAGCTTGATCTGCAGGGCGCCCAGCGCGGCGTCTTCCGGCAGTGCGGCCTTGGCCTTCTCGTAGGCCGCGCGCGCCTCGTCGGTGCGCTTGAGCTGCACCAGCAGGTCGCCGCGGACTTCCTCGCGGGTAGCGACGAAGGCCTTTTCGGCCTCGCCGTCGAGCAGTTTGAGGCCTTCCTCGACCTTGCCCTGGGCCGCCAGCACGCGCGCCAGGCGCTGAAGCGCCAGCTCGCCGAGGGTGGCGTCCACCGGCTTGTCGATGATGGTCCTGAGTTCCAGCACCGCGTCGTCGAGCTTGCCGCTGTCCACCGCCACCTTGGCGACGAACAGGCGGCCGTACTGGGAATAGGCGCTGCCGGCATATTCGCTGGTCAGCTTGCCGGCCAGTTCCGCGACCCTGGCGGTATCCGGCTGGCCGGACGGGTTCAGGGCAGTCTCCAGCAGTTGCTGGTAGAGGATCGAGGCGCCCTGCGCCTGGTTGGTCTGGTACTTCTTCCAGGCCTGCCAGCCGAACACCACCACCAGGGCCAGCGCCGCGCCGGTGAGCAGGGGCATGCCGTTGCGCTGCCACCAGTCCTTGATGTCCGCCAGTTGTTCTTCTTCGGTACGCGAAGTCACCCCAATACTCCTATTCGGTCTGTTTTCAAGCCCGCACGAGGCGGGCCTTCAGGTGCTCGGACAGAGCATCCCAGGCAATGGTCTGCTGCTCGCCGTCGCTGCGCAGCGGCTTGCAACCTATCACGCGGTTGGTCAGTTCGTCGTCACCCAGGATGAGGGCGAACTGCGCACCGCTCTTGTCGGCCTTCTTGAACTGGCTCTTGAAGCTGCCGCCACCGGCGTTCACCAGCAGGCGCAGCCCCGGAATCTCGTCACGCAGGCGCTCGGCCAGGGTCAGGGCGGCCAGTTCGGCCGGCTCGCCGAAGGCGCAGATGTAGAGGTCGGCCGGACGGTTCAGTTCGGCGGGCACCACGCCCAGGGTCTCCAGCAGCAGCACCAGGCGCTCCACGCCCATGGCGAAGCCCACGCCCGGGGTCGGCTTGCCGCCGAACTGGCTGACCAGGCCGTCGTAGCGGCCACCGCCGCAGACTGTGCCCTGGGCGCCGAGCTTGTCGGTGACCCACTCGAAGGCGGTGCGGCAGTAGTAGTCGAGGCCGCGCACCAGCTTCTGGTTGATCTCGTAGCGCAGGCCGACCGCGTCCAGGCGCGCCTTCAGGCCCTCGAAGTGGGCGATCGACTCCTCGTCGAGGTAGTCGTGCAGGGTCGGCGCGTCGGCCAGCAGCGCCTGGGTGCTTTCCACCTTGCTGTCGAGGATGCGCAGCGGGTTGGTGGTCATGCGCCGCTGGCTGTCCTCGTCGAGCTGCTCGAAGCGCTCCTGCAGGTAGGCCACCAGCGCCTCGCGATAGCGCGCGCGGGCCTCGCTGGAGCCGAGGGTGTTGAGCTGCAGGGTCACCGCGTCGGCCATGCCGAGCTTCTGCCACAGGCGCCAGGTGAGGATGATCAGCTCGGCGTCGATGTCCGGTCCGGGCAGGTTGAAGACTTCCACGCCGATCTGGTGGAACTGGCGGTAACGGCCCTTCTGCGGCTTCTCGTAGCGGAACATCGGGCCGGTATACCACAGCTTCTGCACCTGGCCGCCGCCGGTCAGACCGTGCTCGAGCACGGCGCGCACGCAGCCCGCGGTACCCTCGGGACGCATGGTCAGGGATTCGCCGTTGCGGTCGGGGAAGGTGTACATCTCCTTGTCGACCACGTCGGTGCCTTCACCGATGCCGCGGGCGAAGAGTTCGGTGAACTCCAGGATCGGCAGGCGGATCTCGCTGTAGCCATAGCCGTCCAGCAGATCGGCGAAGGTACGTTCCAGATAGCGCCAGGCCGGGGTCTGTTCCGGCAGGATGTCGTTCATGCCACGGATGGCTTGCAGGGACTTGCTCACTTGATGTCCTTGAAATGCGTTCAGCCGCGCGCGATCAGCGCTGCGTCGGCTTCGGCCTTTTCGGCCGCTTTCTCGCGGATCAGCCGTTCCAGCTCATCCACCAGGTTTTCGTTTTGCAGCTTCTGCGCCGGCTTGCCGTCGATGTAGACCAGGTTGTTCGGCGTGCCGCCGGTGAGGCCGATGTGCGCCTCCTTGGCTTCGCCCGGGCCGTTGACCACGCAGCCGATGACGGCCACGTCCAGCGGCACCAGCAGGTCCTCCAGGCGGCCTTCCAGCTCG
Organism: Pseudomonas jinjuensis; assembly: GCF_900103845.1. GTDB lineage: Bacteria > Pseudomonadota > Gammaproteobacteria > Pseudomonadales > Pseudomonadaceae > Pseudomonas > Pseudomonas jinjuensis. Next base: position 44,318 of record NZ_FNIJ01000025.1, read on the forward strand.
TTCATGGTCTTGACCACGTCGAAGTTCTGCCGCGAGCAGCTCGGGCAGGCGATGAAGTTGATGCCGCGGGAGCGCAGGTGCAGAGACTTGAGGATGTCGAAGCCGACCTTGATCTCCTCGACCGGATCGGCGGCCAGGGAAATGCGGATGGTGTCGCCGATGCCCTCGGCCAGCAGCATGCCCAGGCCGACCGCCGACTTCACGGTGCCCGAACGCAGGCCGCCGGCCTCGGTGATGCCCAGGTGCAGCGGCTGCTCGATCTCCTTCGCCAGCAGGCGATAGGCGGCGACCGCCATGAACACGTCGGAGGCCTTCACGCTGACCTTGAAGTTCTGGAAGTCCAGCTTGTCGAGATGATCGACATGGCGCATGGCCGATTCCAGCAGCGCTTCCGGGGTCGGCTCGCCGTACTTCTTCTGCAGGTCCTTCTCCAGCGAGCCGGCGTTGACGCCGATGCGGATCGGGATGTTCTTGTCGCGGGCGGCATCGACCACCGCCTTGACGCGGTCCTCGCGGCCGATGTTGCCCGGGTTGATGCGCAGGCAGTCGACGCCCAGTTCGGCGACGCGCAGGGCGATCTTGTAGTCGAAGTGGATATCGGCGACCAGCGGCACCTTCACCTGCTGCTTGATCCTGCCGAACGCCTCGGCGGCGTCCATGTCCGGCACGGAGACGCGGACGATGTCGGCGCCGGCGTCTTCCAGGCGGCGGATCTGCGCGACGGTGGCGGCCACGTCCAGGGTGTCCGTGTTGGTCATGCTCTGCACGGCGATGGGCGCGTCACCGCCCACCGGCACGTTGCCGACCCAGATCTTGCGGGAGGGGCGGCGGATAATCGGGGAAGCGCAATGCATATTACTGTCCACCCAGTTTCAGGCGTGCGGTTTCGCCACGGGAAGCCGTCACATTGACCGGCTGGCCGTTGTAGCTGACCTGGGCGCCACGGGCGAAGCCCAGGCGCAGTTCCAGCGGCGGCTTGCCGGCGAGTTCCAGGGAGTCGCCCTTGCGTTTCAGGGCGCTGACCAGCACCTTGCCGTTGGCGTCGGTGATCTGGGTCCAGCAATCAGCGGTGAACTGCACCTTGACCACGGCCTGTCCTTCCGGCGCCACGACCGGCGCGGATTCGGCCGGCACCTGCGGCGCGGCGACACTTTCCACCGGAGCCTGGACCGGAGCCGCGGGGCTGGCCGGCTGGATCGGCACGGGCGCGCCCACCACGGGAGCGGCCGGGCTGGTCGCGGCCGGAGCCGGCGCGATGGCGGCCTCGGCGGGCGGAGTGGCGCTGTCGGCGGCGGCAGGGGCATCGGCCCGGGCTTCGGGCTGCGCCATCTCCGTCTCGGCGGAGACGACCGGCTGCGGCGCGCTGGCCTGGTCTTCGGCGACCGCCTGGTCTTCCGGCTCGTCCAGGGTATGGATTTCCGTGGTGCCGTCGGCGCTTTCGACCTCGACGTGCTCCATGGTCAGGCTGTTGGTCTCGGCGACCCGGTCGGTGCGTTCCTGCCAGAGGAAGTAGCCGATGCCGATCAGCAGGGCGAGCAGCAACAGGCTGAAGATCCGCAGCAGGTTGCGCGACAGCCGCACCGGCTCGGACACCCGGCCGAGGCTGTGCACCGTGCTGCCGGTGGCATCGGTCCCGGTGTACTGGTCGAATGCCTGGACCAGTTGCGCCTGGTCCATGCCCAGCAGCTTGGCATAGGCACGCACGTAACCGCGGGCGAAGGTGTGCCCGGGAAGCCGGTCGAACGCGCCTTCTTCGAGATGGCGCAGCGAGGTCTCGGTCAGGTTCAGCTGGCCCGCTACCTGGGCGGACGACCACCCCTTGCTCTCGCGCGCCTGCCGCAGCATTTCACCTGGGTTGGCGCGGGTCGCTGCAATGCCTTCGGGCTGCGACGTCATCATCATTTTTCTGCCTGGTATGCCTGATATTCGGGAGACGCGGGATACAGGCGCTTCAGTTGCAGTCCGTAACTGGCGGCCGTGTCCCGATCATCAAAGACTTTCGCTAGACGAATCCCCAGCAGCAGGCTGCGGGCATTCTGCCCACCCTGGCGGAGGAATTCCTGGTAGTAACCCCGGGCCGGCACGTACTCGCGATCCTGGTAGGACAGATCGGCCATTTCCAGCAGCGCCGCGGGCTGGTTGCGGTTCAGGCGCAGGGATTTCTCGAAGAACTGCTTGGCTTCCGCCGGACGGTTCAGCCTCAGGCTGACCAGCCCCAGGTTCTCGAAAATCCGCGAACGTTCGGGATAGAGGCCGTCTTCCGTGGCCTTCAGGTAGGTATCGTAGGCATCCTGGTAGCGCTTCTGTTCGAACAGGAAGCTGCCGTAGTTGTTGAGAATCCGCGCATCGCCGGAGCGCGAGGAAAGCGCCTTGCGATACTCGGTCTCGGCCATCTTCGGTTCCATTTCCGACTGGTAGACCAGCGCCAGGGCGGCATGGGCATCCGCGCTGGACGAATCGATCTCCAGCGCCTGGCGCAGCGGGACCTTGGCCTGCTCGGTATTGCCCATCTGCAGGTAGCCGATGCCCAGCTGGATATAGGCGTCGCGCGCCTCGGCGCGACCCTTCTCGGTCTTGAGGGGTTCCGGTTTGCCGGTCGTCACGCAGGCCGTCAGCACGGAGGCCAACAGGAAAAGCAGCGCGGCGCGCAAGGTCATCGGAATCCTCCCTCGATCAGTTTCGATTGGCAGTGCCCGGCACCGGTTCGGCTTCGGCAGCCAACTGGCGAACGGCGATGTAGCGCTCGCTGCGGCGGGTGCGGTCCATGACCTGGCCGACCAGTTGCCCGCAGGCGGCGTCGATGTCCTCGCCACGGGTGGTGCGCACGGTGACGTTGAAACCGCCCTTGTGCAGCATGTCCTGGAAGCGCCGGATCGCATTGTTGCTCGGCCGCTCGTACCCCGAATGCGGGAAGGGGTTGAACGGGATCAGGTTGATCTTGCAGGGGAAGTCGCGCAGCAGCTCGATCAGCTGGGTGGCATGCTCGGGCTGGTCGTTGACGTCCTTGAGCAGGGTGTACTCGACGGTGAGCACGCGCTCCTTGCCGAGCCGCGTGATGTAGCGGTAGCAGGCGTCGAGAAGGACGGACAGCGGGTACTTCTTGTTGATCGGCACCAGCTTGTTGCGCAGTTCGTCGTTCGGCGCGTGCAGCGACAGCGCCAGGGACACGTCGGTCACCTCGCCGAGCTTGTCGATCATCGGCGCCACGCCGGAGGTGGACAGGGTCACCTTGCGCTTGGAAATGCCGTAGCCGAAGTCTTCCATCATGATGCTCATGGCGGTCACGACGTTGTCGAAGTTCAGCAGCGGCTCGCCCATGCCCATCATCACCACGTTGGTGATGGCACGGTCGATCTTGCCCGGGACGGTCCCGAAGGATTTGTTGGCGATCCACACTTGGCCGATGATCTCGGCGGAGGTCAGGTCGCTGTTGAAGCCCTGCTTGCCGGTGGAGCAGAAGCTGCAATCCAGCGCGCAGCCGGCCTGCGACGATACGCACAGGGTGCCGCGCCCGGCCTGCGGGATGTACACGGTCTCGACGCAGCTGCCGGACGCCACGCGCACCACCCACTTGCGGGTGCCGTCGGAGGAAATGTCCTGGCTGACGATCTCGGGACCGCGAATCTCGGCACAGGCCTTGAGCTTTTCGCGCAAGGCCTTGCCGACATTGGTCATGGCGTCGAAGTCCTCGGCGCCAAAGTGGTGAATCCATTGCATCACCTGGCCGGCGCGGAAGCGCTTTTCACCGATGGACTCGAAGAATTCCTCGAGCTGGGGCTTGGTCATGCCCAGCAGGTTGGCCTTTACAGCGGTATCAGTCATGGATTCACCCTCGCCCATTCACTTATCAGCGAATGCGCTCGCACACCTCGGTGCTGGAGAAGAAGTAGGCGATTTCGCGGGCAGCGGAAGCTTCCGAGTCGGAACCGTGCACAGCGTTCTCGTCGATGGAAACGGCGAAGTCGGCGCGGATGGTGCCGGCGTCGGCTTTCTTCGGATCGGTGGCGCCCATCAGCTCGCGGTTGCGGGCGATGGCGTCTTCACCTTCCAGAACCTGCAGGACGACCGGGCCGGAGGTCATGAAGGCGACCAGATCCTTGAAGAAGGGGCGCTCCTTGTGCTCGGCGTAGAAGCCACCGGCTTCGCGCGCGGACAGCTGGACCATCTTGGAAGCGACGACGCGCAGGCCGGCCTTCTCGAAACGGGTCAGGATTTCGCCGATGACGTTCTTGGCGACGGCGTCGGGTTTGATGATGGAGAAGGTACGTTGCAGGGCCATGGAAACAACTCCAGAAAGCAAGGTTGGTAAAGCCAGGAAGCCCCTGGCAAGGCCAGGAGCTCCCGAGATACAGGGGTAACCGCACCGCAGTCCGGCGCGGGCCCGGCTCCGGAAGGAGCCGGGGGCTGACGGGCCGTGCAGGAACGCTGGACTCCTGCAGGACTCACCTAAAGATAAAACCCGCGAATTATACGCGGGTTAATCACAAATGGGTACGCGCGCACGGCGCACGGCGCGCATCGCCGGAGGTCAGTCCAGCTCTTCGATCCAGGCGGCCTGGATGGCTTCCAGGACTTTCTCCCCGCCGCGCTGCGGATCGTCGCTGAATTCCGGCAGTTGGAGCACCCAGTTGTGCAGATCGACGAAGTTGACGTAGTGCGGATCGACTTCCGGCTTGCTTTCGGCGAGCTGGATGGCGATTTCCAGAACATCGGTCCATTTCAGGCTCATGATCAATGGCCCTCGGAAACCTGGTTGATGGTGTATTTGGGGATTTCCACCACCAGATCCTCGTCGCCGACCACCGCCTGGCAGGACAGGCGGGATTCCGGCTCCAGCCCCCAGGCCTTGTCCAGCATGTCGTCTTCCAGTTCGTCGGAAGACTCCATCGAATTGAAGCCCTCGCGCACGATCACGTGGCAGGTGGTGCAGGCGCAGGACATCTCGCAGGCGTGTTCGATCTCGATGCCGTTGCGCAGCGCCGCCTTCATGATGGTTTCGCCCGGCTGGGCCTCGATCACCGCGCCCTCGGGGCAGTGCTCGGCGTTCGGCAGAAAAACGATCTGCGGCATCTTCGCTTATTCCTCGATTTCGTTGAGCCGGCGGCCCGCGAGCGCGGCCTTGACGGTGGCATCCATCCGTCGCGCGGCGAAGGCGTCGGTCACCTGGGACAGACGCTTGATCTGCATTTCGATGGCCGCGGTATCGTTGCCGGCAGCCAGTTCGCGCAGGGTTTGCATGTTCGCGTCGATGACCTCGCGCTCCTCGGCGTCGAGCAGGCGCTCGCCGTCGGCATCCAGGGCCGACTGCACCGCCTCGAGCAGACGCTCGGCCTCGACCTGCTGCTCGCGCAGCGCGCGGGCGGCCATGTCGTCGCCGGCGTACTGGAAGGAGTCCTGCAGCATGCGGGCGATCTCGCCGTCGGTCAGGCCGTAGGACGGCTTGACCTGGATGCTCGCCTCGACGCCGGAACCCAGCTCGCGGGCGGACACGCCAAGCAGGCCGTCGGCATCCACCTGGAAGCTGACGCGGATCTTCGCCGCACCCGCCACCATCGGCGGAATGCCGCGCAGCTCGAAGCGCGCCAGGGAACGGCAGTCCTTGACCAGCTCGCGCTCACCCTGCAGCACGTGGATCATCATGGCCGTCTGGCCATCCTTGTAGGTGGTGAAGTCCTGGGCGCGCGCCACCGGGATGGTGGTGTTGCGCGGGATCACCTTCTCCATCAGGCCGCCCATGGTCTCGAGACCGAGGGACAGCGGGATCACGTCGAGCAGCAGCAGCTCCTCGCCGTCGCCGCGCTTGTTGCCGGCCAGGGTGTCGGCCTGGATGGCGGCGCCGATGGCCACCACCTGGTCGGGATCGATGTCGGTCAGCGGCGTCAGGCCGAACAGCTCGCCCACCGCCTGGCGCACGCGCGGCACGCGGGTGGAGCCGCCGACCATGACCACAGCAGTGACTTCCTCCTGCTCGACGGCGGAATCGCGCAACGCACGGCGGCAGGTCTTCAGGCTGCGCGCCACCATCGGCTCGATCAGCGCCTCGAAGGCCTCGCGAGTGAGTTCGCCGGTCCAGCCGGCATGGGTCACATCGACCTGCGCCGCATCGGTCAGCGCTTCCTTGGCCGCGCAGGCGACCTGCAGCAGCTGGCGCTGGGCGCCCGGGTCGAGATCGTCGGAGAGACCGGCCTGCTGGATGATCCAGCCGGCGATGGCATGGTCGAAATCGTCGCCGCCGAGGGCGGTGTCGCCGCCGGTGGCGAGCACTTCGAACACGCCGCGGGTCAGGCGCAGGATGGAGATGTCGAAGGTGCCGCCGCCCAGGTCATAGATGGCGACCACGCCTTCGGCGTTGTTGTCCAGGCCGTAGGCGACCGCCGCGGCGGTCGGCTCGTTGAGCAGGCGCAGCACGTGCAGGCCGGCGAGACGTGCGGCGTCCTTGGTGGCCTGGCGCTGGGCGTCGTCGAAATAGGCCGGAACCGTGATCACCGCACCGACCAGATCGCCGCCGAGCGTCTGCTCGGCGCGCTGGCGCAGGGTGCGGAGGATTTCCGCCGAGACTTCCACCGGGCTCTTGGCGCCCTGGACGGTCTCGATGAACGGCATGTGCGATTCGCCCTGGCTGAAGCGGTACGGCAGTTGCCCGCCGAGCTGCTTCACATCCTCCAGGCCGCGCCCCATCAGGCGCTTGACCGAGATGATGGAGTTCAGCGGGTCTTCGGCTGCGTTCTGCTTCACCGCGTCGCCGACCTCCACATGATCGGCGAGGTAGCGCACCGCGGACGGCAGGATCACGCGGCCCTGTTCGTCGGGCAGGGGTTCGGCGACGCCGCTGCGCACGGCAGCGACCAGCGAATTGGTGGTGCCCAGGTCGATCCCCACGGCCAGACGACGCTGGTGCGGCTGGGGGCTCTGTCCGGGTTCGGCGATCTGCAGTAGGGCCATGCTTTTCTAACTATGAAGCGCGCGACACGGGGCCGCGCGGATTAATCGTCGAGTCGCTCTTCGAGCTGGCGCACTTCCTGCGCCAGCTTGTCGAGAAACTGCATCCGCCGCACCAGGCGCTCTGCCTCCGCACGGCGATCCGCATCGTTCCAGCAATCGGCGAAGGCTTCGTCCAGTCGCTGCTGAGCGCTCTTCAGGTGGCGCTTGAAGGTCGCCACGCCAGCCAGGTCGGCGCTGTCCTGCAGGTCTTCCAGCTCCTCGCGCAGCTCCATCTGCTGCAGGAGGAACTCCGGGTCCTGCACCGTGGCTTCCAGCGGCAGGGCGTGACCCTGCAGGGTCAGCAGATAGAGCGCCCGGCGCGGGGCGCTCTTCAGCGTCTGGTAGGCCTCGTTCAGCTGTGCGGCGTTTTCCAGCGCCAGGCGCTGCTCACGCTCGGAAGCATCGGCGAAGCGGTCCGGATGGACGCTGCGCACCAGTTCCCGGTAGCGACCGGCCAGCTGTTCGAGGTCTATGCGAAAGTCCGGCTTGAGGTCGAACAGCGCGAAATGACAGGGTTTGCCCACGCGCGGCCTCAGACGTTGAAGCTTTCGCCGCAGCCACACTCGCCACGCACGTTCGGGTTGTTGAACTTGAAGCCCTCGTTGAGGCCTTCCTTGGTGAAGTCCAACTCCGTGCCGTCGAGGTAGACCAGGCTCTTCGGGTCGATGATGACCTTCACGCCATGGCTCTCGTAGACCAGGTCTTCCGGCGCCAGCTCGTCGACGAACTCGAGGACGTAGGCAAGACCGGAACAACCGGTGGTGCGCACGCCAAGACGGATGCCCTCACCCTTGCCGCGCCCCTCGAGGGAACGGCGAACATGAGTGGCGGCGGCTTCGGTCATGCTGATGGCCATGGGAACTCCTTGGTCGTCGGAACGGCTTAAAGCAGGCCTTTCTTCTGCTTGTAATCGCGCACGGCCGCCTTGATGGCGTCCTCGGCGAGTACCGAGCAGTGGATTTTCACCGGCGGCAGGGCCAGCTCTTCGGCGATGGTGGTGTTCTTGATCGACTCCGCCTCGTCCAGGGTCTTGCCCTTCATCCACTCGGTGGCGAGGGAACTGGAGGCGATCGCGGAACCGCAGCCGTAGGTCTTGAACTTGGCGTCTTCGATCACGCCCTGTTCGTTGACCTTGATCTGCAGGCGCATGACATCGCCGCAGGCCGGCGCGCCGACCATGCCGGTGCCGACATTCGGGTCCTCGGCGTCGAGCTTGCCGACGTTGCGCGGGTTTTCGTAGTGGTCGATGACCTTTTCACTGTACGACATGGCTAATCCTCACTTCGCGGGGCGGGTCAGTGTGCCTGCCATTCGACCTTGGACAGGTCGACACCCTCTTTGAACATATCCCACAGCGGCGACAGTTCGCGCAGCTTGGAAACGGCATTGACCACCTTGTCGGCGGCATAGTCGACTTCTTCTTCGGTGGTGAAGCGACCGAAGGTGAAGCGGATGGAGCTGTGCGCCAGTTCGTCGTTGCGGCCCAGGGCGCGCAGGACGTAGGACGGCTCGAGGGAGGCGGAGGTGCAGGCCGAACCGGAAGAGACCGCGAGGTCCTTCAGGGCCATGATCAGCGACTCGCCTTCGACGTAGTTGAAGCTGACGTTCAGGTTGTGCGGCACGCGGGCGGTCAGGCTGCCGTTCACGTACAGCTCTTCCAGGCCCTGGATCTGCTCGTAGAAGCGGTCGCGCAGGGCGAGGATGCGCTGGTTTTCCTGGTGCATTTCTTCCTTGGCGATGCGGAATGCCTCGCCCATGCCGACGATCTGGTGGGTCGCCAGGGTGCCCGAACGCATGCCGCGCTCATGGCCACCGCCGTGGGTCTGCGCCTCGAGGCGGACGCGCGGCTTGCGACGCACGTAGAGCGCGCCGATGCCCTTGGGACCGTAGGTCTTGTGGGCGGAGAAGGACATCAGGTCGACCTTGAGCTTCTCCAGGTCGATGTCCACCTTGCCGGTGGACTGGGCAGCGTCGACGTGGAACAGGATGCCGCGGGAGCGGGTCAGCTCGCCGATGGCAGCGATGTCGTTGACGGTGCCGATCTCGTTGTTCACGTGCATGACCGAAACCAGGATGGTGTCGTCACGCAGCGCGGCCTCGACCTGGGCCGGAGTGATCAGGCCGTCTTCGGTCGGGTCGAGATAGGTCACTTCGAAGCCTTCGCGCTCGAGCTGGCGGCAGGTGTCCAGCACCGCCTTGTGCTCGATCTTCGAGGTGACGATGTGCTTGCCCTTGCCGGCGTAGAAGTGCGCGACACCCTTGATCGCCAGGTTGTCGGACTCGGTGGCGCCGGAGGTCCAGACGATCTCGCGCGGATCGGCATTAACCAGTTCGGCGACCTGGCGGCGGGCGTTTTCCACCGCTTCCTCGGCCTTCCAGCCGAACACGTGGGAACGCGAGGCCGGGTTGCCGAAATTGCCGTCCACCAGCAGGCAGTCAGCCATTTTCTGAGCGACACGCGGATCCACCGGGGTCGTGGCGGAGTAGTCGAGGTAAATCGGCAATTTCATCAGGTAACTCCTACAGGCTGGCGTTCGCTCAATCGATGGCGGACGCTTCTATCTTGTCGAGGCGTGGCGTCTTGCTGGAACAGCGGCGCTCGTCCTGGCGCTGGGCGACCTCTTGGACCTCACGGCGCTCGACCAGGTCGGCGAGGCTGATGCCGCTGAGGAACTCATGAATCTGCTGGCTGAGATCGCACCACAGGTGGTGCGTCAGGCAGGTGTCGCCCGAATGGCAATCGCCCTGCCCCTGGCAGCGCGTTGCGTCGACCGACTCGTTGACCGCATCGATCACCTGGGCGACGTGGATGACGGCCATGTCACGGGAAAGCTGGTAGCCACCTCCCGGTCCGCGAACGCTGACGACCAGATTGCCACGGCGCAATTTGGCGAACAGCTGCTCGAGATAGGAAAGGGAGATGCCCTGGCGCTCCGAGATATCCGCAAGAGATACCGGGCCGCGCTGAGCATGCAACGCCAGATCGAGCATGGCGGTTACGGCATAGCGGCCTTTGGTGGTCAATCGCATGGGGAATTCCCGAGAAAATCGCTGGACTGGCGCAAGTATCACTTTTCCCGACTATTTAAGTCAACTATAAGACCTATCAAAATACTCGGAATTAGCCAGCCCACGAACGGCGCGGGATTCTAGCAGACCGCGCCGGGCGGCGCATCACTGCGCCGCCTTGTCCTCGGCATCCTTGACGCCGGCGAAGTCCTCGTCGCGCAGCGCCGGAAGCTCCTTGGCGGAATAGCCGCAGCCCAGGGTGGACAGGGCCTTGCCCATGTCTTCCAGGCGCCCGTCGACGGCCTGCAGGTGGTCGAGCAACTGACCGATGGCACGCGCCACCGGGTCGGGCATGTCCTCGGTCACGCCGTAGGCGTCGAAGCCGATCTTCTCGGCCATGGCCTGGCGCTTGGCCTGCAGCTCGTCGTCGGCCTTCATGATGATGCGTCCCGGAATGCCGACCACGGTCGCCCCCGGGGGAACTTCCTTGGTCACCACGGCGTTCGAGCCGACCTTGGCGCCCGCGCCCACGGTGAACGGGCCGAGCACCTTGGCGCCGGCGCCGACCACCACCCCGTCGTCCAGGGTCGGGTGGCGCTTGCCCTTGTTCCAGCTGGTGCCGCCGAGGGTCACGCCCTGGTAGAGGGTGACGTCGTTGCCGATCTCCGCGGTCTCGCCGATGACGATGCCCATGCCGTGGTCGATGAAGAACCGCCGGCCGATCTTCGCGCCCGGGTGGATCTCGATGCCGGTCAGCCAGCGGCCGAAGTTGGACACCAGGCGCGCCAGCCATTTCCAGCCGGAGGTCCACAGCAGATGGGCCAGGCGGTGCAGCCACACCGCATGCAGGCCCGGATAGCAGGTGAGCACCTCGAAGGCATTGCGCGCTGCCGGGTCGCGATGGAATACGCTCTGGATATCTTCGCGCACACGCTCAAACATCTTCATCACTCCGCTTGTAGGACACACCACGTGCAACTTTCTGCGTTTCGGTAAGGATACCGCGCAGGATATTCATCTCCAGCTTGCTGATGCCGCTGCGCCCATACAGGCGTCGCAGACGGGACATCAGATGTCGCGGCTTCTCCGGGTCGAGGAAGCCGATGTCCACCAGCGTCCTTTCCAGATGCTCGTAGTACAGCTCCAGCTCGTCGGCCGTGGCCGGCTGGCTGTTGAGCATGGCGGTGGTTTCCAGCTTCTCCACCTTGGTCGGCTGCCCCTCGGCGGCCAGCCAGGCCATGCGCACCTCGTAGGCCAGCACCTGCACCGCGGTCGCCAGGTTCAGCGAGCTGAACTCCGGGTTCGCCGGGATATGCACATGGTACTGGCAACGCTGCAATTCCTCGTTGGTCAGGCCGGCGTACTCGCGACCGAACACCAGCGCCACCTCGCCGCCCTGCTCCGCATGCTGCAGGGTGGTGGTCGCGCACTCGCGCGGATCGAGCAGCGGCCAGGGAATGCGCCGGTCCCGCGCACTGGTGCCGAGCACCAGGCTGCAGCCCGTCAGCGCTTCCTCAAGGGTCGGCACCACCTGCGCCGAGTCGAGGATGTCGGTCGCCCCCGAAGCGCGGGCAACCGCCTCGCTGCTGGGGAAATCCTCCGGCTCCACCAGCACCAGGCGCGACAAGCCCATGTTCTTCATCGCACGGGCCGCGCCGCCGATATTGCCGGGATGGCTGGTATTGACCAGCACCACACGAATTCTGTCGAGCAACGCCAGCGCTCTCCACGTAAAGCGAAAAAGGAACGGAATCCTACCGCAGCAGTCGGTCTTGCGCCACGCAAGCGACGGGCCGCCTCACCCGTGACGCACTTTTCTGCTAGAATGGCCGGCTTTCTTTAACGACCCAGGTGAACTCTCCATGCAGCCTATGCTGAACATCGCCCTGCGCGCCGCCCGCAGCGCGGGTGAACTGATCTTCCGTTCCATCGAACGCCTGGACAGCCTCTCGGTCAACGAGAAAGACGCCAAAGACTACGTCACCGAAGTCGACCGCGCCGCCGAACTGCACATCGTCAGCGCGCTGCGCAAGGCCTACCCGAACCACGGCATCATGGGCGAGGAAGGCGGCCTGCTGGAGGGCTCCGGAGAAGGCGCCGACTACCTGTGGATCATCGATCCGCTGGACGGCACCACCAACTTTATCCACGGCGTTCCGCACTTCGCGATCAGCATCGCCTGCAAGTACAAGGGCCGCCTGGAACATGCCGTGGTGCTCGACCCGGTGCGCCAGGAAGAATTCACCGCCAGCCGCGGCCGTGGCGCCGCCCTCAACGGCCGCCGCCTGCGCGTGAGCAACCGCAAGAGCCTGGAAGGCGCGCTGCTCGGCACCGGCTTCCCGTTCCGCGACGGGCAGATGGACAACCTCGACGCCTACCTCGGCATGTTCCGCTCGCTGGTCGGCCAGACCGCCGGCATCCGCCGCGCCGGCGCCGCCAGCCTGGACCTGGCCTACGTCGCCGCGGGCCGCTTCGATGCCTTCTGGGAGTTCGGCCTGTCCGAATGGGACATGGCGGCGGGCGCCCTGCTGGTGCAGGAAGCCGGCGGCCTGGTGAGCGACTTCACCGGCAGCCATGAATTCCTCGAAAAGGGCCACATCGTGGCCGGCAACACCAAGTGCTTCAAGGCGCTGCTGACCAGCATCCAGCCGCACCTGCCGCCGTCGCTGAAGCGCTGAGGCGACCGCGCAAAAAGAAACCCGGCCTTGGCCGGGTTTCTTTTTGCCTGCGGAAAAGATCATTCCATCGGACGCTGCTGCGGATCGAGCAGCACCAGCTGGCCGTCCCGCACCGGGATCTGCGCGCCCGGATCGTGATCCATGCGCACCTGGCCGGCCTTGCCGTCCAGCAGGTACTTCACGTCGTAGCCGACGACTTTCTCGCTGGTATCGTGAACCGTGCTGCAGCGGGTCTCGGTGGTGGTGTAGGTATCACGCTGCTGCATGCCCTCCTGCACCTTGTTGCCCGCATAACCGCCGCCGACGGCGCCCGCCACGGTGGCGATCTTCTTGCCGGTGCCGCCGCCGATCTGGTTGCCCAGCAGGCCGCCAGCGATGGCGCCGATCGCCGTACCGGCGATCTGGTGCTGGTCCTTCACCGGGCGCTGGTGAGTGACGGTGACGTCCTTGCACACCTCGCGCGGGGTCTTGATGGTCTCCTTGACCGGCTGCACAGCGAGCACCTCGGCGTAGGCGGGAGCACGGTCGACCAGGCTGTAGGTGGCGACCGCGCCACCCGCCGTGACACCTATTGCGCCCAGCACGGTACCGATGAGCATCGACTTGTTCACATGAACCTCCTGACTTGATTCGGGACCTCGCCCTATTCCTGGCCTTGGAGTGAAAAAGGCGTCGGAAAGTTCCATATTTCTCGTCTGAAAATGCCCAGAAACAGAAACTCCCGCCGAAGCGGGAGTCCTGTTGATAGCTGAAAGCGGAGGGCGTCAGGGACGCTCGTCGACTTCCTTGGTCTGCGGCGGAATCAGATCCTCGGGAGCCAGCTTCAGCCAGATCAGCACCACGTTGGCGATGTAGATCGACGAGTAGGTGCCCGCCAGCACGCCGACGAACAGCGCGATGGAGAAGCCGAACAGGTTGTCGCCGGCGAAGAACAGCAGCGCGACGATCGCCAGCAGGGTAGAGATCGAGGTCGCCATGGTCCGCAGCAGGGTCTGCGAGGTCGAGATGTTGATGTTCTCGATCAGGCTGGCCTTGCGCAGCACCCGGAAGTTCTCGCGGATACGGTCGAACACCACGATGGTGTCGTTCAGCGAGTAGCCGATGATCGCCAGCACCGAGGCCAGCACGGTGAGATCGAAGGTGATCTGGAAGAACGACAGGATGCCCATGGTGACGATGACGTCGTGCACCAGCGAGACGATGGCGCCCACGGCGAACTTCCACTGGAAGCGGAAGCCGACGTAGACCAGGATGCCGCCCAGGGCCAGCAGCATGCCCAGGCCACCCTGGTCACGCAGCTCTTCACCCACCTGCGGACCGACGTACTCCACCCGCTTCAGGCTGGCCGGGTTCTGCGCATCGGCCGCCTGGAGGGCGCTGGCGACCTTCTTGCCGAGTTCCGGGTCCTCGCTGGGCATGCGCACCAGCACGTCGCGGGTGTCGCCGAAGCTCTGCACCACGGCTTCACCGTAGCCCGCCCCGACCAGCTGCTCACGCACCTTGCCGAGGTCGGCGGGCTGCTCGTAGTTCAGCTCGATCAGCGTACCGCCGGTGAAGTCCAGGCCGAAGTTGATGCCCTTGGTGAACCAGCTGAACAGCGCGAGCAGGGTCAGGGCGAGGGTGGCGGCGAACGCAACGTTGCGCACGCCCATGAAATTGATGGTTCCGATCTTGACTTTCATATGACAGCCCCCGCCTTAGATCCACAGCTTCTTGAAGTCGCGCCCACCGAAGATCAGGTTGACCATTGCGCGGGTGACCATGATGGCCGTGAACATCGAGGTGAGGATGCCGAGCGACATGGTGACGGCGAAGCCCTTCACCGGACCGGTACCCATGGCGTAGAGGATGCCGCCCACCAGCAGCGACGTCAGGTTGGCGTCGACGATGGCGGTGAAGGCGCGATCGAAGCCTTCATGGATCGCCCGCTGCACGGACATGCCATTGGCCAGCTCCTCGCGGATCCGCGAGAAGATCAGCACGTTGGCGTCCACCGCCATGCCCATGGTCAGCACGATACCGGCGATGCCGGGCAGCGTCAGGGTGGCCCCGAGGATCGACATCAGCGCCACCAGCAGCACCATGTTGAAGGCCAGCGCCACGGTAGCGATGAGACCGAAGAACATGTAGATGACGATGATGAACACCGACACGAAGAGCATGCCCCAGAGGGAAGCGTCGACACCCTTGGCGATGTTGTCGGCACCCAGGCTCGGGCCGATGGTGCGTTCCTCGGCGAAGTACATCGGCGCGGCCAGGCCACCGGCGCGCAGCAGCAGGGCCAGTTCGGACGATTCGCCCGGCGCGTCGAGGCCGGTGATGCGGAACTGGTTGCCGAGCGGCGACTGGATGGTCGCCAGGCTGATGATCTTCTTCTCTTCCTTGAACGCCGGAACCGCGACTTCCTGCTCGACGCCGTCGACCACCTGCCTGGTATAGCGGGTGATCGGCTTCTGCTCGATGAACACCACGGCCATGCTGCGGCCGACGTTGTTGCGGGTGGCACGGTTCATCAGCTCGCCGCCATGGCCATCCAGACGGATGTTGACCTGCGGGCGACCGTTCTCGTCGTAGCTGGCGCTGGCATCGGTGACCTGGTCACCGGTGATGATCACGCCGCGCTCCAGCTGGACCGGCGGACGGCGCGGCTCGCGGAACTCGAAGGTCTCGGTGGAGGAGCGCAGCGCATCCGGCTCGGCGGCCAGGCGGAACTCCAGGTTGGCGGTCTTGCCGAGAATCCGCTTGGCCTCGGCGGTGTCCTGCACGCCGGGCAGCTCGACCACGATGCGGTTGGCGCCCTGGCGCTGCACCAGCGGCTCGGACACACCCAGCTCGTTGACGCGGTTGCGGACGGTGGTGAGGTTCTGCTTGATCGAGTATTCGCGGATTTCCGCCAGCTTGGCGGGCGTCATGCTCAGGCGCAGGACCTGCATGTCGTTGCGCTCGGCCTGGGTCACCTCGAAATCGCGGAAGTCCCTGGCGATCAGCGCGCGGGCCTTGTCCAGCTGCTCCTCTTCGGTGAAGCCGAGCTGGATGGCGCGATCCTGCACCGGCAGGCTGCGGTAGCGCAGGCGCTCCTTGCGCAGGGCGCTCTTCACTTCGCTCTCGTAGACCTTCAGGCGCGCATCGACGGCCTTGTCCATGTCCACTTCGAGCAGGAAGTGCACGCCACCGGACAGGTCCAGGCCGAGCTTCATCGGGCTGGCGGCCAGCTTGCGCAGCCAGTCCGGAGTGGTCTGGGCGAGGTTCAGGGCGACCACGTAGTCGTCGCCCAGCGCGCGGCGGACGATGTCCTTGGCCGGCAGCTGGTCTTCCTGGCGGACCAGGCGGATCAGCGCGCTGCTCTTGCCGACGGAGCCGGCCTTGACGGCGATGTTGGCGTCGGCCAGAGCCTTGCTGGCCTTGTCCACGTCGGCCTGGGTGATGCTCAGCGCGGTGCTCGCGCCGCTGATCTGGATGGCCGGATCGTCGGGATAAAGGTTGGGCGCGGAATAGATGAAGCCGACGGTGAGAACCGCCAGGATCAGCAGATACTTCCACAGGGGATATTTGTTGAGCATGACACCGCCCGTTTATGACGCGGGGCGCTTCATGCGCCCCGTCGGTAGTTATATCGGTACTGGATCAGATGGCCTTCAGAGTGCCCTTCGGCAGGGTCGCGGCGATGGCGCCCTTCTGGAACTTCAGCTCGACGTTGGCAGCAACCTCGACCACGACGAAATCGTCGGCGACCTTGATCACCTTGCCGGCGATGCCAGCCGAGGTGACCACCTCGTCGCCCTTCTGCAGAGCGGACAGCAGGTTCTTGTGCTCCTTGTTCCGCTTGGCCTGGGGGCGCCAGATCATCAGGTAGAAGATGACCAGGAAACCAACCAGGAACACCCACTCGAAACCGGTGCCGGCCGGGCCGGCGGCGGCAGCGGCCGGAGCGGTGTCGGCGAAGGCGGCGGGAATCAGAAAGCTCATTGAAAACTCCTGTGGCAAATACTTGAAATGAGGTCACTCGGCCAGCGGCGGCGTCGGGAGGCCGCGCCGGGCGTAGAAGGCATCGACAAAGTTCGCAAATGTACCCTGTTGGATTGCCTCGCGCAAACCAGCCATAAGCCGTTGATAATGCCGCAAGTTATGGATGGTGTTGAGCATGCTGCCGAGCATCTCGCCGCACTTGTCCAGGTGGTACAGGTAGGCGCGGGAGAAGTTGCTGCAGGTGTAGCAGTCGCAGGTCGGGTCCAGCGGGGATTCGTCGTGCTTGTGCACCGCGTTGCGGATCTTGATCACGCCGGTATCGACGAACAGGTGACCGTTGCGGGCGTTGCGGGTCGGCATCACGCAATCGAACATGTCGACGCCGCGGCGCACACCTTCCACCAAATCCTCCGGCTTGCCGACCCCCATCAGGTAACGGGGTTTGTCCGCCGGCATGTGCGGCGGCAGGAAGTCCAGCACGCGGATCATCTCTTCCTTCGGCTCGCCCACCGACAGGCCGCCGATGGCCAGGCCGTCGAAGCCGATTTCCTGCAGCCCTTCCAGCGAGCGCATGCGCAGCTCTTGGTGCATGCCGCCCTGGACGATGCCGAACAGCGCCGACGGGCTGTCGCCGTGGGCGATCTTCGAGCGTTTGGCCCAGCGCAGCGACAGCTCCATGGAGCGCTTGGCCACGTCGAATTCCGCGGGATACGGCGTGCATTCGTCGAAGATCATCACGATGTCCGAGCCCAGCGCGCGCTGCACCGCCATCGACTCTTCCGGCCCCATGAAGACCTTGGCGCCATCCACCGGCGAGGCGAAGTACACGCCCTCCTCCTTGATCTTGCGCAGCGCGCCCAGGCTGAACACCTGGAAACCGCCGGAGTCCGTCAGAATTGGCCCTTTCCATTGCATGAAATCGTGAAGGTCGCCGTGCTTGCCGATCACCTCGGTCCCCGGGCGCAGCCACAGGTGGAAGGTGTTGCCGAGGATGATCTGCGCGCCGATGCCCTCGATGTCGCGCGGCAGCATGCCCTTCACCGTGCCGTAGGTGCCCACCGGCATGAACGCGGGGGTTTCCACCACGCCACGAGGGAACGTCAGGCGGCCGCGACGGGCCTTGCCATCGGTAGCCAGCAGCTCGAAATTCATGAAACTCATGGATCAGACCTCGGGTCCGCGCGGCGCGGGATTGCGGGTGATGAACATGGCATCACCGTAGCTGAAGAAGCGGTAACCCTGCTCCACCGCCGTGGCGTAGGCGGCCATCGTCTCCGGGTAGCCGGCGAAGGCCGAGACCAGCATCAGCAGCGTGGACTCGGGCAGGTGGAAGTTGGTCACCAGGGCGTCGACCACATGGAAGGGCCGGCCGGGGTAGATGAAGATGTCGGTATCGCCGCTGAACGGCTTGAGTTCGCCATCGCGCGCGGCGCTTTCCAGCGAGCGCACGCTGGTGGTGCCGACCGCCACCACGCGGCCGCCGCGCGCGCGGCAGGCGGCCACGGCGTCGACGACGTCCTGGCCGACTTCCAGCCATTCGTGGTGCATCCTGTGCTCTTCGATGCGCTCCACCCGCACCGGCTGGAAGGTGCCGGCGCCGACGTGCAGGGTGACGAACGCGGTTTCCACGCCCTTCGCGCGGATCGCCTCGAGCAGCGCCTCGTCGAAGTGCAGCCCGGCGGTGGGTGCGGCCACCGCGCCGGCGCGCTCGGCGTAGACCGTCTGGTAGCGCTCGCGGTCGTCCGCTTCGTCCGGACGATCGATGTAGGGCGGCAGCGGCATGTGGCCGACCCGTTCCAGCAGCGGCAGCACTTCCTCGGCGAAGCGCAGCTCGAACAGCGCGTCGTGGCGCTGCAGCATCTCCGCCTCGCCGCCGCCCTCGATGAGGATGGTCGAACCCGGCTTGGGCGATTTGCTCGAACGCACGTGGGCCAGCACGCGGTGGCTGTCCAGCACGCGTTCGACGAGGATTTCCAGCTTGCCGCCGGAAGCCTTCTGGCCGAACAGGCGCGCCGGGATCACCCGGGTATTGTTGAACACTATCAGGTCGCCCGGGCGCAGCAGTTCCAGCACATCGGCGAATTGCCGGTGCGCCAGTTCGCCGCTCGGGCCGTCCAGCACCAGCAGGCGGCTGGCGCGGCGTTCGGCGAGCGGATGGCGGGCGATCAGGTTGTCGGGCAGGTCAAAATGAAAATCGGCGACACGCATGGGGGACTATCTCGAAGGGCCGCATATCTTAAAGGAATTGCGTTTTTCTGACCACGCGCGCCGATTGACCGGCGCAGAGCCGCTCCCTATACTCCGCCGCCATTGCCTCGGTGGCGGAATCGGTAGACGCGGCGGATTCAAAATCCGTTTCTGGCGACAGAGTGAGAGTTCGAGTCTCTCCCGAGGCACCAAAAACACCAGAAGAACCCGCCTCGGCGGGTTTTTTCATGCCCGCGTGTTTTTCGCGCCGCGCAGGGGAATGCCATGTCCAGACGAACACTCGAACCCAGGGGCGATTTCGCCGCTGCCAGCCTGATCCGCCGTTTCGCGGCGATGTTCTACGACTTCCTGCTCTGCGTCGCGCTGCTGATGGTGGTCACCCTGATCTACCAGCAGGGCATCCTGCGCCTGATCCTCGGTGGCGATCGCCTCAAACAGCTCGCCGATCAGGGCGGCCTGATCGGCGACCCGCTGCTGTCCAGCCTGCTGTTCCTCAGCCTGTTCGCCTTCTTCGCCAAGTTCTGGACCCACAGCGGCCAGACCCTCGGCATGCAGGTCTGGGGCATCCGCGTGCAGAACCCGGACGGCTCGGCCATCAGCCTGATGCAGGCGCTGCTGCGCTTCGTCATCGCCATCGGCTCCTGGCTGTGCCTGGGCCTCGGCTTCCTGTGGATGCTCTGGGACAAGGACAAGCGCACCTGGCACGACCGCTACTCGGAAAGCGTTGTGGTGCAGATACCCAAGGCGATCAGGAAGGGACAGGGAAAATGAAGAAAGCCGGCGATCGCCGGCTTTCTTCATGGGTTCTGCGCAGAGGCGAAGCTCACCCCGCCCGCCTGAGCAGCCAGGCCCCGGCCAGCGCGCAGATCAGCGCCGGCACCAGCACCGCCAGCAGCGGCGGGAAGTTGAAGACCTGGCTGGCCGGGCCGAGCAGGTCCTGGGCGATGCGGAAGGTGAAGCCCACCAGCACGCCGGTGAAGATGCGCTGGCCAAGCGTCACCGAACGCAGCGGACCGAAGATGAAGGAAATCGCCATCAGCACCAGCGCCGCGGTCACCAGCGGCTGCAGGACCTTGGTCCAGAACGCCAGCCAGTAGCGATCGGTGCTCAGGCCCTGCTCGCGGAGATAGTGGATGTAGCGCCACAGCCCGCTGATCGACAGGGCCTCCGGCTCCATCACCACGGTGTTGAGCAGTTGCGGGCTGAGCTGTACGTCCCACTCCTCGGTGGCCGCATTGCGCACTTCGCTGCGCTTCTGGTCGGCCAGCAGGACGGTGGTGGTCACGTCTTCCAGCAGCCAGCGATCTTCCTGGAAGGTCGCGCGCCTGGCGAAGCTGGCGGTCTGCAGATGATGCTCGCTATCGAAGTGGTAGCGCGTTACCCCGTACAGCACGCCATTGGGCTGCACCGCGTTGATGTGGATGAACTCGTCGCCCTGGCGGTGCCACAGGCCGCGCTTGGCGCTCTGCGCGCCGTGGCCGCTCTGCGCCAGGGCCCGGCCGCTCTGGGCCAGGGTTTCGGTCCAGGGCACGATGTATTCGCCGACCAGGATGCCGACGAACATCAGCACCAGCATCGGTTTCATCACCGCCCAGACGATCTGCGACAGGGAAACCCCGGCAGCGCGCATGATGGTCAGCTCGCTGCTGCTGGCCAGGCTGCCGAGGCCGATCAGGCAGCCGATCAGCGCCGCCATCGGCAGCATGTCGTAGGCGCGGCTGGGCGCGGTGAGGAAGACGAACTTGAGCGCCTCGGTGACGGTGTAGCTGTCGTCCAGCGAGCCGAGCTGGTCGATGAAGGCGAACAGCAGGGCCAGGCCGAGGATCACCCCGAGCACCCCGAGGATGCTGAAGAACACCGTGGTGCCGATATAGCGGTTCAGCTTAACCATGGGCCAGCCTCCTCGCGCGGCGGGCATCCCACTTCAGCCGCGCCGGCTCCCAGTAGAGCAGCGCCAGGCCGATCGCCAGGAAGATGCCATGCACCCACCAGAGGCCGAGGCTGAAGGGAATCTTGCCCTTGTCGAGCATGCCGCGGGCGGCGATGAGCAGAGCCAGGTAGGTCATATAGAGAAGCACGGCAGGCAGCAGTTTGAGGAAGCGGCCCTGGCGCGGATTGACCCTCGACAGCGGCACCGCGAGCAGGGTGACGACGAACACCAGCAGCGGAATGGAGAAACGCCACTGCAGTTCCGAGCGGTAGCGCGGGTTGTCGCTGCCGAACAGCTCGGAGGTGGGGATGGCGTCGCGATCGTCGATCTCGCTGCTCACTTCCGGCTTCGGCAGCAGCACGCCGTAGGTGTCGTACTTGATCGCGCGGTAGTCGGCCTGCCCCGGCGTGCCGTCGTAGCGGTAGCCGTCGTGGAGGATCAGGTAGCGGCTGCCGTCGGCATGGATTTCCTGCACGCCCTTCTCCGCCACCAGCAGGGAGATGCCGCGGTCCTTGCCGCTGCTGGAGGCATTCCGGTCGGAAATGAAGATGCCGCCCAGCGCGGTGCGGTCGCTCGACAGGGTCTCGGTGTAGGTCACCCGGGTGCCGTCCTTCATGGACTGGAAGCGCCCCGGCGCCAGGGTATCGAACTCGGTCATCGCGTCCTGCTTGTTCAGCAGCAGCTGCATCTGCGCGATGCCCTGCGGCGCCAGCGACAGGCTCAGCCAGGCCACGATCGCGGCCACCACGGTGGCCGGGATCAGGGTGTAGCCGAACAGGCGCTGCTGGCTCATGCCGGTGGCGGAAAGCACAGTCATCTCGCTTTCCAGGTACAGGCGGCCATAGGCGAGAAGGATGCCGAGGAACAGCCCCAGCGGCAGGATCAGCTGGAGGAAGCCGGGCAGGCGCACTCCCATGATCATGAACAGGGCGCCGGGGTCCAGCATGCCCTGGGCGGCCTGCGCCAGGTACTTGATGAAACGGCCACTCATGATGATCACCAGCAGTACGGCGCTGACCGCACTGAGGGTCACCATCACTTCGCGGGACAGATAACGGAAGACAATCAAACCGGACACTCCAGGGTTGTCACGCTCGGGCGGCTACGCTCAAACTAGCCGCCTTGAAGCATCGCCGCCCGCGCTCGTACGCAAGCGGCGAAAATAGCCGGCATTATCCTGCGATTCGCCAGGCCTGTCACTGCGCAGGGCCACGCAGACCACCTCGCCATTCAGAGCCTTCCCGGGGACACCCAAAATGGAATTCCTTGTCAAAAGCGCACGTCCGGAAACCCTGAAAACCGCCACCCTGGTCATCGCCGTCGGCGAGGGCCGCAAGCTCGGCGCCACCGCCCAGGCCGTGGACCAGGCCACCGGCGGCGCCATCGCCAGCCTGCTCAAGCGCGGCGATCTGGCCGGCAAGGTCGGCCAGACCCTGCTGCTGCAGAACCTGCCGAACCTCAAGGCCGAGCGTGTGCTGCTGGTGGGTGCCGGCAAGGAACGAGAACTATCCGACCGCCAATACCGCAAACTGGTTTCCTCGGTCCTCGGCAGCCTGAAGACTCTCGGCGGCAGCGACGCCGTACTGGCCCTCGGCGATCTCGCGGTGAAAGGCCGCAGCGCCCACGGCAAGGCGCGCCTGCAGGTGGAGACCCTGGCCGACGGCGTCTACGTGTTCGACCGCTACAAGAGCCAGAAGGCCGATGCGCTCAAGCTGAAGAAGATCACCCTGCTCGCCGACAAGGCCGATGCCGCCGCCGTCGAGCAGGCCGCGAAGGAAGCCCGGGCCATCGCCAACGGCATGGCGCTGACCCGCGACCTCGGCAACCTGCCGCCGAACGTCTGCCACCCGACCTTCATGGGCGAGCAGGCCAGGGCCCTGGCCAAGGAGTACAAGGGCCTGAAGGTGGAAGTGCTCGACGAGAAGAAGCTGCGCGACCTCGGCATGGGCTCCTTCCTCGCCGTCGCCCAGGGCAGCGAGCAGCCGCCGCGGCTGATCGTCCTGCAGTACAACGGCGGCAGGAAGGAGGACGCGCCGCACGTGCTGGTCGGCAAGGGCATCACCTTCGACACCGGCGGCATCAGCCTGAAACCGGGCCTCGGCATGGACGAGATGAAGTTCGACATGTGCGGCGCCGCCAGCGTGCTCGGCACCTTCCGCGCTGTGCTGGAACTGCAGCCGGCGATCAACCTGGTCGGCCTGCTCGCCTGCGCCGAGAACATGCCCAGCGGCCGCGCCAGCCGCCCGGGCGACATCGTCACCACCATGAGCGGGCAGACCGTCGAGATCCTCAACACCGACGCCGAAGGCCGCCTGGTGCTGTGCGACACCCTGACCTACGCCGAGCGCTTCAAGCCGCAGTCGGTGGTGGACATCGCCACCCTCACCGGCGCCTGCATCGTCGCCCTGGGCAGCAATACCTCGGGCCTGATGGGCAACAACGACGCCCTGGTCCGCCAGTTGCTCAAGGCCGGCGAGCAGGCCGACGACCGCGCCTGGCAGTTGCCGCTGTTCGACGAGTACCAGGAACAGCTGGACAGCCCGTTCGCCGACATCGCCAACATCGGCGGGCCGAAGGCCGGCACCATCACCGCCGGCTGCTTCCTCTCGCGCTTCGCCAAGAAGTACCACTGGGCGCACCTGGACATCGCCGGCACCGCCTGGATCAGCGGCGGCAAGGAAAAAGGTGCCACCGGCCGCCCGGTGCCGCTGCTGACCCAGTACCTGCTGGATCGCGTGAAGTGACCACCCGCGTCGACTTCTATGTTCTGCCCAGCGCCGATCCCGACGCGCGCCTGGGCTTCGCCTGCCGCCTCGCCGCCAAGGCGTGGCGGGAAGGCATGCGCGTCTACCTGCTGTGCGCCGACGCCGCCCAGCGCGACAGTCTGGACGCCCGCCTGTGGAGCTTCCGTGGCGAGGCGTTCATCCCCCACAGCGACATGGAAGAAGATTCCGCCGCGCCGGTGGCCCTCGGCCTCGGCGCGCCGCCGGAAGGCCAGCGCGACCTGCTGATCAACCTGACCCTGGCCATCCCGGAATTCGCCCCGCGTTTCGCGCGCATCGCCGAGCTGGTGGTGGAGGAACCCTCGATCCGCCAGGCGGCGCGGGAGAATTTCCGAACCTATCGCCAACAAGGCTATCCTTTGGATACCCATCCGCTGCCGCGTCCTTGACTGCCGCACAACGACGAGCCATGGAAAACCACAAGCCTCCGAAAGATCCCGATCACCTGCTGGACGATCTCGAATCGATCCACGAACTGCTTGGCGAGTCGGACAACGAGTCGCTGACCGAGTCCTTCCAGGCGGACAACATTCCGCTGCTGTCCGACGTGGTCTCCCCCGCCCCGCGCCCGCCAGTGGACGAGCCTGAGGAGATCGAGGAAGAACTGGAGATCGAGCCGCCACTGCTGACCACCCAGGTCACCACCCTCTCCAGCGAGCAGGCCAGACTGGACAAGGAACTGCGCGCCGCCGCCCAGTTGCTCCTGCAGGACGTGATCGACGACTTCGTGCCGCAGATCGAAGCGGAACTGCAGCGCCGCCTGGAAGCGCGCCTGCAGTGGATGCTGGCCCAGCGCAAGCCCTGACCGCCCCGCCGCCTTCCCTGCAGGAGCGAGCTTGCTCGCGAACCTTTCCCTGCGACCACCGCGTCAAGCGGTTCGCGAGCAAGCTCGCTCCTACAAATGCTGTCCCTGGCATGCCGCCAACCGCGCCGGTGGCCGCCAAGCCCCGTGCCCCGTTATACTCAGCGGTTTTCCGTCTAGCCTTATCAGGGTCCCGCCGCGCTCATGGACAAGACCTACCAGCCCCACGCCATCGAATCCCACTGGTACCCCCTGTGGGAGAAAGAGAACTATTTCGCCCCGCAAGGTTCCGGCGAGCCGTACACCATCATGATTCCGCCGCCGAACGTCACCGGCAGCCTGCACATGGGTCACGGCTTCAACAACGCCATCATGGACGCGCTGATCCGCTACCGCCGCATGCAGGGCCGCAACACCCTGTGGCAGCCGGGCACCGACCACGCCGGCATCGCCACCCAGATGGTGGTGGAGCGCCAGCTGGCCGCCCAGGGCATCGCCCGTCACGACCTGGGCCGCGAGAAGTTCCTGGAGAAGGTCTGGGAGTGGAAGGACCAGTCCGGCGGCACCATCACCCGGCAGATCCGCCGCCTCGGCTCCTCCGTGGACTGGTCGCGCGAGCGCTTCACCATGGACGACGGCCTGTCGGAAGCGGTGAAGGAAGCCTTCGTGCGTCTGCACGAGGACGGCCTGATCTACCGCGGCAAGCGCCTGGTGAACTGGGACACCAGGTTCCACACCGCCATTTCCGACCTGGAAGTGGAGAACCATGACGAGAAGGGCCACCTCTGGCACCTGCGCTACCCGCTGGCCGACGGCCACAGGACCGCGGACGGCAAGGACCACCTGGTGGTCGCCACCACCCGTCCGGAAACCATGCTCGGCGACACCGCCGTGGCCGTGCACCCGGAAGACGAGCGCTACCAGGCGCTGATCGGCACCTTCGTCGAGCTGCCGCTGGTGGGCCGGCGTATCCCGATCATCGCCGACGACTACGTCGACCGCGAGTTCGGCACCGGCTGCGTGAAGATCACCCCGGCCCATGACTTCAACGACTATGAAGTCGGCAAGCGCCACGACCTGCCGCTGATCAACATCTTCGACAAGGACGCCGCCGTACTGGCCACCGCCCAGGTGTTCAACCTCGATGGCAGCGTCAACGCCGAGGTGGACGGCAGCCTGCCGGCCGCCTATGCCCATCTCGACCGCTTCGACGCGCGCCGCAAGATCGTCGCCGACTTCGAGGCCGCCGGCCTGCTCGAGAAGATCGACGACCACGCGCTGAAAGTGCCCAAGGGCGACCGCTCCGGCACCGTCATCGAGCCCTGGCTCACCGACCAGTGGTACGTCTCCACCAAGCCGCTGGCCGAGCCGGCCATCGCCGCCGTGGAAGATGGCCGCATCCAGTTCGTGCCGAAGCAGTACGAGAACATGTACTTCAGCTGGATGCGCGATATCCAGGACTGGTGCATCAGCCGCCAGCTGTGGTGGGGCCACCGCATCCCGGCCTGGTACGACGAGACCGGCAACGTCTACGTCGGCCGCAACGAGGCGGAAGTACGCGCCAAACACAACCTCGGCGACATCGCCCTGCGCCAGGACGAGGACGTGCTGGACACCTGGTTCAGCTCCGGCCTGTGGACCTTCTCCACCCTCGGCTGGCCGGAACAGACCGAGTTCCTCAAGACCTTCCACCCCACCGACGTGCTGGTCACCGGCTTCGACATCATCTTCTTCTGGGTCGCCCGCATGATCATGCTGACCATGCACCTGGTGAAGAACGCGGACGGCACCCCGCAGATCCCGTTCAAGACCGTCTACGTCCACGGCCTGGTGCGTGACGGCCAGGGCCAGAAGATGTCCAAGTCCAAGGGCAACGTGCTCGACCCGCTGGACATCGTCGACGGCATCACCCTCGACGAGCTGCTGGAGAAACGCACCAGCGGCATGATGCAACCCAAGCTCGCCGAGAAGATCGCCAAGCAGACCAGGGCCGAGTTCCCCGAGGGCATCGCCAGCTACGGCACCGACGCCCTGCGCTTCACCTTCTGCTCGCTGGCTTCCACCGGCCGTGACATCAAGTTCGACATGGGCCGCGTCGAGGGCTACCGCAACTTCTGCAACAAACTGTGGAACGCCGCCAACTTCGTCATCGAGAACACCGATGGCAAGGACACCGGCGTCAATGGCGAGCCGGTCGAGCTGTCCTCGGTGGACCGCTGGATCATCTCCCAGCTGCAGCGCACCGAGCAGGAAGTCGCGCGCCAGCTCGACGCCTTCCGCTTCGACCTGGCCACCCAGGCGCTCTACGAGTTCATCTGGGACGAGTACTGCGCCTGGTACCTGGAGCTGGTCAAGCCGGTGCTGTGGGACGAGAACGCCCCGATCGAACGCCAGCGCGGCACCCGCCGCACCCTGATCCGCGTGCTGGAAGTGGCGCTGCGTCTGGCGCATCCGTTCATGCCGTTCATCACCGAGGAAATCTGGCAGCGCATCAAGGCCCAGGCCGGCAAGCAGGGCGACACCCTGATGCTGCAACCCTGGCCGATCGCCGACGAGTCGAAGATCGACGCCGCCGCCGAAGGCGACATCGAGTGGGTCAAGGCGCTGATGCTCGGCGTGCGGCAGATCCGCGGCGAGATGAACATCTCCATGGCCAGGCGCATCGACCTGATCCTCGCCAACGCCTCGCCGGAAGACCACCGCCGCCTGGCCGACAACGAGCCGCTGCTGATGAAGCTGGCCAAGCTGGAAACCATCCGCGTGCTGGACGAAGGCGAGGAAGCGCCGATGTCCGCCACCGCGCTGGTCGGCGAGATGCAGGTGCTGGTGCCGATGGCCGGACTGATCGACAAGACCGCCGAACTGGCGCGCCTGGACAAGGAAATCACCCGCCTGGACGGCGAAGTGAAGCGCGTCGGCGGCAAGCTGGCCAACGAAGGCTTCGTCGCCAAGGCTCCGGTCGAGGTGATCGAGAAGGAGCGCGCCAAGCTGGCCGAGGCCGAACAGGCGTTGAGCAACCTGATCGTGCAGCGCGAGAAGATCGCCAGCCTGTAAGCGGCTCCCGACGAAAAAAGCCTGCGCATGCGCAGGCTTTTTTCTGTCCGCCGTTTTCGCCAGCTCGCTGGCGAAACAGGTTCCTTACAGTTGCGTGCTGTACCAGCTCACCGCCAGCGCCAGCATCATGCAGGCATAGCCGAAGCGATAGAAGAAACGGTTCATCCGCAGGGTCGGCTCGTCCAGCGGCAGCGCCTGTGTCTCGTTCTGCGCCACCAGGCGGGCCGTGGCGCGCTGTTCGCGGCGGCGCGTGGCCAGCAGCAGCCAGGCGCCGGCGAGGGTGAAGAACAGCGCCAGGTCATTGAGAATCCGACCGGGATCGGCCTTGAACAGGGCCAATAACGCCTGCAGCGACATCGCAACCTCCGCTTCAGAACTGCACGCAGGTTATCGAGATAACGCTGAAGGTGAGTCCGTGGGAATTCGGCGGCCGCCCGCGGCACGCCAGGAAAGAAAAAACAGGCGCGAATTGTATCCGAACGTGACCGCGCAGAAATCGATTTGCGACGAGCGTGGTCACACGCCTGCAATCCAGGGTTGGCATGCTGCTCGCTAGGATTTCCCCGGTCACGTCCCCCAACCAGCCCCTGGAGAATCGCCATGTTCGAGACCGTCGCCCATGACAACGCATACCTAGCCGAGCATCTGGATGAAATCGAGGCAATCGTCACCGAGCTCTCGTTCAACGTGCAGGACGACCGCTGGCTGGTCTACTGCCAGGCCTGCGGGCGCGAGCATCTGGACCTGCCGGAAGTCAACGAGCGCATCGGCCTGAGCGAGATGGACCCGTTCCGCCAGGCCGCCTGAAAAGGCGGCAGGCATGAAAAAGCCCGGGCGGATGACCCGGGCTTTTTCGCTGGGCGAACTCAGCGCTGGTTCAGGGTCTGGCCGATGGTCGGGTCCTTGAACACGCGGGTCAGGGCGTCGCTGAGCACGTCGCTGACCAGTTTGCTGTTCGTCTGTTGATTGGGAGCCATCCCGAAGCGCTGGTTCAGCGAGGCGCCATAGCGGCCGCTGTAGCGGCGCTGGCTGTTCTGCACGTCGACGCGGAAGGTCGCGCCGATGTTCGCCTCGGTGACGTACATGCCTTCCTTCGGCGACTGGTACTTCAGCTCGGCCAGGGTCAGGGTCAGCTGCGGCGCGTTGTAGGCGTTGGGCGACGGGGTGAAGCCGAGCAGGCGCACGGCGGCCTCGGCCTGGGCCTGCAGCTTGGGAATCACGTCCTGGCTGCGCACGGTGATCGCGCTGGTCTCCGGATAAAGACCGCCACGGGTGCCGAGCGACGTGTTCGGGCGGCCGTCGACGACCTTCACGACCACCGGTTGGCCCTGGCCGACGGCGGTGATGGGGCCCTTGAAGACCGGTTCGGGGTTGAGTTGTTGCGGGCTGAGGGCACAGCCGGCGATGGCCAGGCTGGCGGCAGCGATCAGGCTGAGCAACAAACGATGCAGCATGCTCATCTCTCCATGGTTGGGCACGAAATGGCCGGCAGTATACCGACCGTCGGCGTGCACTGACAGCACATGCCATTGGACGCGGCGGCAAGCGGAGGGGTTCCGCTGCAGGCCGCGTGGTTTCTGGAAATGATCCGCGACGGGGCGAACCGCACCGGGGCGGTGCGAAAAGCGGAAAGCATGACTTAGGCAGTAGGAAAAAAGTCTAAGGCCAAGGGCTTTTTTTTCATTTCGCCGTTATAATCGCCCCCCGATTATAAGGACGCCTCCTGATCGGGCACGCAGATGACATTGTCCGCTGCCACACCCTCATAGAGAGTCGCCATTCGCATCGGCCCCGGCCGGTCGCTTTGTACCGTTTGTTGCGTCGAATTTGAGCATGGATGCAGCGTGCCCCTCTTCCCCGCAGAAGCTGGGCAGGCCCGCGACAACGACTTCCTTTGAGCTTCACGTATCCAAAAGAGCGTGATTTGAAGGTTTTTCACTACTTCACGAGAGTGTGGCGAGCAATGAATAGTTTTGCGTCGGTAGAAGCACCATCAACGCGTACCCCCGCAGCACTGAACAGCTTTGTCGGCACAGGAACCTTCCTCAACGGCGCCTGACAGCACCGTCGTGGACGTACCCGTTTGCATCGCGGATGCCTTCCGCCGCATGACCGCCGAACTGAAGGTGCGCATCCCCTCCTTCGAACTCGGCCGCGACGGCATCCGTATGCGGTTGCGCGAATGCCAGCCGGCGTTCCGCAGCCGTCGCGAAGTATTCGACATCCCAGCCCCGGACCTTTCGGCGAGCGCCAGGCGCTCCCGCTCCTCCGGGCTGCCATCCTCGAGCGCCAAGGCGCCGGATGGGTTGTCATCAATTTGCTGCTGAAGATCCTGGAGACGCGTTAATGGCGCAGAACAATTACGAAGCACTGGACGTGTTGCTGGTTGGCGCCGGCATCATGAGTGCAACCCTGGCGACCCTGCTGAAGGAGCTCGACCCCGGCATCAAGCTGGAAATCGTCGAGCTGCAGGAATCCGGAGCCATCGAGAGTTCCAACCCCTGGAACAACGCCGGTACCGGTCACGCCGGCCTGTGCGAACTGAACTACACCCCGCAGGCGGCGGATGGCTCGATCGACATCAAGAAGGCCATCAACATCAACGCCCAGTTCGAAGTGTCCAAGCAGTTCTGGGCCTACATGGTCGGCAAGGAAGGCTTCGGCGCACCGAGGAACTTCATCAGCCCGGTTCCGCACATGAGCTTCGTGCGCGGCAAGGACATCCCGTTCCTGAAGAAGCGCCATGAGCTGCTGATCCAGCACCACGCCTTCGCCGACATGAAGTACAGCGAAGACCGCGAGCTGATCGGCCAGTGGGCGCCGCTGACCATGCCGGGCCGCCCGGCCGACGAGCAGGTCGCCGCCACTCGCATGGAAAGCGGCACCGACGTCAACTTCGGCGCGCTGACCAACCAGCTGCTGGGCTACCTGGCGACCCAGTCCGGCACCAATGTCAGCTACTTCCAGAAAGTCACCGGCCTGCAGCGCGAAGACGAAGGCTGGAGCGTCGACATCAAGAACACCCGCACCGGCGAGAACCGCAAGGTCAAGGCGAAGTTCGTCTTCCTCGGCGCCGGCGGCGGTGCGCTGCCGCTGCTGCAGATGTCCGGCATTCCGGAAAGCAAGGGCTTCGGCGGCTTCCCGGTGAGCGGCCAGTGGCTGCGCTGCGACAACCCGGAAGTGGTCAGCCAGCACCAGGCCAAGGTCTACAGCCAGGCCGAAGTCGGCGCCCCGCCGATGTCCGTGCCGCACCTGGACACCCGCGTGGTGGACGGCAAGAAATCCCTGCTGTTCGGACCCTATGCCGGCTTCTCCACCAAGTTCCTGCGCCACGGTTCCTTCCTCGACCTGCCGCTGTCGGTGCGCACCAGCAACCTGCTGCCGATGCTCTCGGTGGCCCGCGACAACATGGACCTGACCCGCTACCTGGTGAAGGAAGTCATGCAGTCCATGGACCAGCGCCTGGAATCCCTGCGCAAGTTCTATCCGCAGGCGAAGACCGAGGACTGGCGCCTGGAAACCGCCGGCCAGCGCGTGCAGATCATCAAGAAGGACCCGAAGAAAGGCGGCATCCTGCAGTTCGGTACCGAACTGGTGTCTGCCGAGGACGGCACCATCGCCGCCCTGCTCGGTGCCTCGCCGGGCGCGTCGGTCACCGTGTCGATCATGCTCGGCCTGCTGGAGCGCTGCTTCCCCGAGCAGACCCGTTCGCCGCAGTGGACCGCCAAGCTGCTGGAAATCTTCCCGGCCCGCGAGAAACAGCTGGAAACCGATGCCGCGGCCTACCGCGAAATCAACCAGTTGACCAGCGAGCGCCTGCAGCTCAACGCCTGATCCGCGCAATGCGTACGAAGCCCGCCATCCGGCGGGCTTCGTCGTTTCAGGACTCCTCGTCGAGCGAGATCAGTCGCAACTGACCATCCAGCCCACCCCGAAGCGGTCGGTGAGCATGCCGAAGCGCTGCGCCCAGAAGGTCTTCTCCATCGGCATGTCGACCTGCCCGCCATCGGCCAGGGCGGCGAACGCCTGTTCCGCCTCGACCGGGCCGCGCAGGCTCACCGCCAGGGAGAAGCCGGTGAACGGCAGGTGCCGCTCGCCCCGCCCGTCGGACATCCAGACCTGGGTGTCGCCGATCTGCAGGCTCGCGTGCATCACCTTGTCTGCCCAGCCATCCGGGACCTGCGACGGTCCGGGGGCCTCCTCGTAACGCATCAGCGCAGTGACCTTCGCGCCGAAAACATGCTGGTAGAACGCCAGCGCCTCATCGCAGCGACCATGGAAGAACAGATAGGGGCGTACCTGCATGGAAACCTCCTCGCCTTGTCATCCTGACATTGAGTGTAGGCAGGCATTCCGTGCGGGCATGAAAAAGCCCGCGCGGAGCGGTAATACTGTTCACTTAAGCGGAGCGGCCTTGCGGTTCACCGGGTAGCGAGTCTTTGAGATCTTCACCGTCCTTGGCCTGGTAGGCCTTGGACGGCGATCCAGAAACAGCCCGCCGATCCCGGCCCGCAACTCCGTCAATCGCCTTCCGGTAGCAGAAATCGGATTGGCCGCTGCCATCACGATCAGTTGAACGGCGATGTAGTGGGCTACCGGCTTGAAGCGTATCTCGGAT
>NZ_FNIJ01000023.1 GCF_900103845.1 Pseudomonas jinjuensis
GCCCGTGAGGCTTGACCATATAACACCCAAGCAATCTGAGAAGATTGTGCGGTGATGGTGAAGTCGACGAACCGAAAGTTCGTGAGAACCGCAAATTACATCACATACCCGAATCTGGATGAGCGTGAGCGAGAGCCACGAGCGTCCGAAAGAATTGCTTGACGACCATAGAGCGTTGGAACCACCTGATCCCATCCCGAACTCAGCAGTGAAACGACGCATCGCCGATGGTAGTGTGGGGTCTCCCCATGTGAGAGTAGGTCATCGTCAAGCACCTATCCCGAAACCCCTGGCCAGCGATGGCCGGGGGTTTTGCTTTGCGCGCGAAAAAATCCCTTCCCACCGAGCCGATGCCTGTCGCGGGCATGGCCCGCTTACAGGGCTCCAGTCCCCCCAGAGTTTGTGACAAGCCCTGATGGCATTTCATCCAACTGTCACATTCGCGTCATAGAGTCTTCATGCGGCCTGACGATACTGGCCCCCGATCCAACAAACCTATCCTGTTCGAGGAGCAAGGCATGAAACTCAAGCGTTTGATGGCGGCACTGACTTTCGTCGCCGCAGGCGTGGGCGCCGCCAGTGCGGTTGCCGCAATCGATCCGGCCCTTCCGGATTACCAGAAGGCCAGCGGTGTATCGGGCAACCTTTCCAGCGTCGGCTCCGATACCCTGGCCAACCTGATGACCATGTGGGCCGAAGAGTACAAGCGCCTCTACCCGAACGTGAACATCCAGATCCAGGCCGCCGGTTCCTCCACCGCGCCGCCGGCGCTGACCGAAGGTACCGCCAACCTCGGCCCGATGAGCCGCAAGATGAAGGACGTCGAGCTGCAGGCCTTCGAGCAGAAGTACGGCTACAAGCCGACTGCCATCCCGGTGGCCGTGGACGCCCTGGCGATCTTCGTGCACAAGGACAACCCGATCAAAGGCCTGACCATGGCCCAGGTCGATGCGATCTTCTCCGCTACCCGCCTGTGCGGTGGCAAGCAGGAAGTGAAGACCTGGGGCGACCTGGGCCTGAGCGGCGACTGGGCGAACAAGCCGGTCCAGCTGTTCGGCCGCAACTCGGTTTCCGGCACCTACGGCTACTTCAAGGAAGAAGCCCTGTGCAAAGGCGACTTCAAGCCGAACGTCAACGAGCAGCCCGGCTCGGCCTCCGTGGTGCAGTCGGTCAGCCAGTCGCTCAACGGCGTCGGCTACTCCGGCATCGGCTACAAGACCGCCAGCGTGAAGACCGTCGCACTGGCCAAGAAGGAAGGCGGCACCTTCGTCGAGGATAACGAGCAGAACGCGCTGAACGGCACCTACCCGCTGTCGCGCTTCCTCTACGTCTACGTGAACAAGGCGCCGAACAAGTCGCTGGAACCGCTGGAAGCGCAGTTCCTGAAGATGGTCCTGTCCAAGACTGGCCAGCAGGTGGTGGTGAAGGACGGCTACATCCCGCTGCCGTCCAAGGTCGCCGAGAAAGCGCTCAAGGAACTGGGCCTGTAACCATCCTCCGAACCGGGTTGCCCAGGCCGCCCGGCATGAGGTGACGCGCCCGCCAGCAAGGCTCTGCTGGTGGGCTTCGTCGTGTCACCGGCATGTCATCTTTCTGTCATACAGAGCCGCTAGGGTGTCACCCCATGAACGACCTGGCCAACTCCTCCATGACCTCCTCTCTCCCCGAGCGTATCGATTTCAATACGCCGGTCCTGCAACGCAAGCGACGCATGCGTGCGCTCAAGGACCGTCTGACCCGCTGGTACGTGCTGGTGGGCGGGCTCGCCGTACTGGCGGCCATCACCCTGATCTTCTTCTACCTCGCCTACGTGGTGCTGCCGCTGTTCCGTGGCGCCGAGCTGGACGTCCGCGATCCGCTGGCTCCGGCCTGGCTGAAGACCGCCGAGGCGCCTCTGCTGCTGAGCATCGAGGAGCAGAACCAGGTGGCGATGCGCGTCGCCGCCAATGGCGAAGTGCTGTTCTTCAGCCTGAAGACCGGCGACGAACTGAGCCGCCAGGCCGTCAGGCTGCCGGAAGGCAGCCATGTGGTCTCCATCGCACAGGACCAGCCGGGCCAGCCGCTGGTCGCCCTCGGCCTGTCCAACGGCCAGGCGCTGGTGTTCAAGCACAGCTACAAGGTCACCTACCCGGACGGCCACAAGACCATCACCCCGCAGGTCGACTACCCCTACGGCGAGGCGCCCATCGAGCTGGACAGCCAGGGCCGCCCGCTGGAGCACGTCGCCCTGGCTTCCGGTGACGACAGCCTGGTGCTGGCCGCTTCCAACGGCAGCCGGATGCTGCTGCTGAACCTGACCGGCCAGGAAAACATGCTCACCGGCGAAACCACGCTGGAGCAGGAGCATGTCGAACTGCCGCAGATCGCCGAGCCGGTCAAGGCGATCTACATGGACCCGCGCAAGCAGTGGCTTTACGTCATCAACGGCCGCGCCACCGCCGACGTGTTCGACCTGAACAGCCGCCAGCTCAACGGCCGCTACAAACTGCTCGACGACGCCAGCGCCGAGGTCACCGCCAGCAGCCAGCTGCTCGGCGGCATCTCGCTGATGATCGGCGACTCCAGGGGCGGCATCGGCCAATGGTTCATGGCTCGCGGCGAAGACGGCGAACCGCGCCTGTCCCATGTCCGCGACTTCCAGCTGCAGGGCCAGCCGATCGCCAGCATCGTGCCGGAACAGCGTCGCAAGGGCTTCCTCGCCCTGGACGACCAGGGCAACCTCGGCGTCTTCCACAGCACCGCCCAGCGCAAGCTGCTGGTGGAAAACGTCGCGCCGGACGCCGGCCCGCTGGCCCTGTCGCCGCGCGCCAACCGCCTGCTGCTGGAGCAGGGCGGCGAGCTGCGTCGCTTCTCCCTGAGCAACCCGCACCCGGAAGTGTCCTGGAGCGCGCTGTGGGGCAAGGTCTGGTACGAGAGCTACGACAAGCCCGGCTATGTCTGGCAGTCCACTGCCGCGACCACCGACTTCGAGCCCAAGCTGAGCCTCGCGCCGCTGACCTTTGGCACCCTGAAGGCCGCGTTCTACGCGATGATCCTCGCCGCGCCGCTGGCCATCGCCGCCGCCATCTACACCGCCTACTTCATGGCGCCGGCCATGCGCCGCAAGGTCAAGCCGGTGATCGAGCTGATGGAAGCGCTGCCGACGGTGATCCTCGGCTTCTTCGCCGGCCTGTTCCTCGCGCCCTACGTCGAAGGCCACCTGCCGGGCATCTTCAGCCTGCTGCTGCTGACACCGCTGGGCATCCTGCTCGCCGGCCTGATCTGGAGCCGCCTGCCCGAACGCATCCGCCTGAGCCTGCCGGCCGGCTGGGAAGCCGCCGTGCTGATCCCGGTGGTGCTGCTGGTCGGGGCCTTCGCCCTGTGGATGAGCCCGCACCTGGAAGCGACCTTCTTCGGCGGCGACATGCGCCTGTGGATAAGTCACGACCTGGGCATCACCTACGACCAGCGCAACGCCCTGGTGGTCGGCCTGGCCATGGGCTTCGCGGTGATCCCGAACATCTTCTCCATCGCCGAAGACGCCATCTTCAGCGTGCCGAGGAGCCTCACCTACGGCTCCCTGGCCCTCGGCGCCACGCCCTGGCAGACGCTGACCCGCGTGGTGATCCTCACCGCCAGCCCGGGCATCTTCTCGGCGCTGATGATCGGCATGGGCCGCGCGGTGGGCGAGACCATGATCGTGCTGATGGCCACCGGCAACACCCCGGTGATGGACGTGAACATCTTCCAGGGCATGCGCACCCTGGCCGCCAACGTCGCGGTGGAAATGCCCGAGTCGGAAGTGGGCGGCACCCATTACCGCGTGCTGTTCCTCTCGGCGCTGGTGCTGCTCAGCTTCACCTTCGTGATGAATACGCTGGCCGAACTGATCCGTCAGCGGCTGCGGAAGAAATACGCGTCGCTCTGATCGGCGCATGACGAGGCTCAATCTGTGAAACAGAAACAGGAAACCGTCAAAGCGTGGTTCGCCAGCGGCTCGCCCTGGGTGTGGATGAATGCCGGGGCGGTGTCCATCGCGGTGATCATGACCATCGGCCTGCTGGCGGTGATCGCCGTGCGCGGTCTCGGCCATTTCTGGCCGGCGAACGTGATCGAGGCGACCTACAGGGTACCGGGTGAAGCGCCGAAGACCCTGATCGGCGAACAGGTGCAATCCGAGCAGGTGCCGCGCGAACGCCTGCGCGGCGCCGGCCTGCCGGTGCCGGAAGACGGCCCGCAGTTCATGACCCGCGAACTGCTCAAGCTGGGCAACCGCGACCTCTACGGCAGCGACTTCTCCTGGGTGATCGGCGAGTGGCTGGGCGACATCCGCACGCCGGCCGACCTGGTGACCCTGGAGCGCCGCGAGTACGGCAACTTCTACGGCTACCTGGCCAGCATCAAGGAAGACGGCAAGGTGGTCGCCGAAGGCCCCGCTGCCATGGCCGAGCTGCAGAAACGCCTGCAGCGCGTCGAGGCGCTCTACCAGCAGGTCTACAGGCTCGAGAAGAAGGACATCGGCGGCATCAACCACGGCCTCGAACGCCTGCGCCTGAAGGAACGCGGACTGCAGCTGAAGGACCAGCTCGACGCCGCCGCCCAGGCCGACCTGGAAAGCGCCCGCGCCGAGCTGCATGCGCAGTACAAGGTGTACGAGGACCAGTTGAACGAGCTGCACCAGCAGTTCAACCGCGACAGCGTGGTGATGCGCGACGCCAGCGGCCAGAAGACCGAGATCAGCCTCGGCAAGCTGGTGCACGCCTACCAGCCGAACGCCATGGGCACCTGGACCAAGGTCGGCTTCTACTTCAAGAAACTGTGGGAGTTCCTCAGCGACGACCCGCGCGAGGCGAACACCGAGGGCGGCATCTTCCCGGCCATCTTCGGCACCGTGATGATGACCCTGGTGATGGCGATCATCGTCACCCCGTTCGGCGTGATCGCCGCGGTCTATCTGCGCGAATACGCCAGACAGGGCACCCTGACGCGCATCATCCGCATCGCCGTGAACAACCTCGCCGGCGTCCCGGCGATCGTCTACGGCGTGTTCGGCCTGGGCTTCTTCGTCTACGTGCTGGGCGGTTCGATCGACCGGCTGTTCTTCCCCGAAGCCCTGCCGGCGCCGACCTTCGGCACCCCGGGGCTGTTCTGGGCCTCGCTGACCCTGGCGATCCTCGCCGTGCCGGTGGTCATCGTCGCCACCGAGGAAGGCCTGTCGCGCATCCCGCGCGCAGTGCGCGAAGGCTCGCTGGCGCTGGGTGCGACCAAGGCGGAGACGCTGTGGAAGATCGTCCTGCCCATGGCCAGCCCGGCGATGATGACCGGCCTGATCCTCGCCGTGGCGCGCGCCGCCGGCGAAGTGGCGCCGCTGATGCTGGTGGGCGTGGTCAAGCTGGCCCCGGCGCTGCCGGTGGACGGCAACTACCCCTACGTGCACCTGGACCAGAAGATCATGCACCTCGGCTTCCACATCTACGACGTCGGCTTCCAGAGCCCCAACGTCGAGGCCGCGCGGCCGCTGGTGTATGCCACCGCGCTGTTGCTGGTGCTGGTCATCGCCCTGCTGAACTTCTCCGCCATCGCCATCCGCAACCGTCTGCGGGAAAAGTACAAGGCGCTGGAAAACTGATTCTGCCGCGGGCCGACGGCGCAGACGCCCGGCCCGCAGCCTGTAGCCTCCGAAGGAGACACACATGCAAACCGAATCCCATACCCACGGCATCGACATCGGCGCGCTCGGTCGCGGCCCGCGCCAGGGCATGAACCTGGCCGACGAGACCGTGGCCCTGGAAGTGCCCGGCCTGAACCTGTTCTACGGCGACAAGCAGGCGCTGTTCGACGTCACCATGAACATCCCCAAGCAGCGCGTGACCGCCTTCATCGGCCCGTCCGGCTGCGGCAAGTCGACCCTGCTGCGCTGCTTCAACCGCATGAACGACCTGGTCGACGGCTGCCACGTGAAGGGCGAGATCCGCCTCGACGGCCACAACATCTTCGCCAAGGGCGTGGATGTCGC
The DNA here is from genome assembly GCF_900103845.1 of Pseudomonas jinjuensis. Lineage (GTDB taxonomy): Bacteria > Pseudomonadota > Gammaproteobacteria > Pseudomonadales > Pseudomonadaceae > Pseudomonas > Pseudomonas jinjuensis. Next base: position 5,996 of record NZ_FNIJ01000023.1, read on the forward strand.
CGAGCTGCGCCGCCGCGTCGGCATGGTGTTCCAGAAGCCCAACCCGTTCCCCAAGAGCATCTACGAGAACGTGGTCTACGGACTGCGCATCCAGGGCATCAACAAGAAGCGCGTGCTCGACGAGGCAGTCGAGTGGGCGCTGAAGGGCGCCGCGCTGTGGGACGAGGTGAAGGACCGCCTGCACGAATCCGCCCTCGGCCTCTCCGGCGGCCAGCAGCAGCGCCTGGTGATCGCCCGCACCATCGCGGTGGAGCCGGAAGTGCTGCTGCTCGACGAACCCTGCTCGGCGCTCGACCCGATCTCCACCCTGAAGATCGAGGAGCTGATCTACGAGCTGAAGTCGAAGTTCACCATCGTCATCGTCACCCACAACATGCAGCAGGCCGCGCGGGTTTCCGACTACACGGCGTTCATGTACATGGGCAAGCTGATCGAGTTCGGCGACACCGACACGCTGTTCACCAATCCGGCGAAGAAGCAGACCGAGGACTACATCACCGGTCGTTATGGTTAAGTGCGCTGCGCGCCAGCCTGAAGCGGCAGACGTCACCCGGAGAACACTTGGAGCTTGCAGCCTGAAGCCTGCAGCTTTCGCGGAGCGAATCCCCAATGATTAGCAAAGACAGCCTCACCCATCACATCTCCCAGCAGTTCAACGCCGAGCTGGAGGACGTGCGCAGCCACCTCCTGGCCATGGGCGGACTGGTGGAAAAGCAGGTCAACGACGCGGTCACCGCGCTGATCGACGCCGACTCCGGCCTTGCCCAGCAGGTGCGCGAGATCGACGACCAGATCAACCAGATGGAGCGTAACATCGACGAGGAATGCCTGCGCATCCTCGCCCGCCGCCAGCCGGCGGCCTCCGACCTGCGTCTGATCATCAGCATCTCCAAGTCGGTGATCGACCTCGAGCGCATCGGCGACGAGGCCTCGAAGATCGCCCGCCGCGCCATCCAGCTGTGCGAGGAAGGCGAGTCGCCGCGCGGCTACGTCGAGGTGCGCCACATCGGCGGCCAGGTGCGCAAGATGGTGCAGGAGGCGCTGGATGCCTTCGCCCGCTTCGACGCCGACCTGGCGCTCTCCGTGGCGCAGTACGACAAGACCGTCGACCGCGAGTACAAGACCGCCCTGCGCGAGCTGGTGACCTACATGATGGAAGACCCGCGGGCGATCTCGCGGGTGCTCAACATCATCTGGGTACTGCGTTCGCTGGAGCGCATCGGCGACCACGCGCGCAATATCGCCGAGCTGGTGATCTACCTGGTGCGCGGCACCGACGTGCGCCACATCGGCCTGACCCGCATGCAGGAAGAAGTGCAGGGCGAGCGCAAGGAATAACCCCGCCACTCTGAAGCCCGGCCGCAGCGCCGGGCTTTTCGCACTGCTTCACAGGCCGACCGCCGGCAGCTCGCCGCTGCCGGTGCGCGCTGCTAGTCTTGCGGCGTCGCATACCGATAACCAGAGCCGACATGCTGGGACGCCTGATCTTCCTCTGCGGCCTGCTGGGCGCCACCGCGCCGGCCGCTGCCGTGACCATCTACAAGTACACCGACGCCAATGGCGTGACCACCTATACGGACCGCGCCGTGGCGGGTGCGCAGGTGTTCGTGTTCCGCGACCGCATGGTCGAGCACCTGGAAAACCAGGTGAAGCTGGAGACGAAGAAGCACGCCGGCGGCGAAACCCTGCAGGTGCGCAACGATCTCTATGCGCCGGTGGAAGTCGAGCTGCAGGTGAACAACCCGCAGAACGCCGTGGGCGCGCCGGAACGGCCGATCCGCTGGGTACTGCCGCCGCGCAGCAACATCCGCCTGGCGACCCTGACTCCGCGCAATCCGGCCAAGCCGCTGCGCTACCAGACCAGACTGCGCTACGCCCTCGGCGACCCGCGCCTGCAGCCGGTGCCGTTCCGCTACCCGCTGCCCTGGCGTGGCGGGCCGTTCCGCCTGAGCCAGGGGCCGAACGGCAAGTACAGCCACTTCACCCGCAAGGGCCGCTACGCCATCGACATCGCCATGCCCGAAGGCACGCCGATCGTCGCCGCGCGCGGGGGAGTGGTGGTCAAGGTGGAGAACAGCCAGAGCGGGCGCGGCAACAACCCTTCCGGCAACTTCGTGCGCATCCTGCATGACGACGGCACCATGGGCGTCTACCTGCACCTGATGCGCGGCTCGGTGCTGGTCCACGAAGGCCAGCGCGTCGCCCTCGGCACGCCGCTGGCGCGCTCCGGCAACACTGGCAACAGCAGCGGCCCGCACCTGCACTTCGTGGTGCAGCGCAACGTGGGACTGGCGCTGGAGTCGATTCCCTACGATTTCGCCCAGCCGGTGGACTCGCTGCCGAATTTCGCGATTGGCGGGGATTGAGCGTTCGCGGGCATGGCCCGCTCTTACGGTTGCGTAGGGTGGATCGGCTTCATCGATCCACCATGGCGGGGCATGCGGCCCCGCAATGGTGGATGAAAAAAGCCTCATCCACCCTGCGTTCGGGGCGCTTCGGCAGGGCGAATAACGCGCCAGCGTTATCCGCCGCAAGCCGGGTCAGTCCAGCTTCACCACCTTCGCCAGCACGATCTTCGGCCCCTTCATCTTCTTCACGATGATGCGCAGGCCTTCGGTTTCCAGCACTTCTTCCTCTTCCGGCACGCGCTTCAGGCTGTCGTAGACCAGCCCGGCGAGGGTATCCGCCTCGACGTGGTCGAGGTCGATGCCGAGCAGGCGCTCCAGCTTGAACAGCGGGGTGTCGCCGCGCACCAGCAGCTTGCCCGGCTGGTAGGCGAGGATGCCGCGTTCGGCCTTGCGGTGTTCGTCCTGGATGTCGCCGACCAGCACTTCCAGCACGTCTTCCATGGTCAGGTAGCCGATCACCTTGTGGTCGGCCTCCTCGACCAGGGCGAAGTGCGAGCCGCCCTGGCGGAACTGTTCGAGCAGGCGCGACAGCGGCATGTGCTTGGTCACCAGTTCCAGCGGGTGGGTCAGTTCGTCGAGGTCGAAGGATTCCGGCAGGCTGTCCAGCGCGGTCAGCGCCAGCAGCAGGTCCTTGATGTGCAGCAGGCCGGTGAACTCGCCCTTCTCGCTGTCGTACACCGGGTAGCGGCTGTACTTGTGGCGGCGGATGGTGGCGAGGATTTCCGGCAGCGGGGCGCTGCGTTCCAGGTACACCAGGTCTTCCCGGGAGTTGGCCCAGTCCGCCACTTCCAGTTCGCCCATCTCCACGGCCGAGGCCAGCACGCGCATGTCCTGATCGCTGGGGTCGTGGGCGCGGCTGGAGTGCAGGATCAGTTTCAGCTCGTCGCGGCTGTAGTGGTGTTCATGGTGCGGCCCGGGCTCGCCCTGGCCGGCGATCTTGAGGATGGTGTTGGCGCTGGCGTTGAGCAGGTAGATGGCCGGGTACATCAGCCAGTAGAACAGGTACAGCGGCGCGGCGGTCCACAGCGAGAGCAGCTCCGGCTTGCGGATCGCCCAGGACTTCGGCGCCAGTTCGCCGACCACGATGTGCAGGTAGGAAATGATGAAGAACGCGGTGAAGAAGGAAATGCCACGCACGACTTCCTCGCTGTGCACGCCGATGGCGGTCAGCAGCGGTTCGAGCAGTTCGGCGAAGGCCGGTTCGCCGACCCAGCCGAGGCCTAGGGAGGCCAGGGTGATGCCGAGCTGGCAGGCGGAAAGATAGGCATCGAGCTGGTTGTGCACGCGGCGGAGGATGGTGCCGCGCCAGCCGTGCTGGCTGGCGATGCTTTCCACGCGGGTGGAGCGCAGCTTGACCATGGCGAACTCGGCGGCGACGAAGAAGCCGTTGAGTGCGACGAGGAACAGGGCGAAGAGAACGAGGCCGAAGTCGGCGAAGTAGGTCAGGAAGGGGCTACTGGGGGAAGGGTCCATGGTGTCGTTGGTTGGTTGGATGAGCAGCTAAGGATGCGTGCAGCGGCCGGCCCTTGGCAAGACTGCAGGTGTTGCAGCAGGTTGGGCGGCGCCTGCGTCAGGCGATCTGCTGGGACGGGAAATGGCAGGTGAAGCTGCTGCCCTTGCCGACCACGCTGGCGATGTCCAGGGTCGCCCGGTGGCGCATCAGCACATGCTTGACGATGGCCAGGCCGAGGCCGGTGCCGCCGGTGTTCGCCGCGCGGCTGGAATCGACCCGGTAGAAGCGCTCGGTGAGCCGAGGGATGTGCTTGGCCTCGATGCCGATGCCGCTGTCCTGCACGGCGAGGTGGGCGCCCTGTTCGTCGGCCCACCAGCGGATGCGGATCTCGCCTTCGTCGGGGGTGTACTTCACCGCGTTGAACACCAGGTTGGAGAAGGCGCTGCGCAGCTCCGCCTCGCTGCCCTTGAGCTTCACCTTCGGATCGGCCTCCAGGCTGATGCGGTGGTTGCGGCCGCCGGACAGCGCCTGGGCATCGTTGCGGATCGCCAGCAGCAGCAGGTCGACGGCCACCGGCTTGCTATCGGCCGGATAGTCGGTGGCGTCCAGCCTGGCCAGCAGCAGCAGGTCGTTGAGCAGGCTCTGCATGCGCGCGGCCTGCTGCTGCATCTGCTGCAGCGCGCGGGTCCAGCGCGGGTTGATGTTGTCGGCGTTGTCCAGCAGCGTCTCCAGGTAGCCGGCGATCACCGTCAGCGGCGTGCGCAGCTCGTGGGAGACGTTGGCGACGAAGTCCTTGCGCATCTGCGCCAGCAGGTGCACCTGGGTCACGTCGCGGACCAGCATCAGGTGGTCGCGCTGGTTGCCGTAGAGGGTGATCTGGAACTGCAGGCGCAGGTTGTCGTCCACCGGTGACGGAAGCTCCAGCGGCTCGCGGTAGTCCTCGCCGGCGAAGTACTCCTTGAAGCGCGGATGGCGCACCAGGTTGCCCACCGGCTGGCCGACGTCCTGCGGGTTCTTCAGGCCGAGCAGGCGCTCCGCCGCCGGGTTCCAGGACTCCAGGTTGCCGTCGCTGTCGAGCATGACGATGGCGTCGCGCAGCGAGGCGGTGGATTCCTCCATGCGGTTGATCACCGATTGCAGGTGGCCGCGCACCCGCTGGTTGCCGCGCTGCAGGCGGTAGATGCTGTCGAACACCTCGCCCCACAGGCCGTGGCTGTGCGGCGGTTCCTCGTCGGGCTCGTGGGTGGCCAGCCAGCGGTACAGGCGCTGCAGCTGGCGCAGGGTCCAGCCGAGATAGAGGGCCAGGCCGGCAGCCAGCGCCCAGCCGAAATGGCCGGTGATCGCGCCGACCACCAGCGCGCCGGCGACCACGCCGAGCAGGTGGAGAAAGAGCGCTCCGCGCCAGTCCTTATTCACCACGGATTGCGTCCTTTTCCTTGTGAGCGTCCGCTGAGGGGATCGTCAGCCCTTGGTGGAGAAACGATAGCCAGTCCCGCGCACCGTCTGCACCAGATTCTCGTACGCCTCGCCGAGGGCCTTGCGCAGGCGGCGGATGTGCACGTCGACGGTGCGCTCCTCGACGTACACGTTGCCGCCCCAGACCTGGTCGAGCAACTGGCCGCGGGTGTAGGCGCGTTCCTGGTGGGTCATGAAGAACTGCAGCAGGCGGTACTCGGTGGGGCCCATTTCCGCCGGGCGGCCGTCGATGGTCACGCGGTGGCTGAGCGGATCGAGCATCAGCCCGCCGACCTCGATCGGCGTCTCGCTGTCGCCGGCGCCGGTGCGGCGCAGCACGGCCTTCAGGCGGGCGACCAGCTCGCGCGGCGAGAACGGCTTGGTGATGTAGTCGTCGGCGCCGACCTCCAGGCCCTGGATCTTGTTGTCCTCCTCACCCTTGGCGGTGAGCATGATGATCGGCACGGCGGATGTCATCTCGTCGCGCTTGAGACGGCGCGCCAGCTCGATGCCGGAAGTGCCGGGGAGCATCCAGTCGAGCAGGATCAGGTCCGGCTTGCGGTCGACGATCACCGCGTGGGCCTGGGGCGCGCTGTCCGCTTCGAGGCATTCATAGCCGGCCATTTCCAGCGCAACGGCGATCATCTCGCGAATCGGTGCTTCGTCGTCAACGATGAGAATTGTCTTGCCAACCATGCTAGAGCCTCGAGATTCCGGTACTGCGCGCAATTAGATAACGGAATTGTGTCAGTCATGTGACATGCCCATGCTAGACGACTCCGCGCCTGCGCGGTGCGGGTGCGTCGACTATGCTGTTGGTGCGCCGCCCGGTCGAAGGGTGGCTGATGGTCCGGGCCGGCCGAGGGTCGTGCGTTCTGCCGGGCCCGTCCGCAGTTTCCCCAAACGCCTGAACTGACGCTTGCGTGTGCGCTGTCGATGTCGTCCCGCCCGGCGAAGGCGCCGGCCTGAGCGACTCCGCCCGCGGCATCCATCTTCCGAGAGGAGACACACGAATGAACATCAAACACCTGGCCCTGGTCACCGGACTCATGCTGCCCGCCCTGCTGGCGCATGCCGACGACCCGGCGTCGGTCAAGGACGGCATGCTGGTCGATGCCAAGGGCATGACGCTCTACACCTTCGACAAGGACAGCGGTGGCAAGTCGGCCTGCAACGACCAGTGCGCGGCGAACTGGCCGCCACTGATGGCTGCCGAGGGGGCCAAGGCGGATGACGACGACTGGACGGTGGTCACCCGCGACGACGGCAGCAAGCAGTGGGCCTACTACGGCAAGCCGTTGTACACCTTCATCCAGGACAAGAAGCCGGGCGACGTCACCGGCGACGGCAAGATGGGCGTGTGGCACGTGGCCAAGCCGCAGTGAGGTGAGGGGCTATCGTCGCCGGTCTAGCGGAGTGAATAGTCGGCGACGATGCCGAGGAATATCGCCAACCCCGCCCAGTGGTTGTGCAGGAAAGCCCTGAAGCAGGCCTGCGGATCGCGGTCGCGGGTCGACCAGGCTTCCCAGAGGTAGCAGCCCGCCGCCACCGCCAGGCCGGCATGGAACCAGCCACCCAGTTCGAAGCGGCTGCCGGCCAGCGCCAGCAGCAGCAGGGTCAGCGCCTGCAGCACGCCGATGATCAGGCGGTCGGCGTCGCCGAAGAGGATCGCCGTGGACTTCAGGCCGATCTTCAGGTCGTCCTCGCGGTCGGTCATCGCGTAGTAGGTGTCGTAGGCCACCGTCCACAGCACATTGGCGAAGAACACCAGCCAGGCGGCCGCCGGCAATTCGCCGCGCTCGGCGGTGAAGGCCATGGGGATGCCCCAGGAGAAAGCCGCGCCGAGCACCACCTGGGGGTAATAGGTGTAGCGCTTCATGAACGGATAGAGCGCTGCCACCGCCGCGCCGCCGAACGACAGCCAGATGGTCGGCGCATTGGTGCACAGCACCAGGACGAAGCTGATCGCCATCAGCACGCCGAAGGTGATCCACGCCTCGCGCACCGTGATCTTGCCGCTGGCCAGCGGACGGGCCTTGGTGCGTGCCACGTGGCCGTCGAAATTGCGGTCGGCGAAATCGTTGATCACGCAGCCCGCTGCGCGCATCGCCACCACGCCGACGATGAAGATCGCCAGGTTCTTCGCCTCCGGCACGCCTTCGGCGGCGATCCACAGTGCCCACAGGGTCGGCCAGAGCAGCAGGTAGATGCCGATCGGCTTGTCCATCCGCATCAGCTGGATGAAGTCCCAGGCGCGGGGATGCAGGCGGGCGAGGGGTTTGATCAGGGTGACGAACATGGACGGGTCTCCGGCTTCAACGCGGGATTATACGGCCTGTTCGTCGAGCTGTTGCCAGAACGCCGGGAGGAACACCTCGGCCACCAGCACGCCGAGGGCGCCGCGGCTGAAGCACGAACGCCGTCCCCACAGGCGCTCGGCGCGCACCGCCGGCGGCAGGCAGGCGGCGGGGTAGCGGCAGACCTCGATGGGGCCGCGGGCGAAGGCGCGGTCGCTGAACAGCAGTTCGCCCAGCGAGCGGCTGCCGAGCAGGCGCAGGTCGAAGCCGGAGCCTTCCAGCGCACTGCGCGCGGCCACGCTGCGGGCGAACACCCAGGGCTGGCCGTGGCCGTGCAGGTAGACCTCGCGCACCCAGCCCAGGCTGCCTTCGGCGATGCCGAGGACGGCGCACTCGTCGCTGCGCAGGCGGTGCCAGCCTTCTTCCAGCGGCTGCACGGCGAAGGCGCCGCTGGACTGCGCGGTGAGGCGGCGGGTCAGCGAGCCCTGGTCGAACAGCCACTCATGGACGGTGGCGGAGGGGGCGGGGTGCAGCTGGGAGGCGCTGAGCCAGCGCGGCGGGTGGATCAGGGCGGCGTCGGGCACGATGATGCTTGCGGTTCGAAGGGAAGGTCGCAGCTTAGCATGAGCGGCCGCCGGATCATCTTTGCGTATCGGGCAAGAGTGCGTTACCGATCGTCCCGGGAATCCGTGCCGGGCTTGCGCCCTCGGTCCATCGCCAGTACAAAGCGGAATCTGGTTCACGGGGCGAAGATCCCGGCAATATGCAAGGTGGTAGCCCGATGAAGAAATGGCAATGTGTGGTGTGCGGCCTGGTCTACGACGAGGCGCTGGGTTGGCCGGACGAAGGCATCGCCGCCGGTACCCGCTGGGAAGACATCCCTGCGGACTGGCTGTGCCCGGACTGCGGCGTCGGCAAGATGGATTTCGAGATGATCGAAATCAACTGATCGCCTGCCCGACAGCAGCGACGGCGGCCCCTGTAGCCGCCGTTTTCGTTACTGGCTCCGGGCCGGCTGGGGTTCGCCGGAACTGCGCGTTATTCTTCCCCTGAACAGCTCTGTTGCCGGCTCCGCCGGCAGTTCGCGGGAGGATTTCCATGCGCAAGTGGCAATGCGTGGTCTGCGGCTTCGTCTATGACGAGGCTGCCGGCCTGCCGGAGGAAGGCATCGAACCCGGCACCCCCTGGGAGGACATCCCCGCCGACTGGGTCTGCCCGGATTGCGGCGTGGGCAAGATCGACTTCGAGATGATCGAGATTTCCTGATTCCCTTTTCGACCCGGCAGACATGGCCGGACACTCGTTCCGTATCGCCTGGAGAAATCAATGAACGAGACTGCACCGCTGGTGATCGTCGGCACCGGCCTGGCCGGCTACAACCTGGCCCGCGAGTGGCGCAAGCTGGATGGCGAGACGCCGCTGCTGCTGATCACCGCCGACGACGGCCGTTCCTACTCCAAGCCGATGCTCTCCACCGGCTTCGCCCGCAACAAGGATGCCGATGGCCTGGCCCTGGCCGAAGCGGGCGCCATGGCCGAGCAGCTCGACGCGCGGATCTTCACCCATACCCGCGTCACCGCCATCGACCCGGCGAACCGCTGCATCCACATCGGCGAGGAACGGATCGCCTACCGCGACCTGGTGCTCGCCTGGGGCGCCGAGACGATCCGCGTACCGGTGCAGGGCGATGCGGTGGACGCGATCTTCCCGATCAACGACCTGGAGGACTACGCGCGCTTCCGCGCCGCCGCCGACGGCAAGCGTCGCGTGCTGCTGCTGGGCGCCGGGCTGATCGGCTGCGAATTCGCCAACGACCTGTCCAGCGGCGGCTACTCCATCGAGGTGGTGGCGCCCTGCGAGCAGGTCATGCCGGGCCTGCTCCATCCGGCTGCGGCGCGGGCCGTGCAGGCCGGCCTGGAAAGCCTCGGCGTGCGCTTCCACCTCGGGCCGCTGCTGGACAGCCTGGTACGCAGCGGCGATGGCCTGCGGGCGCAGCTTTCCGATGGCAGCCTGATCGACTGCGACCTGGTGGTCTCGGCGGTCGGCCTGCGCCCGCGCATCGCGCTGGCCGCCGCGGCCGGCCTGGAGGTCAACCGCGGCGTCGCGGTGGACCGCTTCCTGCGCACGTCCGACCCGCACATCCACGCCCTTGGCGACTGCGCCGAGGTCGATGGCCTCAACCTGCTCTATGTGATGCCGCTGATGGCCTGTGCGCGGGCGCTGGCGCAGACCCTGGCGGGCAAGCCGACGGCGGTGGGCTACGGGCCGATGCCGGTGACGGTGAAGACCCCGGTGTGCCCGCTGGTGGTGTCGCCGCCGCCCCGCGGCCATGATGGCGAATGGTGCGCCGAAGGCTCTGGCGCGGACCTTCGGGTGCTCTGTCGGGATACCGCCGGTCGACTGGTCGGCTATGCCCTGACCGGCACTGCGGTTGGGGAAAAACTTTCCCTGAACAAGGAGTTACCAGTGCTTCTGGCCTGAATGACAGTCAATCTGGCGGATATGCCTTGGGAAAGGGCCGGCAAATTCGCCAGTGATACTGGCGTGCCAGCCCCGGCCGTGCCATTCTCCTCCGCGTATCCCGCGGCCTAGAGCCTGTAGGGCGCAGGTGGCCGTGGGGGCTTCGGGAGCTGTTGGGAAGACAGCACGGAAACAACAACAACAAACCGTAAAGAGGCACATATGCGCAAACCTGAACTCGCCGCCGCGATCGCCGAAAAGGCCGACCTGACCAAAGAGCAGGCCAACAAGGTATTGAATGCATTGCTGGATGAAATCACCGGCGCGCTGAACCGCAAGGACAGCGTGACCCTGGTAGGTTTCGGCACCTTCGTTCAGCGCCACCGTGGCGCCCGCACCGGCAAGAACCCGCAGACCGGCCAACCGGTCAAGATCAAGGCCAGCAACACCGTCGCCTTCAAGCCGGGCAAGGCCCTCAAGGACGCAGTCAACTGATTCCTTGTGACCCGGGGCCTGAATTGGCTCCGGGTTGTCCTCCCCCGCGATCGCTGCATCCATGGATGTAGTCCCGCCGTCAAATCGCTACAATGCGCAGCCAATTTTCACGAACTTCGAGGTTTGCGCATGAAACTCCGTCTTCTCCTCTGGGTGCTCGGTCGCCGGATGGTCAAGGCCAGCCGTGACAACGCCGCGTTCCGCGAGCAACTGGAGGGCAAGGACCTGGTATTCCAGCTGCACACCCTCGACGGCCGCATCGCCCGTCATTTCATCGTCCGCGACCAGCGCGTGCGTGCCCGCTCCGGCCGTCATCCGCAGCCGGCCTTCGCCATCGGTTTCAGGGACGGCGCTTCCGGCTTCGCCATGATGACCGCGAAGAACCCGCAGCTGTCCTTCATGCAGGGCATCCAGGACAAGAGCATCCAGATCCAGGGCAACCCGGCGCTGGTGATCTGGTTCCAGGGGCTGGTCAAGCATCTCAGGCCACGGAAGAAGAAGGCTGCGGGTGTGGAGAAGAAGGCGGCCTGAGGAGAAGGGCGGGATTCGCCCCGCGCCGGGCCGACTTTTGTAGGAGCGCGCCATGCGCGCGACCTTCATTGCAGAGCGTCGCGGGCATGGCCCGCTCCTACAGGGCCATGGTTCCGTAGGGTGAATAACGCGCCAGCGTTATCCACCGCAGTGCCCATCACCCCTGGGTGTTCAGGTTCAGCACCATCTCGCGCAGCACCGCTTCGGCGTCCAGCACCCGCTGCGCCACTTCGTCGGCCTTGCTGCGGCTGATTTCCAGGCGGTCCAGCAGGGACTGCGGGATTTCGCTGGCCGGGCCGCCGCTGATGCCGCTGTTGCGCAGCAGGCGGGTCGCCAGGCACACCAGGTTGGCGTAGGGCGCGCAGGCGCCGGTGTAGTCCGGGTCGTGCTGGAAGCGCAGGGCGGTGTAGATCTCTTCAGGCATGCCCCAGGCGTGCATCAGCCAGGCGCCGATCTGCTCGCGGGTGATGCCCAGCAGATGTTGCTCGACCAGGCTGTGATCCAGATGCGGATTGACCTCCAGGTGCCGGCAGATCAGCGAGAAGTGCGGCGGGAAGATGTGCGCCAGGACCAGGTAGCCGATGCTGTGCAGCAGGCCGCCAAGGTAGGTCAGGCCGGCTTCCGGGCGCACGCTGCGCGGCATGGCGCGGGTCAGCCCTTCGATCACCGCGGCGCAGTAGATCGCCTGGTGCCAGTAGGGCGTGGCCTTCTGCGGCTGGTCCTTGGGCAGGCTGAGGGTCTTGCCCAGGGCCAGGCCGAGGGCCAGGTTGATCACCAGGTCGAAGCCCAGCACGCGGACGATGGCGTCTTCCACCGAGCGGATCTTGCCGGGCGCCGCGTAGTAGGGCGAAGCGGCCCAGCTCACCACTTGCGCGGCCAGGGCCGGGTCGGTTTCCACCACGTCGGTGATGTCGTCCACCGTGGCGTTGGGGTCGACCCGCAGCTTGATGATCTTCTGCGCGGTCTGCGGCAGCGGCGGAATCTCGATGGTTTCCTCGAGGCGCTGCTGGATGCGCCGGGCGGTAAAGTGGCTCACCGCCTGGGTGATTTCCGCGCGGTCGTCGTCGGGGCGGTCGAAGTTCGGCCGGATCGCCTCCAGCGGCACGCCGAAGCGCGCGGCGCTGGCCTTGTCGAGCAGCTGGCGGAATTCGCCGGTGGCGATTTCCAGCAGGGTGCCGGGCGCGCCGGATTCCACCAGCAGCTGCGGCTCCTGCAGCAGGCGTTCGTCGTACAGGCAGGGCGAGCGGGTCAGCGGCGGCAGGCCGGGCAGGCGGGCGAGGCCATGCCTGCCGAGCATGCGTTCCTGGCGCTCGGGAACCACCGCCACCAGGCTGCGGCCGGTGAGTTCGGCGAGCCGGTTCAGGTCGAGCAACTGGTTCTGCGGGAACAGCACCAGCAGGATGCCGTTGGCGTCTTCCAGCAGGCAGGCCTGGACCCGGCGGGCTAGCGGAAGGGAGGGAGTATCGGCCAGTTCACGGCAGCCGATGCCCAGGCTTGCCAGTAGTTGGAGTATGACCGCGGGGGCTTGAGCCGGGTCGGCGTGGGCAAGTGCGGCATCGCTCATAGGAAGGTTCCGATTTTCGGTGGCTGGCGCGAGTATAACCAGCGGGCGCAGGAATCGGGGCCATCAAACGAAGGCGCAGGCGAAATGCGTCACACCTGGCCGTACTGCTGGCCGTGGCGCAGCCAGCGCTCCAGCAGCGGGCTGACGTGCTGCGGCCAGTGCTCCAGCAGCGCCTGGGCGGCATCGCGCACCGCCGGCAGCAGGTCGGCGTCGCGCATCAGGTCGGCGACCTTGAACTGCAGCAGGCCGGTCTGGCGGGTGCCGAGCATCTCGCCGGGGCCGCGCAGCTCCAGGTCCTTCTCGGCGATGACGAAACCGTCGCAGGTCTCGCGCATGATCGCCAGGCGCTCGCGGCCGATCTGCGACAGCGGCGGGTGGTAGAGCAGCACGCAGTGGCTCGCCGCGCTGCCCCGGCCGACGCGGCCGCGCAACTGGTGCAGTTGCGCGAGGCCGAGGCGCTCCGGGTTCTCGATGATCATCAGGCTGGCGTTGGGCACGTCCACGCCGACCTCGATCACCGTGGTGGCGACCAGCAGCTGCAGCCGTCCTTCCTTGAACTCCAGCATCACCGCGGCCTTTTCCGCCGGCTTCATGCGCCCGTGGATCAGGCCGACGCGCAGTTCGCCGAGGGCGGAGGACAGCTCCTCGAAGGTGGTTTCCGCGGCCTGGCAGGTCAGCTCCTCGGATTCCTCGATCAGCGTGCACACCCAGTAGGCCTGGCGACCTTCCTGGCAGGCGGCGCGGACCCGCTCGATCACCTCGATGCGGCGGCTGTCGGCGACCAGCACGGTATTCACCGGCGTGCGCCCGGGCGGCAGTTCGTCGAGGATCGAGGTGTCGAGGTCGGCGTAGGCGCTCATCGCCAGGGTCCGCGGGATGGGCGTGGCGGTCATGATCAGCTGGTGCGGGCAGAGCCGGCCGTCGACGCCTTTCTGGCGCAGGGCGAGGCGCTGCTGCACGCCGAAGCGGTGCTGTTCGTCGATGATCACCAGGGCCAGGCGCTTGAACTGCACCTCGTCCTGGAACAGCGCATGGGTGCCGACCACCATCGGCACGCCGGCGGCGATCTGCTCCAGCGCGGCGGCGCGGGCCTTGCCCTTGAGCTTGCCGGCCAGCCAGGCGACCTCGATGCCCAGCGGCGCCATCCACTTGCCGAAGTTGATGAAGTGCTGCTCGGCGAGGATCTCGGTGGGCGCCATCAGCGCCACCTGGTAGCCGGCTTCCAGCGCCTGCAGCGCGGCCAGCGCGGCGACCACGGTCTTGCCGGCGCCGACATCGCCCTGCACCAGGCGCAGCATGGGTTCGGGCTGGGCCAGGTCGTAGGCGATCTCGGCGCCGACCCGCTGCTGTGCGCCGGTGGGTTTGAAGCCGAGGTTGGCGAGGAAGCGCTGCGGCAGCGTGCGTGCCGGCGGCAGTTGCGGCGCCTGCTGGGCGCGCAGGCTCTCGCGCAGGCGTTGCAGCGACAGCTGGTGGGTCAGCAGTTCCTCGAAGGCCAGGCGGTGTTGCGCCCAGTGGCGGCCTTCGGCGAGTTCCTCGAGATCGGCGTCCGGCGGCGGCCGGTGCAGGTAGCGGATCGCCTCGTCCAGCGGGCCGAGATGGTAGTCGCGGGCGAGGTCGGCGGGTAGCCAGTCCGGCAGGCTGCGCGGGCCGAGCAGGGCCAGGGTCTGCTCGCTGAGCTGGCGCAGGCGCTGCTGGGTGAGGCCTTCGGTGGTCGGGTAGATCGGCGTCAGGGTCTGTTCCACCGGTGCCGGCGTGGCGTCGTTCAGCGCGCGGTATTCCGGGTGGTAGATCTCCAGTCCGGAGGCGCCCGGGCGCACTTCGCCATAGCAGCGCAGATGGGTGCCGCGCTTGAGGCCGTCCCTCTGCGCCTGGCTGAAGTGGTAGAAGCGCAGGCTGAGGGTGCCGCTGCCGTCCTGCAGGCGCACCAGCAGGCTGCGGCGCTTGCCCATCATCACCTCGGCGCCGCTGACCACGCCCTCGACCACCGCGTCCTGCCCCGGGCGCAAGGCGCCTATGGGTGTGACGCGGGTGCGGTCCTGATAGCGCAGCGGCAGGTGGAAGAGGATGTCCTGCAGGTTCTCCAGGCCGACGCGGGCGAGCTTTTCCTCCAGCGCCGCGCCGACGCCCTTGAGCGCCGTGACCGGGACCTTCGCCAGCTCCGTCATGCCGGTTCGGCTTCACCCTTGACCGTCGGCCGGGCGACCGAGCAGAGGCGGATGGAATCGGCCAGCACCTCGATTGCGCGCGGCCGCGGGAAGCTGGCGCGCCAGGCGACGGCGACGGTGCGGAAGGGCACCGGCGCGGTGAACGGGCGTACGTCGATCACGCCCGGCGCGTAGTGGTGGCTGTCCACCGCGGAGAACGGCAGCACCGAGACGCCGAGCCCGGAGGCGACCATGTGGCGGATGGTTTCCAGCGAGCTGGATTCCACCGTGGTGTGCTTGTGGTCGTCGCCCTTGCGCACGCTCGGGCAGGCTTCCAGCACCTGGTCGCGGAAGCAGTGGCCTTCGCCGAGCAGGAGCAGGCTCTTGTCGTTGAGCAGTTCGGCGTCGATGGTCTGCCTGGCGGTCCAGGGATGGCCGGCCGGCATCAGCACGTAGAAGGGTTCGTCGAACAGCGGCTTGGTCAGCACGTCGGCTTCTTCGAACGGCAGGGCGATGATGATCGCGTCCAGTTCGCCGGTGCGCAGCTTGTCGCGGAGGATGTGGGTGAAGTTCTCCTCGATGTACAGCGGCATCTGCGGCGCGACCTTGTGCAGCTGCGGGATCAGGTGCGGGAACAGGTACGGGCCGATGGTGTAGATGGCGCCGACCTTGAGCGGCGAGGTCAACTGGTTCTTGCCGGCCTGGGCCAGCTCGCGGATGCCCTGGGCCTGCTCCAGCACCTTCTGTGCCTGCGCGACTATGCCTTCGCCCACCGGGGTCAGGCGCACCGCGCTCTTGCTGCGTTCGAAGATCAGCACGCCGAGCTCGTCCTCGAGCTTCTTCACGCCGACCGAGAGGGTCGGCTGGCTGACGTGGCAGCGTTCGGCGGCGCGGCCGAAATGCTGCTCCTGGGCAAGCGTGACGATGTAGCGCAGTTCGGTGAGGGTCATGGCGGCCAATCCGGTTATGTCGGCCAAGCATAGCGGCTGCTCCGCCATGAACCAACTGCGCTAGACTCGGCCGCGACTTTTTTCGGAGTGTGGCGATATGTCCCGAAGTGTGATGATCGTCGGCTGCGGCGATGTTGGCAGCCGTCTCGGCGAGCAACTGGCCGGCAAGGGCTGGACGGTATATGGGCTGCGCCGCGACGTCGGTCGCCTGCCGGCGTCGATCCGCCCGGTGCGGGGCGATCTGGCCGATCCTGCCTGCCCACGGGACTGGCCGCGCAGCGAACTGGATTATCTGGTGTTCAGCGCCGCCGCCAATTCCCACGACGAGGCCGGCTATCGCGCCGCCTATGTCGACGGCCTGCGCCATGCGCTGGGCTGGCTGGCGCAGGCCGGGCAGCGGCCGCAGCGCGTGCTGTTCGTTTCCAGCAGCGGCGTGTATGCGCAGGAGAATGGCGAGTGGGTCGACGAGAACTCGCCCGCCGAGGCCACGCACTTCACCGGCAGCGCGATGCTCGATGCCGAGCGGCTGCTGCTGGGCAGCGGCATTCCCGCCAGCGTGGTGCGCCTGACCGGCATCTACGGCCCCGGCCGCGAATGGCTGCTGAACCAGGTGCGCCAGGGCTATCAGGTGGCCAGCGAGCCGCCGCTGTACGCCAACCGCATCCATGCCGACGACGCGGCCGGGCTGCTGGCCTGCCTGCTCGAGGCGGATGCCCGCGGGGTGGCGCTGGAGGAGTGCTACCTGGGCGTCGACGACGAGCCGGCGGCGCTTTCCGAGGTGGTTGGCTGGCTGCGCGAGCGGCTGGGTGTCAGCCAGGTTTCCGAGCAGCTCATGCGCCGCGCCGGCAGCAAGCGCTGCAGCAACGCCCGCGCCCGGGCGCTGGGCTGGGTGCCGCGCTATCCCGGCTATCGCGAGGGGTATGCGGCGATTCTCGAAGGGAAATGATCCGGGCGGGTGCATCCGCCCTGCGTCAATTGCGCGCTCCTACGCCCCAGAATCCGGTGCGAGGCCGCAGATACCGTGTCTCTACCTGTGGGGGCAGGGCCAGTACGTAGGGTGGATCACGCTCCATCGATCCACCATTCCCGCGTGCCGGAGCCGGGATGGTGGATGGAAAAGCGCCATCCACCCTACGTTTCGCTACCCCCTGTGTTCCGCATAGGACGGGTGAAACCCGCCGGATCTTCATGGGATGGCGGGCCTCCGCCCCAGGTCAATCCCGCTCCAGCAGCCACACCCGCTTGCCCGGCGCGTATTCCGGCATCTCGTCGGCCTGGGCGCGGTTCACCGCTTCGAAGAGTTCCAGCCTGTCGCCGTCGCGCCGGAACAGGTATTCGCGGCCTTGGGCGCCCTGTTGCAGCCAGATGCTGTCGTTGTCGCCACTCATCGCCGCGCAGTCGCCGGCCAGGCACAGGGCGTAGCGGTCGGCGCCGGGCAGGCCTTCGAGGCGGCCGTCGGGCTGGAATTTCACCTGTCCGCCCTGGCCCTGGCCTTCCTCGATGTCCCAGCTGCCTTCCAGGTAGGTGGCGTACAGCGCGCGTTCGAAGGTCGCGCCGGGTGCGGCGTTTTCCGGCGGCTGCCCGGGGTGGGCGAAGCGCTGTTCGGGCCAGTTGTCGCTGCCGACCTGGAGCATTTCCTTGCCGTCCAGCTCCAGGTATTCCTGCTTGCTGCCGTAGAAATCGACCCGCCAGCGCTTGTCGCTTTCCTTGCTCAGCTGGCCTTCGCCCAGTTCGAAGCCGTTGCTGAAGGTGGCTTGCCCGGCTTTCGTATCCAGCTTCCATTCCAGGTTCGGGCCGTAGGCGTCCAGCGCTTCGCGCAGCTTGCCGCCCTTGCCGGCGGCGTCGATGGCGGCCTGGTTGATCCAGATGCCGGACGGATCGGATGGGCTGCCGGCACAGCCGGTCAGCAGGCCGAGCAGGGCGCTCAGCACGAGGGCGCGACGCATGTTTGCTCCTTGCAAAATGAAAACGGGGCCCCGAAGGACCCCGTCATGGTAACGACGCTTATTCCAGGACGACGATGGCGTCCATCTCGACCTGGGCGCCCTTCGGCAGGGCGGCCACGCCGATGGCGGCGCGGGCGGGGTAGGGCTGGGTGAAGTAGCGGCCCATGATCTCGTTGACCTTGGCGAAGTGCGACAGGTCGGTGAGGAAGATGTTCAGCTTGGCCACGTCGTGCAGGTAGCCGCCGGAGGCCTCGATCACCGCCTTGAGGTTCTCGAACACCTGCACGGTCTGTTCCTCGAAGCCCTCGACCAGTTCCATGGTCTTCGGATCCAGCGGGATCTGCCCGGAAACGTAGACGGTGTTGCCGGCCTTGATCGCCTGGGAGTAGGTGCCGATGGCGGCGGGGGCCTTGTCGGTGTGGACGACGGTCTTGCTCATGGAAACTCCTTGTTGGACAGGTGAGGTCAGCTGCGCACGCGGGTGATGCGCAGCACGCCCTTGAGCGCGCGCAGCTTCTTGATGACGCGGGCCAGGTGCACGCGGTCATGCACGCTGACGACCAGCTGGACCACGCTGATGCGGCCATCGCGTTCGTCCATGCCGATCTTCTCGATGTTGCCGTCGGCGGCGTTCACGCTGGTGGCCAGCAGGGCGATCAGGCCGCGCTGGTGTTCCAGTTCGATGCGCAGTTCGACGTTGAATTCCCCGGTGACATCCTTGGCCCAGCTGAGCTGGATGCATTTTTCCGGGTTGTGGCGGAATTCGCTGATGTTCCTGCAGCTTTCCAGGTGCACCACCATGCCCTTGCCGGCGGACAGGTGGCCGACGATCGGGTCGCCCGGGATCGGCGAGCAGCACTTCGCGTAGCTGATCACCAGCCCCTCGGTGCCGCGGATCGCCAGCGGGCCTTCGGCGTTCGGCGTGGCCTCGCTGTCGCTGGCCAGCAGGCGCCGCGCGACCACGTAGGCCATGCGGTTGCCCAGGCCGATCTCTTCCAGCAGGTCCTCGAACACTTCCATGCGGTACTCGGCGAGCACGCCCTGGATGCGCTCCTGCGGGATCTTCTCCAGATGGGTGTCGAAGCCGGCGAGGGTCTTGTTCAGCAGGCGTTCGCCGAGGCTGATCGACTCCGAGCGGCGCTGCAGCTTGAGGGCATGGCGGATGTGCGTGCGCGCCTTGCCGGTGACCACGAAGCTCAGCCAGGCCGGATTCGGCCGGGTGCCCGGCGCGGTGACGATCTCCACCGTCTGGCCGCTCTGCAGCGGTTCCGACAGCGGCGCCAGGCGGCGGTTGATGCGGCAGGCGATGCAGCTGTTGCCGACGTCGGTGTGCACCGCGTAGGCGAAGTCGACCGGCGTGGAGCCTTTCGGCAGCTCCATGATGCGGCCCTTGGGCGTGAAGATGTAGACCTCGTCCGGGAACAGGTCGATCTTCACGTTCTCGATGAATTCCAGCGAGTTGCCGGCGCGCTGCTGCAGTTCCAGCACGCCCTTCACCCACTGGCGGGCGCGGGCGCGGGTGCCCTTGAAGGATTCGTCGTCGGCGGACTTGTACAGCCAGTGCGCGGCGATGCCGTGATTGGCCATCTCTTCCATCTCGCGGGTGCGGATCTGGATCTCGATGGGCACGCCATGCATGCCGAACAGCGTGGTGTGCAGCGACTGGTAGCCGTTGGCCTTGGGAATCGCGATGTAGTCCTTGAAGCGGCCCGGGAACGGCTTGTACAGGCTGTGCACCGCGCCGAGCACGCGATAGCAGGTGTCGGCCTTGTCGACGATGATGCGGAAGGCGTAGACGTCCATGATCTCGTTGAACGCCCGGCGCTTGCCGCGCATCTTCTTGTAGATGCTGTAGAGGTGCTTCTCGCGGCCCAGCACCTGGCCTTCCAGGCCCTCGCGGGCGAGGCAGTTGACCAGCGATTCCTGGATCTTGCCGACGATCTCGCGACGGTTGCCGCGGGCCTTCTTCACCGCCTGGCGGATGCGCTCGGAACGCATCGGGTGCATCGCCTTGAAGCCGAGGTCCTCGAATTCCACGCGCATGCTGTGCATGCCCAGGCGGTTGGCGATGGGGGCGTAGATTTCCAGGGTTTCCTTGGCGATGCGCCGGCGCTTCTCGCCGGACAGCACTTCCAGGGTGCGCATGTTGTGCAGGCGGTCGGCCAGCTTGACCAGGATCACGCGGATGTCGCGCGCCATGGCCATGGCCATCTTCTGGAAGTTCTCGGCCTGCGCCTCGGCCTTGGACTCGAAGTGCATCTGGGTCAGCTTGCTGACCCCGTCGACCAGCTCGGCGACGGTCTCGCCGAACTGCGCGGTGAGCGCTTCCTTGGCGATGCCGGTGTCCTCGATCACGTCGTGCAGCATGGCGGCCATCAGGCTCTGATGGTCCATGTGCATGTCGGCGAGGATGTTGGCGACGGCGAGCGGATGGGTGACGTAGGCCTCGCCGCTGCGGCGGCGCTGGCCATCGTGGGCCTGCTCGGCGTAGTAGTAGGCGCGGCGGACCAGATTGACCTGGTCCGCGGTCAGATAGCTCGACAGCCGATCGGCGAAGGCATCTATGTTCGGCAAGCGATCACCCCCTGCCGAACAGCGGATTGCGGCGCCCCAGGGCGTCGGCCCGGCATCGGCTTACAGGGCCTCGTTGTTGGCCTCGTCTTCGAAGGCGGCGAACAGCGGCTCATCTTCAACCACGTCCTCCTGTTGTACGACTTCATGGTCGACCAGGCCGGAAGCGATCTCGCGCAGCGCGACCACGGTGGGCTTGTCGTTTTCCCAGGCTACTTTCGGCTCCTTGCCGCCGGTAGCCAGCTGACGTGCGCGCTTGGTGGCGAGCATGACCAGCTCGAAACGGTTATCGACGTTGTCCAGGCAGTCTTCGACGGTGACGCGGGCCATGGTGTTCCTCGTAACGAAAATGAAGCCCGGAAATTACCGGGCGGACTGGATAGTCTAAAAAATCGCCAAAATTTATGGAAGTGCCGTTTGCTATACCGACTGTTCCTATCAGCCTAGCAGGCGGCTCAGCAACTCGGTATGCCGCGCCTGCTGGGCGTCCAGGCGCAGCTGGCGGGCGCGGAAGATCGCCTTGAGGTCTTCCAGCGCATGGGCGAAGTCGTCGTTGATCACCAGGTGATCGTATTCGACGTAGTGGCTCATCTCGCTGACGGCTTCGCGCATGCGCCGCTCGATCACCTCGTCGCTGTCCTGGCCGCGGTTGGTCAGGCGCTGGCGCAGGGCGTGCTGGCTCGGCGGCAGGATGAAGATCGACTGCGCCTGGGGCATCAGCCGGCGCACCTGCTGGGCGCCCTGCCAGTCGATCTCGAGGATCAGGTCGTAGCCTTCGGCGAGGGTCTTCTCCAGCCAGCGCTGGGAAGTGCCGTAGAGGTTGCCGAAGACTTCGGCATGTTCGAGGAAGTCGTCGCGCTGCAGCATCGCGGTGAAGGTGTCGCGGCTGACGAAGTGGTAGTTGACCCCGTCCACCTCGCCCGGACGCATGTCGCGGGTGGTGTGGGAGACGGACACGCGCACGCTGGGCATGGCGTCGAGCAGGGCCTTGACCAGGCTGGTCTTGCCGGCACCGGAGGGAGCGGAAACGATGTAGAGGGTGCCGGGCATGGCGACTTTCCTGAAACTTGCGGTGATTGCTGAGAGCCTAGCAGCCGAGGGCCGCAGGCTTATTCGATGTTCTGGACCTGCTCGCGCATCTGCTCGATCAGGACCTTGAGGTTGACCGCCGCCTGGGTCGAGCGCGGGTCGAAGGCCTTGGAGCCGAGGGTGTTGGCCTCGCGGTTGAGTTCCTGCATGAGGAAGTCCAGGCGCCGGCCCGCGGCGCCGCCGGCCTTGAGCACGCGGCGCACCTCGTTGACGTGGGTGGTCAGGCGGTCGAGTTCCTCGGCGACGTCGCTCTTCTGCGCCAGCAGGACCAGCTCCTGTTCCAGGCGCTGCGGGTCGAGCTCGGCCTTCATCTCGGTGAAGCGGTCGAGGATCTTCTGCCGCTGGTTGCCCAGCATTTCCGGCACCAGGGTACGCAGGTTCGCCACTTCCGCGAGGATCGCCGCCAGCCGCTCGTCGATCAGCCGGGCCAGATCGGCGCCTTCGCGGGCGCGGCCGGCCTTGAGTTCGGCCAGCGCCTGGTTGAACGCGGCCAGCGCCTCGGCGTTCAGCGCCTGCGGATCGGCGGCATCGGCCACCAGCACGCCCGGCCAGGCCAGCACGGCGAGCGGGTCCAGTGCGGCCGGCTGCTTGATCAGCGCGGCCACGCTCTCGGCGGCGGCGACCAGCTGCGCGGCGCGCTCGCGGTCGACCTGCAGCGGCTTGCCGGCGTTGTCCTCGCTGAAGCGCAGGGTGCATTCCACCTTGCCGCGCGACAGGCCCTGGCGCAGCGCCTCGCGCACGCTGCCTTCGAGGTCGCGGAAGGCGTCCGGCAGGCGCAGGTTCGGCTCCAGGTAGCGATGATTGACGGAGCGCAGCTCCCAGCTCAGGGTGCCATTGGCACCGGCCCGTTCGACGCGGGCGAATGCGGTCATGCTGTGCACCATGGAGCTACCTCGCTGAATTCAATACAGAAACGGGACGGGAACCGGCGATTGTACCCCAGCCGGACGACCAGCCGCACGCCGACGGTAGTTCCGTAATGCAAGGCGCCTCTATAATGGCGGCCAACCCTCAGTGTCGTCTTACCTACAGGATGCTCCGATGAACCGTCCCAGCGGCCGTGCCGCCGACCAGCTGCGCCCCATCCGTATCACCCGCCACTACACCAAGCATGCCGAAGGTTCGGTGCTGGTCGAATTCGGGGATACCAAGGTGATCTGCACCGTCAGCGCCGAGGCGGGAGTCCCGCGCTTCCTCAAGGGCCAGGGCCAGGGCTGGCTGACCGCCGAGTACGGCATGCTGCCGCGCTCCACCGGCGAGCGTAACCAGCGCGAGGCCAGCCGCGGCAAGCAGGGCGGGCGCACCCTGGAAATCCAGCGCCTGATCGGCCGCTCCCTGCGCGCGGCGCTGGACCTGACCAAGCTCGGCGAGAACACCCTGTACGTCGACTGCGACGTGATCCAGGCCGACGGCGGCACCCGCACCGCCTCGATCACCGGCGCCACCGTGGCGCTGATCGACGCGCTGAGCGTGCTGAAGAAGCGCGGCGCGCTGAAGGGCAATCCGCTCAGGCAACTGGTCGCCGCGGTTTCCGTGGGCATCTACAACGGCGTGCCGGTGCTCGACCTCGACTATATCGAGGACTCCGCCGCGGAAACCGATCTCAACGTGGTGATGACCGACGCCGGCGGCTTCATCGAGGTGCAGGGCACCGCCGAGGGCACGCCCTTCCAGCCCACCGAGCTGAACGCCATGCTGGAACTGGCGCAGCAGGGCCTGCGCGAGCTGTTCGAACTGCAGCGCGCGGCGCTGGCCGACTGAAGCGACCGAACGAGGAGCGGCGATGATCGACGACGCGCAAGTCCCGCAGACGCAACCGAGCCAGACGGCGCGGCAATGGGCGATGTTCTGCCACTTCGCCGCCTTCCTCGGCCTGGTGTTCCCCTTCGGCAACCTGCTCGGCCCGCTGATCGTCTGGCAGGTCAAGCGCGAGGCCGATCCCTACATCGACCAGCAGGGCAAGGAGGCGGTGAACTTCCAGATCACCGTCACCCTGGCCATGCTGGTGAGCTGCCTGCTGATGCTGGTGCTGGTCGGCTTCCTGCTGCTGGCGCTGGTCGGCGCCGGCGCGCTGGTGCTGACCATCATCGCCGGGATCAAGGCCAACGACGGCGTGGCCTACCGCTACCCGTTCACCTGGAGGGCGCTCAAATAGGCGTGCCGCGGGAATGAAAAAGCCGGCTTGCGAGCCGGCTTTTTTCTGCGCGACGAACTCAGATGCTCAGCGTCCAGTCGTAATCGACGATCAGCGGCGCATGCTGGGAGAAGCGCGGCTGCCGCGGCAGCTTGGCGTTGCGCACGAAGCGGCGCAGACCCGGCGTCAGCACCTGGTAGTCGAAGCGCCAGCCGAGGTTGAGCATCTCGGCCTGCTCGCTGTCCGGCCACCAGCTGTACTGGTCGCCTTCGCGGCTGACTTCGCGCAGGGCATCGACGTAGCCCATGGTGCCGAAGATCTCGTCCATCCAGCCGCGTTCCGGCGCCATGAAGCCGGGCATCTGCTGGCAGTCGCGCCAGTTCTTCACGTCCAGCTTCTGGTGGGCGACGTACAGCGACCCGCAGTAGATGTATTCGCGACGCTTGCGCCGCTGCTTGTTCAGGTACTGGGCGAAATCGTCCATGAACTTGAACTTCTGGTTCAGGTTCTCATCCCCGGCCTGCCCGGTAGGCAGGAGGAGAGCGGCGATACTCACCTTGTCGAAATCGGCTTGCAGGTAGCGCCCGTAACGATCGGCCGTCTCGAAGCCCAGGCCGCTTATGACGGCCTTGGGTTGCAGACGGCTATAGATTGCGACACCACCCTGGCTGGGTACTTCGGCGTCGCAGGCGTACAGGAAGTAGCCATCCAGCTGGTAGGACGGTTCATCCAGATCGAAAGCGGAGGCGCGGGTATCCTGCAAGCAGATCACGTCGGCATTCTGGGCTTGCAGCCAGCTGAGAAGTCCCCGCTCGGCTGCAGCCTGAATACCATTCACGTTCACACTGATGATCCGCATAAATGGCCCCCAAAATCACGTGTGTGTATGATACCCGAGCTCAAACGGTTTAGCTAAATTCATACCGGCCGGTTCTATCCCCATGCAGGCATATCAACGCGAATTCATTCGTTTCGCCATCGAGCGCGGTGTTCTGCGCTTCGGCGAATTCACTCTCAAGTCCGGGCGCACCAGCCCCTACTTCTTCAATGCCGGCCTGTTCAACACGGGCCTCGCGCTGGCGCAGCTGGGACGCTTCTACGCTTCCGCTATCGTCGACAGCGGCATTTCCTTCGACGTGCTGTTCGGCCCCGCCTACAAGGGCATTCCGCTGGCGGCCACCACAGCCGTGGCGCTGGCCGAGCAGCATGGCCGCGACGTGCCCTGGTGCTTCAACCGCAAGGAAGCCAAGGACCATGGCGAAGGCGGCACCCTGGTCGGCTCGCCGCTGCAGGGCGACGTGCTGATCATCGATGACGTGATCACCGCCGGCACCGCGATCCGCGAAGTCATGCAGATCATCGACGCGCAGGGCGCCAAGGCCGCCGGCGTGCTGATCGCGCTGAACCGCCAGGAGCGCGGCAAGGGCGAGCTGTCGGCGATCCAGGAAGTCGAACGCGACTTCGGCATGCCGGTGGTGAGTATCGTGTCGCTGGAGCAGGTGCTTGAATATCTGGCAGGCGATGCCGAGCTGAAGCGCCACCTGCCGGCGGTGGAAGCCTATCGCGCGCAGTACGGCATCTAATCGCAACCGGGACAGGGGTGTCTGGGCATGGTCAAGCGGGGTGCTTTCGGTTACCGGTTCTGGCTGGGCCTGCTGGGCTCCGGCCTGACCTGCGCTGCGCTCGCCGCCGGTCCGGCTGCCAGTGGCCCTGTCGAGCTGTACCGCTACGTCAATGACAAGGGCGTGACCGTCATCGACCGCCTCGGCGTGCCGCCGCAGTACATCGGCAAGGGCTACGAGGTGCTCAACGAGCAGGGGCGGGTGATCCGCACCGTGCCGCCGGCGCCCACCGCGGAAGAGCGCGCCCGGCGCAAGGCCGAGGCCGCCCAGGCCAGTACCGATGCACAACTGCTGCGGCTGTACACCAGCGTCGAGGACGTCGACCGCGCCCGCGAGCGCAAGCTGTCCGAGCTGGATGGCCTGAGCAGCGTCGCCCGCGGCAACCTGCAATCGGTGAAGACCCAGCAGGTCAACCTGCAGTCCCAGGCCGCCGAACAGGAACGCGCCGGACGGCAGGTGCCGGATCAGTTGATCGACCAGCTGAACAGCCTGAAGTCGGAAGAGAAGCGCCTGTTGCAGGACATCCAGCACTACCAGCGCTTGCGCACCCGGACCAGCGCGTCCTTCGATGCCGATCGCGCACGCCTGGTGCAACTGCTCGGCGAGTCGCGCTGAGCCTCACCCGGCCGGCAGGTTCTTCTCGAAAGATTCGATGCGCGTGCGCAGCCATTCCGGCAGGAGCTGGCTGCGGCGGCCCTCGCCGGCATACGCATAGACCAGTTCGCCGCGCGTCAGCGACTGTTCCTCGCACCAGATGCCGATCTCGAAGGTCATGCTGCTGCGGCCCAGGCGGGCTACCCGCACGCCGATCTCCAGCCAGTCGTCGTAGCGCGCCGGGGCCAGGTATTCGAGGGTGGTCTTCACCGCGAACAGGTCGCCGCCGCCGCGCAGCAGGTCGGCCGGATAGCGGATGTCCAGGTGCCGGTAGTATTCGGTGGTGGCTACGTCGGCGTAGCTCAGGTAGTTGCCGTTGAAGACGATCCCTTGCGGATCGACCTCCGACCAGCGCACGCGCAGGCCGTGGAAGAAAGCGAAATCGCTGCGTTGCGGAACGGACGTCATGCTCGCCTCCGGAAGAGACCGGCCGCCACGGCGCGGGGCCGTGGCGGCTGGCGGATCAGCGCTGCTTGCGGTTGCTGATCAGGGTGCCGACGCCGCTGTCGGTGAATATCTCCAGCAGCACGGCATTCGGCACGCGGCCGTCGATGATGTGCGCGCTGGTCACGCCGCCCTGCACTGATTCGAGGGCGCAGCGGATCTTCGGCAGCATGCCGCCGTAGATGGTGCCGTCGGCGATCAGCGCGTCGACCTGCTCGGTGGTCAGGCCGGTGAGCACTTCGCCCTGCTTGTCCATCAGGCCGGCGATGTTGGTCAGCAGCATCAGCTTCTCGGCCCTCAGCGCCTCGGCCACCTTGCCGGCCACCAGATCGGCGTTGATGTTGTAGGACTCGCCGTCCGGACCGACGCCGATCGGCGCGATCACCGGGATGAAGTCGCCCTGCACCAGCATGTTCAGCAGCTCGACGTTGACCCCGGTGACTTCGCCGACATGGCCGATGTCGATGATTTCCGGCTTGGTCATCTCCGGCGTCTGGCGGGTGACGGTGAGCTTCTTCGCGCGGATCAGCTCGGCGTCCTTGCCGGTCAGGCCGATGGCGCTGCCGCCGTGACGGTTGATCAGGTTGACGATGTCCTTGTTGACCAGGCCGCCGAGGACCATCTCGACCACGTCCATGGTCTGCGCATCGGTGACGCGCATGCCGTCGATGAAGTGGCTCTCGATGGACAGGCGCTTGAGCAGGTCGCCGATCTGCGGACCGCCACCGTGCACCACCACCGGATTGATGCCGACCGCCTTCATCAGGACGATGTCGCGGGCGAAGCTGTTCTTCAGCTCGTCGGTCTCCATGGCGTTGCCGCCGTACTTGATGACCAGCGTCTTGCCGACGAAGCGGCGGATGTAGGGCAGGGCTTCGGCAAGGACTCGGGCTACCTGGGCGGCGTCGTCGCGGCTCTGGTGCATGGTGGACTCCGGCATGATCAGAAGGGAATGGTCAGGGCGGGATCTACCGCCTTCAGTTGGTTACGGAACACATCCTTGATGCGCTCCAGCTCGGCTTCGGAGTCGGCTTCGAAGCGCAGCACCAGCACCGGCGTGGTGTTGGAGGCGCGGACCAGGCCCCAGCCTTTCGGGTAATCGACACGCACGCCATCGAGAGTGGTCAGGTTGGCGTCGCCCCACTGGCCGTCGCGCTGCAGCGCTTCGATCAGGGCGAACTTGCTCTCGTCGGTGACGGTGATGTTGATCTCCGGAGTGGAGACGTCCAGCGGGAAGGCCGAGAACACATGTTCGCTGTCGCGATCGTCGAGGCTGATGATCTCCAGCAGACGGGCGGCGCTGTAGATGCCGTCGTCGAAGCCGAACCAGCGCTCCTTGAAGAAGATGTGGCCGCTCATCTCGCCGGCCAGCAGCGCGCCGGTTTCCTTCATCTTCTTCTTGATCAGCGAGTGGCCGGTCTTCCACATCACCGGGCGGCCGCCGTAGCCGCTGATCAGCGAGATCAGGCGGCGGGTGCACTTGACGTCGAAGATGATGTCGGCGCCCGGATTGCGCGAGACCACGTCCTTGGCGAACAGCATCAGCAGGCGGTCCGGGTAGATGATGGTGCCTTCGTTGGTCACCACGCCGACGCGGTCGCCGTCGCCGTCGAAGGCCAGGCCGAGGTCGGCACCAGTCTCGCGGACCTTGGCGATCAGGTCTTCCAGGTTCTCCGGCTTGCCCGGGTCCGGATGGTGGTTGGGGAAGGTGCCGTCGACGTCGCAGAACAGCGGGATGACTTCGCAGCCGAGGGCCTCGATCAGTTGCGGGGCGATCACGCCGGCGACGCCGTTGCCGCAATCGACCACCACCTTCAGGCGCTTGGCCAGGGCGACGTCATCGCGGATCTGCTCGAAGTAGCGCGGCAGGATGTCGAGCTGGCGCACGCTGCCGACGCCGCTGGCGAGGTCGTTGCTTTCGATGCGGGTGCGCAGCGCCTGGATCTGCTCGTTGGCCAGGGTCTCGCCGGCGACCATGATCTTGAAGCCGTTGTAGTCCGGCGGGTTGTGGCTGCCGGTGAGCATCACGCCGGATTTGCCCTCGAGGACGTTGGCCGCGTAGTAAAGCACCGGGGTCGGCACCATGCCGACGTCGGTGACCTGGCAGCCGCAATCCAGCAGGCCCTGGATCAGCTGCTGCACCAGTTCCGGACCGGACAGGCGGCCGTCGCGGCCCACGGATACGTTGGGCTCGCCCCGGGCCAGGCTTTCCGAGCCGATGGCGCGGCCGACCCAGTAGGCGGTCTCGGCGGTCAGGGTATCGCCAACCACGCCGCGGATGTCGTAGGCGCGGAAGATGCTGGCGGGCAGTTGCGGGGCTTTCGTGCTCATAGCGGGGTTTCGCTCCAATCCCAGGAGATCCTGGTCTTCATCAAGAAAGTCGATGTCCAGAATGTCGGTGTTCTGGAACAGCGGATCGACCAGCTCCGTTCCGGCCGGGGCCGGAGTGCTGACGGCAGCCGCGGCCGGAGCGGCGGGAGCGGGGGCAGCGGGGCTGGGTGTTTCGTTCTTGCGGCGGGTCTGGCGAACCAGCGCCTGAACCACGCCTTGCAGGGGTGCCAGGCTCAGTTCAGGAGTTTTGGCAGCCCTCGGGCCGCCGAGTTCCTGAACGTATTGCGTCAGCTCCTGGGCATCCTGGCGCAGGCGGCGCTGCAGCCCGCCGTGCGCCAGGTAGACCCCGAGCAGGCCGCCGGCCAGCGCCAGCAGCGCGGCGATGCCGAGCAGCGTCGGCGAGTAGAGCGGCGCGGTCAGGGCGGGGCCGGGGGTGAAGCTGAGTTTCCAGTGCGGATTGCCGCTGGCCAGGAGCAGCGGCTGGCCGTCGTCGGCCTGGCCGGATTTCAGCAGCGTCTGCGCCGGGTTGTTGCCGAACTGCTGGGCAAGCAGCAGCTGGCCGACTTCCTGCGGCATGGGCGGCAGGGCGCCGAGGAAGCGCTGCAGGTCGAACACCAGCAGCAGGGTGCCATGCACGCGGTTGTCCGGGCCGCGCAGGGCGGCGGGGCTGTAGAGCAGCCAGCGCTGGCCGAGCCTGTAGGCCTCGGGGCTGACTTCCTGGCCGTTCTCCAGGCGGTTCAGCATGTCCAGCGCGGCATAGTTCAGCGGGCCGGGCCGCTGGTTGTCCTGGCTGGCCTGGCCGTTGGCGTTCAGGTGGACGTCCAGCAGGCCGCTCAGCGGCCATTGCGCCTCGGCCTTCTCCAGGCTGCGGATGCGTGCCGGGTCGTTGGCCTGCACGGCCTGCAGCAGTTCGGGATTGTCGGCCATGCCGCGGGTGTCGGCGGCCAGGTGGGTCAGTGCCTGGCGCAGCGCGCCGGACTGGCTTTCGGCCCAGGCGCCGGTGAGCTGCTGGCGGTGCATCTGCTCGGCGCTGCCGAACAGGCTGAACCACAGCAGCGCGCCGGCCGCGCCGATGCCGAGCAGCGCCACGGCCACGCCGGGCAGCAGGGCGCTGGAGGAGCGCGAGGCAGGAGCGGCATGGCCATTGCCATTGCCGTTGTGCGGCATCGCGACCGGTGGCAGGTCGTCATCCTTGGCAGTGCGTTGGAAAAGTCTCATGCAACGTCTCCTCGGCGATTCATCCTGAAGTCGGCGTCAGTGGCTGCCCGAATGCCCGAAACCACCGGCGCCGCGCTGGCTTTCGTCGAAGCTGTCGACCAGCTCGAAATGCGCCTGCACCACCGGCACCAGAACCAGCTGGGCGATGCGCTCGCCGACGGCGATGGTGAACGGGGTCTGGCCGCGGTTCCAGCAGGACACCATCAGCTCGCCCTGGTAGTCCGAGTCGATCAGCCCGACCAGGTTGCCCAGCACCACGCCGTGCTTGTGGCCCAGGCCGGAGCGCGGCAGGACCAGCGCGGCCAGGTTCGGGTCGGCGATATGGATGGACAGGCCGGTGGGGATCAGCAGGGTCTGGCCCGGCTCGAGGACGGTGTCCTCCTTGAGCATGGCGCGCAGGTCGAGGCCGGCGGAGCCGGGCGTGGCGTACTGCGGCAGGGGGAATTCCGCGCCGATGCGCGGATCGAGGATCTTGGCTTGCAGTGAATGCATCGGGTTCTCAGTGCTGTTGGCGGCGTTCGGCGATGAAGGCGATCAGCTGGCGGGCGATCTTGCCCTTGCTGGTCTGGGCGAAGCTGGTTTCGTGCAGCTCGCGGTCGATCACGGTGATCGCGTTCTCTTCGCTATTGAAGCCGATCGAGGGGTTGGCCACGTCGTTGGCGACGATCAGGTCGAGGTTCTTGTCCTTCAGCTTGCGCGCGGCGTACTGCAGGAGGTTCTCGGTTTCCGCGGCGAAGCCGACGCTGAATGGCCGGTCGCTGCGCTGCGCCAGGGTGGCGAGGATGTCCGGGTTGCGCACCAGCTGCAGCAGCAGGCCGTCGCCGGTGGTGGGGTCCTTCTTCAGCTTCTGCTCGGCGATCACTTCCGGGCGGTAGTCGGCGACGGCGGCGGCGGCGATGAGGATGTCGGCCGGCATCGCGGCCTCGCAGGCGGCGAGCATGTCGCGGGCGCTGACCACGTCGACGCGGGCGACCCGGTCCGGCGTCGGCAGGTGCACCGGGCCGGTCACCAGGGTCACGCGGGCGCCGGCTTCGGCGGCGGCCTCGGCGAGGGCGAAGCCCATCTTGCCGGAGCTGTGGTTGGTGATGTAGCGCACCGGATCGATGTTTTCCTGGGTCGGGCCGGCGGTGATCAGGATGTGCTGGCCGGTCAGGCTCTGGAACTGGAAGCAGTCGGCGGCCCGCTGGGCCAGCTCCTCTGCCTCCAGCATGCGCCCCGGACCGACGTCGCCGCAGGCCTGGCTGCCGGCAGCGGGACCGAAGAAGTGCATGCCGCGGCCGCGCAGCAGCTCGGCGTTGGACTGGGTGGCCGGGTCGCGCCACATCGCCTGGTTCATCGCCGGGGCGAGGGCGACCTGGGCGTCGGTGGCCAGCACCAGGGTGGTCAGCAGGTCGTTGGCGATGCCCTGGGCCAGGCGCGCCATGACGTCGGCGGTGGCCGGGGCGATCAGCACCAGGTCGGCCCAGCGGGCCAGTTCGATGTGGCCCATGGCCGCTTCGGCGGCGGGGTCGAGCAGGTCCATGTGCACCGGGTGGCCGGACAGGGCCTGCATGGTCAGGGGAGTGATGAATTCACGCCCGCCCTGGGTCATCACGACGCGGACTTCGGCGCCCAGGTCGCGCAGGCGGCGGACCAGTTCGGCGCTCTTGTAGGCGGCGATACCGCCACCCACACCCAGGACGATGCGTTTCTTGTACAGCCGCAGCATAGGCCTGCCTTAATCAGAAATTGGACGACACGCGAAAACCTGGCGATGTTGCGTCAAAGATGGCCTGGATGCTGTTAGACAAACGTAAACGCCGCGCCCCACCGTCTTTGTCCTGCCGCATCCCGCTGGGAGATTTTTCCCACAGAACCTGAGGCCGAAGGCGTTTCCCCAGGCCGCAAGCCGCGCAAAAAGGATGGGCTAAGATAGCACAGCGCCCGCACGGGAACAGCGGGCCGGCTCGACTGGGAGGTCCTGTGAGCATTCGTGAATGGCCCGCGGCGGAGCGCCCGCGGGAGAAGCTGCTGGAACGCGGTGCGGCGAGCCTGAGCGACGCCGAACTGCTGGCGATCTTCCTGCGCACCGGGGTGGCCGGCTGCAGCGCGGTGGAACTGGCGCGGCGCCTGCTGCAGGAGTTCGGCAGCCTGCGTGCGCTACTGGAGGCCGACCTGGCCTCGTTCGGCAGCCATCTCGGCCTCGGCCCGGCCAAGTACGCGCAGTTGCAGGCGGTGCTGGAAATGGCCCGTCGTCACCTCGCCGAGCAGCTGCGCCGCGACTCCGCCCTGGAAAGCCCGCAGGCGGTGCGCGACTACCTCAAGGCGCGCCTGCGCCACGAGCCACACGAGGTGTTCGCCTGCCTGTTCCTCGACAGCCGGCACCGGGTGCTGGCCTTCGAGGTGCTGTTCCACGGCTCCATCGACGGCGCCAGCGTCTACCCGCGCCAGGTGGTCAAGCGCGCCCTGGCGCACAACGCGGCGGCGCTGATCCTCACCCATAACCACCCCTCCGGCGTGGCCGAACCGAGCCAGGCCGACCGTGCGCTGACCCAGCGGATGAAGGATGCGCTGGCGCTGGTGGACGTGCGGGTGCTCGACCATTTCATCGTCGGCGACGGCGAGCCGCTGTCGATGGCCGAGCATGGCTGGATGTGAGGCGGGCTCTCATCGTTCCCAGGCTCCCGCGTGGGAACGCATCCGTGGACGCTCCAGCGTCCCAGCGCGGGTACGTAGGGTGGATCACGCTCCATCGATCCACCACGGCCGCGCAGGCGGCCCCGCAATGGTGGATGGAAGAGCGCCATCCACCCTACGTTTCGCTGGCCCCCTGTGTTCAGCGCGACAGGCTGACCCTGGAGAAATCCTGCCGGCCGAACGGATTGACCGCATAGCCGCCCACTTCCTTGCGCAGCAGGGCGAAGGCGGTGGGATGCGCCAGCGGCAGCCACAGCGCCTGGTCGTGGATGATCTGCTGGGCCTGGCGGTACAGCGCGCTGCGCTTGCCCTGGTCGGCGATGCCCTTGGCCTGGGCGATCAGGCCGTCCAGCTTCTCGTCGCAATAACGTGCGAAGTTCAGCCCGGATTTCACGCTGGCGCAGGAAAACTGCGGGGTGAGGAAGTTGTCCGGATCGCCGTTGTCGCCGGCCCAGCCCATGAACAGCAGGTCGTGCTCGCCGGCCTTGGCACGGCGGATCAGCTCGCCCCATTCGATCACCCGGATCTCCGCCTGGATGCCGATCTTCGCCAGGTCGGCCTGCAGCATCTGCGCGCCCTGGCTCGGATTGGGGTTGAGCAGGCTGCCGGAGGGGCGGGTCCAGATGGTCGTCTTGAAGCCGTCCTTTAATCCGGCCTCGCTCAGCAGTGCCCTGGCCTTGGCGAGGTCCTGCGGATAGCCGGGGATGTCCTTGGCGTAGCTCCAGGTGTTCGGCGGGTAGACGCCGTCGGCGGCGATGGCGCTGTCGCCGAACACCGCCTGCAGGTAGCTGCGCTTGTCGAAGGCGAGGTTGATCGCCTGGCGCACCCCGGGGTTGTCCAGCGGTGCGTGCTGGCTGTTGATGCCGACGAAGGCGGTCATGAAGGCCGGGGTCTGCTCGATCTTCAGGTTGCCGTCCTGGCGCGCGCTTTCCACGTCCAGGGGTTTCGGTGACAGGGCGATCTGGCACTCGCCGCGCTTGAGCTTCTGCAGGCGCACGCTGGCGTCCGGAGTGATGGCGAACACCAGGTTATCCACAGCCGGTTTCCCGCCGAAGTAGTCGGGGTTGGCGGCGTAGCGCACCACGGCGTCCTTCTGGAAGCGGCGGAACACGAAGGGACCGCTGCCGATCGGCTGGGCATTGAGCTTCTCCGGCGTGCCGGCCTTCATCAACTGGTCGGCGTACTCGGCGGAATAAATAGAAGCGAAGCCCATGCTCAGCATCGGCAGGAAGGTGGCGTCCGGGTGATCGAGGACGAAGCGCACGCGCAGGTCGTCGACCTTCTCGACGGCCTTGACCAGCGCCGGCAGCTGCATCGACTGGGCGTGGGGGAAACCGCTCTTGGCGACCTTGTGCCAGGGCTGCGCCGGGTCGAGCATGCGCTGGAAGCTGAACAGCACGTCGTCTGCATTCAGCGTGCGGCCTGGCTTGAAGTAGTCGGTGTGGTGGAATTTCACCCCGCCGCGCAGCTGGAAGTCGTAGGTCAGGCCGTCGGCCGAGATGCTCCAGCTCTCCGCCAGGCCGGGCACGACCTCGCCGCGGCCGGCGTCGAATTCCACCAGGCGGTTCATCAGCACGTCCGCCGAGGCGTTGGTGGTGGTCAGCGAGTTGTACTGGACCACGTCGAAGCCTTCCGGACTGGCTTCGGTGCAGACGCTGAGGGTGGCGGCGCTGGCCAGCGCAGGGCTGAGCAGGGCGGCGAGAAGGGCGAGACGCATGACGGACTCCGAGCGGGGTGACAGAATGCCCATCCGGCAGGCTGGGCGGGGTCATGCAAGACCGTTGTCGGCCTTGAGCGCCTTACCCTAGACCATGGGGCCGGCGCGGACAACGGCGAAAATCGACGAACGGCAGGCGTGGCGCGGCCCGCAGCTCCGCGGTCGGCATCCGTTCGGAGCGCTCCCGGCCTTGCGGCGGCAATGGCGTTTCTGATATAAAGCTGCGCTCTTTTCTGGGGCCACGCCGTTCCTGCCGGATTTCAGCTGGCAGCGAGGCGGGTAAGACCCGGGGGAATCGAGAATCCAATACAGAGTTTAAGCAGCCAACCCATGCCGGGTTGGGCATGTGGTTTATAGAGGGCTGAGCCATGTCGAGAGTTTGCCAAGTGACCGGTAAGGGTCCGGTTACCGGGAACAACATTTCCCACGCACACAACAAAACCCGTCGCCGTTTCCTGCCGAACCTGCAGTACCATCGTTTCTGGGTCGAGTCCGAGAAGCGCTTCGTGCGTCTGCGTGTTTCCGCTAAAGGCATGCGCATCATCGACAAGCGCGGCATCGACGCGGTCCTGACCGACCTGCGCGCCCGCGGCGAAAAATTCTGAGGAGCTAATCATGCGTGAACTGATCCGTCTGGTGTCCAGCGCCGGTACCGGCCACTTCTACACCACCGACAAGAACAAGCGCACCAAGCCTGAGAAGATCGAGATCAAGAAGTTCGATCCGGTCGTTCGCAAGCACGTGATCTACAAGGAAGCCAAGATCAAGTAATTGATCCCGGCCCTTGCGAAGAAACCCGCCAATCGGCGGGTTTTTTCTTGCCTGCGATTTGGTTTTGCAGCGGATTGCCAGGGAAGAATCCGTAGGGCGGGCTCTGTCTCAACTCTTCTGCTCGAAGATCACATAGACCTTGCGGCAGCTCTCCAGCACTTCCCAGGTGCCCTGGAAACCGGCCGGGATGACGAAGCGGTCGCCGGTGCGCACGGTACGGGCGTTGCCGTCCTGGTCGCGGATCACCGAGACGCCCTGGAGGATCTCGCAGTACTCATGCTCGGTGTAGTTCACCGTCCACTGCCCCGGCTCGCCTTCCCAGATGCCGGCATTGAACTGGCCGCAAGGGCTGGCGTAGTGGTTGCGCACGCTCTGCGCCGGGTCGCCCTTGAGGATCTTTTCCGGCGCGGGGCGATAGTGTTCCGGCGCGGTGGCGGCCTGGGCGAAGTCGAGGATCTGGTCGATATTCATGGGAGCCTCTCGTTGTTGTGGATTGTTGGCGAGTACGGTTCGGAGTGGGCAATTTGTCGCCCCTTGAGGCGGGGCGGTCGAGTCTATGTTTGATAAAACGAACGTGACAAGGCGGTTTTGCCATATTTTGTCAAAAATATTGAAAATTCCCTGTCTCCGGTTTAGGGTGGCGTGCAGCATGCGTCAAGCCGCCGCCTTGCGGATTTCTTGACGGGCGCTCCCCTTCCTTCCGGGCGCCAACCCTTCGACAAGCACATTAATAAGAGGAAAAGCTGTCATGAGTACCCTCACCCGCGCCGACTGGGAAGCTCGCGCCCAGAACCTGAAGATCGAGGGCCGCGCCTTCGTCAATGGCGAATACCTCGACGCCGCGTCCGGCCAGACCTTCGACTGCATCAGCCCGGTGGATGGGCGCTTCCTGGCCAAGGTCGCCAGCTGTGACAGCGCCGACGCCGATCGCGCCGTGCAGGCTGCTCGTGCCTCCTTCGAGTCCGGCGTCTGGTCGCGCATGGCGCCGGTCAAGCGCAAGAAGGTGATGATCCGCTTCGCCGACCTGCTGCTGGCGAACGCCGAGGAGCTGGCCCTGCTGGAAACCCTGGACATGGGCAAGCCGATCGGTGACTCGCTGAGCATCGACGTCAACAGCGCCGCCAACAGCCTGCGCTGGAGCGGCGAGGCGATCGACAAGGTCTACGACGAAGTCGCCGCCACTCCGCACAATGAACTCGGCCTGGTGACCCGTGAGCCGATCGGCGTGGTCGCCGCCATCGTGCCGTGGAACTTCCCGCTGCTGATGGCCTGCTGGAAGCTCGGCCCGGCGCTGGCCACCGGCAACTCGGTGATCCTCAAGCCGTCCGAGAAGTCGCCGCTGACCGCCATCCGCGTCGCCCAGCTGGCCATCGAGGCCGGCATCCCGAAAGGCGTGTTCAACGTGCTGCCGGGCTTCGGCCACACCGTGGGCAAGGCCCTGGCCCTGCACATGGATGTCGATACCCTGGTGTTCACCGGTTCGACGAAGATCGCCAAGCAGCTGATGGTCTACGCCGGCGAATCGAACATGAAGCGCGTCTGGCTGGAAGCCGGCGGCAAGAGCCCGAACATCGTCTTCGCCGACGCCGACCTGAAGGCCGCCGCCGAATCCGCCGCCAGCGCCATCGCCTTCAACCAGGGCGAAGTCTGCGTCGCCGGTTCGCGCCTGCTGGTGGAGAAATCCATCAAGGACCAGTTCCTGCCGATGGTGATCGAAGCCCTCAAGGGCTGGAAGGCCGGCCATCCGCTGGACCCGGCGACCAACGTCGGCGCGCTGGTGGACACCCAGCAGCTGAACACCGTGCTGTCGTACATCGATGCCGGCCACGCCGACGGCGCCAAGCTGGTCGCCGGTGGCAAGCGCACCCTGGAAGAGACCGGCGGCACCTACGTGGAGCCGACCATCTTCG
Organism: Pseudomonas jinjuensis; assembly: GCF_900103845.1. Lineage (GTDB taxonomy): Bacteria > Pseudomonadota > Gammaproteobacteria > Pseudomonadales > Pseudomonadaceae > Pseudomonas > Pseudomonas jinjuensis. The sequence continues at coordinate 42,836 of NZ_FNIJ01000023.1, forward strand.
ACGGCGTGACCAATGCCATGAAGATCGCCCGCGAGGAGATCTTCGGCCCGGTACTGTCGGTCATCGAGTTCGAAGGCGACGAGGAAGCCGTGCGCATCGCCAACGATTCGCCGTACGGGCTGGCCGCGGCCGTGTGGACCAACAACCTGTCCCGCGCCCACCTGGTCGCCAAGGCGCTGCGCGCCGGCAGCGTCTGGGTCAACCAGTACGACGGCGGCGACATGACCGCACCGTTCGGCGGCTTCAAGCAGTCCGGCAACGGCCGCGACAAGTCGCTGCATGCGTTCGACAAGTACACTGAATTGAAAGCGACCTGGATCAAGTTGTAACCCACCGGTATCGCACCGATGGTGGGTTACGGCGCCGGAAATCCTGTGCCGACCTCGGCCATGGAGTACGGCGCCTAACCCACCCTACGGGTGGTCCGGCATTATTGCCGCTGCGGCCGGGTCCCCTTCGGGGGCCCGGCCGTTTTGCATTGCGCACCGGCGTGATCCGGCGTGCGCTCCGCATGGAACGGGAGAAGGACAATGCGTTGGGGTGCCTATTTCGCCGTCTGCCTGTCGGTCATCAGCATCGGCCTGGCCCTCGGGGTGACCATGCCGCTGGTGTCCCTGCGCCTGGAAGGCTGGGGCTACGACAGTTTCGCCATCGGCGTGATGGCGGCGACGCCGGCGGTCGGCGTGCTGCTCGGCGCGGTGATCGCCGGCCGGCTTGCCGCGCTGCTGGGTACGCCGCGGCTGATGCGCCTGTGCCTGGTCTCCGGCGCCGCCTCGGTCGGCCTGCTGGCGCTGCTGCAGAGCTATCCGGTGTGGCTGGCGCTGCGTCTGCTGATCGGCGTGCAGCTGACCGTGGTGTTCATCCTCGGCGAAAGCTGGATCAACCAGCTGGCCGTCGAGAAATGGCGTGGCCGGCTGGTGGCGCTGTACGGCACCGGCTATGCGCTGAGCCAGTTGCTCGGGCCGGTGCTGCTGTCCTTCATCGGTACCGCCAGCGATGCCGGTTTCTGGTTCGGCGTCGGCCTGCTGGTGGGTGGTTCGATGCTGCTGCTGGGGCGCGGCGGGGCGCCGAAGGTCGACCCGCACAGCGCCTCGGGCCGCGGGCTCGGGCGCTTCTGCCTGACCCTGCCGCCGATCGCCATGGCGGTGGTGCTGTTCGCTGCCTTCGAGGCGATGATCCTCACCCTGCTGCCGATCTACGGCATCCGCCAGGGCTTCAGCCAGGCGGTGGCGCTGGCGATGGTCAGCACCGTGGTGGTGGGCGACGCCGTGCTGCAACTGCCGATCGGCTGGCTGGCCGACCGCATGTCGCGCCAGACGCTGTTCAAGGGCTGCGGCGTGGCGTTGCTGGCGAGCAGCCTGAGCGTGCCGCTGGCGCTGCACGGCCCGCTGATCTGGCCGTTGCTGGTGCTGTTCGGCGCCAGCGCCGGCGGCCTGTTCACCCTGGCGCTGATCCTGATCGGCGAGCGTTTCCGCGACGACGCGCTGGTCCGCGCCAACGCCCACGTCGCCCAGCTCTGGGGCATCGGCTGCCTGCTCGGGCCGCTGGCCACCGGCGCGGCGAGCCAGTGGCTGACCGGCCACGCGCTGCCGTTGATGATGGCGCTGGGGGCGGCGGGCTTCGTGGTGCTGGTATGGCGCAAGGGCCTGCCCGCCGCCGCGCCGGAGGCGATTCCGTAGGAGCCAGTTTGCTGGCGATCCGCACAGGGAAACTCAGTTGATCGCCAGCAAGCTGGCTCCTACAGGACGAGGCAGGGCCTGGATGCCCTTGTAGGAGCAACTGTCTTCTGGATTCCCGCATTCGCGGGAAAGACGGAGAGGGATGAAGCCTCGCCTCACAACCGTCATCCTCGCGAACGCGGGGATCCAATAAACCGTGTAGGAGCGGGCCATGCCCGCGAACAAGAGCGTCTCGCGCATGGCGCGCTCCTACAGGTCTGGCTCGGTCAGAGCAGCTTTTCCAGCCCGATCGCCCCGGCGATCCACACGTTCAGCTTCCGCCACAGGCTCCCCGGCTCGTGGCGCAGCCGGTAGGGGCGGCCGTCGTGCTCGGAAATCCACACCAGCTTCGGCCGGCTGCCGCTGTGGTCGATGCGCACCTCGTAGCTGACGCTGCGCGACATGCCGGCCAGCGCCAGGCGGCGGGTGCGCTCGGCCAGTTCCGGGCTGTCGACGATGACGCCCACCTCGGTATTCCAGATCATCGAGCGCGGATCGAAGTTGAGCGAACCGATGAACACCTGGCGGCGGTCGAAGACGATCGCCTTGCTGTGCAGGCTGGCGCTGCTCGAACCGCGCACCCGCCACGGCGCGCCGGCCAGGCTCGGGTCGGGCTGGGCGCGCAGCTCGTGCAGCTTCACGCCGTGCTCCAGCAGCGCCATCCGGTACGGACCGTAGCCGGCATGCACCGCCGGCACGTCGGTGGCTTCCAGCGAGTTGGTCAGCAGGCGGATGCTGACGCCCTGGTCGGCGCGCTGGGTGAGATAGGCGAGGCCGGCGTCGGTGGGCACGAAATAGGCGGAAACCAGGATCAGCTCGCTCGACACGCTGCGAAACAGCGGGACCAGCTGGGTGCTGAGCGCCTGCTCCGGCTTCGGCTCGCCGCTGTCGAGCACCTTCAGCGGCGCGTCCCAGATCGCCCTGGCGGGCGCCCAGACCAGTTCGTCCAGCCAGCGGTCGAGCAGCGGCTCGTCGTTCGCCTTGCCGAGGCGGGTCATGTAGGTGGAGTGGCTGACCGACTCCCTGTTCAGGTAGGCCTCGAGGTTGCGCCGCAGATGGGCGAGGTCGCGCGGCCTGGGCTTGCGCCACAGGTAGTCCTCGATCGGCCGGCTGATCGCGCTGTTCCAGTATTGGTCGAAACTCTGCCCGAGTTCCCTGGCGACCGGCCCGGCGCCGAGCAGGTCGAGGTCGCTGAAATTCATCTCGGCCTTGGCGTTGAAATACTCGTCGCCGATGTTGCGTCCGCCGACGATGGCCACGCTGTAGTCGGCCAGCCACAGCTTGTTGTGCATGCGCCGGTGTTGCTGGGCCAGGTTCAGCAGCCGGCCGAGGTTGCGCGTGAGACCGGTAGCGCGGCCGAGGTGCTGGGGGTTGTACAGGCGCACCTGGATGTTCGGGTGGGCGCCGAGCATGCCCAGCTCGTAGTCGCGGCCGTCGCTGCCGATGTCGTCGACCAGGATGCGCACCCGCACCCCGCGGTCCGCCGCGCGCAGCAGCTCATGCACCAGCGCGCGGGTGGTGAGGCCGTCGTGGACGATGTAGTACTGCAGGTCGATGCTGCGCTGCGCCTTGCGGATGAGTTCCCAGCGGGCGATCAGGGCGTCGGTGCTGGAAGCCAGCAGGCGGAAGCCGGACTGCCCGGGATGCGCCTCGGCATGCTTGTGCACCGCGGCGCCGAGGTCGGTCCCGTGCGCCGGCAGCGCGTGCGAGGGCGTCGGCGGCGCGCTGGCGCAGCCGCCGAGCAGGAGCAGGGCCAGCAACAGGAGGCGTGGTAGCAAGCGGGAGTCTCCGGCAGATCCGCCGGAAGCGGACTTGCGGGAAATTCTAGCCGCTCAGCGCTTCCTTGAAGCGATACCAGGCCATGCCCAGTGCCAGCAGCGGCGAGCGCAGCAGCCTGCCGCCGGGGAAGGTGATGTGCGGGACCCGGGCGAACAGCTCGAAGCCGCCGCCGAGCTGGCCGCAGATCGCCTCGGCGAGCAGCTTGCCGGCCAGGTGCGTGGCGTTCACCCCGTGGCCGGAATAGGCCTGGGCGAAGTACACGTTGGGCTGGTCCGGCAGGCGGCCGATCTGCGGCAGGCGGTTGGCGCCGATGCCGATCATGCCGCCCCACTGGTAGTCGACGCGCAGGTTCTCCAGGTGCGGGAACACCTTGAGCATCTTCGGCCGCATGTAGGCGGCGATGTCCGCCGGATCGCGCCCGGAATAGTGGCAGGCGCCGCCGAACAGCAGGCGGTTGTCGGCGGAAAGGCGGAAATAGTCGAGCGCCACGCGCTGGTCGCAGACCGCCATGTTCTGCGGCAGCAGCTCGCGAGCCTGGGCTTCGGACAGCGGCTCGGTGGCTATCACGTAGCTGCCGGCCGGCAGCACCTTGCCGTCGAGGTAGTTGTTCAGGCCGTTCTGGTAGGCGTTGCAGGCGATCACCAGGGTTTTCGCGCGGACGCTGCCCCTGGCGGTGCGCACGCGCACTTCGCTGCCGTAGTCGATGGAAGTGACTGGCGAATTTTCATACAGCCGTGCGCCCAGGTTCTGCGCCACGGCGGCCTCGCCGAGGGCGAGGTTGAGCGGGTGCAGATGACCGGAGCCCATGTCCACCATGCCGCCGACGTAGCAGTCGGCGCCGACCACGCTGCGCATCTCTTCCTTCGGGATCAGACGCAGCTCGTGGCGGTAGCCGAGGCTCTTCAGCTCCTCGTAGTCCTCGCGGAAACCCTCGACGTCCGAGGGCTTGTTCGCCAGGTCGCAGTAGCCCCAGGTCAGGTCGCAATCGATGCCGTAGCGCTCGACGCGGCGGCGCACGATCTCCACCGCTTCCAGCCCCATCAGCTTGAACTGGCGCACGCCATCGGCGCCGATCACCGGCTCGAACTGCTCGACGCCGTGGCCGACCCCGCGGATCAGCTGCCCGCCGTTACGCCCGCTGGCGCCCCAGCCGATGCGATGGGCTTCCAGCAGGATCACCGAAGCGCCGCGCTCGGCCAGCTCGATGGCCGTGTTCAGCCCGGAGAACCCGCCGCCGACAATGCACACGTCGGCCTGCTCCTCGCCCGCCAGGGGAGGGCATTCGATGCGCCGGTTGACGGTGGCTGCGTAGTAGGAGGGGGCGTGCTGGTCGGTGTGCACCGGCTGGTGAACGCGGGCGTTCATGTGCGAAATCCTGATTATTGTGTTTGTAAAATTTGACAGAGCATAAACACGCCTTCCCCGCATCGCCAAGGGGGATGCAGGAAAAAAGCATCAGGATGCAGCGAAAAGGCCGACGATCAGTCGGGAATAGGCAGCGTCAGGCTTTCCTTGACCTCTTCCATGACGATGTAGCTCTTCGACTCGCGGACGTGCGGCAGCTTGAGCAGGATGTCGCCGAGCAGCTTGCGGTAGGAGGCCATCTCCGAGATGCGCGCCTTCACCAGGTAGTCGAAGTGGCCGGAGACAAGGTGGCATTCCAGCACGTGGGGCAGCTTGAGCACCGAGCGGCGGAAGTCCTCGAAGGTGTCGCCGGACTTGTAGTCCAGGCTGATCTCGACGAACACCAGCAGGCTGGCCTTGAGGTACTGCGGGTTGAGCCGGGCGTTGTAGCCCATGATGATCCCTTCGCGCTCCAGCCGCCGGACCCGCTCGGTACAGGGCGTGGTGGACAGGCCGACCCGTTCGCCGAGTTCGGTGAAGGAAATGCGTCCTTCCTCCTGGAGTATCCGCAGGATATTGCGGTCGATCTTGTCCAGTTCGCGGCGGCTTTGGTGCTGGGTTCTCATGGGCAGATGCTCTGGCGGTGGCGTCTTATGGCGGGATTATCCATAAATATAGCCGGCTACCTAGTGGATTTCACTGGTGCTTGATCTTCCGGCCACACCCGGCCAGCCTTTCGGCAACACACCGCCGCCGCGCCGGGAGCCCGGTCGTCCATGCTTTCACGTCGTATCACCCTGCCGTTGCTGGTAGTCCTCGTCCTCGCCCTGGCCCTGTTCGGCGGCGTGCTGGCCGCGCGGCACCTGCTCGACAGCCAGGGCATTCGCATCCTCGATTGGGGCGGGCCGGGCATTTCCGCCGACGGCGTCAGCCTCGAACGGCTGGAGCTGCAGCGCGAGGATGCCGAGGGCAGCCGTCTGCAACTGCGCGGCGAAGCTCTGCGCGTGGGCTGGCCGGTCCGGGCGGACGGCGGCTGGCGGCTGCGCCACCTGAGCGGTTCGCGGCTGCAACTGGACTGGCAGCCCGCCGCCAACGATGCCGCCGAACCCGCCCTCGGCCTGCCGCTGCCGGAGCAACTGGCGGAGTGGCTGGAGCTGCTCCCCGACAGCCTGGACATCCACTCCCTCAGCCTCGACCTGCCCTGCGCCAGCGGCCGCTGCATGCTGGATGGCAGCCTGAATGGCAACCGGAAGTCCGGCGTCACCACCCTCGGCGCCCAGCTGCAGAAGGCCGACCAGCGCCTGCTGCTGCAGGGCAGCGTGAGCAGCGGGCCGGCGGGCGTGCAGGTGGCGGCCGCGGCGCAGCTGGCCGAGCCGCTGGTGCTGCCGGGATATGGGCGGCTGCGGGGCAATCTGCAGCTGGCGGCGGATGGCGTGGCGGAAGGCTGGCTGCCGCGCATGCTGGATGCCGATCTGCAGCTGGAGGAACTGCAAGGTAGCTGGCTGCAGACGGTGCCGGCGGAGCTGCGCCTGCAGACGCTCGCCCTGCGCCTGTGGCTGCCGGAGGGCGAGCGGACGCCCTCCGCGCTGCCGCCGGTGCGCTTCGACCTGCGCGGCAGCGGCATCTCCAGCGGCAGCTTCGAAGGCGAGCTGGGCGTGAGCAGCCTGGAACCCTGGGGGCTGGAACTGCGCGATGCACGCCTGCAGATGCGCGCGCCGCGGCTGGCGCTGGCGGGAGTGAAGGCGAGCGGCGCCAGCGTCGATCTGCGCCTGGGCGGCAGCATCGGCCGGGAGGCGGCCAGCCTGCAGTTCGCCGATGCCGTGCAGCTGCGCGCCGACAGCCTGACCGCCCCGGAAGGCGTGGAAATCCGCCAGCTGAGCGGAGACCTGTCCAGGGCGCGGCTTGACCTGGGCTATGCCGCCGGACAGCCCGTTTCCTTCACCCTGGACAGCCAGTTGCGCGTGCAGGCCGGCAGCCTGCGCCAGGCCAGTCTGCAGCCGCTGGGCTGGAGTTTCGCCGGCAAGCTGGCCGCGACGATGCAGCAGCTGAGTCTGCAGGGGCGCCTGGAAAACCGCGGCGGGCTGGCCGCGGATGTCGATCTGCAGCGTCAGGAGAAGGGCGATCTGCGGCTGAAGGCGCGCTTCCAGGAAATCTTCTTCCGCGCCGGCAACCCGCTGGCGAAGACCCTGCGCGACTGGCCGGCACTGCTCACGCTGAGCAATGGTCGCCTGAATGCGTCGGCCGACTGGAACCTGCCGGCCGGCAGTGCACCGCAGGAACTCGCGCTCGGGCTGGATGCGCGCGGCCTCGAAGGCATCCACGACCGCAGCGAATTCCAGGGGCTGGATGCCCAGGCCGATGTCCGCCTGCGCGGTACTGCGCTCACGGCGGACCTGCCGAAGCTGGAGGTTCGCCGGCTCAATCCCGGCGTGGAGCTCGGCCCGCTGCAGTTTCGCGGTCGCTATCGGGCCGCGCTCGCCACGCCGCTGGCCGGGCGTCTGGACTGGCAGCAGGCGCAGCTGCAGCTGTTCGGCGGCCGCGCCTGGCTGGCGCCGGCCGGCATCGAGCTGGCGCAGGCGGAGCAGGCGCTGACGCTGCATCTCGAAGGCGTGCGGCTGGAGGAAATCCTCCGCGCCTATCCGGCGGAAGGGCTGGCCGGCACCGGCATCCTCGACGGCGAGCTGCCGATGCGCGTCGATCGCCGCGGCGTGCGTATCAGCGGGGGCAGGGTCGCGGCGCGGCAGCCGGGCGTCCTGCAGTTCCGTTCGGAAAAGATCCGCGCCCTCGGCCGCAGCAACCCGGCGATGCAGCTGGTGGCGTCGACCCTGGATGATTTCCGCTACGACCAGCTGTCCAGCCAGGTGGATTATGATGAGTCCGGCCGGCTGCTGCTGGCCCTCAACCTGCGCGGGCGCAACCCGTCGGTGGAACAGGGGCGGCCGATCAATCTCAACGTCAATCTGGAAGAGAACCTGCCGACCCTGCTGACCAGCCTGCAGCTGAGCGACCGGGTCAGCGAGACGATTCGCCAGCGTGTGCAGGAACGCCTGCGTCAGGAAAAACCCGCCACGCCATGAGTCCGAGGAGAACCCGCATGCGCTTGCGCATTGTCCTTCCCATCCTGCTGCTGGCCGGCCTCGTCCAGGCCTGCACGCCGACGGTGCAGCTGGCCGCGCCCAGCGAGCCGATCAACATCAACCTCAACGTCAAGATCGAGCACGAGATCTACATCAAGGTCGACAAGGCGCTGGACGGAATCATCAACGAGAACAGCGGCCTGTTCTAAGGAGCCCCACATGAGATTGCGCAACAAGTTCATCCTGGCCCTGGCCGCCCTCTCTCTCAGCCTGCCGCTGTGGGCGATGAGCCTGGAACAGGCCATGTCCGCCCTCGGCGGCGCCAAGGCCCAGGGCCTGGTGGGCGAACAGGCCGACGGCTACCTCGGCGTGGTCAGCAGCAGCGGCCAGGCCGCCGACATTGCCGCGCAGATCAACGCCGCGCGCCGCGCCGAATACCAGAAGGTCGCCAGCCAGAACGGCGCCAAGCTCAGCGACGTCGAGGCGCTGGCCGGCAAGAAGGCCATCGAGCGCACGCCGTCCGGGCAGTACATCCAGGTCGGCGGCAAGTGGGTGCGCAAGTAGGGCGGTTCGCCAGGGGATTTTCCTGTGCGCCGTACCGAGCCGCCGGCCTGTCCGGCGGCTTTCTTTTTCGAGGGGTTTTCTCGCTTGATCTTCCTTTTTCGGATTTAATTGCTGTTGAATATTGATTTGTCAGGCGAATTACCTGAATAGAGTGGTATTAATTCCTCTGCTTTAACAAGTCAAATCCTGCGACATTCTGGTTTTAATGGTGGAAGTGTCTCCATGAAAAGCCATTTCTCCGAGATTTATCGTCAGAAAGTCGCTTTTAAACAGTGAGTATTCCTGACAGGAGATTCCTATACTGCGCAGCATCTACGTTCAGAATAAGAAACGTTGCGTACAGCACGCAGCGTGGGAGGCGAACTGATGCGCGTTCTGGTCCTTGGCAGCGGTGTGATTGGTACCGCCAGTGCTTACTATCTCGCCCGTGCCGGTTTCGAGGTGGTCGTGGTCGACCGCCAGGACGGTCCGGCCCTGGAAACCAGCTTCGGCAACGCCGGCCAGGTTTCCCCCGGCTACGCCTCTCCGTGGGCTGCCCCGGGCATCCCGCTGAAGGCCATGAAGTGGCTGCTGCAGAAGCACGCGCCGCTGGCCATCAAGCTCACCTCCGATCCCAGCCAGTACGCCTGGATGCTGCAGATGCTGCGCAACTGCACCGCCGAGCGCTACGCGGTGAATAAGGAGCGCATGGTCCGCCTGTCCGAGTACAGCCGCGACTGCCTCGACGAGCTGCGCGCCGAAACCGGCATCGCCTACGAAGGCCGCACCCTCGGCACCACCCAGCTGTTCCGCACCCAGGAGCAGCTCGACAACGCCGCCAAGGACATCTCGGTGCTGGAAAGCTCCGGCGTGCCCTATGAAGTCCTCGACCGCGCCGGCATCGCCCGCGTCGAACCGGCGCTGGCCAAGGTGGCCGACAAGCTGGTCGGCGCCCTGCGCCTGCCCAACGACCAGACCGGCGACTGCCAGATGTTCACCACCCGCCTGGCCGAAATGGCCAAGGACCTGGGCGTGGAATTCCGCTTCGGCCAGAGCATCGAGCGCCTCGACTTCGCCGGCGACCGCATCAACGGCGTGTGGGTCAACGGCGAGCTGCTGACCGCCGACCACTACGTGCTGGCCCTTGGCAGCTACAGCCCGCAGATGCTCAAGCCGCTGGGCATCAACGCCCCGGTCTACCCGCTGAAGGGCTATTCGCTGACCGTGCCGATCACCAACCCGGACATGGCGCCGACCTCGACCATTCTCGACGAGACCTACAAGGTCGCGATCACCCGCTTCGACCAGCGCATCCGCGTCGGCGGCATGGCGGAAATCGCCGGCCTCGACCTGTCGCTGAACCCGCGCCGCCGCGAAACCCTGGAAATGATCACCAACGACCTGTACCCGGAAGGCGGCGACGTCAGCCAGGCGACCTTCTGGACCGGCCTGCGCCCGGCGACCCCGGACGGCACCCCGATCGTCGGCGCCACCCGCTATCGCAACCTGTTCCTGAACACCGGGCACGGTACCCTTGGCTGGACCATGGCCTGCGGTTCCGGCCGCTACCTCGCCGACCTGATGGCGAAGAAGCGCCCGCAGATCAGCACCGAAGGTCTGGACATTTCCCGCTACGGCAACACCACGGAGAAACCGAATGCCCATCCAGCGCCTGCACACTGAGAAGCGCATGAGCCAGATCGTCATCCACAACGGCACCGTCTATCTGGCGGGCCAGGTGGGTGACGACATGGCCGCCGGCGTAGAACAGCAGACCCGCGAGACGCTCGCCCATATCGAGCGTCTGCTGGAGGAAGCCGGTACCGACAAGTCGCGCATCCTGTCGGTGACCATCTACCTCAAGGATATCGATGCCCACTTCGCGGGCATGAACAGCATCTGGGACCAGTGGCTGCCGCAAGGCGTCGCCCCGGCCCGCGCCACCGTCGAAGCCAAGCTCTGCGAGCCGGAGATCCTGGTGGAGATGTCGGTGGTCGCCGCGCTGGCCTGAATTCCACTATTCGCCCGGCCACAGCGCCGGGCTTTTTTTCGACCGTTCCACAGCACATAACCAGAGAGACCTCGCCATGCGTCCCGCCCGTGCCCTGATCGACCTCGAAGCCCTGCGCCACAACTACCGTCTGGCCCGCGAAGTCAGCGGCGCGCGGGCATTGGCGGTGGTCAAGGCGGATGCCTACGGCCACGGCGCGGTGCGCTGCGCCCAGGCGCTGGAAGCCGAGGCCGACGGTTTCGCCGTGGCCTGCATCGAGGAAGCGCTGGAGCTGCGCGAAGCCGGCATCCGCGCGCCGATCCTGCTGCTGGAAGGCTTCTTCGAGGCCAACGAGCTGGAGCTGATCGACCATCACGACTTCTGGTGCGTGGTGCATTCGGCCTGGCAGCTGGAGGCCATCGAGCGCGCCCGTCCGCGCAACCCGCTGACGGTCTGGCTGAAGATGGACTCGGGCATGCACCGGGTCGGCTTCTTCCCCGAGGAATACCGCGCTGCCTACGAGCGCCTGCGCGCCTGCCCGCACGTGAGCAAGGTCGTGCTGATGAGCCACTTCGCCCGCGCCGACGAGCTGGACTGCGCGCGCACCGAGGAACAGGTCGCCGCCTTCGAATCCGTGCGCGCCGGGCTGGACAACGAGGTCAGCCTGCGCAACTCCCCCGGCATTCTTGGCTGGCCGAGCGTGCCGAGCGACTGGGTGCGTCCCGGCATCATGCTCTACGGCGCCACTCCGTTCGAACAGGCCCACCCGCTGGCCGCCCAGCTGCGCCCGGTGATGACCCTGGAATCGAAGATCATCAGCGTGCGCGAACTGCCGGCCGGCGAGCCGGTCGGCTACGGCGCGCGCTTCGTCGCCCAGCGCCCGGTGCGCGTCGGCGTGGTCGCCATGGGCTATGCCGACGGCTACCCGCGCCATGCGCCGGACGGCACGCCGGTGTTCATCGACGGCCAGCCGAGCCGGATCATCGGCCGCGTGTCCATGGACATGCTCACCGTCGACCTCACCCACCTGCCCGCTGCCGGCCTCGGCAGCCGCGTCGAGCTGTGGGGCGGCAACGTCCCGGCCAGCCACCTGGCGTCGCTGTGCGGCAGCATTCCGTACCAGTTGTTTTGCAACCTGAAGCGGGTAGCGCGGGTCTACTGAGACCACACTACAAAAGTTTGCAGGCTGTTCTCGGGCGATCTGTTGTAAATACTGAACAGTGTTGCCATGATACGGACCACACATGGAACCCGCGCGGCGCTTGCCGTTGGCGGGTTCCGCCGTCATAGAGCCTGTGAACAAGAATAAGGAGGGTTCCACCCTTGGACGTCGGTGCTCGTCTGCAAACCATCCGCAAGCTCAAAGGTTTGTCCCAGCGTGAACTCGCCAAACGGGCGGGCGTCACCAACAGCACGATCTCGATGATCGAGAAGAACAGCGTGAGCCCCTCGATCAGTTCGCTGAAGAAGGTGCTGGGCGGGATTCCCATGTCCCTGGTGGAGTTCTTCTCCATGGACCTGGAGCAGGAGAACAACACCCAGGTGGTGTACAAGGCTGACGAACTGATCGACATCTCCAGCGGCACGGTGACCATGCGCCTGGTCGGCAACGCCCATCCGAGCCGCGCCATCGCCTTCCTCGACGAGACCTATCCGCCCGGCTCCGACACTGGCGACGAGATGCTCAACCACGAGGGCGAGGAAGCCGGCGTGCTGGTCGAAGGGCGCCTGGAACTGACCGTGGGCAGCGAGATCTACGTGCTCGAACGCGGCGACAGCTACTACTTCGAAAGCAACCGTCCGCACCGCTTCCGCAATCCGTTCGACGCTCCCGCCCGCCTGATAAGCGCCACCACACCGGCAAATTTCTGAGCAGCCGGTAGGACCGGCAGAATCAGCTGCGACCTAATGCCGCAAGGCCTGGCAAGGATGTGCAATTGTTTCAGGCTCGCGGCCTTTGCCGTTATACTTGCGCCCGCCCGCGCGGCCTGGAACTGTGACCGCTACCGCGCCCGGGTGTGATAAGCCACGATGAGGGTTAAAGGGTGAACCTGATTAAAAAAATGCTGGTGGCTCAAGCCGCCGTGCTGGCCCTGTGGGCTGTAAGCGCTCAGGCCACGACCAGCGATGACGCAATCGCCAAGCGCATCGCGCCGGTGGGCAAAGTCTGCGTACAAGGCCAGGAATGCGAAGGCGTTGGCGCCGTAGCGGCCGCTGGCGGCAGTGGCGGTGCACGTTCCGGCGAGGAAATCGTCGGCAAGGTCTGCACCACCTGCCATGGCACCGGCCTGCTGGGCGCGCCGAAAGTCGGCGACAAGGCGGAATGGGGTCATCGCGCGAAAGAGCAGGGCGGCCTCGACGGCCTGCTGGCCAAGGCCATCTCCGGCATCAACGCAATGCCGCCGAAAGGCACCTGCGCCGACTGCACGGATGACGAGCTGAAAGCCGCGATCAAGCACATGTCCGGCCTGTAACCAGCCGCCATGTGAGAAAAGCCGCCTTCGGGCGGCTTTTTCGTTTGCATCGTTCGCCTTCGTCCGCGGTCCACATGCCGTGTGGCCTGCCGATGAGGAGGAACGAACATGGCGCAATCCTGTTCCATCGAGGAGGCGGTCGAACGGCTGCTCGCGGAGATCGCCGGCCCCATCCGCATCGGCCTGCCGCTCGGCCTCGGCAAGCCGAACCGCCTGGCCAATCACCTGTACCGGCGCATCCGCGACGATGGTGAGCGCCGGATGACCATCTTCACCGCGCTGTCCCTCGGCCGTCCGCACGCCGACGGCGAACTGCAGCGGCGCTTCCTCGACCCCTTCGCCGAGCGGGTCTTCGGCGACTATCCGGAGCTGGACTACCTGCTCGACCTGCGCCGTGGCGAGCTGCCGGAGAACATCCGCGTCGAGGAGTTCTACCTGCAGCCCGGCAGCCTGCTGGACAGCGCGCCGGCGCAGCAGAACTACATCAGCTGCAACTACAGCCACGTCGCCCGCGATCTCAACGCCAGGGGCATGAATGTCCTCGCCCAGTTGGTCGCCCGCGATCCGGCGCGGCCGGGCAGGCTCAGCCTGTCCTGCAATCCCGACGTCACCCTCGACCTGCTGCCGCTGCTGCAGGCCCGCCGCGCCGCCGGCGAGCGCATCCTGCTGATCGCCGTGGTCCACCGCGACCTGCCCTACATGCCCGGCGATGCGGAGGTGGACGAGGACGTCTTCGACCTGCTGGTCGATCGTCCGGTGGAATGCAGCACGCTGGTCTCGACGCCCAACCTGCCGCTGGGCTTCCAGGACCACTGCATCGGCCTGCACGCCAGCGCACTGGTGCGCGACGGCGGCACCCTGCAGGTCGGCATCGGTTCCATGGGCGACGCGCTGACCTCGGCGCTGCTGCTGCGCCATGACGAGAACGGCGACTATCGCGCGCTGCTCGACCAGCTGGAAATTCCCGCGCGGCACGCCGGGCTGATCGCCGGCGAGGGCGGCACCGATCGCTTCGAGCAAGGCCTGTACGGCTGCAGCGAAATGTTCGTCCCCGGCCTGCTGGCGCTGGCCGAGGCGGGAGTGCTGAAGCGCCGGGTATTCAGCGCCGCACAGGCAGGGCATGGCCACTGGCTGCATGCGGGCTTCTTCCTCGGCCCGCTGGATTTCTACCAGCGCCTGCGCGAACTGCCCGGGGAACGCTTGCGCGAGATCGGCATGACCGGCATCGGCTTCGTCAACAACCTCTACCGCGACGAGGAACTCAAGCGCCTGCAACGCCGCGATGCGCGTTTCATCAATACGGTGTTCACCATGACCCTGCTCGGCGCCGGCGTCGCCGACCAGCTGGAGGACGGCCGGGTGCTCAGCGGCGTCGGCGGCCAGTACAACTTCGTCGCCCAGGCCCATGAGCTGGAGGGCGGCCGCTCGATCCTGATGCTGCGCAGCTGGCGCGAGGCGCAGGGCGTGGTCAGCTCGAACATCGTCTGGCAGTACGGCCACGCCACCATCCCGCGCCATCTGCGCGACCTGGTGGTGACCGAGTACGGCATCGCCGACCTGCGCGGGCGCAACGACGCGGAAGTCATCGAGGCGCTGCTGGCCATCGCCGATTCGCGCTTCCAGGACGAACTGATCGAGGCGGCGCAGTCGGCCGGCAAGCTGCCGGCGGACTTCGTGCTGGACCCGCGCCACCGGCACAACACCCCGGAACGTCTACGTGAAATCTGCCTCAGGCACGCTGTGTTGCTGCCCGAATACCCGTTGGGCTGCGATTTCACCGCCGAGGAGCGCGACTTGCTGCGGGCGCTGCAGTGGTTGGAAAGCAAGCACCGCCTGAGTGAAATCCTGGAGTTGGGCAAGGCGACCATCGAGGCGCCGGAGCCATCGGAGTTCCCGCGGCATCTGCGCAGGATGGGGCTGGATCAGCCGGAAGGATTGCGCGAGGAGCTGTACCAGCGGCTGGTGCTGGCGGGGTTGCAGGGCAGTATCGGGCCTTGATGGTTCCCGCGCGGGAGCGTGGGAACCATGGGAAAGCGCTGGCTTACTCGTCGAGGAACTCGACCTGCCCGTTGGCGAGGGACTTCACCCGCGCCAGCGACTCGACCCGGTAGCCCTCGTTCTGCAGCAGGGCGCGGCCTTCCTGGAAGGACTTCTCGATGACGATGCCGATCCCGGCGATGCTGGCGCCGGCCTGGGTGATCAGGTCGATCAGCGCCTTGGCGGCGTGGCCGTTGGCGAGGAAGTCGTCGATCACCAGTACGTGGTCGGCGCTGGTCAGGTGCTTGGCGGAGATGGCGATGGTGCTCTCGGTCTGCTTGGTGAAGGAGAACACCTTGGAGATCAGCAGGTCGCTCTTCAGGGTCAGCGACTGGAACTTGCGGGCGAAGATCACCGGAATGCCCAGCTCCAGGCCGGCCATGATCGCCGGGGCGATGCCGGAAGCCTCGATGGTGACGATCTTGGTGATGCCCTGGCCCTTGAAGCGTTCGGCGAATTCATGGCCGATCTGCTTCATCAGCAGCGGGTCGATCTGGTGATTGAGGAAGGCGTCGACCTTGAGGACCTGGTCGGAGAGAACGATGCCTTCGCTACGGATTTTGTCTTTGAGAATTTCCACGATGGTGCTTCCTGGCGGAGCTGCTGCCGCTGATGAAGCGCGTAATTCTAACTCGCCAGCAGGATTCTGCGCGACGGGCCGACGAAGGAAAATCTGATCGGTCGGACAGGATGCGTGGGCACCCCGTCTGTAATGTCGCGGGCATGGCCCGCTCCTACACAGAATTCGCGAGCAAGCTCGCTCCTACAGGTACGCTCCCGCTCTTCGTAGGAGCGAGCTTGCTCGCGAACAAAATGCACTGAGATACCAAGACAGTTGCTCCTACGGAGGCACAGTCTCCCCCTTGTAGGAGCGGGCCATGCCCGCGACCCGCAGAGCTACGGGGTGAATTACCTTTTCAGCAGCGCCCGGATATCCGCCAGCGCGGAGTTACCCTTGGCCACCTTGACCTCCTGCGGCGCGTCTTCCTGGCCTTCCCAGACCAGGTCCTCGGGCGGCAGTTCGTCGAGGAAGCGGCTGGGCGAACAATCGATGATCTCGCCGTACTGCTTGCGCTTGGCGGCGAAGGTCATGGCCAGGTTCTTCTTCGCCCGGGTGATGCCCACGTAGGCCAGGCGGCGCTCCTCCTCGATGGTGTCGGCCTCGATGCTGGATCGGTGCGGGAGGATTTCTTCTTCCACACCGAGGATGAACACGTAGGGGAATTCCAGGCCCTTGGACGCGTGCAAGGTCATCATCTGCACGCCCTCGGCGCCTTCTTCCTCTTCCTGCTGGCGTTCCAGCATGTCGCGCAGGACCAGCTTGGCGATGGCCTGCTCGATGGTCATGTCACCTTCCTCGTCGCGCTCGAGGGTGTTCTTCAGCGCGTCGATGAGGAACCAGACGTTGCCCATGCGGAAGTCGGCGACCTTGTCGCTGGAGGCGTTCTGCCGCAGCCAGTTCTCGTAGTCGATATCCATCACCATGCTGCGCAGCGCGCCGATCGGGTCGTTGCCGGCGCACTGCTCGCGGACCTTGTCGATGAAGCGCTTGAAGCGTTGCAGGCGCTCGACGTAGCGGGCGTCCAGATGCTCGGACAGGCCCATCTCGTCGATTGCGTCGTACATCGAGCACTTGCGCTCGGTGGCGTAGTTGCCGAGCTTTTCCAGGGTGGTCGAGCCGATTTCCCGGCGCGGCACGTTGATCACGCGGAGGAAGGCGTTGTCGTCGTCCGGGTTCACCAGCAGGCGGAAATAGGACATCAGGTCCTTCACTTCCTGGCGGCCGAAGAAGCTGGTGCCGCCGGACAGCCGGTAGGGAATCTGGTGGTGCTGCAGCTTCAGCTCGATCAGCTTGGCCTGGTAGTTGCCGCGATAGAGGATGGCGAACTCGCTGTAGGGCCGCTGCGTCTTCAGGTGGATGGTGAGGATTTCCATCGCCACGCGCTCGGCCTCGGCTTCCTCGTTGCGGCAGCGGATCACGCGGATCGGGTCGCCTTCGCCCATCTCGCTCCACAGCTGCTTCTCGAACACGTGGGGGTTGTTGGCGATGAGGATGTTGGCGCACTTGAGGATGCGGCTGGTGGAGCGGTAGTTCTGCTCCAGCATCACCACCTTCAGCGAGGGGAAGTCTTCCTTCAGCTGCATCAGGTTTTCCGGCCGCGCGCCGCGCCAGGCGTAGATCGACTGGTCGTCGTCGCCGACCACGGTGAACTGCGCGCGCTGCTGCACCAGCATCTTCACCAGCAGGTACTGGCTGGCGTTGGTGTCCTGGTATTCGTCGACCAGCATGTAGCGCACACGATTGCGCCATTTTTCCAGAATTTCGGGGTTTTCCTGGAAGAGTTTCACCGGCTGCAGGATCAGGTCGTCGAAGTCCACCGCGTTGTACGCCTTGAGCGTGCGCTGGTAGTGCAGGTAGACCATCGCCGCGGTCTGTTCCTTGGGGTTGCGCGCCTTCTCCAGGGCTTCCTCGGGCAGGACCAGGTCGTTCTTCCAGGCGCCGATCAGGTTCTTGATCTCGTCGACGCCGTCATCGCCCGAATACTCCTTCTGCATGATGTCGGTCATCAGCGCCTTCACGTCGGTCTCGTCGAAGATCGAGAAGCCCGGCTTGTAGCCGAGCGCCGCGTGTTCCCTGCGGATGATGTTCAGGCCCAGGTTGTGGAAGGTCGAGACCGTCAGTCCCTTGCCCTCGCCGGGGCGCAGCAGGGTGCCGACGCGCTCCTTCATCTCGCGGGCGGCCTTGTTGGTGAAGGTCACGGCGACGATGTACTGGGCGCGGATGCCGCACTGCTGGACCAGGTAGGCGATCTTGCGGGTGATCACGCTGGTCTTGCCGGAACCGGCGCCGGCCAGCACCAGCAGGGGGCCGCCGACGAAGTTCACGGCCTCTTGCTGCCGGGGATTGAGTCGGGACATAGAGAAGAGAAATCCGAGGGCGAAGCGGGCGCGTATTCTAGCAGGGCACCCGGGCGGTGGTGACGCCGTTCGGGAAGACCGTCTATTTGCGAGGCGATCGCAATTCCCTGTTTCGGATGAATCTCTGGTTGTATTAGGCTGTAGCCGCACTATTTGAAGAAAACTCTCAAGAGTTTCAGCGAATCCTCTCCATTTGCGGAGAGGGAGCAGAACCGGGACGCCTGCTCTGACGTCTCTTTTGATGAATTTCGGGGGTCGCTTGGCTGCGTCGGTGGAACCAGCGCGCCTGCTCCTGCTGGCGGATACGCCGCAGTGGGCCGCAATGCTGCGCGAGCATCTCGCCGCGCTGGGAGCCGGCTATACGCTGGTCACCGCATCTTCCTGGCAGGCCGCCTGCCAGTCCGCCGACACCTTGCCCATCGCCCTGGTCCTCGCCACTCCGGCGCTGGCGCCGTCCATCCGGGAATGTCCGCTGCCGCTGGTGCTGCTGCTCGACGAGGAGCCGGCGGAACCGCCCCATGGCATCGCCGACTGGCTGGTAGCCGGACGCCTCGACGCCGATGTGCTGCGCCGCTGCCTGCGCTACCTGCGCGAGCGCTTCAGCCTGCAGGACAGCCTGCAGCGCCTGGCCGAGCAGGACCCGCTGACCGGCATCGCCAACCGCCAGGGCTTCCACACCCTGCTCGCCGCGCGCCTCGCTCAGGACGCCGGACAGCACCTGGCCCTCGGCCATCTGGACCTGGACAACTTCCGCCACGTCAACGACGCCCTTGGCCACCAGGCCGGCGATCGCCTGATCCTGCAGGTAGTGGCGCGCCTGCAGGCGCAACTGGAAGGCGGCGACCAGCTGGCGCGCCTGGGCAGCGACGAGTTCGCCCTGCTGCTGGATACCCGCGGCGATGCGCGGCGGGCCCGGCGCGTCGCCGAGCGCATCGTCGAGGCTCTGGGCGAGCCGTACTGGGTCGAAGGCGAGAGCCTGCTGCTAGGCTGCAGCCTGGGCATCGCCCATGCCGACGGCGGCGACGGGGTCGATACCCTGCTGTGGCACGCCCACATCGCCATGCAGCAGGCCAAGTCGCGCCAGGGCTGCACCTTCCACCTGTTCGATCCGCGCCTCAACCGTGGCGCACGCAGCCTGGCCGACCTGGAAAGCGAGTTGCGCCGCGCGCTGCGCCGCGAGCAGCTGGAGCTGCACTACCAGCCGCGCCTGGATTTGCGCGAAGGCCGCGTCGTCGGCCTGGAGGCGCTGGTGCGCTGGCGTCATCCGCAGCGCGGCCTGCTGCTGCCGGACGACTTCGTGCCGCTGGCCGAGGAAAGCGGGCTGATCGTGCCGCTCGGCTACTGGGTGATCGACCGCGCCCTGCGCGACATGCAATCGCTGCACGAGCACGGCCTGCCGCCGCTGCGCATGGCGATCAACCTGTCGTTCCGCCAGTTCCAGGACAGCCAGCTGCTGCCGACCCTGGAGCGCCTGATCGCCGAGCGCGGCATCGATGCCCGCTGGCTGGAATTCGAGCTGACCGAGACCGCCGTGATGCGCCGCAGCGAGCAGGTGCAGCGGACCATGCTGGCGCTGGGCCGGCTCGGCGTGCGTTTCTCGCTGGACGACTTCGGCACCGGCTATTCCTCCTTCGTCCACCTGAGCAGCCTGCCGATCACCCAGCTGAAGATCGACCGCAGCTTCGTCGGCGGCATGCAGGAGCGCGCGGAGAATCGCCAACTGGTGCGGGCGATGATCAACCTGGCGCACAACCTCGACCTGGAAGTGGTCGCCGAAGGGGTGGAAAGCCCCGAGCAGCAGGCAGTCCTGCGGCAGTTCGGCTGCGACCAGGTGCAGGGCTACCTGATCAGCCAGCCGCTGCCGGTGCCGGAGCTGGTGCGCTTCCTGGCCTTCGACCTGCTTCCGCTCAGGCTGCGGGATCCGGCCGGCAACTGAAGGCCGGCGGCGCCTCGTCGAGCAGGCGCGCGGTCTTCCGCTCGAACGCCAGGCACAGGCCGAACGCGGCGCAGGCCAGCCCGGCGGCCAGTCCCCACCACACGCCATGGGCGCCCCAGCCGAACGGGAAGGCCAGCAGCCAGGCCGCCGGCACGCCGGCCAGCCAGTAGCCGGCGAGGCCGACGAGGAAGGTGGTGCGCGCATCCTTGAGGCCGCGGATGGCGCCCATGGCGATGGTCTGGGTGCCGTCGAACAGCTCGAACCAGGCGGCGATCGCCAGCAGGCCGATGGCCAGCTGCACCACTGCCTGGTTGGCCGGGTCGGCGCGGTCGAGGAACAGCCCGACCACCCACTCCGGCAGCAGCCAGAACAGCGCGGCGAAGGCGAACATGCAGGTCGCGCCGAAGCCGATGCCGACCCGCCCGGCGCGGCGCGCCCCGGACAGCCGGCCGGCGCCGAAATGCTGGCCGATGCGGAAGGTGGTCGCGTAGGAAATCCCCACCGGCACCATGAAGGCGACGTACACCGCCTGGATGGCGATCTGATGCGCCGCCAGCGCGACGCTGCCGATGGCGCCCATGCACAGCGCGGCGACGGTGAACATGCCGCCTTCCACCGCGTAGGTGCCGCCGATCGGCAGGCCGAGGCGCAGGGTTTCGCCGATGGTGCGCAGGTCCGGCCGCGACAGGCCGGCCAGCAGCGGGTAGCCGGCATAGGCCGGATGCCGGCGGATATACAGCGCCAGCAGCAGAGGCATGACGTTCATGACGATGGCGGTGACCAGGCCGATGCCGGCCAGCCCCAGCCGTGGCAGGCCGAACCAGCCTTCGATGAAGGCCAGGTTGAGCAGCAGGTTGGCCAGCGCGCCGACGATGCTGATCGCCATCACCGGGCCGGCCCGTTCGATGGCGCTGGTGAAGCCGCGCAGCACCATGAAGGCCATGTAGCCGGGCAGGGCGAAGACGATGCTGTGCAGGAAGCTCATGGTGCCGTGCACCGTCTGCGGTGCCTGGCCGAAGAGCAGCAGGAGCTTTTCGAGATTCCACAGCAGCAGGCCGGCGAGCAGCGCCAGGCCGGCGCCGACCCACAGTCCGGAACGGGTCACCCGGGCCACGCCCTGGCTGTCGCCGGCGCCATGACGGATCGCCACCAGGTTGCCCACCGCCGCCACCACGCCGACGCAGAACATCGAGACGAAGGAATAGCTGGTCGCGCCCAGCCCGCCGCTGGCCAGCGCCTCGGTGCCGAGCCGGCCCATCATCAGGGTGTCGGTGAAGATCATCGCCACGTAGGCCAGCTGGGCGGCGATCAGCGGCCCGGCGAGGCGCAGGATGGCGGCCAGTTCGCTGCGGTATGAGTGATTCATGGAATTCGTGCATCTGTCCGGGCGGCGCTGGATGCGTCGCGAAGCCCATTTTCCGAGCCCTGCACTGCCGGGCACAAAGGGAAAAAAGCGATGCCAGCCATGAGTTAGACTCATCCTGTCATTCGTCGAGCAGAATCCCATGTCCCGCCAGCTTCCTCCGCTTTATGCCCTGCGCGCCTTCGAAGCCGCCGCTCGGCATGCCTCCTTCACCCGCGCCGCCGAGGAACTGGCGATCACCCAGAGCGCGGTGAGCCGGCATATCCGCACCTTGGAAGAGCACTTCGACTGCCGCCTGTTCCAGCGCCGCGGCCGCCAGCTGGAGCTGAGCGAAGCGGCGCGCCTGCTGCTGCCCGGCCTGCGCGACGGCTTCGATGCGCTGGAGCGGGCCTGCTCGGCGTTGCGCGCGGAGGAAGGCGTGCTGCGCCTGAAGGCGCCCTCGACCCTGACCATGCGCTGGCTGCTGGCGCGGCTGAGCGCCTTCCGCCTGCAGGGCAGCGACAACGAGGTGCAGCTGACCAGCGCCTGGATGGACGTGGACAAGGTCGACTTCGCCCATGAGCCGTTCGACTGCGCGGTGCTGCTCGGCGGCGGGCATTTCCCCGACGACTGGGAAAGCACCCTGCTGTTCCGCGAATGGCTGATCCCGGTCGGCTCGCCGAAGCTGCTCGATGCCGGACCCTGGGATGCCGAGCGGTTGGCGCGGGCGGAGCTGCTGCATCCGACTCCGGACCGCCGCGACTGGCGGCGCTGGCTGCAGCGCATGGGGCTGGGCGAGCAGGTCTCGCTGAAGGGCGGGCAGGTGTTCGACACCCTGGAGCTGGGCATAGTCGCGGCGGCGCGGGGCTATGGCCTGTCCATCGGCGACCTGGTGATGGTCGCCGAGGACGCCGAACAGGGCCGCCTGGCGCTGCCCTGGCCGAGCGCGGTGGCCAGCGGCGACAGCTACTACCTGGTCTGGCCGAAGGCGCGACGCAACCAGGAACGCCTGCGCCGGCTGCGCAACTTCCTGCTGGCGGAGGTGCAGGCGATGAGGTTGCCGCCGGTGGAATTGCTGGAGTGAGTCTGTTCCTGGAAAAATGTTCGCGAGCAACGGCCATTTCCCGGATAACACCTGTAGGAGCGGGCCATGCCCGCGACCAATGCATCGCGCGCCTGGAGCGCGATGCGTGCCCCAAACAGGATTGGCTATGGTCGTAATTGGCTAAGTCCTGGCGCAAGCGCGACGCTATCGGTCGCGATCATCGTCGAGTGGTCATGTCGCTTTGCTAGGGTCAATGGTGCATCACGCCAGGGAAGCGCAGGATCGCGGCTGTCGCACTTCCCCTCCTGCCTTGACCATCTCCGGGGGTACCGATGAAGACCTTGCGCCACCTGACCGCCGCCCTGCTGCTGGGCAGCCTCGCCAGCACCGCCCTGGCCGCCACCGAGCTGAAGCACTGGCCGGAAGCCGCCGCCAGGCAACTCGACACGCTGATCGCGGCCAACGCCAACAAGGGCGCCTACGCCGTATTCGACATGGACAACACCAGCTACCGCTACGACCTGGAAGAGTCGCTGCTGCCGTTCCTGGAAATGAAGGGCGTGCTGACCCGCGACAAGCTCGATCCGTCGCTGCGGCTGATCCCGTTCAAGGACGTCGGCGGCCACAAGGAGAGCCTCAACAGCTACTACTACCGGCTCTGCGAGCTCGACGACCTGGTCTGCTATCCCTGGGTCGCCCAGGTGTTCTCCGGCTTCACCCTCAAGGAGCTGAAGGGCTACGTGGACGAGCTGATGGCCTATGGCAAGCCGATCCCCAGCGACTACTACGAGGGCGACGCGGTGAAGCCGGTGGAAATCCAGCCGCCGAAGATCTTCAGCGGCCAGCGCGAGCTGTTCAACAAGCTGATGGAGAACGGCATCGAGGTCTATGTGATGACCGCCGCCCACGAGGAGCTGGTGCGCATGGTCGCCGCCGATCCGAAGTACGGCTACAACGTCAAGCCACAGAACGTCATCGGCGTCACCACCCTGCTGAAGAACCGCGCGACCGGCGAACTGACCACCAGCCGCAAGCAGATCGCCGAAGGCAAGTATGACCCGGCAGCCAACCTCGACCTGGAAGTCACCCCCTACCTGTGGACGCCGGCGACCTGGATGGCCGGCAAGCAGGCGGCGATCCTCACCTACATCGACCAGTGGAAGCGGCCCATCCTGGTCGGCGGCGACACGCCGAGCAGCGACGGCTACATGCTGTTCAACGGCACCGCCGACAACGGTCTGCGCGTGTGGGTGAATCGCAAGGCCAAGTACATGGACCAGCTCAACGGCATGATGAAGCAGAACGCCGAGGCCCAGGCGAAGCTGGGCCAGCCGGTGACCGCGGACAAGAACTGGGTGATCGTGACGCCGGAGGAGATCCTCTGACAGACCTGTAGGGCGGATGAAGGATCAGCTGGCGGCGGCGCGGTAATGCAGCGCTTCGGCCAGCTGCGCGCGGCTGATGCGTTCCACATCCTCCAGGTCGGCCAGGGTGCGGGCGACCTTGAGGATGCGGTGCAGGGCGCGCAGCGAGAGGTCCAGGCGCTCACCGGCGGATTCCAGCCAGGTCTGGTCCTCGCGGGTCAGTGCACAATATTGGTGCATCGACTTCAGGTCGAGGAAGGCATTCGCACAGCCCTGGCGGCGCAACTGCCGTTCCCGGGCGGCGGCGACCTGGCGGGCCAGTTCGGCGGTGCTGATGGCGCCGCCGGTGGGCGTCAGGCTGGTGCTTTCGCGGCTGACGGTCAGGTGCAGGTCGATGCGATCCAGCAGCGGCCCGGAAAGCTTGGCGCGGTAGCGCTGGACCTGCTCCGGCGTGCAGCGGCAGCGCCCGCTGGGGTCGCCGAGGAAGCCGCAGGGGCAGGGATTCATCGCCGCCACCAGCTGGAAGCGCGCCGGGAAGCGCACCCGGCCGTTGGCGCGGGCGATGATGATCTCGCCGCTTTCCAGCGGTTCGCGTAAAACCTCCAGCACTTTCCGGTCGAATTCCGGCAGTTCGTCGAGGAACAGCACGCCTTCGTGGGCGAGGGTGATTTCCCCGGGTTGCGGCCGGCTGCCGCCACCCACCAGCGCGGCGGCGGAGGCGCTGTGGTGCGGCTGGCGGAAGGGTCGCTGCGGCCAGTGGGTCAGCGGCCCGCGCCCGGATACCGAGTGGATCGCCGCCACCTGCAGCGCCTCGTCCTCGTCCAGCGGCGGCAGCAGGCCGGGCAGGCGGCTGGCGAGCAGGGTCTTGCCGGTGCCCGGAGGTCCGCTCAGCAGCAGATTATGCGAACCCGCCGCGGCCACCAGCAGCGCGCGCTTGGCGGCTTCCTGGCCCTGCACGTCGGCGAGGTCGGGATAGGGCGGGGTCTCCCGCAGCAGGCCCCGGGCTTCGTAGGGCTGCAGCGGCGTCTGGCCGGCGAAGTGAGCGGCCAGTTCCAGCAGATGGCCGATGGCGAATACCCGCAGGCCGCTGGCGAGGCTGGCTTCCTCGGCATTTTCCCGCGGCACCACCAGGGTGCGCCCGGCGGCGCGGGCGGCCAGCGCAGCAGGCAACACACCCTGCACCGGGCGCAGCGCGCCGGACAGCGCCAGTTCGCCGAGGCATTCGTATTCCTGCAACTGCTCGCCGGGCACCTGGCCGCTGGCGGCGAGGATGCCGAGGGCGATGGCCAGGTCGAAGCGGCCGCCGTCCTTGGGCAGGTCGGCGGGGGCGAGGTTGAGCGTGATGCGCCGGGCGGGGAATTCGAAGCCGGAATTGAGGATCGCGCTGCGCACGCGGTCCTTGCTTTCCTTCACCGCGGTTTCCGGGAGGCCGACCAGGGTCAGCGACGGCAGGCCGTTGGCCAGGTGCGCCTCGACGGTGACGCTGGGTGCTTCGACGCCGACCTGGGCGCGGCTGTGGACGATGGCCAGGGACATGGATCACTCCTTGATCGCATGCCGCCCGCGGGTTGGCTTATTCGGCGGGCGGGGTGAGTTTGGCTTCCAGTTCGGCGACCTTGGCTTCCAGCGCCTCGAGGCGGGCGCGGGTGCGGGCGAGGACCACCATCTGGCTGTCGAATTCGTCGCGGCTCACCAGGTCGAGCTTGCTGAAGCCGCTCTGCAGCAGGACCTTGAACTGGGCCTCCAGCTCGGCCTTGGGCAGCGGGGATTCGCCGCTGAAGAGTTTGGCAGCCTGTTGGCTGATGGCATCGAGAAAGGCTTTGGGCGGCAGCATGAGAGGGTTCCGGATGGGATCGGCCGGCAGTTTATCACGCGGCTGGCGGGGGCAAGGGGTCTTGCACAGTTCTTGAGCAGCGCCTTGCCGCGGCGTGCGCGCTTCTGGTGCGCCCGATGGCGACTCGCCACTGGCCGGAAGCCGTGGATTTGCGCCAAGTGTCTGATGGAATTGGCGTTTCAGTGAATTGGCAAGCTTCCTGCTTTGCACCTGGCATCGCGTGCACCGATGCAGTTCGGTGCGCCAGGCGAGGCAGGGGACCGCATCGCGACGCGGCTGGAAGAGCGCCGGGTGACCGGGGTAGGGCGGTCGGCGCGTTACAAAGCCAGGCACTGCGCTTAGACTTGTCCTGGGTTCGTTTTCCTGGGGCGAGTCCACCAAAACACGGGAGAGAGTTTCATGAAGCTAGTCACCGCCATCATCAAGCCGTTCAAGCTGGACGACGTGCGCGAGTCGCTGTCCGAGATCGGCGTGCAGGGCATCACTGTGACCGAAGTCAAGGGCTTCGGCCGGCAGAAAGGCCACACCGAGCTGTATCGGGGGGCGGAGTACGTCGTCGACTTCCTGCCCAAGGTGAAGATCGATGTGGCGATTGCCGATGACCAGCTGGATCGCGTTATCGAGGCCATCACCAAGGCGGCCAACACCGGCAAGATCGGTGACGGCAAGATCTTCGTAGTGAATCTGGAACAGGCCATTCGCATCCGGACCGGCGAGACCGGCACCGACGCGATCTAAGCCGCCACACCGAACCCACACGCCCCAGGAGAAGAAAAATGACTCTGCGCCAGTACGCAGGGCTAGGAGCCCTTTTGCCCCTCGTAATGCCAGGCCTGGCCCTGGCAGCCGAGGAACCCGTACTCAATAGCGGCGATACCGCCTGGATGCTGATCTCGACGGCCCTCGTGCTGCTGATGACCATCCCCGGCCTGGCGCTGTTCTACAGCGGCATGGTGCGTGCCAAGAACGTACTCTCGGTGATGATGCAGTGCTTCGCCATCACCGCGCTGATCAGCATCCTCTGGGTCGCCTACGGCTACAGCCTGGCCTTCGATACCACCGGGATGGAGAAGGGCGTCACCAACTTCAGCTCCTTCATCGGCGGACTCGACAAGGCCTTCCTCAGCGGCCTGACGGTGGACAGCCTGACCGCCGCCTTCCCGGAAAGCGTGTTCGTCACCTTCCAGATGACCTTCGCCATCATCACCCCGGCGCTGATCGTCGGCTCCTTCGCCGAGCGCATGAAGTTCTCCGCCATGCTGATCTTCACCGCGGTGTGGTTCACCCTGGTCTACGCGCCGATCGCGCACATGGTGTGGAGCGGCGACGGCGCGCTGATGTGGGACTGGGGCGTGCTCGACTTCGCCGGTGGCACCGTGGTGCACATCAACGCCGGTATCGCCGGCCTGGTGGCCTGCCTGGTGCTGGGCAAGCGCAAGGGTTACCCGAACGTCGCCATGGCGCCGCACAACCTCGGCTACACCCTGGTCGGCGCCGCCCTGCTGTGGGTGGGCTGGTTCGGCTTCAACGCCGGCTCCGCGGCCGCCGCCAACGGCACCGCCGGCATGGCCATGCTGGTCACCCAGATCGCCACCGCCGCCGCCGCACTGGGCTGGATGTTCGCCGAGTGGATCACCCACGGTAAGCCGAGCGCCCTGGGCATCGCTTCCGGCGTGGTCGCCGGCCTGGTGGCCATCACCCCGGCCGCCGGCACCTGCGGCCCGATGGGCGCGATCGTCATCGGCCTGGCTTCCGGCGTGATCTGCTTCTTCGCCGCCACCAGCCTGAAGCGCGCCGCCGGCTACGACGACTCCCTCGACGCCTTCGGCGTGCACGCCGTCGGCGGTATCGTCGGCGCCCTGCTCACCGGCATCTTCGCCGCGCCGGCCCTGGGCGGCTTCGGCAGCGTGGAAGACATCGGCGGCCAGCTGTTCACCCAGTTCAAGGGCGTTGCCTTCACCATCGTCTACACCGCTATCGTCAGCTTCGTGATCCTCAAGGTGATCGACCTGGTGATCGGTCTGCGGGTGACCGAGGAAGAGGAAACCATGGGTCTGGACCTCTCCCTGCACAACGAACGCGGCTACAACCTGTAGAACTTTTCACGGGTATGTCGGAGGGCGCCTACGGGCGCCCTTTGCTTTTTCCTACACCACGCTAGAATGCGCCCGCAGCGTATCTGCACTGCAGGCTTTCAGCATGTGGCAACAGACCCTGATCACCTTGCGCCCCCGGTCCCGCGGTTTCCATCTGGTGACCGACGACGTCCTGGCGGCGCTTCCCGGGCTGGCGAACTGCCGGGTCGGTCTCCTGCACCTGCTGCTGCAGCACACCTCGGCCTCGCTGACGCTGAACGAGAACGCCGATCCCTCGGTTCGCCGGGATTTCGAGCGTTTCTTCAACCGGCTGGTGCCGCAGGGCGAGGCGGGATACGAGCATGATTACGAAGGGCCGGATGACCTGCCCGCGCACTTCAAGGCGAGTCTGCTGGGCTGCCAGCTGACGCTGCCGGTGCGCGACGGACGCCTGGCGCTGGGTACCTGGCAGGGCATCTATCTGGGCGAACACCGGGATAACGGCGGGGCTCGGAAAGTTCTGGCGACCCTGCAGGGCGAATATGTATGAATTTTTTCCAGCGGCGTTCGTCAAAGCGCGCAGCTGGTCTATAACTAACCTGCTTTACAAGCACCACGAGGTTGAAAGATGAGTGACGAAGAACTGGAACAAGACGATCTGGACGGCACCGACGAGGACGATGGCGAGGAACTCGCCGCGGCTGACGATGGTGACGTAGAGAGCGCCGAAGGCGACGAAGCCCCTGCCGCTGCTTCCGGTGGCGGCAAGAAAGCCAAGGCCGCCGTCGAGGAGGAAGAGCTTCCTTCGGTTGAAGCGAAGAAGAAGGACCGCGATGCCCTGGCCAGGGCGATGGAGGAGTTCCTCTCTCGTGGCGGCAAGGTGCAGGAGATCGAGCCCAACGTGGTCGCCGATCCGCCGAAGAAGCCGGACAGCAAGTACGGCAGCCGGCCCATCTGACCCGCTGCGTTTTCCCCGAGCCCGCCCTCTCCGCAAGGGGAGCGGCGGGCTTTTTTATGTGCGCGTGATGGGTGACAGGATTTCGTAGGAGCCAGCTTGCTGGCGATTCATGGTTTCGACCGGCACCCCATCACCAGGGGGAACACCGGATCGCGAGCAAGCTCGCTCCTGCAGGTTTGGTGCAGGGGTGGCTAACGCAGCCTGGTCAATACCGCCGGCAGCTCGGCCAGGTTGGCGATCACCGCGCTCGGCGGTTCCTCGCCTTCCCACGGCTTGCCGGCCGGGTTGAACCAGATGGCGTGCAGGCCGGCGCGGCGGGCGCCGGCGATGTCGTCGCTGGGGTGGTCGCCGATGTGCACCGCCTGCTCGGCGGGCACGCCGGCGCGTTGCAGGGCTTCGCGGAACGGGCGCGGGTCGGGCTTGCCGATGCCCAGGTCCTCGGCGCAGAGGGCGAACTGGAAGTAGTCGGCCAGGCCGAGGCGGCGCACGTCGGCGTTGCCGTTGGTGAGCACGCCGAGGATGAAGCGGTTGGCCAGCTGTTCCAGGGTGGGCTGCGCCTCGGGGAACAGGCTGATCTGGTGGCGCGCGCTGAGGAAGGCCTGGAACGCGGCCTCGGCCAGTTCCCGCGCTTCCGCCGGCGCATAGCCGGCTTCCTCCAGCGCATGCAGGAGGATGCGCCGGCGCAGCTCGCTGATGCGGTGCTTGAGCAGCGGCTCCTGTTCCAGCATCTGCGCGCGGATCGCCCAGAGGTGCTCGATCGGCAGCGGGCCGAGCATGGCCGCGTTGACCGCCAGCCAGTCGCGCAGGGCGGCTTCCGCGCTGTGGATGACCGGGGCGACGTCCCAGAGGGTGTCATCGAGGTCGAAGGTGACCAGGCGGATGCTCATTCTTCGCCTCCTCCGCGCGCTTCAGCGGACCGAGCGCAGCGGGGTGGAAAATCGCGGCAGCACGCGCGACAGGACCTCGGCGATGTAGCCGAGGAACAGCGTGCCGAGGGAACTCTTGTAGTGCTGCGGGTCGGGGCTGCCGATCGCCAGTACGCCGTGCAGGCCCTGGAAGTTCAGCGGCACCACCGCCGCCGAACCGACCTTCTCGCGCTCCTCCTCGCCGAACAGGAAGGCCAGCTCGTGCGGACGCAGGGCGCCGCAGATGGTCTTGCCGCCGGAGAGCAGGCCGCCGATCGCCTGGTGCGCTTCGCCGCTGCTCACCGAGCGCCCCACCGGCAGGCTGCTGTCGCTGAACAGGATGAAGCCGACATGCGGAATCTGGAACTCGTGGCGCAGGCTGTCTTCCACGGTGCCGACCACATCCTCGAGGCTGGTCGCGTCGAGCAGGTCGAGCACCAGGCGGCGGGTCTTGTCGAACAGCCGGTCGTTGTCGCGGGCGACGTCCATCAGCTGCGCCAGGCGGTGGCGCATCTCGATGTTGCGCTCGCGCAGCAGGCGCACCTGGCGCTCCACCAGCGACACGGCATCGCCGCTCTCGTGCGGGATGCGCATTTCCGGGATCAGCTCGTCGTGGTCGACGAAGAACTCCGGATGCTGGCGCAGGTACTCGGCGACCTGTTCGGCATCCAGCGGAGCGGTGGTTTCCTGGCTGTTGTCGTTCATGGAACCCTCGATTACAGGCGCACCTGGCCTTCGTAGACGCGCACGGCGGGACCGGTCATCAGCACCGGCTGGCCCGGCCCTGCCCATTCGATGGTCAGGCGCCCGCCCGGCAGGTCGATCTGCACCGGCGAGCGCAGCCAGCCCTGGCGAATCCCGGCTACCGCGGCGGCGCAGGCGCCGGTGCCGCAGGCCTGGGTCTCGCCGACGCCGCGTTCCCAGACGCGCAGGCGCGCGTGGTTCGGTTCGAGCACCTGGAGAAAGCCGATGTTGGCCTTCTGCGGGAAGCGCGGGTGCACTTCCAGGCGCGGACCGAGGGTGCGCACCGGCGCACTGTCGACGTCGTCGACGCGCAGCACGCCATGGGGATTGCCCATGGAGACCGCAGCCAGCTCGACATGTTCGCCGTCCACCTCGAGGTCGTAGCTGACCGCCTCGGCGTCGGCGATGAAGGGCACCTGCTCCGGGGCCAGGTGCGGCGCGCCCATGTCCACGGTGATCTGGCCGTCGGCGCGGATGTTCAGTTCGATCACCCCGCCCCTGGTTTCCACCCTGATCGACTTCTTCGCGGTCAGGCGCTTGTCCAGCACGAAGCGGGCGAAGCAGCGCGCACCGTTGCCGCACTGCTCCACCTCGGAGCCGTCGGCGTTGAAGATGCGGTAGCGGAAATCGAGGTCGGGGTTGCTCGGCGGCTCGACGATCAGCAACTGGTCGAAGCCGATGCCGGTGTTGCGGTCGCCCCACACCTTTACGTGGCGCGGCTGGATATGGGCGTGCTGGCTGACCAGGTCGAGGACCATGAAGTCATTGCCCAGGCCATGCATCTTGGTGAAGCGCAGCAGCATCGTCTCGCCTCACTCAGCCAGTGGGCGACCGGGCGCCGATAATGCCGCGCATTCCGCGCCCGGTTGCCCGGCGCGGAGCTCGAATGCCTGCATGTAGCCCCCTCAGAAACCGTAGCGGTCCTTGCTGTGTTCGCTCTTGGCTTTCTCGTCGTCCGGCAGGTAGAGCGGGCCTTTCTGGCCACAACCGGCGAGCGCGGAGGCGAGCACGGCGAGCGCGACGAAGGGGAGAAGCAGTCGCTTCATGGCGGAGTCCTTGTTGAAAGCGTCGATTGCGCCCGAGTATACCGGCCCCCCGGCCCCTTGCCTATTCGACAGGGCTCCCGTCCGGCGGGGCTTGCAGCGCGGTCGCGGGGCGCGGGACGGCTTTGCGGAGGCGCCGGGCGGGGCAGAGTCCGGGGCGATCCCGGGGTACACTGAGTCTTTGCCGAATATGAGGAGGGATGCATGAGTACTTTGAGCGAAGCCCGTTTCCATGATCTGGTCGATGCGGTTCAGGTCACGGTGGAAGACGCATTCGATGGCAGCGACCTGGACGTGGACCTGGAGAATTCCGGCGGTGTGCTGACCATCCGCTTCGCCAACGGCAGCCAACTGATCCTCAGCCGCCAGCCGGCGCTGCGGCAGCTGTGGGTGGCGGCGCGCAGCGGCGGGTTCCATTTCGACTACGACGAATCCGGCGATCTCTGGCTCAGCGACAACGGCCGCGAGCCGCTGGGCGCGCTGCTCAACCGCGCGACCATCGAACAGGCGGGCGAGGATGTCGAGTTCCCCGGTATCTGACGCTGGCGCACAGGCGCCCGTGCCGTCGCCCTGCCGCCGGCGCTGCTGCCTGGACGATGCCGACATCTGCCTCGGCTGCGGGCGCAGCCTGGCCGAGATACTGGAGTGGAACACGGCGGATGGCGCGCGCCGGCGACAGATACTGGGCGCGGCGCAGGGACGGCGAAATCCGCTGTCACCCGAAGGCTGACCGGGTGGTATTGCTTATTCGCGGCGCTGTGCTAGTGTCCGGAAAAACCCCGCCCTGGGCGGGGTTTTGCTTTTTCTGCATTTGAAGGCCTGCCAAGGAGGTCACCGAACACCATGACGACACCACCGCCGATCACCGTTACCCGTCTCGACCTGCAACGTCTGGAGCGCCTGCTCGACAGCCTGGATGAGTACGGTCCTGCCGCCGAGGCGCTGGAGGCGGAGCTGGCCCGTGCCCAGGTGGTCGGCCACGACGAGGTGCCGCCGGGCGTGGTGACCATGAATTCCACGGTGCGCTGCCGCGAGGAGAGCAGCGGCAAGGAATACCACCTGACCCTGGTCTACCCGGACGACGTGGGTGGCGAAGGCAAGGTGTCGATCCTGGCGCCGGTCGGCACTGCGCTGCTCGGCCTGAGCTGCGGCCAGACCATCGACTGGCCGGCCCCCAGCGGCAAGCCGCTGAAGCTCACCCTGCTGGAAGTCGAATACCAGCCCGAGGCTGCCGGCGCCTACAGCCGCTGAGCGCCTTCCCTTCTTCGCGCCTCCCCGCGGATTGCGCGCTCAGGCCTCGGCCAGCGCGCGGTTCAGCGCACCTTCAAGGCTCTGCTTGCAGCGCAGGTAGTGCAGGGTCTGCAGACGTCCATCGTCCTTCAGCGCCGACAGGTCAAGGTCGGTGATGTAGCAGGGATAGCGCGTGCGCCCGTGGCGCCGCGCGAGGATGTGCCGCGCCACCGCATGGAACAGCCGGCCGCCGTATTCCAGCTCGGAGAACTCCTGGTGATCGCAGTACAGCGTGATCTGCCGCCGGCCCTGTCCCGGTTCGACGATCGCCTGGATGTTGAAGTACGGCCGCGTCTCCATCTTCTGCGGCACCTCGCGCGGCTCCACCCGCAGCGCGCGCTGGCGGCCGTCGGGCAATAGCCGGTAGTAGCGGATCGCCGGGGCCGGCAGGACCTGTCCGTCCACCAGCGGCAGCTGCGCGCTGCGGCGGAAATGCACGGCCTGGAGGAAGCGCTGCAGCGACACCAGCAGGCCGTTCTCGTCATCGCAGGGCTGGCGCTGGCGCCACAGCGAGTTGCGCTCGTCGAGCACCGTCAGTTCCGCGTGGCCGTTGTCCAGGCGGTAGAACACCTGGATGCAGCCGGCCTGGCCCAGCGGCAGGATCAGCGCCAGGTCCTCGCCGTCCAGTGCGTGGCGGTCGAGGTGCAGCGGGCTGAATTCGCCGCGGCCTTCGCCGAGCTGTTCGAGCAGCGCCGACCGGCCGTCCGCCAGCCGGTGCTCCACCGCGCCCGGCTGCAGGTGCAGGAGGTGGAAACGCTGGCCGCTCTGCAGCAGGTAGCGCCCGCGTTCGCCGCTGGCGTAGCGGGCGGTCACCTCGGTGAACAGTTCCTCCACCCGCCGGGCGCTGGCCGCCGCGCGGAAGCAGCGCACCAGCAGGCGTGGCGGGCTCGCCCCGGCGGGCAGGGCGTTGAGGTGGTCGCGCAGGCAGTCGGGCAGGGCACCCGGCCCGGCATGGCGGCTGACCAGCAGTTCGTTCCAGCTGTTCAGGCTCACCAGGTCGAGGCTCAGCACCGGATTGTCGCGTTCCGCTTCGGCAGGCTGGTCGAGACCGACGTCGACCAGCAGCAGGCAGCGGGTCGGCACGCTGGCACGCAGCAGGTGCTGCTCCGGAACGTCCGCCAGCGGCAGCGGGAAGGCCTGCTGCAGGCTGGCGAGCAGGCCGCCCAGTTCGGCCTCGCGCAGGGCGCTGTCGCCCGGGTGCAGGGAGCAGCGCGTGGCGCTGTCGATGACGCCGTTGCGATGGCCCCAGGCGAGCAGTTCGACCAGGCCGTGGGTGCGCTTGAGCGGGGCGTGGCTGTCCAGCTCCGTTGCCGTCAGCCCGCCGCCGTACAGCGCCCAGGAGGCCGCCGCGCCCGCTTCGCCGCCCGGCTGGCGGGCCAGGGTGACGACGGCTTCGCCGAGGTCGGGGGCGATGCCCGGGTTGACCGCTTCCACCTTGCCGGCCTTGCGCTCGAAGGCGGCATACAGGCGTCGGCCGAGGACCTGCAGGTCGCGCCGGTTCATTTCGCTGACCGCCTGCTGCTGGCGGGCGAAGCGCGAGAGGAAGCGGTAGCTGTAGGTCAGCTCGTTGACCAGCGTGCGACGCTCCTGCAGCACCTGGCGGACCTTCCAGCGCTCGCGCTCGTCGAGCAGGACCAGGGTGCGCGCATCCCAGCCCCATTCGCCGACCAGGCGCTCCATCAGCTGGCGCTGCCAGCTCTTGCGGCCCTGCCGCGGCGGGCGGCTGAGCTTCTTGCCGGTCTTCAGGTACAGGCAGCGGCGCACCAGTTCCAGGCGCTCGCGGTCGCCGGCGGCGGTCAGGTACTCCTCCAGCCGGCGGTAGAGCATCAGGTAGGGATCGAGTTCGTCCAGCTCCAGCCGCCCGGCGTAGACCGCAGTCTTGAAGCGCAGGCTCAGGCATTCGACCTGCGGATGCTGGCTGGCGTAGACCTCGCAGAGCAGCAGCTTGAGCGCCGACTTGTAGGGCGAGTCGATGCCCTTGAACAGCTGCCACATGCCGGCGCCGATGAATTCCCCCGGCGGGATGCGCGCCAGATGGCCGAAGTCGAGGACCTCGTCGGCATCGACGAAGCGCTTGCGCAGCAGGGTGTCGACGTATTCGCCGTAGCGGCCCTCGGCTTCCGGCGGCACCAGCCACCACAGCGGCGTGCGGCCGCCGAGCCAGATCGCCGTGCGGTAGAACTCGTCGAGCAGCAGGTAGTGCTGGCTGCTGCCGCAGTCCTCGGAACTCAGCCGCGCGTCCCGCTCGCCGCGCAGGAAACGCTGCGCATCGACGAGGAAGCAGTGCATCTCGCTGCCCTGGCCGTGCGCCCAGCGTTCCAGCAGCCCGCACTTGCGCCGCAGTTCGGCCAGCGCCGCCCCGTCGAGGTCGGGGGAATGGCAGACCCAGAGGTCGAGGTCGCTGCATTCCGCCTGCGCCACGCTGCCCGGGCTGCCCATCAGGAACAGGCCATGGATCGGCGGCGCGGCATTGCGGCGGGGCTTGTAGCTGAACGAGCGGGTCAGGCGCTGGGCTTCGCCGAGCAGTTCGTCGTCCGGCGCGAAGCCGCACAGGCC
Source organism: Pseudomonas jinjuensis (assembly GCF_900103845.1). Classification (GTDB taxonomy): domain Bacteria; phylum Pseudomonadota; class Gammaproteobacteria; order Pseudomonadales; family Pseudomonadaceae; genus Pseudomonas; species Pseudomonas jinjuensis. The sequence continues at coordinate 77,809 of NZ_FNIJ01000023.1, forward strand.
GGCGGGGGTGGCGGCCGAGACGTAGCCCGGCAGCAGCGGGTGGTTGACGTCGAGCAGCAGCGGCAGCAGGCGCAGGACCAGGCGCTGGCGCGAGGACAGGCCTTCCATGGTGCGCTCGAGACGGCCGCGGTTGATCGTCAGGAAGCGCCGGCGCAGCTGGGCCAGCGCCTTGCGGTCGATGCCGTCGTCGATCTCCGGGCGTATCTCGTGGATGGATGTCATGGCCGGTCGGATTCGGAGGGAACGACGCCGTGCGATTGCACGGCGTCCGGGTCGGCCTCTTTATCGCCCGCGGGCGACGGGGCTTTAGGCTCAGCTGGGGCGGAGGATGCCCAGCAGCACCTGGGCGTGCTCGGCGGCGTCCAGCCCGAGGCTGGTCAGGTAGCCGCCGTCGGGCTTGTCGATCAGCCCCTTGGCATGCAGTCGCCTGGCCGCCTCGACCGCCGAGGGCGAGGCGTCATGGTGCACTTTCAGGCCGGCCTGGCTGTTGTCCAGGTCGAATAACGCGAGAAGTTCGAGTTCCGCAACCAGCTCGTGGGTGATAGCCATGACAACTCCTTGGTGGATGGCAGTGGGTGCAGTTTAGCCACATCGCCGGTACGCCCGGCAAGCTCATTCCTCTTCGGGCAGTTCCGGCAGGGCGCGCAGCGCCTGTTCGTAGCGGACGCCATCGAAGGGCCGGTCGGCGCGCAGCATGGCCTGGATCTCCCAGGCGAGCACCACGGCCATCATGCGCAGGATCTCCTCGCGCTCGTAGCCGACCAGGCTCAGCTTGTTGAACACCGCGCGGGCCGCGGGCGGCGAGTCGCTCTCGATCTGGTTCTCGATGGCCTGGAGCAGGGTTTCCTCGGCGAAGGCCTCGTCGCTGTCGTCTCGTTCGCTCATGGGATTTCTCCGTGGGGATGCGGTTCGCGGCGGAACCGTGGGCGGGGTTGAGGCACATCATCGCCTATTCGCGCCCGCCCGGCAGCGCTTGATGCTCGTCAACCGGCCCGGGAGGCGCGGGCATAGAGTGGGGAAAGGACTCGCGGAATCTAGAGGAGAACGTCATGCCGCAAACCCGACTCGTCGATACGACCGCAGCCGAGGCTGGCGCGCCGGAACTGGTCAGCGCAGCCGGAGAGGAAATCCGCCGCATCAGCGACGGCCCGGTGGCGCGCACGGTGGCGCTGGCGCCGCACGGCAGCAACGAGGATTCCACCTCGGCGAAACTGCCGGACGGCTACCCCTACCGCACGCGCCTGCAGCGCAAGCAGTACGAGAAGCTCAAGGCCGAGCTGCAGGTCGAGCTGCTCAAGGTACAGAACTGGGTCAAGGAGACCGGCCAGCGCATCGTCGTGCTGTTCGAGGGGCGTGACGCGGCGGGCAAGGGCGGCACCATCAAGCGCTTCATGGAGCACCTCAACCCGCGCGGCGCCCGGGTGGTGGCGCTGGAGAAGCCGAGCGACGCGGAACGCGGCCAGTGGTACTTCCAGCGCTACATCCAGCACCTGCCGACCGCCGGGGAAATGGTCTTCTTCGACCGCTCCTGGTACAACCGCGCCGGCGTCGAGCGGGTGATGGGCTTCTGCACGCCGCGCGAGTACCTGGAGTTCATGCAGCAGGCGCCGGAGCTGGAGCGCATGCTGGTGCGCAATGGCATCCAGCTGTTCAAGTACTGGTTCTCGGTGAGCCGCGAGGAACAGCTGCGGCGCTTCGTCTCGCGCCGCGACGACCCGCTCAAGCACTGGAAGCTGTCGCCCATCGACATTCAGTCGCTGGACAAGTGGAGCGACTACACCCAGGCCAAGGAGGCGATGTTCTTCCACACCGACACCGCCGACGCGCCGTGGATCACCATCAAGTCCGACGACAAGAAGCGCGCGCGGATCAACTGCATCCGCCACTTCCTGCACACCCTGGACTACCCGGGCAAGGACCTGCGCGTGGCCTGTCCGCCCGATGCGCTGCTGGTCGGACGAGCCTCGCAGATGGAAAGCGGGGAACAGCCGGGGACCCGCGACGAACCGCTCGCCGTCCCCGCCTGAACCGGGCCGTCAGTGGCCCTGGCTGATCTGCAGCAGCTGCATGGATATGGCGCGGGCATTGCGCGCGACGGTGATCGGTGCCCAGGGCCGGCCGGACAGGGTCACCGGCGAGTTGGTCTTGCTGTCCAGGTCGCTCAGCGCGCTTTGCAGGTATTTCCAGCGGCTCTGCAGCTTCCTCAGCGCAGCGGCGTCCTGGGCGCTGAGCTGCTGTATCTCCTTGTCCACCTGCGGCACCAGCACGCTTTCGTCCTGGCCGTAGTACTTGTCGGGCTGCTCGCGGGCGATTTCCAGGTTGCCGATGTAGGAGCGGCCCAGGTAGAGCATGGAGAGGAATTCGATGCGCGCCGGCAGCTGCCAGGCCGCCAGCTCGCCCTGGGCATCGGCGGCCGGGGCGAAGCGCTCGGACTGCTTGAGGAAGCCCAGCAGGCCATGGGCGAGGTCCTTGGAATAGCGCCACGGCACATCCTCTTCGTTCGGACCGAAGGCGGCGCCCTGGCGCACCAGGCCGACGAGCTTCCGGCTGGCCTGGCGCAGTTCCTCGTCCGCTTGCGGATATGCGTCGACGGCGCGTTGCAGCGCAGCCAGGTCGCCGTTCAGTTGCGCCAGGTGTTCCTCCTGGAAGCCTTCGCCGCGATACAGCAGCAGGCTGCCCACCGACTGGCTGGCATAGACCTGCATGGTCTGCCGTTGCAGTTCATCGGCGGGAATGTCGGCCTGGGCGTACTGGCTGAACAGCGCGAGACAGATCAGGAAGGAGTGCAGCAGGAAAGACTTGCGGATCATGGCGGGAATTTCCCTGTTGTTGTTGTTTTTCGAGCCGCCGGACGCCTGGCCGGAACATACCGCGGGATGCCGGGCATGAGCGATGTGGGAGGGAACCTTCCGGCTGTCCTGGCCGGGCTGGGTCCGCCGATGCCGGGTGGGCATCGGTCCTGCCGCGCGGCTTCCGTTCCACGCGCCTCAGCGGCAATCCTGCCGCTGACATTTCCTACAGACCGAAAAGTTTCCTAGGCCGACGTCCGACAGGCAATGGCGAAGTGCAATGCCGGACGTGGTGCGATGGGGATTTTGTGCGGCAGTCCGCAATCCGCGGGCTGCCGCTGTGCTGTGGCGGGATCAGGCGAGGGCTTCGCGGACGAAATCCAGCCGATCCTGGCCGAAGAACATCTTCTCACCGACGAACATGGTCGGCGCACCGAAGGCGCCACGGCGGACGGCCTCTTCGGTGGCGCTCTTGAGCGCTTCCTTGATTTCCGGCTCGGCGGTCAGCGCGAGCAGTTCCTCGGGATCGAACCCGGCGGCCGCCAGTACCGCGCCCAGTTCCGCCGGATCGCCGAGATTGCGCTGGTCGACCCACATGGCGCGGTAGATCGCCTCCACATAGGCGGCGAAGCGCTCCGGCTGGCGCAGCTGCATGGCTACGGCGCCGCGCATCAGCAGCAGGGTGTTGAGCGGGAAGGCCGGGTTCATCTTCAGCGGCACGCCGTAGCGCGCGGCGAAGCGCTGCATGTCCGCCAGCATGTAGCGGCCCTTGGCCGGTATCTCGACGGGCGAGGCGTTGCCGGTGGCCTGGAAGACGCCGCCGAGCAGGATCGGCCGGTAGACCAGGTTGGCGCCGGTTTCGGCGCAGATTTTCGGCAGCTGGGTGTAGGCCAGGTAGCTGGTGGGGCTGCCGAAGTCGAAGAAGAATTCCACGGTCCTGTTCATTGTCGTTTTCCCGGGTTGTCGGTTTTCGTCGTCCCCACGCTCCCGCGTGGGAATGCATCCCTGGACGCTCCTGCGTCCGCCTGTTCCTACCAGGTCTCCATCCACGGCCGCAGGTCCAGCTCGAAGGTCCAGGCATCGCGCGGCTGGCTGTGCAGGTGCCAGTAGTTCTCGGCGATGTGTTCCGGATCGAGGATGCCCGCCTGCTCCTTCAGCGCGTACTTATCCGGGAAGCTGTCGCGGATGAATTCGGTGTCGATGGCGCCGTCGACGATCACATGGGCCACGTGCACGCCGCGCGGACCGAGCTCCCGCGCCATGCTCTGGGCCAGCGCGCGGATGCCGTGCTTGGCGCCGGCGAAGGCGGCGAAGTTGGCCGCGCCGCGCAGGCCGGCGGTGGCGCCGGTGAAGAGGATGGTGCCGCGCTGGCGGGCGACCATGCGCCGGGCCACCTCGCGGCCGCTGAGGAAGCCGGCGAAGCAGGCCATTTCCCAGATCTTGAAGTATTTGCGCGCGGTTTCGTCGAGGATGCTGCAGGGCACGTTGGCGCCAATGTTGAAGACGAAGGCCTCGATCGGGCCGATGTCGCGCTCGATGGTTTCCACCAGCTCGACGACTTCCTCTTCCTTGCGCGCATCCGAGGCGAAGCCATGGGCCTCGCCGCCCTCGGCACGGATGGCGTCCACCAGCGGCTGCAGCTTGTCCGCCGAACGGCGGGTGACGCAGGCGACGTAGCCTTCGCGGGCGAAGCGCCGGGCGATGGCCCCGCCGGTGGCATCGCCGGCGCCGATCACCAGCACGACTTTCTTCTCGTTGTCCATGGCGCGCTCTCTTGGTTAAACGATCGTTAGGTAAACGAACGTTATGTTATGGTTTCTTCATCCGTCAAGCCGTATCCGGAGAATCCCATGCGCTATTCGGCCAGCCACAAGGAAGACACCCGCCAGCGCCTGCTGCACAGCAGCGGGGCGATCGCCAAGCGCGGCGGTTTCGCCACGGCAGGCGTCGATGGGTTGATGAAGGCGATCGGCCTGACCGGCGGGGCGTTCTACAGCCACTTCTCGTCGAAGGACGAGCTGTTCGCCGCGGTGGTCGCCCATGAGCTGAGCCACAGCGCGCGGATGCTGGCCGGGGAGAAGGGCGAGTTCAGCCGCGACAAGCTGGAGCGCTGCCTGCGGCGCTATCTCGATCTGGCGCACGTGCAGCACCCGGAGAAGGGCTGCGTGCTGCCGAGCCTGGGCGCGGAGATCGCCCGCGCCGACGTCGCCGTGCGCGAGACAGCCGAGCACTGGCTGCTGAAGCTGCAGCGCGCGTGGACGGAGGTGCTGGGCTCGGAGCAGGATGCCTGGGCGCTGCTGACCCAGTGCGTCGGTGCGCTGGTGCTGGCGCGGATGGTCGCCAGCGAGGAGACGCAGAGGGCGATCATCGAGGCGAGCCGGGGGATGCTGGCGGAGGTGTTGGGCAGGGAGTAGGGCGGGGCGATTGGTCGCGGGCATGGCCCGCTCCTATGACCCGTGATCTCCGCGCTACATCCCAGGTTCGCGAGCAAGCTCGCTCCTACGAGGGCCGTCGTTGCCGTGTAGGAGCGAGCTTGCTCGCGAATCCCGGTGTAGGAGCGGGCCATGCCCGCGACCGTGTCAGACGCTCGCCACCTGCTGAAACGCCTTCGGCTTGAAGTAGAGGATTTCCCCGCGCGCCAGGCCGGTGAGGCTGTGGTGGTCTTTCACCACTTCCGCCTCGATCAGTTCTTCCTGGCCCTCGACCTTCAGCGTCACCCGGGTGATGGCGCCGAGCGGGCGGATTTCGCGGACTTCGGCGGCGCGGTGTTCCGCTTCGGCGTGGCGCGACAGCGAGATTTCGTGCGGGCGGAACAGCAGGTGCTCGTCGTCGCCCAGGTGCAGGCGGTTGGAGTCGCCGAGGAAGTGGTAGACGAAGTCGCTGGCCGGATTCTCGTAGACCTCACCGGGCGAGCCGATCTGCTCGATCACGCCCTTGTTCATCACCACGATGCGGTCGGCGACTTCCATCGCCTCTTCCTGGTCGTGGGTGACGAACACCGAGGTCAGGTTGATCTCCTCGTGCAGGCGCGCCAGCCAGCGGCGCAGTTCCTTGCGCACCTTGGCGTCGAGGGCGCCGAAGGGTTCGTCGAGCAGCAGGATCTTCGGCTCCACCGCCAGCGCGCGGGCCAGGGCGATGCGCTGGCGCTGGCCGCCGGAAAGCTGTTCCGGATAACGGTCGGAGAGCCAGTCGAGCTGCACCATGTTGAGCAGTTCGTGGACCTTCTCGGCGATCCGCGCCTCGCTCGGGCGTTCCTTCTTCGGCTTCATGCGCAGGCCGAAGGCGACGTTGTCGAACACCGTCATGTGGCGGAACAGCGCGTAGTGCTGGAACACGAAGCCGACGTTGCGATCGCGCACGTCGTGCTGCGAGACGTCCTCGCCGTGGAACACGATGTTGCCGGCGTCCGGGGTTTCCAGGCCGGCGATGATCCGCAGCAGGGTGGTCTTGCCGCAGCCGGACGGGCCGAGCAGGGCGACCAGTTCGCCGCTTTTGATATCCAGGTTGATGTCGTTGAGCGCCTTGAAGGCATGGAAGTTCTTGCTGACGTTACGGATTTCGATGCTCATTACTCATTCCTCATCAGCATTGGCTTTCAGTCGGGACAGGCGCGACTCGCTCCACTGCTTGAGCAGCAGGATCACCAGCGCCATCAGCAGCAGCAGGCTGGCCACGCTGAAGGCGGCGACGTGGTTGTATTCGTTGTAGAGGATCTCGACGTGCAGCGGCAGGGTGTTGGTGACGCCGCGGATGTGCCCGGAGACCACCGACACCGCGCCGAATTCGCCCATCGCCCGCGCGGTGCACAGCACCACGCCGTAGATCAGGCCCCATTTGATGTTCGGCAGGGTCACGTGCCAGAACATCTGCCAGCCGTTGGCGCCGAGCAGGCGCGCCGCCTCTTCCTCCTGGGTGCCCTGTTCCTGCATCAGCGGGATCAGTTCGCGGGCGACGAAGGGGAAGGTGACGAAGAGGGTCGCCAGGACGATGCCGGGCACGGCGAAGACGATCTGGATGTCATGCTCGTTCAGCCACGGCCCCAGGTAGCCCTGGGCGCCGAACAGCAGCACGTAGATCAGGCCGGCGATCACCGGCGAGACCGAGAACGGCAGGTCGATCAGGGTCACCAGGATGCTCTTGCCGGGGAACTCGAACTTGGTCACGCACCAGGCGGCGGAGACGCCGAACACCAGGTTCAGCGGCACCGAGATGGCCACCGCGATCAGCGTCAGCTTGAGGGCGGCGATGGCGTCCGGTTCGAGGATCGACTCGACGAAGGTGCCCAGGCCGTTCTTCAGCGCCTCGCTGAGCACCACGAACAGCGGCAGCAGCAGGAACAGGGCGAAGGCCAGCCAGGCCAGGCCGATCAGGGCGCGACGGCCCCAGACGTTACCCCGGCGAGCGGCGTTGGCAGCGGCCGCGGCGGAAAGGCTTGCGGTACTCATGGCGCGCTCCTCAAGGCGTTTCGATACGGCGCTGCAGCAGGTTGATCAGCAGCAGCAGGACGAAGGCGACCACCAGCATCAGCACGCCGATGGCGGTGGCGCCGGTGTAGTCGTACTGGTCCAGCTTGACCATGATCAGCAGCGGCAGGATCTCGGTCTTCATCGGCATGTTGCCGGCGATGAAGATCACCGAGCCGTACTCGCCGACGCCGCGGGCGAAGGCCAGGGCGAAGCCGGTCAGCCAGGCGGGCAGCAGCGCCGGCAGCAGCACGTGGCGGAACACCTGCAGCGGCCGGGCGCCGAGGCAGGCGGCGGCTTCCTCGACTTCCCTGGGAATGTCGGCGAGCACCGGCTGCACCGTGCGCACGACGAAGGGCAGGACCACGAAGGTCAGCGCCAGGGTGATGCCGAGCGGGGTGTAGGCGATCTTGAAGCCGAGGTCGGTGGCGAACTGGCCGACCAGGCCGTTGGGCGCGTACAGCGCGGTGAGGGCGATGCCGGCGACCGCGGTGGGCAGGGCGAAGGGCAGGTCGATCATCGCGTCGATGATCTTGCGTCCGGGGAAGGTGTAACGCACCAGCACCCAGGCCAGCAGCGTGCCGATCACGCCGTTGATCAATGCGGCGATCAGTGCGGTGCCGAAGCTGAGCTTCAGTGCGGCGAGCACGCGCGGCGCGGTGATGATGGTCCAGAACTGGTCCCAGGTGAGCTGGGTGGTCTTGAGGAACATGGCCCCCAGCGGAATCAGCACCAACAGGCTGAGATACACCAGGGTGTACCCCAGAGTCAGCCCGAAGCCGGGTATGACCGGGGAAATTCGGCGTGACATTGTCCGTCCTTTCTCTGAGTTGCCGGGGGGCGTATCCCTCCGGGTTCACTTCTCGCCAACAAGCCACCGACCGCTCGATGCGGCCGGTGGCGGGGTTCATCGCACGTCCGGCTTTCAGTGCGCCTGGTAGATCCTGTCGAAGATGCCGCCGTCGTTGAAGAACTTCGGCTGCGCCTCCTTCCAGCCGCCGAAGTCCTTGTCGACGGTCACCAGGTTGAGTTTCGGGAACTGCTGGGCGAACTCCGCAGCGACCTTCTCGTTGCGCGGGCGGTAGAAGTTCTGCGCGGCGATGCGCTGGCCTTCCTCGCTGTACAGGTACTTCAGGTATTCCTCGGCGACCTTGCGGGTGCCTTTCCTGTCGACCACCTTGTCGACTACTGCGACCGGCGGCTCGGCGAGGATGGAGAGCGACGGAACGACGATCTCGAAGTTCTCCCCGCCCTGTTCCTTCTTCGCCAGGAACGCCTCGTTCTCCCAGGCCAGCAGCACGTCGCCGATCTGGTTGTTGACGAAGGTGATGGTCGAGCCGCGGGCGCCAGTGTCGAGAACCGGCACGTGCTTGTACAGGTCCTTGACGTAGGCCTCGGCCTTCTCGTCACTGCCGAACTCCTTCTTCGCCCAGGCCCAGGCGGCGAGGAAGTTCCAGCGCGCGCCGCCGGAGGTCTTCGGGTTCGGCGTGATGACTTCCACGCCTTCCCTGGTCAGGTCGCCCCAGTCCTTGATGCCCTTCGGGTTGCCCTTGCGCACCAGGAACACGATGGTCGAGGTGTAGGGGGTGCTGTTGTCCGGCAGGCGCGCCTGCCAGTCGGCGGGCAGCAGGCCGCCGTGCCTGTTCAGTTCGTCGATGTCGCCGGCCAGGGCCAGGGTCACCACGTCGGCCTTCAGGCCGTCGATCACCGCGCGCGCCTGCTTGCCGGAGCCGCCGTGGGACTGCTGCACGGTGAGGTCGTCGCCACCGGCGGCCTTCCAGTGCTTGGCGAAGGCGGCGTTGTAGGCCTGGTACAGCTCGCGGGTCGGGTCGTAGGAAACGTTGAGCAGTTGCGTCGCGGCGGCGGCCGGACCGGCGGCCAGGGTGGAAATCAGGGCACCGGCCAGGGTGGCCAGGGCGAAACGGCGGATGGACATGGTGCAGCTCCTGGAAAATCGGCTTCTGGTGTTTTTTCGTTGGCTGTTGTCATGGGCGCGCGGGCAGTAGGACTGCGGCGCAAAAACGATCAGGCGATTCTCCGGTGGTCCAGTCGACGCCGTGGGGTTCAGGCCTGCTTGCCGGCAGGCTGCTGGAGACGGAATTTTTCCTTGCGTTCGATCTGCACGACCTGGCCGTTGTCCACGGTGATCTCCACCGCGCCGAAGCGCAGGCCGCGCAGGGCGCTCTGGACTTCGCGGAGAATGGTGGATTCGTCCTGGCCATCGAGGCTGCGGAGGGTGGCGCTCATTGTTCTGCTCCTAGGTGAGGTTGCCAGCGGCAGTGAGCGCATCTTAAGCAGGAAGCTTTTATTCTTAAAAATACTGTTTAAGAATTTTGATATGCGATTTTGTTTTGTCCTGGGTCAGGCGGTCCCGCTGGCGCGGGCCCAGGGCATTTCGCTGGCCGGACGCGGCTTGCCGTACCAGTAGCCCTGCGCCATGTCGCAGGCATGGTCGAGAAGGAAGCTGGCCTGTTCCGGGCGTTCCACGCCCTCGGCAACCACCGTCAGGTTCATGCTGTGCGCCAGGGCGATCACCGCGCAGGCGATCGAGCTGTCCTGGCGGTCGTCCGGCAGGCCGCCGATGAAGCCCTGGTCGATCTTCAGCTTGTGTACCGGCATGCGCTTGAGCCGCATCAGCGAGGAATAGCCGGTGCCGAAGTCGTCGATGGCCAGCCGCACGCCCAGCAGACGCAGCTGGGAGCACAGTTCCAGGGCCTGGTCGACGTTCTGCATCACCGCGCTTTCGGTGACTTCCAGCTCCAGATGACGAGGTGCCAGGCCGCTTTCCTGCAGCGCATGGGCGACCCGCCGTTCCAGGCCGCCGCGGTTGAACAGGCGGCTGGAGACGTTCACCGCGATGAAGTCGAGATCGATGCCCTGGTCGTGCCAGGCGCGCATCTGCCGGCAGGCTTCGCGCAGCACCCAGGCGTCGATGGCGGTGATCAGCCCGCTTTCCTCGGCCACCGGGATGAAGTGGCCGGGCGCGACCAGGCCGAGGCGGGGATGCTGCCAGCGCACCAGGGACTCGACGCCGATCACCTTGCCGCTGCCGAGGTCGTGCACCGGCTGGTAGTAGACGCGCAGTTGGTCGAGGTCCAGCGCCTGGCGCAGGGCGGATTCCACCTGCACGTGGGAGCGGGCGCGGGCGGTCAGCTCCGGCGTATAGAAGGCATACAGGTTGCGCCCGCTGGCCTTGGCCTGGAACAGCGCGGCATCGGCGTGCTGCATGAGGCCGTCGACGTCCCCGGCGTCCTCCGGATAGAGGCTGACGCCGAGGCTGGCGGAAACGTAGATCGTCTGGCCATTGATCTCGAACGGCGCGTGCATGGCCTCCAGCAGGCGCTGGGCGAGGCTGCTGGCGTGGTACTGCTGCTGGCTTTCGAGGATCACGGCGAATTCGTCGGCGCCCAGGCGCGCCAGGGTGTACTGGCCGTCGAGGCAGCCTTGCAGGCGCTCGCCCACGGCCTTGATCAGCTGGTCGCCGACGGTATGGCCGAGGCTGTCGTTGATGTGCTTGAAGTGGTCGAGGTCGAGCAGCAGCAGGGCGCCGCTGCCCTTTTCCCGTTCCGCGCGGCTCAGCGCCTGCTCGATGCGCTCGCGCAGGAGCAGGCGGTTGGGCAGGCCGGTGAGCGGGTCGTGGTGGGCGAGAAAGTCCAGCTCGTGCTGCGAGTGCTTGATGTTGCTGAGGTCGGAGAACACCGCGACGTAATGGGTCAGCTGGCCCTGCTCGTTGCGCACGGCACGGATGTGCTGCCACTGCGGATACACCTCGCCGCTCTTGCGCCGGTTCCAGATCTCGCCGCTCCAGGCGTCGGTGCTCTCCAGGGATTGCCACATCTCGCGGTAGAAGCCGGGGTCCTGACGGCCGGACTTGAGCAGCGACGGGTTCTGCCCGCGCACTTCCTCGGCGCTGTAGCCGGTGATGCGGGTGAAGGACGGGTTGGTATGCACGATGCTGCCGCGCGAGTCGGTCACCAGCAGGCCTTCCTGGGTCGCCTCGAACACCGCCGCGGCCTGGCGCAGATGGTCCTCGTTGCTGCGCTGGTGGGTGATGTCGCGCATGGTGCCGGTCATCCGCACCGGCTTGCCGCCGTTCTCGCAGATCGTCCGGCCGCGCGTGTGGACCCAGCGGTAGCCGCCATCGGAATGCAGCATCCGGTACACGCAGTCGTAGGAAGGGGTCAGCCCGTTCAGATGGTCCTGCTGGATGGCCAGCACCGTGTCGCGGTCCTCCGGATGCAGGCGGGTTTCCCAGAGTTCGAGGTCATCGCTGAGGCGGTCCGGCGGCAGGCCGATCAGCTTCGCGTAGCCCGGGGAGTAGAAGACCTTGTGGCTGCACAGGTCCCAGTCCCAGATGCCGTCCTCCACCGCCTCGAGGGCGCGGTTCAGGCGCTGCTCGCTCTGCCGCATGGCGTCATAGACGCGCTGCTGGCGGCGGAAATGGCGGAGCATGACGAAGTACAGCAGGACCGTGGTGACGCCGATGAAGAGGTACTTCTTGCCGATCATCCACTGCAGGAGTTCGGCGGTGTCGGTCAGTCTGGCCTGCAGCAGATGGTCGCTCACCAGCACCCAGGCAATGGCGAAGACGAGGTAGACGAGGCAGATGCGCAGGGCGCTCAGACGTGGGTTCATTGGGGTGCTGGCGGGGAGATATTCACAAAGGAGTATATAGGACGCCCGGATTTGGCAATTCGTATCAAAAAGACCGGATGGTTTTCGCTGGATTGTCAGTGATAATGCGAACTGACCCATTGCAATACCTCATCTTTTTCGTTCCCTTTTCCGAGGCTCATCTTCATCCATGTGGTACAACGGCTTCCTCGACCTGTCGCCGTGGCAACTGGTGGCGGTCACCCTGATCCTGACCCACGTCACCATCGTCAGCGTCACGGTCTACCTGCACCGCTACTCGGCGCACCGCGCGCTCGAGCTGCATCCCGCGCTGCAGCACTTCTTCCGCTTCTGGCTGTGGCTGACCACCGCCATGAACACCCGCGAGTGGACCGCCATCCACCGCAAGCACCACGCCAAGTGCGAGACCGCCGATGACCCGCACAGCCCGATCTACAAGGGCCTGGGCACGGTCCTGCGCAAGGGCGCGGAACTCTACCAGGAAGAGGCGAAGAATGCCGAGACCCTGCGCATCTACGGCAAGAACTGCCCGGACGACTGGATCGAGCGGAACCTCTATTCGCGCTTCCCGATCGCCGGCGTGACCCTGATGGCGCTCATCGACCTGGCCCTGTTCGGCGCCCTCGGCCTGACCGTGTGGGCGGTGCAGATGATGTGGATTCCGCTGTGGGCCGCCGGCGTCGTCAACGGCCTCGGCCACGCCGTCGGCTACCGCAACTTCGAGTGCCGCGACGCCGCCACCAACCTGGTGCCCTGGGGCATCCTGATCGGCGGCGAAGAGCTGCACAACAACCACCACACCTACCCCAACTCCGCCAAGCTGTCGGTGAGGAAGTGGGAGTTCGACATGGGCTGGGCGTGGATCAAGCTGTTCTGCTTCCTGCGCCTGGCCAGGGTGGCGCGGGTCGCGCCGATCGCCCACCGGGTCGAAGGCAAGGGCAGCCTCGACATGGATACCGCCATGGCGATCCTCAACAACCGCTTCCAGATCATGGCGCAGTACCGCAAGCTGGTGATCGGCCCGCTGGTGAAGCAGGAACTGGCCAAGGCCGACCAGTCGGTCCGCCACCAGTTCCGCCGCGCCAAGCGCCTGCTGTCGCGGGAGACCAGCCTGCTCGAGGAACGCCAGCAGGCGCGCATCCAGGACCTGCTGGCGCAGAGCCAGGCGCTGAAGGTGATCTACGAGAAACGCCTGGCGCTGCAGCAGATCTGGGCCCGGACCAGCTCCAACGGCCACGACATGCTCGCCGCGATCAAGCAGTGGGTGCAGGAGGCGGAGGCCAGCGGCATCCAGTCGCTGCATGATTTCGCCGCCCAGCTGAAGACCTATTCGTTGCGTCCGGCCTGAGATCGCTGCCGTTTCATACCCCAAAGCCCGCCGTTCGGCGTAATGCTGTTCACTTAAGCATTTGAGCCTCAGCGGGGCCTTCCCTGAAAATCCGATGCCAGACTTCTGGCATCGGATTTTTTATGTCTTTCCAACAGCATCTGCTCGACTTGGGCGACCTGTTCAACTTCTCCGATCTGAGCACCTTCACCCAGAACATTCCGGTCGAGTGGGTGGAATCCGCGCTGCACCTTTCCTCGCAGGCCACCATCCGGCGGCGGCGCCTGCCTGCCGATCAGGTGCTCTGGCTGGTACTGGGCATGGCGCTATTCCGCGATGAGCCCGTCCATGAAGTGGCCAGGCGCCTGAATATCTGCGCCCAGGGCCTGGCTTCCGACCACCTGCTG
>NZ_FNIJ01000010.1 GCF_900103845.1 Pseudomonas jinjuensis
CTGGCGATCAATTGGTTTCCCTGTGCACAGCGTTGCCGGCTGGTACCTCGGATCGCCAGCAAGCTGGCTCCTACAGGTTCGGTGTGCTGCGGGGAGGGGAGGGTGGATGGCGCTTTTCATCCACTATTCCTGGGCCGCATGCGCGGCCATGGTGGATCGATGGAGCCGATCCACCCTACGTATTGCCCGCCCACTCTTCCAGCGGCACGTACAGCCGCTCGAACACCTCCGCCACCGCCGTCTCGTACTCAGGCTCGATATGTCCGCCCTCCAGCGCCAGAACCTGGTAGATGCCGCGGCGCAGCAGCGCCTCGCTGAGGTCGCCGGCGACTTCGTGGGTGGTGCAGAGGAAGCGCACCCAGGAGGTGAGGATGATCCAGGCGTTCAGCGTCAGGGCTTCCACCTGCTGCGGGCTCATGCGCAGGATGCCGGCGTCGACGAAGCCCTGGTAGACCGCCTTGGCGCTGGCCAGCGCGCGGGTGGCGAAGCTGCGGTAGGTGGCGGCCAGTTGCGGGTCGCTGTCCAGCAGGTGTTCCAGGTCGCGGTGGAGGAAGCGGTAGCGCCACATCGCGTCGAGCAGCGCTTCCAGGTAGAAGGTCTTGTCCGCCACCGTCAGCCCGCGGCCCTCCGGCGGGCGCAGGAAGCCGTCGACGTGGGCGGCGTACTCGGCGAACAGCTCGGCGATGATCGCCTGCTTGTTGGGGAAGTGGTAGTACAGGTTCCCCGGCGAAATGCCCAGGTGCGCGGCGATGTGGTTGGTGCTGACGTTGCGCTCGCCCTGGGCGTTGAACAGTTCCAGGCTGCTCTGGACGATGCGGTCGCGGGTCTTGATGCGTGGTGCCATGCGCGGGCTCTGAGGAATCGGAAGTGGCAAAGGGTACAGGGTTCCGCGGCATCGCCGCGATGTTCTGTTTGACACTTTAGAGCAATTGCTCTAAAAAATCAGCGACTACAAACAAGGGAGCGCCCATCCGGAAAGCTTCCAATTCTCCGCGCCGAGGAAATTCGCCATGCTCGCCGATGTCGCCCGCCCGCAGGAAACGCTCCCGCAGATCAGCCAGCTCGACGAGCTGTTCCAGCTCCAGCGCCAGGCCTTCCGTGCCAACCCCATGCCCGCCGCCGGGCAGCGCCTGCAATGGCTGAAAAGCCTGGCCGGCCTGCTGCGCGACGAGCGCCAGGCCATCGTCGAGGCGATCAGCGCCGACTTCGGCAACCGTTCCGCCGACGAAACCCTGATCGCCGAGATCATGCCTGCGCTGCACGGCATCCAGTACGCCAGCCGGAACCTGCGCAAGTGGATGAAACCCTCGCGGCGCAAGGTCGGCGTGCAGTTCATGCCGGGCAGCGCGAAGGTGGTCTACCAGCCGCTGGGCGTGGTGGGGATCATCGTGCCGTGGAACTACCCGCTGTTCCTCGCCATCAGCCCGCTGGTCGCCGCGCTGGCCGCCGGCAACCGGGTGATGATCAAGATGAGCGAATCGACCCCGGCCACCGCCCGCGTGCTCAGGGACATCCTCGCCAGGACCTTCCCCGAGGACCTGGTGGCGGTGGTGGAGGGCGAGGTGGAGGTCGGCGTGGCCTTCTCCCGGCTGCCGTTCGACCACCTGCTGTTCACCGGCGCCACCGGCGTCGGCAAGCACGTGATGCGCGCCGCGGCGGACAACCTCACCCCGGTCACCCTGGAGCTGGGCGGCAAGTCGCCGGCGCTGATCTCCGCCGAGGTGCCGATGAAGGACGCCGCCGAGCGCATCGCCTTCGGCAAGTCGCTGAACGCCGGGCAGACCTGCGTCGCGCCGGACTACGTACTGGTGCCGCGGCAGCGCGTCGACGAGTTCGTCAGCGCCTACCGCGAGGTGGTGCAGCGCTTCTATCCACAGGTGGAGAACAACCCGGACTACACCAGCATCATCAACGAACGCCAGCACGCCCGCCTGAATGGCTACCTGAGCGACGCCGAGGCGCGCGGCGCGCGGATCGTCCCGCTGCTGCCGACCGCCGGCGGGCGGCGCATGCCCCAGGCGCTGCTGCTGGACGTGAACGACGAGATGAAGGTGATGCAGGACGAAATCTTCGGCCCGCTGCTGCCGGTGGTTCCCTACGCCACGCTGGACGAGGCGCTCACCTACATCAACGACCGTCCGCGACCGCTGGCGCTGTACTACTTCGGCTATGACCGCGGCGAGCAGGAGCGCGTGCTGGCGCAGACCCACTCCGGCGGCGTGTGCCTGAACGACACGCTGCTGCACGTCGCCCAGGACGACATGCCGTTCGGCGGCATCGGTCCGTCCGGCATGGGCCACTACCACGGCCACGAAGGCTTCCTCACCTTCAGCAAGGCCAAGGGTGTGTTCAGCAAGCCGCGCTTCAACGCCGCGCGGGCGATCTATCCGCCCTACGGCAAGGCGATCCAGAAACTGGTCTACAAGCTGTTCATCCGCTGACGGGCGCCCGCATGAACGACACCACCCTGAATCCGCCGGGATTGTCCCGGCGCGGTCTGCTCAAGGTCGGCCTGCTCGGCGGCGCCTTCCTCGCCACCGCCGGCGTCACCGCCAGCCTGAGCGGCTGCTCGGCGAGCACGCCGGCCAGCGGCATGAGCACCCTGCGCGAATCCGACCTGCCGATGCTGATCGCCGTGATCCCGGTGCTGCTGGCCGGCGCGGTGCCGCCGGAGCGCATGGCCGCGGCGGTGGACGGCACCCTGCAGGGCCTTGACTACAGCCTCGCCCACCTGTCCCCGGAAATGCTCAAGCTCACCCGCCAGCTGTTCGACGTGCTGGCCCTGCCGCTCACCCGCGGGCCGCTGACCGGCATCTGGGGCAGCTGGGAAAAGGCCGGCGCCGATGACATCCGCGCCTTCCTCACGCGCTGGGAGAACAGCTCCCTCGATCTGCTGAAGATGGGCCACAGCTCGCTGCTGCAACTGGTGCTGATGTCCTGGTACGGCCGCCCGGAATCCTGGGCGCACTGCGGCTATCCCGGCCCGCCGAAGATCTGAGCCCCGTCATCCCCGCGAACGCGGGGACCCAATAAGAACGAAGAGAATTCGTGATGCCTGTACCCGATCCCTTTGCCGAAGGCCTGGCCCGCGGCTGGAAAGTCCACGATGGCTCGCGCCTGGAAAACGACCTGACCCTGGAAGCCGACGTGGTGGTGGTCGGCAGCGGCGCCGGTGGCGGCACCACGGCGGAAATCCTCAGCGCCGCCGGTTTCAAGGTGCTGCTGGTGGAAGAAGGCCCGCTGAAGACCAGCTCCGACTTCCGCATGCAGGAGCCGGAGGCCTACGCCAGCCTCTACCAGGAAGGCATCGGCCGGATGAGCAAGGACGGCGCCATCACCATCCTCCAGGGCCGCGCCGTCGGCGGCACCACCCTGGTCAACTGGACCTCCAGCTTCCGCACGCCCGCTGCGACCCTCGAACACTGGGCGAAGGAGCACGGCGTCAAGGGCCACAGCCCGGCGGAGATGGCGCCCTGGTTCGGGAAGATGGAACAGCGCCTGGGCGTCGCGCCCTGGGCTATCCCGCCGAACGCCAACAACGACGTGATCCGCACCGGCTGCGAGAAGCTCGGCTATCACTGGAAAGTCATCCCGCGCAACGTCCGCGGCTGCTGGAACATCGGCTACTGCGGGATGGGCTGCCCGACCAACGCCAAGCAGTCGATGCTGGTCACCACCATCCCGGCGACGCTGGAGAAAGGCGGGGAGCTGCTCTACCTGGCGCGGGCCAACCGCCTGCTGCTGGAGGGCGACAGGGTCGCCGGGCTGGAATGCCTGGGCATGGACGAACGCTGCGTGGCGCCCAACGGCCGCAAGGTCACGGTCCGCGCGCGGCACTACGTGCTGGCCGGCGGCGGCATCAATACCCCGGCGATCCTCATGCGCTCGAAGGCGCCGGACCCGCACCAGAGGGCCGGCAAGCGCACCTTCCTGCACGTGGTGAACTTCAGCGCCGCGCAGTTCGAGGAGGCGGTCAACCCGTTCTACGGCGCGCCGCAGTCGATCTACTGCGACCACTTCCAGTGGGACGACGGGGTCGCCGGGCGCATGTCCTACAAGCTGGAGGTGCCGCCGCTGCAACCCGCGCTGGCCACCACCCTGCTCGGCCGCTTCGGCATCGACAACGCCCTGCGCATGGAACAGCTGCCGCACACCAACATGATCCTCGCCCTGATGCGCGACGGCTTCCACCCGGACAGCGCGGAAGGCACGGTGAGCCTGCGCGGCGACGACACCCCGGTGCTCGACTACCGGATGACCGACTACACCTGGGACGGCATCCGTCGCGCCTTCCACAGCATGGCGGAGATTCAGTTCGCCGCCGGCGCGAAGGCCGTGCTGCCGCTGCATAACGACGCCGGTTACGTAAAGACGCTGCAGGAAGCCCGCGCGCTGATCGACGGCCTGCGCCTGGAGCTATACCGCACCCGCCTGGGCAGCGCCCACGTGATGGGCGGCTGCGCCATGGGCGAGGACCCGCGGCAGGCGGTCTGCGACAGCCTCGGCCGGCATCATCAGCTGCGGAACCTGTCGATCCACGACGGCTCGCTGTTCCCCACCAGCATCGGCGCCAACCCGCAGCTTTCGGTCTACGGCCTTGCCGCGCAGCTTTCCGGCGCCCTGGTCGAGCGCCTGGGCAAAGCCTGACGAACGGCACGGAACCGGCGCGGCGGGCGCCGGCAACCCGGCCATTGGCGGCTTGGCCCCGCCGCCCGCGCTGCGTTACCATCCAGCCCCCTGCTTGTTACAACGCCAATCAAGAGCTGACAGGACACCGCGATGAATCGAGTGCTGTACCCGGGTACATTCGACCCGATCACCAAGGGTCATTCCGACCTGGTCGAGCGCGCCTCGCGCCTTTTCGACCACGTGGTCATTGCCGTTGCCGCCAGCCCGAAGAAGAATCCGCTGTTCCCGCTGGAGCAGCGCGTCGAACTGGCCCGCCAGGTGACTGCGCACCTGCCCAACGTCAGCGTGGTCGGTTTCTCCTCGCTGCTGGCGCATTTCGTCAAGGAACAGAACGCCAACATCCTGCTCCGTGGCCTGCGCGCGGTTTCCGACTTCGAGTACGAATTCCAGCTCGCCAACATGAACCGCCAGCTGGCGCCGGACGTGGAAAGCATGTTCCTCACCCCGTCCGAGAAGTATTCCTTCATCTCCTCGACCCTGGTCCGCGAAATCGCCGCCCTCGGCGGTGACATCAGCAAGTTCGTCCATCCGCTGGTCGCCGAAGCCCTCACCGAGCGTTTCCGCAAGTAATTCCAGTGCCGCCACGGAAGGCGGCAGAACATCCCCGGCTGGTCCTGCAGGCCCCGATGCGGCACAATTCCATAGTTCTGTAAGCGAATCGCCGTGCTGCCGCGCATGGCCGGAGTCCCTCGATGTCCCTGAAAATCACCGACGATTGCATCAACTGCGACGTCTGCGAACCGGAGTGCCCGAACGGCGCCATCTCGCAAGGCGAGGAGATCTACGTGATCGACCCGAACCTGTGCACCGAGTGCGTCGGCCACTACGACGAACCCCAGTGCCAGCAGGTCTGCCCGGTGGACTGCATCCCCCTCGACGACGGCAATGTCGAGAGCAAGGAGCAGCTCATGGAGAAGTACCGGCGCATCACCGGCAAGGCCTGACCCACCGCCGCAATCCGGCCCGCGCCTGCGGGATTGGCTATCCTCCCTGTTCGTCCCAGCGATTTTTCCGTCAGGTCATTCGCCGGTCCGGCCGGCGATTCGTGAGATGCCATGTTCCTGTTGAACCGCGGTACCCGTAATCTTTTCGCCACCTGCTGTCTCCTGCTGCTGGCGGCGGTCCTGCAGGCCGCCGAACAGCCGGCGCGGGCCAGCGTCGCCAGCGCGCATCCGGCCGCCACCGTGGCCGGTCTGGAAACCCTCTATGCCGGCGGCAACGCCTTCGACGCGGCGGTGGCCGTCGCCGCCGCGCTGGCGGTGGCCGAACCCTACGGCTCGGGCCTCGGCGGAGGCGGGTTCTTCCTCCTGCGCCAGGCCGGCGATCCGCCGACCTACCGCTTCATCGACGCCCGCGAACGCGCGCCCCTGGCCGCCAGCGAGCGCATGTACCAGCGCGACGGCCAGGTGCGCCCGGAGCTCTCGCTGACCGGCGCGCTGGCCGCGGGCATTCCCGGCCTGCCGGCGGCGCTGGCGGACATCACCAGCCGCTACGGGCGCAAGCCGCTGCGCGACAACCTGGTGCCGGCGATCCGCCTGGCCACCGACGGCGTGTCCATCGACCGCGTCTACATCGACCGCGCCTACGGCCGCCTGGCCGCCATGCGCGACGACCCGGAAACCGCGCGCATCTTCCTCGACAAGGGCAACCTGCCGGAGGAGTGGGACCTGCTGCGCCAGCCGGAACTGGCGCGCACCCTGGACAAGCTGGCGCGCTACGGGCGGATCGGCTTCTACGAGGGCGAGGTCGCCGAGAAGCTGGTGGCCGGCGTGCAGGCGGCCGGCGGCATCTGGCGCCTGGAGGACCTGCGCGAATACCGCACGGTCGAGCGCGAACCGCTGCGCTACAAGCTGGAGGACGGCCGCGAGCTGGTCAGCGCGCCGCCGCCCTCGGCCGGCGGCGTCGCCCTGGCGCAGAGCCTCGGCATGCTCCGCGAACTGCCGTGGCAGAAGGCCGAGCCGGTGCAGCGCGCGCACTACGTGGTGGAAGCCCTGCGCCGTGCCTATCGCGACCGCGGCCTGCTCGGCGATCCGGATCGCGTCGCCAACCCGCTGCAGCAACTGCTCGCCCCGGACTATCTGAAAGGCCTGGCCAAGGGCATCGACGCGAAGTACGCCACCCCCAGCTCCCGCCTGCCGCCGGCGCCGGCCTGGCGCGAGGGCGACCACACCACGCATTTCGTGGTGATGGACGCCCAGGGCAACGCGGTGGCCGCGACCCTGTCGATCAACCTGCCGTTCGGCGCGGCCTTCACCGTGCCGGGCACCGGCGTGCTGCTCAACGACGAGATGGACGACTTCGCCAGCGATCCGGGCGGCGCCAACGCCTACGGCCTCGCCGGCAGCCGGGCCAACGCCATCGCCCCGGGCAAGCGCCCGCTGTCGAGCATGAGCCCGAGCTTCATCGAAAGCGCCGACGAGCTGGCCGCCTTCGGCACCCCCGGCGGCAGCCGGATTCCCAGCATGGTGCTGCTGGCGATGCTGCAGTACCTGGACGGCCAGCCGATCCAGCGCTGGGCCGCGGCGCCGCGCTACCACCACCAGTACCTGCCCGACGTGCTGGAACACGAGCCGCGCGCCTTCTCTCCCGGAGAGGCGGCGGAGCTGCAGCGCCGCGGCTACACGCTGAAGGATGTCGGCCGCTACTACGGCAACCAGCAGGTGCTGCGCTGGAACAAGAAGACCGGCGAGGTCGATGCGGTCAGCGATCCGCGCGGGGTAGGTTTCTCCGCGGGACTGCCGGACGCACGCTGAATCACTGCAGGACGATGGCGGCGGGGCGTTCCGCTTCCTGCGCCTGCTGCAGGTCGAGGAACAGCGCCTCGCCGACGCCCAGCTGCAGCACGTTGCGCAGGCTCTGGATGATGCGGCTGACGTAGCCGAGGTCGTTCATCAGCGAGCTGGTCTGCAGGCCGTCCAGCTCGTGGCGGCGCACGTCGGCGAACAGGCGGTTGCGGAATTCCGCGTCGAACTGCGAGGCCTGCTGGTCGAACAGCTCCAGGCGCGCCGCCCAGGCGCCTTCCGGCAGGCTGGCGATATCCAGGGTGCCCAGGGCGCGCACCTCGCGCAGGGCGACCAGCAGGTGGCGGCGCAGCTCCACATAGGCATCGCGCATCGCCGAGGGCTCCGCCTGCAGCCAGTATCCGAGGTTCTTCTGCAGGTGCTTGGCGTCCTTCACCGCGTCCACCAGCTGCAGCGCCACCACCTGGCAGGTCATCCAGAAGCGCTGGTGCCTGTCGTCCAGCGCCATGTCGAAGCGCCCCATGAAGCTCAGCAGGTCGCTGTAGACGCCCTTGATATGGCGCTGGTAGAGGGTTTCCGCATCCAGCGAATGGCGCTCCGGCGCCGCGCGCAGCAGGGCTTCGTCGGGCCTCGGCTGGGTCAGCTGGTCGACCGGCAGGTAGAGCGCGTGGCAGATCACCTCGATGCTCAGCCGGCGCAGGTGCTGCAGTTCGCGCAGCACCGCGCAGGCCGCGGCGTCCGCCGAGTCCAGCGCGCGTTCGCTGAGGTAGCGCGCGTGGATGCGTTCGGCCGGCGCCTGCTGCTGCGGCGCCAGCTCCATCTCGGTGATCAGCACCTGCGGTTCCTCGGCTTCCGGCAGCCAGCGGGTCAGCAGCTTCGCCAGGGTGCCCTGCCAGGGCCAGAACAGCAGCACGCCCATGGCGTTGAACAGGGTGTGGAACAGCGCCAGCTGGATCATGCCGTTGTCGCCCAGGCCGACCTGCCCGGTCAGCCACTGCACCAGCCAGGTCAGTGGCTGCAGCAGGACGAAGGCGGTGACCGCGGTGAGCACGTTGAACAGCACGTGCGCCAGGGCCAGCCGCTGGCCGCTGCGGTTGCCGCCCAGCGAGCCGACGAAGGCGGTGGTGACGCTGCTGCCGACGTTGGAGCCGATGGCGATCGCCAGGCTCTGGGCGACTTCCAGCTGGCCGCCGGCGAGGGCCGCGAGGGTCAGCATCAGGGTCGCATGGCTGGATTGCAGGACCACGGTGACCAGGGTACCGATGGCGACGAACAGCAGCGCGCCGAGGATGCCCTCGGCCTGGTGGGCGGTCATGTCCAGGGCGTGGCCGAAGCTCTGGAAGCCGTCCTTGATCTGGTCGATGCCGAGGAAGATGAAGGCGATGCCGAGGATGATCCGCCCGGCCGCCTTGCTCTTCTCGCCGTTGAAGCCGAGCAGCACGCCGAACACCAGCAGCGGCAGGGCCAGCGGGCTGAGGCTGAGGTTCTGCCCGGCCAGGGCGAGCAGCCAGATGCCGCTGGTGGCGCCGAGGTTGGCGCCGAAGAGGATGGCGATGCCGCTGGCCAGGCCGATCAGTCCGGCGCTGATGAAGGCGATGGTGAGCAGCGAGACCAGCGTGCTGGACTGCAGCAGCATGGTGCCGAGCAGGCCGAACAGCAGGCTCTTGCCGCGGGTCGAGGTGCTGCGTTCGAGCACGCTTTCCAGGCGGCTGCCGGCCAGGTCGCGCAGGCCTTCCTCCAGGCACTGCATGCCGAACAGGAACAGCCCGAGGCCGGCGCCGAGCTGCAGCAGGCCGGCGCTGTACCAGAAAGCCGCGGCCATGGAGATGGCGGCCAGCAGAAGCAGCAGTGAGCGCAGTCGATTGCCGCGGGATTCGGCTCGTCCCATGGAGGGTGCTCGCAAGACGAACCGGGCCCGCAGCGCGGGCCCGGTGAGGGGGTCGGGTCAGTCTTTCTTGTAGCCGGACTTGGTGCAGCCCAGGCAGCGGACGAAGGCTTCCTTGCCCGGATCGATAACCAGCGCCTGGCCGGCTTCCTTGACGTTGCCGCCCAGCGCGGAGAAGGGCAGGGTGACGACGAAGGCAGCGGTGCCGACTATGGTGGCAGCGATCAGCAGCGGGCGGGCGAAGATCAGGTCGCCCATCATGGAATAGGCGGGCGGGGCCTCGACGGTGTAGATCGGGTCACCGCTGTTGTACTTGTCCATCTGGGCCGCGGCCGGCATGGATGAAAGCCCGCAGGTCAATGCCAGGACGACGGCGGTCGTGCGAAACAGGTTCATGGCGCAAATCCCTTTTTATATGCGGTTGGGCAGACTGCCAGTAACTATAACAGCGCTTCCCTGGCTGTCAGTGTGACCGCCCTCAATCGCCGCCGATTCAGCGCTGGCAGCGCGGGCAGTAGACGCTGGCGCGCTGGCCCAGCCTGATTTCGCGCAGGGTCGAACCGCAGGCCTTGCAGAATTCGCCGCCGCGGCCGTAGACGAACAGCTCCTGCTGGAAATAGCCCGGCTTGCCGTCGCCGCCGACGAAGTCGCGCAGGGTGGTGCCGCCGCATTCGATGGCGATCGCCAGGATGCGCTTGATCTCCTCGGCCAGGCGCCCGTAGCGCGCCCGCGAGATGCTCCCGGCGGCGCGGCGCGGGTCGATGCCGGCGGCGAACAGCGCCTCGCTGGCGTAGATGTTGCCGACCCCGACCACCACCGCGTTGTCCATGATGAACGGCTTGACCGCCATGCTCCGCCCGCGGGACAGCTGGTACAGGCGCTCGCCCTCGAAGTCGTCGGTCAGCGGCTCCGGGCCGAGATGGCGCAGCAGTTCGTGCTCCAGCGGCGCCTGGCTCCAGAGCAGCGCGCCGAAGCGCCGGGGGTCGGTGTAGCGCAGCGCCAGTCCCGACTCCAGCTCGATATCCACATGCTCGTGCTTGACCGCCGGCAGGCCGCATTCCACCAGGCGCAGGCTGCCGGACATGCCGAGGTGGCTGATCAGCGTGCCGGCCTCGGCGTTCAGCAGCAGGTATTTCGCCCGCCGTTCCACCTGCAGGATGCGCTGCCCGGACAGGCGCACGTCGAGGTCCTCGGGAATCGGCCAGCGCAGGCGCCGGTCACGCACGATCACGCGGCTGACGCGCAGGCCTTCGATGTAGGGCGCGATGCCCCGGCGGGTGGTTTCGACTTCGGGTAGTTCGGGCATGGGCTGGTTCTGATGCTGGGTGATGGGTATCGCTGCGCTCAACGCCATCCTACGTCCACTTCGGGCATGGCGGGGCCAGGTGTGTAGGAGCGAGCTTGCTCGCGAATGGTCGTGTGCCAGCGCCATTCGCGAGCAAGCTCGCTCCTACGGGGTTCCGTGCATGGAGGGCTTCAGTCCAGCGCCCGCGCCAGCTGGATCAGTTCCTCGCGCCATTCCGCCGCCTGCGGCAGGGCGAGGAAGGAGGCGTTGAGGTAGCCTTCGCGGGCCTCGTAGGTGAAGGGCTCGCCGCGCAGGTTCAGCACCTCGCCGCCGGCGCCTTCCAGCACGCCCTGGGCGGCCGCGGTATCCCACTGCGAGGTCGGCGCCAGGCGCGGATAGCAGTCCGCCGAGCCTTCGGCGAGCAGGCAGAACTTCAGCGAGCTGCCGATGTTGGCCAGGGCCAGGTCGCCGAAGCGCTTGGCCAGGCCGTCGAGCAGGCGCTCCTGGGCCGGGCTGGAGTGGCGCTTGCTGGCGACCACGGTGAAGGCCTCGTCCGGCGCCACGCGCACGGCGATTTCCTGGGTCTCGCCGTCACGTTCCTGGCGCCATGCGCCGAGGCCGGCGCCGCCGAAGTAGCAGCGTCCGGAAGCCGGAATGCCGACCACGCCGAACACCACCTTGCCGTGCTCGATCAGGGCGACGTTGACGGTGAATTCCTCGCTGCCGGCGATGAATTCCTTGGTGCCGTCCAGCGGGTCCACCAGCCACCAGCGCGTCCAGCCGGCGCGCTGGGCGAGCGGAATCTCGCAATCTTCCTCGGAGAGCACCGGGATGCTGGCATCGAGGGCGCGCAGCCCTTCGCTGAGCAGGCGATGGGCGGCGAAGTCGGCGACGGTGACCGGCGAGGCGTCGGCCTTCTCGTCGACGGACAGGTCGCTGTGCCAGAACGGCAGGATCAGGTCGCCGGCCTTGCGGACCAGCTCGACGACGGCGGGAACAAGCGGATGGCTCATGCCTTGAATTCTCCACGCTGGGTCAGCAGGTCACGCACCAGGTAGAGTGCGGCCAGCGCCCGGCCTTCGCTGAATTGTGCGTTCTGCGCGAGGCTCGACAGCTCGCGCAGGTTGATCTTGTCGACCCGCATCGGCTCCGGCTCGTCGCCCGGCAGGCTTTCCGGATACAGGTCGCGCGCCAGCACCACCTGGATGCGCTGGCTCATGTAGCCCGGCGACAGCGACAGCTCGGAGATGTGCTCCAGGCGGTGCGCGCCGAAGCCGGCTTCTTCCTTCAGTTCGCGGTTGGCGGCCGCGAGTATGTCCTCGCCCGGTTCTACCAGCCCCTTGGGCAGGGACAGCTGGTATTCGTCAACGCCGGCGCAGTATTCCTCCACCAGCACCGCATGTTCGTCGTCCAGCATCGCCACGATCATCACCGCTCCGTAGCCCTGTGCCTTGCCCACCAGGCGCTCGTAGGTGCGCTCGACGCCATTGGCGAAGCGCAATTGCAGTTCCTCGACGCGGAACAGCCGGCTCTTGGCGACTATCTCGCGGGCGAGCACCGTGGGTTTCTGGCGCATGGACGACTCCTGGGCATGAGCGGGTCGGCTATGATAACCCGCCTTTTCCCATTGTCCCTGCGCGATTGCGTCCACGAGTCACTCCGACCCCGCCAATCGCGACATCCCGCCTGCGAGCCGCCCATGCCACGCCTGCCCTGGTCCGAGATCGATACCGTCCTGCTCGACATGGACGGCACCCTGCTCGACCTGCATTTCGACAACCACTTCTGGCTGGAACACCTGCCGCAGCGCTACGCCGAGCACCATGGCATCAGCCGCGCTCTGGCCGACGCCGAGCTGGAACCGCTGTTCCGCGACCATGCCGGCCAGCTCAGCTGGTACTGCCTGGACTTCTGGAGCCGCGAGCTGAAGCTGTCGGTGCGCGACCTCAAGCGCGAGGTGGCGCACCTGATCGCCCTGCGCCCGGACGCCGACCACTTCCTCGCCGCCCTGCGCCTGGCCGGCAAGCGCACCGTGCTGATCACCAACGCCCACCGCGACTCGCTGTCGCTGAAGCTGGAGCGGGTCGAACTGGCGCCGTTCTTCGAGCGCCTGATCAGCTCCCACGACTACGGCCATCCGAAGGAAGACCAGCAGTTCTGGCACGCCCTGCACGCGGACGTGGGTTTCGACCCGGCGCGCAGCCTGTTCATCGACGACAGCCTGCCGATCCTGCGCAGCGCCCGCCGGTACGGCATCGCCCACCTGCTCGCGGTACGCCAGCCGGACAGCCGGGGCGGGCCGAAGGATACGGCCGAGTTCCCGGCGCTGGAGGATTACCGGGCGTTGATCGATGGGTTGTAGGCCCGCGTAGAGCCGGTGGTCGCCGGGAGCGTAGGAGCGGGCCATGCCCGCGATATCGCGACTGGTCGCGGGCATGGCCCGCTCCTACAGGGGATCTCTGGCGCCGCTTATTCCGGAATCCGCAACACCTGCCCCGGGTAGATCTTGTCCGGATGGCTGAGCATCGGCTTGTTCGCCTCGAAGATCTTCATGTAGGCGTTGGCGTTGCCGTATTCGGCCTTGGCGATGGCGCTCAGGGTGTCGCCCTTCTTCACCGTCACGAAGCGCGCCGCCGGGGCCGGGGTCGCCACCGTGATGTTGTCCTCGACGCCGGATACGCCGGCGACGTTGCCCAGCGCCAGGAGGATCTTTTCCTTTTCCTCCTGGCTGGCCACTTCGCCGCTGGCGATCACCTTGTCGCCTTCGACGGTCACCTGGATGTTCGGATTGCCCAGCCCGACCTTGGCCACATGATCCTTGAGCGATTCGGCGGCCTGCGCCTCCTGTCCGACCAGGGTTTCCCAGAGTTTTTCACCTGCTTCTTTGACGAATGCCAGCAAGCCCATCTCGATCTCTCCTTCTCGCCGATGGCGATGGGCGGCGCCGGGGTGGCGCCGCGGTAACAAGCCAGTCTAGTCCGCAAGGGATGTACGAAGCGGCGGAGGATGAATCTGGACAATTTCCCCGACGACCGGGTTAATAGCGGCCATGGACATCAAGCAGCTCAAATTCCTCTGCGCCCTCGACGAAACCCGCCACTTCGGCCAGGCGGCCGCGCGCTGCCACGTCACCCAGCCGACCCTGTCGATGCGCCTGCGCAACCTGGAGGAGGAGCTCGGCCTCGAACTGGTGCGCCGCGGCCAGCGCTTCGAAGGCTTCACCGAGGCCGGCGAGCGCGTGCTGGCCTGGGCGCGCAGCCTGCTGGCGGCGCACGACGGCCTGTACGCCGAGGCCGCTGCCTGCCGCGGGCAACTGGTCGGCACCCTGCGCCTGGGCGTGGTGCCGCTGGCCGGCTTCGATCCGCTGCGCCTGGTCGAGCTGTTCGCCCAGCGCCATCCGGAACTGCGCTTCCAACTGCACTCGCTGAGCTCCGAGCAGATCCTCGAAGGGCTCGGCCGCAACCAGCTCGACCTCGGCCTGTCCTATCTCGATCGTCTCGACCGCGAGCACTTCGACAGCATCGAACTGGCCGAGACGCACATGGGCCTGCTCCACGACCGCCGGCATTTCCCCCTGGAGGTCGAGCGGCTGGGCTGGGAGCGGCTGGCCGACCTGCCGCTGGGCCTGCTCTCGGCCGGCATGCATTTCCGCCAGTCCATCGACCATGCCTTCCGCAGCCGCGGCCTGACGCCCACCCCGCGCCTGGAAACCGATGCCGTGCACCAGTTGCTGCAGGCGGTGGAACGCGGCATCTGCTGCGCCATCATGCCCCTCGGCAGCGGGCTGGACGGGCATGGCGGGCACATCGCGCTGACCCCCATCGAGGACGCCCAGACCCTCTCCCCGCTGGGCCTGATCCTGCGCCGCAGCGCGCCGCGATCGCCGCTGGCGGAGGCCTGTTTCGAGGAAATACGCGACGGCCTGGGCGATGCCCTGTTCAACCGATAGATGGGCTCGATCACGGTATCGGGAATAACGATTAGACTCCCCCTTCGCACAGGCCTAGGCTGAATAAAACACCCGAAAAAATAGGGCCCAGCCCATGTCTTGCCTGCATCCCCGCCCGGCGGCCGTCGCTGCCCGGACCATCGCCGCACCGCCCGGCGACTACAGCTACGCCGAACTGCAGCCGCAGCTGCACACCGGTCACGCCGCGCTGGCCGAGGAGGTCGCCCTGGCGATCGCCTACAACGGCCTGAACCAGGCGGTGATGATGGTTTCGCCGCGCGACCTGGAAGACTTCGTGCGTGGCTTCAGCCTGGGGGCGGGGCTGGTCGAGTCCATCGACGATATCTATGACGTCCGCCTGACCCAGCATGGCGAAGCCATCAGCGCCGAGGTGGAAATCAGCAGCCGCGCCTTCTGGGCGCTGAAGAAATATCGCCGCCAGTTGGCCGGCACCAGCGGCTGCGGCCTGTGCGGCGTGGAAGCGCTGGAGCAGGCCCTGCCACAGCTTCCGGCATTGGAACCCGCGCCGCTGCCGCCGGCGGAGCACCTGCACCACCTGCGCGAACGTATCCAGCGCTACCAGGACCTGGCGCGCCAGAGCGGCGCGCTGCACGCCGCGCTGTATGTCGACGGCAGCGGCGAGATCCGCCTGTGCCGCGAGGACATCGGCCGCCACAACGCCCTCGACAAGCTGGTCGGCGCCTTCAGACAGCGCGGGCTGGACGGCCGCAGCGGCTTCGCCGTGGTCACCAGCCGCTGCGGCCTGGAACTTGTCCACAAGGCCGTGCGCGCCGGCATCGCCAATCTGGTCAGCCTCTCCGCGCCGACCGCGCTCACTGTGCAGTGGGCGCGCGAGCACAACCTCAACCTGATCCATCTGCCCCATCGCAGCGCCCCCCGGGTCTACAGCCCGGCGCCGCACGCCGAGTGAATGTCCTTGCAACAACCGAATCCCCAATACCGCCCCTACAACGGCGCCGCCGCCGGCTGGGGCGCGCTGAAGAGCGTCACGCGCTTCTGGCTGGACAGCAGGCAGCCGTTCAAGAACCTGCGCGCACTGCTGAAGACCAACCAGAACGGCGGCTTCGACTGCCCCGGCTGTGCCTGGGGCGATTCGCCCGAGGACGGGCGCATCAAGTTCTGCGAGAACGGCGCCAAGGCGGTGAACTGGGAAGCCACCAAGCGCCGGGTGGACGCCCGGTTCTTCGCCCGCCACAGCGTCAGCGCCCTGCGCGAGCAGAGCGACTACTGGCTGGAGTACCAGGGCCGGCTGACCGAGCCGATGCGCTATGACGCGGAGACCGACCACTACCTGCCGGTCAGCTGGGATGACGCCTTCGCCCTGATCGCCGAACACCTGCACAAGCTGCAGAGCCCCGACCAGGCCGAGTTCTACACCTCCGGCCGGGCCAGCAACGAGGCGGCCTTCCTCTACCAGCTGTTCGTCCGCGCCTACGGCACCAACAACTTCCCGGACTGCTCGAACATGTGCCACGAGGCCAGCGGCGTGGCGCTCGGGAAGAGCGTCGGGGTCGGCAAGGGCACCGTCACCTTCGCCGATTTCGAGCACGCCGACGCCATCTTCGTGTTCGGCCAGAACCCCGGCACCAACCACCCGCGCATGCTCGAACCGCTGCGCGAGGCGGTGAAGCGCGGCGCCCAGGTGGTCTGCTTCAACCCGCTGAAGGAGCGCGGCCTGGAACGCTTCCAGCATCCGCAGCACGCGCTGGAAATGCTCACCAACGGCTCGGCGCCGCTGAACACCGCGTTCTTCCGCCCGGCGCTGGGCGGCGACCTGGCGGCCGTCCGCGGCATCGCCAAGTTCCTCCTGTTCTGGGAGCGCGAGGCCAGGGCCAGGGGCGAGCTGGCGGTGTTCGACCATGCCTTCATCGCCGCGCACACCGAGGGCGTCGATGCCTACCTCGCCGAGCTGGACGCCACGCCGTGGGAACTGATCGAGCGCCAGTCCGGCCTGCCGCGCCACGAGATCGCCCAGGCCGCGCGCATGTACCGCGACGCCGGGCGGGTGATCGTCTGCTGGGGAATGGGCGTCACCCAGCACCACCACTCGGTGGCGACCATCCAGGAAATCGTCAACCTGCAGCTGCTGCGCGGCAACGTCGGCCGTCCGGGTGCGGGACTCAGCCCGGTGCGCGGCCACAGCAACGTGCAGGGCGACCGCACCATGGGCATCAACGAGCGGCCGCCGGCGGCCTTCCTCGATGCCATGGAGACGCGCTTCCGGTTCAAGGTTCCGCGCCACGACGGCCACAACGTGGTCGAGGCGATCGGCGCCATGCTCGAAGGCCGGGCGAAAGTCTTCATCGGCCTCGGCGGCAACTTCGCCCAGGCCACCCCGGACAGTGCGCGCACTCACCAGGCGCTGGGCAACTGCGCGCTGACCGTGCAGATCAGCACCAAGCTCAACCGCAGCCACCTCACCCCCGGCCGCGACGCGCTGATCCTGCCGTGCCTCGGCCGCACCGACATCGACCGCCAGGCCGAAGGCCCGCAGGCGGTGACGGTGGAAGACTCGTTCAGCATGGTCCATGCCTCCTACGGGCAGCTGGAACCGCTTTCGCAGCAGATGCGCTCGGAACCGGCGATCATCGCCGGCATCGCCAAGGCCACGCTGGGCAGTCACCCGCTGGACTGGGACGCGCTGATCGCCAGCTACGACCGCATCCGCGACCTGATCGCCGACACCATCCCCGGTTTCGCCGACTTCAACGTGCGGGTGAAGAATCCGGGCGGCTTCTACCTCGGCAATGCCGCCGGCGAGCGACGCTGGAACACCGCCAATGGCAAGGCCGGCTTCACGGCCAACCCGTTGAAGGAAGACCTGCTGCCGCAGCAGGTGCGCGAGAGCGGCCAGCAGCCGGACCTGATCCTGCAGACCATGCGTTCCCACGACCAGTACAACACCACCATCTACGGCCTCGACGACCGCTACCGCGGGGTTCGCGGGCAGCGCGAGGTGGTCTTCGCCAGCGCGGAAGACATCCTCCGCCTGGGCTTCCAGCCGGGACAGAAGGTGGACATGGTTTCGCTGTGGAGCGATGGCATCGAGCGGCGGGTCAGCGGCTTCACCCTGCTGGCCTACGATATTCCCGCCGGCCAGGCGGCCGCCTACTACCCGGAAACCAACCCGCTGGTACCGCTGGACAGCCACGGCGCCGGCAGCCACACGCCGACCTCGAAGTTCATCGCCGTGCGCCTCGAAGCGGCGCAGGAGATCGGGCGGATTCTGTAGGGCGAATGACGCGCCAGCGTCATCCGCCGATGGAGCGTGCCGGGGTTGCGGTGGATAACGCCTGGGAATCCCCGCGCCATACCATCCAACTGCTCGTGATGGATTCGCCAGCAAGCTGGCTCCTACAAGGCCGGTGCAGAGTGGGGGTCAGGGCAGAAAATGCTGCAACAGGTCGTTGAGGAACAGCTGGCCACGCTCGGTGGGACGCAGGCGTTGTTCATCTTCGGCCAACAGCCCTTCACGGCGCGCCAGCTCGCAGGCGGCCCGGATGCTTTCCAGCGGCAACCCGGTGCGTTCGGTGAACATCGCAGTCGGCACGCCATCGGTCAGGCGCAGGGCGTTCATCATGAATTCGAAGGGCAGGTCGGCTGCTTCCAGCAGGCGTTCGCCGGCCTGGAAGTTCTTCGCCGGGTTCAGGTAGTCCTTCGGCAGGCGGGTCTTCCAGGTGCGGACGATGCGGCCGTCCGGGGCGCTCAGCTTGGCGTGGGCGCCGGCGCCGATGCCGAGGAAGTCGCCGAAGCTCCAGTAGTTCAGGTTGTGCCGCGCGCGGCGGCCGTCGCGGGCGTAGGCGGAGGTCTCGTACTGCAGGTATCCCGCTTCCGCCAGCCGCGCCTGGCCGGCTTCCTGGATTTCCCATAGCGCGTCGTCTTCCGGCAGCTCCGGTGGCTGGCTCCAGAACACCGTGTTCGGCTCCATGGTCAGCTGGTACCAGGAAATATGCGTCGGTGCCAGGGCGATGGCCTGGTCGAGGTCGGCGAGGGCGTCGGCGACGCTCTGCTCCGGCAGGCCGTGCATCAGGTCGAGATTGAAGTTGTCGAAGCCGGCCCTGCGCGCCATGTCCGCCGCGCGCACCGCCTCGTCGCCGTCATGGATGCGGCCGAGGGCCTTGAGCTTGTCGGCCTGGAAGCTCTGCACGCCGATGGACAGGCGGTTGATGCCGAGCCTGCGGTAGTCGGCGAACTTGGCCTGCTCGAAGGTGCCGGGGTTGGCTTCCAGGGTGATCTCGATGTCCGGCTCGAAGCCGACTTCCCGCTCCAGGCCTTCCAGAATGCGACCCAGCGCGGACGCGGAGAACAGGCTGGGGGTGCCGCCGCCGAAGAAGATCGAGGTCAGCCGGCGCCCGTGCACATGCGCCAGGTCTGCATGCAGGTCGGCGATCAGCGCGGCGACGTATTCGTCCTCCGGCAGCTCAGGCCCGGCGGCGTGGGAGTTGAAGTCGCAGTACGGGCATTTGCGCACGCACCACGGGATATGCACGTAGGCCGCCAGAGGCGGCAGTCGCAGGCTGCAGGCTGCAGGCTGCAGGTCGTGGCTTTTGCCTGTGGCCTGAAGCCTGCCGCCTGTCGCCCCGGTCATAACCCCAACCGCTGCTTCAGCAGCGCCATCGCCCGGGCGCGGTGGCTGATGCGGTTCTTGTCCGCCGGTTCCAGCTCGGCGCTGGAGCATTCGCGCTCCGGGACCCAGAACAGCGGGTCGTAGCCGAAGCCATTGGCGCCGCGTGCCGCGTGGAGGATGCGGCCTTCCCAGATGCCTTCGCAGAGGATCGGCAGCGGGTCTTCGGCGTGCCGCACCAGCGCCAGCACGCTGACGAACTGCGCGCCGCGCTCGGCGTCCGGCACGTCCTTCAGCACGTCGAGCAGCTTGGCGTTGTTCGCCGCGTCGCCCCTGCCGTCGGCGTAGCGCGCGGAATAGATGCCCGGCGCGCCGCCGAGGAAGTCGACAGCGAGGCCGGAGTCATCGGCCAGCGCCGGCAGGCCGGAGACCCGCGCGGCGTTGCGTGCCTTGAGGATGGCGTTCTCGACGAAGGACAGGCCGGTTTCCTCCGGCTCCACGTCGCTGAATTCGCCGATGGAGCGCACGCGCACATGCTCGCCGAGCATGGCCTGCAGTTCCTTGAGTTTGCCGGCGTTGTGACTGGCCAGCACCAGTTGGTCGAGCTTGATCATTCGTCTGGGAAGATTTCCTGGGAGAACTGGAAGCTTTGCGGCGCGTCCTGGCCGGATTGGACCTGGATGCTGAAGGTCAGCGTCTCGCGGCCCTCGATGGGGAACTGCGCGAGGTGGTAGACGGCGCCTTCCTCGACCACGCGCTTGAAGCTCAGCGGGGTTTCCTGGCCCATCAGGTTCTTCACGGCGCCGGAGACGCGGACTTCCGCCGGCTTGCCGCTGGCGTCCTGCGGCACGATGTTGACCACGCCCTGGGCCTTGCTGCGCACCACGCCAACGGCGGAGGCGACGTTCGGCTGCAGGAAGCTGGAGTTGAACACGCTGTAGTGGACCTTCAGGTCGCCGAGGCGCTGGACCTGTTCGGCGAAGGCCGGTACGGCGAGGAAGAGGCAGAGCAGCAGGGATGTCAGGCGGCGCATTGTGGTTCTCCTGGGCGCAAACGTTGCCGGTCAGACGGCGATACGGTGGTCCTGCATGCCGGGGCCGCTGACCCGATAAATGCCGATCTCACCCAACAGATTAGGCCAAACTCGGCACTGCCAGCGGTGCCGATGCTCGCGGTCCACCGCCATGTGGTCGAGTACGCGCAGCTGCTTCTCGCGGCACAGCGCCTCGAAGTCCTTGAAGGTGCAGAAGTGGATGTTCGGCGTGTTGTACCAGGTGTACGGCAGGAACTCGGATACCGGCATCCGGCCGTTGCGCAGCAGGTACCAGCGGCAGCGCCAGTGGCCGAAGTTGGGGAAGGTGATGACGCAGGTGCGGCCGACGCGGAGCATTTCTTCCAGGATTCGGTCCGGGTAGTGCACGGCCTGCAGCGCCTGGGTCATCACGACCACGTCGAAGCTGTTGCTGGCGAAGTTGCCGAGGCCCTTGTCGAGGTCCTGTTCGATGACGTTAACGCCCTTTTCGATGCATTTGGCGATGTTGTCCGCATCGATCTCCAGGCCGTAGCCGGTGACCTGCTTGTGCTCGCGCAGCCAGGCGAGCAGTTCGCCGTCGCCGCAGCCGAGGTCGAGTACCCGGCTGCCGGCGGGTATCCAGTCTTGGATGATGTCCAGATCGGCGCGCATGGTGGTCCTTATACGCTGATGCGCTTCATGTAAGCGCTGAATGCTTGCAGGTAGCGGGGAATCGGCATCAGGAAGGCGTCGTGGCCTTGCGGTGCATCGATGTCCAGGTAACAGACGTTCTTCTTCGCCGCCAGCAGGGCGTCGACCATCTCCCGCGAGCGCGCCGGGGAAAAGCGCCAGTCGGTGGTGAAGGACATCAGGCAGAAATCCGCCTTGACGTGGGCCAGCGCCCTCGCCAGGTCGCCGTCGCAGGTGGCGGCCGGGTCGAAGTAGTCCAGCGCCTTGGTCATCAGCAGGTAGGTGTTGGCGTCGAAGCGGGTGGAGAACTCCTCGCCCTGGTAGCGCAGGTAGCTCTCGACCTGGAATTCCACGTTGTGCATGTCGTAGTTGAGCTTGTCGGACTTCAGCTCGCGGCCGAACTTGGCGCCCATGGCGTCATCCGACAGGTAGGTGATGTGTCCGACCATGCGCGCCAGGATCAGCCCGCGCCGGGGGATCACGCCCAGTTCCTGGAAGTGTCCGCCGTGGAATTCCGGGTCGGAGAGGATCGACTGCCGCGCCACCTCGTTGAAGGCGATGTTCTGCGCCGACAGCTTGGGCGCGCTGGCGATGTTGATGCAGTGGCGCACGCGGTCCGGGTAGCTGATGGTCCACTGCAGCGCCTGCATGCCGCCGAGGCTGCCGCCGACCACCGCGGCCCACTGCTGGATGCCCAGGCGGTCGGCCAGGCGCGCCTGGCTGTTGACCCAGTCTTCCACCGTCACCACCGGGAAATCGGCGCCGTAGATCTTGCCGGTGGCCGGATTGACGCTGCTCGGGCCGGTCGAGCCGTTGCAGCCGCCCAGGTTGTTCAGCGCGACGACGAAGAACTTGCGGGTGTCGATGGGCTTGCCCGGGCCGATGGCGCTGTCCCACCAGCCCGGCTTGCGGTCGCTCTCGCTGTGGTAGCCGGCGGCATGATGGTGCCCGGAGAGGGCGTGGCAGATCAGCACGGCGTTGCTGCGCGCCGCGTTGAGTTCGCCGTAGGTCTCGATCACCAGCTGGTATTCGGGGAGCGTCTTGCCGCAGGTCAGGAGCAGCGGTTCGCTGAAATGCAAGGTCTGGGGGGAGACCAGACCGACGGAATCTTCGGGGAAGACTGTAGGCATCGACCCAGCTCTGGAATTTAAGGAGGGCGCCAGTCTAAAGAGCGCCGCACCCTGCGGCAAGCGCCCTGCAGGCGGCGCGAGGCCCGTGGCGCCGGCCTTGCGGATGCCTTTCGCTCAGGCGCGCTGCGAGCCGGGCAGCGGCACCACCTTGGCCTGGCGCTGCAGGGGCGAAGGCCGGCGCAGCAGGCGGTGGATGTCGGAGGCTTCCTCCAGCTGTTTCTCCAGCTCTTCCTGGTAGCGCTCCAGCTGCAGGCTGCGCTGGCGCGCCTGCTGGGTTTCCTGGGCCAGGGCCTTGAGGCGCAGCATGTGGGTTTCCAGCATCTGCTTGTGTTCGAGGCTGTATTGCATCAGCGGGATCAGCGCGTCGGCGGCCCATTGCGTGGCGTCCTCGCGCAGCTGCTGGTAGAGGCCGACGACTTCCTGGGCCAGGGTGGAAATGAAGCGCCGGGTCAGCAGGCGCTGCTCGGTGAGCAGGGTCTTCAGCTCCAGGCGGAAGCGGTCGGCCTTGTCCTGCAGCGCCGCCAGTTCGCGCGCGTAGCGGTCGATGCTGAAGCTGGGCGCGTCGAGGCCGTATTGCGGGTTTTCCTCGTTGTGCCGCTGGTAGATCGCCGCGACCATGCGGTTGGACAGGTCGGCCTCGTGCTGCAGGGCCATCAGGTCGCTTTCCACGGCGCGGAAGAATTCCGAGATGGCCTGGCCCATGCCCACCGTGGTCCAGCTGCCGCCGAGCTTTTCCCGCACTTCCGCCAGGTGATGGTCGAGGCGCTCGCTCTTCACCGTGTCGCGCAGCACGTCGCTCTGGTGGCGGAGCAGGCGCTGGTTGGTCTTCAGGTTGAGCAGGCTCTTGTGGTGGCGGCTGTGGTCGTCGCGGGTGCGGGCGGTCAGTTCGAGCAGCAGCTGGCCGCTGTCCTGCTGCCGGCCGTCGAGCTGGGTACGCTGTTCGCGGACCTTCTCCAGGCGCACGCGCAGGCTGTGCCGGCTGTTGTCGACCAGCCCCAGCACCTGGTTGAGCACGGAATCCTCCAGCAGCCGTTCCTTCTGCACGACGATGCGCTCGCAGAGCAGGTCCTCCAGGCTGCCCAACTGGCTGCGGACGAGCAGTTCCTGGTCGCCACGGATCTTCGCCAGCAGCCCCTGCTTGGCGGAAATCGGCAGCACGTCCTCGCGCGCCAGGCCGAGCTGGCGGGCGGCGGTTTCGCGCACGCGCTCGATCTCCCGCTGGACGAAATGCTCGCCGGCGAGGTCGTCCCAGAGCACGTCGATCTTGTTCAGCACGGCATACAGGCTGGTCTGGCCGTCGTCGGCGAGATTGCGCACGTGGTTGCGCCACATGTCCATGTCGGAGGCGGTGACGCCGGTGTCGGCGGCCAGCAGGAACAGCACCGACTGGGCGTTGGGCAGCATCGACAGGGTCAGCTCCGGCTCGCTGCCGAGGGCGTTCAGGCCGGGCGTGTCGAGGATGCGCAGGCCCTGGCGCAGCAGCGGGTGGTCGAAGTTGAGCAGGGCGTGGCGCCAGGCCGGGACCAGCACGCTGCCGGGCCGGCCGGCGCTTTCCAGCAGGTCCGGATGGAAGCCGAGCTGGATCGCCTGTTCCACCGGCAGGACCTTGGTGGTGGCCACCTGGCTGAACGCCTGGGCCATGTGGGTCGGGTCGGAGGAGTCCAGCGGGATGTTCACCCAGTGCCGCGGCGCGCGCTTGTACTGCGCGACGCTGGCGTCGGTCATGCGCGTCTCGATGGGCAGCAGGCGGATGTAGGGGTGTTCGGAGGCGGGGTCGTAGAACAGCTCGGTCGGGCACATGGTGGTGCGCCCGGCCTGGGATGGCAGCATGCGCTGGCCGAAGCTGGAGAAGAACAGGCTGTTGATCAGTTCGGTCTTGCCGCGCGAGAACTCGCCGACGAAGGCCAGGGTGATGTTGTCGAGGCGCAGCAGGCGCAGGGTGCGCTCCAGCCGGTCGTCGATGTCGGGGGTGTTCAGGCGGCAGCGTTCGAGCCAGCTGCGGTAGCGGGTGATCTCCCGGACGAGTTCCCGCTTCCAGCTGACGTAGGCGTCGATCTGCTGACTGAGTCGTTCCATGCCCATCCAGGCGTTCCTTTGGGGTGGCGCATCCTGTGCAGATATCTAGCGGGAATACCTGCAGTATGTTGGGACTGGCGATGGTGTCAATTCGCTGGCAGCCACTTCCGCTCCCTGCGGTCGGCCGGGGCTACCGAGCGGTGATCTCCAGTTCGGGCGGAAGGCGGGTGGGGCGGGGGATGCGCACGCGCTTCTGCCGGTTCAGCTCGCCGCTTTCGAGTACTACCGAACTTTTCGGCACGCCGAAGGCCTTGCCGAGGAAGGCCAGCAGGTGGGCATTGGCCTTGCCTTCCACCGGCGGCGCGGTGAGACGGATCTTCAGGCGCTCGCCGTGCAGGCCGGCGAACTCGTCGCGGCTGGCCTTGGGTTGCAGGTGGCAGTCGAGGATCAGGTCCTCGCCGTCCCAGCGGTGGAAGCTCATGGTCGGGAGTCCTGTGCAGGAGGCGCGCCGGCAGCGCGGAGCCGGCCGGCGCGGAATGGCTGGTTACATGAAGGGGCTGAGGATCTGCGGCATCCCTGTCATGGCCGCCAGATTGCCGATCACCAGCATGTCGATCAGCTTGATCGCGATGAACGCGAAGATCGGCGAGATGTCCAGCCCGCCGAGGTTCGGCAGCAGGCGGCGGAACGGCATCAGCATGGGTTCGCAGATCTGGTTGATCAGCTGTGCGCCGGGGTTGTAGCTGCCCGGGGCGACCCAGGAGAGGATCACGCTGATGATCAGGGCGAAGAAGAACACCTTGAGGAACAGCGAGGTGACGGCGATCACCGACCACACCAGCAGTTGCAGGATGTAGCCGCCGACGCCGTAGCCCATCAGGGTCAGGGTGACGATCATCAGTACCAGCTGCACCAGGATCGCCAGCACCAGCGAGGCCAGGTCGATGCCGCCGAAGCCGGGGATGATCTTGCGCAGCGGGTTGAGCAGCGGCCTGGTGGCGCGGACGATGAACTGGCTGAGCGGGTTGTAGAAGTCGGCGCGCACCAGTTGCAGGATGAAGCGCAGCAGGACGATCAGCAGGTAGAGGCTGCCGAGGGTCTGGATGACGTAGATCGCTGCGGTGGAAAGACCGGTCATTGAGGGCTCCTTGTCATTGACCCAGTTGTTCGGCCAGTTCGGCGGAACGATGGTCGGCGGCGCTCAGCGCCTGTTCCACCAGTCCTTCGAATCCATTGGCCTGGAACGACTTGATGGCGGCTTCGGTGGTGCCGTTGGGCGAGGTCACGCGGCGGCGCAGTTCGGCCGGGCCGACGTCGCTGTCCAGCGCCATCCTGGCCGCGCCGAGGGCGGTCTGCAGGGTCAGGCGGGCGGCCGCTTCCGGGCTCAGGCCGAGCTTCTCGCCGGCGGCGGTCATGGCTTCCATCAGCAGGAAGAAGTAGGCCGGGCCGCTGCCGGAAACCGCAGTCACCGCGTCGATCTGCTTCTCCTCGTCCAGCCACAGGGCGATGCCGACCGCGCTCAGCAGCTGTTCGGCCTGGCCGCGCTGCCCGGCGCTGACCCGGGCGTTGGCGTACAGGCCGCTGGCGCCGAGGCCGACCAGCGCCGGGGTGTTGGGCATGCAGCGGACGATGGGGCGGGCGCCGAGCCAGCGTTCCAGGCTGGCGCAGGGGATGCCGGCGGCGATGGAGACGATCAGCTGGTGGGCCGACAGGTGCGCGGCCAGCGGCTCGCAGACCTGCTTCATGACCTGCGGCTTGACCGCCAGGACCACCACATCGGCGTCCTTCACCGCGCTGGCGTTGTCCTCGAAGACTTCGATGCCGTGCTCGGCGGCGATCTTCGCGCGCTGCTCGGCGCCCGGGTCGCTGGCGCGCAGGCTGGTGGCCGGAACGCCCTGGGCGCGCAGGCCGCCGATCAGGCTGGCGGCCATGTTGCCGGCGCCGACGAATGCTATGCGGATGTTGCTCATGGGGATTCTGCTTCCTTATATGGAGGGGCCGTCAGGCCTGGCCAGCGCCGTAGTCGCGGGCGCCGAACAGGGCCGTGCCGATGCGCACCCAGGTGGCGCCTTCGGCGATGGCGGCTTCGAGATCATGGCTCATGCCCATGGACAGGGTGTCCAGGCCGAGGTCGAGGGAATCCATCAGTTCGCGCAGGCGGGCGAAGGCGGCGTGCTGCGCGGCGATGTCGTCGGTGGGTTCGGGGATCGCCATCAACCCGCGCAGCTTCAGGTTCGGCAGCTGCGCCACGGCCCGCGCCAGCTCCGGCAGTTCCGCCGGAGCGCAGCCGGACTTGCTGTCCTCGCCGCTGACGTTGACCTGCAGGCAGACCTGCAGCGGCGGCAGGCCGGCGGGGCGCTGCTCGGACAGGCGCTGGGCGATCTTCAGCCGGTCCACCGAGTGCACCCAGTGGAAATGCTCGGCGATGGGGCGGGTCTTGTTCGACTGGATCGGCCCGATGAAATGCCAGGTCAGCGCCAGGTCGGCCAGTTCGACCTGCTTGCCGAGGGCTTCCTGCAGGTAGTTCTCGCCGAAATCGGCGATGCCCGTGGCGAACGCCTCGCGGATGTCGGAAGCGGGCTTGGTCTTGCTCACCGCCAGCAGGCCGACGCCCGCCGCATCGCGCCCGCAGGCTTGCGCTGCCTCACGGATGCGCTCGCGAACCTTTGCAATATTCTTTGCTATCGTGGACATTACCTGCGCTCTACCGCCCGGCTGCTGCGAGTTCAGCGGCATTCTACCTGCTTGAATTGGATTGGGGAGTCCCATGGATATTACCGAGTTGCTCGCCTTCAGCGCCAAGCAAGGCGCCTCGGACCTGCATCTCTCGGCCGGCTTGCCGCCGATGATCCGCATCGACGGCGATGTGCGCCGGATCAACCTGCCCGCACTCGATCACAAGCAGGTCCATGCGCTGATCTACGACATCATGAACGACAAGCAGCGCAAGGATTTCGAGGAATTCCTCGAGACCGACTTCTCCTTCGAAGTGCCCGGCGTGGCGCGTTTCCGGGTCAACGCCTTCAACCAGAACCGTGGCGCCGGCGCGGTGTTCCGGACCATTCCGTCCAAGGTGCTGACCATGGAGGACCTCGGTCTCGGCGAGACCTTCAAGCGTATCGCCGACGTGCCGCGCGGGCTGGTGCTGGTCACCGGGCCGACCGGCTCGGGCAAGTCCACCTCGCTGGCGGCGCTGCTCGACTACCTGAACAACACCAAGTACAGCCACATCCTCACCGTGGAGGACCCGATCGAATTCGTCCACGAGTCGAAGAAGTGCCTAGTCAACCAGCGCGAGGTGCACCGCGACACCCTCGGCTTCAACGAGGCGCTGCGCTCGGCCCTGCGCGAGGACCCGGACATCATCCTGGTCGGCGAGATGCGCGACCTGGAGACCATCCGCCTGGCGCTGACCGCGGCGGAAACCGGGCACCTGGTGTTCGGCACCCTGCACACCACCTCGGCGGCCAAGACCATCGACCGGATCGTCGACGTGTTCCCCGCGGAGGAGAAGTCCATGGTCCGCTCCATGCTCTCCGAATCGCTGCAGGCGGTGATCTCGCAG
This sequence comes from Pseudomonas jinjuensis, assembly GCF_900103845.1. Taxonomy (GTDB): domain Bacteria; phylum Pseudomonadota; class Gammaproteobacteria; order Pseudomonadales; family Pseudomonadaceae; genus Pseudomonas; species Pseudomonas jinjuensis. The sequence continues at coordinate 27,548 of NZ_FNIJ01000010.1, forward strand.
ACCCTGCTGAAGAAGATCGGCGGCGGCCGGGTGGCGGCCCACGAGATCATGATCGGCACCCCGGCGATCCGTAACCTGATCCGCGAGGACAAGGTCGCGCAGATGTACTCGGCGATCCAGACCGGCGGCGCGATCGGCATGCAGACCCTCGACATGAGCCTGAAGAGCCTGGTGGCGAAGGGGCTGGTGAGCCGCGATGCGGCAAGGGAAAAGGCCAAGATCCCGGAGAACTTCTGACTGACCGTCACAGGTCATTGAAGCGCTGCCCCGGCAGCGCCACACTCGCGCCGCATGGGCCTCGGGCCCGACCGCAGACCACGTGATCCGGCCAGGAGGGACCATGGAATTCGACAAACTGCTGCGACTCATGGTGGAAAAGGGCGCCTCCGACCTCTTCATCACCGCTGGCGTCGCCCCCTCGATGAAGATCAACGGCAAGATCCTGCCGGTCACCAAGAACGCCCTCTCGCCGGAACAGACCCGCGAGACCGTGCTCTCGGTGATGAGCGAGCAGCAACGCCGCGAGTTCGCCGAGAACCACGAGTGCAACTTCGCCATCAGCGCCCGCGGCGTCGGCCGCTTCCGGGTCAGCGCCTTCTACCAGCGCAACCTGGTGGGCATGGTGCTGCGCCGCATCGAGACCAACATCCCGACCATCGAAGAGCTGAAGCTGCCGGAAGTCCTCAAGAAGCTGGCGATGACCAAGCGCGGGCTGGTGATCTTCGTCGGCGCCACCGGCACCGGCAAGTCGACCTCGCTGGCGGCGATGATCGGCTACCGCAACAAGCACTCCACCGGCCACATCATCTCCATCGAGGACCCGATCGAGTTCATCCACCAGCACCAGGGCTGCATCGTCACCCAGCGCGAGGTGGGGCTGGACACCGACTCCTTCGAGACTGCCCTGAAGAACACCCTGCGCCAGGCGCCGGATGTCATCATGATCGGCGAAGTTCGCTCCCGCGAGACCATGGATCACGCCGTGGCCTTCGCCGAAACCGGCCACCTGTGCCTGGCCACCCTGCACGCCAACAACGCCAACCAGGCGCTGGAGCGGATCATCCACTTCTTCCCGGCCGACCGGCACGGCCAGGTGTGGATGGACCTGTCGCTGAACCTCAAGGCCATCGTCGCCCAGCAACTGGTGCCGACCCCGGACGGCAAGGGCCGCCGCGCGGTGATCGAGGTGCTGCTGAACACCCCGCTGGCCGCCGACCTGATCCGCAAGGGCGAGGTCCACGAACTCAAGCCGCTGATGAAGCGCTCCACCGAACAGGGCATGCAGACCTTCGACCAGGCGCTGTACCAGCTCTACGTCCAGGGCGAGATCACCTACGAGGACGCCCTGGCCTACGCCGACTCGGCCAACGACCTGCGCCTGATGATCAAGCTCGGCTCGGAAACCGACGCCGACCACCTGACCAGCATGACCCAGGGCCTGACCCTGGAGCTCAACGAGGACGACCAGAACCGACGGCGGCGCTGAGTCATCCCCGGAGCCCGCCAACCGGCGGGCTTTTTCTTCCATCCTGTGGAAAACCCTGGCGCGCTTGTGGTCGAATCCCCGGGTTCCGGCAAAGGAGACATGCATGAACGGCAATCACGACACCCACAGCAAGGCCATCGGCTACCTGCTCTGGCTCTTCGGCTTCACCGGCTCGCACCGCTTCTACTACGGCCGGCCTGTCACCGGCACCATCTGGTTCTTCACCCTTGGCCTGTTCTTCATCGGCTGGATCATCGACCTGTTCCTCATCCCCTCGATGGACGACGCGGCCGACCTGCGCTATCGCAGCGGCGGCGTGGACTACAACGTCGCCTGGATCCTGCTGACCTTCCTCGGCGTGTTCGGCGTGCACCGCATGTACATGGGCAAGTGGCTCACCGGGATCATCTATCTGTTCACCGGCGGGCTGTTCCTGGTCGGCGTGCTCTACGACTTCTGGACCCTCAACAGCCAGATATCCGAGCGCAACGTGCCGCAGCGGATCTGAGGGCGCCGGCCCGCTCCTGCGGGTTCGGCATACCTCGTTTCGTCGCGCCTTCCTGGCGGCATCGGCGGGGCCGGCCTATGGTGCAGACAGGCCTGCCTGCGCCGAGGTGACGAGATGACCAACGATTCCCGCCCCGCTGTACTCGACCTGATCGGCAACACTCCGCTGGTCCGGGTCACCCGCTTCGATACCGGTCCCTGCACCCTGTTCCTCAAGCTCGAATCGCAGAACCCCGGCGGCTCCATCAAGGACCGCATCGGCGTGGCGATGATCGAGGCCGCCGAGCGCGACGGCCGACTGAAGCCCGGCGGCACCATAGTCGAGGCCACCGCCGGCAACACCGGCCTCGGCCTGGCGCTGGTCGGCCGCGCCAAGGGCTACCGGGTGGTGCTGGTGGTGCCGGACAAGATGTCCACCGAGAAGGTCCTGCACCTGAAGGCAATGGGCGCCGAGGTGCATATCACCCGCTCCGACGTCGGCAAGGGCCACCCGGAGTACTACCAGGACGTCGCCGCGCGGCTGGCGCGGGACATTCCCGATGCGTTCTTCTCCGACCAGTTCAACAACCCGGCCAACCCGCTGGCCCACGAGTGCAGCACCGCGCCGGAAATCTGGGCGCAGACCGCTCACGACCTGGACGCCATCGTCTGCGGCGTCGGCTCCGGCGGTACCCTCACCGGGCTGACCCGCTTCTTCCAGCGCGTGCAGCCGGAGCTGGAGTTCGTCCTGGCCGACCCGGTCGGCTCGGTGGTCGCCGAATATTCCCGTTCCGGCACCCTGGGCACGCCGGGTTCCTGGGCGGTGGAGGGCATCGGCGAGGATTTCATCCCGACCATCACCGACCTCTCCAGCGTGCGCCACGCCTATTCCATCAGCGACGAGGAAAGCTTCGCCCATTCCCGCGCCCTGCTGCAGGCCGAGGGGATTCCCGGCGGCTCGTCCACCGGCACCCTGCTGGCCGCCGCGCTGCGCTTCTGCCGCGAGCAGACCGAGCCGAAGCGGGTGGTCAGCTTCGTCTGCGATACCGGCACGCGCTACCTGTCGAAGATCTACAACGACCAGTGGATGACCGACCAGGGCCTGCTGCAGCGCAAGACCTACGGCGACCTGCGCGACCTGATCGCGCGGCGCTTCGAGGACGGCCGGGTGGTCAGCGTCGGCCCCGACGACACCCTGCTCACCGCCTTCCAGCGCATGCGCCTGGCCGACGTCTCGCAGCTGCCGGTGCTGGAGGACGGCAAGCGGCTGGTCGGGGTGATCGACGAGTCCGACATCCTGCTCGGCGTGCACAAGGGCGAATCGCATTTCCGCATGCCGGTCGCCAGCGCCATGAGCAGCGACCTGGAAACCCTGCCGCCGGGCGCCAGCCTGGCCGAGCTGGAGTCGGAGCTGGATCGCGGACTGGTGGCGATCATCGCCGATCAGACGGGCTTCCACGGGCTGATCACCCGCTTCGACCTGCTCAACCATCTGCGGAGAACCCTTGCATGAGCCAGCACGATTCAACCGCCGGACGGGGCTTCGCCACCCGCGTGATCCATGCCGGGCAGTCGCCCGACCCGTCCACCGGCGCGCTGATGCCGCCGATCTACGCCAACTCCACCTACGCCCAGGAAAGCCCCGGCGTGCACAAGGGACTGGACTACGGCCGCTCGCACAACCCCACGCGCTGGGCGCTGGAGCGCTGCGTGGCGGACCTGGAAGGCGGCACCCAGGCGTTCGCCTTCGCCTCCGGGCTGGCGAGCATCGCCGCGGTGCTGGAGCTGCTCGACGCCGGCTCGCACATCGTCTCCGGCAACGACCTCTACGGCGGCACCTTCCGCCTGTTCGAGCGGGTGCGCCGGCGCAGCGCCGGGCACCGCTTCAGCTTCGTCGACCTGGCCGACCCCGCCGCGCTGGAGGCGGCGCTGCAGCCGGACACGCGGATGGTCTGGGTGGAAACGCCGAGCAACCCGCTGCTGCGCCTGACCGACCTGGAAGCCGTGGCGCGCACCTGCCGCCAGCGCGGGATCATCTGCGTGGCCGACAACACCTTCGCCAGCCCGTGGATCCAGCGCCCGCTGGAGCTGGGCTTCGACATCGTGGTGCACTCCACTACCAAGTACATCAACGGCCACTCCGACGTGATCGGCGGCATCGCCGTGGTCGGCCAGAATGCCGAGCTGCGCGAACGCCTGGGCTTCCTGCAGAACTCGGTAGGTTCCATCTCCGGCCCGTTCGATGCCTTCCTCACCCTGCGCGGGGTGAAGACCCTGGCGCTGCGCATGGAACGCCACTGCAGCAACGCCCTCGACCTGGCGCGCTGGCTGGAAGCCCAGCCGCAGGTGGCGCGGGTCCACTATCCGGGACTGGAGTCGCACCCGCAGCACGAGCTGGCCCGACGGCAGATGCATGGCTTCGGCGGGATGATCTCCCTGGAACTGCGCGGCGACCTGGACGGCACCCGGCGCTTCCTGGAAAGCGTGCGCATCTTCGCCCTGGCGGAAAGCCTGGGCGGGGTGGAAAGCCTGATCGAACACCCGGCGATCATGACCCACGCCAGCATCCCGGCCGAAACCCGCGCCGAGCTGGGCATCGGCGATACGCTGGTGCGACTGTCGGTGGGGGTGGAGGACGTCGAGGACCTGCGTGCCGATCTGGCGCAGGCGTTGGGGAATGTCTGAACAGGGCGCGAGAGGAAAACTGATGTAGGGCGAATGAAGCGGAACGCTTCATCCGCCGCTGGCGCCGCGCCGATGTGTCGGTGGATAACGCTGGCGCGTTATGCACCCTACGAAACTGTTCGCGAGCAAGCTCTTGTGTAGGGCCATGCCCGCGACCCCGATAATGAAGAAGCCCGCCAACCGGCGGGCTTCTTCATGGGGGCCGCGCTCAGCCCTCGTAGGTCACATGCCCATCCATCAGCGTGTAACGCACGCTGCCCGGCAGGCAGTGGCCGAGGAACGGGCAGTTCTGCCCGCGCGACAGCCAGCTTTCGCCGGCCAGGGTGGAGCCTTCGGGGTCGAACAGCACGATGTCCGCCGCCTGGCCGGCCGCCAGCTGGCCCGCGGGCAGGCGCAGGGCGCTGGCCGGGCCGTGGCTGAGCCGGGCGATCAGGGTCGGCAGGTCGAGCAGGCCGTCCTGCACCAGGGTCATGGCCAGCGGCAGCAGCAGTTCGACGCTGCTGATGCCTGGCTCGGTGGCGGCGAAGGGCGCGTTCTTGGCGTCCGCCTCGTGCGGCTGGTGGTGGCTGGCGATGGCCTGGATCACGCCGCTCTTCACCGCTTCGCGCAGCGCCTCGCGGTCGGCCAGGGTGCGCAGCGGCGGCTGCACGTGGTACAGGCTGGAGAAGTCGCGCAGCGCCTCGTCGGTGAGGATCAGCTGGTACAGCGCGACGTCGGCGGTCACCGGCAGGCCGCGTTGCTGGGCGCGGGCGATCAGCTCGACGCCACGGGCGCTGGTCAGCTGGCTGAAATGCGCGCGCACGCCGGCCTGTTCCACCAGCAGCAGGTTGCGCGTCAGGGCCACGGTCTCGGCGGTTTCCGGGATGCCGGCCAGGCCGCGGAAACTGGCGGTCGGGCCGTCGTGGGCGAGGCCGCCTTCGGCGAGTTCGGGGTCCTGGGAGGTGAACACCACGGTCAGGTCGAAGGTCGCCGCGTACTCCAGCGAGCGCAGCAGGACGCGGTTGCTGGCCATCGGCGCCAGGCCGTTGGTGAAGGCCACGCAGCCGGTGTCGCGCAGGGCGGCCAGCTCGGAGAGCTGCTCGCCGGCGAGGTTGCGGGTCAGCGCGCCGACCGGGAAGACCTTGGTGTTGCCGGCCTCGCGGGCGCGGTCGAGGATCAGCTCGGCCACCGCCGGGGTGTCCAGCACCGGTTTGGTCTGCGGCGGGCAGCACAGGCTGGTGACACCGCCGGCCGCGGCGGCCAGGGTTTCGCTGTCGATGTTGCCCTTGCGGCTGTAGCCCGGCTCGCGCAGGGCGACGTTCAGGTCGACCAGCCCGGGAGCGGCGACCAGCCCGGCGGCGTCGATCGTCCGTGCCGCAGTGAAGCCCGCGGGCGCGGCGCCGATGGCGGCGACCTTGCCGGCCTCGACATGGATGTCGGCGATCCGGTCCAGGCCGCTGGCCGGATCGATGATGCGGGCGCCTCGGATGCTGATGGTCATTCGGCGTCCTCCTGTTGTTCGATCTGGCGTTGCGCGTTCTGGCCGCTCATGGCCATGGACAGCACCGCCATGCGCACGGCGATGCCATAGGTCACCTGGTTGAGGATCACCGACTGGCTGCCGTCGGCGACCGCCGATTCGATTTCCACGCCGCGGTTGATCGGCCCCGGATGCATGACGATGGCGTCCGGTTTGGCCAGTTTCAGGCGTTTTTCGGTGAGGCCGTAGAGCTTGAAGAACTCCCCTTCGCTGGGCAGCAGGCCGCCCTGCATGCGCTCGCGCTGCAGGCGCAGCATGATCACCACGTCGACGTCCTTCAGGCCTTCGTCGGCGTTGGTGAACACGCGCACGCCGTATTCCTGCTCCAGCCCTGTGGGCAGCAGGGTGCGCGGCGCGACCACGCGGATGTCCGGGCAGCCGAGGGTCTTCAGGGCGATCATGTTCGAGCGCGCCACGCGCGAGTGCAGGATGTCGCCGACGATGGCCACCGAGAGTTTGGTGAAGTCGCCCTTGTGCCGGCGGATGGTGAGCATGTCGAGCATGCCCTGGGTCGGGTGGCCGTGGCGGCCATCGCCGCCGTTGATCACCGCCACGTTGGGGCTGACGTGCTCGGCGATGAAGTGCGCGGCACCGGAGTCGCTGTGGCGCACCACGAACATGTCGGCGGCCATCGCTTCCAGGTTGCGCAGGGTGTCGGTCAGCGTCTCGCCCTTGCTGGTGGAGGAGGTGGAGACGTTGAGGGTGATGACGTCGGCGGACAGGCGCTTGGCCGCCAGTTCGAAGGTGGTGCGGGTGCGCGTGGAGTTCTCGAAGAACACGTTGCACACCGTCTTGCCGCGCAGCAGCGGGACTTTCTTCACCGCGCGGGCGCCGACTTCGAGGAAGGAGTCGGCGGTGTCGAGGATTTCCGTGAGCAGCTCGCGGGGCAGACCGTCGAGCGAGAGGAAGTGGCACAGCTGGCCCTGGTCGTTGAGCTGCAGCGGGCGCTTGGCGTCGTTCGGCATGGGGCAGGCCCTGAAGTTTTGGGAAGTGAGGGTGCGCGCGATCAGAGCGCGCCGATTACGGTGCGCTCCAGGGTCAATGGTGCGGGACCGCGCAATTTTACCCGTTCGTTGCGGGCGAGCGACAGGGTCTGGCCGACCACGTCGGGGCGGATCGGCAGTTCGCGGGCGTTCAGGTCGACCAGGCAGACCAGGGTCACGCTGGCCGGGCGGCCGTAGTCGAACAGCTCGTTGAGCGCCGCGCGTATGGTGCGCCCGCTCATCAGCACGTCGTCCACCAGCACCAGGTGCTGGCCGTCGATCTCGAACGGCAGCTCGGACGGGCGCACCTGCGGGTGCAGGCCGCTCTGGGTGAAGTCGTCGCGGTAGAAGGAGACGTCGAGGATGCCGAGGACTTCCTCGCTGTGCAGTTCCTTGAGCAGGGCCTGGGCAACCCAGATGCCGCCGGTGTGGATGCCGACGAAGCGCGGCGAGTCGATGTCGCGTTCGGCGAGATGGTTGCGCAGGTCGGTGGCCATGCGCGGCAGGAGTTCGGCGGGGCTGGGCAGGGTCATGACATCTCCTGAAGATCATCGGGGGCCGGCTGGACCGGCCAGAAAAGTCTAGGGTCCGGCAAGCTTAGCGGCTTTCCCGTGACGGACGCTGCCACGGATCAGCCGCCGCAGTGTTCGGCCAGCCAGCCTTCCAGCAGCAGGGCGGCGGCCAGGGCATCGACCGGGCGCTCGCGGTAGCCGTCGCGCTGGCCCTGGGCGAGCCGTTCGCCCTTGGCCGCGTAGGTGGTCAGGCGCTCGTCGTGGGTATGCACCGGCAGGTTGAAGCGGCCGTGCAGGCGGCGGGCGAACTTCTCGGCGCGCTCGCTCATCTCGCTGGGCGTGCCGTCCATGTTCAGCGGCAGGCCGACGACGATGGCGTCCGGCTGCCATTCGCGGATCAGCGCTTCCACGCGGTTCCAGTCCGGCGTGCCGTTCTGCGCCTTGAGCACGCACAGTTCGCGGGCCTGGCCGGTGACCGCCTGGCCCACGGCGACGCCGATCTGCTTCGTGCCGTAGTCGAAGCCGAGGAGCAGGCGCGGCGCCATCAGGCGTGTCCGGCCTGGGCGGTGAGCAGGGCGAGGTTGATGCCGAGGCGTTCGGCGGCGGCGGCGAGGCGCCCTTCGGCGGGGATGTCGAAGAGCACCGTGGGGTCGGCGGGGCAGGTCAGCCAGGCGTTGTCGGTGAGCTCCGCTTCCAGCTGCCCGGCATCCCAGCCGGCATAGCCGAGGGTGATCAGGCTCTTTTCCGGGCCGCTGCCGTCGGCGATGGCGAACAGCACGTCCTGGGAGGTGGAGAGGGCCAGGTCGCCCAGTTCCAGGGTGGCCTGGAAACGCTGGCCGGCCGGATGCAGGACGAAACCGCGGTCGGTCTGCACCGGGCCGCCGGTGTAGATGGCCATCGACTGGCAGCGCGCCGGCGGCAGTTCGTCCGGGCGCAGCTGTTCGAGCACGTCGCTGAGGGTGAGGCCGCTGGGACGGTTGATCACCAGGCCCATGGCGCCCTGTTCGTTGTGCTCGACCAGGTAGGTCACCGTCTGGGCGAAGTTCGGGTCCGCCATGTGCGGCATGGCGATCAGGAAATGATTCTTCAGGTAGGTGGGGGCGCTGTTCATGACCGTTAGTTTCAAGCTTCGGGTGGCGGCCTGCAAGCACCGGCCTGCTGGCCTCGGATTCATGGGACGGGCCGCACAGCTACAGCTTGGCGGCTATGCGGGGTGCCGCTTCATCGACTCGACAGGCGGTCGCCGGGCTCGAAGCGCCAGGTGCGGACGATCTCCAGGCGGTCGATGTCGGACAGGTCGCCGCTGAACGGGGCGAAGGGCGCGGCCAGGCGCACGATGCGCTGGGCGGCCTGGTCGAGCAGCGGCTGGCCGGAGGATTCCAGCACCTGCACTTCATAGAGGGAACCGTCGCGGTTGATCGACACCAGCAGCCGCAGGCTGCCGTAGATGCGCTGGCGGCGGGCCTCGTCGGGGTAGTTGAGGTTGCCGATGCGCTCGATCTTCTTGCGCCACTCCTCCTTGTACCAGGCGCCCTTGTCGCGCATGGTCGAGGCGGCGCTGAGGCGGTGGATGCGCGGGCGCTTGGCGTAGGCCTGGCGCTCGCGGGCGAGGTCCGCCTCGAGGCTGGAGATTTCCGCCGACAGCTGGCTGGCGTCGAACTGCGGCGCCGGTTTGGCGACCGGCTCGGCCTTCGGCTTCTGCGGCTTGGCCTGGACCTTCTGCTGCTTCGGCGTGCGGGTCGCCACCGCGGTCTTCGGCGCTTCCGGCGCGCTGGCCTGCTTCGGCGTCTGCGGCGGCGCGACCTTCTTCACCTCGGTGTCCTGGAACGGCGCCTTCTCGGTGGTCTTGGGGATCGCCTTGTGTTCCAGCGTGCCGCTGCCCTGCTGGTTCATCTGCGCGGCGAAGTCGGCCTTTTCCGGCGCCTTTTCGCTCTTGAAGGTGGCGAGGGTGACTTCCAGGCTCTTGCTGATCTGGTTCGGGTGGGGCATGGAAAAGCCCACGCCGAGGAGCAGGGCAACGTGCAGGATGGCCGCGACGAACAGCGTGAAACCCAGCCGGTCCGCCGGCCGGACGCCGGAGGACACGGGGAAGTCGGTGAAGGTCGCAGCACTCATTGCAGATCGAATCGGCCGGGCAGGGCGGGGAAGTCTGCCGACGGGGCCGAAAAATGTCTATGACGCACTGCGCGCCGCCAGTTTTTCCTCGATCGCCGCCATCAGGCGCTCGCCGATGCGGGTGTCGAAGGCCTTGTCGATCTCGCGGATGCAGGTCGGGCTGGTGACGTTGATCTCGGTGAGGTAGTCGCCGATCACGTCGAGGCCGACGAACAGCAGGCCGCGCTCGCGCAGCTGCGGGCCGACCTGGGCGGCGATCCAGCGGTCGCGCTCGCTCAGCGGCTGGGCCACGCCACGGCCGCCGGCGGCCAGGTTGCCGCGTGTCTCGCCCTGCGCCGGAATCCGCGCCAGGCAGTATTCCACCGGCTCGCCGTCGATCATCAGGATGCGCTTGTCGCCGGCCGCGATTTCCGGGAGATAGCGCTGCGCCATGATCTGCAGGGTGCCGTGCTGGGTCAGGGTCTCGAGGATCACCGAGAGGTTCGGGTCGCCCTCGCGATGGCGGAAGATCATGCTGCCGCCCATGCCTTCGAGGGGTTTGAGAATGATGTCACGGTGCTCCACGGCGAACTCCCGCAGAATGTCCGACCGCCGGCTGACCACGGTCGGCGGCGTGCACTGCGGGAACAGCGTGGAGAAGAACTTCTCGTTGCAGTCGCGCAGGCTCTGCGGGCGGTTCACCACCAGCACCCCGGCGCGCTCGGCCTGTTCCAGCAGGTAGGTGGAATAGATGTACTCGTTGTTGAACGGCGGGTCCTTGCGCATCAGGATCACGTCCAGCTCGGCGAGCGGCAGGTCGACTTCCTCTCCCAGTTCGTACCAGCGTCCGGCGTCCGCGAACACCTTCAGCGGGCACATGCGGCCGCGGGCCTCGCTGGCCTTCTGGTAGAGGTCCTGCTGCTCCATGTAGTACAGCGTCCAGCCGCGGGCCTGGGCGGCCAGCAGCATCGCCAGCGAGCTGTCCTTCTTGAAGTTGATGCGTGCGATGGGGTCCATGACGATCCCGAGGCGTACGCTCATGAGAGGTCCTCCAGATGGGCTGAAAGGCGCGGCAGACGCCGCCGCGCGGAAGAAAATGGGATGCTCAGGGTGGCGCCGGATGTGCACCCGGTCAAGGAAAAGTCGGCGTGTTTCGGGCTTTATGGAATGTGTTGGGGGGAGTGTGCTAAAAGGTTCCGACGACCGGGTTGCAGCCCACGGTGGCAGGGCGTTAGCGCACTGACATAAGGCAGATACAACGATTCACCGAGGTGTAAGGGCGAACATGGAACAGCATTCCGATGGCTTGAAGGTTATGGTGATCGACGATTCGAAAACGATTCGCCGCACCGCGGAAACACTGCTGAAAAAGGTCGGCTGCGACGTCATCACGGCGATCGACGGCTTCGACGCTCTGGCGAAGATCGCCGACACCCATCCGAACATCATCTTCGTCGACATCATGATGCCGCGTCTGGACGGCTACCAGACCTGCGCCCTGATCAAGAACAACAGCGCTTTCAAATCCACGCCGGTGATCATGCTGTCCTCCAAGGACGGCCTGTTCGACAAGGCCAAGGGGCGCATCGTCGGTTCCGACCAGTACCTCACCAAGCCCTTCAGCAAGGAAGAACTGCTCGGCGCGATCAAGACCCACGTGCCCGACTTCACTCCGCTGGAGCACGCTTCCTGAAGTCCGGCGCCTTGCCGCGACGCTTTTTCGTATGGGGAAACCAATGGCTCGTATCCTGATTGTTGATGACTCGCCGACCGAGATGTACAAGCTGACCGCGATGCTCGAGAAGCACTCGCACCAGGTGCTCAAGGCCGAGAACGGCGCCGACGGCGTCGCCCTGGCGCGCCAGGAGAAGCCGGACGTGGTCCTGATGGACATCGTCATGCCCGGCCTGAACGGCTTCCAGGCGACCCGCCAGCTGTCCAAGGACCCGGAGACCAGCACCATCCCGGTGATCATCGTCACCACCAAGGACCAGGAAACCGACAAGGTCTGGGGCAAGCGCCAGGGCGCCAAGGACTACCTGACCAAGCCGGTCGACGAAGATACCCTTCTGAAGACCATCAACACGGTACTGGCCGGCTGAGCCAGCGGTACCCGACGCATAACCAGAAGAAGGCCAGGGCCGGCATGTCGGAAGTTCGCAGTCCATTCCAGCTTCTCGTCGAGATCGATCAGCGCTGCCGCCAGCTGGCAGCAGGCCTGCCCGCGCAACGCGAGGTGGTGCAAAGCTGGAACGGCATCGGCTTCCGCATGGCCGGGCGTCTTTTCGTGGCGCCCATGGGGGAGGTCGGCGAAGTGCTTCACGAGCCGCGCTACACCCTGCTGCCCGGCGTGCGCGACTGGGTCAAGGGGGTCGCCAACGTGCGCGGCCGCCTGCTGCCCATCATGGATCTGTGTGGCTTCCTCGGCGCGGAACTGTCGCCCCTGCGCAAGCAGCGGCGGGTGCTGGTGGTTGAGCACCGCGAGGTGTTCGCCGGGCTGATCGTCGACGAGGTGCTGGGCATGCAGCACTTCCCGGTCGACACCTTCAGCGAACGGCTGCCGCCGCTCGAGGCCGCACTGCAACCCTTTATTCATGGCGTATTCCATCGAGAACAGCCCTGGCTGGTGTTCAGCCCGCATGCGCTGGCGCAGCATCCCGGCTTTCTCGACGTCGCCAGCTAGTTCGTTTGACCGGTTGGGCCGGCTCGCCGGCCCGTGTCGTGACATGGAAATCGCAAGCGTGGCAGGTCCAGGCGGGGGCCGAATATGAAGAAAACAAACTCAGGCAGTCTTTTCTCGGGGGCGCGCAGCAGTTCGCTGATCGCCGGGCTCTTCGTGGTCCTGATCGTGGCGATCGTCCTGTTGTTCGCCAACTTCGCCTACCTCAACACCCAGGCGAACCACGACAAGCAGTACATCGGCCACGCCGGCGAGCTGCGCGTGCTGTCGCAGCGGATCGCCAAGAACGCCACCGAGGCGGCGGCGGGCAAGGCCGAGGCCTTCAAGTTGCTGAAGGAGGCGCGCGTCGACTTCGAGAAGCGCTGGAACATCCTGGCCAAGGGTGACGAGAGCACCGCCCTGCCGCCGAGCCCGGTCGCGGTGCAGGCGCAGATGGACGAGGTGCAGAAGGACTGGGACCTGCTGCGCAAGAACGCCGACTCCATCCTCTCCAGCGAGCAGACCGTGCTGTCCCTGCACCAGGTGGCCTCGACCCTCGCCGAAACCGTCCCGCAGCTGCAGGTGGAATACGAGCAGGTGGTCGACATCCTGCTGCAGAACGGCGCTCCGGCCGACCAGGTCGCGGTGGCCCAGCGCCAGTCGCTGCTCGCCGAACGTATCCTCGGCTCGGTGAACAAGGTGCTGGCCGGCGACGACAGCTCGGTGCAGGCCGCCGACAGCTTCGGCCGCGACGCCAGCCTGTTCGGCCGCGTGCTCAAGGCCATGCAGGAAGGCAACGCCTCGATGCATATCTCCCGGGTGACCAACCCCGAGGCGATGGACCGCCTGAACGAGATCGGCAAGCTGTTCGAATTCGTCTCCGGCTCGGTGGACGAGATCCTCGAGACCTCGCCGGAACTGTTCCAGGTGCGGGAAGCGGCGAACACCATCTTCGGCGGCTCGCAGACCCTGCTGGACAAGGCCTCGCAACTGGCCGACGGCTTCGAGAACCTGGCCAATGGCCGTCAGTTCAACCAGGTCGCCAGCGTCGTGCTGGGCATCCTGGCGCTCGGTTCGATCATCCTCATCGGCCTGGTGATGGTGCGCGAAACCAACCGCCGTCTCGCCGAAACCGCCGAGAAGAACGAACGCAACCAGGCCGCAATCCTGCGTCTGCTCGACGAGATCGCCGACCTCGCCGACGGCGACCTGACCGTGGCGGCGACCGTGACCGAGGACTTCACCGGCGCCATCGCCGACTCGATCAACTACTCCATCGACCAGCTGCGCGAACTGGTGGAAACCATCAACCAGACCGCCGTGCAGGTGTCCGGCGCGGCCCAGGACACGCAGTCTACCGCCATCCACCTGGCCGAGGCGTCGGAACACCAGGCCCAGGAAATCGCCGGCGCTTCCGCGGCGATCAACGAAATGGCGGTGTCGATCGACCAGGTATCGGCGAACGCCTCGGAATCCTCGGCGGTGGCGGAACGTTCCGTGGCCATCGCCAACAAGGGCAACGAGGTGGTGCACAACACCATCACCGGCATGGACAACATCCGCGAGCAGATCCAGGACACTTCCAAGCGGATCAAGCGCCTCGGCGAATCGTCCCAGGAGATCGGCGACATCGTCAGCCTGATCAACGACATCGCCGACCAGACCAACATCCTCGCCCTGAACGCCGCGATCCAGGCATCCATGGCCGGCGACGCGGGCCGTGGCTTCGCCGTGGTGGCGGACGAGGTGCAGCGCCTGGCGGAACGTTCCTCCGCGGCGACCAAGCAGATCGAGGCGCTGGTGAAGACCATCCAGACCGACACCAACGAAGCGGTGATCTCCATGGAGCAGACCACCAGCGAAGTGGTGCGCGGCGCGCGCCTGGCGCAGGACGCCGGTGTCGCCCTGGAGGAGATCGAGAAGGTGTCGCGGACCCTGGCGGCGCTGATCCAGAACATCTCCAACGCCGCCCGTCAGCAGGCGTCCTCCGCCGGTCATATTTCCAACACCATGAACGTGATTCAGGAAATCACCTCGCAGACCTCCTCCGGTACCACCGCCACCGCGCGCAACATCGGTACCCTGGCGAAGATGGCGAGCGAGATGCGTCAGTCCGTGTCCGGCTTCAAGCTGCCGAATACCACGGAGCAGGCCTGAGCATTGGAGGTGCGCCGTCCTGATCCGGGCGGCGCGCGGCAGTCTTGAGCGAGGGGCGCGACATGCAGGCAGATGGCGTGTGGTCGTTGCAGCCGTTGGCCGACATGTCGGCCGCGGAGTTCCGCGCATGGCAGGCGCTGCTGGAGGATCGCACCGGCATCGTGGTCAACGAGCGGCGCCAGGCCTTCCTGCAGACCAGCCTCGGCGCGCGCATGCGCGAGCTGGGCGTGGGGGATTACGCCAGTTACTACCGGCAGGTCACCGACGGACCCCGCGGCGCGCTGGAGTGGTCGAGCCTGCTGGATCGCCTGACCGTCCAGGAAACCCGCTTCTTCCGCCATCGCCCTTCCTTCGAGTTGCTGGCCGGCTACCTGCAGCGGCTTCCGCTGTCTGCGGAGCGGCCGTTGCGGTTGTGGAGCGTGGGCTGCTCCAGCGGCGAGGAAGCCTACTCCCTGGCGATGGTCGCCGCGGAGGCCATGGCGGAGAGGGGACTGCCGCCGTTGTTCGGCGTGACCGGCAGCGACATCAGCCTGAGCGCGCTGGGCAAGGCGCGTCAGGCGATCTACCCGGCGCACAGGCTGGAAGAGTTCGGCGCGACCCTGGCGGAACGTTATTTCCGGAAGCTCGCAGACGGCCGTTACCAGGTGCTCGCCGGCCTGGCGGAGCGGGTCTGCTGTACCCGGCTGAATGTGCTGGAACTGGCGCAGGCGCCGATGTCCGGCATGGACGTGATCTTTTGTCAGAACCTGTTGATCTATTTCCGTCGCTGGCGGCGGCGCGAGATCCTCAATCGCCTGGTCGAGCGGCTGGCTCCGGGCGGATTGCTGGTGCTCGGAGTCGGCGAGATGGCGGACTGGAACCATCCGCAGCTCGAAGCGGTCGCCGATGAACAGGTCCTGGCCTTTACCCGGAAGGGATGACACAGACACATGAGCGGAGTGGCTATGGGTGATCGGCACGATTATGTCGCCCTGGAATGGGTGAAAGGCGAGATCGCCGAAACCCTGAAACAGGCGCGCCAGGCCCTGGAGGCGTTCGTCGAGAATCCACGCGATCCGACGCGCATGGGCTTCTGCCAGGCCTACATCCACCAGGTGCGCGGCACCCTGCAGATGGTGGAGTTCGACGGCGCCGCGCTGCTCGCCGAGGAAATGGAGCAGCTGGTCCAGGCGCTGATCGACGAGCGCACCACCAGCCGCACCGAGGCGCTGGAAGTGCTGATGCAGGCGATCCTGCAGCTGCCGGTCTATCTCGAACGCGTGCAGAGCGCGCGCCGCGACCTGCCGATGATCGTGCTGCCGCTGCTCAACGACCTGCGTGCCGCGCGCGGCGAAAAGCTGCTCTCGGAAACCAGCCTGTTCTCCCCCGACCTGTCGCACTGCCGCCCGGCGCTGCCGCAGGACGCCATCGCACAGATGAGTGCCGGCGAACTGCCGGCGCTGCTGCGCAAGCTGCGGCAGACGCTGCAGGTGGCGCTGGTCGGGGTGATCCGCAACCAGGAAATGCCGACCAACCTCGGCTACATGGCCAAGGTCTTCGCCCGCCTGGAAACCCTCTGCGCCGAGGCGCCGGTTGGGCGGCTCTGGCCCATCGCCGCGGCGGTGGTGGAGAGCCTGGCCAATGGCAGCCTGAGCAACGGCACCTCCATGCGCACCCTGCTGCGCCAGGTCGATCACGAGCTGAAGCGCCTGATCGAGCAGGGCGTCGACGGCATGAACCAGCCGGCGCCGGAAGAGCTGATCAAGAACCTGCTGTTCTATGTCGCCGAGGCTTCCGACCAGTCGAGCAGGGTGCGCGCGCTGAAGGAGGAGTACCGTCTCGCCGAGGCGCTGCCCGGCGCCTCGGTGGTCGCCGAGGAACGCGCCCGCCTGTCCGGGCCCGACCGCGACGCCATGCGCTCGGTGGTCGGCGCGCTGTGCGAGGAACTGGTGCGGGTGAAGGACAGCCTGGACCTCTTCGTGCGCAGCGAACGCCGCCTGGCCAGCGAGCTGGAGGCGCTGACGCCGCCGCTCAAGCAGATCGCCGATACCCTGGCGGTGCTCGGCTTCGGCCAGCCGCGGCGGATCATCCTCGACCAGATCGACGCGGTGAGCGCCCTGGCGCACGGCCAGGCGGAACCCGGCGATGCGGCGCTGATGGATATCGCCGGAGCGCTGCTCTACGTCGAGGCCACGCTGACCGGCATGGTCGGGCCGGCCGAGGAGCAGGGCGGCGCGGAAGGCCAGCAGCCGACCACCGACGTCGAGCAGATCCACCAGCTGGTGATCAAGGAGGCGCGCAACGGCCTGGAGCAGGCGAAGGACGCGATCATCGAGTTCATCGCCTCGCAGTGGAACCATGACTATCTGGCCCGGGTGCCGGAGCTGCTGACCCAGGTGCGCGGCGGGCTGTCGATGATCGCCCAGGAGCGCGCGGCGACCCTGCTCGAAGCGTGCAACCGCTATATCCAGGAACAGCTGCTGGCGCGCCGGGCGGTTCCCGACTGGAGCAGCCTGGATACCCTGGCCGACGCCATCACCGGCGTCGAGTACTACCTGGAGCGCCTCGCCGAGGACCAGGGCACCCAGGGCGACCTGATCCTCGACGTCGCCGAGGAAAGCCTGGTCAGCCTCGGCTATTCGCTCAGGCCGCAGCCGGAAGTCGCCGCGCCCGTCGCCGAGGAGGCGCCGGCGCCGCTGGCAGATCCGCTGGATGAAATCGACGTGCTGTCCGCCAGTTGGCCGGAACAGGTCGCCGACTCCCTGCTGATGGGCGAACCGGCGCAAGCCGATTCCGCTGCGGCAGCACCGGATAGCGAACTGCTGGTATCGGACGACAACTGGACGCTGGCCGAGGCCGATCTGCCGGAGCCGCGGGAGGCCGGCGTCGATTTCAGCCTCGATCTGCCGCTGGAACTGGAAGCAGCTACCGCCATCGACGAGGACGCATCGATCCAGTCCAGCGAACCGGCGCCGGCGGAAGAGCCGCTGCTGGTCTCCGACGACAACTGGACGCTGGGGGAAACCGAGCTTCCGGAGCCTCTGGAAGAAGGCATCGATTTCAGCCTGGGTGGCCCGCTGGAAGCCGTGGAGCCGGAGGCGCAGGCCGCGCCCGGCGAAATGGCGCTGGCCGTGGAACCCTGGCCGGAAATGCAGCCGGCCCCTGCCGAAACGGAAGCGCCGGCTTCCATTCCGGTCATCGATCCGCCTGCCGGCGACGCCCCGCCCCGCCTGCTGCCGCCGCCGGCGGACGAGGAGCCGGTGGACGAGGAGCTGTGCGAAGTGTTCATCGAGGAAGCCGGCGAGGTGCTGGAAACCATCGGTGAGCAGCTACCGCTGTGGCTGGCCGACGGCGAGGCGCGCGAGGCGCTCACCGAGGTGCGCCGCGCCTTCCATACCCTCAAGGGCAGCGGGCGGATGGTCCGCGCCCTGGTCATCGGCGAACTGGCCTGGTCCATCGAGAACCTGCTCAACCGCGTGCTCGACCGCAGCATCGCGGCGCGTCCGGCAGTCCACCAGGCGGTGGAAGGCGCCGTGGCGCTGATGCCGGAACTGGTGGCGGAATTCGCCGCCGGCGCCCAGCGCCAGCGCGACGACGTGGACGCCCTGGCCGCCAGCGCCCACGCCCTGGCCAGCGGGCAGCTGCCGCAGGCACCGGCGCCGGTGGAGACGCCGGCCCTCGCGGAGCCCGCGCCGGAGCTGGTTCTCGACGAAGGGCTCGACCCGCAGTTGCTGGAGATCTTCCGCAACGAGGCGGAAGCCCATCTGGAGACCCTCGACGCCTTCCTCGCCGACTGCGAGCGCGAATTGCCGCAGCCGGTGACCGACGACCTGCAGCGCGCCCTGCACACCCTCAAGGGCAGTGCGCACATGGCGGGGATATTGCCGATCGCCGAAGTGGCCACGCCGCTGGAGCGGCTGGTCAAGTACTTCAAGACCAACCTGCTGCAGGTCGACCTGCGCGAGGCCGAGCTGCTGCGCGATGCCGCGCGGCTGTTCCGCAGCGGTCTCGAACAATTGCTCGGCGGCCGGCCGCTGGCGCCGATCGAGGGCAGCGAAACGCTGCTGGAGCAGATCGCCCTTCTGCAGCTGGAACGCCAGGAAGCGGCTGAGGAGCAACGCCGCGACGAACGGAGCGAAGGCAGCGATCCGCAGATGATCGGCGTGTTCCTCGCCGAAGGCATGGACATCCTGCTCGATGCCGAAGACCTGCTCGGCCGCTGGCGCGAACATCCGGGGGAACTCACGGAGCTGGGCGCGTTGCTCGACGAACTGGCGACCCTCGGCCGCGGCGCGCGGATGGCCGAGCTGCCGCAGATGGCCGAGTTGGGCGAGGCCCTGCAGGCAGTCTACGAGGCCGTGCGCGACGGGCAGCTGGCGGTGGACGAGACCTTCTTCGGCGTTGCCGAGCAGGCCCACGAAGCCCTGATCGGCATGATGGACCAGGTGGCCGCGGCGCTGCAGGTCACGCCGCGGCCGGAGCAGGTACAGGCGCTGCGCCAGTTGCTGGAGAGCGGCGGGCTGCACGCGCTGGAGGAAGAGGACTTCCTCGACCTGGACAGCTTCACCGCGGAGGATTTCCCGGCCGAGGACGAGGAACTGCTCCTGCTGCCGCGGAACACCGCCCGCGAGGACCTGCCGGACGGCCTGGCCTGGCCGTTGGGTCCGGATTCCGCCCTGGCCGCCGAGGACGACGTGCTGGTCAGGGCCTTCGCGCGGCGCCAGCAGCTGGCTCCGCTGCAGCAACCGCCGGCGATCGACGACGAAATGGTGTCGATCTTCCTCGACGAGGCGGTGGATCTGCTGGAAAGCGCCGGCCAGGCCCTGGAGCAGTGGCTGCGCGCGCCAGAAGCCGCCGCCGCCCTGCATTCCCTGCAGCGCGACCTGCACACCCTCAAGGGCGGTGCGCGGATGGCCGACATCCGCGAGATCGGCGACCTGGCCCATGAGCTCGAATCGCTCTACGAAGGCTTCGCCGAGCAGCGCCATCGCGTATCGCCGTCCCTCGCCGGACTGCTGCAGGGTTGTCATGACCGCCTGGCGACGCAGGTCGAACAGCTTCGCAGCGGCGCGCCGCTGGCCGACCCGGGTGAATTGATCGAGGCGATCCGCGCCTTCCGCGAAACGCCTGTGGTCGATGCCGATCTGCAGCCGAAAGCTGTTCCGGAGGAGGCTCCGGTGCCGGAAGAACTGCCGGTGGCGGAAGCCACGGCGGCGGAGCCGGTCGCCGGCGTCGACGACCTGCCGCCTGAGCACGACCAGGAACTGGTGGACATTTTCCTCGAGGAAGGCTTCGACATCCTCGAAAGCGCGGCGGGTGCCCTGCAGCGCTGGATGCTCGACATCGACAACAGCCTCGAACTGGAAGCCCTGCAGCGCGACCTGCACACCCTCAAGGGCGGCGCGCGGATGGCCGAGATTCGCCCGGTCGGCGATCTCGCCCACGAACTGGAATTCCTCTACGAGGGGCTCAGCGCCGGCCGCCTGCGCGCCAGCCCGACGCTGTTCGAACTGCTGCAGCGTTGCCACGACTGCCTGGCGGACATGCTCGAAGCGGTCTACCAGCGGCGTTCGATGCCGGAAGGTAAGCCGCTGGTCGAGGCGATCCGGCAGTTCCGCGCCAGCCCCGACGAGCAGCTCGGCGTTCCGCCCAGCGTCGCCCTGACGCCGGCCGCCGCGCCCGCGCCGCAGGCCGAGGGCGGGGATATCGAGGAGATATTCCTGGAAGAGGCGGACGACCTGCTGGAGCTCATGGAGCGCGTGCTCGGCCGCTGGGACGGCGAGCGCGACGGCGCTGCGCTGGACGAGCTGCTGCGCATCCTCCACACCCTCAAGGGCGGTGCGCGGCTGGCCGGGCAGGGCGGCCTCGGTGATCTCGCCCACGATCTCGAACAGCATCTGGTGGAAGCCCAGCAGCGTGGCGCGCCCTGGCCGGAAAGCCTACTGCTGGACGCGCAGTCCGGCTTCGAGGGACTGCAGGCCGCGGTGGACGAACTGCGCCGCCGCATCGAGGCCGATGAATCGGCAATCCAGGCGGCCGAGGAGGCGCCGAGCCTGCCCGAGGCGATCATGGCCCCCAGCGAGGTGCAGGTCAGCGAGGCGCCGCCGGTCCTGCCGTTCGTTCGCCGCGCCCAGGAGGCGGCCCAGGAAGCCGCCGCCCGCCGCGCGCCGCAGGAACTGGTGAAGGTGCCCGCACCGCTGCTGGAAAACCTGGTCAACCTGGCCGGTGAGACCTCCATCTTCCGCGGCCGCGTCGAGCAGCAGGTGAGCGACGTCGGCGCCACCCTGGTGGAAATGGAAGCGACCATCGAGCGGGTGCGCGACCAGTTGCGCCGCCTGGACATCGAGACCCAGGCGCAGATCCTCTCGCGCCACCAGGCGGACGCCGAGCGCGCCGGCTACGAGGATTTCGACCCGCTGGAAATGGACCGCTACTCGCAGCTGCAGCAGCTGTCCCGCGCACTGTTCGAGTCGGCCTCCGACCTGTTCGACCTGAAGGAAACTCTGGCGGCGAAGAACCGCGACGCCGAGACCCTGCTGCTGCAACAGGCGCGGGTCAACACCGAGCTGCAGGAAGGCCTGATGCGCACCCGCATGGTGCCGTTCGACCGCCTGGTGCCGCGGCTGCGGCGGATCGTCCGGCAGGTGGCCAGCGAACTGGGCAAGCAGGTCGAGTTCGTGGTCAGCAACGCCGAGGGGGAAATGGACCGCAGCGTGCTGGAGCGCATCGTCGCGCCGCTGGAGCACATGCTGCGCAACGCCGTCGACCACGGCATCGAATCGTCCGAGGCGCGCCGCCTGGCCGGCAAGCCGGAACTAGGCAGCATCCGCCTGAATCTTGCCCGGGAAGGCGGCGACATCCTCCTCACCCTGGCCGACGACGGCGCCGGCATCCGCCTCGACGCGGTGCGCCGCAAGGCCATCGAGCGCGGCCTGATGAGCGCCGACAGCGATCTCACCGACCATGAGGTGCTGCAGTTCATCCTCGAGGCAGGCTTCAGCACCGCCGAGAAGGTCACGCAGATTTCCGGGCGCGGCGTCGGCCTCGACGTGGCCAACGCCGAGGTCAAGCAGCTCGGCGGTTCGGTGAGCATCCACTCGAACGCCGGCGACGGCACCCGCTTCAACATCCGCCTGCCGTTCACCGTGTCGGTCAACCGCGCGCTGATGGTGCTTTCCGGCGAGGACCTGTACGCCCTGCCGCTGAACACCATCGAAGGCATAGTGCGGGTTTCGCCCTACGAGCTGGAGGCGCTCTACGAGCAGCAGGGCGAGGAGGGCGGCGCACCGCCGCGCTTCGAGTACGCCGGGCAGAGCTACGAGCTGAAGTACCTCGGCGACCTGCTGAACAACGGCCAGCATCCCAAGCTGGTCGGCCAGTCGCTGCCGCTGCCGGTGATCCTGGTGCGCTCCGCCGAGCATGCGGTGGCGGTGCAGGTGGATGCGCTGGCCGGCTCGCGGGAAATCGTGGTGAAGAGCCTCGGTCCGCAGTTCGCCGGGGTGAACGGGATTTCCGGGGCGACCATCCTCGGCGACGGCCGCGTGGTGGTGATCCTCGACCTGCTGGCGACCATCCGCGCCCGCCATGCGCACGCGGCGCTGCAGGCCCGGCCGCGGCGCGTGCTGGCCAGCGACATCCCGCTGGAAGGCGAATACCGGCGGCCGACCCTGGTCATGGTGGTGGACGACTCGGTCACCGTGCGCAAGGTCACCAGCCGCCTGCTGGAGCGCAACGGCATGAACGTGGTCACCGCCAAGGACGGGGTGGACGCCATCGCCCAACTGCAGGAACACAAGCCGGACATCATGCTGCTGGACATCGAGATGCCGCGCATGGACGGCTTCGAGGTGGCGACCCTGGTGCGCCACGACGAACAGCTGAAGGACCTGCCGATCGTCATGATCACCTCGCGGACCGGCGAGAAGCACCGCGAGCGCGCCCTGGCCATCGGCGTCAACCAGTACCTCGGCAAGCCCTACCAGGAATCCGAGCTGCTGGATGCCATTCAGCGCCTGGTCAAGACCCATGGATGAGCGCAGCGCGCCGCGGATCGCGGTCATCGCCGACACCTCGCTGCAGCGCCACGTCCTGCAGCAGGCCCTGTCCGCGCACGGCTACCAGGTGGTGCTGAATGCCGACCCGGGGCGCCTGGAGCAGGCGCAGCTGGAAGCCTGCGCGCCGGATCTGTGGCTGGTGGACCTGATGCAGCAGGAGGATTCGCCGGTGCTCGACCATCTGCTGGAGCAGGACCGCGCGCCGGTGCTGTTCGGCGAGGGCAACGCGCCGGAGCGGCATTCCGAGCACTATCCGCGCTGGGAGCGGCGGCTGGTGGGCAAGCTGCGGCGGCTGGTCGGCGACCCCAGCGCCGGCGTCGGGCAGAGCCTGGACGCCCTGCTCGGCGAGGCGCAGCGGCCGGCGCGGATCGAGCTGCCGGCGAACCTGGCCGCGGCCCCGCTGCAGGCCGGCGAACCGGCGCGGGAAGTCTGGCTGCTCGCCGCTTCGATGGGCGGGCCGGCGGCGGTCAAGGCGTTCCTCGACGCGCTGCCGGGCGGACTGCCGATCGGATTGCTGTATGCCCAGCACATCGACCCGGCCTTCGAGCCGCGCCTGCCCCAGGCCGTCGGCCGCCACAGCCAGTGGCACGTCAACCAGGCGCGGTCCGGCGACGCGGTGCGCTGCGGCGAGGTAGTGGTGGTGCCGGTCGCCCGGGAACTCGGTTTCGACGAGGAAGGGCGCATGCAGATCGGCGAACGGCCGTGGCCGGAGCCGTACAGCCCGTCGATCGACCAGATGATGCTCAACCTGGCGCAGCGCTACGGTGAGCGCTGCGGGGTGATCGTCTTCAGCGGCATGTGCAGCGACGGCAGCGCGGCGGCCGCCTACGTGCGCCGCCAGGGCGGGGAAATCTGGACGCAGCGCGCCGACAGCTGCGCCTGTTCGAGCATGCCGGACAGCCTGCGCGAGGCCGGCTACAGCAGCTTCACCGCCGATCCGCGCGGACTCGCGGCGGCCCTGGTCAACCATCTGGCGGCACACTGCGTGCCTAGCGGAGTGATTTCATGAACGAGCTTCCCGTGCGCGGCGGCGATGCCCAGGATGCGGCCGCCGGCCCGGCCAGCCTGACCGGCCTGCTGGTGCCGCTGGCCGACCGTTCCCTGCTGCTGCCCAACGTGGCGGTGGCCGAGCTGATCGCCTATCGCGCGCCGCAGGCCGTGGCCGGCTTGCCGGACTGGTACCTCGGGCAGATCAGCTGGCGCGACCTGCGCCTGCCGCTGCTGTCCTTCGAGAGCGCCGCCGGCGGCCAGACGCGGATCGCCGCCGGTGCGCGGGTGATCGTGATCAACGCCCTCGGCGGCCGGCCGCGGGTCAAGTTCCTCGCCCTGCTGGTGCAGGGCATTCCGCGCTCGGTGAAGCTCGGTCCAGAGCTGGCGCGCGCCGACGTGCCGCTGGCGCCGCTGGAACTGGATGCGGTGCGCGTGGGCGATGATGTGGCGCGGATTCCGGACCTGATGGCGTTGGAGCAGATGCTGGCGGATGGTGGGTTCATCTAGCCCTTTGGTCGCGGGCATGGCCCGTTCCTACAGGTCCGCTGCAGGAGCAACTGTCTTCGCGCCATGGCCAGCCTCTGGTGTAGGGGGAATGAAGCGGAACGCTTCATCCGCCGACAAGGCCACGCCAATGGGATGGCGGATAACGCTGGCGCGTTATGCGCCCTACCCGGAAATTCCATCGAACCGCGCAGGAGCGGGCCATGCCCGCGACCCGGGGTAAGGCGGACGCAGGAGCGCTCTCAGAAATCCCCCCACAACTGCTGCGCCACGCTGAGCGCCACCACCGGTGCGGTCTCGGTGCGCAGCACCCGCGGGCCGAGGCGGGCGGCGTGGTAGCCGGCGGCTTTCGCCTGATCCACTTCGGCGTCGCTCAGGCCACCCTCCGGGCCGATCAGGAAGGCCAGGGTGTCCGGCCGCGGATGGCTGGCCAGCGGCTCGGCCACCGGATGCAGGACCAGCTTCAGCTGCGCTTCGGTCGACGCCAGCCAGTCGGCCAGGCTCAGCGGCGCATTGATCACCGGCAGCACCGAACGGCCGCACTGTTCGCAGGCGCTGATCGCGATCTGCCGCCAGTGCGCCAGGCGCTTGTCGGCGCGCTCGTCCTTCAGGCGGACTTCGCAGCGTTCGCTGACGATGGGGGTGATTTCCGCCGCACCCAGTTCGGTGGCCTTCTGGATCGCCCAGTCCATCCGCTCGCCGCGGGACAGGCCCTGGCCGAGGTGGATGCGCAGCGGCGATTCGGCCAGGCCGGCGAGTTCCTCGCGCAGTTCGACGCGCACGTTCTTCTTGCCGACCTCGATCAGCTCGCCGAGATATTCCCGGCCCGACCCGTCGAACAGTTGCACGGCGTCGCCCACGGCATGCCGCAGCACCCGGCCGATGTAGTGGGCCTGGGCTTCGGGCAGTTCGTGCTGGCCGAGGGAGAGGGGGGCGTCGATGAAGAAGCGGGAGAGGCGCATGTTTTTGGGCTTCAGGCTATGGGCTGCAGGCTACAGGCGCGGAGTGTATCGCCTGCAG
Organism: Pseudomonas jinjuensis; assembly: GCF_900103845.1. Taxonomy (GTDB): domain Bacteria; phylum Pseudomonadota; class Gammaproteobacteria; order Pseudomonadales; family Pseudomonadaceae; genus Pseudomonas; species Pseudomonas jinjuensis. The sequence goes on from NZ_FNIJ01000010.1 coordinate 52,676, forward strand.
CCTGTGGCCTGAAGCCTGCCGCCGCTGTCAGCCCGGATCGCGATGATCCGGATGGAAATCGCTGACCGCCACGCTCACCGCGTCACGGGTGGCGATATCGATGCCCTCGCTGGCGACTTCGGCGAGGAAGTCGATCTGTTCCGGGGTGATCACGTAGGGCGGCAGGAAGTACACCACGCTGCCCAGCGGGCGCAGCAGCGCGCCGCGTTCCAGGGCGTGCTGGAAGACGCGCAGGCCGCGGCGTTCCTGCCAGGGATAGGCGACCTTGCCGGCCTTGTCCTGGACCATCTCGACGGCCAGGATCATCCCGGTCTGGCGCACCTCGGCCACGTGCGGGTGATCGGCGAGGTGGGCGGTGGCCTTCGCCATGTGCGCGGCAAGGCCGCGGTTGGCCTCGATCACCCTGTCCTGCTCGAAGATGTCCAGGGTCGCCAGGGCAGCGGCGCAGGCCAGCGGGTTGCCGGTGTAGGTGTGCGAGTGGAGGAAGGCGCGCAGGGTCGCGTAGTCGTCGTAGAACGCCTGGTACACGTTATCGGTGGTCAGCACCGCGGCCATCGGCAGGTAGCCGCCGGTGAGGGCCTTGGACAGCACCAGGAAGTCCGGGGTGATGCCGGCCTGCTCGCAGGCGAACATGCTCCCGGTGCGGCCGAAGCCGACGGCGATCTCGTCGTGGATCAGGTGCACGCCGTAGCGGTCGCAGGCCTCGCGCAGCAACTTGAGGTAGACCGGGTGGTACATGCGCATGCCGCCCGCGCCCTGCACCAGCGGCTCGACGATCACCGCGGCGATCTCCCCGTGCTTCGCTTCGAGGGTGCGCTCCATGTGCTCGAACATCGCCCGCGAGTGCTCTTCCCAGCTCACGCCCTCGGCGCGCAGGTAGCAGTCCGGGCTCGGCACCTTGATGGTGTCCAGCAGCAGCGACTTGTAGGTTTCGGTGAACAGCGCCACGTCGCCCACCGACATCGCCGCCACCGTCTCGCCGTGGTAGCTGTTGCTCAGGGTGACGAAGCGCTTCTTCGCCGGCTGGCCGCTGTTGAGCCAGTAGTGGTAGCTCATCTTCAGCGCCACCTCGATGCCGGAGGAGCCGTTGTCGGCGTAGAACACCCGCGACAGGCCGGGCGGGGTGATCTTCACCAGGCGCTCGGACAGCTCGATCACCGGCTGATGGCTGAAGCCGGCGAGGATCACGTGCTCCAGCTGGTCGACCTGGTCCTTGATGCGCTGGTTGATGCGCGGGTTGGCGTGGCCGAAGACGTTGACCCACCAGGAGCTGACCGCATCCAGGTAGCGCCTGCCCTCGAAGTCTTCCAGCCAGACGCCTTCGCCGCGGCGGATCGGAACGACCGGCAGGCGTTCGTGGTCTTTCATCTGGGTGCAGGGGTGCCAGAGCACGTTCAGGTCGCGCTGCATCCACTCGGCGTTCAGGCTCATCGGCAATCTCCTACATCGGAACGGGCGTCTTCGACGGTCGCGCAAGCCTATGCAATGACCGCCGAAGGAACAAGTTCGTACAACCGGCAGGGGGCGCCGACGGAGCGCATCTGGCCGGCATTTCGGCGCTGGCGTATGCTGCGCGGCTTTGCAGTATTCGGGGGATTCCGGTGATGAAGAGGGGATGGCTGCGCGCCGCGGCGCTGGTCGTTTTGGGGGCCTTCAGCGTGATCGCGCTGGGCAAGGACAAACAGCCGACGGCGATCGTTGTCGGCGGCGGCCTGGCGGGCCTGAGCGCGGCCTACGAGCTGCAGCAGTCGGGCTGGCAGGTCACCCTGCTGGAAGCCAAGGCGCAAGCCGGTGGGCGTTCGGGCCTGGCCACCAGCGAGTGGATCGGCAACAGCAGGACACAGCCGACGCTGAACGCCTATCTCGACGCGCTGAAGGTGAAGTCGGTGCCGGCGCCGGACTTCGTGCGCAACCCCGGCTATCTGATCGACGGCCTCTACTATTCCACCGGCGACCTGCAGAAGAAGCTGCCGACCGTGGCCGCCGACCTCAAGCGCGCCGAGCAGAAGCTCGATGAGCTGTCCGCTTCCATCGACGACCCGCTCAATCCGCTGGCCACCAGGACCCTGTTCGCCCTCGACCAGATGAACGCGGCGCGCTGGCTCGACCAGCTCAACCTGTCGCCCACCGCGCGCCTGCTGATCAACCAGCGCATCCGTTCGCGCTACGACGAGCCGTCGCGCCTGTCGCTGCTGTACCTCGCCCAGCAGGGCCGGGTCTACCGCGGCGTCGATGACCGCGACCTGCGCGCTGCGCGCCTGCCGGGCGGCAGCCAGGTGCTGGCGCAGGCATTCGTCAAGCAGCTGAAGACCATCAGGACCGACGCCCGGGTGACCTCGATCAGCCAGGACAAGGACGGCGTGACGGTCAAGGTCGGCGCCACCGGCTACAAGGCAGACTACCTGGTGCTGGCGGTGCCGCTGCGCGCCCTCGCCCAGATCCAGATGACCCCGAGCCTCAGCGAAGCCCAGCAGGCCGCGCTGAAGAGCACCAACTACGGCTGGCGCGACCAGATCCTGATGAAGTTCAAGCGCCCGGTGTGGGACGACAAGACCCGTCTCTCCGGCGAGATCTACAGCGACCAGGGCCTGGGCATGATCTGGGTCGAGCCGGCGCTGAAGGGCGCGGCCAACGTGCTGGTCAACCTGTCCGGCGACAACGCCCGCGTGCTGCAGGCGTTCGGCGACCGGCAGATGGTCGACCAGGTGCTGATCCGCATGAACAAGTACTACCCGAAGATGCGCGGCGCCTTCGCCGGCTACGAACTGCGCCGCTACAGCGCCGACGTCGGTACCGGCGGTTCCTACCTGGCCTACGGTCCGGGGCAGATCAGCCGCTTCTGGCGCGTGTGGGAGAAGCCGGTGGCGCGCGTCGCCTTCGCCGGCGAGCACACCGATGCGCTGTATCCGGGCACCCTGGAAGGCGCCCTGCGCAGCGGCAAGCGCGCCGCCAGCCAGGTGCGCGACCTGCAGGCCGGCAGGTCGCCGGAGCTGGAAGGCGGCGCGGTGGCTGCCAGGCCTGCGGCCAGGGCCGCCGGCGAGCCGGGCGAAGAGAAAAAGAGCTGGTTCCGCAAATTGTTCTAACCTGAACCTGACCACGACGATGCCGGCTAAATGCCGGCATCGTCGTATCTGGCGGAAGGCAGTCGGAAGGGTAGGGAAGCCGGGTGACCTATCTTGTTTGTCGATGTTTCAGAGCAGGATTTTCTACTTTATTTCGATCTATTTGCCGCTAATCTTGATGCCTCGGTCAACAAGGGATGTCTTTCGATGCAATGGCGCAACACCCCCGCCCGTTACGGTCTGGTCAGCCTGTTCCTGCACTGGGCGGGCGCGCTGGTCGTATTCGGCCTGTTCGGACTCGGTCTGTGGATGGTCGAGCTGGACTACTACGACACCTGGTACCACCGCGCCCCCGAGATCCACAAAGGCATCGGCATCCTGCTGCTCATCGCCATGCTCCTGCGCGTGGTCTGGCGCTTCCTCAGCCCGCCGCCGCCGGCGCCGGCCAACCACGGCAGCCTGACCCGCGTCGCCACCGTGCTGGGCCACCTCGCGCTGTACCTGCTGCTGTTCGGCGTGCTGATCTCCGGCTACCTGATTTCCACCGCCGAGGGCGTGGCCATCGACGTGTTCGGCTGGTTCTCCGTGCCGGCAACCCTCAGCGGCCTGCCGGAGCAGGCCGACGTCGCCGGAGTCATCCACTTCTACCTGGCCTGGTCGCTGGTCGTCCTGGCCGTGCTGCACGCGCTGGCGGCGCTCAAGCACCATTTCCTCGATCGCGATCCCACTCTCACCCGTATGCTCGGCCGTTCCGCCGACTGACACCTCACCGATAAGGAGATTGTCCATGCTGAAGAAGACCTTCGCCGCCCTGGCGTTCGGCACCGTGCTGTTCTCGGCCGGCCAGGCCATGGCCGCCGACTACAAGATCGACAAGGAAGGCCAGCACGCCTTCATCGAATTCCGCATCCAGCACCTGGGCTACAGCTGGCTGTACGGCCGCTTCGACGACTTCGACGGCGCCTTCACCTTCGACGAGAAGAACCCCGCCGCCGACAAGGTCAAGGTCACCATCAACACCAACAGCGTGAACACCAACCACGCCGAGCGTGACAAGCACCTGCGCAGCCCGGATTTCCTCAACGTCGGCAAGTTCCCGACCGCGACCTTCGAGTCCACCTCGGTCAAGACCGCCACCAACGATGCCGAGATCACCGGCAACCTGACCCTGAACGGCGTGACCAAGCCGGTCACCATCAAGGCCCAGCTGATCGGCCAGGGCGACGACCCGTGGGGCGGCTACCGTGCCGGCTTCCACGGCACCACCACCCTCAAGCTGAAGGACTTCGACATCCAGAAGGACCTCGGCCCGGCTTCCCAGGAAGTCGAACTGGTCCTGTCGGTGGAAGGTGTTCGCCAGTAGCAGGTGCGCTATGACGAAAACGCCGGCAATCGCCGGCGTTTTTTCGTTGAGCCCTTCAGCTGTCCACCGTCGCCTGGCGCTCCAGGCACTGCCGCAGCAGCCGGGCGAGGGTGGCCTGCTCGTCGCTGTCCAGCCCGCCGAACAGGCTGCGATGGCTGCGCGCCTGGATGTTCCGGGCCTGGCGGTCCACCTGCTCGCCGGCCTCGGTGAGGAACAGGCGGAAGCTGCGCGCATCGTGCGGGTTGCGCTCGCGGCGGACCAGGCCGCGGGCTTCCATCTCGCGGATCTTGCGGGTGATCAGCGCCTTGTCCCGGCTCATCTGCCGGCCCACGTCCTGCAGGCTCAGCCCGGCGTCGGAGCCGATCAGTTCGAGCAGGCAGACATCCGGCGGCGTCAGCTCCAGCCCCTGCTCGCACAGGCCGATCTGCAGGTGCGCGCGCAACTGCTCGAACACTTCCAGCAGGGTTTTCGGCAGGTCGGGATTCACGGGGTTGGTCATGGCTCTGATCGGGGTAAGTGGAATGTAAATCCGGTTGATTGGATCAACCATATTGCTTATTTTAGTTGACGGAATCAACTTTGCGCCAAATATGGCCCTGCCTTGCACGGCCTGCTGAAAGAAACGGCTTTTTGCTCAATCGTTTCAGTAGATGTCGTCCAGGGCGTTCGGTCGTTTACAGACAGTGTTGAATGTAAGTATTTTTGCGTGCTTTCCGGGCCGCCAGCCGATAGCGACGGTCCGGGGTTTCGCTCATGAGGACAACGAGATGCAACGAACGCCAGCCACGCGCGCTCTGCTACCGGCCCTGCTGGTCGCCCTGACGGCCCTTGCCGGATGCGAGAAGACCGAGCCGCCGCAGGAGAACCACATTCCCGAAGTCGGCGTGGTCACCCTGCAGCCCCAGGCTGTGATGCTGAACAGCGAACTGCCGGGCCGTACCACGGCGTTCCGCGTTGCCGAGGTGCGTCCGCAGGTCAACGGCATCATTCTCAAGCGCCTGTTCAAGGAAGGCAGCGACGTCAAGGCCGGCCAGCAGCTCTACCAGATCGACCCGGCGACCTACGAGGCGACCTACCAGAGCGCCCGCGCCAACCTGATGTCCACCCAGCAGCAGGCCGAGCGCTACAAGCTGCTGGTGGCCGACGAGGCGGTGAGCAAGCAGCAGTACGCCGACGCCCAGGCCGCGGCGCTGCAGGCCAAGGCCGCGGTGGACGCGGCGCAGATCAACCTGCGCTACACCAGGGTGCTGTCGCCGATCTCCGGGCGCATCGGCCGTTCCGCGGTCACCGAGGGCGCGCTGGTCACCAACGGCCAGGCCAACGCACTGGCCACGGTGCAGCAGCTCGACCCGATCTACGTCGACGTCACCCAGCCGTCCACCGCCCTGTTGCGCCTGCGTCGCGAGCTGGCCGAGGGCCTGCTGGAGAAGGCCGGGGAGAACGCCGCCAAGGTCAGGCTGTTCCTCGAGGACGGTTCCGAGTACACCCACCAAGGCACCCTGGAGTTCTCCGAAGTCTCGGTGGACCCGGGCACCGGTTCGGTGACCCTGCGCGCCGTGTTCCCCAACCCGAAGCATGACCTGCTGCCCGGCATGTTCGTCCACGCGCAGCTGCTGGAAGGCGTGAAGCGCCAGGCGATCCTCGCCCCGCAACAGGGCGTGACCCGCGACATCAAGGGCCAGGCCACCGCGCTGGTGCTGAATGCGGAGAACAAGGTCGAGCTGCGCGTGCTCAAGGCCGACCGCGTGATCGGCGACAAGTGGCTGGTGAGCAAGGGCCTCAACCCCGGCGACCGCATCATCACCGAGGGCCTGCAGTACGTGCACCCGGGCGACGAAGCCAAGCCGGTGCCGGCGCGCAACGTGGCATCCGAACCAGAGGCCGCCAAGCCGTTGGCGGTGACGGGCGCCCAGGGTTAAGCGAGGAAATCCGCAATGTCGAAGTTTTTCATTGACCGGCCCATCTTCGCCTGGGTGATCGCGCTGGTGATCATGCTCGCGGGCGGGCTGGCGATCCTCAAGCTGCCGGTGAACCAGTACCCGGCCATCGCGCCGCCGGCCATCGCCATCCAGGTGGCCTATCCGGGCGCTTCCGCGGAAACCGTGCAGAACACCGTGGTGCAGGTCATCGAGCAGCAGATGAATGGCCTGGACGGCCTGCGCTACATCTCCTCGGAGAGCAACTCCGACGGCAGCATGACCATCACCGTCACCTTCGACCAGGGCACCAGCCCGGACATCGCCCAGGTGCAGGTGCAGAACAAGCTGCAGCTGGCCAGCCCCCTGTTGCCGCAGGAAGTGCAGCAGCAGGGCATCCGCGTGACCAAGGCGGTGAAGAACTTCCTGATGGTGGTCGGCGTCGTCTCCACCGACGGCAGCATGACCAAGGAAGACCTGTCCAACTACATCGTCTCCAACATCCAGGACCCGCTGTCGCGGACCGCCGGCGTCGGCGACTTCCAGGTGTTCGGTTCGCAGTACGCCATGCGCGTCTGGCTCGACCCGGCGCGGCTGAACAGCTACCAGCTGACCCCCGGCGACGTGAAGTCGGCGATCCAGGCGCAGAACGTCCAGGTCTCCTCCGGCCAGCTCGGCGGCCTGCCGGCGGTGCGCGGGCAGCAGCTCAACGCCACCATCATCGGCAAGACCCGCCTGCAGACCGCCGAGCAGTTCGGCAACATCCTGCTCAAGGTCAACGCCGACGGCTCCCAGGTGCGCCTGAAGGACGTCGCCCAGGTCGGCCTCGGCGGCCAGGACTACAACATCAGCGCCCAGTTCAACGGCAGCCCGGCCTCCGGCATCGCCATCAAGCTGGCCGCCGGCGCCAACGCGCTGGATACCGCCAAGGCGGTGCGCGCGACCCTCGGCCGGCTGGAGCCGTTCTTCCCCCAGGGCATGAAGATCGTCTACCCGTACGACACCACGCCGGTGGTCTCGGCCTCCATCCATGAGGTGGTGAAGACCCTCGGCGAGGCGATCCTGCTGGTGTTCCTGGTCATGTACCTGTTCCTGCAGAACTTCCGCGCCACGCTGATCCCGACCATCGCCGTGCCGGTGGTGCTGCTCGGCACCTTCGGCGTGCTCGCCGCGTTCGGCTTCTCGATCAACACCCTGACCATGTTCGGCATGGTGCTGGCCATCGGTCTGCTGGTGGACGACGCCATCGTGGTGGTGGAGAACGTCGAGCGGGTGATGGCCGAGGAAGGCCTGTCGCCACGGGAGGCCGCGCGCAAGTCCATGGACCAGATTCAGGACGCGCTGGTCGGCATCGCCCTGGTGCTGTCGGCGGTGTTCCTGCCGATGGCGTTCTTCGGCGGCTCCACCGGGGTGATCTACCGGCAGTTCTCCATCACCATCGTCTCGGCCATGGCCCTCTCGGTGCTGGTGGCGCTGGTGCTGACCCCGGCGCTCTGCGCGACCATGCTCAAGCCGATCCACAAGGGCGACCATGGCGAGAACAAGGGCGGCTTCTTCGGCTGGTTCAACCGCTGGTTCATCTCCGCCACCGAGGGCTACGAGCGCGGCGTAGCAGGCATTCTCAAGCGCCGCACGTCCTACCTGCTGCTCTACGTGGTGATCATCGCCGGCATGGTCTGGCTGTTCGCCCGCATCCCCACCGCGTTCCTCCCCGACGAGGACCAGGGCGTGCTGTTCGCCCAGGTGCAGACCCCTGCCGGCTCGACTTCCGAGCGCACGCAGAAGGTGGTCGACCAGATGCGCGAGTACCTGCTGAACGAGGAATCGGCGGCGGTCAACTCGGTGTTCACCGTGACCGGCTTCAACTTCGCCGGCCGCGGGCAGAGTTCGGGCATGGCGTTCATCATGCTCAAGCCGTGGGAAGAACGCGAAGGCAAGGAGAACAGCGTGTTCGCCCTGGCCGAGCGCGCGCAGAAGCACTTCGAGCGCTTCATCGACGCCCGGGTGTTCGCCTTCGCGCCGCCGGCGGTGCTGGAACTGGGCAACGCCACCGGCTTCGACCTGTACCTGCAGGACCAGGCCGGCCTCGGCCACGAAGCCCTGATGGCGGCCCGCGACAAGTTCCTCGACCTGGCGTACCAGCGGCCCGAGCTGGACAGCGTGCGCGCCAACGGCCTCAACGACGAGCCGCAGTACCAGCTCGAGATCGACGACGAGAAGGCCCGCGCCCTGGGGATTTCGCTGGCCGACGTGAACACCACGATTTCCATCGCCTGGGGTTCCAACTACGTCAACGACTTCATCGACCGAGGCCGGGTGAAGAAGGTCTACCTGCAGGGCCAGCCGAATGCGCGGATGACCCCGGAAGACCTGGGCAAGTGGTACGTGCGCAACGACCAGGGCGAGATGGTGCCGTTCACCGCCTTCGCCAACGGCTACTGGGTCTACGGTTCGCCGAAGCTGTCGCGCTACAACGGCGTGCCGGCGGTGGAAATTCTCGGTGCGCCGTCGCCCGGCCGCAGCACCGGCGAGGCGATGGCGGTGGCCGAGGAGATCATCAGCCAGCTGCCCACCGGTATCGGCTACTCCTGGACCGGCATTTCCTACGAGGAACGCCTGTCAGGCTCGCAGGCGCCGGCGCTCTACGCCCTGTCGCTGATCGTGGTGTTCCTCTGCCTGGCGGCGCTGTACGAGAGCTGGTCGATTCCGTTCTCGGTGATGCTGGTGGTGCCGCTCGGGGTCATCGGCGCGCTGATCGCCACCTCGCTGCGCGGCCTGTCCAACGACGTGTTCTTCCAGGTCGGCCTGCTCACCACCATCGGCCTGTCGGCGAAGAACGCCATCCTCATCGTCGAGTTCGCCAAGGAACTGCACGAGCAGGGCAAGGACATAGTCGAGGCGGCCATCGAGGCCTGCCGCATGCGTCTGCGCCCGATCGTGATGACCTCGCTGGCCTTCATCCTCGGCGTGCTGCCGCTGACGATCTCCAGCGGCGCCGGTTCCGGCAGCCAGCACGCGATCGGTACCGGCGTGATCGGCGGCATGTTCACCGCGACCGTGCTGGCGATCTTCTGGGTGCCGCTGTTCTATGTGCTGGTGAGCACCATGTTCAAGGACCGCGCGACCCGCGAGCAGTCCGCAGTCACCGAATCGGGGCATTGAGATGACCAAGACGCTACTTTCCACTGCCCTGGCCGCGGCGCTGCTTTCCGGCTGCTCGCTGATCCCGGAGTACCAGCGCCCGGCGGCGCCGGTGGCCGGCAGCTACAACGGCGCCCCGGCCGACAGCGCGGCGGTGAAGGCCGCCGACATCGGCTGGCGCGAGTACTTCAACGACCCGCAGCTGCAGCGCCTGATCGAAGTGGCGCTGCAGAACAACCGCGACCTGCGCGTCGCCGCGCTGAACGTCGAGGCGTTCCAGGCGCAGTACCGCATCCAGCGTGCCGATCTGTTCCCGGCGATCGACGCCAACGTCAGCGGCGTGCGCCAGCGCGTGCCGGGCGACCTGTCGCAGACCGGCAGCCCGACCATCACCAGCCAGTACGGCGCGACCATCGGCACCACGGCCTGGGAGATCGACCTCTTCGGCCGCCTGCGCAGCCTGCGCGACGCGGCGCTGGAACAGTACTTCGCCAGCACCGAGGCGCAGCGCAGCGTGCAGACCGCGCTGGTGGCCAGCGTGGCCAACGCCTACCTGACCCTGCGCGCCGACCAGGCGCTGCTGCAGCTGACCCGCGACACCCTGGACACCTTCCAGAAGAGCTACGACCTGACCCGCCGCAGCTACGAGGTGGGCGTGGCTTCCGCCCTCGACCTGCGCCAGGCGCAGACCTCGGTGGAAAGCACCCGGGCGACCCTGGCGCAGTACTCGCGGCTGGTGGTGCAGGACCAGAATGCGCTGGTCCTGCTGCTCGGCAGCGGCCTGCCAGCGGACCTGCCGCAGGGTATGGAGCTGAACGCCGACCTGCTCGCCGACGTACCGGCCGGCCTGCCGTCCGACCTGCTGCAGCGGCGCCCGGACATCCTCCAGGCCGAGCACCAGCTGAAGGCGGCCAACGCCAACATCGGCGCGGCCCGCGCGGCGTTCTTCCCGAGCATCAGCCTGACCGCCAACGCCGGCTCGCTGAGCAGCGAACTGTCCGGCCTGTTCAAGGGCGGTTCCGGCAGCTGGCTGTTCCAGCCGCAGCTCAACCTGCCGATCTTCAACGCCGGCAGCCTGAAGGCCAGCCTGGACCTGGCCAGGGTGCAGAAGGACATCAACATCGCGCAGTACGAGAAGGCCATCCAGATCGCTTTCTCCGAAGTGGCCGACGGCCTCGCCGCGCGCGCCACCTACAACGAGCAGCTGGACGCCCAGCGCGCCCTGGTGGAGGCCAGCGCCGAGTACTACGGGCTGGCGGAGAAGCGCTACCGCACCGGGGTGGACAACTACCTGACCCTGCTCGACGCCCAGCGCCTGCTGTTCAGCGCCCAGCAGCAGCTGATCGGCGACCGTCTGGCCCAGCTGACCAGCGAGGTGAACCTGTACAAGGCCCTCGGCGGTGGCTGGGAGGAGCGCACGGCGAGCCAGGAGAGCACAGCGCAGCCCAGGGGGTGAACCCGCGCCACAACGAAAACGCCGCCCATTCGAGGCGGCGTTTTGGTTTGTGGGGGCGGGGAGGAGTCGGGACGACGGTGGATAACGCTGGCGCGTTATTCACCCTACGCAATTGTAGGAGCACGCCATGCGTGCGATTCGCGGGCATGGCCCGCTCCTACAGTCCCCAGGGCCTGTGCGTCGCCGCCGGCTGGAGGTCGTTGGCCGCCAGCCAGTCCAGTGCGCACTGGCGCAGGCGGTCGGCCTGGTAGAGCTGCCAGGCCTGGAGGAGCACCGGATAGCCCATCAGCACATGGTGGAACGCCTTCACCGGCCGGCGGCCTTCCAGGGCGCTGGCGAGCGCGGCGTAGGCGTGCGGCTCGGCCACTTCGGGGAGGAAGTCGCGCATCAGTTGCAGCGACTGCTCGGCGCTCAGGGGGTCGATGGGCAGCAGGCGTTCCGGTTCGTTTTCCAGCAGGTCGGCGAATTCCGCGGCGTTCTCGTCCATGGCGGCGAGCACGACCTGGCCGTTGGCGAGATCGAAGTAATGGTCGACTCCCGGGGTGTCCAGGGCGACTGCAAGTTCGTCGAGGTCGATGGTCAGGGGGCGCATGGTCTCGATCTCCATTGGGACGTGACCATGATCCTACGCCAGGATGACGGGCATGTGTCGCAACCTGTCCCGCCATTGGCGAGACAGGTTGCCGCTCTTATAGGCGGAAGCGCCCCACCTGCAGCTGCAGATCGTTCCCCAGCCGCGCCAGTTCGTTGCTCGAAGTGGCGGTCTGTTCGCTGGCGGCGGCGGACTGGTCGGCGATCTCGCGGACTTGGCTGACGCTGCGGTTGATCTCGTCGGCGACGCTGCTCTGCTGTTCGGCGGCGGAGGCGATCTGCAGGTTCATGCCCTGGATCTCGGCCACCGAGCGGACGATGCTTTCCAGCGTTTCGCCGGTGCGGCGGGTCAGCTCCACCGAGCTGCCGGTCAGGCGGCGGCTGTCCTCCATCATCGTCGCCGCTTCCTGGGCGCCCTGCTGCAGGCCGGCGATCAGCGTCTCGATCTCGGCGGTGGACTGCTGGGTGCGCCGGGCCAGGCCGCGCACCTCGTCGGCGACCACCGCGAAGCCGCGCCCGGCATCGCCGGCGCGTGCCGCTTCGATGGCGGCGTTGAGCGCCAGCAGGTTGGTCTGCTCGGCCACCGACTTGATCACGTCGAGCACGCTGCCGATCTTCTGGCTTTCGCTCCTCAGGCGCTCCATGGCGGCGGCGGAGCGCTCCACTTCGGCGGCCAGCAGGTCGATCTGCACCATGGCTTCGCCTACCACCCGGTCGCCCTGGCGCGCCTGCTGGTCGGCCTGCTGGGCGGCGGCGGAAGCCTGTTCGGCGTTGCGCGCGACTTCCTGCACGGTGGCGGCCATTTCGTGGATGGCGCTGGCGACCTGCTCGGTCTCGATGCGCTGGCTGTTGACCCCGGCGCGGGTCTGCTCGGTGACCGCCGAGAGTTCGTCGGCCGCGGTGGCCAGCTGGCTGACGCTGCCGCCGATATGGCCGACCAGCTCGGCCAGGCTGTCGCGCATGCGCTGCATGCTGCGTTGCAACTGGCCCAGTTCGTCGAGGCGCTGGTCGTCGGGATGGCGGGCGAAGCTGCGGGTCAGGTCGCCCCGCGCGATGCTTTCGGCAAGCTCCAGCGCCTTGCCCAGCGGACGCATGATCGACTTGTTGATGGCCCACACCGAGAGCACGCCGAACGCCAGCGCGAACAGGGTGTAGAAGATCTGCCGCTGGAGGGCCGCGGCAACGTCCTGGTCGCGCTGTTGCAACGTCCGGTCATACAGCGCGACACCGCTGTCCAGCATGGCGGCGGTCACCTGTTCCAGCTGCCGGTAGATGCCCTGGTCCGCGTCGCGCTCCGGGCCGGCGCGGAGCAGTGCGCCGGCGGCGCTGCGATAGGCTTCGACTCCCCGCTGGACGGCTGCGAGCTTGTCGCGGTCGAGATCGTCGGCGCCGAGCTTGTCCTTCACCAGCGCCAGCATCTGCTCGCCGAGTTGCTGCAAGCGGGCGCCTTGCGCCGCTTCGCCTTCCAGACGGTATTCCAGGAGGGTGCGTTCGGCCCGCTGGCCCAGGTCCATGAGCTGGGTGATGCTGACCAGCTGCTCGCCGCGCTCGGACTGCAGGTTCACGGTGCGAATGTTGCCGAGCATGAGCAGCACGGTCATGAGCAGCGGAATGCTGAAACCGAGGATCAGCTTGCGGCTGATCGGCAGGCCGCGGTACTTGAACACCAACCAATTCAACATGTGGATATCTCCCGGCAGGCCATGGGCGTGGCAGCCCATGGCGATCATGTTCGAGGCGAGGCTCTTGTTGTCTCCGGGCAGGCGAGTGCTCTCGCCCCGGACGCATCTTCGTGCGTCAGGGGTTATCGGCGGGGTTTTCTGGAACTTCAGTGCGAAATTGCGCGGGGCTTTTGGCAAGAGGGCCTACGCAAATATGGGTCGCGGGCATGGCCCGCTCCTACAGGAGCGCGCAGATATGGTTGGTGGCGTCGAGTTGGTTTTTTGTAGGAGCAACTGTCTTGGCATCTCAGCGCATTTTGTTCGCGAGCAAGGGCTAGGCGCCCCCCTCGTTCCTACGAAAAGCACCGCGGCCCTGGACTACCTGTAGGAGCGGGCCATGCCCGCGAACAATCCGTCCGGCGAATCCGAGGCTGTTTGTCTCGCGGGGTAATGCTGCTCAGAACAGCCGGGCGAGCAGGGCGGTGACGGCGGTTTCCACGCGCAGGATGCGCGCGCCGAGCTGCACCGGGGCGAGGCCGGCTTCGCGCAGCTTGTCCACTTCGTAGGGAATCCAGCCGCCTTCCGGGCCGATCGCCAGGGTCACCGGCCGCTCGACGGCGCGCGGGCAGGCCGGCCAGGGGCCGGGGTGGCCGATCAGGCCGAGGCTGCCGTCGGCCATGGCCGGCAGGCGGTCCTCGACGAAGGGCTTGAAGCGCTTCTCGATGATCACTTCCGGAAGCACGGTGTCGCGCGCCTGTTCCAGGCCGAGGACCAGTTGCTCGCGGACCGCCGCCGGATCGAGGAAGGGCGTCTGCCAGAAGCTCTTTTCCACCCGGTAGCTGTTCAGCAGCACCAGGCGCGGCACGCCCATGGCGGCGACGGTCTGCAGCACCCGGCGGAGCATCTTCGGCCGCGGCAGGGCGAGCAGCAGGGTGATCGGCAGCTTGGCCGGCGGCGGCTGGTCGAAGCTCACCGCCAGTTCCGCCTGTTCCCGCGTCAGCTGCAATATGCGGCCTTCGCCCATCAGCCCGCCGAGGCGGCCGACGCGCAGGCTGTCGCCGCTTTCCGCGCGGTGCACTTCATGCAGGTGGGTCAGGCGGCGGTCGCGCAGGATGACGCGGTCCGCCGCGACGAAGTCGGCGTCGTCGAGCAGCAGCAGGTTCACGGGCGGGTGGCCGGCGGCTGGTCGCTATCGCTGCTGGCGTCTTCCTCGCCGGGCGTGCGCTTGCGGATCAGCCGGCTGAACAGCAGGCCGGTCTCGAACAGCATCCACATCGGCACCGCCAGCAGGGTCTGCGACAGCGGGTCGGGCGGGGTGAGGATCATGCCGACCACGAAGCAGCCGATGATCACGTACGGACGGATCTTCACCAGGTATTCGACGTTGACGATGCCGACCCACACCAGCAGCACGGTGGCCACCGGGATCTCGAAGGTCAGGCCGAAGGCGAACAGCAGGGTGAGGAAGTCCAGGTAGCTGTTGATGTCGGTCATCGGCGTCACCCCTGCCGGGGCCGAGCCGATGAAGAAGTGGAACATCAACGGGAACACCAGGAAGTAGGCGAAGGCCATCCCGGCGTAGAACAGGATGATGCTCGCCACCAGCATGGGCAGGGCGATGCGCTTCTCGTGCTTGTACAGGCCGGGCGCGATGAAGCCCCAGATCTGGCCGAGGATGACCGGCATCGACAGCAGCACGGCGACGATCATGGTCAGCTTGAGCGGCGCGAGGAACGCCGAGGCCGGGTCGATGGCGATCATGGTCGCGCCTTCCGGGAGGAAGCGGCGCAGCGGCTCGGAGGCCATGGTGTAGATCTGCTGCGAGAAGTACAGCAGGCCGAGGAAGATCACGAACACCGCGATCACGCAGCGCAGCAGGCGTGTACGCAGCTCGGTGAGGTGCGAGACCAGCGGCATTTCCTGGTCGTTCTCGGGCTGGTCGGGTTTTTCGTCGCTCATGGATTACGCGGCGTCTCGGAAACGGAGGGCGTCTGGCTGGCGCTGGCCGGCGCTGCCGGGGCGGCGGAAGGCGTGGCCGTGGTGGTCTCGCCGGCGACGGGCGTGGCCGCCGCGGGGCTGGCGGGCGTCTCGGCTGGCGGTTGCTGGCCGGTCAGCGGGGCCATCAGCTTCTGCGCCTCGCGCTCCATCGACAGGATGTGCTCGTTGTGCAGCTGCCGGCGGATTTCGTCGGCGCCGATCTCGCGCTCCACTTCCTGCTTGATCGAGTTGAAGCTGCGGCGCAGCCGGCCGATCCACAGGCCCGCGGTGCGCGCGGCGCCGGGCAGGCGCTCGGGGCCGAGCACCAGCAGGGCGACCAGGCCGACCAGCAGCAGTTCGCTGAAGCCGATACCGAACATCCGTCAGTCCTTGCGCGCCGGCTCTTCGACCTTGCGCGCCTGGCCTTCGATGGTGTTCGGCTGGTTCAGCGGCGGGTTGTTCGGGGTCTGTTCGTCCTTCTGCTCTTCCTCGGTGTTCATCGCCTTGCGGAAGCCCTTGATCGCTTCGCCGACGTCCGAACCCAGGTTCTTCAGGCGCTTGGTGCCGAATACCAGGATCACCACGATCAGGATGACCAGCCAGTGTTTCCAGTCGAAAATGCCCATGTTGCTCTCCTCGTTATCGTTCGCGCTCAGGCCGAAGGCTGGCGCGCCGCTTTCTCGTCGTGGCCGGACAGGCCGAAGCGGCGATCCAGTTCGTCCAGTACCGCCTGCGGATGCTGGCCGAGGGCGGCGAGCATGACCAGCGAGTGGAACCAGAGATCGGCGGTTTCGTAGATCAGGTCGGAACAATCGCCGCTGGTGGCGGCGTCCTTGGCGGCGAGGATGGTTTCCACCGATTCCTCGCCGAGCTTTTCCAGGATCTTGTTCAGCCCCTTGTGGTACAGGCTGGCGACGTAGGAGCTGTCCGGCGCGGCATTCTTGCGCGCTTCGAGGACTTCCGCCAGGCGGGCCAGGGTATCAGTGCTCATGCTTGTGTTCCGCGGCGTGGTGGTAGATCGCGTCGGGGTCCTTCAGCACCGGGTCGACGGTGCGCCAGGCGCCATTTTCGTAGACGCGGTAGAAGCAGCTCTCGCGGCCGGTATGGCAGGCGATGCCGCCGAGCTGCTCGACCATCAGGATCACCACGTCGGCGTCGCAGTCCAGGCGCAGCTCGTGCAGCTTCTGCACGTGGCCGGACTCCTCGCCCTTGCGCCAGAGCTTGCCGCGCGAGCGCGACCAGTAGATGGCGCGGTTCTCGGCGGCGGTCAGGGCGAGGGCCTCGCGGTTCATCCAGGCCATCATCAGCACGCGGCCGGTCTGATGGTCCTGGGCGATCGCCGGGACCAGTCCATCGGCATTCCAGTGAATTTCGTCCAGCCAGTCTTTCATCGTCGATTCCGTACTGCGGGCGGTTGCGTCGCCCACGGCGAAGGCAACCAGTCAGTTGGTTAGTGTGCCAGCGGCAACGGCCACTGGCTATCGGCGCAGGATCAGATATAGACCGCCGGCCAGCATCGCCCACGCCGGCCAGGCCGCCAGGCTGTGGGTGGCGAGGCCGGTTTCCGCCGCGCCGATGACCAGCAGCGCGCCGATCGCCGGGCCGGCCCAGTCGCGCTGCCGCCGTCGCTCCGGCAGCGTCTCGTTCCGTGCATGCGGCTGCGACAGGCGCTCCAGGGTGTCGCGGGTCATCTGCGCCAGGTGCGGCACCTGCTCGACCTGCTGCTGGAAGTTGCGCAGCAGCTGGCCGGGGCTCACGCGGTCGCGCATCCAGCGTTCGAGGAAGGGCTGCGCGGTGGTCCACAGGTCGAGGTCCGGATAGAGCTGGCGGCCGAGGCCCTCGATGTTCAGCAGGGTCTTCTGCAGCAGCACCAGCTGCGGCTGCACTTCCATGTTGAAGCGCCGCGCGGTCTGGAACAGGCGCAGCAGCACCTGGCCGAAGGAGATGTCCTTCAGCGGCTTCTCGAAGATCGGCTCGCAGACGGTGCGGATCGCCGCCTCGAAGTCGTTGACCCGGGTTTCCGCCGGTACCCAGCCGGAGTCGATGTGCAGCTGCGCGACCTTGCGGTAGTCGCGCTTGAAGAAGGCGATCAGGTTGCGCGCCAGGTAGTTCTGGTCCTCGTCGGTGAGGCTGCCGACGATGCCGCAGTCCACCGCGATGTACTGCGGGCTCCAGGGCGTGCGGGTGCTGACGAAGATGTTGCCGGGGTGCATGTCGGCGTGGAAGAAGCTGTCGCGGAACACCTGGGTGAAGAAGATCTCCACGCCGCGCTCGGCCAGCGCCTTGAAGTCGGTGCGCTGGTCGCGCAGGACCTCCAGGTCGGTGACCGGGATGCCGTAGATGCGCTCCATCACCAGCACCTTCGGCCGGCAGAAGTCCCAATACACCTGCGGCACGTAGAGCAGCGGCGAGCCGTCGAAGTTGCGCCGCAGCTGGCTGGCGTTGGCGGCTTCGCGGAGCAGGTCGAGTTCGTCGTAGATGACCTTCTCGTAGTCGCTGACCACTTCCACCGGATGCAGGCGGCGGGCGTCGCTGGAGATGCGTTCGGCGATGCGGGCGATGACGAACAGCCAGGCGATGTCGGCGCGGATCACCGGCTTGAGGTTCGGCCGGATCACCTTGACCACCACCTCCTCGCCGGTCTTCAGCTGCGCGGCGTGGACCTGGGCGACCGAGGCCGAGGCCAGCGGTTCGCGCTCGAAGCGGGCGAAGATCTGCTCGACCTTGGCCCCGAGCTGTTCCTCGATGCGCGCCACGGCCTGTTCCGGCGGGAAGGGCGGGACCTTGTCCTGCAGGCGCGCCAGTTCGGCGGCGATGTCGTCGGGCAGCAGGTCGCGGCGGGTGGAGAGGATCTGGCCGAACTTGATGAAGATCGGTCCGAGGTCCTCCAGGGCCAGGCGCAGGCGTGCGCCGCGGGTCAGCTCCAGCTTGCGCCGCGGCAGCCAGCGCCACGGCAGCAGGCCGCCGAGCAGGCGCAGCCACCAGGGCAGTACGGGGAGATCGAGAACCAGGTCGTCGAGTCGGTAGCGGATCGCCACGCGCTGGATGCGCAGCAGGCGGCGGAGGGCGAGCAGCTTCATGCTTGGTCGGGCTTGGTCTTCTGGGCGAGGCGCGCGATGCGCGCGTCGAGGCGGTCGAGGGCGATCTTCATCTGGTCCAGTTCGGCGAAGCGCGCCTCGGCCTCGTGGCGGCCGACCAGTGCGCGGCTTTCCTCGGCGAGGTAGTCGGCCAGGCTCAGGCGCAGGCTTTCCAGGCTGTCGCCGGCCCAGCGCGCGCTGCCGCGCAGCTGGCTGCCGAGGAACTGCGCGGGCAGCGGACCGAGCCAGCGCGAGACTTCGTATTCCCAGTCCAGTTCGAGGCTCTGCAGGATGTCGGCGAGTTCCAGCAGCACGCCGCTGTCGCCGTCCATTTCCACTTCCGGGCTGTGCAGGACGCTGGTCTTGTCCCGCGCCACGGCCAGCTGCAGCAGGCGTCCGGCGGGGGCGCGCAGGGTGCAGTCGACTTCGGCCTCATGCTGCGCGGCGAAGTGCAGGCCGTCGCCGGCGGGGAGAATGAACAGGCGCAGGACGGGCGCCTGACAGTCCACCTCCAGCACCTTGCCGGACAGCCGCGCCAGCCGCTGCAGCGCCACGCCGTCGAGGCGCAGCACGCGGTCGACGGCAGTTTCGGCGGCGGCCAACAGCGCCTGGGCGAGGAGTGTCATCAGGGCTTGATGCCGCGATGCAGGGCGACGATGCCGCCGGTCATGTTGTGGTAGGTGACGCGGTCGAAACCGGCCTCGACCATCATCGCCTTGAGGGTTTCCTGGTCCGGGTGCATGCGGATCGACTCGGCCAGGTAGCGGTAGCTCTCGGCGTCGTTGGTGATCAGCTTGCCCATCAGCGGCAGCAGGGTGAAGGAGTAGGCGTCGTAGGCCTTGGACAGCAGGTCGCTGGTCGGCTTGGAGAATTCCAGCACCAGCAGGCGGCCGCCCGGCTTGAGCACGCGCAGCATGGAGCGGATGGCCGCATCCTTGTGGGTGACGTTGCGCAGGCCGAAGGCGATGGTCACGCAGTCGAAGTGGTTGTCCGGGAAGGGCAGCTGCTCGGCATCGGCCTGGACGAAGCTGACATTGCCGGAGACGCCGCTGTCGAGCAGCTTGTCGCGGCCGACCTGGAGCATCGAGGCGTTGATGTCGGCCAGCACCACCTCGCCGGTCGGGCCGACCAGGCGCGAGAACTGGCGGGTCAGGTCGCCGGTGCCGCCGGCGATGTCGAGCACGCGGTTGCCGCTGCGCACGCCGGAAAGCTCGATGGTGAAGCGCTTCCACAGGCGATGGACGCCGCCGGACATCAGGTCGTTCATCAGGTCGTACTTGGCTGCCACGGAGTGGAAGACCTCGGCGACCTTCCTGGCCTTCTGGCTCTCCGGCACGGTCTGGTAGCCGAAATGCGTGGTCGGTTCGGCGGGGCCTTGGCCCTCGCGGGAGTTGCGCGGCTCGCTCATGGCGTATGTACCCTGGACGTAAGTGGCGGCCATTCTAACAGGATGCGCGGAAAGTGCTGCCTCGCCGGTGGCCGGGCGGAGTGCGGTGAATCGTCCTGCCGGGTTATAGTCCGCGCATCTGCCTGACAAGATTTCCGGAGAAGCCCGATGTCCCATATTCGTGTCGAACGCGCCCATTCCCTCGGCCTGGAGGCCGCTCGCGCCAAGGCGGACAAGCTCGGCGAGCGCTTCGCCAGCCAGTACGGGCTGAGCCACGTATGGCAGGGCAACACCCTGGTGTTCCAGCGCAGCGGCGTGGACGGCCGCATCGACGTGAGCGAGGACCGCGTGGTGGTGGACATCAAGCTCGGCCTGCTGCTGTCGGCCATGGGCGGCGTGCTGAAGAGCGAGATCGAGCGCGGCCTGGACAAGGCGCTGGTTTAAAAAAGCGGCTGCAGGCTTCAGGCCCAAAAGCTTTTGCCTGCAGCCTGTAGCTTACGGCCTGCAGCCTTCCCCTCCGCTTCTACCGGTTGGTATGCGTTTTCTAATTTTCCCCGATACCGTGCATCTCAAGTCCGCGCTGGGCGGACGGTTTCTTGAACCCAAACTATGAGGTGCACCATGGCCAAAGCCGCCAGCAAGAAAGTCGAAGAGCAAACCGCTTCCCTGGTATCGGACGTGAAGTTCTACACCCGCCAGGTATGGCTCGCCAGCCTGGGCGCCTACGCCAAGGCCGGTCAGGAAGGCATCGAGTACTTCAAGGAGCTGGTGAAGACCGGTGAAGGCGTCGAGAAGAAAGGCCGCAAGCTGGTCACCGACCGCTACGAGCAGGCCGAAGGCCGCGTTCGCAGCCGCCTGAGCAAGGTCAAGGAAAAGCTGCAGTTCGACGACCGCGTCTCCGCCTCCCTGAACCGCATCGGCATCCCCTCGCGCAACGACGTCAATGCCCTGTCTGCTAAGCTGGACGAGTTGGGTACTGCGCTCGAGAGCGTCGCCCGCCCGCATTGATCAGGAGAGCAGCATGGCTGGCAAGAAAACTACCGACAAAGAAACCGGTCTGGTCGGCGAAATCGAGAAATACTCGCGGCAGATCTGGCTGGCTGGTTTGGGCGCCTACTCGAAGATGAGCAAGGACGGCAGCAAGCTGTTCGAGTCCCTGGTCAAGGACGGGGAAAAGGCCGAGAAACAAGCCAAGAGCGAGGTCGAGAAGTCGGTCGACTCGGTGAAGAGCTCCGCCAAGTCCAAGGTCGACGCCGTGCGCGGCAAGGCCCTGGGCAAGTGGGGCGTGCTCGAGGAGGCCTTCGACAAGCGCCTCAACAGCGCCATCTCGCGCCTGGGCGTGCCGAGCCGCAACGAGGTGAAGGAACTGCACGGCAAGGTGGAAGCCCTGACCAAGCAGATCGAAGCCCTCACCGGCGTCAAGGTCGCGAGCGCCAAGCCTGCTGCTAAAACCACTGCGGCCAGGCCGGCAGCGAAAGCAGCAGCGGCCAAGGCCAGGCCGGCGACCAAGGCGGCTGCCAAGCCCGCAGCGCCCAAGGCTGCCGCGAAGCCTGCTGCGGCCAAGCCTGCTGCAGCCAAGCCGGCTGCGGCGAAGAAGCCGGCAGCGAAGAAGGTTGTCGAGCCGAAGCCGGCCGACGTGACCTCGGCAGCTCCGGAAGTCGTTGCCGCTCCGCTGGTGGAGCCGGTGGTCGAAGCGGTCAACGCCACCCCGGTAGCGGCCCCGGCCGCCAACGAGTCGCTGAAGCTCGACGTCTGATCGTCCCCGCAGTGCCTCTTGCGCCCGGCCCAGTGCCGGGCGTTTTCATTCCGCCTCAGTCGGTCGCCAGGTAGCTCTGGGCGAGTTGCTCGGCGGCGGCGCGGGTGTCCTCTTCGAGGTGCGGCGCCACCAGCATCATGATCTGGTAGACCACCAGGCGCACTTCGCCCTCGCGGCCGAGGATGCGCTGGTAGTCGAGGGAGAACAGCAGGGTCAGGGTGATCTGCTCCACCAGCTGGCCGAGGGATTCGATGCCGCTGTGGATCTGCCCGCTGCCCTTCAGCTGGGCGAGCAGGGTGGCGAGGGTGCGCTTGAGGGTGTTGAGCCAGGTGCGCATGCCGCG
Organism: Pseudomonas jinjuensis; assembly: GCF_900103845.1. Taxonomy (GTDB): domain Bacteria; phylum Pseudomonadota; class Gammaproteobacteria; order Pseudomonadales; family Pseudomonadaceae; genus Pseudomonas; species Pseudomonas jinjuensis. The sequence goes on from NZ_FNIJ01000010.1 coordinate 74,406, forward strand.
CGCCAGCTTGGGCAGGCGTCCGGACAGGTTGGACAGGTCCTGGAACAGGAAGCGGTACTGCGCCAGGCCCTCGACGATCAGGTGCAGGAACAGCCAGCAGTCCTCGGTATCCAGGCTGAATTCGGCGGGCGGGTCGAGCAGCGGCGCCAGTTCGTCCTGGAAGCGCTCGAACAACGCCAGCACCAGCGGCTCCTTGCCGTGGAAGTGGTAGTACAGGTTGCCGGGGCTGATGCCCATTTCCGTGGCGATTTCCAGCGTCGAGACATTGGGTTCGCCGCGCTCGTTGAACAGTTCGAGGGCGCACAGGAGGATGCGGTCGCGGGTTTTCATCCGTGTTCCATTCCAGATTGGCTGGCCCGACGATAGCCGCCGCGCGGCAGCGGCGCCACCCCCCGCGATTGGTGAGCGAGGAGGGGATGCCAGCCGGTCATTCAGCGGATATGCACATAGGTGCCTGGCGCCGCCTCCATCGCCGGGTACTCGGCGTTGCCCAGCTCGAAGCTGACCGGGCGGCGCTCGCCGGAGCGCTCCTGCAGCCATTCCAGCCACAGCGGCCACCAGCTGCCTTCGTGGCGCTGGGTGTCGTAGTACCAGGCGCGCGGGTCCCCGCTCAGCTTGCCGTTCTCGAAGAAGCAGGCCTTGGGATTGCCGGGCGGGTTGAGGATCGCCTGGATGTGCCCGCTGTTGGACAGCACGAAGCGCTTGTCGCCGCCGAGCAGCAGGGCGGAGCGGTAGACCGAGTCCCAGGGCGTGATGTGGTCGGTGATACCGGCGACGTGGAAGCTGTCCACCGCCACCTTCTGCAGGTCGATCGGCGTGCCGTTGACTTCCATGGCCCCCGGCCGGTTCAGCGGGTTGTGCTTGAAGAAGTCGAGGAAGTCGCCGTGCAGCGCGGCGGGCAGCCGGGTGTTGTCGTTGTTCCAGTAGAGGATGTCGAAGGCCGGCGGCTGCTTGCCGAGCAGGTAGTTGTTGACCCAGTAGTTCCAGATCAGGTCGTTGGGGCGCATCCAGGCGAATATCCGCGCCATGTCGCGGCCATCCAGCACGCCCTGCTGGTAGGAGCGGCGCTTGCTGCTTTCCAGGGTCTGCTCGTCGGCGAACAGCGCCGCCGGGCTTTCCACGTGGCTGTCGAGCAGGCTGACCAGGTAGGTGGCGCTGGCGATCTTGCGCAGCTGCCGGCGCGCCTGCAGGTGGCCCTGCAGCGCGGCCATGGTCAGGCCGCCGGAGCAGGCGCCCAGCAGGTTGACGCTGCGGCTGCCGCTGATCGAGCGGCAGGCCTCGATGGCCTGGTCCACAGCCTTGACGTAGGTCGACAGCCCCCATTCGCGGTGGCGCGCGTCGGGGTTGCGCCAGCTGACGATGAACAGCTGGATGTTGTTCTTCAGCGCGTACTGCACGAAGCTCTTTTCCGGCGACAGATCGAAGATGTAGTACTTGTTGATCTGCGGCGGCACCACCAGCAGCGGCCGGGCGTGCAGGTACTCGCCCAGCGGCTTGTACTGGATCAGTTCGAGGACGTCGTTGCGGAACACCACCGCGCCCGGCGTGGCGGCGAGGTTGCGGCCGACCTCGAAGGCGTTCCTGTCCACCTGGCTGGGCATGCCGCCGTTGTGGCGCAGGTCGCCGAGCAGATGGCGCATGCCCTTGAACAGGCTCTTGCCGCCGGTGTTGAACAGCTCCTTCACCGCCAGCGGGTTGGCCAGGCTGTTGGACGGCGACATCGCGTCGGTGAACTGCGACAGCAGGAAGCGCGAGCGTGCGCGGTCGTCCTTGTCCAGGTCGCTCTCGTCGATCCAGGCGAGCAACTGCTGCTGCCAGGCCAGGTAGCCCTGCAGGGTGCGCCGGTACAGCGGGTTGAGCCGCCACGACGGGTCCTGGAAACGCGCGTCCTGTGGATTGGGCTGCAGCTCCGAGTCGCCCAGCATCACCTTGCCCATCTGCTTGCCCAGCGCCGCCAGGTGCCGCGCGCTGTGCAGCGGCTGGCGCACGCCCTGCAGGGCGAGCAGGCGCACGGTGGACAGCAGGTCCTTGCCGCGCAGGCCGACGATGGCGTTCTGCGCATTCATGAATTCGGTCGGGGCAGGGACTTTCCCGGGCTGGGGTTTTTCGCGCATGGGCAGCTCTCCATGAAGGGACAGTCGTCATGCGGGTGCAGCAAGGGCTGTACCAGAATGCGCGGACGCGCCTCGCAGCGCGCCGCGACCAGAGTGGACATCCCCGCGTTCACCCGGCTCATGAACGATCGAGGATGCCTGCGCACCATTACGATGCGATGACTGCCGGGGCCGTCCATGGTGGTGCGCTGTTGCCCGGGCGACAGCGGATCGACAGTCAGCCGGCCTTGGGCACGAACGGCCGCGGGTGCATCACCGCGCGCTGCCGCTCCTCGGCGAGGAACTTCATGATGATCGGCGCCACCGTTTCCGCGCGGGTGATGAGGAACAGGTGGCCGTCGTCGATCACGTGCAGCTCGGCGTTGGGAATGCGCCAGGCCAGCAGGCGCATGTTGACCAGCGGGATGATCGGGTCGTCGTCGCCGGCCAGCACCAGGGTCGGCTGGCGGATCTTGTGCAGCCAGTGGAAGCTGGTCCAGCCGAAGCCGGCGAACAGCTGCCAGTAGTAGCCGAGCTTGCCGCCGGAGCGCACCTTGCTGGCGAAGGCCAGGGCCAGCTTCGGGTCGCGGCGGAAGCCGCCGCCGTAGATGTCCGGGGCGATGCGCGCGCCGTAGGACGGCTGGATGTAGCGCCGCGGGCTGGCCATGCGCATGAGCACCTTCGGCTTGCCCGGCAGCATCACCGCGCCGGCGGCGGTGGCGGCGAGGATCAGCTTCTTGCAGCGCTCCGGATAGTCGTGGGCGAACTGCTGGGCCAGCGCGCCGCCCCAGGACACGCCGATGGCGGTGACCTGGCCGTAGTCCAGGTAGTCGAGCATGCGCGCCACCAGCCTGGCCAGGCCGGGGAAGCGGTACGGCACGCTCGGCGTCGACGAGCCGCCGACGCCGGGCACGTCGAAGGCGATCACTTCCAGGTCCGGATCGAGTGCGGCGACGAAGGGGAACACCAGCTCCAGGTTGGCGCCGATGCCGTTGAAGATCAGCAGCGGGCTCATGTGCGCCTTGCCCGGGCGGACCGCGGTGCGGATGCTCTGCCCGTCGAGGTTGATGGTGCGGAAGATGAACGGCTGCGGGGCGATGCCGGATTTCACCGCGGCCGGCTCGCCATTGGTTCTTTTTCGTGTGCGCGGCGTGGCCGGGCCGGCAGCGCTGTAGTTCGCTGCCGGCCCTGCGCCATCGTTGGCCATGCTGGTTTCGCTGGGCATTTCTGTCTTCATCGTTCGTGCACGTAGGTTCCGGGGGCAGCCTCGGCGGCAGGGAAGGCGGCGCTGCCGAGGCTGGCCGGCGCGTCCCTGAGGGCACCGGAGCGTTCGGTCATCCACGCCTGCCAGTGCAGCCACCAGGAGTCGGCATGCTTGCTGGAGTTTTCCTGCCAGGTCTTCGGATCGGCCGAGAGGTCGGGGCCGGTCATGAACCGCGCCTTGGGGTTGCCCGGTGGGTTGAGGATGCTCTGGATGTGCCCGCTGTTGGAGAGGATGAACTCGCACTTGCCGCCGAGCAGACGCGCCGAGCGGTAGCAGGCTTCCCAGGGTGTGATGTGGTCGTTGAGGCCGGCCACGCAGTAGAAATCGCAGGTGACCTGCTTCAGGTCGATCGGCGTGCCGCTCACCTCCAGCGCGCCCGGGCGCGCCAGCGGGTTGCTCTTGAACATTTCCACCAGCTCGCCGTGCAGCGCGGCGGGCAGGCGGGTGGTGTCGTTGTTCCAGAACAGGATGTCGAAGGCCGGCGGCTCGTTGCCGAGCAGGTAGTTGTTGACCCAGTAGTTCCAGATCAGGTCGTTGGGGCGCATCCAGGCGAACACCTTGGCCATGTCCCTGCCTTCCAGCACGCCGGCCTGGTACGAGCGGCGCTTGGCGGTTTCCAGGCTCTTCTCGTCGGCGAACAGCGCGACCTGGGTGTCCAGCTCGAAGTCGAGCACGCTGACCATCTGGGTGAAGGCGTTGACCTTGTGCTCGCCGAGGGCGGCGTAGTGACCGAGCAGGGTGACCGTGGCGATGCCGCCGGAGCAGGCGCCGAGCATGTTCAGGTCCGCGCTGCCGGTGATGTCGAGGACCGCGTCGACCGCTTCCTTGAGCGCCTCGATGTAGGTGGTCAGGCCCCATTCGCGCTGCGCCTTGGTCGGGTTGCGCCAGCTGACGATGAAGGTCTGCAGATTGCTGCGCAGGGCGAAGCGCGCCAGGCTCTTCTCCGGCGACAGGTCGAACACGTAGAACTTGTTGATCTGCGGCGGCACCACCAGCAGCGGCCGCTCGTGCACCGATGCGCCGGTCGGCTGGTACTGGATCAGCTCCAGCACGTCGTTGCGGAACACCACGGCACCCTCGGTGGTCGCCAGGTTCTTGCCGACCTCGAAGGCGTCCATGTTCACCTGGCTGGGCATGCCGCCGTTGTTGACCAGGTCCTTGGCCAGGTGGGTGAGGCCGTCGAGCAGGCTCTTGCCGCCGGTCTCGAAGAAGCGCTTGACCGCAGCCGGGTTGCTCAGGGTATTGGTCGGCGCCATGGCCTCGGTCAGCAGGCTGATGATGAACTGGCCGCGGCCGACGTCTTCCGGCGGCAGGTCGCTGCGGGCGATCCAGTTCTGCAGTTCGCCGCGCCAGGCCAGGTAGGTCTGCATGTAGCGGCGGTACAGGGGGTTCTGGCTCCAGGCCGGGTCGGCGAAGCGGCGGTCGTCGTTGGTTGGCCGCAGCTCCGAGGTGCCGAGCAGGACGTTCTTCAGCTCCAGGCCGAAACGGGTGACGTGCCTGGCGCTGTGCAGCGGCTGCTTCACCGCCTGCAGCAATACCATGCGGGCAGAAGTCAGCAGGTCCTTGCCGCGAATGCCGATCACGGGGTTGAGGTTCAATGTGTTTTCCGCGGCCTGCTGGGACAATCCGTTGTTGCTCTTCTGGGTCATGGGCGATGCTCCAAAGTCCTGAGACCAATACTGGCGGAGTTGCACCTCGATGCCAGGTACTGCTCGGGTTTGATGGACGCGAAGCGGTCTCCGCGCATTCATCGCTTGGCTGGTCGCTGTTGCCCGGGAAACAGCTGTGCACCGTTTTCGAACCGGGGCAACGGCGACGCCGCGCAAGCGGATTCAGCACCGACCCGTCGGGAAAGTATGGCGTGGCGGATTAGAAAGCGCTTTCTAGAGTGGGCGCGGATCGATCCTTCACGGCGGGATTTCCGCGGCGGGCCGGGCTGGCTTCAGTTTCCGCGGGAAATGTTGCAAATGACGTGCCCTGCGGGAGATGCGGGCAGAAGAAGGGGATGACCCGTCGGTCGGGTTTCAGAGCATGAGTTTCACGACCGACTCGTTCGGGTCGCGGGATTTTCCGGCTTTTTCCAGCTCGGCGAGATAGTCGGCCCACAGCTCTTCCTGGCGCGTGCACAACTGGTAGAGGTAGTCCCAGGTGTACAGGCCGCTGTCGTGGCCGTCGTCGAAGGTCAGCTTGAGCGCGTACTGGCCGGCCGGCTCGAGGGCGTTCAGGCCGACGTTGATCTTGCCGTACTGCAGGATCGGATTGCCGTGGCCCTGCACTTCCGCCGAGGGCGAATGCACGCGGAGGAATTCCGCGCTCAGGCTGTAGCGCTCGCCCGGGGCATATTCCAGCTCCAGGGTCTTCGAGGCTTTGTGCAGCTTGATGGCGGTGGGAATACGCATGGGCAAGATCCGGAGGGTGGGCCTGTAGGAGCCAGCTTGCTGGCGATCCCCGCAACAGCGAAAGCATCGCGAGCAAGCTCGCTCCTACATGTCTGAATGCTGGAAACCGCTTTTGGCTTCCAGCTGCTCTTAAAGGATATACCGCGACAGGTCTTCGTCCTGCGCCAGTTCGCCCAGGTGGCCGTTGACGTAGTCGGCGTCGATGCGGATCGGCTGGCCGTCGTGCTTGCTCGCCAGGTCGGCGGCGTCGAACGAGACTTCCTCCAGCAGACGCTCCAGCAGCGTGTGCAGGCGGCGCGCGCCGATGTTCTCGGTCTTCTCGTTGACCTGGTAGGCGATCTCCGCCAGGCGCTTGATGGCGTCCGGGGCGAATTCGATGTCCAGGCCCTCGGTCTTCAGCAGCGCGCTGTACTGCTCGGTCAGCGAAGCGTGCGGCTCGGTGAGGATGCGCTCGAAGTCGCCCGGGGTCAGGGCCTTGAGCTCGACGCGGATCGGCAGGCGGCCCTGCAGTTCCGGCACCAGGTCGCTCGGCTTGGACAGGTGGAACGCGCCCGAGGCGATGAACAGGATGTGGTCGGTCTTCACCATGCCCAGCTTGGTGTTCACCGTGCAGCCCTCGATCAGCGGCAGCAGGTCACGCTGCACGCCCTCGCGGGAGACGTCGGCGCCGCCGGCGTTGGCGCGCTTGGCGATCTTGTCGATCTCGTCGAGGAAGACGATGCCGTTCTGCTCCACCGCTTCCAGGGCGCGGCCCTTGAGGTCTTCATCGTTGACCAGGCGCTGCGCTTCCTCGTCGCGGATCAGCTTCATCGCCTCGGCGACCTTCAGCTTGCGGGTCTTGCGCTTGCCCTTGCCCATGTTGGAGAACAGGTTCTGCAACTGGCTGGTCATCTCCTCCATGCCGGGCGGGGCCATGATTTCCACGCCCGCCGGGACGTCGGCGACCTCGATGTCGATTTCCTTGTCGTCCAGCTGGCCTTCGCGCAGGCGCTTGCGGAACAGCTGGCGGGTGTTGGAATCCTCGCGCTGCGCCGGCTCGTCGCCGAAGCCGGTTGTGCGCGCCGGCGGCAGCAGGGCGTCGAGGATGCGTTCCTCGGCGGCGTCCTCGGCGCGGTACTTCACCTTCTGGATTTCCTGCTCGCGGAGCATCTTGATCGCGGCATCGGCGAGATCGCGGACGATGGATTCCACGTCGCGGCCGACATAGCCGACCTCGGTGAACTTGGTCGCTTCCACCTTGATGAACGGCGCATTCGCCAGGCGCGCCAGGCGGCGGGCGATCTCGGTCTTGCCGACACCGGTCGGGCCGATCATCAGGATGTTCTTCGGCGTCACCTCGGCGCGCAGCTCGGCGGGCAGCTGCATGCGCCGCCAGCGGTTGCGCAGGGCGATGGCCACGGCGCGCTTGGCGTCGTCCTGGCCGATGATGTGGCGGTTGAGTTCGTGAACGATCTCGCGGGGAGTCATGGACATTTTTAGAGGTACTCCGAAGCGACAACGCCTCAAGCGGCGCTGTCCAGCTCCTCAATGGTGAGATTCTGGTTGGTGAACACGCAGATCGAGCCGGCGATGTTCAGGGCGGTCTCGGCCACTTCGCGGGCGGAGAGCTTGTCGTTGTGCTGCAGCAGCGCCATGGCCGCGGCCTGGGCGAAGCCGCCGCCGGAGCCCATGGCGATCAGGCCGTGCTCGGGTTCGACCACGTCGCCGTTGCCGGTGATGATCAGCGAGGCGTCCTTGTTGGCCACCGCCAGCATGGCTTCCAGGCGGCTCAGGGAACGGTCGGTGCGCCAGTCCTTGGCCAGCTCGACGGCGGCGCGGACCAGATGGCCCTGGTGCTTCTCGAGCTGCTGCTCGAAGCGTTCGAAGAGGGTGAAGGCGTCGGCGGTGGCGCCGGCGAAACCGGCCAGCACTTCACCGTGGTACAGGCGGCGGACCTTCTTGGCGTTGCCTTTCATCACGGTGTTGCCCAGGGAAACCTGGCCATCGCCGCCCATGACGACCTTGCCGTGGCGGCGTACAGAAACGATTGTGGTCAAGGGGATTACTCCACACAGCGGGGCGAATTGCCCGAATGCAGAGTCAGATGGGGATGAGGTGGGGCGGGTTCAAGTCCTCGGCCGACGAGCGCGAGAATTTGTCCCGCCCTGGCGATTGGCCTGCAATTGCAGGGCGGGTGCAACCCGCCGAATTCGCGTTGCCGAAGGGAATGGCGGGTTGCACCCGCCCTACCCGGGGAGGCTCAGCGGCTCCGTCGCTGTTGTAACAGCACGTTGCCGAAGCCGTTGGAGGACAGCTGCTTCTGTGCCTGGGAGACCTTGCTGCGGTCGCTGAACGGGCCGACCATCACCCGGTACCAGACCTCGTCGCGCACCGTGCCGGATTCCACCCGGGCCATCTGGCCGAGCATGCTGATCTGCGCGCGTACGCGCTCGGCGTCGGTCTGCTTGCGGAACGAGCCGGCCTGCAGGAAGTACTGGGTGGACGCCACGGCAGCCGGCGCCGCCGGCTTGCTGGCCGCCGCCTGCTGTGGCTGCGACTGGGCCGGTGCGGCCGGCTTGACCACCGCCGGGGGCGGCGGGGTCTGTCCGCTGAGGGCGGCGAGGGCGCGCTGGGTGTCGATCTTCGCCGCTTCCTCGGGCGTCGCCACCACGGTCGGCGGCGGAACCGGCGGCTGGGCGGGTGCCTGCGGCTTCACCGGCACCGCTTCCGGCGGCACCACCACTTCCGAGCCCGGCAGCAGGGTGTAGAAGTCGTACTTCGGCTTCACCGCCACCGGGGCCGGCGGCTGCGCCGGCTTGTTCTGGCCGACCGCCGGCTTCTGCTGCTCCGGCTTTTCCCGGCGCACTTCATCGCGTCCCGGCTCCAGCTTGGTGAGGAACATGATGAAGCCGCCGATGGCGAGGCCGGCCACCAGCCAGACCCAGCCGGGCACCGACGAATTGCGCGCCGGCGGCTGGTAGCGGCTGGCGCCGCGCTTGGGAGCGGGTTTCTTCTTCGCCATGGATGCTTACATGCGCTCCAGGGTTTCCAGGCCCAGCAGCTCCAGGCCCTGCTTGAGGGTGCGGCCGGCGAGGGCGGCCAGCTTCAGGCGGCTTTCCTGCTGCGCCGGGGTTTGGGCGGCGAGGATCGGGCAGTTCTCGTAGAAGCTGGAGAACAGACCGGCCAGCTCGTAGAGGTAGGAGCAGAGGATATGCGGCACGCCCTTCTGCGCGACGTTATTGAGCACGTCGCCGAACTGCGCCAGCTGCGCGGCCAGGGCCTGCTCCTGCGGCTGTTCGAGGACGATCCTGCCGGTGGCTTCGTCGAAGCTCTTGCCCAGCTTGCGGAAGATGCTCGCCACGCGGGTGTAGGCGTACAGCAGGTAGGGCGCGGTGTTGCCCTCGAAGCTGAGCATCAGTTCGAAGTTGAAGCTGTAGTCGCTGGTGCGGTGCTTGGACAGGTCGGCGTATTTCACCGCGCCGATGCCCACGGCGCGGGCGATCTGCCGCAGCTCGGCCTCGTCCAGCTCGGCGTTCTTGGCTTTCACCAGGGTGTAGGCGCGCTCCTCGGCCTCTTCCAGCAGGTCGATCAGCTTCACCGTGCCGCCGTCGCGGGTCTTGAACGGGCGGCCGTCGGCGCCGTTCATGGTGCCGAAGCCCATGTGCTCCAGGTCCATGCCGGCCGGGACGAAACCGGCGCGGCGGGCCACTTCGAACACCTGCTGGAAGTGCAGGGCCTGGCGCTGGTCGACGAAGTACAGCACGCGGTCGGCGTGCAGCTTCTGGTGGCGGTAGCGCATGGCGGCGAGGTCGGTGGTGGCGTAGAGGTAGCCGCCGCCGGCCTTCTGCACGATCACCGGCAGCGGGTTGCCTTCGGCGTTCCTGAATTCTTCGAGGAACACGCACATGGCGCCGTCGCTCTCGACCAGCATGCCCTTGGCGGTGAGGTCGGCGACCACGTTGGCCAGGTCGTCGTTGTAGGCGCTCTCGCCCTTCACGTCGGCCATGGTCAGCTTCACGCCGAGACGGTCGTAGACCTGCTGGCAATGCGACAGGGAAATTTCGTTGAAACGGGTCCACAGGCGCATGCACTCGGCGTCGTTGGCCTGCAGCTTGACCACCAGTTCGCGGGCGCGGTCGGCGAATTCCGCGGACTCGTCGAAGCGCTTCTTCGCCGCGCGGTAGAAGACTTCCAGGTCATGCAGTTCGGCCTGGGCGTTCACCGGCTGCTCTTCCAGGTAGGCCAGCAGCATGCCGAACTGGGTGCCCCAGTCGCCCACGTGGTTCTGGCGGATCACGCTGTCGCCGAGGAATTCGAGAACGCGGGCCACGGCGTCGCCGATGATGGTCGAGCGCAGGTGGCCGACGTGCATTTCCTTGGCCAGGTTCGGCGAGGACAGGTCGACCACCACGCGCTGCGCCGGGCCGTTCTTGCGCACGCCGAGATGGTCGTCGGCGAGGGCGGCGTCGAGGCTGTCGGCCAGCCAGGCTTCGTCCTGGAAGAAGTTGAGGAAGCCGGGGCCGGCGATTTCCACCTTGGCCACCTGCGGGTGCGCGGGCAGCGCCGCCTGCAGCTTGCCGGCCAGGTCTCGCGGCTTCTGTGCGGCCGGCTTGGCGAGCATCAGGGCGATGTTGCTGGCGTAGTCGCCATGCACTCGATCCTTGGTGGTTTCCACCTGGATATCGGGCGTGAGGCCGGCGGGCAGGGTGCCGTCCTCGGTCAGGCGGGCGAGGGCTTGCTGGATCAGCTGGCGGATGGTGTCTTTCATCTCGTGTCTCCGTCATCGCGCCGAGTGGGCGGGCGACCGGTTGTCTGGCTCAGAACCGCGCATTATGGGTGCCCGTGGGGCACAGCGGCAAGTTGGAAGCTTAAGGCTACAAGCTCAGGGCGTACCGCGCCTTGATCTCGGGCCGGCTAGAACAAATCGATCGGGTCCACATCCAGCGACCAGCGCACCTGCCGGCCGCCGGGGAGCTGTTCGAGCATCTGCAGCCAGGGCGTCAGCAGGCGGTGCAGCGGCGCGCGGGCGCTGCCGGACAGCAGCAGCTGGGCGCGGTGACGGCCGGCGCGACGTTCCATCGGCGCCGGCACCGGGCCGAGCAGTTCCACCTCGTGGCCGAGGCTGGCCTGGAGGTTTTCCGCCTCCATGCAGGCGGCGTCGAGGAAGGCTTCGGCCTGGCCCGGCTTGTGCGCCTCGGCGCGCAACAGGGCGAGATGGGCGAAGGGCGGCAGGCCGGCGGCGCGGCGCTCGCTCAGGGCCTGCTCGGCGAAGGCGAAGTAGCCCTGCTCGGTGAGCTGCACCAGCAGCGGGTGGTCGGCCAGGTGCGTCTGGATCAGCACGCGGCCCGGTTCCTCGGCGCGCCCGGCGCGGCCGGCGACCTGGACGATCTGCTGCGCCATGCGCTCGCTGGCGCGGAAGTCGGCGGAAAACAGCCCGCCGTCGGCGTCGAGGATCGCCACCAGGGTGACCCGCGGGAAATGGTGGCCCTTGGCGAGCATCTGGGTGCCGACCAGGATGCACGGCTCGCCCTTGTTGATGGTGGCGAACAGGTCGCGCATGGCGTGCTTGCGCGAGGTACTGTCGCGGTCGATGCGCAGCACCGGATGCTTCGGGAAGAGGATATTCAGGCGTTCCTCGGCGCGCTCGGTGCCGGCGCCGACCGGGCGCAGGTCGAGCATTCCGCACTTCGGGCACTTGCGCGGCGGGCGTTGGCGCTGGTCGCAGTGGTGGCAGCGCAACTCGCCGGAGCCCTGGTGCAGGGTCATGCGCGCATCGCAGCGCGGGCACTGGCTGATCCAGCCGCAGTCGTGGCAGAGCAGGGTCGGGGCGAAGCCGCGGCGGTTGAGGTAGACCAGCACCTGCTGGCCGGCCGCCAGGGTTTCGCCGATGGCGCGCTGCAGCGGCATGGAGATGCCGGCGTCCAGCGGCAGGCTCTTCACGTCGAGGCGCTGGAACTTCGGCTGGTGCGCGCCGCCGGCGCGCTGGTTCAGGCGCAGCAGGCCGTAGCGGCCGCTCTGCGCGTTGTGCAGGCTTTCCAGCGCCGGCGTCGCGGAGCCGAGCAGGATCGGCACGTTTTCCAGGCGCGCGCGCACCATGGCCAGGTCGCGGGCGTGGTAGCGCAGGCCTTCCTGCTGTTTATAGGAGGCGTCGTGTTCCTCGTCGATGATGATCAGCCCCGGATTCTTCAGCGGCGTGAACAGCGCGGAGCGGGTGCCGATGACGATGTCCGCCTCGCCGTCGCGCGCCGCCAGCCAGGCGTCGAGGCGCTCGCGGTCGGTCAGCGCCGAATGCAGCAGGGCGATGCGCGCGTTGAAGCGGCGCTCGAAGCGCGCCAGGGTCTGCGGACCGAGGTTGATCTCCGGGATCAGCACCAGCGCCTGGCGGCCGGCTTCCAGGGCCTGGTGGATCAGTTGCAGGTAGACCTCGGTCTTGCCGCTGCCGGTGACGCCGGCCAGCAGATAGCTGCGGAAGCTGCCGAAACCGGACTTCACCGCCTCGAACGCGGCGCGCTGCTCGGCGTTGAGCGGCAGTTCGGCCTGCGCCAGCCAGCCGCCATGGTGCTCGATGGGCGCCTGGCGGCGTTCTTCCAGGCTGACCAGGCCCTTTTCCTGCAGCAGGTCGAGGCTGTCCTTGTTGATCTGCAACTGACCCAGCAGTTCGTGGGAGACGCCGTGGGGATGCTGCAGCAGGACCTGCAGCGCCTGGCGCTGGCGCGGTGCGCGGGCCAGCCGCGGGTCTTCCGGGCGGGCGCCGGGCTCCGCGTGCCAGAAGCGCTGCAGCCGCGCCTCGGCCGGTTCGCCCTGGCGCAGCAGGTTGGGCAGCGCCCAGGACAGCGTGTCGCCGAGGCTGTGCTGGTAGTACTGGGCGGTCCAGCGGCACAGTTCGAGCAGGTGTGCCGGCAATGGCGGCTCGCGGTCGAGCACGGCCAGCGCCGGGCGCAGCTTGTCTTCCGGCACTTCGGAATGCTCGACCAGTTCCACCAGCACGCCGACGATCTCGCGCTTGCCGAACGGCACCCGCAGGCGCACGCCGGGGTGCAGGTGGCGGATGTCGATCCCGCGCGGCGGCAGGTAGTCGAACAGCCGGCGCAGCGGCGAGGGTAGGGCGAGGCGCAGGATGCTGGGCTGGGGCACGCGGCGGATTCCGTGGCGGCGGGGACCGGCGATCTTAGCACGCTGGTGGCGACGGTCGGTCGCAGCTGCAGCTTGCATGGACGTGGGTGTCTGGTATGATCCACGCCCTTAATTTACGTGCGGTGCCCGGTAAAGATCCCGCCCTCGGTCCTCCGATGACCGTGGCTCGGCTTCTGCCAGAGACTGGGTGGCGGCACACCATGAGCCAGAGGAAATCAGCATGAAACCGGAAATCCATCCCGCGTACGAAGAAATCGAAGCCACCTGCAGCTGCGGCAACGTGATCAAGACCCGTTCGACCCTGTGCAAGGGCATCCACCTGGACGTCTGCTCCGAGTGCCACCCGTTCTACACCGGCAAGCAGAAAGTGGTCGACACCGGTGGCCGTATCGATCGCTTCAACCAGCGCTTCGCCATGTTCGGCAAGAAGTAAGAGCGATTTCCGGGAGGATCGATATGGTTCTTCACGGTCTTGCGAAAAAGGCGCCCCTCGCGGGCGCCTTTTTTATTGCCGTGGTTTTTTCCAGCGTGGCCAGCGCCGCGACCTGCAGCGCACCGCGTACGCCGGACAGCGTGCGGGTGGCGCGGGTGGTGGACGGCGACACGCTGAAGCTCGCCGATGGCCGCAGCGTGCGTCTGATCGGCGTCAACGCCCCGGAACTGGCGCACCATGGCCGCTCGGCGGAGCCCTTCGCCGAACAGGCGCGGCGGCGTCTGGAGCAACTGGTGTCGGCCAGCGGCGGCGAGGTCGGGCTGGTTCCCGGCCGCCAGGGCAAGGACCGCTACGGACGCATCCTGGCGCATGCCTTCGACCGCTCCGGCAGCAATCTGGAAGCGCAACTGCTCGGCGACGGCCTCGGCTACCTGGTCGCGGTGGCGCCGAATACCGATCTCACTGCCTGCCAGCAGCAGGCCGAACGCGAGGCGCGCGGCGCCGGACGCGGGCTGTGGAAGAACCCGCCGGTGCAGGACGCGGCTGCGCTGAAGCAGAGCGGCTTCGCCGTGGTGCGCGGGCGGGTCGCGGAAGTCCAGCGCAATCGCGGCGGGCTGTGGATCGAGCTGGATGGGCCGCTGGTGCTGCGCGTCGAGCCGAAGCTGGTGTCGCGCTTCGCCGGCGGCGACCTGCGCGGGCGCATCGTCGAGGCGCGCGGCTGGGTGATTGACCGCGCCGAGCGTGGCGGCGTAAAACCGGGACAGGCACGCTGGATGCTGCCGCTCACCGATCCGGCCATGCTGGAGGTCCTGCCATGACGAAAAGGCTGCTGTTGCCCCTCTGCCTGCTGGCCCTGGCCGGCGTGCTGGGCGGCTGCGCGGTCAACCCGGCCACCGGCAGGACCGACTTCGTCATGATGAGCGAGAAGGACGAACTCGCCCTCGGCAAGCGCTACAGCCAGGAAGTCCTCAAGCAGTTTCCGCGCTACCCCGACGAGAAGCTGCAGGCCTACGTGCAGCAGGTCGGCGAGCGGGTCGCCCGGGCCAGCGATCGCGCCAACCTGCAGTTCCAGTTCACCGTCATCGACACGCCGGACATCAACGCCTTCGCCGTGCCCGGCGGCTACATCTATATCCACCGCGGCCTGCTCGCCTACCTCAATTCCGAGGCGGAACTGGCCGCCGTGCTGGGCCACGAGATCGGCCACGTCACCGCCCGCCACAGCGTGCGCCAGCAGAGCCAGTCCACTGCCTGGAACGTGCTCGGCCAGGCCATCGCCATCGGCACCGGGGTCGGCGCCGCCGGCGACCTGACCAACGTGCTCGGCACCACCGTGGTGCGTGGCTATGGCCGCGACATGGAGCTGGAAGCCGACGGCCTAGGCGCCAGGTACCTGGCCCGCGCCGGCTACGACCCCACCGCCATGATCCAGGTGGTGCGCGTGCTGAAGAACCAGGACGACTACGCCCGCGAGCAGGCGGTGAAGAACGGCGAGCCGGTGGAAGCGCCGGGTTATCACGGTCTGTTCGACACTCACCCGGACAACGACAAGCGCCTGCAGCAGGTGCTCGGCCCGGCGCGTGCGCTGGCGACCGGGCAGCAGGAGGTGGGCCGCGAGCGTTTCCTCAGGCAGATCGAGGGCATGCCGTTCGGCGATTCCGAATCCACCGGCATCCTTCACGGGCGCAACTTCTACCATGGCGAGCTCGACTTCACCCTCCGCTATCCCGCGGGCTGGGGCGTGCTCAACCAGCCCGCCGCGCTGGTCGCCTATACGCCGGACAAGCAGGCCTATATTGGTATGAAGCTGGTGCAGCGCGACTCCCGGCTGAGCCCGATGGAGTACCTGCGCAAGGGCGCAGGTGGCCGCCTGGTGGAAGAGGAGAGCCTGCAGCAGTCCGGCCTGGAAGGCGCCACGGCGGTGGTGCCGGGGACTCCGGCGCGGCGCATCGCGGTGATCTACCAGCAGCAGCGCGCCTACCTGTTCGTCGCTGCGGTCAAAGGTCGCGCCTCGCTGGAAAGCCAGGACGGCAATTTCCTCCAGGTGATTCGCAGTTTCCGGCCGTTGAAGCCTGAGGAGCGTCAGCTGGCGAAACCGCAGCGGCTGGCGCTGGTCCAGGCGAAGCCCGGGCAGACGCTGGAGCAGCTGGTCGACAAGTCTGGATTGTATACAGTTTCTACCTTAAGATTGTTGAACGACCTGTATCCAGATGGTCAGCCAAAAGCCGGGGAGTGGCTGAAAGTCATACGATAAGAGTATTGACAGCCTGCCTGTAGTTCACTTGTGCAGGCGTGCACTTCTTGCGTATGCTCGGTCGCCCGTCATGTCCAACAAGCAATAATGCGGAAGTGCCCAAATGTCTGATCTGAAGACAGCTGCTCTCGAATACCACGCTCAGCCCCGCCCCGGAAAACTCAGCGTCGAGCTGACCAAGCCGACCGTAACCGCCCGCGACCTGTCGCTGGCGTACAGCCCGGGTGTCGCCGAGCCGGTACGCGAGATCGCGCGCGATGCCGAGCTGGCCTACAGCTACACCGGCAAGGGCAACCTGGTTGCAGTAATTTCCGACGGTACCGCGATCCTCGGCCTGGGCAACCTCGGCCCGCTGGCCTCCAAGCCGGTCATGGAAGGCAAGGGCGTGCTGTTCAAGCGCTTCGCCGGTGTCGACGTGTTCGACATCGAAGTCGACGCGGAAAGCCCGCAGGCCTTCATCGATACCATCAAACGCATTTCCATCACCTTCGGTGGCATCAACCTGGAAGACATCAAGGCGCCGGAGTGCTTCGAGATCGAGCGTGCGCTGATCGAACAGTGCGACATCCCGGTGTTCCACGATGACCAGCACGGCACCGCCATCGTCACCGCCGCCGGCATGCTCAATGCCCTGGAAATCGCCGGCAAGAAGCTGGAAGAGGCGAAGATAGTCTGCCTCGGCGCCGGCGCTGCCGCGATCTCCTGCATGAAGCTGCTGGTCAGCATCGGCGCCCGGGTCGAGAACATCTCCATGGTCGACCGCAAGGGCGTGATCCATGCCGGCCGTGACGACCTCAACCAGTACAAGGCGGTGTTCGCCAGCGAGACCGAGAAGCGCACCCTGTCCGACGCCCTGGAAGGCGCCGACGCGTTCGTCGGCCTGTCCGGCGCCAACCTGCTGGGCGCCGAGGACCTCGCGCGCATGGCGCCCAACCCGGTGGTCTTCGCCTGCTCCAACCCGGACCCGGAGATCAAGCCGGAACTGGCCCACTCCACCCGCAACGACGTGATCATGGCCACCGGCCGTTCGGACTACCCGAACCAGGTGAACAACGTGCTCGGCTTCCCCTTCATCTTCCGCGGTGCCCTGGACGTGCGCGCCACCCGCATCAACGAGGAAATGAAGATCGCCGCCGCCTACGCCCTGCGCGACCTGGCCAAGCAGCCGGTGCCGAAGGAAGTCTGCGAGGCGTACAACGTCAGCCATCTGGAATTCGGCCGCGAGTACATCATTCCGAAGCCGATGGACCCGCGCCTGATCACCGTGGTTTCCGATGCCGTGGCCAAGGCCGCCATCGAGACCGGCGTGGCGACCCTGCCGTATCCGAAGCACTATCCGCTGCAGTCGGTGGAAGACGTGTTCAAGGGCTGATTTTTCGGCCTCCCAGGAAAACCCCGCTTCGGCGGGGTTTTCTTTTTTCGCGGGCATGGCCCTACACGGTTCATTTATCGTTCCCACCCGGGAGCGTGGGAACCATGAAACACCGGTTCGTTGAAGTGATCGCCCGCCCCGGCACACTCGCTCCATGAAGCGCCGCCGCTCTTCGTAGGAGCGAGCTTGCTCGCGAACGAACCCCGCTGCGGGGCTGGGGTTCGCGAGCAAGCCCGCTCCTGCAGATTCGGCGGACAGGCGCGCGGGAACGATGGGCGGCAGGCCCTCAGGCGGAGAAAGCTATGCTGTGCAAAGGCACATCCGCTTTTTCGAGGCAGCGATGCGCCGCCAGGCCAGGAGGCACGCGATGCTCAGCTTCATCCAGCGCTGCTGTTTCGCCCTGCTGCTCTCGCTGTTCGCGGCGGGTGCGTCGGCTGCCGGTGCGCCGGTGGTGGTGCTGAGCGTGGACGGCGCCATCGGCCCGGCGACGTCCGACTACCTGGTGCGCGGCATCGCCCGGGCGGCGGAGGAGAAGGCGCCGCTGGTGGTGATCCGCATGGACACCCCCGGCGGGCTGGACAGCTCGATGCGCGAGATCGTCAAGGCGATCCTGGTCAGCCCCGTCCCGGTGGTCGGCTACGTGGCGCCCGGCGGGGCGCGGGCGGCCAGTGCCGGCACCTACATCCTCTACGCCTGCCACGTGGCGGCGATGGCGCCGGGAACCAACCTCGGCGCGGCGACGCCGGTGCAGATCGGCGGGCCGCCGGACATGCCCGACTCGCCGGACGAGAAGAAGGACCGCAAGCCGGCGGACACCGACGAAACCCTCAAGCGCAAGCAGATCAACGACGCGGCGGCCTACATCCGCGGCCTCGCCCAGCTGCACGGGCGCAATGCCGAGTGGGCCGAGCGCGCGGTGCGCGAGGCGGTCAGCCTGTCCGCCGGGGATGCGCTGAAGCAGAAGGTGATCGACGTGGTGGCGCCGGACCTGCCGCTGCTCCTGCAGATGCTCGACGGGCGCACGCTGAAGGTGCTCGGCAACGAGACGAAGCTCGCCACCGCCGGCGTGCCGACGGTGGAGCGCGAGCCGGACTGGCGCACGCGCCTGCTGGCGGTGATCACCAATCCCAGCGTGGCGCTGATCCTGATGATGATCGGCGTCTACGGGCTGATCTTCGAGCTGGCCAACCCCGGCATGGCGTTGCCCGGCGTGCTCGGCGGCATCTGCCTGCTGCTCGGCCTGTATGCCCTGCAACTGTTGCCGGTGAGCTACGCCGGGATGGGGCTGATCCTGCTCGGCCTGATGTTCATGGTCGGCGAGGCCTTCGTGCCCAGTTTCGGCATCCTCGGCATCGGCGGCGTCGTCGCCTTCGTGATCGGCGCGCTGATCCTGGTGGACACCGATGTCCCGGGCTTCGGCATCCCGCTGGCGCTGATCGTCGGGATCGCCACGGTCAGCGCGCTGTTCATCGGCGGCATCGTCGGCGTGGCGGTGAAGGCGCGACGACGCGTGGTCGTCAGCGGCGCGGCCGGGCTGGTGGGCAGCCTGGCCACGGTGAGCGCCGTGGCCGAGAACGACCACAGCGGCTGGATACAACTGGAAGGCGAGCAATGGCAGGTGGATTCCGCGGAACCGCTGAGCGCCGGCCAGCGCGTCCGGGTGCTGGGGCGCAATGGCCTGCGCCTGGAGGTGCGGGCCGTGGACGAAACGGGAGGTGAGTGATGGGTGTTCCATTCGGACTGCTGGTGACGCTGGTCCTGCTGGCGATGCTGATCGCCAGCGCCCTGCGCATCCTGCGCGAATACGAGCGCGGCGTGGTGTTCCAGCTCGGCCGCTTCTGGAAGGTCAAGGGGCCGGGGCTGGTGCTGGTCATCCCGGTGGTGCAGCAGATGGTCCGCGTCGACCTGCGCACCGTGGTGCTCGACGTGCCGCCGCAGGACGTGATCTCCCGCGACAACGTCTCGGTCAAGGTGAACGCGGTGGTGTACTTCCGCGTGCTCGACCCGCAGCGGGCGATCATCCAGGTGGAGAACTTCCTCGTCGCCACCAGCCAGTTGGCGCAGACCACCCTGCGCGCGGTGCTGGGCAAGCACGAGCTGGACGAGATGCTCGCCGAGCGCGAACGGCTCAACGCGGACATCCAGAAAGTGCTCGATGCGCAGACCGATGCCTGGGGGATCAAGGTCGCCAACGTCGAGATCAAGCACGTCGACATCAACGAATCCATGGTCCGCGCCATCGCCCGCCAGGCCGAGGCCGAGCGCGAGCGGCGGGCCAAGGTGATTCACGCCGAGGGCGAGCTGCAGGCCTCCGAGAAGCTGATGCAGGCCGCGGAAATGCTCGGCCGCCAGAACGGCGCCATGCAGCTGCGCTACATGCAGACGCTCAGCTCCATCGCCGGCGACAAGAACTCAACCATCGTCTTCCCCATGCCCATCGACCTGCTCAAGGGGCTGCTCGAGGACAACGGCAGGAAAGACCGGGAATGAAGCAGGGCACAGGTGACGGCGCCCTGGACACCGGCTTCTAACCCCGTCGATCATCGGAGTCGGGATTTCGCAGGGATGGAAAAGTGAAGATGGTTCTGCGTGGGCTGTGCCTGTTCCTTGCAATGCTGCTGTCCGCCGCGTCGCTCGCCGATACCCTGCGCATGGCCGGCGGGCGCTGGCCGCCGTTCGCCGATACGCGCATGCCCGGCAACGGCTTCTGCGTGGAACTGGTCAGCCAGGCGCTGCAGCGCGCCGGCTTCGCCAGCCAGTACGCCGAGGTACCCTGGCCGCGGGCGCTGCAGGGCGTGCGCAAGGGCGACTACGACATAGTCGTCGACGCCTGGTACAACGCCGAGCGCGAGTCCTACGCGGCGTATTCCCGGCCCTACCTGACCAACCGCGTGCGCCTGCTCAAGCGCAAGGGCTCGCCGATCACCTTCGGACAGCTGTCCGATCTTTACCCGTACCAGATCGCCGTGGTGCGCGGCTACAGCTATGCGGCGGAGTTCGACGGCGACCCGCGGCTGCGCAAGGTGGAGGTGCGCAGCTTCGCCAACGCCGCGCGCATGCTGCACGCCGGGCGGGTCGACCTGACCCTGGAGGACGAACTGGTCGCCCGCCACCGGTTGAACACCGAGTTGCGCCCGTTGCAGGACGACCTGGAGTTCCTGCCGGGAGCGCTGGCGGAGAAGGAGCTGTACATCATGGTCAGCCGCAGCAATCCGCGATACGCGGAAATCCTTGCCGGCTTCGACCAGGCGATCCGCGAGATGCGTGCGGATGGCAGCTACGAGGCGCTGCTGCGCGCCTACGGTCTCTGAAGCGCGTCACTCGTTGCGCTTGAGCAGGTGCGCCGCCAGCGAGCGCAGCGGCGCCAGCTGCCGGCAGATCAGCGCCAGCTGGCTCTGCACCAGGCGGTGCGCGTCGTCCTGTTCCTCCGGCAGCTGTTCCAGGCGCCCGGCCAGTTCCTCCTCCTCGTCGCTGTGCACCTCCACCGGACGCTTCTCGGCCAGGCGCAGGGCGATCTCGTCGAGGCTGGCGCTCAGGCGCTGCGCGGCTTCGCCGATCAGCCCGTCGCTCGGGGCGGTGGGCAGTGCGTCGCGGTGCGCGCCGAGGGCCGACAGGTAGCCGAGCAGGGTGTGCGAGAGCACCAGGAAGCGGAAGCCGAGTTCCGCGTCCCTGCGGAAGTGCCCCGGCTCCAGCAGCATGTTCGACAGGGTGGTGGAAAGCGTCGCGTCGGCGTTGTGCGCGTTGCGCCGGGCGATGCGGTAGGCGAGGTCGTCGCGCTTGCCGCTGGCGTACTGCTGCATGATCTCGCGCAGGTAGCGGCTGTTGCAGGCGATGCTGTTGCCGAACAGCGCGTGCAGGCGGCGGCCCTGCCAGTCCGGGAGGATCAGGAACACCGCCAGGCCGGCGATCAGCGCGCCGAGGAGGGTATCGAACAGGCGCGGCAGGATCAGCCCGTAGCCGTTGCCCACCTGGTTGAAGCAGAGCAGCACCAGCAGGGTGATCGCCGCCGTGGCCAGGGTGTAGCGCGTGCTGCGGGTGGCGAAGAAGGCGACTCCGGCGGCCACCGCCAGCAGCGACTGCAGCAGCGGCTGCGGGAACAGGTCGATCAGCGCCCAGCCGGCCACCAGCCCGCCCAGCGTGCCGAGAATCCGCTGCACCAGGCGGATGCGCGTGGCGCCGTAGTTCGGCTGGCAGACGAACACCGTGGTCAGCAGGATCCAGTAACCCTGGGTCGGATGGATGGTGTGCAGCAGGGCGTAGCCGGCGGTCAGCGCCAGCGCCAGGCGCAGGGCGTGGCGGAAGATCAGCGAGGTCGGCGTGAGCTGCTGGCCGAGGCGCCCCCAGGCTTCCTTCAGCGAATGCGGCGAGCGGTCGAGCAGGGCGCTGTCCTGTTCCTCGGCCAGCGCGTCGGGGTTGCTCGCATCGCGCAGCTTGTGGTCCAGCGTGGTGAGGTTGCCGGCCAGCGCGCCGAGGGAACGCAGCAGCCCGCGCCACTCCGGCCTGCCCTGTTCGCGCAGGTAGCCCAGCGAGGCCTGCAGGTCGGCCAGGGTCTGCTCGCTGTCGTGGTAGTCGAACGGCTGGCGCAGCTGGATCGCCCGCGCCAGCGCGCGGCAGGCCTTGCCCTGCTGGTTGAGCAGGCGCTGGCAGCGGAACAGCACGTCACTGTGGAAGAACGCCTCGGCCAGCCGGTTGTACGGGTGGTGCGAGGAACTGGCGCGCTCGTGGATGTCCTGGGCGATGAAGTAGAGCTTGAGGTAGCGGCCGATCTTCGGTCCCGGCCGGCCGTGGCCGAGGCGGGCGAGGATGGTTTCCTTGGTCTGGTTGAGCGCCACCACCAGCCTGCCGTTCTGCCGCGCCAGGGCCAGGCGCCGGCCCTCCACGTCGAGCTGGCGCAGCGGTTCGAACAGGGTCGACTTGATCTTCAGGTATTCGCCCAGCTCGAAGAACAGCCGCGCCAGGCTCTGCTGCACCGGCTGGTTGGCGAAGGCCGCGTTCCACAGCACCGACAGCAGGCCGTACCAGGCGGCGCCGGCGAGCAGCAGCAGGGGCTCGCGCCAGAGGTCGCCGGTGGCGCCGCCGCGCTGGTCGACGCCGATCATGGTGTAGATCGACAGGATCAGGGTGGCCGAGGCGATCGCCGCATAGCGTTCGCCGAGGGCGCCGAGCAGTTGCATGGAGAAGGCCGCCAGCGCCAGCCCGGCGGCGAATGCCCAGGGATAGGGGAACAGCAGCTCGACGGCGAGGGAGGCGAGGGCGAAGCAGAGCAGGGTCACCAGCAGCGCGTTGAGGCGGCCGAGCCAGTGGTCGTCGGTCTCCGCCAGGGCGCTGGCGATCACCCCGAGGAACAGCGGGATGATCAGCTCCAGGTCATCGAGATACCAGCAGACCGCCATCACCCCGCTGAGCGCGACGAGCACCCGCAGGCTGTAGGCGAACTTGTCCAGCGCCCAGAGGCGCCGCAGGGACTGGAACAACGGGGAGGACTGCATGTGCGACGGGGACTTCCGGATGTCTCCCGGTCAGACTAGCGGATCGGCAGGGCGGCGTCTCGCTTGCGTATTCGTGGCGAGTTGCACCCTGCGCCGCTGAGGGGGGATTCGTTCGCGAGCAAGCTCGCTCCTACGAAAAGCGCGACCGTCCCCCGTAGGAGCGGGCCATGCCCGCGACCCGCCGCGATGCGCGCGCATGGCGCGCTCCTGCAGGGTGGAAGTCTTCAGCATCCCGGAATCAGAGAATCCGCGCCTTGAACGAACGCCCCTTGATCCGTCCTTCGAGGAAGTGCTTCAGCGCCGGCTTGGCGAGATCGCGCTGCACGGCCACGTAGCTCTGGAAATCGAAGATGGCGATCTTGCCGATGGCGCTGCCCGGCAGCCCGGCCTCGCCGGTCAGGGCGCCGAGGATGTCGCCCGGGCGCAGCTTGTCCTTGCGCCCGCCGGCGATGCTCAGGGTGGTCATCGGCGGCAGCAGCGGCGCCGGGTTGGCGCTGAGGAAGTCGATGCGCTCCCAGTTCAGCGGCGCCTTCTGCAAATCCTCGATGGCCTGCGCGCGGCTGGCCTCGGCCGGCGCCACCAGGGACAGCGCCAGGCCCTTCTCGCCAGCGCGGCCGCTGCGGCCGATGCGGTGGATGTGCACCTCCGGATCGCGCGACAGCTCGACGTTGATCACCGCTTCCAGGGCGGCGATATCCAGGCCGCGGGCGGCCACGTCGGTGGCGACCAGCACGCTGCAGCTGCGGTTGGCGAACATCGCCAGCACCTGGTCGCGCTCGCGCTGCTCCAGTTCGCCGTGCAGGGCGAGGGCGGAAATCTTCTGCGCTTCCAGGTGCGCCGCCAGTTCCTGGCACTGCTGGCGGGTGTGACAGAAGGCCACGCTGGATTGCGGGCGGAAGTGCTGCAGCAGGCGCACCACGGCATCCATGCGCTGGCGCGGCTCGATCTCGTAGAAGTGCTGCTCGATCTGCGAGTCGTCGTGCAGCGATTCCACCTCGACCCGCAGCGGATCGCGGAGGAACTTCGCCGCCAACTGGCCGATGCCTTCCGGGTAGGTGGCGGAGAACAGCAGGGTCTGCCGGCGCGCCGGGAGCTGGCCGATGATGTCGGCGATGCTGTCGTGGAAGCCCATGTCGAGCATGCGGTCGGCTTCGTCGAGCACCAGGGTGTTGAGGCCGTCGAGCTTCAGGGTGCCCTTGCGCAGGTGTTCCTGGATGCGTCCCGGGGTGCCGACCACCACGTGCGCGCCGTGCTCCAGCGAGCCGATCTGCGGGCCGAAGGGCACGCCGCCACACAGGGTCAGCACCTTGATGTTGTCGGCGGCGCGGGCCAGGCGGCGGATTTCCTTGGCGACCTGGTCGGCCAGCTCGCGGGTCGGGCACAGCACCAGCGCCTGGCAGCCGAAGTAGCGCGGATTCAGCGGGCTGAGCAGGCCGATGCCGAAGGCGGCGGTCTTGCCGCTGCCGGTCTTGGCCTGGGCGATCAGGTCGCGGCCCTTGAGGATCGCCGGCAGGCTCTGCGCCTGGATCGGGGTCATTTCCCGATAGCCGAGGGCATCGAGGTTGGCCAGCAGGTCGGCGGAAAGCGGGAGGCTGGAAAAAGCGGTGGAAGTCACGGCGGAAAACCTGGGGGAGCGTCTGGGCGCGCAGTGTAGCAGGCATGCGGCTCCGGGGCCCGTCGGCCGGGGCCTGCGCCGACCGTCAAGCTGTAGGAAAAAGGCCACTCGTCAGAAATGTCGGAAATCCTCAATCGCGGATTTTTATCCAGATTCGCTTTCCTGAATTTTTTATCGTAGAGTGCATGCACTGTGTTTGCATGGGTCGCCGTCGATCGTGACCTGATGCGGTCGGTTCTTCCACCCCGTCCTGCTCGACTCCTTGTAACTCCTTGCAACTCAGTTCCTGTCACATGCGTGGCTTATCAATACCTATGTTCCAAGGAGAACAAAATGTCGAATCGTCAGAACGGCACCGTCAAGTGGTTCAACGAGACCAAAGGCTACGGCTTCATCACCCCGGAAAGCGGCCCGGACGTCTTCGTTCACTTCCGTGCCATTGAAGGCCATGGCTTCAAGACCCTGGCCGAAGGCCAGAAAGTCAGCTTCGAAGTCGTGCAGGGCCAGAAAGGCATGCAGGCCGAGCGCGTTCAGGTGATCAACTAAGATCCCCTAGGCGTTGCCAGAAACCCCGGATGGAAACATCCGGGGTTTTTTATTGTCTGTGCGTTGCCCGCGGTCTTCACTGCAGAACAGCCGCATCACCGGTCGAGGAACCCATGCCCGCCAAATCACCGAGCGCCGTCCTGCTGGCCATCCTGCTGGGCGCGACCGCCCCCTGCGCCGTTGCCGCCCAGCCGGCCGTCTGGGGCTGGATCGAACAGGCCAGCCTGATGCCGGAGAACGTGCGGCTGAAGGCGCGGCTGGATACCGGCGTGCAGACTTCGGTGATGGACGTGCGCAACATCCGGCGGATCAGGAAGAACAAGCAGCGCTGGGTGCAGTACGACATCCAGGTCAGGGACGCCGGGACCGGCCGCGTGATCCGCCTGCCCTTCGAGCGCCCGGTGGAGCGCGTGCTGCGGGTCAGCGGCGTCGGCGGCAGCGAGCGGCGGCCGGTGGTGTCGATGGATATCTGCCTGGGCAACAAGATCTACCGCGAGCAGTTCGCCCTGCGCGACCGCGAACCGGCGGACATCGGCCTGCTCATCGGCCGCCGCGCCCTCGAACATATCGGCGCGGTGGATGCGTCGAAGACCATGACGGTGGCGCCGACCTGCAAGCCTTAATGCTCGCTCACCTGATTCTCGACTTCCACCTTCGCGCTCTTCACCGTCCGGCCATCGCCGCTGCCGAGCTGGAAGAAGATCGCCGCCGCCAGCATTGACATCACCCCCACCGCCAGGTAGGTGGCGTGGAAAGCGCCCAGCACATCGCCCACCGGCACCCCGAGTTCGCCCTGGAAGCCGCCCAGCAGCGCCGCCGCGCAGGCCACGCCCATGCTGATCGACAGTTGCGTCACCACCGACAGCAGGCTGTTGCCGGCGCTGGCGTTGTCGTCGCGCAGGTCGATCAGGGTCAGGGTGTTCATCGCGGTGAACTGCAGGGAGTTCACCGCGCCGAGCACCGCCAACTGGGCCAGCAGCAGGAGATAGGGCGTGTCGTGGTCGATCAGCCCTAGGCTGGCGATCAGGCAGCCGAGCAGCAGGGTGTTGCCCACCAGCAGGCGGCGGTAGCCGAACAGCTCCAGCAGCGGCCTGGCCAGCGGCTTGATCAGCATCGCCGAGAGCGCCAGCGGGATCATGGTCATCCCCGCCTTGGCCGGCGCGTAGCCGAGGCCGACCTGCAGCAGCAGCGGGGTGAGGAAGGGCAGGGCGCCGCTGCCGAGGCGGGCGAACAGGTTGCCGAGCACGCCGACGGCGAAGGTGCGGATGCGGAACAGCAGCGGCGGGAACAGCGGCGCCTCGATGCGCAGCGCGCGCAGCCAGTAGGCCGCCAGCAGGACCAGCCCGCCGACCAGCAGGAGCACCACGCGCACGTGCGGCATGTGCAGTTCGCCGAGGCCTTCCAGGGCGATGGTGACCAGCAGCATGGCGCCGCCGAACAGCAGGAAGCCGGGACCGTCGAAGCGGCTGCGGGTGGTGCCGCGCAGGTCCGGCATCAGGCGCATGGCGACGATGAAGCCGAGCAGGCCCACCGGCAGGTTGATCAGGAAGATCCAGTGCCAGCTGGCGTATTCCACCAGCCAGCCGCCGAGGGTCGGGCCGGTCAGCGGGCCGAGCAGGCCGGGAATGGTGACGAAGCTGAGCACGCGCACCAGCTCGCTGCGCGGGTAGGCGCGGAGGATCACCAGGCGCCCCACCGGCAGCATCAGCGCGCCGCCCAGGCCCTGCACCACGCGGGATGCCACCAGGGCGCCGAGGGTCGGCGAGAGCGCGCAGAGCAGCGAGCCGAGGCTGAACAGCAGCACCGCGAAGAGGAACACCCGGCGCGTGCCGAAGCGGTCGGAAAGCCAGCCTGACGCGGGGATCAGCAGCGCCACGGTGAGCAGGTAGGAAATCACCACCGCCTGCATGCGCAGCGGGTCTTCGTTCAGCGAGCGGGCCATGCTCGGCAGCGCGGTGTTGAGGATGGTGCCGTCCAGTGCCTGCATGAAGAAGGCGATGGCCACGATCCAGGGCAGCAGGCGGGCGACGCGGGGCGTGAGGACGAAGGGTTCGGACATGATGCCTCCTGGCGAGAACCCCATAGCTTAGCGCGCGCTCGTACATCCCCGTTGACCTGTGCTAGACCTGACAGGGTCTGTCCGCCGTCTGGCGGAATCCGGTCCACCAGTACAGGAGTCGTCCGATGACCGTCAGAACCCGCGCCAGCCTTGCCCTCGTCACCCTGCTGGCCGCTTCCTCCGCTTTCGCCTACAGCCTCGGCGACGCCGCCAAGGCGGTTTCCGGCGCCACCGGCGGCGCGTCCCAGGTCGCCACCACGCCGCAGACCAGCGACCTGCTCGGCGCCCTCACCGGGCAGCTCGGCGTCAGCCAGGAACAGGCGGTCGGCGGCACCGGCGCCCTGCTCGGCCTGGCGAAGAACCAGCTCGGCGGCGGCGACTATTCGCAGCTGCTGGGCGCCGTGCCGGGCCTCGACAAGCTGGCCGGCGGCAGCGCCCTCGGCGGGCTCGGCGGCAGCCTGGGCAACCTCGGCGGCAGCGCGGCGCAGGGCGTGCTGGGCAACGTGCAGAGCCTGGGCGACGTCAACAAGGCGTTCGGCGCGCTGGGGATGGACGAGGGCATGGTCGGCAAGTTCGCCGGGGTGCTGCTCGACTACTTCGGCAAGCAGGGCGTGGGCAGCGACGTGATGGACAGCCTCGGCAGCCTGTGGGGCGTCGGCGGCTAGCCGGCGGCGCGCAGGGAACGAACGCCGGACGGTCCAGTCCAATCGGGGAGTCGGTCCAGTTCCCGGGCCGGCATTCCCGTTCCGGAGTCATCGATGCGCGCCAAACCTGCAATCGCCTTCGTCGCCGCCTGGCTGGCCATCAGCCCCGCCTTCGCCGTCACCTTCGACCAGGCGGCGGACGAGATTCCAGCCGCCGAGTCGGCCGCGACGCCCGCCGGCACCCTCATTGACAATCTCACCCAGCAACTGGGCGTCACCGATACCCAGGCCATGGGCGGCGCCGGCGCGCTGCTCGGGCTGGCGCTGAATACCCTGCAGGGCAGTGACCAGCAGCAGCTGGAACGGACCCTGCCGGACGCCGAGCAACTGGCCGGCAGCAGCGCCCTGGGCAGCCTCGGCGGCCTGCTCGGCGGCACCGGCGGCGCCAGTGCCCTGCTCGGCGGAGTGAACAGCCTGCAGGACGTCAACCAGCTGTTCGGCGTGCTGGGCATGGACCAGTCGATGGTCTCGCAGTTCGCCGGCGTGCTGCTCAACTACTTCGTCCAGCAGGGCCTGAACAGCCAGCTGCTCGGCACCCTCGGCGGCCTCTGGGGCGCCCCGGCCAGCCCGGCGGTGGAGCCGCCCGTGGGGCGCGGCGCGTAAGGTCTTCATCCCCTGTAGGAGCGAGCTTGCTCGCGAAGCGTTCGCCAGCAAGCTGGTTCCTGCAGCCAGCGGCGTGGGGATGGTGGAAAACGCTTCGCGTTTTCCACCCTACGGTTCAGAACTCCCCGCGCAACGCCTCGATCCGCGCGTCCTTCTCCTCCCACAGGCGCGACACCCACGCCTGCACGTACTGGCGGAATTCCGCGTCGTTCTCGTAGTCGCCCTGCCATAGCGCCGGGTCGATCTCGCGGGTGCGGATGTCCACGATCACCCGCGGCACCCGGCCGCTGAGCAGGTCCCAGAAGCCCGGCGCGCGGCCCTTCGGGTAGACCACGGTGACGTCCAGCATGGCGTCGAGCTGTTCGCCGAGGGCGGCGAGGACGAAGGCCACGCCGCCGGCCTTGGGCCTGAGCAGGTTGCGGTAGGGCGACTGCTGGCGGGCATGCTTGACCGGGGTGTAGCGGGTGCCTTCCAGGTAGTTCACCACCGTCACCGGCAGGCGCCTGAACTTCTCGCAGGCGGCCCTGGTGATTTCCAGGTCCTTGCCCTTCAACTGCGGATTCTTCTCGAGGAATTCCTTCGTGTAGCGCTTCATGAAGGGGTAATCCAGCGCCCAGAAGGCCAGGCCGAGGAAGGGCACCCAGATCAGTTCCTTCTTCAGGAAGAACTTGAAATACGGCGCCTTGCGGTTGAACGCCTGCACCAGCGCAGGAATGTCGACCCAGGACTGGTGGTTGCTCACCACCAGGTAGGAGGTATCGCCGCGCAGGTTGCCGGCGCCGCGGATGTCCCAGCGGGTCGGCGTGAGCAGGGCGAAGATGGCCTTGCAGATTTCCGCCCAGGTCTCGGCGACCCACATCACCCCGCGCGAACAGGCGTCCTTCAGCGCCTGGCCGGGCAGCAGCAGCTTGAGCAGGGCGAGCAGCAGCATCGGGCCGATCAGGATCAGGGTGTTGAGCAGCAACAGGAGGCTGGCGGTGACGCCGGTCAGCAGGGCCTGCATGGCGGGTCCGTTTCCTTGTGCGGGGGGGACGCGGGCCATGATACGCAGTCGGTCAGACTGTGTGAAAACTACTGCGCTCGGTTTTCACACGGTCTGCCATGCCGCGTTCCCAAGCTGGCGAACCCGCCGCCGCCGTGATAGTCCTATGGACTTTCCGCCCCTGGAGAACCCGCGTGAAGCGAGCCCTCGCCCTGTTGTCACTGATCGCCCTGCCTGCCCTCGCCGCCGAGCCGCACCTGTACGGCCGCTACGAGTGGATCAGCCTGCCGGAACTCGACCGCACCCTGCAGGCGAAGATGGATACCGGCGCCTACACCTCGTCGCTCTCGGCCCGGGACATCGAGATATTCCAGCGCAACGGCGAGGACTGGGTGCGCTTCCGCCTGGCGACCAAGGAGGCGGACGACTCGGTGTACGAGCACAAGCTCAAGCGCATCTCGAAGATCAAGAACCGCGCCGACGGCCGCGAGGACGACGAGGAGGAAGAGGACGAGCGCCTCAGCAAGCGTCCGGTGATCGAGCTGCCGGTGTGCCTGGGCGGCGACCAGCAGTCCATCGAGGTCAACCTCACCGACCGCAGCAACTTCAACTACCCGTTCCTGATGGGCGCCAAGGGCCTGCGCAAGTTCCACGTCGCGGTCGACCCGCGCGAGCGCTTCGCCGCCGGCAAGCCGACCTGTTCGGGCGGTTGATACCGCCGTGCCGCACATCCTGATCGTCGAGGACGAAGCCGCCATCGCCGACACGCTGCTCTACGCGCTGCAGGCCGAAGGCTTCGCCGCCACCTGGCTGACGCTGGCCGGCGAAGCGCTGGAGCGGCTGCAGCGCGAGGCGTTCGATCTGGTCATCCTCGACGTCGGCCTGCCCGACATCAGCGGCTTCGAGGCGTGCAAGCGGCTGCGGCGTTTCTCCGAGGTGCCGGTGATCTTCCTCACCGCGCGCAATGCCGAGATCGACCGCGTGGTCGGCCTGGAGATCGGCGCCGACGACTACGTGGTCAAGCCGTTCAGCCCGCGCGAGGTGGCGGCGCGGGTCAAGGCCATCCTCAAGCGTGTCGCGCCGCGCGAAGCCGCGCCGCCGAACGGTCCCTTCGCGGTGGACGGCGAACGCATGCGCATCGCCTACCGCGGCCAGGCGCTGAGCCTGACCCGCCATGAATTCCGCCTGCTGCAGACCCTGCTCGGCCAGCCGGAGCGGGTGTTCAGCCGCGAGCAGCTGCTGGACGCGCTGGGCGTTTCCAGCGAGGCCGGCTACGAGCGCAACATCGACAGCCACATCAAGAGCCTGCGCGCCAAGCTGCGCCAGGTCGCCGCCGAGGCCGAGCCGATCCAGACCCATCGCGGCCTCGGCTACAGCTACGCGCCGGACCGCAGCTGATGCCGCTCGGCGTCCGCATCTTCCTGGTCTATTTCCTGTTCGTCGGGCTTACCGGTTATTTCGTGCTCAGCACGGTGATGGACGAGATCCGCCCCGGCGTGCGCCAGTCCACCGAGGAAACCCTGGTCGATACAGCCAACCTGCTGGCGGAAATCCTTCGCGACGACCTGAAGAACGGCACCCTGACCCAGAGCCGCCTGCCCGAGCTGCTCCAGGCCTACGGCACGCGCAGCCCGCAGGCGGACATCTGGGGCGTGCGCAAGACCGAGGTGAACCACCGCATCTACGTCACCGACGCCCACGGCATCGTCCTGCTCGACTCCAGCGGTGCGGCGGTGGGGCAGGACTATTCGCGCTGGAACGACGTCTACCTGACCCTGCAGGGCAAGTACGGTGCGCGCTCCACCCGCGAGTCGGCGGACGACCCGGATTCCTCGGTGATGTACGTCGCCGCGCCGATCCGCGATGGCGAGCGGATCATCGGCGTGGTTTCGGTTTCCAAGCCGAACCGCACCCTGCAGCCCTATATCGACCGCTCGCAGCGCCGGCTGGCCTGGCTCGGCGCCGGGTTGATCGGCCTCGGCCTGCTGGTCGGCGGATTGCTCTCCTGGTGGCTGAGCGGCGCGCTGCGGCGGCTGACCCGCTATGCCCGGGCGGTCAGCGAAGGGCAGCGCGCCGAACTGCCACGCTATCGTGGCGGCGAGCTGGCGCAGCTGGCCGAGGCGGTGGAGCGCATGCGCGTGCAACTGGAGGGCAAGGAGTACGTCGAGCGCTACGTGCACAGCCTGACCCACGAGCTGAAGAGCCCGCTGGCGGCCATCCGCGGCGCCGCCGAGCTGCTCGAGGGCGAGATGCCGGCGCCGCAGCGGGCGCGCTTCGTCGGCAATATCGCCGGGGAGAGCGAGCGCCTGCAGCAGTTGATCGAACGCCTGCTCGACCTGGCCCAGGTGGAACAGCGCCAGGGCCTGCAGGAGCGCGTTGCGGTGCCGTTGCGTTCGCTGGTGGACGAGCTGCTGCAGAACCCGCGCATCGGCGCCGCCGGCATCCGTGTGGAGAACGGGATCGGCATGGACGTGGTGGTCATGGGCGAACCCTTCCTGCTGCGCCAGGCGCTGGCCAACCTGTTGGACAACGCCCTGGACTTCACCCCGGCCGGAGGGCTGATCCGCTTCGGCGCCGAGCGCGACGACGGCCGCTGGCGGCTGGCGCTGTTCAACCAGGGCCAGGCGATCCCCGACTATGCCCTGCCGCGCCTGACGGAGCGCTTCTACTCCCTGCCACGCCCGAATAGCGGCCGCAAGAGCACCGGGCTGGGGCTCAACTTCGTCGCCGAGATCGCCGCGCTGCACGGCGGCGAATTGTGGGTGGGGAATGTCGAGGGCGGTGTCGAGGCGCGGTTGACGCTGCCGGCCGGCTGACTCGCTTCACGTGACGCCGTATCCGTAGGAGCCAGCTTGCTGGCGATTACCACCTTCCCCTGCCACGCTGGCGTTGAGAGGAACCTCTGGATCGCCAGCAAGCTGGCTCCTGCATGTTGTGCGTGTGGTTACGGCCATCCGCAATCTCCACACAATCTCCACATTCCCGCCCCACTGCGCCCATGCGCGCCGCCGAGACTCTGCGCATTCCAACCGCACGGAGACTCCCGATGAACCGCATCCTGGCCTTCAAGCTCGGCGCCATTGCCGTGCTGATCCTGCTGCTGCTGATTCCCCTGCTGATGATCGACGGCCTGATCGGTGAGCGGCAGGCCTATCGCGATGGCGTGCTGGAGGACATCGCACGCAGTTCCAGCTATGCGCAGAAGATCACCGGTCCGCTGCTGGTGGTGCCCTACACCCGCACGGTGCGCGAGTGGCAGGTCGACGAGAAGACCGGCACGCGCACCCAGCAGGAACGCGAGCGGCGCGGCCGCCTGTACTTCCTCCCGGAAACCTTCGTCCTCGATGGACAGATGAACACCGAGCTGCGCCATCGCGGCATCTACGAGGCGCGCCTGTATCACGCCGATTCGCGGATCAGCGGGCACTTCCTGCTGCCGGCCAACTACGGCATCGACGAAAACCTCGCCGACTACCGCTTCGACCAGCCGTTCCTGGCGGCGGGCATCAGCGACGTGCGCGGCATCGAGAACGCGCTCCGGCTGCGCCTGAACGGCCAGGACCTGGCCTTCCAGCCGGGCAGCCAGGAAAGCCTGCTCGGCAGCGGCGTGCACGCCCCGCTTTCTGGAGTGAACGGCAGCGCCGAACAGCGCCTGGACTATGCCTTCGACCTGGCTCTGCTCGGCAGTTCGCGGCTGGACATCACCCCGGTGGGGCGCGACAGCCAGGTCAGCCTGAAGTCCGACTGGCCGCACCCGAGCTTCGGCGGCGAATTCCTTCCGGCCGAGCGCACGGTCAGCGCCGACGGTTTCAGCGCGCGCTGGCGCAGCAGCTTCTTCGCCACCAACCTGGAAGAGGCGCTGCAGACCTGCATCGCCCGTGGCTGCGACGAACTGCGCGCGCCGAGCTTCGGCGTCGGCCTGATCGATCCGGTGGACCAGTATTTGAAGGCCGACCGGGCGATCAAGTACGCGCTGCTGTTCATCGTCCTCACCTTCGCCGGCTTCTTCCTCTTCGAAGTGCTGGCGCGGCTGGCGGTGCACCCGATCCAGTACGCCCTGGTCGGCATGGCGCTGGCGCTGTTCTACCTGCTGTTGCTGTCGCTCAGTGAGCATCTCGGTTTCGAACTGGCCTACCTGATTTCCGCCGGCGCCTGCGTCGCGCTGATCGGCTTCTACCTCTGCCACGTGCTGCACAGCCTGGCTCGTGGCTGCGGTTTCAGCCTCGGCCTGGCGGCGCTCTACGGCATGCTCTACGGCCTGCTGCGCGCCGAGGACTATGCGCTGCTGATGGGCTCGCTGCTGCTGTTCGGCGTGCTCGCCGGGGTGATGGTGCTGACCCGCAAGCTGGACTGGTATGGCATCAGACCGCGCGGCAGGGACGAGCTGCAATGGTCGCTGGACGAGGTGGAGGTGCAGCAGTGAGTGCCTGGCACGGACTGCGCGAGGAGCGGGAGCTGGGCGAGCGACTGGCGAGGCAGGTTGCCCAGCTCTTTCCGCCGATTCAGACGGGGCGGGTGGCGACCATGGACGGGCGCTGGGCGATCTCGGCGTACCACCCGGCCAGGCGCGGGTACTCGGCGCGCCAGTCCCACTCCGGCTGACGCAGGTCGAGGTAGCCGAGGGCGCAGGCGAGGCCGATGGCGGCAATGTCGAAGTGTCCGGCGATCTCGGCGAAGGCGTCGTGCTCGAAATAGGCCAGGGAGCGGGTGATCTTGCCCTTCTGTCCGGCCAGCCATTCGCCCCAGCGCTTGTCTTCCGGGCGCACGAAGGTTTCGTAGCGGCTGATCACCGCGGCGTCGAGGATGGCGTCGGCCAGCGAGGCCAGGGTCAGCCGCCGCCAGCGCGCCGGACCGTCGCGGGGGATCAGCGGCTCGCCGGCGTGCTGGTGGTCGAGGTAGTCGAGGATCACCCGGCTGTCGTGCAGGGTCTGGCCGTCGGGCAGGCGCAGCGCGGGAATCTTGCCGGCCGGGTTGCTGGCGTTGACGCCGAGGTCGGGGCTGACCGGGCTGAGGTTGGCCGGCTGCAGCTCCACCCTGTCGAGCTGGCCGGTCTCGTGCAGCAGGACCAGCACCTTGCGCACGAAGGGCGAGGCGGGGGAGTGGAACAGGACGTGGGTGGCGCTCATTCAGGTTTCCTCAATAACGGATGACCACCAGGCGATCGGTGCCGGACTCGGCGCCCCAGACTTCACCGGGGCGGCCGAGCAGCTGGCGCACGTTGGCGCCCGGGCGGTCGCTGGCATGGCGGGTGAAACGCTCGCTCTCCGGGTCGAAGCCGAGGATGGCATTGCTGGCGAAGTCGCTCAGCCAGACACGGTCCATGGCGTCGACATAGAGGGCGTAGGGCTGCGGATGATCGCCCGGCAGCTTCCAGGTTTTCCACTCCTTGCTGGCGGGGTCGTAGCGGCCCAGATGGCCGTCGTTCCACTGGCTGATCCACAGTCGGCCAACCGAATCGGACCACAGGCGCCGCGGACCGCTGCCCGCCGCCGGCGGATCGATGGGCGTGGCCGCGCCGGTCGTGCTGTCGACATGGGCGATATGGTCGCCGGCCAGCGACGCGTACCAGACCTCGCCATCCGGCGTGACGGCGATGCCGTATGGCCCGCGGCCGCGCGGAGCCGGCCAGACCTTGATGTCGTGGCTGGCGGGGTCGAGCCGCCCGTAGAAGCCGCTCTGCCCGGTGAACCAGAGCAATCCGTCGTCATCGAACACAGCCGTGTTCAGGTTCGCACCGGCGGCATCCCTGGGCAGCGGAAAGACTTCGATGCCAAGACGTTCTGCGTCCACGCGGACGATGGCGTTGAGGCCACCGTCGGTGATCCAGGCATCGCCGTCCGGGCCGCTGATCACCCCGTGCGGCGCGGAGCCCGGGCCGAGCGGGACCGTTTCGCTCCTGCCGGTCTGCGGGTCGAGGCGGCCAAGGGAGCCGGCGCGCTGGGCGGTGTACCAGACCTTGCCATCGGTGGTCGGCGCCACGTCGTGCGGGCCGCTGCCCCTGGGCACGTCGAAGTACTGCACGCTGGCGGCCTGGGCGGTGGCGTGCAGGGCCAGGCTGAACAGGGCGAGGAGCGGGAGGCGGAAGAGCGGGTGCATGGGGTTCTCCCTGGCCGGGCTGGGTGTGCAGAGACTTTAGCCCGGGCGCAGGGAGGGAGCGAACCGCGGGGCCGCGCCCTGCGATCCGGAAAACAGACGGGGCCGCATCTGCGGCCCCGTTCGTATCACCACTTGTAGTCGACGCTGGCGACCACGTTGCGGCGGTCGCCGTAGTAGCAGTAGAAGCCGTCGCAGGTGGAGATGTACTCCTTGTCGAACACGTTGTTGGCGTTCACCGCCACGCTCAGGCCCTGCAGGCTGCCGTCCAGGCGGCCGAGGTCGTAGCGTACCGCGGCGTCGTAGACGGTGTAGGAACCGGTGTGGCCGTCCGACTTGTCGCGCACGAAGGCCATGCTGCCGATGGCGATGTTGTCGGTCTCGCCCACGTAGCGCACGCCGAAGCCGGTGCTGAAACCGTCCAGCCAGCCCTGGGTCCAGTTGTAGTCGGCCCACAGCGACGCCTGGTTCTCCGGGGTCAGCGGCAGCGGGCGGTTCTTGTCCGCTTGCTGGGCGACCTTGGTCATCTTGCTGTTGGCGTAGGTGTAGGCGGCGGTCACCTTGAGGTTGTCGGTGACGCTGCCGACGGCCTCCAGCTCGAAACCGCGGACTTCAGCCTCGCCTACCGGGCGGCTGATGAAGTCGCTGCCGGTGAGGACGATGTTCTCGCGGGTCAGGTCATACACCGCGGCGCTGAGCAGCAGGTCGCGGCCCGGCGGCTGGTACTTGATGCCCGCCTCGTACTGCTTGCCCGTGCTTGGCTCGAAGATCTCGCCGTTGGCACCGCCCGGCTCGGGCTGGAACGACTCGGCATAGGACACGTAGGGCGCCACGCCGTTGTCGAATACATAGCTGAGCGCCGCGTTGCCGCTGAACTGCATGTCGCGGCGAGTATCGGTCGCGCCGTTGCCGACGTTGTAGAACTTGGTGCCGGTATGCACCCAGTCCTCGCGGCCGCCGAGGGTCAGGCGCCAGTTGTCGAGGGCCATCTGGTCCTGCACGTACAGGCCGGTGTCGCGCATCTTCTGGTTGTAGTCGTTGATGGCGAAGTAGCTGACGTTACTGAAGTCCTGGCCGTAGATGGGGTCGATGATGTTGCTGGTGGGGGCGGCGCCGAAGAGCCAGCTGAAGTTGTTGTTGGCGCGCTGGTGGTCGAGGCCGAGCAGCAGGGTGTGCTTGACCGCACCGGTGGCGAAATCGGCCTGGAAGTTGTTGTCCACGGCGAACTGGCTGATGTCCTCGTTCACGACGTTGGCGCCGCGCTGCAGGGTGCCGTCGTCGGCCACCGAGAAGGCGCTGCCGCCGGCGGTGATGCCCTGGAACGACAGGTCGCTCTTGGTGTAGCGCAGGTTCTGGCGGAACTGCCAGACATCGTTGAGGCGATGCTCGAAGGCGTAGCCGAGGGCGTAATAGGTCTTGTCGTAGAACTCCCAGTCCGGATCGCCCAGGTTCTCGTGGAATTTCACTTCGCCGGCCGGGGTCGGCAGCTTGGTGCCCTGCAGCGGCAGGAACTGGCTGGTGATGCCGGTATCGTCGCGGTTGTACTGCGAGAGGAAGGTCAGGCGGGTGTCGTCGCTGAAGTTCCAGGTGATGCTCGGCGCGATGTTGTAGCGCTTGTTGTCGATGTGATCGATCTGGGTGTTGCTGTCGCGCACCAGGCCGCTGACGCGGTAGAGCATCTTGCCCTGGTCGTCGATCCTGCCGGTGCTGTCGAAGGCGATCTGCTTGTGCTCGTAGCTGCCGACCTGAGCCTGCACCTCGTGGCTGCTTTCTTCCTGCGGACGGCGGCTGACCATGTCCAGCAGGCCGCCGGGCGGGGTCTGGCCATAGATGGAGGAAGCCGGGCCGCGCAGCAGGGCGACGCGCTCCAGGTCCCAGGTCTCCAGCTTGGGCATGACGTAGGAGCCCTTCGGCAGCGGCAGGCCGTCGAGGAACTGGGTGGGTTCGAAGCCGCGCACCTTCAGCCACTCGGCGCGGGTGTCGCTGCCGTAGCTGCTGGCGATCACGCCGGGCATGTAGCGCACCGCGTCGTCGAGGTTCTGCACGTTGCGGTCGACCATCTGCTCGCGGGTGGCGACGGAGATCGAGCGCGGGGTTTCCAGGATCGGGGTGTCGGTCTTGGTGCCGGCCATGCTGCGGCTGGCCATGTAGCCCTGCACCGGACCCTGCGGGTCTTCCTGCTGGCCGCTGACGGTGGTGGCGGACATGCTCAGGGTGTCCTGCGGGATCGGACGCAGGCTGAAGCTGCCGGATTCGCTCTGCACCAGCTCCAGGCCGCTGCCCTTGAGCGCCTGCTGCAGCGCGCCGACGGCGTCGTAGCTGCCCTGCACGGCGTGCGCGGTGCGGCCGCTGGCCAGCGCCGGGTCGAGGCTCAGGCTCAGCCCGCCTTCGGCGGCGATGCGGTTGAGGGTGCTGGCCAGCGGGCCGGCGGGAATCTGGTAGCTGCGCACGCTGTCATCGGCGACCGCGCCGCTCAGCGGGGTGGCGAGGAGGATGGCGGCGGCCAGCAGGTGGGGCCGGAAGGCCAGGTCGAACGAACGGGGCATCGAGGAAAACTCCTGAATGAAAATTACTCTCAATGCCTCCTTGCCGAATGAGATTCAAAAAGTGATAGGGCTGGGTGAAAAAAAATTTCGGCGCTGCCGGGAAATCCTCTGCGACGGGGCAAACCGTCTGGCGGATGACGCTGGCGCGTCATGCGCCCTACGCCGTGTTCGAACGGACCGTGTAGGAGCGAGCTTGCTCGCGAACCGGTCCCGCTGTGGAGCTTGTTCGCTAGGCGCCCCCCTCGTTCCTACGAAAAGCATCGCGGCCCTGGATTACCTGTAGGAGCAACTGTCTTCACATCGGCGCGGTGCATCCCCTCACCCTAACCCTCTCCCGGAGGGAGAGGGGACTGTCCGGAGTTGCCGGTTGGCACATCATTCATCCTGACGCCAATCTGCCCCCTCTCCCTCTGGAGCGGGGCGCGCAGCCAGGGCTGGGGGTGAGGGAAACCACGACGCCAGACTTTCCCGTAGGACCATGCCCGCGACCGCGCGCCAACTGTGCGCTGACGGCGTCACTCGCGCGGCACCACCTTGACCCACCAGTCGCCGCTGCGCTCGATGCGCACCGGGAGGGTCGGTTCCAGCGACTTCAGCGCCAGGTCGGTGTCGCGCAGCGGGAAGCTGCCGGTGATGCGCAGCCCGGCGACCGCCGGATCGACGCCGAGATGGCCGCTGCGGTATTCGCCGAGCCTGTCGATCAGCTCGCCGAGGGGCACGTTGTCCACCACCAGCATGCCGTGGGTCCAGGCGTCGGCGGTGGCGCTGTTCGCCTCCAGCGGGCCGAGGCCGTCGCGGCGCACCAGCACGTGCTGGCCCTGCTGGATCACCTTCTCGTCCGTCAGGCGCTCCGGGCGCGCCGCCACCGCCGATTGCAGGACGCTGAGCAGCGTGCCGTCCTCCGCGCGCTGCACCAGGAAGCGCGTGCCGAGGGCGCGCAGGCGGCCGTCGCGGGTCTCGACGATGAATGGACGACTGTCGCCATGGGCGGTCTGCACCATGATCTCGCCGCTGAGCAGGACGATCCGCCGTTCCTGCGCATCGAAGCGGATGTCCAGGGCGGTGCGGCTGTCGAGCTTGACCAGGGTGTCGTCCGCCAGGCGCAGCTCGCGGAGTTCGCCGGTATGGGTGACCACGTCGGCCAGCGCGTAGCGCACCGGCAGGTAGCGGTTGCCCAGGGTCAGCGCCAGCGCGCCGGCCAGCAGCAGCGACAGCCCGGTGCCGGCCAGGCGCCGCAGCCGCCGGCGGGATTCGTCGGGCGCCCGCAGCAGCGCACTGCGCGCTGCCGGTGCGCTGGCCGCGGCGAGGTTCTGGTCGAGCATGCCGAGCTGGCTCCAGGCGCGGGCGTGCTCGCTGTGCGCGGCGTGCCAGCGGGCGAAGGCGGCTTCGTCCTCGGGATGTGCCTCGCCGGAACCGAGGCGCAGCTGCCAGGCGATGGCCTCGTCGAGCACGCGCAGCGGAACCGGGCCTTTCATGTCGGCTCTCCGTACAGGGCGATGTAGCACTGGCGCAGGCCCTGGGCGATGTACTGGCGCACGCGCGGCACCGAGACGCCGAGGCGTTCGGCGATTTCCGCATGGCCGAGGCCGTCGAGGCGGTTGAGCAGGAAGGCGCTGCGCGCGCGGGCGGAGAGTTTGCCGAGCAGGCGTTCGATTTCGCGCAGGTCGGCGAGGATCAGGCACTGTTCCTCGGCCGAGGGCTGCAGCGGCTCGGGCAGGCGCTGCAGTTCTTCCAGGTAGGCCTGTTCCAGCGCGGCGCGGCGCCACTGGTCGATCAGCAGGCCCTTGGCGATGGCCAGGAGGAACGCGCGCGGCTCCTTCAGCGAGGGCAGTTCGGCGCGGCCGAGGACGCGGACGAAGGTGTCCTGGCCGAGGTCCTCTGCGCGCTGCCGACAGCCGATGCCGCGCTGCAGCCAGGCGACCAGCCACTCCCGGTGGTCGCGATACAGCGTCCCGACAATTTCGCCGTTGCTGGCCAACACCCTTGCTCCCCCATCCCACGCGGGACGAAATAACAAAACGATAAGTATTCGCAAATGATCTCAAGATGCGACTACGCCTGCAATTGGCTCCTGTCGGTTTTTGCACGATTGGGGGCCGGGATGAGTGCGCCCCAACGCCGAAGGTCCTGTAGGAGCGGGCCATGCCTGCGAAAGACCGGCAGCGCCGATGTCGCGCGCATGGTGCTCCTACAGGAAAGCGGCGCCGCTGGAATCGGCCAGGCAAGAAAAAACCGCCCCGAAGGGCGGTTTCCTTTTATTGCAGGCTGCGGATCAGAGGCCGTTCTTCGCCTTGAACTCGCGGCGGCGGCGGTGCAGCACCGGCTCGGTGTAGCCGTTCGGCTGCTTCGTGCCTTCGACCACCAGCTCCAGCGCGGCCTGGAAGGCCACGTTGTCGTCGAAGTTCGGCGCCATCGGGCGGTACAGCGGGTCGCTGGCGTTCTGCCGGTCGACCACCACGGCCATGCGCTTCAGGCCTTCCACCACCTGCTCCCGGCTGATCACGCCGTGGCGCAGCCAGTTGGCCAGCAGCTGGCTGGAGATGCGCAGGGTGGCGCGGTCTTCCATCAGGCCGACGTCGTTGATGTCCGGCACCTTGGAGCAGCCGACGCCCTGGTCGATCCAGCGGACCACGTAGCCGAGGATGCCCTGGCAGTTGTTGTCCACCTCGTTGGCGATCTCTTCCGCGGTCCAGTTGGTGTTGGGCGCCAGCGGGATGGTCAGGATGTCGTCCACCGAAGCCGGCGCGCGCCTGGCCAGCTCGGCCTGGCGGGCGAACACGTCGACCTTGTGGTAGTGCAGCGCGTGCAGGGTGGCGGCGGTCGGCGACGGAACCCAGGCGGTGTTGGCGCCGGCCAGCGGGTGGGCGATCTTCTGTTCGACCATCGCGGCCATCAGGTCCGGCATGGCCCACATGCCCTTGCCGATCTGCGCCTTGCCCTGCAGGCCGGTAGCCAGGCCGACGTCGACGTTGTTGTTCTCGTAGGCGCCGATCCACTTCTCGCTCTTCATGGCGCCCTTGCGCACCACGGCGCCGGCTTCCATGGAGGTGTGGATCTCGTCACCGGTGCGGTCGAGGAAGCCGGTGTTGATGAACACCACGCGCTCGCGGGCTTCCCTGATGCAGGCCTTGAGATTGACCGTGGTGCGGCGCTCCTCGTCCATGATGCCGACCTTCAGGGTGTTGCGCGGCAGGCCGAGGACGTCCTCGACGCGGCCGAACAGCTCGCTGGTGAAGGCGACTTCTTCCGGACCGTGCATCTTCGGCTTGACGATGTAGACGCTGCCGGTGCGGGTGTTCCTGCGGGTGGTGTTGCCGTTCAGGTTGTGCACGGCGATCAGGCTGGTGAACAGGCCGTCCTGGATGCCTTCCGGCACTTCGTTGCCGGCGGCGTCGAGGATCGCCGGGTTGGTCATCAGGTGGCCGACGTTGCGCACGAACAGCAGGGAGCGGCCGTGCAGGGTCAGCGCGGAGCCGTCGGCTTTGGTGTATTCGCGGTCCGGGTTCATGGTGCGGGTGAAGGTGCTGCCGCCCTTGGAGACTTCCTCGGCGAGATCGCCCTTCATCAGGCCCAGCCAGTTGCGGTAGACCACGACCTTGTCGTCGGCATCGACCGCGGCGACCGAGTCTTCGCAGTCCATGATGGTGGTCAGCGCGGCTTCCATCAGCACGTCCTTCACGCCGGCGGCGTCGGTCTTGCCGATGCTGTGTTCGCGGTCGATCTGGATTTCGAAGTGCAGGCCGTTGTTCTTCAGCAGCACGGCGCTCGGCGCGGCCGCATCGCCCTGGAAGGCGAGGAACTGGGCGGCGTTCTTCAGGCCGCTTTCGGAACCGTTGGCCAGGCGCACTACAAGATTTCCGCCAGCCACTACATAAGCGGCGGCATCGACGTGGGAGCCCGATTCCAGAGGGGCCGCTTCGTCGAGGAAGGCGCGCGCGTAGGCGATGACCTTGTCGCCGCGGACCTTGTTGTAGCCCTTGCCCTTCTCGGCGCCGTTCTCCTCGCCGATCACGTCGGTGCCGTAGAGCGCGTCGTACAGCGAGCCCCAGCGGGCATTGGAGGCGTTCAGGGCGAAGCGCGCGTTCATCACCGGCACCACCAGCTGCGGGCCGGCGACGCGGGCGATCTCGTCATCGACGTTCTCGGTGACGGCCTGGAAATCCGCGGCTTCCGGCAGCAGGTAGCCGATTTCCTCGAGGAAGGCCTTGTAGGCCACGGCATCGTGGGCCTGGCCGGCGCGCGCCTGGTGCCAGGCGTCGATCTTCGCCTGGAGTTCGTCGCGCTTGGCGAGCAGCGCCTTGTTCTTCGGTGCGAGGTCGTTGATCACTGCTTCCACGCCGGCCCAGAACTTGTCGGCGGCGACGCCGGTTCCCGGGATGGCTTCGTTGTTCACGAAGTCGAACAGCACCTTGGCGACCTGCAGGCCACCGACTTGAACGCGCTCAGTCATTGCTTGCCTCACTCTGCTCAGAACCAGCTTTGGACTGCGGCAAAATCGCCTTGTAGTCCGAGTTGCGGGATACTACATGATGCGACGGGAAAAACCAGTGGGCTAAAGTCGAGGACCGACCAGGAAGCACGCAACAGTCATGCAGTGGCAATAATGTTCGCAAAAAATTGAGTGATTGTTCCAGATAAATCTTGAAACCGTACACGATTGCCCTGCCGACAGCTCTGCGGCGCCCCGTCGCAGCCACCCCGGGAAGTCCACCTATACTTCTTTTTCCAACCCTGAAAAAGCCTTTTCCCGCCCGTCGCTTCCAGGAGTCTGCCTTATGGATCATCTCGTTCTTACAGTCATCGCTCCGGATCAGCCGGGGCTGGTGGAACGGATCGCCCAGTGCATCGCCGCCCATGGCGGCAACTGGCTGGAAAGCCGCATGTCGAGGATGGCCGGGCAGTTCGCCGGAATCCTCCGCGTGGCGGTGCCGGCGGAAGGCTACGACGAACTGGTGGAGGGCCTGCAGGGCCTGGCCGACCAGGGTATCCGCGTGCTCCTGGCGGAAAGCGGCATCGAGCCGTCCTGCAACTGGAAGCCGATCCATCTCGACCTAGTGGGCAACGACCGCCCCGGCATCGTCCGCGACATCACCCGCCTGCTCGCCGAGCAGGGCGTGAACCTGGAGCGGCTGACCACCGAAGTCCTGCCGGCGCCGATGAGCAGCGAA
The DNA here is from genome assembly GCF_900103845.1 of Pseudomonas jinjuensis. Classification (GTDB taxonomy): domain Bacteria; phylum Pseudomonadota; class Gammaproteobacteria; order Pseudomonadales; family Pseudomonadaceae; genus Pseudomonas; species Pseudomonas jinjuensis. Next base: position 117,139 of record NZ_FNIJ01000010.1, read on the forward strand.
CCGCTGTTTCACGCCGAAGCCGTGCTCGCCGTCCCCCTGACGCTGTCGCTGGAAGCGCTGCAGCAGCGCCTGGAAGCGCTGGCCGACGACCTGATGGTGGAGCTTAATCTCCATAATGGAGAGTGAAGGGCGTATCTCCTTGCCGGCTGTGGACAAGTCTGTGGTCAGCCTGTGGGCTGTTGGCTTGGAAGCCCATGGATGCTGGCCCAGCTGAGCGATGGATGGTTCCGGGAATTGTGCACAGCTGGCGTGGACGGGAATGTGCGCGGCCTGTGGATGGATTGCCGTGAGGATTGTGGGGCGTGGGGTTCAGCGTTCTGTACGTTTTTCGATCTGAAAGTGCACCGGGCGCTGCGGCGCATGTCATGCACAGATGCCGTGGATCAGCCTGTGGAAAAGCTCCGGATTCCTTGCCGGAAGCCGGGCCTGGCAAGGGTTGTACGGCCTGGTTCAGGAAATGAGCAAGGGGCCTGAAGGCGGCTGGATCCGTGCGGAACAGGGGAAAGGTGCCGCGTTATCCACGTTCGCGCTGGATGAAGCTGTGGACAACATGCGGGTTATCCTCTGCAAGCCAGGCGCTGCGTGGCTTGCAGGGATTCGCTCGATTTTTGCTCAGCGGCTGCGGGTGACCCGGTACCAGGCGTCCGCGCTGTAGACGATCAGCCCGGCCCAGATGAAGGCGAAGGACAGCAGCCGCGTGCTGTCGAGGTGCTCGCCGAACAGCAGCACCGCCTGCAGCAGCACCAGGGTCGGCGCCAGGTACTGCAGGAAGCCGAGGGTGGCGTAGGGCAGGTGGCGCGCGGCGGCGTTGAAGCAGACCAGCGGCACCAGCGTCACCGGGCCGGCGGCGGCCAGCCAGAGCGCTTCGTGGCTGGTCCAGAATTCCGCCTGGGTGCTCGGGCCGTCGCTGAACGCCAGCCAGCCGAGGGCCAGTGGCAGCAGCAGCCAGGTTTCCACCACCAGCCCGGGCAGCGCGGCCACCGGCGCCTGCTTGCGGATCAGCCCGTAGAAACCGAAGGTCAGCGCCAGTGTCAGGGACACCCAGGGCAGGTTGCCCAGCTGCCAGACCTGCTGTGCCACGCCGATCGCCGCCAGGCCGACCGCCACCCATTGCAGCGGATACAGCCGCTCGCGCAGCACCAGCAGGGCCAGGAGGACGTTGATCAACGGGTTGATGTAGTAGCCGAGGCTGGCTTCCAGCATGTGCCCGTTGTTCACCGCCCAGACGTAGATCAGCCAGTTGCAGGCGATCAGCATGCCGCTGCCGGCCAGCACCGCCAGCCGCCACGGATTCTCGCGCAGCTCGCGCCACCAGCCGGGATGCTTCCATACCAGCAGCAGGAGCGCGCCGAAGATCGCCGACCAGATGGCCCGGTGGGTAATGATCTCCAGCGCCGGAATGCGTTCGAGCAGTTTGAAATAGAGCGGAAAGAGTCCCCAGATCACATAGGCAGTGAGGCCCAGGGTGTAGCCCAGGCGGGGGTTGGCGGTGGCCATGGAACGTCCTTGGATAGGCAGCTAAGGGTTGTCCGGGCCATTCTAGGCGGGCGGCCGCGGGTTGTCTGTGCGTTCAGGTTTTTCGGCGGCGGCGCATGGTGGCTGGAGTAGGGCGAATGAAGCGGAACGCTTCATCCGCCGATAACGCCACGCCGATGGGATGGCGGATAACGCTGGCGCGTTATGCGCCCTACCCGGACATTCCAGCGAAACCCTGTAGGAGCGGGCCATGCCCGCGACCACCGTGCAGTCAGAACAACCGCAACGGCTCCTCGTCCAGCGCCGCCAGCTGTTCGCGCAGGATCAGCACCTGCTCGCCCCAATAGCGCTCGCTGCCGAACCAGGGGAAGCTCGGCGGGAAGGCCGGGTCGTCCCAGCGCCGCGCCAGCCAGGCGCTGTAGTGCATCAGGCGGATGGAGCGCAGGCCTTCGATCAGCGGCAGTTCGCGCGGATCGAAGTCGTGGAATTCCTGGTAGCCATCCATCAGCTCGGAGAGCTGCGAGAGGCGCTCATGGCGCTCGCCGGCGAGCATCATCCACAGGTCCTGCACCGCCGGGCCCATGCGGCAGTCGTCGAGATCGACGATGTGGAAGACGTCGTCGCGGCACAGCAGGTTGCCGGGATGGCAGTCGCCGTGCATGCGGATCGCGTTGTACGGGACGCGGGCGAACAGCTCGTCGAGCCGCTTCAGCAGGTCGCGCGCCACCGATTCGTAGGCCGGCAGCAGGCTGGCGGGGATGAAGTTGCTCTCCAGCAGGGTTTCCAGGGATTCGTGGCCGAAGTTATCCACAGTCAGGGTTTCGCGATGGACGAAGGGCCGGGTGGCGCCCACCGCATGCAGGCGGCCGAGCAACTGGCCGAGGCGGTAGAGCTGGTCGAGGTTGCCCGGTTCCGGCGCGCGGCCGCCGCGGCGCGGGAACAGGGTGAAGCGGAAGCCGGCGTATTCGAACAGCGTCTCGCCGTCATGCAGCAGCGGCGCCACCACCGGCACTTCGCAGTCCGCCAGTTCGGCGGCGAAGCTGTGTTCCTCGCGGATCGCCTCGTCGCTCCAGCGCCCGGGGCGGTAGAACTTGGCGATCAGCGGTTCGCCTTCGTCGATGCCCACCTGGTAGACGCGGTTCTCGTAGCTGTTCAGCGCGAGCACCCGCGCATCGCTGCGGAAGCCGATGCTTTCCACCGCGTCGAGGACCAGGTCTGGCGTGAGGGCGGAAAAGGGATGGGACATGGCGGCGCACCGAAGCTGTGGTCAGAACGCCTAGTTTACGCGCGCCATGCCGGCAGTGGGCGGGCTAGTGAGTGCAACTGGCCTGTTCCGGCAGGTGATAGCCGGCCTTGGTCAGCATCTCGCCATGGGCGTCGAAATACTCGATGAAGCGCTCGGCCAGCTCATGCCGGGGGCCTTCCACCAGGACCACGTACTGCTGCCTGCAGGCGTAGGTATGCGGCGTCTCGCCACGGCCCATGGCGTGCAGCTTCTGCGGGCCGGCGCTGTCGTCGGCGAAATACATGTCGTAGAGCGCGCCCTGGGCGATCTCGTCGGCCATCTGGTCGCTGGGGCCGTCGATCAGCAGCACCTTGTTGCCGGTGTCCATCTGGTACTGGTCGACCAGCGGTTCGAGGGTGCGCATGATCTGGCTGCCGCTGGCGACCCGCAGCACGTCGGGCGTGGCCTGGCTGACCGCAGGCAGCAGGGATAGGAAGAGGGACAGCAGAAGGAGGGGAAGGCGGCGCATGGGCGGACACTCCAGGAGCGTGTGGAAGCCGCCGATTGGATCGCAAATGCGCCGTTTTCCGCTTGATATATGGCAGCCGTTCCTCAGAGCGGCGTGCCGAGGATCACCTGGGCCGGGGAGAACTGCGCGCGCACGTAGTCGCCCACCTGCAGGCGCAGCATTTCGATGCGCTCCGGATCGACCAGCGCGCAGAGCATCTGGCCGCTGGGCAGCTGGATGCGCACTTCGCTGGGGCCGTCGCCGGCTTCGCGGATTTCCTCGATGTTGCCTTCCAGCGCGTTGAGGCCGTCCGGGCAGGCGATCTGTGGCAGGTCGACGTAGAGCCAGCCAGCCTTCATCAGCGCGATCACCGGCTGGCCGCTGCGCAGCTCGAGCTTTTCCGTGCTTTCCCGGGTGACCCGCGCCTGGATGCGCGCGCCGCCCGGCAGTTCGATGTGCACCAGGTCGTTCAGCCCCATGTGCTCGATCTCGCTGACCCGCCCATGCAGCTGGTTGCGCGCGCTGGTGCGCATCATCAGGCGGCCGATCAGCTCCAGGTCGGCCTGCTGCTCGACATTCTCGACGATGCGTTCGCGCAGTTCCTCCAAGTGCTGGTAGAGCGCCAGCAGGCGTTCGCCGTCGGCGGTCAGGCGCGCGCCGCCGCCGCCCTTGCCGCCGACGCTGCGCTCCACCAGCGGGCGGTCGGCCAGGTTGTTGAGTTCGTCGATGGCGTCCCAGGCGGTCTTGTAGCTCATGCCGGCGGCCTTGGCGGCCTGGGTGATCGAGCCGAGCTGGGCGATCTGCGCGAGCAGGGCGATGCGCTGCGGGCGGCGGGTGACGTGCTGGGTGAGGAGGCTGAGGGTGGTCATGGCAAGCGCTGCAACGATTCTTGTTTCAGTCGAGAGTCGATCATACCGGGGTGGAAGGCAAGCGCGGATTCAATCCGGTTTCGCCGTGCGCGCCAGGCAGTACACGTCGACCCGCGCCGCGCCTGCCTTGCGCAGCAGGCGGGCGATGGTCTCGGCGGTGCTGCCGGTGGTCAGCACGTCGTCCACCAGCGCCAGATGCGCGCCGCGCAGATCGCCGCCGGATTCCAGGGCGAAGGCATGGCGCAGGTTGCGCTTGCGGGTGGCGGCGTCCAGGCCCTGCTGCGGCGGGGTTTCCTGCACGCGACGGACGAGGTTCCCGCGCACCGGCAGCCGCAGTTCCCGGCCGAGCCAGTCGGCCAGCAGGCCCGCCTGGTTGAAGCCGCGCTGACGCTGCCGCAGCGGCGCCAGGGGCACCGGCAGCAGCAGGTCGGGGCGCGCCAGGCCGTCATGGAAGGCATGCTGCAGATGGCGCGCGAGCAACTGGCCGAGCAATCGTCCCAGCGGCCACTGCGCGTGATGCTTGAAGCGGGTGACCAGGCTGTCCAGCGGGAAGGCGTAGCGCCAGGGCGTCTCCACCCGGGCGAAGGCCGGCGGCTTCTTCAGGCACTCGCCGCAGACCAGGCCGTGCGCCTGCAGCGGCAGGGCGCAGATCGCACAGTGCGCGGCGAGCCACGGCAGGTCGGCATCGCAGCCGGAGCAGAGCGGCAGTCCGGGCGCGTCGGCGGTGGCGCCGCAGAGCAGGCAGGCGGGGCGCAGGTCCAGCCAGACGGGGCGTAGCCGCGCGAGCAAGGTCTTGTGCATGTCGCCCCTCCATGGGCGGGGAATCAATGGATCAGCCAGCTCATCACGATCAGGCCGAGGAAGGTCCAGACCAGGCCGCCGAAGATCGAGCGGCGCAGGAATGCGCGGATGCCACTGTAGAGCAGCAGCAGGCCGATGAAGAGGACGACGAAGCTGAAGAACGAGACGTCCATTCCGATGGCCCGCGCCAGGCCGTGGAGGAAGTCGTCCATCGCGCCCCAGACGCCGCCGAGCACGCCGGAGAGCAGGTCGACGAGGAAACGGATGGCCTTGCCGAGCGTTTCGCCGAGCCAGTCGAAGAAGCTTTCTGTACCCATGAATCCCTTTGTTCCCTGGGGAATGTTGATTTGGAGCGAAGATTAGCCGTTCGGTTCAGCGGAAGCATGTGCTGTTCATTTGTTGATCATATGTCAACCTGTGTCTTTTCACAGGTTGACAGCATCCAACGGGTTCTGAATTATTCAGCAAGCCTGATTCCCGGTGGCGCGCCGCCGGGCACCCCTGACAAGAGGCGCCCCGAAGCGTCACAAGGAAGCCGAACCATGACTGCCACCGCAGCCCAGACCACCCGCCACGACTGGACCCTCGCCGAGGTCCGCGCCCTGTTCGAGCAGCCGTTCAACGACCTGCTGTTCCAGGCGCAGGTGGTGCATCGCAGCCACTTCGATGCGAACCGCGTGCAGGTGTCCACCCTGCTGTCGATCAAGACTGGCGCGTGCCCGGAAGACTGCAAGTACTGCCCTCAGTCCGGCCACTACAACACCGGCCTGGACAAGGAAAAGCTGATGGAAGTGCAGAAGGTGCTGGAAGCCGCGGCGGAAGCCAAGGCCATCGGCTCCACCCGCTTCTGCATGGGCGCCGCGTGGAAGCACCCGTCCGCCAAGGACATGCCCTACGTGCTGGAAATGGTCAAGGGTGTGAAGCGCCTCGGCCTGGAAACCTGCATGACCCTCGGCAAGCTGACCCAGGAGCAGACCCAGGCGCTGGCCGAAGCGGGCCTGGACTACTACAACCACAACCTCGACACCTCGCCGGAGTTCTACGGCAACATCATCACCACCCGCACCTACAGCGAGCGCCTGCAGACCCTGGCCTACGTGCGCGAGGCGGGGATGAAGATCTGCTCCGGCGGCATCCTCGGCATGGGCGAGTCGGTGGACGACCGCGCCGGCCTGCTGATCCAGCTGGCGAACCTGCCGGAGCATCCGGAATCCGTACCGATCAACATGCTGGTCAAGGTGCAGGGCACCCCGCTGGCCGAGGAGAAGGACGTCGATCCGTTCGACTTCATCCGCACCCTGGCGGTTGCCCGCATCATGATGCCGAAGTCCCACGTGCGCCTGTCCGCCGGCCGCGAGCAGATGAACGAGCAGATGCAGGCCCTGGCCTTCATGGCCGGCGCCAACTCGATCTTCTACGGCGAGAAGCTGCTGACCACCACCAACCCGCAGGCGGAGAAGGACATGCAGCTGTTCGCCCGCCTCGGCATCAAACCGGAAGAGCGCGAGGAGCACGCCGACGAGGTGCACCAGGCCGCCATCGAGCAGGCGCTGGTGGAACAACGCGACTCCCGGTTGTTCTATAACGCGGCTTCGGCCTGACCTGCTTTCCTTGTAGGAGCGAGGGGGACGCCTAGTCCTTGCTCGCGAACCGACCGGCATCTGCGCATCCGGGTAGGCCGTTCGCGAGCAAGCTCGCTCCTACAGGTTCTCCATCGGGGGGACCGCTGCCGACTCGGGGTTGCGTATGTCTTTCGATCTGAATTCCCGCCTTGCCCAGCGCCAGGCGGACGACCTCTACCGCCTGCGCCCGCTGCTGGAAAGCCCGCAGGGTCCGGAAGTGGTCATCGACGGCCAGCCGCTGCTGGCCTTCTGTTCCAACGACTACCTTGGCCTCGCCAACCATCCCGAGGTGATCGCCGCCATGCGTGCCGGCGCCGAGCGCTGGGGCGTGGGTGGCGGCGCCTCGCACCTGGTCAACGGCCACTGCGGACCGCACCACGAGCTGGAACTGGCCCTCGCCGAATTCACCGGCCGGCCACGCGCGCTGCTGTTTTCCACCGGCTACATGGCCAACCTCGGCGCGGTCACCGCGCTGGTGGGCAAGGGCGACACGGTGCTGGAAGACCGCCTCAACCACGCCTCGCTGCTGGACGCCGGCCTGCTCTCCGGCGCGCGTTTCTCGCGTTACCTGCACAACGACGCGACGAGCCTCGCCTCGCGTCTGGAGAAGGCCGAGGGCAATACCCTGGTGGTGACCGATGGCGTGTTCAGCATGGACGGCGACCTTGCCGACCTGCCGGCCATCTGCGCGGCTGCGCGGAAGAAGGGGGCCTGGGTGATGGTCGACGACGCCCATGGCTTCGGCCCGCTGGGCGCCAACGGCGGCGGCATCGTCGAGCATTTCGGCCTGGGCATGGACGACGTGCCGGTGCTGGTCGGCACCCTCGGCAAGGCTTTCGGCACCGCCGGCGCCTTCGTCGCCGGCAGCGAGGAGCTGATCGAGACGCTGATCCAGTTCGCCCGTCCCTACATCTATACGACCAGCCAGCCACCGGCGGTGGCCTGCGCCACGCTGAAGAGCCTGGAACTGCTGCGCAGCGAAGGCTGGCGCCGCGAGCATCTGGACAAGCTGATCGCGCGCTTCCGCAAGGGTGCCGAAGACATCGGCCTGACCCTGATGGACAGCTTCACGCCAATCCAGCCGATCCTCATCGGCGGCAGCCGCCAGGCCGTGGAGCTGTCCGCCGAGCTGCGCGGGCACGGCATCATGGTCGGGGCGATCCGTCCGCCGACCGTGCCGGCCGGCAGCGCGCGCCTGCGCGTGACGCTTTCCGCCGCTCACAGCGAAGCGCAGGTCGACCGCCTGCTCGACGCCCTGGCCGACAGCTGGCAGCGGGTGTCCGCTAGTCTTCTCGCAGAAATCGAAGGCGAGGAGGGTGACGATGCGTGACCAACTGATTCTGCTGCCCGGCTGGGGCCTGGGCTGTGCGCCACTGGAACCGCTGCGCGAGGCGCTGCTGGAGCAGGCGCCACATCTCAACGTACAGATCGAACCGCTGCCCGCTATCGGCGAGGCCGCGGACTGGCTGGATGAACTGAACGACAGCATTCCCCACGATGCCTGGCTCGCCGGCTGGTCGCTGGGCGGCATGCTCGCCGCCGAACTGGCCGCGCGGCGTGGCGAAGCCTGCCGCGGGCTGGTCACCCTGGCCGCCAACGCCTGCTTCCGCCAGCGCGACGACTGGCAGGCGGCGATGGCGAACGCCGTCTTCGAGGACTTCTTCGAAGCCTTCCTGCTCGACCCGGCGCAGACCCTGAAACGCTTCACCCTGCTGGTCAGCCAGGGCGCCCGCGATGCCCGCACCCTGGCGCGCCAGCTGCAGGTGGCGCTGCCGCAGCTGGACAGCGAGGCGCTGTCCGCCGGCCTGCAACTGCTCGGCCAACTGGATACCCGCCAGGCGCTGCACAACTACCCGGGCCCGCAGCTGCACCTGTTCGCCGGCAACGACGCGCTGGTCCCGGCGTCCGCCGCCGAGGCGCTGCTGGAGTGGCTGCCGGACGTGGAGGTGAGCGTGGTCGAAGGCGCCAGCCACGGCCTGCCGCTGGAGCGGCCGGACGAGGTGGCGACCGCGATCCTGCGTTTCATGCGAGAGGGCGAGGATGTCTGATCTGTCGGTCGCGACCCAGGGCGTGCTGCCGGACAAGCGCCAGGTCGCCGCGTCCTTCTCCCGCGCGGCGGAGACCTACGATGCCGTCGCCGAACTGCAGCGCGGGGTGGGCGAAAGCCTGCTGGCGCGCTTGCCGGCCATCGCGCCGCAGCGCTGGGTCGATCTCGGTTGCGGCACCGGCTATTTCAGCCGGGCGCTGGGCCGGCTTTTCCCCGCGGCCGAAGGCCTCGCCGTGGACATCGCCGAAGGCATGCTGCGGCATTCCGCCAGCCTCGGTGGCGCGCGCCATTTCATCGGTGGTGATGCCGAGAGCCTGCCGCTGCGCGACGAGAGCTGCGACCTGGTGTTCTCCAGCCTGGCCATCCAGTGGTGCGCGAACCTGCCGGCGGTGCTGGCCGAGGCGCGGCGCGTGCTGCGTCCGGGTGGCGTGTTCGCCTTCAGCAGCCTGTGCGTCGGCACCCTCGGCGAGCTGCGCGAGAGCTGGCAGGCGGTAGATGGCTTCGTCCATGTGAACCGTTTTCGCCCCTTCGCCGAATACCAGCAGCGCTGCCCCGACAGCGGGCTGCAGGTGCTGGAGTTATCCACAGAGGATCGCGTGCTGCATTTCCCCGACCTGCGCAGCCTGACCCACGAACTCAAGGCCCTCGGCGCGCACAACCTCAACCCCGGCCGCCCCGGCGGGCTGACCGGCCGCGAGCGCATCCGCGCGCTGATCGCCGCCTACGAGCGCTTCCGCCAGCCGGAAGGGCTGCCGGCGACCTACCGGGTGGTCCACGCCATTTTGCGTAACCCCCTGTAGGAGCGGCCCATGGCCGCGACCTTGCAATCGCGGGCATGGCCCGCTCCTACAACATGCCCGCGCAATGCGTGGGATCGATGAGTCGAGAGCTGAAATGCCCCACGCCTACTTCATCGCCGGCACCGATACCGAAATCGGCAAGACCACCATCGCCTGCGGCCTGCTGCATGCCGCGCGGATGGCCGGGCTGTCCACCGCCGCGGCCAAGCCGGTGGCGTCCGGCTGCGAACGCACCGCAGCCGGGCTGCGCAATTCCGACGCGCTCGCCCTGCTCGGCGAGTGCTCGCTGCCGCTGGGCTATTCCCAGGTGAATCCCTATGCATTCGAGCCGCCTGTCGCGCCGCACCTGGCGGCGCGGGAAGTCGGCATCAAGCTCACCGCGGCCGGGCTGTTCGAGCCGGTGCAGAAGGTGCTGGAGCTGGGCGCCGATTTCACCCTGGTGGAGGGCGCGGGCGGCTGGCGCGTGCCGCTGAGCGGCGAGGAAAGCCTGTCCGACCTGGCGATCCGCCTCGGCCTGCCGGTGATCCTGGTGGTCGGAGTGCGCCTGGGCTGCATCAACCACGCGGTGCTCAGCGCCGAAGCGATCCTGCGCGACGGTCTGCCGCTGGCCGGCTGGGTCGCCAATATCGTCGAGCCTTCCACCTCGCGCATCGAGGAAAACCTCGCCACCCTCGCCGAACGCCTGCCCGCCCCCTGCATCGGCCGCGTGCCGCGCCTGCCGCAGGCGACTCCGGCTGCCGTCGCCGACCATCTCGACCTCGATATCCTCGACCTCTCCCTCTGATCCTTTCCGCGCCCACGAAAAGCCCGTCCGCCGGGCTTTTCGTGTTGGGCTTTACTTGTCAGGAAAGGGGTGGCTGGAATGGTACTGGCGTGTCTGACTGGCTGGTCAGTCTTCATGCTTGACAAGGCATTGCGCTGATACGTATGTTTCAAACGCCTGTTTGATTGTCGGGGCGCCGTGCGCGCCGACTGGGCGGCCGGGAATCATCCCGCACTGCGACCGCGAGGCCGGTCACCCATTTACCAGAACCCTTCGTAGAGGTTTACCGCTATGCCCGAATACAAGGCCCCTTTGCGTGACATCCGTTTCGTTCGTGACGAGCTGCTCGGCTACGAAGCGCACTACCAGAGCCTGCCTGGCGCCCAGGACGCCACTCCGGACATGGTCAACGCCATCCTCGAAGAAGGCGCCAAGTTCTGCGAACAGGTGATCGGCCCGCTGAATCGCGTCGGCGACCAGGAAGGCTGCACCTGGACTGCGGAAGGCGTGAAGACCCCGACCGGCTTCAAGGAAGCCTACCAGCAGTTCGTCGAAGGCGGCTGGCCGAGCCTGGCCCATGACGTCGAGCACGGCGGCCAGGGCCTGCCGGAATCCCTCGGCATGGCGATCAGCGAGATGATCGGCCAGGCCAACTGGTCCTGGGGCATGTACCCGGGCCTGTCCCACGGCGCGATGAACACCCTGAGCGCCCACGGCACTCCCGAGCAGCAGCACACCTACCTGACCAAGCTGGTTTCCGGCGAGTGGACCGGCACCATGTGCCTGACCGAGCCGCACTGCGGCACCGACCTGGGCATGCTGCGCACCAAGGCCGAACCCCAGGCCGACGGCAGCTACAAGGTCACCGGCACCAAGATCTTCATTTCCGCCGGCGAACACGACATGGCCGACAACATCGTCCACATCGTGCTGGCCCGCCTGCCCGACGCCCCGCAGGGCACCAAAGGCATCTCCCTGTTCATCGTGCCGAAGTTCCTGCCGAATGCCGAAGGCGGCGTAGGCGAGCGCAACGGCGTGAGCTGCGGTTCCATCGAGCACAAGATGGGCATCCACGGCAATGCCACCTGCGTGATGAACTTCGATGCGGCCACCGGCTTCCTGATCGGCCCGCCGAACAAGGGCCTGAACTGCATGTTCACCTTCATGAACACCGCCCGCCTGGGTACCGCGCTGCAGGGCCTGGCCCACGCCGAAATCGGTTTCCAGGGTGGCATCGCCTACGCCCGCGAGCGCCTGCAGATGCGTTCCCTGACCGGCCCGAAGGCTCCGGAAAAGGCCGCCGACCCGATCATCGTGCATCCGGACGTGCGCCGCATGCTGCTGACTGCCAAGGCTTTCGCCGAAGGCAACCGCGCGCTGCTGTACTTCGCCGCCAAGCAGGTCGACATCGTCCAGCGCAGCCAGGACGAAGAGCAGAAGAAAGCCGCTGACGCGATGCTGGCCTTCCTCACCCCGATCGCCAAGGCGTTCATGACCGAAGTCGGCTTCGAAGCCGCCAACCACGGCGTGCAGATCTTCGGCGGCCACGGCTTCATCGCTGAACACGGCATGGAGCAGAACGTCCGCGACAGCCGTATCTCCATGCTGTACGAAGGCACCACCGGCGTGCAGGCCCTCGACCTGCTGGGCCGCAAGGTGCTGATGACCCAGGGCGAGGCGCTGAAGGGCTTCACCAAGGTCGTGCACAAGTTCTGCCAGGCCAACGAAAGCAACGACGCCGTCAAGGAATTCGTCGCCCCGCTGGCGCAGCTGAACAAGGAGTGGGGCGAACTGACCATGAAGGTCGGCATGGCCGCCATGAAGGACCGCGAGGAAGTCGGCGCCGCCTCGGTGGACTACCTGATGTACTCCGGCTACGTGACCCTGGCCTACTTCTGGGCCGACATGGCCCGCCTGGCCGCCGAGAAGCTGGCCGCCGGCACCAGCGAGGAAGCCTTCTACAAGGCCAAGCTGCAGACCGCGCGCTTCTACTTCCAGCGCATCCTGCCGCGTACCCGCACCTACGTGGCCACCATGCTGTCCGGCGCCGGCAACCTGATGGACATGGCCGAGGAAGATTTCGCCCTCGGCTACTGATTTGCTCCGCACTGGAGAAAGGCCCGCCAATCTTGGCGGGCTTTTTTTATTTCCGTGGCGGGCAAATGGGTGTGACCAATGTGTGAATATCTGGTCATGCAATGACGCTACGTTTCGCAATAGTTGTAGGTGTAAGCTCCGTAGCAATACGCGTTCGCGTAATCCATCAGCCGTCGTTTGTTCGAGGAATTCCCATGGCCGACTACAAAGCCCCGCTGCGTGACATGCAGTTCGTCCTCCATGAAGTGTTCGAAGTCGCAAGGCTCTGGGCGGAACTGCCGGCCCTGGCCGAGACCGTCGATGCGGACACCGCAACGGCGATCCTCGAGGAAGCCGGCAAGGTCACCGCGGGCAGCATCGCCCCGCTGAACCGTTCCGGCGACGAAGAAGGCTGCCAGTGGACGGACGGCGTGGTCAGCACCCCGGCCGGCTTCCCCGAGGCCTACCGTACCTATGCCGAGGGAGGCTGGGTCGGCGTCGGCGGCGATCCGGCCTACGGCGGCATGGGCATGCCCAAGGTGATCTCGGCGCAGGTGGAGGAGATGGTCCACTCGTCCAACATGTCCTTCGGCCTCTACCCGATGCTCACCGCCGGCGCCTGCCTGTCGCTCAACGCCCACGCCAGCGAGGAGCTGAAGCAGAAGTACCTGCCGAACATGTACGCCGGCGTCTGGGCCGGCTCCATGTGCCTGACCGAGCCGCACGCCGGCACCGACCTCGGCATCATCCGCACCCGCGCCGAGCCGCAGGCGGATGGCAGCTACCGCATCAGCGGCACCAAGATCTTCATCACCGGCGGGGAGCACGACCTCACCGGGAACATCATCCACCTGGTGCTGGCCAAGCTGCCCGACGCGCCGGCCGGTCCCAAGGGCATCTCGCTGTTCCTGGTGCCCAAGGTCATGGTCAACGCCGATGGCTCGCTGGGCGAGAAGAACGCCGTGTCCTGCGGCTCCATCGAACACAAGATGGGCATCAAGGGCTCGGCCACCTGCGTGATGAACTTCGATGGCGCCACCGGCTGGATCGTCGACGCGCCGAACAGGGGCCTGGCGGCGATGTTCACCATGATGAACTACGAGCGCCTGGGCGTCGGCATCCAGGGCCTGGCGGCTGGTGAGCGCTCCTACCAGAGCGCCGTGGAATACGCCCGTGAGCGCCTGCAGAGCCGCGCGCCGACCGGTCCGCAGGAGAAGGACAAGGCCGCCGACCCGATCATCGTGCACCCCGACGTGCGCCGCATGCTGCTGACCATGAAGGCCCTGACCGAGGGCGGCCGCGCCTTCTCCAGCTACGTCGCGATGCAGCTGGACACCGCCAAGTTCAGCGAGGAAGCCACCACCCGCAAGCGCGCCGAGGAACTGGTGGCGCTGCTCACCCCGGTGGCCAAGGCGTTCCTCACCGACGTCGGCCTGGAAGCCTGCGTGTATGGCCAGCAGGTGTTCGGCGGCCACGGCTACATCCGCGAATGGGGCCAGGAGCAACTGGTACGCGACGTGCGCATCGCGCAGATCTACGAGGGCACCAACGGCATCCAGGCGCTGGACCTCGCCGGGCGCAAGATCGTTGGCAGCGGTGGAGCCTTCTACAAGCACTTCAGCGACGAGGTGAAAACCTTCGCCGAGGGCGCCGGCACTGAGCTGGCGGAATTCGTCGAGCCGCTGAAGGCCGCCATCGCCAACCTCGACGACCTCACCGCCTGGCTGCTGGACGCCGGCAAGCGCAACCCCAACGAAATCGGCGCGGCCTCGGTGGAGTACCTGCACGTGTTCGGCTACACCGCCTATGCCTATATGTGGGCGCTGATGGCGCGGGCCGCGCTGGGCAAGGAAGGGCAGGACGAGTTCTACGCCAGCAAGCTGGGCACCGCGCGCTTCTACTTCGCCCGCCTGCTGCCGCGTATCCACTCGCTGACTGCCTCGGTGAAGGCCGGTAGCGAGTTGTTGTTCCTGCTGGATGCGGCGCAATTCTAAGATTGCACCCCAGAGCCCTCTCTCATTGAGAGAGGGCTCTAACCCTCAATGTGATGTCCCTTCTGCATACTCGATCTTGTTGCCGACGTTGTACTTGCCGGACGGCTTGTTCATCGGCAAGCGCTTCACCTCTTTCAGCGTGCGGGCGTCATAGACCACCAATGCACCCTGCGTGTCCCAGACGCTGAGCAGCGCATAGCGCCCGTCGCGGGTGAACTCGACGTGGCCGGCGGTCTTGCCGGGCATGGGCTGCAGGCGGTGGGCGATTTCCAGGCTCTGCTTGTCGATCAGCAGGATCTCGTCGTTCTTTCTGCCGAGGAAGGTGTCGGTCCAGGCATAGGGCGAATCGGCATGGCTGCGCATGAAGAAGCCGGGGCCTCCGGTTTCGATTTCCTTGATCGGCTTCCAATCCTGCAGATCGATGACCGAAACGACGCCGCGGCTGATGTTGGGCGTGGCGAAAACCCAGCGGCCGTCGCGCTGCCAGTAGATACCCGAACCCAGGTGTGGCATGCCCGACAGGGGGATTTCGGCAACCTTTTCGCCATTGTCGAGATCGATGACTTCGCCGCCTTTGGCCTGCCGTGAGCTGCCCAGCAGGTAGCGGTAGTCCGGAGTGAAGGAGAAGTCGTCGAGATAGTCCTGGACCTCCAGGCGTCTCGGGATGGTCGGTTCCTGGCCCGCGTAGGGCAGTTCCCACAGTTCGTGCACGTCCTTCAGCGCTACCACGAAGCTGTGCCGGGGCGGGGCGGTGTATGCCGCACTGACCCGCGATGGCTTGCCGGCCCGGTCCTGCGCGGGAATCACGCGCACCAGCGAAAGGTCGCGGCCATCCAGCAGCACCAGGTTCCCCGGCAGGTAATTGCCCACCAGCACCCAGCGGCCGTCGTCGCTGACCGCAAGGTTGCGGGTGTTCAGCCCGGCGCGAATCTCGGCAACCGTCTTCAGGTTGTACAGGTCGTAGAGGGTGATCCAGCCGTCGCGCGAGGCGAAATACACGAAACGGCCGTCCGGCGAGAATTTCGGTCCGCCGTGCAGTGCGTAGCGGGAGGCGAAACGGCTGAGCGGTTCGAAGCTGTCGCCGTCGAGGATGGTGACATGGTGATCGCCGGACTCGACCACGACGAACAGGTTCAGCGGGTCGCTTCGATAGGTGGGGTGCGCAGGCAGGCTGTCCGGCGCATTGGCGATGACATGGCTGGCGCGTATGTCGGCGGCCTCCCAGCGCGGAGGCCTGGCTGGCGGCTGGTAGAGATAGGCGACCAGGCTGTCGATCTGGCCGTCGTCGAGTTGCCCGGCGAAGCCGGCCATCTGGGTTGCCGGGCGGCCATTGCGGATCACTGCGCGGACCTGCTCAGGCTTCAGCCGTCCGAGGCTTTCCGGCAGCAGCGCCGGGCCGCTCGCGCCGAGTCGTGCATTGCCGTGGCAGGCCTGGCAATGCTGCTGGTAGAGCTGTTCGGCAGCATTCTCGCCGGCATGGACGATGGCGGCAAACAGGTACAGTGCCAGCGAAGCGATCAGGCGCATAACTCTGCCTCGCTGGCCGGCCGGGTCAGGGACGGTTGCTTGAGACAGGAGAGCATCGCTTCGTCGAACAGGGCCACCACCTTGCCGATCACGATCAGCGTGGGCGGCTTGAACTGCTGCTGCGCGGCCAGTTGCGGGAGATTCCACAGTTCGCCGCGGACTACCTGCTGTGTGCTCTGGGTGCCCTGGCTGATCAATGCGGCGGGGGTGGTCGTGGGCAGGCCGTGTTCCATCAGTTGCCGGGCGATCTCGCCGAGATTGCCCAGGCCCATGTAGAACACCAGGGTCTGGCGTTCGCAGGCCAGCTTTTCCCAGTCCAGCAGCAGGCGGCCGTCGTTCTGCAGATGGCCGGTGACGAACACGCAGGACTGGGCCAGTTCGCGGTGGGTCAGCGGGATTCCTGCGTAGGTGGTGCAGCCGGAGGCGGCGGTGATGCCGGGCACCACCTGGCAGGGAATGCCGTGGCGCAGGAGGGTTTCCAGCTCTTCGGCGCCGCGGCCGAAGATGAACGGATCGCCTCCCTTGAGCCGCACCACGCGCCGCCCGCTGTGCGCCAGGCCGAGCAGCAGCAGGTTGATTTGTTCCTGCGGCAGGCTGTGGAAGCCACTGCGCTTGCCGACATAGTGCAGTTCGCACCCTTTCGGCAACACCCCGATGAGCTCGTCGGCCACCAGGCGGTCATGGACGACCACGTCAGCCTGCTGCAGCAGACTCCAGGCCCTCAGGGTGAGCAGGCCGGGATCGCCGGGACCGGCGCCGATCAACGCGACGCTGCCGGGTTCGAGGGTTGCACCGAACAACTGGGAAGGAAGATCCATATCGCCTGCCTCATACGGCCTCAAGGGGAATTCGACGGGGCTCGACCAGCCCGATTTCCGTGTCGCTCAGGTGGCATCCGGGGTCCTCGCCCCACAGGTCGCCATCCGCCCAGGCGCGGGTCCGGGTATTGCCATTGCAGATGTCCAGCCAGCGGCACGCTGCACACCGGCCTCCGACATGGCGCGGATGCTGGCGCAGTTGCTGGAGCAGCGCGGCGGGCCGTTCGAACCACAGTTCGGCGAAGCGCTGCTGGCGTACGTTGCCGACGCTGTGATGCCACCAGTAGGTGTCGGGATGCACGTTGCCGGTGTTGTCGATGTTGGCGATGCCCGCGCCGGAGGCATTGCCGCCCCAGTTCCGCAGCATCCGCTGCAGACGGTCCAGCTGCCGGGGGCGACGGCGTTCCACCCAGGCGAGCAGCAGCACGGCGTCGGCGTCGTTGTTGCCGGTGACGAAGTCGCTGTCGCATCCCGTGCGGATGTCTTCGTCGGCGTGGCTGAAGAGCAGTTCCACCGCCTCGCGGGCGCGCTGGTGATGGGCGTCGAGCTTGCGGCTGCGGCGTCCGCGTCCGCTGTAGTTGAGGTGGGAAAGATAGAACTTCTGCACGTGCAGTTCGCGCATCAGGTCGAGCAGCGCCGGCAGTTGCGGGGCGTTCTCCTCGGTCAGGGTGGTGCGCATGCCGACGCGGATGCCGGCCTCCCGGCACAGGCGCATGGCGCCCAGGGCGCTATCGAAGCTTCCGACCTGCCGGCGGAAACGGTCATGGGTTTCCCGCAGGCCGTCGAGGCTGATGCCGACGTAATCGAACCGGGCATCGACGATGCGCTGGATGTTCCGCGAGTCGATCAGGGTCCCGTTGCTGGACAGCGCGACGAGCATTCCGTGTTGCCGGGCGTGGGCGGCGATTTCGAACAGGTCGGGGTGCAGCAGCGGTTCGCCGCCGGAAAGGATCAGGACACGGACGCCTGCGCTGTGCAGGTCATCGATGCCCCGCAGGATTTCAGGCGTGGACAGCTCGTCCCGGAAGGTGCTGTCGGCCGAGGTGGAATAGCAGTGCCTGCAGGTCAGGTTGCAGCGACGCAGCAGGTTCCAGATCACCACGGGTGGGCGGGGCGTACCGGTAGGCGCGGCGTGGGCGCCTTCCTCCGGCATCTCCAGGCTGCGCAGGTAATGGCTGATTCTCAGCATGTCCGCTCCTCAGGCAGGCGCAGTCCGGTTTTCTTCAGGATGTGGCTGCTGACCAGCATGTCGTCGGCCCGACAGCTTTCGTCCAGGAGTACGCGGATCTGCCGGCGATAGTCATCGATTTCCTCGCGGCTGCGGCCGTGAACCATGGCGAACAGGTTGTAGGGCCAGCCGGGCAGGTGCCGCGGGCGTCGGTAGCAGTGGCTGACGAAGGGCAGGATGCCGACGATGCGGCCATACCGATCTACGAGTTGGTCGTCGACGTCCCACACGGTCATGCCGTTGTGTCGGTAGCCCAGACGGTAGTGATTGGGTACGGCGGCGATCCGGCGGATGATGCCGGCGTGCTGCAAGCGGCGGATCAGGGCGAGGGTTTCCGCAGGGGACAGTTGCAGCTGTTCCGCCAGCCACTCCCAGGGTTCGCTGACCAGCGGCAGGCCGGCCTGTGTCAGCGCGATCAGGCGGCGGGCGAACAACTGGTCAGAGGGGGAAATGCAGACCGACATGATAGGTAGCCTCCTTGGGCAGCGAGAGCACCGGCAATCCGGTTTCGTCTTCCAGGCGGGCGAGGGTCGCGGCCATCTGTTCGGGGCTTGCGCAGGCCAGGACGAACCACATGTTCAAGTGGTGCTCGCGCCGATAGTTGTGCGCCACCTCCGGCATGGCCTGCAGATGCGCGGCGACTTCATCGAAGCGGTCTCCCGGGACGCTCATGGCGGCCAGGGTGAAGGCGCCGCCAAGCGGCTCGATGTCGAACATGGGGCCGAAACGGGTCAGCGTTCCGTCGTCCAGCAGGCGTTGCAGGCGCGCCAGCAGTTCCTCTTCGCTGCACTCCAGTTGCTTCGCCACCCCGGCGTACGGGTGAGGTTCCAGCGGCAGACCGTACTGCAGTCGGTCGAGCAGGCGTCGGTCGAGATCATCCATCGCTGGCCTCCATCGGGTCCGGCAGGGTGGTGTAGCGGGCTCCGCATTGCTTGAAGGCGCGCAGGCTGAACAGCATCCGGTGTGGCCGATCGCGCAGGCCGTATCGGTCGAGCAGAGCCAGGACCTGCTGTTCCACCGCCTCGCGCTCGCGGCCGTGGATCATGCAGAACAGGTTGAATCGCCAGTGGGGAAGTCGGCGCGGGCGTCGATAGCAGAGGGAGACGGCCGGCTCCCGTCCAAGCGCCTGGCCGATGGCGTCGACCCGATCGTCGTCGATGTCCAGTACCAGCATGGCGTTGGCCGTGAATCCCAGCGCGCGATGGTTGACCACCAGGCCGACGCGCCGGAACAGCCCGGTATCGCTCCACCGCTGAACCTGCTCCAGTACCTGTACCTCATGGGCGCCGATCTGTTCCGCCAGGTTCCGGTACGGTCGCCGCGTCAGCGGCAGCCCTTGCTCGAGAAGATGGCGCAGGTGCCGTAGCTGTCGTTCATCGAGCGGTGCGAAGGCGGTCATGAGCGGTTCCGAATGGCGGGAACGCCAGGTCGATGTGGTAGGCCTGCAGCATCGGCAGGTCGAGGGGCTGCAGCCCCGTGTCCGCAGCGATCTCGTCCAGAACTTCCTCGATGCGCGCACGGCTGTCGGCAGTCAGGACGAACCACAGGTTGTAGCGGTGGTCACGCTGGTAGTTGTGGTTGACTTCGGGATAGCCGCTGATGCGTTGCGCGACGCACTCCAGTCTCCCGGGGGGAACAGCCAGGGCCGCCAGGGTGCTGGCGCCGGCCAGGCGATGCTCGAATACCGGACCGACGCGGGAGAGGGCGCCGCACGCCTGCAGGCGTTCGAGATGCTGCAGGACTTCCTGCTCGTCGCAGCCCAGCATCTCGGCGATCATGCGGTAGGGTTCCGCACAGATCGGCATGCCTTTCTGGAACTGTTCCAGGAGCTGGCGGCTGAGGGGATCGAGGGTCATGGCCTTCCTCTCCCTATTGGCCGATCTGCTGGGCGCGCTTGCTGAAGAAGATGCCGCTCGGGCTTTGGGCGGGCAGGCTCGTAACCTGTTGCAGGCGATAAGGGTCCCAGACCTGCACCTGTTCAGCGTCCCGCACGGAAATCCATACCTGCTCGCCGCGTCCGCTGAACTCCATGTGCAGCACGGCGGGGCCGGGATGCAGTGTCCTGATGATCCGATGGGTCTCGCTGTCGATGACCTGGACCTTGTCGTTGTCCGGGTAGGCGAAGTTCACCCATATCTGTCGCTCGTCCGGGCTGTTCATCACGAATACCGGTTGCCCGGCGACGGCGATGGCGTCGGTCTGTCTCCAGTCGCGGCTGTCCAGCACCAGTACCTGGTGATGACCGACGGCGGGTACGAAGGCCTGGTCGCTGGCGATGGTCCAGCCTTCCAGGTGCGGCATCTTGTAGACCGGCAGCTTGAGGGCGCCGCGTCCGTAGTCGGCGAGAACGCGCCTGACGCCACGCTCGGGGTGCCAGAGGTCGAGCTGCGCCATGCCGTCCTCGCCGAACAGCCCCGCCATGTAGTAACGGCCAGTCGGGCTGATCAGGGCGTCGTAGGGTTGCTTGCCGATATCGCGGTAGCGGGTGATTCGCGGGGTGTCGCTCTCGCTGAAGTCGGCGACCCAGATTTCCCCCGTATCGAAGAGGCTGAACACGAAGCGCTGGCCGGGGGCATCCACCAGGCCCACCACGCGGGAATTCTTCTGCTGGCCGGGCAGCGGGGTGGCCGGGATATCCGCGACCAGATGCAATGTCCGGGCGTCGAATACCTTCACTCCGCCCGGTTCGTAGTTCGAGACCGCAATCAGGCGGCCGTCTTGGCTGATGGCTCCACCGATGCTGTTGCCGCCCTGGATGATGCGGCGGTCGATGCGCCGGGTCAGCAGGTCGACCTTGCTCAAGCCGCCATCACGGCCGAATACATAGGCGTAACGCTGGTCACGCGAGAACACCACCGAGGCATGGGAAAGGTCGCCCAGGCCCTCGACGCGCCCCAGGGCCTTGCGGGTGCCGGTGTCCACCACCTGCACGCTGCCGCTGGCCCGCTCGATGATGACGCCGAGATCGCCGGTACCGCGCAGCGAATGGATCTGGCCGCAGCCACTGAGCGATCCGGCGAACAGGCAGAACAACAGCAGGACGCGGATCATGGTCCGGTATCTCCTTGCAGCAGGTGGTCGACGAGCCAGGCGGCGTCGTGCTCGTCGAGCTGGCCGGCCCAGGGCGGCATCGGTGTGCCGGGGCGGCCATGGAGGACTGTGGCGACCAGCGAGTCGCGGGGCTTGCCGCGCAGGGCGGCGGGGGTGAGGGCGGGACCGAGGCCACCGGTCAGGCGCAGGCCGTGACAGGAGCCGCAGTCCTGCAGAAGCAGGTGGCGCAGTTGAGCCTGGCGTTGCGTGTCGATTCCATTCGCCGCTGTGGCGGCCGGAAGTAGGACGGCGAGCGTCGCCCCGGCTGCGAGGCCTAGGAGGAAAAGGCCGGAACGACGCTCGCCGTGTCTGGTCATTTCTGCGAAAGCACCCACTTGGCCAGGGTGGTGGCTTCTTCCGCAGTGACTGCGTTCG
Source organism: Pseudomonas jinjuensis (assembly GCF_900103845.1). Classification (GTDB taxonomy): domain Bacteria; phylum Pseudomonadota; class Gammaproteobacteria; order Pseudomonadales; family Pseudomonadaceae; genus Pseudomonas; species Pseudomonas jinjuensis. The sequence goes on from NZ_FNIJ01000010.1 coordinate 138,358, forward strand.
GCGGCATGGGGATCGGTCCCCAGACGCCCTGGCTGCCTTCCTTGATCTTCTTGGCGAGCTCTGCGTCAGCACCCGCCTGCCCGGCGAACTTGGCGGCCACATCCTTGTAGGCGGGGCCGACCATCTTCGCGTCGATGGCATGGCAGGCAGCGCAGCCCTTGCTCTTGAACAGGGCCTCCCCGTCGTCGGCGAGGGTGGTCTGCTGGTAGCCCAGCAGGCCGCCGACCGTGAGCAGGGTGAGCATTCCGTAAGCTTTCATGATGGTTCCTCGTTCAGGTGCGCGGGCCGTCCGGCCCGCGCGGTTGCGGTCAGTACACGTCGTGCTGGGTGTTGTAGACGTTGAACTTGCCGGTCGGAGTGATCAGGTGCGGGTCCTTGATGACGGCTTTCAGCTTGCGGGTCTTGTCATTCACCACGACCAGCGCCGAGGTGTCGTCCTTGCCGTTCCACACGGAGAACCAGACTTCGTCTCCCGCCTTGTTGTATTCCGGCTGCACCACGCGTTTGGGGCCTTCACCGAGGTCGGCCCATTCGGCGATCGGCAGCACCTCGAACTTGCCTTCGGGATTCTTGAGATCGAACACGGCCACGGACTGGCTGATTTTCGGATCCGGGTTGAAGGTCGTATCGACGTAGAGGTTGGTGGATTTCGGATGGGTCTTGATGAACAGCGAACCGCCACCCTGTCCCTGGAGTTCGGCGACCTTCTTCCAGGCGTATTGCGCATGTTTCTGCGGATCGGTGCCGATCAGCGAGATGCTGCCGTCGCCCAGGTGGCTGGTGGCCCATACCGGGCCGTATTTCGGGTGGATGAAGTTGGCGCCGCGGCCGGGATGGGGAATCTTGCCGACGTCGATCAGCGCGGTGAGCTTGCGATCCCGGGAGTCGATCACGGCGATCTTGTTGGAGTTGTTGGCAGCGGTCAGGAAGTAGCGGTGAGTGCTGTCCCAGCCGCCGTCGTGGAGGAAGGGCGCCGTGCCAATGCTGGTGACGGTGAGGTTGTCGATGTCCTCGTAGTTGACCAGCAGGACCTTGCCGGTTTCCTTGACGTTGACGATGAACTCGGGACGCTCGTGGGAGGCGATGATCGCGGCCACTCGTGGTTCCGGGTGGTAGGTCTGGGTATCCACGGTCATGCCGCGGGTGGAGACGATCTGTTTCGGCTCCAGGGTTTCGCCATCCATGATGGTGTACTGCGGCGGCCAGTAGGAGCCGGCGATGGTGTATTTGTCCTCGTAACCCTTGTACTTCGAGGTTTCCACCGAGCGGGCCTCGATGCCGACCTTGAGCTCGGCGACCTTGGTCGGTTCCTTCGGCCACAGGTCGATCATGTCGATGCGCGCGTCACGGCCGATGACCAGCAGATAGCGGCCCGAGGCGGACATCCGCGAGATGTGCACGGCATAGCCGGTGTCGATGATCTTGATGATCTTCTTGCTGTCGCCATCCACCAGGGCGATCTGGCCGGCGTCCCGCAGGGTGACGGAGAACAGGTTGCCGAGGTTCAGGTCGTTCTGCTGTTTCTTCGGCCGGTCTTCCGGCTTGACCAGCAGCTTCCAGGACTCGCGCATTTCCGGCATGCCCCACTCCGGCGGTTGCGGCGGGGTGTGCTGGATGTACTTGGCCATCAGGGTGATCTGGTCCTTGCTCAGTTCGCCGGATGTGCCCCAGTTGGGCATGCCGGCGGGAGAACCATAGGTGATCAGCGCTTCGAGGTATTGCTGGCCACGCTGCTGGGTGATGTCCGGCGTCAGCGGCTTCCCGGTGGCTCCCTTGCGCAGGACGCCATGGCAACCGGCGCAGCGCTGGAAGTAGATCTGCTTGGCCTGGTTGAACTCGCTTTCGCTAATGTCCGGCGCACCCGCGGTGTGGATGACCGGAACGGTGGATGGATCGACGGTGGAGGGGGCGCCCTGATATTGCTCGGTTGCCTTCATCTCGTCCTTGGCTTGGGCAGTTGCCAGGCCCAGCAGCGTCAGCGAGGCGATCAGGGGCCACGCGAATTGCTTGCCGAATGGCATGGTAGTTCTCCTTAGGGAGCTCACGAGTAGCTCTCCGTGCAGTAGCGGTTTGGCTGCGGCGGAACTCCCGGGATTCCAGGCGCGACAGGATCATAAGAACGGTCGAGTCCCGCTTCGCTTGATTGCAATCAAGTTTGTCTCCCGTGCGACTTGTTGATGCAGGGGGGCGCAGTTAGCTTGCCGGCGGGAAAACCAGGCCGTGCAGGAGTTGCGTATGAGTCGAACAGCGAACGCGGGGATGGGCGCGACGCCTTTCTATCTACCCGTGGGGAATGAGGTGGAGCTCTTCGAACAGGCCTGGCGACATGGCCTGCCGGTACTGCTCAAGGGGCCGACCGGCTGCGGCAAGACCCGCTTCGTGCAATACATGGCGCATCGTCTGGAGTTGCCGTTGCATACCGTGGCCTGCCATGACGACCTGAGCGCCACCGATCTGGTCGGACGCCACCTGATCGGCGCCGATGGCACCTGGTGGCAGGACGGACCACTTACCCGCGCCGTGCGGGAGGGCGGTATCTGCTATCTCGACGAAGTGGTCGAGGCGCGCCAGGACACCACTGTGGTGGTCCACCCGCTGGCCGACGATCGCCGCGAACTCCATCTGGAGCGCACCGGTGAACGCCTGCAGGCATCTCCCTCGTTCATGCTGGTGGTGTCCTACAACCCCGGCTACCAGAACCTGCTGAAGGGGATGAAGCCGAGCACTCGCCAGCGTTTCCTGGCATTGCGCTTCGACTACCCGAGCGAGGCCGTGGAAACCGACATCCTGATCGGCGAGGCGGGGATCGACGAAGCGCTGGCCCGGCGTCTCGTGTCTCTCGGCCGGGCTCTCCGGCGCCTGGAGCAGCATGATCTCGAGGAAGTCGCCTCGACGCGCCTGCTGGTGTTCGCCGGCCGCCTGATTCGCGCGGGGCTGGACCCGCGTCAGGCCTGCCTGGCGAGCCTGGCCGAGCCGCTGTCCGACGATCCGGCCACAGTGGCTGCGCTGATGGATATCGTGGATGTCCATTTCCACTGAGCACCTGCCGCAATCCGTCCCCCGGCTGCCGGGCGACCTCGCCATGTGGTTCTTCATCCTGATGGAACTGACGGTGTTCGGTCTGCTATTGCTGGCGTTCGCCGGCGCCCAGGTCATGCAGCCGGAGCTGTTTCAGCGCGGCCGGGAGGAACTGGACAGCCGCTGGGGCATGCTGCTGACCTTCTCTCTGCTGACCTCCGGGCTTTTTGCCGCCCTGGCCGTGCACGGGGTGCGTCAGTCACGGTTGCGGCTGGCGACCTCATGCCTGCTCGCCGCGTTGCTGACGGCGGGAGGCTACGTGGGTCTGAAGCTGCATGAATACGCCCATCTCGCCAGCAGGCAGCTGGATATCGAGCACGACACCTTCTTCACCCTGTACTGGAGTCTCACCGGCTTCCACTTCCTCCACGTGCTGCTGGGCATGCTGATCCTCGCCGTCATGACGCTACGTTGCGCTCGCGGTCGCTATGGGCCGGAAAACTGCTCGGGGCTCGAGTCGGGAACCCTGTACTGGCACATGGTGGACCTGGTCTGGGTCCTGGTGTTCCTGCTGGTCTACGTACTGCACTGAGGCGTGTGTATGCGGGTCTTGCTTCTCTGCTGGGGTGTCCTGTTGCTGCTGACGGTGGCCAGCGTGGCTGCCGGTTCCCTTGGGGAACACTGGGCGATGCTGCTGGCGCTGGGCGGTTGTGTGGTCAAGGGCTGGATCATCAGCGAGCACTTCATGGAGCTGCGCAGCGCGCCACGCTTCTGGCGATTCCTCCTGCTGGCATGGCCCCTTCTGCTTACTGCGTTGATCGGTACGACGCTATGGCTGGGCATGTGGTAATAGCCGACTGAATCGTTCGGGAATTCTTGATTGCCATCAAGCGGAACGCGCGGGACGGCTTCCTAGAATGGCGCCGCACTGCCAATCAGGAGGCTTCATGTCCGAAACCTTTACCAAAGGCATGGCCAGGAACATCTACTTCGGGGGAAGTCTGTTCTTCATCCTGTTGTTCCTGGCACTGACCTTCCACACCGAGGGAACCCTCCCCGAGCGCACCAACGAGGCCGCGATGAGCGAGGCCGTGGTGCGCGGCAAGCTGGTCTGGGAGCAAAACAACTGCATCGGTTGCCACACACTGCTCGGCGAGGGCGCCTATTTCGCGCCGGAGCTGGGCAACGTGGTCCAGCGCCGCGGGGGAGACGAGGGCTTCAACGCCTTCCTGCATGCCTGGATGAAGATCCAGCCGCTCGGCGTCCCGGGACGGCGCAGCATGCCGCAATTCAACCTGAGCGAACGCCAGGTGGACGACCTTGCCGAGTTCCTCAAGTGGACCTCGAAGATCGATACCAACAACTGGCCGCCGAACAAGGAAGGTTGATATGTCACCCAATCCGACACTGAAATTCGCTTCCCAGACGGTCGCCAAGCCCTACTTCGTATTCGCCCTGATGCTGTTCGTCGGGCAGATCCTGTTCGGTCTGATCATGGGCTTGCAGTACGTCATCGGCGACTTCCTGTTCCCGGCCATACCGTTCAACGTCGCCCGCATGGTGCATACGAACCTGCTGATCGTCTGGCTGCTGTTCGGCTTCATGGGCGCGGCCTACTACCTGATTCCGGAAGAAAGCGACTGCGAGCTGTACAGCCCGAAGCTGGCCTGGATCCTGTTCTGGGTATTCGCCGCCGCCGGTGTGCTGACCATTCTCGGTTACCTGCTGGTGCCCTATGCGGGGCTGGCGAACATGACCGGCAACGAACTCTGGCCGACCATGGGCCGGGAGTTCCTCGAACAGCCGACCATCACCAAGGCGGGCATAGTCGTGGTCGCCCTCGGCTTCCTGTTCAACGTCGGCATGACCGTGCTGCGCGGGCGCAAGACGGCGATCAGCATGGTGCTGATGACCGGCCTCGTCGGGCTTGCCGTGCTGTTCCTGTTCTCCTTCTACAACCCGGACAACCTCGCTCGCGACAAGCTCTACTGGTGGTGGGTGGTGCACCTGTGGGTCGAGGGCGTGTGGGAGTTGATCATGGGGGCGATCCTCGCCTTCGTGCTGGTGAAGATCACTGGCGTGGACCGCGAGGTGATCGAGAAGTGGCTCTACGTGATCATCGCCATGGCCCTGATCACCGGCATCATCGGAACCGGTCACCACTACTTCTGGATCGGCCTGCCCAGCTACTGGCTCTGGCTCGGCTCGGTGTTCTCGGCGCTGGAGCCGCTGCCGTTCTTCGCCATGGTCCTGTTCGCCTTCAACATGATCAATCGCCGCCGCCGCGAGCACCCGAATCGGGCTACGGCCCTGTGGGCGATGGGGACCACGGTGATGGCCTTCCTGGGCGCGGGCGTCTGGGGCTTCATGCATACCCTGGCGCCGGTGAACTACTACACCCACGGCAGCCAGATGACCGCCGCCCACGGCCACATGGCCTTCTATGGCGCCTACGCGATGATCGTGATGACCATCATTTCGTACGCCATGCCGCGCCTGCGGGGGATAGGCGAGGCCATGGAGAGCCGTTCGCAGGTGCTGGAAATGTGGGGCTTCTGGCTGATGACCATCGCCATGGTGTTCATCACCCTGTTCCTCACTGCCGCCGGTGTGTTGCAGGTCTGGCTGCAACGCCTGCCGGACGACGGGGCCGCCATGTCGTTCATGGCCACCCAGGACCAGATGGCGATCTTCTACTGGATGCGCGAGGCATCCGGGGTGATTTTCCTGATCGGTCTGGTGACCTACCTGCTCAGTTTCCGCCGCCGCCAACTGGCCTGAATCCTTCGTGGGTATTCCACTGGAACTGGAGGAGTGGGTAGGCGGCCACTGGCATCGCTTCATCACCCGCCATGCGGAAGCCGGTTTTCCGCAGGCGGAAGTAACCCTGGAAAGCATGGCCCGATCGCTGGCCATGCTCTTCCATGCCTTCGGTGGTGAGTCCGGCATGGCGCTGGAAGGCGCGCCGGCCCGCCAGCTGCTGCTGCGCCGCGGCTGGCTGCAGCGGATCGCCGGCACCTGCCGGCAGATGACGGTCGCCTGGCGGAGCCAGGATTGCCTGCGCCTGCCGGAGCGTCTGGCGGTGTACCCGGAGGCCGGTCTGAATCGTGAGCTCTACCGCTGGCTGGCATTGCTGGCAGCCGGAGCCGATGGAATTTCCCACTGGGGGCGGGACAACCAGCGCTGGACGGCTCGCCTGCTGGCGGATTATCCGGCACTGCGGCCGCGCTACCGGCAACTGGTGGAGGCGCACATCGCCTTGCGCCCAGCCATGGATAGCCTGCCGCGTCTCGAAGCCGGTCTTGAGGATTGCATTCGGCATGCGCTGCTGGAACCGGGCAGCGTGGAACATTTCCCGCGCGCGGAACGAGCGCCCTGGCCGGTACCGCTATGGCTGTATCCCGAAGGACAGTTGCAGGCGCCGCAGTCGACGCATCTGCTCGACGGGGAACCGGGCGGAGGCGCACCACGGATCGATCAGGGACGAGGCCCGAGCAAGCGGGCCGAGCGGGTCGCCGACAGCCAGGGCAAGGATGGCCTGCTGCTGTTCCGGCTGGAGAACCTGTTCAGCTGGTCGGAATACCTCGACCTGGATCGTTGCGGCGACGACGAAGAGGATCAGGACGCCGCCCGGGTGGCCGAGGATCTGGATCATCTGGCGCTGTCCCGGCATCGCACGCACAAGGGCGGCGGTCTGCGCCTGGACCTCGACCTGCCCGCGGCCGAGTTGGACGACGTGCCGCTGGGGCCGGGGCTGAGGTTGCCGGAGTGGGATTACCACCGGCAGTGTCTGCTGGCGGACCACGTGTCGCTGCAACAGATGCTGCCCCGCGATGCCGTCCCGGCAGGACTGCCTGAGCGGCTGCGGCCGATGTCACGGCGTTTGCGTCGGCAGTTCGAGCAGTTGCGCGATGGCCGCCAGCGCCGCAGGCAGAGGCCGCAGGGCGAGGAACTGGATCTGGATGCCTGGCTCGATTTCCAGGTCGAGCGCAGGCATGCGATCTGCGCCGAGCCCGGCTTCTTCGTCGAGCGCCTGCCCTTGCGCCGGGACCTGGCCTGCCTGCTGCTGGCGGACCTGTCGATGTCCACCGAAACGTACCTGGACAACGAGCGGCGGGTGATCGACACGATCGTAGACAGCCTGCTGCTGTTCGGCGAGGCGCTCGACGCACTGGGCGATCCCTTCGCCCTGTACGGGTTCTCCTCGCTGCGCCGGCAGCAGGTACGCATGCAGGTGCTCAAGCCCTTTGCCGAAAGGTATGGGGACGCCGTGCGCGGACGCATCCTGGCGCTCAGGCCGGGGTACTACACGCGCATGGGCGCGGCGATTCGCCAGGCCACGCGCCTGCTTGGCGGTCGTTCCGAGAAGCGCCGCCTGCTGTTGCTGGTCAGCGATGGCAAGCCCAACGATCTGGATCGTTACGAAGGTCGTTATGGCGTGGAGGACACCCGCCAGGCGGTGCTCGAAGCGCGCCGACAGAATCTGCTGCCATTCTGCATCACCATCGATCGCGAAGCCGGCCAGTACCTGCCGTACATGTTCGGCGCCAACGGTTATGCGCTGGTGGCCCGCCCGGAGCAACTGGCGGTGCGCCTGCTGCACCTCTACCGGCAACTACGGCGCTGAGTCGCGCATCAACCCAGGATGGTGCGGGGCAGCCACAGCATCATCACCAGGCAGAACAGCGCGAGTCCCACGCAGAACCAGAGGAAGCACCGTTGCCGGCGGCGCAGCCGGGCATCGACGGTTGCGGCGGGCAGGGGCATCCCGCATTGCGGGCAGTCCTGCAGGTGGTCGGTGGTGTCGTGGTGGCAGTACAGGCAGTGGCGCATGATCCGGCTCCCGAATGACCGGCACAGCATGTGGCCGTTGCCGGGAAATCCCCCTTGATGGCGATCAAGGGGGAGGGGTGTCACTCGAAGTTCTCCAGGCGGGGGCGGTCGAGGATGTCGATCTCCCGCCCGTTCAGGCAGATGATTCGTTCGTCGTGCAGGCGATGGAGGATGCGCGAGAGGGTTTCCGGCTGGATCGACAGGTGTCCGGCGATCAGTTGCTTGCTCACCGGGATGGAGAAGCGCTGGCGCTCCGCCGGCAGGCGCGAGGCTTGCGTCAGCAGATAGCGGACCACGCGGTGGGTGGCGTTCTTGAGCGACAGCGTTTCGATCTCGTGGATGCGCTGGTGCAGGCGGACGCACAGCTTGGCCATCAGCGCCAGCATCAGGGTGGGCTGGTTCTGCAGCAACTGCAGATAGGCCCTGTTGGAAATCCGGAAGAGTTGCGTTGGCGCCACTGCCTGGGCAGTAGCGATGTAGTCCGGGGTATCCATCAGCGTCATGGCTTCGGCGAAGGTGTTGCGGTCGCCGACCACCTCGAGGATTTTTTCCTGCCCCTCGGGCGTCAGGCGGTAGATCTTCACGCAGCCGGAGATCACGAAGTAGAAGGCATGGGCCGGTTGGCCCTGGCGGAACACGTAGTCTCCCTTGTCGAGGCTGAGCAGGTCGCTGCTGGCGAGCAGTTCGCGAAGCTGTTCGGCATTCATGGATTCGAAGAGCAGGTGGGATTGCAGCAGTTGCTGGTGGATCAGTTGCGGTTCCATTGCGTCGATATCACAGTCCAGGCTCGTCCGGATCTATGCTCGCTGGAGAGCGGCCGGCATTGAATTGACTCAGGGCAATGGCGAAGGACTGTGGGAATGCCGCGTAAGCCAAAGCTTACAAGTGCTGGTGGCGATAACGCCTATCGCCTCTGAGTCTGGATCGCTAATCTTGTTTCCAGTCAGGACATTGCGCAGGAAGCGCCAACGACAAAACGGAAAATCAGGGAATCCACCACGGATGGTGGCTCGCAAGGACGTCAGGATATCGGTCTGCAAAGCCCCGCTTCGGCGGGGTTTTTTAATGTCTGCGATTTTTGTGGCTGCCCCATCGCTCCCACATCCGCCCCGAAGGGGCCCGTAGGAGCAAATGTCCTGGTATCTCCGCGCATTTTGTTCGCGAGCAAGGACTGGGCGTCCCCCTCGGTCCTACGAAGAGCGAGAACGTACCTGTAGGAGCGAGCTTGCTCGCGAATTCTGTGTAGGAAGCGGGCCATGCCCGCGACCCGCATCGCACCCAGCGCCCGCCTTTCAGACCACCCCTTCCAGCAACGACCGCAGCAACTCCACCATGCTGTGCTGGCGCTGTGCGTCCCGATAGACCAGGCCGACGCTGAGCGGGATGCGTGGCTCGCTCAAGGGTTTCCACAGCAGTTCCGGATGGCTGTGCATCTGCCGCGCCCGCCCCGGCAGCACGGTGGCGAAGCGGCTGTTCGGCAGGCTGTCGAGGATACCGCTCATGTGGTTCAGCTCGGCCTGTACCCGCGGGCGGCGGCCGATCGCGGCGAGTTGTTCCTGCCAGATCTGCCGTGCGCGGAATTCCTCGCCGAGCAGCAGCATCGGCAGCTCCGCCGCCTGGGCCAGCGAAACCTTCTTGAATTCGCGCAGCGGATGGTCCCGCGGGATCACCAGTTGCAACTCGTCGCTGTACAGCTCCATGCCATGCAGCGCCGGCTGGCGCGGCGGCAGGAAGCCGATGCCGATGTCCAGCTGGCCGGCGAGCAGGCGCCGCTCGATCTCCACCCCGGACAGTTCGTAGATGCGCACCTGCAGGTGCGGCTGGGCGCTGTGCAGGCGTTCGACCAGATAGGGCACCAGGCTGGCGTTCACCGTCTGCAGCACGCCGAGCGCCAGGCCGCGCGGGGTGTGGCCGCGGAATGCGCGCAACGCTTCGCGGGCGCGCTCAAGGCCCTCCAGCAGCGGCACGGCGTGGTGATACAGGGTGTGCGCCGCCACGGTCGGCACCAGGCGCTTGCCGTTGCGCTCGAACAGCGCGACTTCGAGGTTGCGTTCGAGCTGGCGGATCTGCTGCGAAAGCGCCGGCTGGGACAGCGCCAGGCGCTCCGCGGCGCGGCCGACATGGCCCTCTTCGTAGACCGCGACGAAATAGCGGAGCTGGCGAAAATCCATAAGAGATACTTATCAACGAAACTGGAAAATCGAAATGGAGAGCATACCGGCGAATCGCTAGTCTAGCGCCTGTCCGCTGTCAAAGACGGGGTCCGCAAGGTGGAACCGATCGTTATCCAGGGCGTTTTCATAGGCAAAGTCGAAGAAGTCTGGGGAGGTTTGCTCAGCGGCATCGACAAGCTTCCGACTGACCAGGAGTGCTGGCTGGGGAATGATGGCCTGCCCGGCGACGAACAGGCCGACCTGCGCCACCACGGCGGCCTGGACCGGGCGCTGCACCACTACCCGGCGGAACACTACCGGCACTGGCGCAAGCAGTATCCGCAGCAGCGCTGGCAGCAGCCGGCCTTCGGCGAGAACCTGTCGACCTTCGGCATCAGCGAGGCGGACGTCTGCATCGGCGACCTGTTCCGCTGGGGCGATGCCCTGCTGGAAGTCAGCCAGCCGCGCTCGCCGTGCTACCGCCTGGGCGTGCGCTGGAATCTTGCCGAACTGCCGCGGCAGGTGCAGGAACAGGGCCGCTGCGGCTGGTTCTACCGGGTGCGCCGGGCCGGCATGGTTTCCGCTGCCGCGCCGCTGGAGCTGGTGCAGCGCCATTACCCCGAGCTGAGCGTGGCGCGCCTGCTGGACTGGTACTTCGGCACGCCGCTGGATCGCACCGCCCTGCGCCTGATGCTGGCCTGCGAGGCGCTCTCGCTGCGCTGGCGCAAGACCGCCGCCAGGCGCCTGGCCAGCGGCGAAGTGGAAGACTGGACGGCCCGCCTGCTCGGGCCCTGAACGCATTCCGCGGAGTGGCGCATGCCCGCTCCGCCTATTGTCCTCGCGCCCGCCCCCGGACGTCGTCTTGGTCCTGTGGGGCGGTTTTTATTCCGCTGTTCGGGTGGTGGAAAGCGGCTTCGCCGTTTTCCCCCACTCGCTTTGCTCCTCCGTCACGGGACCGTAACCTCGACTGCCTAGCCTGCCGGACCGTGGACCGCATTCGAGGAGCAACGATGAGCGACAGCTTTCACCAACGCCTGGAAGCGCTGGATGACCAGCGGATCAACCCGTCCGGCAACGCGCCGCTGGAGGAACTGCTGGACCGGCGCCGGCGCGACCTGCTCAAGGGCGGCCTGGCCTTCTGCGCCCTCGGCTTCCTCGGCGGCGGACTGCTGCCGTTGCGCACCGCCTCGGCCGCTCCCGGCGCGCTGCTCGGCTTCGCCGGCGTGCCGGTGCAGCAGGACCCGTCCTTCGACCGGGTGGTGGTCGCCGAAGGCTACAGCGCGCGGCCGTTCTTCTCCTGGGGGGACCCGGTGCTGCCCGGCGCCCCGGCCTGGCGCGCGGACGCCTCGGACGACTGGCGCGCCCAGGAACTGCAGGCCGGCGACAACCATGACGGCATGCATTACTTCCCCTTCCCGGACGATCCCAACGGCCACGGCCTGCTGGTGATCAACCACGAGTCGATCAACTAGACCCTGCATCCCGCCGGGCTGACCTTCGAGCCCCGCGCCGATGGCAGCCGTGGTCGCCCCGAGGGCGAGGTGCGCAAGGAAATCGCCGCCCACGGCCTGAGCGTCATCGAGGTGCGCAAGGACTCTGCCGGGCAGTGGCAGCGCGTCCTCGACTCCCGCTACAACCGGCGCATCACCGGCAGCACGCCGATGCGCCTGAGCGGCCCGCTGGCCGGCCACGACGCGATGAAGACCGCCAGCGATCCCGCCGGCCTGACCGTGCTCGGCACCCTGAACAACTGCGCCATGGGCGTCACGCCCTGGGGCACCTATCTCGTGTGCGAGGAGAACTGGCACCAGTACTTCGTCAACCGCGACAAGGCCGACTACGCCGCGCGCGTTTCCCATCGGCGCTACGGGCTGTCCAACGGCGGCTCCAGCAACTACTACGCCTGGGAGGCGGTGAAGCCGCGCTTCGACGCTACGCCCTACGCTGACCAGCCCCACGGCGGCCATGTCAACGAGCCGCACCGCTTCGGCTGGGTGGTGGAAGTCGATCCCTTCGACCCGCAGTCGGTGCCGGTCAAGCGCACCGCCGTCGGCCGCTTCTGCCGCGAGTGCTCGACCCTGTCGCTCGGCGCGGACAACCGCATGGCCTTCTACTATGGCGACGACACCAAGGGCGAATACGTCTACAAGTTCGTCCCCGGCGGCCGCTACCAGCCGGACGATGCGAAGGCCAACCGCGACCTGCTGGACGAGGGCATTCTCTATGTCGGCCGTTTCGACCCCGATGGCAGCGGCCAGTGGCTGCCTCTGGTATTCGGCGAGAACGGCCTGACCGCCGCCAACGGTTTCGCCAGTCAGGCCGAGGTGCTGCTCAATGCCCGCGCCGCCGCCGACCTGCTCGGCGCCACGCCGATGGATCGTCCCGAATGGGTGGCGGTGCATCCGCGGAGCCGCGAGGTCTACGTCAGCCTGACCAACAACAACGACCGCGGGCGCAAGCCGGAGCAGCCGCTGGACAAGGCCAACCCGCGCGAGCGCAACCTGCACGGGCAGATCCTGCGCTGGAACGAGGAGGGCGGCGACCCGACCGCCACGCGCTTCCAGTGGGAAGTCTTCCTGCTGGCCGGCGAGGATCGGCATGCGGGGGCACCGGGGCACCTGACCGGCGACATCGACGGCGATATCTTCTCCTCGCCGGACAGCCTCTACTTCGACCCGGCGGGCCGCCTGTGGATCGAGACCGACTACGAGGATGGCGAGGAAGCGATGCAGGCCATGGGCTGCAACCAGCTGCTCTGCGCCGACCCGGCCGGCCGCGAGGTGCGCCGCTTCCTGGTCGGTCCGCGCGGCTGCGAGATGACCGGCATCACCCAGACGCCCGACGGCCGCAGCATGTGGGTGAACGTCCAGCACCCCGGCATCAGCTACCCGGCCAGCGATGGGAAGAGCCGGCCGCGTTCGACCACGGTGCTGATCACCAGGGATGATGGTGGGGTGATCGGGGGTTGAGGGAGTGCGGATGCGGCGGGTTTCACCCGCCCTACGCGACGAGCGCCGAACCTGTAGGGGCCAGCTTGCTGGCGATTCCGGAGTTATCGGTAACCACTGAGCAGCCGGCAGGCACGGATCGCCAGCAAGCTGGCTCCTACGAAAAGCGCTTCGGCGCGGTGAAGCTCAAAGCTCCACTTCGCCGCCCGCCAGCGCGCACAGCTCGGTGAAGTCGAGGATTTCCGTCTCGCGGCCTTCGGCGTGGATCAGCCCGTGTTTCTGCAGGCGGGTGAAGCTGCGCGACACGGTTTCCACCGCCAGCCCGAGGTAGTCGCCGATCTCGTGGCGCGACATGCTCAGGCGGAAGCGCAGGGCGGAGAAGCCGCGCTCGCGGAAATGCGCCGAGATGTTGAGCAGGAAGGCGGCGATGCGTGAGTCGGAATTGAGCCGCGAAAGCAGCAGCTTCATCTGCTGATCCTCGCGGATCTTGCGGCTCATCATCAGCATGATCTGGTGCGAGAGACCGGGAATCTGCTCGGAGAGGGCTTCCAGCTGCTCGAACGGAATCTCGCTGACCATGGCGCTTTCCAGCGCCTGGGCGGAGACCGGATAGCTGTCCTCCCCAATGCCGGAGAAGCCGAAGATCTCGGTGGCGAAGTAGAAGCCGGTGATCTTCTCCAGCCCCTGTTCGTTGGTGGTGAAGGTCTTCAGCGAACCGGAGCGGACCAGATACACGTTCTCGAACGGGTCGCCCTGGCGGAACACGAACTCGCCCTTGCTCAGCACATGCCCCGGCTTGATGACGGCTTCCAGCTGCATGACCTTGTCGTCGCTCAGGCTCGGCGGCGCCAGGCGGCAATTCTTGCAGTACGGTTGCTGTTTGAGCATCTGATTCATCCATTTCCCCTGCGCGGTCGCATCCAGGCGCTCTGCGCATTGCGCACCTGAGTTCCGGGGATTTCCCCCCTATATGACCATAGCAACTCGCGGCAATCTGTCACTGCGAGCCCCACGGGATTCGTGTTGCCGGACTATTCTTGTGAAAATTATTGTGTTAATTTTCATGAAAAATATGAATTGTATTTTCACGAGGCCGTCATGTTCCTGCGTTCCACCGAGCCTGTTTCAACCTACTACGCCGCCGCCAACCCGGAGCTGCTGGAGCCGCGCCCGCCGCTCGACGGGCCGCTGGATTGCGAAGTGCTGGTCATCGGCGCCGGCTTCAGCGGCCTGCACACCGCGCTGCAATTGGCGGAGGGCGGTCGGCAGGTCTGCATGATCGAGGCCAGCCGGATCGCCTGGGCGGCGTCCGGGCGCAACGGCGGGCAGGCGCTGCCGGGCTGGTCCAGCGATCTCGGGCCGATCGAGGACGACCTTGGCCACGAAGGCGCCCTGCGCCTGTGGCAGGGCATGCTCTGGGCCGCGCGGGAGCTGCGCGAGCTGCCGCAGCGGCACGGCTTCGATTGCGACTACCGCGTCGGCCACCTGTGGGCCGCGGTGCTGCCGCGCCGGGTCGGCCTGCTCTACGACTGGCAGGCCGAGGCCAACCGGCGCTGGAACTACGAGGGCCTGCGCTTCGTGCCGCGCGAGGAACTGCCGGAATGGATCGCCAGCGAGCGCTACCAGGCGGGCCTCTACGATCCCAATTCGGCGCACCTCAACCCGCTGAAGCTGGCCTACGGCCTGGCCTGCGCCCTGGAGCGCGCCGGCGGGCGCATCTTCGAGCAGACCCGTGCGCTCCACTACCGCGAGCATGGCCAGGGCTTCCAGGTCGACACCGAGCACGGCACCATCCGCTGCGCGGCGCTGGTGCTGGCCTGCAACGCCTACATCGACGGACTGGACCGCGACATCTCGGCGCGCATCCTGCCGGTGGGCACCTACCAGATCGCCACCGAGCCGCTGGGCGAGGAGCGCGCCCGCGCGCTGCTGCCGAAGAACTGCTGCGTGACCGACAACCAGTTCGTCCTCGACTACTTCCGCCTCACCCCGGACCACCGTCTGCTGTTCGGCGGCGGCTGCACCTATCTCGGCGGCATGCCGAAGGACATCCGCGCGGCAACCCGGCCCTTCGTCGAGCGGGTGTTCCCGCAACTGCGCGGGGTGGAGCTGGAATACGCCTGGGGCGGGCATATCGACTGCAGCATGCGGCGCACCCCGGACGTCGGCCGGCGCGGCGAGCTGTACTGGCTGCAGGGCTATTCCGGGCATGGCGTGCTGCCCAGCCTGGCCGCCGCCCACGCGGTCAGCGAGGCCATGCAGGGCCGCCCGGAGCAGTTGCAGCTCTACCAGCGCCTGCGCAATCCCGGCTTCCCCGGCGGCCAGCGCTTCGCCGCACCGCTGGAAGCGGTGGGCAAGGCGTATTACCGTTTGCGCGACTTCTTTTAAGGACTGCTATCGGAATCGCCAATGATCGAAGAGAACAGCAGCGAGGATCTTGCCGCCATCGCCGCGCAGATCCGCGACCTGCGCAAGCGCAAGGGCGTGACCCTGCAGGCGCTGGCGGATGGCATCGGGCGCTCGGTGGGCTTCGTCTCCCAGGTCGAACGCGGTCTATCGCGGCCGGCGGTGGACGATCTGGTTGCGATCAGCCAGGTGCTCGGCGTTTCCGCCACCTATTTCTTCGGCAGCCGCCCGGAACCGGAATCGTCCTGGATCACCCGCCCGCAGGAGCGCCGCACCCTGGCCTACGCCCGCGGCGCCGAGGACAGCCTGGTCTCGCCGCGTCTGGGCGGTGCCTTCTTCATGCTGGAAACCCGCCTGGAACCGGGCGCCGACAGCGGCGAGCGCAACCTGGTGGACAACTCGGAGCAGGGTGGCTACGTGCTCGAAGGCGAACTCAGCCTCTGGCTGGATGACGAGCTGTTCGTGCTGCAGGTCGGCGATGGTTTCCAGATTCCCAGCCATATGCGCAGCCGCTATGCCAATCAGGGGAAGGGGCTGCTGCGGGTGTTGTGGATATACGCCTGAGTACTGTCTTTCGTAGGATGGGTTGAGCTTGCGATACCCATCGGGGCGGACGCGGGAGCGTCCTGGGATGCGTTCCCACGCGGGAGCGTGGGAACGATGGGATCGCCAGCAAGCTGGCTCCTACAGGTTCAGCAGCGGCGGCAATCTTTCCGCCCACGGCCTCGCCCGTTCCAGTTCCGCCGCCAGCCGGAACAGCACCCCGTCCTCCCCGAAGCGCCCGGCGAATTGCACGCCGATCGGCAAGCCTTGCTCCGACCAATGCAGCGGTACGCTCATCGCCGGCTGGCCGGTGGCGTTGAACAGCGGGGTGAAGGCGGCGTAGTGGCTGGCCTTGATGAAGCCGGGCAGCGGGTCCCGCGCCGGGTAGCGCAGTTCGCCGATGGCGAGCGGCGGTTGCGCCAGGGTCGGGCTGAGCAGTACGTCGTGGTCGAGGAAGAAGCGCGCGATCTCGCGGGAAGCGGCGTGCAGGGTGCGGGTCGCCTGGATGTACTGCGGAGCCGACAGGGTGCGGCCCATGGCGGCGAGCCGGCGGGTGATCGGTTCCAGGTCGCGGGCGTGGGCCAGGTGCCCGGCGAGCGCCTCGGCATGGTCGACGTTGGCCGCCGCCATCACTGCATAGACCTTGCCGAACGCCTCGCGAAAGCCTTCCGCATCGAGTAGCGTGGGATGTTCCTCGCGCACTTCGTGCCCCAGTTCGCGGCACAGCGCGATGGCCGATTCGAGGGCGGCCAGGCACTCGGCATGCACCGTTGCGCCGTTGAGCGGCACGCGCATCACGCCGATGCGCAGCTGCTGGTGGGGCGCGTCGATTTCCTCGGCGAACGGGCGTAGCCGGGGCGGCGCCGCGTAGGGAGCGCCCGGATCGGCGGCGCAGGTGGCGTCGAGCAGCGCGGCGCTGTCGCGCACCGAGATCGAACAGCAATGGTCGGTCGCCAGCCCGGCCACGCTCTCGCCCAGGCGCGGCCCCATCGGGTTGCGCCCGCGCGTGGGCTTGAAGCCGAACACGCCGCAGCAGGAGGCGGGAATGCGGATCGAGCCGCCGGCATCGCTGGCATGGGCGAAGGGCACCAGCCGCGCCGCCACCGCTGCCGCCGCGCCGCCGCTGGAGCCGCCGGGCGAACGGGTGAGGTTCCACGGGTTGTGGCAGGCGCCGAACAGCTTCGGTTCGGTGATCGGCGGGATGCCGAATTCCGGCGTATTGCTGCGCCCGACGAAGACCAGCCCGGCGGCACGCAAGCGGCACACCAGTTCGCTGTCGTAATGGGCGATGTTGTCCTTCAGCAGGCGCGAGCCGCAGGTGTGCCGGGCGCCTTTTTCCACGCCGTTGGCCAGGTCCTTGAGCAAGAACGGCACCCCGCGGAACGGCCCGTCCGGCAACTCGCCGCGCGCCCGCGTCCGCGCCTGCTCGAACTGTCGCTCGACCACCGCGTTGATCTTCCTGTCGAGGCGCTCGATGCGGGCGATCGCCGCATCGACCAGCTCCAGTGGCGTGACCTGCCGGGTCGCCACCAGTTGCGCCTGGGCGACGGCGTCGAGCAGCGCGAACTCATCCATAGCGTCCTGCCTCCCGTTTGTCGGAATGGGGCAAGTATCGTCGCTGTTCAAATTCGTGGCGAATAGAGACGCATATATATCGGCGGGAAATTATTTAACTTGAGCGATTTTTCGAGAATTTATTCAGGTGATGCGTTTTGCAACTAATTGCGGCCTTCGCCGAATGTCGGCAGTGCATTGTGCAAATAGTGGGAAACGCTCGGGGAGGTGAAACGCCGATAATTGTTAATAAATGTCAGCTTTATATGTGACGGCTTTAGCAGAATTGCCGAGCCATGCCGTGGAAAGGCTCCGGCACTCTCGCTGCAAAGGCGGGACGCCGGTGGGTCAGGGATCTGACAGGGTAATCGCGGTTTTGTTCCCGGTAGTTTGCGAAAGCATGACCGCTGCAGAAATCAGGATAGGCGTTGCGCCGGAATCTTCCTGTTTCTTCGTTTATTTCAAAAACAAACAACGCATGTCAGGTCGGCTATGTCTTATTCCAATGCGGCAATTCCAAAGTTCATTTGCGCCCTGAGTCTGGCGATTCTCTGCGCCAACAGTGGCTACACCCTGGCGGCCGAAGTGCCCGCCGGCGAGGCGAGCGTGCTGGTCAGCCGCGTGTCCTTCAGCGGCAATCGCACCTTCACCAGCGAACAACTCAATGCGCAGATCGCCAACGAGATCGGCAAGCCGATGACGCTGCTGCAGATGCGCGCGCTGGCCGACAAGATCCAGCAGCTCTACCGCGACGCCGGCTACCAACTGGTCAAGGTCATCGTGCCGAACCAGGATTTCGGCAATGCCGAGTCGCTGCGCCTGGTGGTGCTGGAAGGCTGGCTCGGTGACATCGAGGTCACCGGCAACGACCGCTATAGCCGCGAGCGCGTGATCGAAGCGCTGGAGGCCGCCGGCATCCATGCGGACAAGGCATTCGCCCTGGAAGACGTCGAGCGCGCCCTGACGCGCCTGAACCGCCAGTCCGGCATCGAAGTCAGCTCCACGCTGAAGCCGGGCAAGGAAGCGGGCTCCACCGACATGCTCATCGAGGTCAAGGAAGCGCCGCGCGTGCAGGGCATCGTCGAGGTGAACAACTACGGCAGCGAGGACACCGGCGAGAACCGCCTGATCCCCAGCCTGCAGCTGACCAACCTGACCGGCCGCGGCGACGAGATGAACCTGCTGGGAATGACCAGCGTCGGCGACGGCGACCTGCACTACGAGTACATCGACTACTCCACGCCGATCAACGCCATCGGCACCAAGGTCCACGCCTACTACACCCAGGGCAACGTCGACGTCGGCGAGGAATTCCAGGTTCTCGAGATCGAGGGCGACAACAAGGGCTGGGGCCTGGGCGTGAGTCACGATTTCGTGCAATCCGCGCGCACCATCTACAGCCTGGAAACCTGGCTGGAATCCCAGGACCTCGAGCAGAAGATGCTCGGCACCACCACCTCCGAGGACAAGATCCGCAAGCTGCGCGTCAGCTTCCGCCTCGACGATTCCGGCCTGAACGGCCGCACCCTGGCCTCGGTCGATCTGCACCAGGGCCTCGGCGAAATGCTCGGCGGCATGGACGACGATTCCGAGATGTCCAGCCGCAGCGGCGCGCATGCCGACAACAGCTTCACCAAGGTGTCCTTCGACATCGCCCGCCTGCAGCGCATCACCCCGCGCATCATGCTGATCCCGCGCCTGTACGGGCAGTACTCCTTCGATTCGCTGGTTTCCAGCGAGCAGTGGGGCATCGGCGGCATCGGCTCGGTGGTCGGCCATGAGTCCTCGACCTTCTCCGGCGACCACGGCTACACCGCCAGCCTCGAAGGCCGCTACTCGCTGTTCGGCGACAACGACCGCTACCAGCTGGCGGCGCGCATCGACCACGGCCAGGTCTTCGTCAAGGACCCGCTGATCGATCAGAACGACAGCGACGACCTCTCCGGCGCCGCCATCGGCTTCCTCGCCCGTCCCATCGACAGCCTGGACTTCCGCATCGACTACGCGGTGCCGGTCGGCGAGCGCACCGACAAGAGCTCCTACGTCTACGCCCAGGCGCGTTACCACTTCTGATCCGACGGCTCTCGACTCGCAAAGGAATTCCCATCATGTCCCGCAAGAAAAAGCAGAATCCGTCGGTACGGAGCGCAATCACCACTGTTTCCGTTTCCCTGGCTGCCGTCGCCCAGACGGCGCTGGCCGGCCCCACCGGCGGTGTGGTCGCCGGCGGCACCGCGACCATCGACCAGAGCGCGGCGCTGCAGACCATCATCAACCAGGCGACCAAGAAGGCCGTCATCAACTGGCAGGAATTCGACATTCCCGCCAACGAGCTGGTGAAGTTCGTCCAGGCCGCGGGTAACGACTCGGTCACCCTGAACCGGGTGCTCAGCAACAAGTTCTCCAACATCCAGGGCGCGCTGGAAGCCAACGGCAACATCTTCCTGATCAACCCCAACGGCATCGTCTTCGGCGCCAACGCCAAGGTCGACGTCGCCGGCCTGCTGGCCTCCACCCTGGACGTCGATCCCGCCAGCTTCATGAGCGGCGACAGCCTGTCGTTCAGCCAGGTGCAGGGCAAGGAACTGGCCTCGATCAGCAACCAGGGCGAGATCAAGGTCGGCGACGGCGGCTTCGTCTATCTCGTCGCGCCGAAGGTCGACAACTCCGGCATGGTCATCGCCAACATCGGCCGCGTCACCATGGCCGCCGGCAACCGCTTCAACGTCGACCTGCAGGGCAGCGGCCTGATCAACTTCAACGTGTCCGCCGATCAGTTGGGCTCGGCCACCGGCAATGCCAAGGTCGGCGTCGACAACAGCGGCGAGATCAAGGCGCAGAACGTCCTGCTGCAGGGCAACATCGCCAAGGACCTGATGTCCTCGGTGGTGAACAACACCGGCGTGATCGAGGCGACCTCGCTGACCATCAACGCCGCCGAGATCGAGCAGGCCGGCCAGATCAAGGCCGCCGCCGGTACCGTCAACCTGACCGCCAGCGACAGCATCCGCACTGCCGACGGCAGCAGCACCCGCGCCGGTACCCTGAACCTGGAAGTGACCAACGATGGCGCCTCCATCGGTGCCGAAGGCGTCGCGCTGAAGGTCGACGCCGACGTACTGAATGCCAAGGCGAAGAACGGCCACGTGCTGGTCACCGACGTCAATGGCGGTGTCGCCCTTGGCGAGATCACCACCGGCAACAAGGACAACGTCAACCAGCGCCGCGCGATCATCAAGAGCCAGAACGGCAGCATCACCTCGGCCAACCCGGCGAAGACCAACGTCACCGCCTGGTCGACCAACCTGGAGTCCGACGGCGCCATCGGCAATGCCGCGCAGGCGGTCACCACCGCCACCGACGTGCTCACCGCTTCCACCCAGAACGGCGGCATCTACGTCACCGACACCGATGACCAACTGATCCTCGGCAAGATCACCGCGCGCGAGACGCTCAGCGTCAGCGGCCAGCCCACCGCGCTGGAAGCGATCAGCGACGGCAGCGGGCAGGTCACCCTGTCCAACGGCGCCACCGGCACCAAGGATGTCCAGATCATCTCCCAGGGCAGCATGTTCATCACTGGCCCGGTTTCTGCGACCAACTTCCTCGGGCTCGGTTCTTTCAGCGGCGGCCTGTTCAACGCCGCCGACGGTACCCAGCTGACCGGCCGCAACATGACTCTGATCGGGGACAACGTCGGCCAGGCCGAGCGTGCCTTCAACATCCAGAGCAACAAGCTTGACGCCACTGCCAGAACCGGCGGCGTATACATCACCGAGAACAACGGCCTGACCGTCGGCAGCATCCAGGCCGGCAACGGCAGCGACGTGGTGCTGAAGGCTGCGCAGGGCTCGCTGCAGGTCGGCAGCATCGTGGCGCAGAACGGCAAGGTCGGCCTCACGGCGGACAACGGCGCGATCCTCGACAACAACGGCGATGCGCTGAACGTCACCGCCGCCGAGCTGGCGCTGAACGCCAACACTGGCATCGGCGCGTCGAACAACGCGCTGGAAACCTCGATCAGCAAGCTCGCCGCCGCCACCCGCGCCGCGCAGTCGGGCATCTATGTGAAGAACAACCTGGCGCTGCAGAGCATCGATGCGCAGACCGCCAACGGCGACGCGCAGATCGACTTCAGCGGCGGCCAGCTGTCGTTCAACCGCAACAGCGGCCAGCTCTCGCTCAATGCGCCGCTGGACCTGACCTTCACCAACAGCGCCGGCGCCCTGGTGCTGGCCGGCATCGATGCCGGCCCCAGCCACAGCGTCAAGCTGACCGCCGCCGGCAACATCAGCCAGGGCAGCGGCAGGCTGACGGCCGGGGACGTCACCCTGGATGCCAGCAACAACATTGGTAGCGCCGACACCGCGCTGGTCACCGATACCGCCAGCCTTGACCTGACCAGCCGCAACGGCACCATCAACGTCGACAACCGCTCGGCGCAGCAGACCCGCGTCAAGGCCAGCGCCAACAGCACCAACGGCGCGGTGAGCGTGAAGCAGGCCGGTGCACTGCTGGTCGATTCGGTTTCGGCATCCAAGGCGGTCAACCTCACCGCCGGCGGCGCCATCGAAGGCGCGGCGGACAACAGTGGCTTCCACGTCTCGGCGGGTTCGCTGAACCTCGACGGCGCTGCCATCGGCAGTTCGACCACCGCGCTCTCCACCAAGGTCGACGCGGGCTCGGTCAGCCTGACCAGCCGTGGCGGCGATATCAATCTGTCCAACGTCGGCAACATCGCCCTGCTGAACGCCAATGCCAGCGGCAAGATCGCCTTCCGCAACTCGGGCGATGCCAGCATCGACAGGCTGCAGGCCGGCCAGTCGATCACCTTCGACATCACCGGCGCCGCGAAGAACGGCGGCAGCGGTGTCAACTTCATCGCCACCGGTCTCGACGTTTCCGCCAAGTCCTTCGGCGAAAGCGGCAAGGCCATGCAGATCCAGGTACAGAACCTGGTGATCGATACCGTCAACGGCGGCATCTACGCCCGCCAGGCCAGCGGCCAGCTGCTCGGCCTGATGCAGGCCACCTCCGGCGGCAGCGGCAGCGACATCGAGATTTCCGCGGACGGCAGCATCGGCCTCGGCACGGTCAACGCCGGCGGCAACAATGTCGTGCTCAAGGCCGGCGGCAGCATCGAGGATGCCCGCAGCGACAAGAGCAAGGCCAACGTCACCGCGCGCTCGCTGGACATGAGTGCCCCGGGCGGCATCGGCATGAACGGCGACCTCAACCTCGACGTCAGCTTCCTCTCCGCCGCGGGCGGCGCCAGCGGCGTGAAGGCGGCCAACGCCGGTGCCATCGCCGTCGACAACAAGACGCTGACCGGCAAGGGCAGCAGCGAAATCTCCATCATCGCCGCCAGCATCACCATCCTCGACAACAACGGCGGCACCATCACCATGGACGGCGGCAAGCTGACCATGACCGCCACCGCCGGCAACATCGTCTTCCTCAACCAGAGCGACACCATCTACCTGCCGGGCGGCGGCAGCATCACCCTGACCGCCATGTCGAAGTCCGAGATGGACGGCTACAGCGGCGTGATCATCGCCGGCAACCTGAAGACCGACGGCGGCGATATCAAGCTGCAGGCACAGTCGAACATCACCATCGGCATGCTCGATGCCCTCGGCAATGCCGGCACCGCCGGCGACGTCTGGGTCGGTTCGCTGCACGGCATCATCATCGATGGTAACGGCAGCGCGCAGAACATCCGCGGCGACCACGTCACCCTGCAGGCCAGCACCCCGTCGCTGCGCGACGCCGAGCTGAACCGCGACACCGCCATCTCCGAGTATTCGGCGAAGGTGGCCGAGGCCGCCGCCAAGCTGCTGCAGCTGGAAATCCTCCAGCAGCAGCTGAAGAGCTACCAGCAGATGGTGTCCCAGGCCGAGTTGCAGCAATCCCTGGCCGCCAGCATCGAACGCCTGACCGCCCTGCAGCAGCGTGCTGCGCAAGCTTCCGTGGACAGCGCTTCGGCCTATGTCGACATCCTGAATACCGCGCTGAATGCCGCCACCGTGGTGCGCAACGCCGCCGCCATCGTCGCCGGCGCCGCCCAGGCGATTCCGTTCTCCGGCGACGCCGGCGCGGATGCCGCCTTCGCCGTGGTCGACCTGGCCCTGTCCGCCGCCACCCTGGCGCTGGACAGCTACGAGCGCTACACCCTGGCGCCGCGCCAGGACGCGCTGGACGACCTGAACAACCAGCTCGATGTGGCCACTGCCGCGCTGACCGACGCGCAGACCAACCTGAATATGGCCACCACCATCCGCGACACCACGCAGACCTCGAAGGACATGGCCGACCTCGCCGTGTTCAAGGCCAACGTGGCGCGCGATGCCGCCCAGCAGGTGCGCAAGCAGGCGGTGAGCGCCTATGACCTGAACAAGGACATCGACAGTTCCGCCGACAAGCCGCTGGGCATCACTGCCAACCGCCTGGACGTGAACCAGGGCAGCACGCTGAACACCGACCTGTTCCTCGACTCCACCGGCAGCATCGGCCTCGGCGACATCGAGGTGATCTCCGGCAAGCAGATCGTCGCCAGCGCCAACCAGGACCTGAACCTGGTCGGCACCGTGCACAGCGACAAGTCGATCAGCCTGAACGCCGGCAATTCCATCCAGGGCGCCGGCGGCAAGCTGTTCACCCCGGACCTGCTGCTCAAGGCCAACAACGGCATCGGCAACCTGACCGCGGTGAACACCCAGGTCGATCGCCTGGCCGCCTCTGCCGGCAACGCCGGTGTGAACATCGTCAACCGCAACTCCGGCGCGCTGCTGAGCGTCACCAGCGAAGGTGCGGTGAACGGCGTTTCCGGCAACGGCGACATCAGCATCGACACCGACGGTTCGCTGCGCGTCGAGAAGCTGATCAGCGACACCAACCAGACCCACACCGTGACCCTGACCAGCGGCGGCGCGATCGTCGACGGCAACGGCCAGGAGCGCAACGTGCAGGGCGGCACCCTGGTGGTGAACGCACTCAACGGTGTGGAACTGGACAGCGAGATCGTCCGTCTGCAGGCGCAGATCACCGGCGTCGGCGACTTCGCCATCCGCGAAGCCAGCGAACTGGTGGTGGATAGCCTGTCGACCGCTGACGGCGACATCGATGTCGATGCTACCGGCAACATCACCGTTGGCAGCCTGAGCGCCGCCGGCCACCGCATCGACCTGGCGTCGGGCGGCCGCATCGACGACGACAACAACAACGCCACCCAGATCGTCGCCAACGAACTGGGCCTGACCGCCGCCGGCTCCATCGGCGGCACCGGCGCCCATGCCACTCGCGCGCTCGACACCCATGTGGGCAGCGTGGATGCCACGGCCCATGGCGAAATCAATATCGCCGAGCAGGACGACCTCAGCGTCGGTGTGGTGGAAACCGACACCGGCAACATCACCCTGACCAGCGGTGGTTCGCTGGACATCGGCCGCGTCGCCACTGGCACCACTTCCGACACCATCACCCTGATGGCGGCCAATGCCATCCGCAATGCGCTGAACGACGGCGCGGCCAACCTGACTGCCGCCAACCTGGCGCTGACCGCCGGCAGCGGCATCGGCGAAGGCAAGGCGCTGAACGTCAGCGCCGACCGCCTGGTCGCCAGCGGCGGCAGCGGTGGCGTGGAAGTTACCGATCTGGACGGCGATCTCACCATCGGTGGCGTCACGGCGAATCTGGGACTGCCGACGCCGTTTGGCCTGAACTCGACCGGTGGCGACATCCGCGTACAGGCGGACGGCGGTTCGCTGTTCGTGGACGAGATGGTGGTCACCCTGGGTGGCGGCGACATCGCTCTCGGCGCGGAAGGTTCGCTGCAGCAGAACGCGGCTGTCCTCGGCGCCGCCAATGTCTCGCTGACTGCCGATGACGACATCACGCAGAACGCGGTGATCGTCACGAGCAATGGCGACATCGCCCTCGCGGCAGGCGGCAGCATTTCGCAGAACGCGCTGAACCTGACCGTCTCCGGCGACATTTCGCTGCAGGCAACCGACGGCGACGTGACCATTGCCGCCGGCGCTACCAACACCGTCACCGGCGCCGGCAATATCACCGTCGAGGCGGGCGAGGACGTAGTTCAGAACGCTGCGATGTCGACCGGCAGCGGCAACATCTCGGTGAAGGCCGGTTCCGGCGACGTGACCATCGCCAGCGCTGCGACCAGCACTGTGACTGGCGCAGGCGACATCACCATCGAGGCGGGCTCCAACGTCCAGCAGGGCGCGAACTTCAGCACCGGCACCGGCGACATCAGCGTCACCGCGCACACCGGCAACATCGAAATGGGCAGCGGCGTCTCCAGCATCGTGGGCGGCACCGGCAACATCGCCTACAACGCCGGCAGCAACGCGGTGATCGGCGACCTCGGCAGCATCACCGGCAACATCGGTGTGCTGGCTGGCGGCGACATCCAGCAGAACGGCAATATCGTCACCACTACCGGCGACATCTCGCTGGCTGCCGACGGCGATATCCAGCAGGCCGGCGATACCGGTACCGACGAGGGCTCCATCAGCGTCGTGGCCGGCAACGACCTGCTGCAGATCGGCAACACCACCACCCGCGTGGGCGGTATCACGCTGAACGCCGGCAACGATATCGAGCAGAACGGCAATACCGGCACCGACGAGGGCGCCATCAGCGTCGTGGCCGGCAACGACCTGCTGCAGAACGGCAACACCACCACCCGCGTGGGCGGTATCACGGTGAACGCCGGCAACGATATCGAGCAGAACGGCAATACCGGCACCGACGAAGGCGCCATCAGCGTCGTGGCCGGCAACGACCTGCTGCAGAACGGCAACATCACCACCCGCCTGGGCGGTATCACGCTGAACGCCGGCAACGATATCGAGCAGAACGGCAATACCGGCACCGACGAGGGCGCCATCAGCGTCGCGGCTGGCAACGACATCCTGCAGAACGGTGACATCACCACCAATGCGGGCGCTGTCTCGGTGGCTGCTGGCGGCAATATCCAGCAGGTCGGCGACATCACCACCTCGGTGGGCGGAGTCGAGAGCGGCGCTGCCGGCAACATCACCCAGACCGGCAACATCGGCACCGGCACCGGCGACATCGCGGTGACTGCCAACGGTGACCTGCTGCAGGACGGCGATACCTCCGCAACCAACGGCGACATCGCGCTTCTGGCCCACGGCAATATTCGCCAGAACGGTGCGGTCACCAGCGGCGCGGGCGACATCTCGCTGGCCGCCGACGGGGATATCCGTCAGGACGGCAACATCGGCACCGACGCTGGCGACATCAGCGTCGCCGCCGGGCAGGACATCCTGCAGAACGGCAATGTCAGCAGCGGCGCCGGCAACATCGATGTGAACGCTGTGCGCGACATCACCCAGAACGGCGATATCCGTACTGACGCCGGCAACATCAACATCGCTGCCGGTCGGGACATCCTGCAGAACGGCGACGTGACCAGCGGCGCAGGCGACATCGCGGTGAACGCGGTGCGCGACATCGTGCAGAACGGCGTTATCGGTACCGACGCTGGCGCGATCCAGATCGGCGCGGGCAACGACTTCACCCAGAACGGCCTGGTCACCACCAACGCCGGCGACGTCGCGATCACTGCCGTTGGCGACATCGAGCAGAACGCGGACATCGAAGTCGGCACCGGTAACCTGTCGGTACAGGCGGGTGGCAACCTGACCATGGCGGATGGCACCTGGAGCGAAGTCGGTGTCGGCAATATCGGCTACCAGGCCGGTGGCGATCTCGTCAGCAACATCATCTGGGCAGGCTCGGGCAATGTGGACGTGACTGCTGCGCAGAATCTGTTGCAGAAGGTCTACACCGTTGCAGAGAACGGCAACCTGGCGGTCACCGCAACTGCGGGCAACCTGGTCATGGCTGACGGCGCCGTGGGCTTCGCCTCGGGCACCGTCGACTATCAGGCCGGCGCCGATGCCGAACTGAATGTCCTGGTCAGCGAGGGAGCCGATGTAACGGTCAACGCTGGCGACAACATCCGCCAGAAGACCTTCATCGCCACTACCGATGCCAATATCGTGCTGAACGCCGGCTCCGGCGACATCGGCATGGACGAAGGCGCTTCCAGCTACGTCAGCGGCAGCGGGGACATCCGCTACAGCGCGGGCCGCAACATCCTGATCGACGAGTTGGCGACCGATGACGGCGACGTACGCCTGACCGCCACCGCCGGCTCCATCGGCGTGCATGGTTCGGCTGCGGACAACGTCAGCGCCAACAGCCTGATCGCCACCGCCGCCAACGGCATCGGCAGCCTCGGCAATGCGGTGCGTACCCGCATCGACAGCCTGGTCGCCAACCTGACCGGTGCCGGCGATATCGCGGTGACCGAGGCCGACGGCATCGAGCTGACCCAGGTGCGCAACGCCAACGGCACCGTCGCGGTCCATGCCGGCGGCGACATCACGGCGGTGGACGTGCAGTCCCGCCAGGGCAGCGTGCAGCTGGATTCGGCTGGCCGCGTGGACACCACCCCGGCTGGCCTGATCCAGGCCGGCGCGCTGCAGATCGATGCAGTGAACGGCGTGGCGGTGCGCACCAGCGTCGACCGCGCGAGCGTGGCGGTCAGCGGCACCGGCGACCTGAGCATCGGCGAAACCGACGGCATCGTTCTCGATCGCCTGACCACCGCCGACGGCGACATCGCGGTGAATGCCGGCGGCAACATCGGCGTGGATACCGTCCTGGCCAATGGCGACGTCAGCCTGAACTCCGGCGCGGCAATCAGCAGCCAGCGTTCCGTGGCGACTCCGGCGAACGCCGTGGTCGGCAACCGCATCGCCCTGCAGGCGGCCAGCGGCATCGGTGCGCAGCGCGCGCTGGATATCGCCGGCCAGCAGGTCAGCGCGCAGACCACCGGCGGCGACATCCGCCTGGCCCAGGCCGGCGCGGTGGTGCTGGAGAACGTGCGTACCGGCAACGGCAACATCGACGTCGCGGTGAGTGGCGGCGATGCGCAGGTCGGCCAGGTTTCGGCCAACGGCGCGGTGAACCTGAGCGCCGCGAACGGCAGCCTGCGTACCGACGGCAGCGGCAACAGCCGCGTGAGCGCCGGCGACCTGGCCCTGCGTGCTGCCAACGGCATTGCCCTGAACACCGCGGCGGGCACGCTGGATGCGCGCCTGAGCGGCGCCGGCGACATCGCCATCGACGAACTCGATGGCCTTGCCAGCCTGACCGCCATCGCCCCTTCCGGCGACATCAGCGTACGCAGCGCCAGTGGCAATATCGCCGTGGACAGCGTGCAGGCCAGCGGCCATGCCGTCCGCCTGCAGGCCGACCGCGGCGCGATCCGCGATGCGCACAACGGCACGTCGAACAACGTGACCGCGGCGCGGCTGACCCTGAGCGCCAGCACCGGTATCGGCCTGCCGAGCAATGCCTTCGACATCACCGTAGGCAGCCTGAGCGCGCAGACCGGCAGTGGCGGCATCTACATCAACAACTGGGGTACCGCCCCGCTGGTGCTGGAATCGGCCAGCGGTCCGGCGCTGCAGACCGGCACCGGCGACATCGTGCTGAACACTGCCGGTCGCCTGAACGTGGAAGACGAGGTGCGCAACACCGGCACCGGCGGCATCAGCCTGAACGCCGCCGGCGATATCGCGCAGGATGCCGATGTGCGGGCCCAGGGCAGTGGCAACATCAGCCTGAAGAGCGGCGGCAGCATCGACATGGGCGACGGCGTGACCACGGCTTCCAACGGCGGCAACATCCGCTACGAGGCGGCCGGCCAGCTCTCGGTCAGCCAGGTGGAAACCAGCAGGGGTGCCGGTGGCGGCGTGGTGACCTTCGTTGCACCGGAGATCATCGACAACATGCCTGGCGTCGCCAACGTCAAGGCGTGGGTGATCGACCTGCAGTCGCCGACGGCGAACAAGGCGCTGGTCCGTGAAATGATCGGCGAGACCCAGGACCAGGCGCTGATCCGCCTGAACTTCCGCCCCATCGGCGGCAGCCTGGCGGAGAGCCGTCGCTTCATGGCCGACCTGCTGAACATCCCGCCGGTGGCCACCGCGCCGACCACGGCCGTGCTGACCAGCGGCGTGATCAGCGACACCGACATCACCGCGGACGAAGGCTACAACGCCGATGGCGAGGGTAATCTGCGGCTGTGATGGAGAGCCCGCCGTTTCCCCTGAGCGGGGCAGCGGCGGGCCTTGCAGGAGCCGGCTGGCGGGCGCAAGGCGTTTTCGCTGGATGCTTCGGCGTCCGGGGCAGCGCCGGGTCGCCAGCAAGCCGGCTCCTGCAGGTTGGCGCCACTTGTCCATCGTTCCCACGCTCCCGCGTGGGAACGCCTCCAGGGACGCTCCCGCGTCCGGGCGCGGCGTAATGACTGCAAGTGCGGCCGGGTTTCCCGGATAGCTTCGTGCGCCTCCCGACCCCGTCGTCCCCGCGAACGCGGGGACCCGGTGAAGCGGCGCAGGAGCGGTCTTGGCCCGTCGTGCGGCCTATGCGCCGGGGGAGACGGATCAGTGCTGGATGTGCAGTTCCTGCACCAGGCAATAGCCGCGGTTGCGCACCGCGCGGAGGAGGTCCTGGCCGCCGCAGCCCAGGCGGAACTTGGTCTGCAGGCGACTCAGGCTCATTTCCAGGCCCTTGTAGGTGTCCGGGTCTTTTTGCAGCAGGGCGACCATCTCGGACTTGCTCAGTACCCGCTTGCCGCATTCGACGAAGCCGGTGAGCAGGCGCAGTTCGGTGCCGGTCAGGTGCAGGCTGTGGTGCTGGCCGGCCAACGTGCGGTTGGCCGGGAGCAGTTTCCAGACGTGCGGGAGGTGCGGGCGTGGTTCGCCGTCGCTGGGCAGTGTGGAGGTTCCCATGGTGTTTCGCCGGGCAGTGGGGTAGTGGAGATGGTTGCGAAAGCGTCCGGAGGTCAGTGGCTCAGCGACTGGGACAGCCGGTAGCCGTGGCCGCGCACGGAAACGATGAGCTTGCAGCCGAAGGTATGGGCGATCTTCAGACGCAGGCGGCTGACGCATTTTTCCAAGGCGCGGGCATCGTAGTACAGCTCGTTCCGGCCGAGGATTTCGGCGATCTCGCTGCGCGAGAGGGTGTGCTGCCGGGCTTCGTTCATTGCCCTGAGCAATTCCGCTTCGTCATAGGAAAGCTGCAGCCGCTGGGGTTCCCGGTGCAGGCAGAGTTGGGACAGATTGATGGTCAACAACGCTTGGCTCCGATCGTAGTACTGCTCGTTACAACGCGGGGCGCCTCTTGCGAAGCATGTCTGATATCACCGGGCCAGCATAATAGGGAGCCAGGATCGCTGGCACAAGCATGTCTCTATCGGATCGCCGCTTCAAAAGGACGCGGTTCCGTCGGGGGCAGCGAGGTCTGCCGGTGTTGGCGGCCGGCACGCGCCTGTATAGGGAAAACCCGTGCGCCGCTCAAGCGCCGGGTGTGCGGGACGATCAATTCGGAAAAAACAGCCAGTTTGGCGGGCGCGGGGTTGCGGTTTTTTCTGCGGGTGGGCGCCGGGAGGCCAGCGAAAAGCCGCACGCACGCGCGGCTTCCGGCAGGGTGGATGAAGCGCCGTCCTATGCTTCCATCAACCCATGCTTGCTGGCATAGGCGAACAGCTCCGCTTCGCCGCCCAGCCCCAGCTTCCTGATGGCGCTGATCTTCTGGGTGCTGACGGTCTTGATGCTGCGATTGAGGTGCTGGGCGATGTCGGTCATGGTCATGCCGTTCACGTACAGCCTCACGACTTCCAGTTCGCGCGGCGTGACCAGCGTCGCCACCTCGCTCCCGGCGCCGTCGCCCCCTGGCGGTTCCGCGGCCCGGTTGCTCCGCGAATAGCGGCCCTCATAGGCCGCGGTGATCACCTGCGGCAGCTTCGACAGTTCGTTGCGCTTGTTCAGCACCGTCAGCGCGCCGGCCTTCAGCATGCTCAGCTGCAGGCCCGGATTCTCCAGCATGGTCAGCACGATCACGCGCAGCTTCGGGTAGGCGCTGCGGATGTTGCGCAGCATGACCAGGCCGTCGGGAATGCTGCCGGGCATGGAGAAATCGGTGATCAGCACGTCGCACGAGGCGCTTTCCAGTTGCTCCATCAGCATCTTCGGATCGGCCGCCTCGGCCACCACGGAGATGTGCCTGGAAGATTTCAGTATCTGCCGCACGCCGAATATGACCACGGGATGATCGTCGGCCACTACTACTCGTATTGTCATTCTCTGCTACCGATTATGGGGTTCATGGGGTCATCGCTTCGAAGTTCCCTGTCCTGGCAGCGGTCGTTGCCTTCTCGAATATCCCTATGAGCTGGTCGTACATCGCAAGGAGCGCGGCGGTTGGAGAGCTTTCCGCCGCCGGGATTGCGCCGGTGCGCAATGTCCGGTGGAAGCTGTCGACGATTTCGTCGAGCGCAGCCATGCCGAACATGCTGATGGCGCCTCTGGCCCGGTGGCACCAGGCGCGCAGTTCGTCGATGGAGCCCTTCTCGAGCGCAATGCGCAGGCTTTCCCGGTCATCGCGCAATGCCCCGCTGAACAGCCGGCAGGTGTCGGCGTCATGCAGAAGGTCGGCCAGCGCGGCGGCCAGTTCGTCCCGTTCGACGGGGTGGGTGGAGCGGCTGTGCTCGATGTCCGGCGGTGCGTCGCTGGCCGCTGCCGCCAGTGCCTTCTGCAGCGAGGCGAGGGTGGTGGGCTTCAGCACGTAGGTGTTCATGCCGACGTCCAGGCAGCGGCGCAGTTCTTCGCGCACCGTGGTCGCGGTCACTCCCACCACGGGAATGGAGCGCAGCTGCGGGTCGTCGCTGGCGCGAATCCGCGTGGTCAGGTCGAAGCCGTTCATGACCGGCATGTGGCAGTCGGTGAGGATCAGGTCGAATTCTTCGCGCGCCAGCGCGAGCAGCGCCTGCTCGCCGTTTTCGGCTACCACGCTGGTGCAGCAGAGCAGGCGCAGCTGTTGCTGGATCACTTCCCGGTTGATCGGATGATCCTCGACCACCAGTACCTTGCGGCATGGCAGCGCCGGGGCTTGCGCCGGCATCGGTCCCGCCGGCGGCTGCGCCGGGTTGCCGGTCAGCGTCGTGGTTGCGGCGAGGAAGGCCATCCAGCGCAGCGGGTTGACGCTCAGTCGCGCTGTGCCTGCCTCGACCCGGTAGCCGAGCTGCTTCGGCACGGTGCTGACCTGGATGACGTACTTCGATCGTCCCGCGTCTTCCGGATGATCCGCATCGACGAAGTGGATGGCCTCGGGATGCCTGTCCAGCAGGCGCATGCCGGCGGCCATGGCGAAGGCGGCGAGGCTTTCCCGGCTTTCCGCGTCACGCACCGCGAGCACCGCGGGCCGGTTCTTCAGCAAGGGCAGGTCGTATTCCGCGCAGAGGATGGAGCAGGGAATGCGCAGCGAGGCGATGGTGCCCACGCCTTCCGCGCTTTCCAGGGTGACCTGGCCGCCCATCAGCTCCGCCAGCCGGCGCGAGATCGAAAGCCCCAGTCCGGTGCCGCCGAAACGCCGGGCGGCACTGCGTTCGCTCTGCACGAAGGGCGCGAACAGGTGCTGGATGTCATCCCTGGGGATGCCGATGCCGGTGTCCTCGACACTGACCACGACCACCGCGGACCGGCTGTCCATCGACTCGACGCGGGCATGCAGCCTGACGCTGCCGTGGCTGGTGAACTTGATGGCGTTGCCGAGGAGGTTGAACAGGATCTGCCGGACGCGGATGCCATCGGCATGCACCGTCGCCGGCACCCGGGCATCCACGCCCAGGCGCAGCTGCAGGCCCTTTTCATGGGCCTGCGGCAGCAGCAGGCTCAGCACGCTGTCGATCAGTTCGCGCAGGTCCAGCGGTTCCGGGGTGATGCTCAGCCGGCCGGCTTCGATCTTCGCGTAGTCGAGGATGTCGTCGAGAATCTGCGCGAGCGCCTGTCCGGACTCCTTGGCGAGGGCGAGCAGCCGCCGCTGTTCGTCGCACAGCTCGGTGGTCTGCAGGACCTCCACCAGGCCCAGCACGCCGTTCATCGGCGTGCGGATCTCGTGGCTCATCATCGCCAGGAAACCTTCCTTCGCCCGCAGAGCCGCCTCGGCGACTTCCTTGGCCTCGCGCAGCGCTTCCTCCTGGCGATGGCGGTCGGTCACATCCGAGATCACGCCATTCCACATCTGCAGCTCGCCATCCTTCTTCGGCACGGCGCTCAGGTGTACCCAGCCGCCGCCGAATTCATCGACCAGTTCCAGCTCCAGGTCGATCGGGGCGGAAAAGCCATCACTCTGGTTGAGTTCCTGCTCCAGTCTCCGGGTATCGGCCTGACGGAATACCTGCGGGCACCTTTCCCCGCGGCGGTTGACGAGGGCCTCGTCGACTTCCTGGCGCCCGGATATGTCGCCGGCGATGTAGCTGACCTGCCACTCCTTGTCTCCCTGACGGCGCCGAAGCTGGAAGACCACCGCCGGGAGACTCCTGGTGACGTCCTTCAGCTGCTGCTCGGCGCGCAGGGCCCGCTGGCGCGCCTCGTGAATCTCGGTGACGTCCTGATACATGGCGACAACGCCGCCGACGGAGCCATCGGCCAGGGGATAGGGAACCGCCCAGGCGATGACCGTGCGCTTCTCGCACTGTGCATTCAGCAGAGGCACCGTCGCATGCCGGACCTCCATGGTTTCCAGCGCCTGTTGCTGCAGTTCCCGCAGTATCTGGATCGAGCTGGTCGGCTCCTTCAGCGCCAGATCCGCCTGGCCCAGGTAATCGGTCTTCCGCACCCCGAAGAATTGCTCGAAGGCCGAGTTCATCTCGACGTAGCGATGCTCCGTATCCTTGGCCACGATGGGCTGCGGCAGGCATGCCAGCAGCGTTTCCTTCAGGGCGAGTTCGCGGGCCAGGCGATCCTCGATCTGGCGCCGGCGGCGGACCTGGTAGTGCAGGCGGAAGTAGGCGACCACCAGCAGCAGGATCACCAGGGCGGTCAGTGCGAGCACTACCCAGTAGCGGGCCAGCAGCATCGTCCAGGGCGTGTCGAACTGGTATTTGACCGCGGTCCAGCGCTGGCTGATCCGGTTGCGTTCCGTGGCGGGCATCGACGACAGGGCGCGCTGCAGGACATGGCCCAGCGAGGCCTGCCGGGCCGACAGCCACAGGCCGAAGTCCTGGTCGAATCCCGCGGCTCCGGCGATCCGCATGTCCTGGCCAGCCTCGCCGCGCACCAGCGCATCCAGGGTCAGCAGGTTGCCAATCATGGCGTCTGCGGCGTGGTTGCGCAGCAGTTCGAAGCCGCTCTGGAAGTCGTCAACTTCCGTCACCCTGGCGTCCGGCAGCTTTTCATGGAGCGTGCGGGCGATGGTGCTGGCGGCGATGACCGCTATCTTCCTGCCGCGCAGGGCTTCGAGCCCGGTGGTGTAGGGCGTGCTCGCGGCGGTGACGATCGCCGCCGGGATGGAGGCATAGATACCGGCGGATACCAGCGCGGAGTCATCGACCGGCTCGCTCACGGAGCCCGCGATCAGGTCGATCTCGCCCCGGGCAAGCCGAGCCAGGGCATCTTCCGGACTATTGCTGGGAACATGGACGAATTCGACGTTCAGCAGCTTGCGCAGGTAGTCGAGGTAGTCGACCGTCAGCCCGCTGAGCCTGCCCTGCGCGTCCTGCGAGGCGAAGGGGAACTGCAGCGACGGGGCCGTGTAGCGGATGGTCCTGTGGGCGGAAAGCAGGACCTTCTCGGAAGGGAGCAGGACAAACTCCTTCGGGCTGCCGGTCTCGACGCCGCCCAGCCATTTGTTGCGCAGGTGCTCCATGGCGATATCGGGGAAGAGGGCCAGCCGCCGGTCCAGTTCGCGCACCACTTCGGCGGACTTCAGCGGCGCGCCGAAACGATAGGCCGTGTTGCCCATGTCCAGGCGGCGCAGGCCGGTCAGGTCCTGGTTGTCCTTCTCGGCCAGCATCCTGGTGATCAGAACCGCCGAGCCGACATAGACGTCGCCGTGGCCGTCCCGCAGGGCGCGCATGGCGTCGTGGGGCGAACTCACGCCGAGCAGGCGCGCCTGCGGATACTGCAGGCGCAGCTCGGTGGCCCAGGGCGTGCCGGTCTCGACGATGATCTGCGCGTGGCGCAGGAAGCTGGCGTCGAGCGCTCTTTCGTCGCCGCTCCGGGCAACGAGCATCGCCCGGCGCTCGAAATAGCCCGACGAATAGACCAGGCAATCGGCAAATTCAGGCAGCGGTACGGCGCCGAGAACGAGATCCACGTCGCCACGGCACGCCGCGCGCATCGTGTCGTCACGGGTTGCGTACCTGTGCAGTTCGAGAGCGCTATCCGTCGCCAGCAACATGTTCAGCAACTCGCCGCTGAAGCCGGTCAGTTGCCCGTCCTTCATGGCTTCAAGAGGCGTGTCGGTGCCAATCACGGCAACACTCAGTCGCTTCGGCAATCCGAGATCGGAGAGGTACTGCTGCCCTTCGCTGGCCTCTGTCTGCGGCAGGGCCGATATGCTCGCGGCCACGAACAGACATATCGTTCGCAAGAAGAAGCTCATCCAGCGGCATGAGGAAATATTCATTTCTGATTCCTCATGCGCCGGGCAGAACTTCCGGGTACGGCGAAATGCAGATCGAGAAGCGCTGCATCGATTGCCGGCGCCTGATTTCCCGCAGTCATTTCAATACTGGCAACGTTCAATTTCTTTACCGGAAATGGACGGCTCTGTCCGTTTTTCCTGAGTCCATTTCAGGCGCGTGGTTTTGGTGGGCTTTTATTTCTGTGACGTACTTTCAATATAAGCCTTGGCCCGGGATGAATTTTCTTGATGTGTATCAATGCAGGGGAGTTGCAGTGGATTTAATGCGCGGGTTATTAGGAATACTCCTAATGAATCGCCGCCAATCCAGGCGGGATGGCGGTCAGAGCCTTCCGGGAATTCATGGGCGTGCTTTGTAGCGCTCCACCCCAGGGCTGGTGCGGCATGGCGTACCTGGCTTCGATCGTGGGGGTGCGGAGATATGACGTGCCGACGCACATCTTTCGCGAATTGATTCTGGAGCGGGAAAGTAACAGGCGGGATGGCTGGATATGGGAGAAGTGACACATCCCTGTGTCGGGCTCAGCAAGAGGAGCCAAGGAAATTATGTGGGTTTCCTGTTCGGTTTGAAATCGGCCGTTTCCTGGTTTCGGTTTTGCTTTTACCTGAGGTATCCGTACTTCAGAAATGTTCTGTTTTTTGCGGCGCAGTGTTTCCGTGAGCGCTTCCGTTACATGAACATGCTCACCCCGATCGGATCATCGCAGTTCTGCAGGAGCGGGGCTCCGGTAGCAATCGCTGGGGCGTTGTGGACGCTTTGTGAACACAAAGGCGCTTCCATTGGGCCGCTGGCTTGACGTCCAGAAAGACGAAAGCCGCGCGATGCGCGGCTTTCGATTTGGTGGGCCCACACGGACTCGAACCGTGGACCAAAGGATTATGAGTTGCCCAGAAACGCTGCAAGCCCAGTGAAATCGTGCGTAGCTTAGCGCAGGTACAATTAGCTGAAAGTAGCGTCGTAGAGCGGGTTAAGCGTAATTGAGCGAAATCTGTAAAAGCTGGGCACTGTACCGGCAGTGTACCGTTTTTTGTACCGCAAAAAGCCCAATTTCTTGGGTTTTCATCGGACTACCCAGCTTTTGATGCTCATTTTTTCTAGGAGGTTGGTTCGATAACCTCTGCAACGATGAAGGCGAGTCGCATTTGTGGGGGTATAGGCGACTCTGAAAAGTATTTGGTGTGGAGTTATCCGTACAGAAAGAGCCTGCCAATTATATCTCGCATGTTTTCTGGGAGAATCTTGCATAATATATATGGCGTCAATAGATTTCTTGATTTCTGAGAGTTTAGCTCATTTATAAACTCTTCACTTTTCTTTAGGTTTTTCAGCTCTTTTGTGTTTGGTGGGTGAGGGTGTGTGTTGCGAAGTGCCATGGTTTCTGCGAGGGATTTATTTGCTTTGCTGTCATCCCAAAATGACCAGGCTGCATTTATGAAGTATATGGTTGATTTTCTCTCAAGGCTAAGCCTTAAAGTATTCCATTTTGGGGTGTAAATGGATTTTCCTGATGCGGATGTTCTCTCTATGAAATACTTTGGATAGAGTTCGGCGGCATCTCGACAGGCTCTTTCAAAATAGGGTTTTTGCTGAATTGACGTCTTTATAAGGTTTTCGTAGTTTGCAATCCTTGCTTTGGCTTCTTGTATTGTCGATGGTGATAGGTTTTGCAATGGATAGGCGTGGTTTCCATACTTGACTACATTTCCTTCGAGCAATACGTCATCTGGGGATATGTGTTGAATGGTTTTTATAATTGTTCCATAGTGGTTTGTCATTGATATTGGAAAGTAGCGTGCAGCTATTGCCGTCCCCTCTGCTGAGTTGAGTAGTTCGTGCTCTATCGCTTCTTTCGTGTATCGGATTACTTTTATTTTATGCTTCTCAGCTCCAGATAGGCGGCTGTCAACCGTAGTGCTTGGGACAGTTGTATAGAAGGCAATGAAGCCATCGCAATCCCAATCTCTTACTCTCTCGATAATGCTCTCCTCCCTACTAACTGGTTGGTCAGAGTGAGCATAGTGCTTGCAGCTAACGAGCCATCGTGTTCCATCTGAGGCGCTTTCGACACCAAGATCAATTCCATCGTCAGGGCCATTGGAGACTGATTTAAAAATGGACATTTTCTTCACAGTCAAGAAAAACTCCTGAGCGAATAGCTCAAAGTCGTCTACCGAATTTGATTTGCCGACCTTGTTGTTTGAGGTCTTTGTGTGATTTCGGTTGGGCGAGGCGATTTCCCGGAAATCAAGTATCCCCATGCTTCTCTCCTTGTGCAGCAAATAAATTATATGGTGGCTCAAGCTCCTGAGTTTCTAGTTTGGCGCCTTAGTGATTCTACAGCTTTAGATAGCGCTGCTAGATCAGGTTCTTGAGACCCCCAGTCTTTCCAGAAGTCCCGAGTCGCGCTGTCTGGTCTGACGGTTGGAAGGTCTAACTTGATACGCGATGGCAAAAGCACTGCGTCACCAAGCATTAAAGCCTCGCCTGTATCCAGTAGCGGGAGGACGCTGGTTAATCCTGCTAAAGAGTCAGGCATTAGTCGTTTGATGACACCTTGATCCATATCGTTTGTGAGTCGTAGAGATAGAAAATTGTTGCATTGACTCAAAATCGTTCGGCTGACATCTGATGGACGCTGGCTGACTACAAGTAGTGAAAATCCGTACTTCCTTCCTTCTTTGGCAATTCTCTCGAAGGCTCCTAGCGCCTGCCTTTGAACTGCGTCAGCATCGTCGCGGACGGGTAAGTAAAGGTGGGCTTCGTCGCAGAGCAAGGTAACGGGGGTGCGCTTCTCTGCGGTCATCCAGAACTGCACGTCATACAGCAGTCGTGCAAGCGTCCCAGTAACCACTGGCAACACATCAGAGGGTACTTCTGAAAAATCGATGATCTTGATGCCATGTCCACCAGTGGAGCCAAGAAGTCGCGCGATCTGGGTTGCTAACCATTCATAAGCATTCGCTTCAGTAGGCGGTGAGAACATGAATCCGTAGCGGCGGTCCTCTAGCTTGGCTTCCATTCTTGAGATGAAGCGTGTCAGCTTGTCCTCCCACTCACCTTTGACTGGGCCAGTTTTGCCCACCCCCTTAGTAGTGTTATCTATATTTAGGGCCGCAAGGAGATCCTCGATTGCATAGGGAATTGGTGAGTCAACGGTGAACGTCTTCGCCACATCTACCTGCCCCTCCGCTTCAAGGGTTTTTTGTTTAAGGGCGCGAACATGAGAGGTGAATCTTGACGCCTGATTTGGTGCGTTCTGGTCGCTGCGATCGAGAATCATCGACAACATCTCGTCGCGATTTAGCAACCAGTAGGGGAGAAATAACGCATCGTCACTTGGGATCGCCAAATCACCAGGCCCGGCGATGCGCAGGCGCGTCGCGTAACCTCCATTGGCTACATCAGCGAGTGGGGCATATTCCCCATGCATATCAAAAATAATAATATTCGGGTACTTGAGCTGAGCTGCGCGCTCCAAAATAAGAGCTACTGCATAGCTTTTACCGGAGCCTGTACTTCCCAGAATTGCCGCATGTCGCTGAAAAAATTTGTCGCCGTTAACAATAGCCTCAGCTGTACGGTCAGCGACAAATACACCCAATTTCAGGCGTTCGTTCTCAGGGTAGTCCGCACCAAGAATGCCCATGAATCGTTGAAGGTTCGCACCTTCAATTACATAGCACTCTCGGTCAATCTGCGGAAAGCTGTCGGCTCCCCGTTTAAATGTGTTGCTCTTGACTCCATCTACAGTTCGAAAGGTTCCAATCAGTGCCCCCCGAACCGTGTCTGTTGGTAAGGCCGTTAGAGATAGCTCTTCGCCCTCAAGAGGGATTTCGTCAGGAAGGTCATCGCTCAGTGTTCGTGTAACACGTTCGACGATTGCTATAAGATATTCACGTTCAGTGCTGCCTTTAATGGCGATGAGATTCCCGATGCCAATTCGTGTTAGCAGTGCTGAGTTCGAAACGTCGATAGCTACCCTGCTTGTATCGACAGAAGAAACTCGACCCAGCAAATCAGTATCAGCAAATTGCAGCGCGGCGAGATTAGCTGTCATGGCTCCAGAACCTCCGTTACAAATAAACCTACGTCCCACATTCCGGTTTTCGGAAAGAAGAACTCCTTTGTTTCAACAATGGCAGTTGTGCCTTCGATTCCATCCAGCGCTGAGTGTTCGAGTGCGATTACATTGGGGCACGAGAGTGCAAGGTGTCTTGCTGTGTGCGACAAAGATCGGGTTAGCATCAATGTGGGCTTGCCACTTTTAATACCGGGCGTCAGGTGTGTTTCAAGATGGTCATCATTGAAGCCGTAGCCGAGAATCAAGTACCGGCTAGCACGATCAATTGCATCATTGGCCCGTGTGCGATGAAGGTCGAATGGGCTTTCATAGCCGTTTCTGAATTTATTTTGGCCAGGTGTAATAATTAATCGAGTAGCGTCTGGTAGGTCACCCGCATAAAAGACGGGGCGGCCAGCTCGAACATACCAATCAAGACTTCCATGCGGCTTACAGATTAGTGCTCGTGACCGGTACTGAAGTGAAACTATTTTTGTGCGGGGTTTGACTGTTGCTTCGCGACAGAAACTCATTCGGCTCTCGCGTTCATTTAGCTGCCCTGCAAAGCGGCCGACAAACATTGTGTCTGCGCCAATACCCGCTTCCTCTGCGGCTATCTCGACAAGGCGATCATAATTTGTCGTTACTATTACCATACCTGCTGTTGGTTTGATTAAGTGCCCCAACAGTCGTGTCAGCCTTAGCGTTCGAGCTCCTGCAAATAGCTCAGAAACAACTGTGCGTTCCCGTTCTGATATAAGTTGGCCTGTTTCGGCCGATATCGATGCTTCAAGCTGTGGTGTGGGTGGGGCAGCTAATAACGCTGCCTCCAAGCCTTTGGTTTTTATAAGCTCCGAGGCGGCCTTCCACGCAGCAGCGTCAGCGCCGGTCAATGCATTACCAACTTTTTCAAGCAGGTGGTCAGCAAGCTCACCCATGCCAGGCAGGCCTTCTGCACAAGAGAGCCCTGACCCCACAATAGTGACAAGTCCATCACTTAAGTGGGCTTGTAGGCGGGCCTTCAACGTATGTAGATCCATTTCCTAACCGTCTATCGCTAAATAGAAATGATGGATAGGGGGGTTGAGGTCATTCTTCATCGAAGTAATCGCTATCCAGCTTTGGCAGCTTTAGCAGGCGCGAAGTGACCCCAACCTCGTGATCCATCATCAAGTTGACCAGTCGACTGCCATCAATAAGAACCATGCCTTCTACGGAACGGGAAAAATCGATTGCCTGTGCTGTAAAACCGGAGGTGGTAATAAACACACCACGCTTGGCTTTCTGTCCGGCGAGAGCGCCATAGAAGGCTTGCAGTTCTGGCCGCCCAACCGTGCCTTGCCAGCGCTTGGCCTGAATGTAGACCTTTTCTAGGCCGAGCTTGTCGAGAGAGATCACCCCGTCGATACCGCCATCGCCGCTGCCGCCGACGCGCTGCAGATCGTTACGGCTAGCGCCATAGCCAAGGCTATGCAGCACGTCCAGCACGATGACCTCAAAGCGGTTGGGACTGACTTGCAGAAGGTTGTCCAACAGGTCTGCAGCCGTTGCCTCGCGTAGCTCGCGTAGAGCCTGCTCCAGCCGGTCGTCAGGGCTAACAGTGGCTGAGCTAAGCGCCAGCGCAGGCTGCTCTTGTGCATCGAGCGGGATAGCGTCGGCCGGACTCTTGAGTTTCACGTCCATAAAGCCGATGGCGAGCTGTTCGACCTTCTCCGGAGCCAGGGGGCCGGGGTGCTGGGCGGCATAGGTAATGCCTGCGTCAGTTAGCTTCCAATACCCACGCTTGGCGCTGCTGGACAGACCGGCGCGCTTTAGACGGTCATGGGCCCAGCCTGCACGGTTTTTGTAGGTGGCCTGGCCGCTGGCAATTAGCTCTTGGCGCTGTGCTTCCGAAAGATTCAGCGCATCCGCAGCGGCTTCATGGGCATCACGTGCTGCCGCGCCTTCGGGCGTTGCGGCCAGGTAGCGCAGGATCGGTTCAATGAACTGGTCGTAGGTTGGGACGGACATTGCGACTCCAGGCGCAGGGAGGATGATTTGGCCGCGTGTTACAGGCTCTGCATGGTTCTGCACTTGGGAAACCCCGAGCATCCCCAAAACTGCTGCCCCGCTTTCGCCCCTGATTTCACGGTGCGAATCAGCAGCGCACTACCGCATTTCGGGCATTGCCGTTCGGCTGTCGGATCGCTACGACGCTTGAGGTTTTGCACGTGCTCGCGGTGGGTGGCGAGGGTCGGCGCGCGGCGGCCGGTTTGCAGGGCATGCAGCATGGCGTCGACTTCAGCCTTGCTGAATACCGGCTGCTGGAATGACTTGATATAGCGGACAAAGCCGATGCCCTGGGTCACGTTGGCCGGCACCTCGGTTTTAAAGGTGCTGCCGCCAACGAAGGTGATGACCGATTGCAGGTGCTCAGGGTTTACGCCAAGGGTGGCTTCCAGGGCTTTGAGGTGCTTGTAGTTCTGCCGCAGCGGGTTCTGGAACTTGAAGGTGCGTTTGTAGAGCTTCTGCGTCCACTGCGCCTGCTTCTCGCTGCCAAAGATCCAGCCGCTCATGTTCTTCGTTTCCAGCACGAAGATGCCGTAGGGCGAGAGGAATACGTGGTCGATCTGCGTGGTGCCGTCTGGCGTGCCCAGCGTGACGTTGTGTAGGCGGCGGTAGGTCAGTTTATCCAGCTGCCAATGGGCAAACAGCCGTACCAGGAGTTCGCCAATATGGCCCTTGGCCCAGGGGGACTTGAGCAGGCCGATCAGCAGCATCAGTGGGATAACCCAACCGAGCGTGCCCCAGACCTGGGCGACTATAGGGGTGAAGTCCATTTCTTAACCTTCAGCAATTCTCAGTTAATCGGATATTACCGAAAGTAAGCGTAAATGAACGAAAGTATTCAATGAGGCCTCTAGATCGGGCGATAGCTGCTGATTGTTCGCCAGCTTGCGGGCCGGTATATGTGGTTATGCACCTGGTAGGGCTCGCCGCTCGGCCTGGCTAAACCACTGAGAAATGACGATGCGTATCCACCTGCTGTCCGACCTGCACAACGAATTCAGCCCCTTTGAGCCGAAGCCTCTGGAATGTGATGTGGTGATTCTGGCGGGCGACATCGATGTCAAAGCACGCGCTGTTGAGTGGGCCAAGAAATCCTTCTCTGGGCCGGTGCTGTACGTTCCAGGTAATCACGAGTTTTACGGCGGGCACCTGACGCACACCCTGCAGAAACTAAGGGCGGCGCAGGATGGCCGCGTTCGGGTGTTGGATCGGGATGAAGTGATCCTGGCCGGGGTGCGGTTTCTGGGGGCAACCATGTGGACGGATTTCTCCGCTACTGGAAACCCACCTATGGCGTGCATGAGTGCCCAGAATGCGCTGAACGACTTCCGGCAGATTCGAACTGAAAGCTACAGGCGCATTCGGCCCGCTGATTTGGTTGCCCAGTCAGTGCAGACGAAAGACTGGCTGCGCATGAAGTTATCGGAACCGTTTGACGGGCCAACAGTGGTGATCACTCATCATGCGCCGACGCTGCGCTCTCTCCAGGGCAACCCACATGCCGGCACGCATATGGATGCTGCGTATGCCAACCGCTGGGAAGGCCTTATGGGGGCCGAGCAGATGGCGCTGTGGGTTCATGGACATTCACACACTGCCGTCGACTATGACGTGGCAGGTACGCGTGTGGTCTGCAACCCAAGGGGGTATCCGGGTGAAGAGACTGGCTTTCGCCCGGATTTGATCATCGATGTATAGCTCGCTGGTGTAACGCAAGAACAAAAGCACAAGGCCCCGGACTTACCGGGCCTTGTGCTAAGCAGGAAAGCTGCTTGAGGCTATTGAACGTAGCTCTGCGCGAAGGCAGCGATTTTCTGGGTGGCCTGATAGTCGACCAGCTGCAGGCCGCGTTCCTGGATGCTGTCCTTGGCTATCTGCACCGCTTTGCGGTGGCGGGGCGAATCGTTCTCTGCCGGGGCAGCAACAGGTATGAGCACGTTTTTCAGCTGAATAACCCCTTCCCGCTCTGCACGCACGAACTTCATCAGCCACTGATCGCAGTGGTCGAGGATTGCGCTTGGTTCCGCCTGGTCAAAAGCTAAAGGCTTGATGGCGGCAACGACTTCATTGCGGTGAACCAGAGGTAGATGCAGCTTGGTGAGATCACCGGTCAGGGTGTCATCGCGGAAGCTACGGATAGAAGCTTCCGTGAACAGGGTGCGAATTTCACGCACCATGACTTCCTCGCG
The DNA here is from genome assembly GCF_900103845.1 of Pseudomonas jinjuensis. GTDB lineage: Bacteria > Pseudomonadota > Gammaproteobacteria > Pseudomonadales > Pseudomonadaceae > Pseudomonas > Pseudomonas jinjuensis. The sequence continues at coordinate 182,658 of NZ_FNIJ01000010.1, forward strand.
ACGATCACGTGCCATGCCTTGGCGGTCGATATAGCGGCCAAACAGCTCATCAAGGGTCGCGTCAAAGTTTTCCACCAGAATCGAGCGCATGGGGCTGAAGCGAATCAGCGACTCCTTGGGCTCGGTCAGGAAGCGGAAGTGGTTAACGATTTGGCTCTCTTGTGCTTCTGCCGTCATCGCTCGCACAGCATCCAGCTCGTTCTGGGCTATTTCCATGGCCTTGGCGAACAGATTGTTGCACTCGAAGAAATGATTGACCCGTTTTAGGTTTTTACGGGCGAGCCTGTACTCCATGCGCCCGATAGCCGGGGCCGAGAGAACGATGCCGACATTGGCAAATTCTTCGGTTTCGGCAAAAGGCGCGAAGCGCACGATGCTGTAAAGACAGGCGTATTTCATTGCAGGACGCTCCAGAACTCGTCCGAATTGCAGCGCATCAGGTTACTTTCGATTTCTTCGAGCAGAATGTCGAGTCCCTGTTTGCCGATAGATTCACACCATTCATCGGGTATGTCTGAGCATAGGTCACGAAAGCGTTCGGCAGTGTCGTGCATCCGCTGGCTGTATTCAACTTTGTCGACCAGATCCAGGCGCCATGCACGATTGCTTGGGCCAAACACATGGCTTTCAGCAAACTCTTGGGCATCCTGCGGCCAGTGAAACGCCTGGTTGTGGTCGATCAGCTGCAGCTGATTGTCTGTGCTGCACATCAGCAGATTGGGGCGGCCGCCCAGCGGCCCTAACTGACGATCACCGTTACCAACCCAGTAATCAAAGGTGAAAACGGCTTTTTGCAGGTCGATAGGAACCTGCAGTGCTTGCGAATAGAGCAGATCTGCAGCGTCTGCGACATAGGCCAGGGCGAAGCTGTCGCCAGGCCCCAGGTCGCTGCGTGCTTCTGGGTTGTAGCGCAGCAGGGCGGGGTCAATATAGATATAGCCGTGCTCTGGGATTGGTAAGCCAAAGTCAGCGGCCAGGCGGGCGCAAAGCAGCTCGGCAATACGTTCTGCGGGCGGTAGCTCCAAGCCCTTGGCCACATAGTGTTTGCCGTTGCTGGCTCGGCATAGGAAAGGACGTGTCATGCCGCCCTCCAGCCGCCGGATGATCTCCACCGCTTCTATGTAATTACCCTCGGCCATTGCCCGCTCCCTTATGCATCAGCTGGCCAGACGATACTGGTCTGCGTCTTGCTGCACCATGCCTAGCTCTTCCAGGGCATCCAGTACGGCCTGAACGGCGACCTTGGGCGAGCGTTTGAACTGGGCGGCGAGGGCGTCGGCGGGCAGTGGGCTTTGGCTGAGTGCGTGGCGCACGGCAGCGACCTGTTCGCGCATTTGCTTGGGCCAGGTGAGCTTGCCGGTGACGGCTGCGGCGGCAGGGGCGGATTCGAAATCCGTTGTGTCGTCCAGCTCGGCTTCGCGTTGCTCCGGCGCGACGGCGGCGCTCGGGTTCTGGTACTCGGGGCGCAGCCAGCGGATATGGCCACGGGCTTCCTCGGCGGCACGCTCGCTGTTGAGCGCCACCAGGCGGCAGAGCAATTCTTCTTCGGCTTCGGCCTGCGCTTCTGGTTTGTCCGGCAGCGGCGTGGTCGCGCCGGGCTTGCCCGCCAGCTGCTCGGCCAGATCATCCCAACCATAGGCAGTGAAGACCGCGCGATCCAGTTCGTCATGCAGCTCGCGCAGCAGGGATACCAGACCTTGTTCGTGGATGGTCTTGTCTTTGGCACTCAGCGGTTCGCCGGCGCGCAGCTTTTCCAGCACGTTGTACATGCCGGTTAGGGTCAGCTCGGGGTGCTGTCCTTGCTGGCGTTTGCGGTGGGCGTCCAGGCGTTCGGCTAGATCGCGGATCTGTGCCTGTTGTTCTGGATTAGTATCGGGGAAGGGGAATGTTTCGAAGCAGCGCGAGTTATTGTAGCGAGGATCGTTGCCGACTCCGAGGCGGCCGCCCGTAGCCTGTGCCCACAAGGCATGCACGCGGGACGACAGAACACCTAGAGATTTCGCACCCTGCAGGGCAATGGAGACCAGCCCTTGATCAGGAAGAATTCCCTCCTCGAGAAATTGAAAAACTCGATGTTTTGCAGTCATGGAAGTCACAATAAACCGTGACAATCCAGTGAGACTCTCGCGCAAGCGTGGATTGGGTTCTCCGAACAACCACCAGTTCTCACGGCGACCCGGGCGAGGGTTCAGGTCACGCTCTGGTTTTACGCGCTCAAACAGCCATTGATACACGGCGGGATGAAGCTCCCGAAGTTGATCCCGTGATAGGCCATATGCATCGAGTACAAATACTCCGCGTGGTTTATCCGTGATGTCCTTGCCATTTCTGTAGGGGCGAATGACCTTCTCGGCCCCGGCGGCATGACCCAGGCCGAGCTTTTCTGCCTGATGCTCGTCAACAACGAATCCGGCCCCCATCAGCACCAAACCTCTCACACTGACACCTCGATTGGCTTCAAGCGTCGCGGCGGCGGCCACGTTAGCTCCTGTGCGCAAGTCCGCGTGTAGGACGCCACGCTTTTCCGCCAATGTGACATGGCGCTCATCACTGTCGGTTTCACGCTCATCGATTGAGGTCAGCAAACGGCCCTCTTCGGCCTCGTTCGCGCCGACGGTCATTGCAATGCGCACCGCCGCACCGTCCGCTGCGTCCACCCACGGATGGTCGGGAATGGCAAAAGTCAGCGCTAGCGGATTCTTCGCGCCGAGCTGGGCTTCGATCACGCGGCGGTTGAAGGTCTGCTTGATACTGTTGGTAGTGATAAATCCAAAGCGCTTTGCATTGCCAGCGCGCACCGCTTCGGCTGCGATATACCACCAGTGCATGACGAAGTCTGCCGACTCCGGAACCTCAGGCCAGGTGCTACGCACAGCATCGACATAGCCATCACCTAGGGCGCGACGCATTGTCGATGCACCAATAAACGGAGGGTTCCCGACGATATAGTCTGTCTGTGGCCACTCGGCCTTTTGCGGGTTGCGGTAGATGTATTGTTCTACTTGCGCCGATTCATCCGGCACCTGTTCGCCGGTAATCGGGCTGGTTTTGGTGGTAATGCCATCCCAGCGAGTGATGGGCTTGCCGGCTTCGTCACGCAGCAGCTCGACGGCGTCGTAGGCAATCAGTGCATCGCGGTGTTCGATATTGTGGAAGTCGCGCAGTACCGGCTCGGGCGGGTTGACCTTGCCGTGGGTGCGAAAGTGCCATTGCAGGTAGCCGATCCACAGCACCATTTCGGCGATGCGGGCGGCGCGCGGGTTGATTTCCAGGCCGAGGAACTGGTGCGGGTCCACGGTGACGCCTTCCAGTTCCAGCAGACCCTGGGATTCGCCCAAGTCGTGCAGCAGGTTGAGCACTTCGCCTTCGAGGCGCTTCATGTGCTCCAGGGTGACGTAAAGGAAGTTGCCACTGCCGCAGGCTGGATCGAGTACGCGCACGTCGCACAGATGGCGGTGGAAGGCGCGGATCTCGGCGACGGCTTCCTTGTGCTTGCCCTGGCCTTCATAGGTGAGCGCGGCAACCTGCACTTCCTTCCACTCGGCGCGCAGCGGCTCGATGACGGTGGGCAGTACCAGGCGCTCGACATAAGCGCGGGGCGTGTAGTGGGCGCCGAGCTTGTGTCGCTCGCGGGGGTTGAGCGCGCGTTCCAGCAGGGTGCCGAAGATCGCCGGTTCGACATAGCGCCAATCGGCCTCGGAGGCCTTGAGCAGCAGCTCCATCTGGTCGCGGTCGAGAGCTATAGCCTGGGCTTCGGCGAACAGGCCGCCGTTGAACTTGAGCAGGGTGCTTTCCAGGATCGGCGAGAAGCCGCCGCTGTTCATGGTTTGCCAGAGGTTTTCGAGCATCGGCGCGAAGGTGTCCGGCTTGTTCTTCAGGCGTTGTAGCAGCTCGGTAAAGCCGCGCTCGGGGAGCAGGCCCACGTCCTCGGCGAACATGGTGAACAGGGCGCGCATCAGGAAGCTGGCGACCAGTTGTGGCGGATGACCATCGGCTTCTAGCGACTTGGCCAGTTTGGCCAGTTGATCGGCGATTTCGCGGGTGACGCGGGCCGAGCGGCGCGAAGGGTCGAGCGAGAGCGGATCAAGCCAGACGGCGCGCAAGCGTTCGCGAACATCTTCCTTGCGCAGGTCTTCCAGGCGGATGCGGTGGTTGCGGGCATCCGGGTAGGGCGTGTAAGTGGCGCCGGAGCGGCTGAATTCGGCGTACAGCTCGATGTTGCGGCCCACGTCCACTACGAGGATGAACGGCGGACGGCCTTCCTCGGCAGGCAGAGCCCGGGCGTACTGGTCGGCCTGGTTGTGGGCCTTGAGCATGGCCTTGTCCCAGCCGGAGCTGTCCAGGGGCTTGCCGGTTTGCTTGGCCTCCAGCACAAAGCTGCTGCGCTTGTAGAGGTCGATGAAGCCGTTGTTGCTGCTGCCGTCTGGCTGGTTGATGACTACGCGGCGCTCGAATACGTAGGCGTTGTCTCGAGTGTCGTCGCCGGCCGGCTCCGGCAGTGGCAAGCCCAGCAGACTGCACAGTTCGGTGAGGAACAACTGGTAGTTGGCGCGCTCAGTACCTCCAGCCTTTTGCCAGCGGGCCAGGAAGGTGTCCAGGTGTTCCATCACGGCATTGCTCCGACTGCGAGAAAGGCTTGGATTCTAACGGAGAGGTCAGGTCAGGGGTATGGCATCGCAAAGCTGCGTAGTTGAACGCATTTTGCGATGCCTTTTTACTCAGGGAGCTTCATCCAACTGCTTGAGGCGATTCAGCACTTCTTCGCGACTTCGCGGGTAGTAGATCCAGTTCTTGAATTTGGGGTTGTATTCACCGCCCAGCTCGTTACGCCAGGATTTAAGCAGTTCGGTGATCTGCGGGTTGAATGACCAGGAGCGCACGGCAATTGAGCCTGTAGGCAGTTCCCGGGCAGACACCCACATACCCATAATCGTGAATCGATGCTCAAGGCATTTCGCTTGAGGCTTAGCCACAAGCGGCTTTGCCAGAATGGATTGCCAATCCATTGCGTATGGCAATGGCTGTCGTGGTGGTTCTGGATAGATCCACGATTTGTTATGCGTCTGCTTCAGGATATGGGCTGCGACCTCTTCCGAGGGTACAGGCTGCTTGTTGAACAGCAGTTCGCTGAGGTCAATTTCGACGGTATTAATGCCGACGGTTTTGATCCGCTCCAGCTTTTCCTCGTCAATAAACGAGGTGACTGCGATTTCGATGAATAGCTGGCTGCCATCTCTCAGGTGGGCGACCAGGTCAGGTTGGAATCCTGGTTGTGGGACTTCTTCATCCACCCCTTCGAAATCCCACCAGCTGGTTTGGTCTTCGCTCTCTGAGCAAGTGCCAGGCATTGGGGGCAGTTGCAGACCGAGCTTGTTGCGGATGACTTGTTTGGCGTACAGGTGCAGCAGGCTTTCGCGCTGGATGAAGCAGCTTTCTTTGTTCGAGTGGTGAGAGAAGTGATGCTCACGGATTAGGCCTTTGCGAGCGACTACCGGCTCACCGCAGCATGCGCAGGTGCAATTGCACGCAAGACCACGTATGGCGTTTTCAATGGTGATCAGCTGGCCGTTTGGATCGAGTGCAACGAACATGCTCATGGGGTAAGCCTCTGGTGTGAAGACGGCTTCAAGAGTCATGATTCGGGCAGGTTGAAACCTCCCCCGAACCCTACGTGAAGGGTTCGGGAGGGTTCATGGAAGTGCTTGGGCCCCTTTGTTTTCGGGGCTTTGGGAGGAGTTGTGCTGGAAGTAATGCGTTGTCTGGATGAAGAGCTGCGGCAGTCGCCAGCCCCTGAGTTAAAGCCCTATAAGGTGATCCGGATATTGCTGGACGCCAGTATTAACGCATTGGAAAAAGGCAATCAGGACCCGCAGACCTTTGATCGTGCGACCTTGTTAGCAATATGCGATCCAAAAGCTAGAACAGCGGGGCGTGATCCGGCGCGTTGGCTGGCAAGCGATGCGCTAGAAATATTTCTGGACGCGCGGATGAATTCGATTCGGCAGCGTGCGGAGCAAATGGGTTTAAAGCATCTGCCCGTAATCGCCAGCAGTGAAAAGAAGGGGGGCGCAGGTAACCAGCGAATTTTCTGGCTCGCAACACAACCGTTCGAATCCACTGGTGACGGGGAGTCGAAAGGGCAACCGCATAGTCAGATCATCTACACCCGTACGGAGAATGGCGAAGTTCAGCCGGCATTGTGTTTGCGGCTTATTTTCCGCAAGGGTGTTCTTGAAAACCGAAGCTGGCGTGGCTTGATGATGTTTATCACTGTGCTGCTGGGCATGGGGGCACTGCTGCTGTGGGTCTTGGCATCAATATGGAGCCTTTCTGCGCTTGACCAGGCCCTCACGCTCCGTCAGCTCGCCAGTAGTTTTTTGGTGAGCTTCCTGGCTTGGTGCATATGGCGCGGGCTTCATCAGCCGTGGGTTGAGCTGGTGGAAAATCGAGTGGTGAAGGCGCCGGCAGTTTTGCTTGCGTTCAAGGAAGATTCTGCTGAGCTCGAAATGTATCGCGACGAGGCGAAGAGGCCTTGGACAAGGTTCGTGCGCTTTTCCAGTGAATGCCCATTCTGTGGTGGCCGGGTTTTACTGGCAGAGGGCAGGCCGGATCATCTGATGCCTCTTGTTGGGCGATGCGGTGAAAGCCCCCATGCACACGTGTTCAGTTTTGACCGGGCGAGGCTTTCAGGGAGTTACATCGGGCCGCCTTTGAGCTGATCCGATGTTTGGCAAATTGGCTTCTGTGTATTAACAGCAGCATTGCTGGCTGCCTTGGCTGATGTGTTCCTAGCTGCGGATTTCGGTGAACATGACCGAGCGTTTCGCTAATACGTGACCGGTGCTTCCACCCCGGTTGCGCGGGTTCTGGATTGTAATCGCATCGGTCACGATGCGGTTTGTTCCTCGGCTTTTTTCCGGCGCAGTGACTCACCCTTCATCGTCAGCCGGTAGGCGTTGTGCACCAGGCGGTCGAGTATGGCGTCGGCCAGGGTCGGGTCGTTGATCCAGCCATGCCAGTGTTCGAGGGGCAGTTGACTGGTCAGGATGGTGGAGCGGTTGCCGGCGCGGTCGTCGATCACCTCCAGCAGGTCATGCCGAGCCCCTTCCTCCAGCGGGGCCAGCGCCCAGTCGTCCAGCGCCAGGACGTCGACCTTGGCCAGCTGTTGCAGGGTGCGGCCGAAGCTGCCGTCGCCGTGGGCGATACGCAGTTGCTCCAGCAGGCGCGGGGTGCGCAGATACAGGGTGTTGTAGCCCTGGCGGCAGGCCTGGTTGCCCAGAGCGCAGGCCAGCCAGGTCTTGCCGGCACCGGTCGGCCCGGTCAGCAGCAGGTTGTGCTGCTGGCGGATCCAGTCGCCGCTGGCCAGGCTGGCGATCAGGCGCTCGTCCAGGGCGCGGCCGGGGCGGCGGTCGAGATCTTCCAGGCAGGCGTTGGCGTACTTGAGCTTGGCCTTCTTGCGCAGTCGCACCAGGCGCTGGTTGTCACGCCAGGCCAGTTCGCGGTCGAGCAGCAGGCCGAGGCGTTCATCGAAGCCCAGGCTGTGGCTGGCTGGCAGCGTCCATTGCTCTTCCAGCGCGCGGGCCATGCCGTCCAGGCGTAGCTGGTGCAGTTGATTGAGAGTGTGTTGCGGCATCATCGAACAGCTCCTGTTGCGGGGGTTGGTAGTAGTCAGCACCACGGACGTTTTCGTGGTGCTCGGGCAAGGCCGTTTCGGCCGCGCGCTTGGGCAGCGGCTGCCGATCCAGGCCTTGCTGGAGCAGGTTGCGCACGCTGCGCCCGGTGAAGGCGCGCAGTTGGACGGCCCGCTCGGCGGCGGCTTCCAGCCGTGCATTGCCGTAGCGGCGGGCCAGCGAGAGCAAGCCGAGACAGGCGCGATAGCCCATCTCCGGGTGCGGTTTGTGGGTCAGCTGGTGATCAATCAGTTGGCGCGTGCAGGGGCCGATTCGCTCGCCCCAGTCGAGCAGGCGTTGCGGTGTCCACTCACGATGGGCCTGGTGCGCGGCGGGCATGTGTTCGCGCTGGGTGCTGTAGGCGCCGCGACGGCCCAGCAGCACATGGCTGGCCACCCGTCGGTTGCCATGCAGCACTTCCAGGGTGTGCGCCGTCAGCCGCACGTCGACGCTCTGCCGGGCCAGGGCCGAGGGCACGCTGTAGAAGCTGCCATTGACCTCGACGTGGTAATCGATGCTGACCTTGCAGCGCTTGAAGCTGGCCACCTCGTAGGGCTGCGCCGGCAACGCTCGCAAGGCCGGGCGATCCAGGCGCTCGAACCAGTCGCGCCGGCAGCCGTCGAGGCGCTTGAACGGGAGTCGATTCAGATCCTCCAGCAGTTCGGCGATGGCCTGGTTGAGCGCATGCAGGCTGAAGAACTGCCGATGGCGCAACCGCGCCATGATCCAGCGCTCGACCACCTGCACCGCCACCTCGGCCTTGGCCTTGTCCTGGGGTTTGCGTGGCCGCGCCGGCAGCATCACGGTGTCGTAATGGCGGGCGCACTCCAGCGCCGCCCGGTTCAGGCCCGGTTCGTAACGATCCGGCAGCGCGACTAGAGCGCGCGGATTGTCCGGCACCACCATCTCCGGCACGCCACCGAAGTAGGTCAGCGCCTGACTCAGCGACGTCAGCCAGTCCACCTGGGTTTCGCCCGGCGTCGCGCAGGCATAGGTGTAATTCGAGGCGCCCAAGGCCGCGACGAAGATATGCGCCCGGCGGACTTCGCCGCTGGCCGGATCGACCACCGGCAGCGTCGGCCCGGCATAGTCGATGAACAGCTTCTCGCCCGCCCGGTGCAGCTGGCGCATCGAACGTTTGAGCGTCTGGGCGTAACGCCGGTAGTGCTCGACGAACTGGGTGTAGCGGTAGGTCGGCTGCCCCGCATGCGCGGCGAGATACTCCTCCCACAGCAGCTGCAAGGTCACGCCCTTGCGCCGCAGCTCGCGGTGGATGCTCAGCACGTCCGGCAGCACCCGCTCACCGCGAGTCCTTCCCGACGGCACCGGCGCAAACAAGGCGGCTGCCAGCGCGGCCTCATCCATGGCCGCCAACGTCGGCCAGTCCAGCCCGGCCACGCGCGCCGCCGTGACGTATTTGCTGACCACGCCCTTGGACAGCTGCAAGGCGCGGGCGATCTTCTCGTGGGATAAACCGGCCTCGAGCTTGAGGCGCAGACATTCTTTGATGTTTCGCATGGCTACTCGCGGCGCCGCCATCCCTCGTCTCCCGAAATCGGGCGAGGGTGACGGTCGCGTCAGGTCATGCGCAACGAAGGAGAAGGCTTTCGCTAAGCCGTGACCGGCGATTTCGGTAAGCCGTGACCGCCTGTTTCGGAGCAGGCGGAAAATCGGTCACGTTGCTACCGAAATGAGCGGTCACGCGTTAGCGAAATGACCGGTCACGATCTACCGAAACAGCCGGTCACGATGCTCCGAAATCCGCACCTAGCCATCGCATCCAGTACGGTTTCGCCCTCTTTCAAGCCAAATAGCTCACGCGCGTTGGTGGTGGAAATAAACGTGAGCAGGTCTTTGCTCGGGCCATCATCGTCCAGAAAGGCTGGTTCATAATCAGCGTTGTTCATTGTGGCCTCTATCTAGTTGTCCGGCTCTCTCGTGACGTTAACGAGCCTGCGGCTAATATCCTGGCTGCGTAAGCTTTTTGGCATTTTGCCGGGCAGCAAAGAGAATTTTAGCGGCTAAAAAGGGAAGGGCACTTTAGCTGCTAAAATTTTGGCCACGATCTGAGAGGTGCCGCTATGCCGAGTCGAGATGAGCTTGAAGCTGTCTTGGAGCGTTATGCCCTGGGGAAAACTGCAGTAGCCAACGCGATTCGCGAAAACAAGCGGTTTGGCCTGGGTGATGCAGAGCTGCCGACTGAGGAGGAGATTGCGGCAGAGATTGCTGCGCTGGACTTCTCTCGCTGGAAATCTGTTCCAGTGACATAGCGGTAGCCCCTGTACGGGGCTACCTAGATTTTAGCGGCTAAAATTTCTCGTCACGGCTGCCGCGATTAACGAACGCGGCGATTTCATCGGCCGGGGTATCGCCTGTGCCACCACCGGGTCCGATGCTGTTGGATTGATCGTCTTCCTGGCTCCGAATGGCTGCTGCCATCTGGCCGCCAAGAGTCTGCTGGGCTCGCTCCATAAAGTCGCTGCCAAGCTTGGCGGCTTTCTCCTCGATCACTGCCCCTGCGCCTTTGGCGAGTTCGGCGGTGGTGCGTGCAGCGACTCTGGCAGCTTGTTGTAGTGAGCCGCGTTCGGGATTGCCCATGGCGACGGCAAGCGGGCTGCTGCTTTCGGAGTCGGAAGGCATGCCACCTTCGCTCTGCTGCATGCTGCCATTGAAGTTAGGCATGCTGCTGCTCTCAATTGAGCTTTGTGCCTTCTCAACGGCTGCCTTGATGGCTGAAATGCCCCCGGCCATGTTCTGCGCTCCGGCCATGGCAGTGGCGCCTGCCATACTCATGGCTGCAGACGCCATGCCTGCTGCTCCCATAGCCGCGCCGACCGCTGCGCCGGCCCCGAAGTTGCCAATGCCCCCCGCACCCGTACTGCTTCCTGTGATGATGCTGGCGAGCATGGGGGGCACCTTGTTGGTCAGGAGCAGCAGGCAGAGGCAGAAAATCAGCATGACGCCCAGCTCCTCGAAATTGAGGGTGCCTTTGGTCATCTTGGCGTAGAAACTAGTGAGCAGGTCGCTACCAATGCCAACCAGAAGCACCATGGCAAACAGTTGGACGGCCACACCCAGGACGGTCTTGTAGTAATTGATGGCCATGTCGGAAGTCCAGCGTGAGCCGCCGAAGCCCAGGAAGAAGATGCCGGCATAGATCAGCAACCAGCCGGACACCAACATGATGAGCATGTTGATCGCGATGAGCGCCAACATGAACAGAATCATCAGGCTCAGCACTAAACCAACCAGACTATCTACTGGACTCCAGGCCGAAAGCGCGGCGAGTGTCTGCCTCCACAGCATGAATCCAATATCCACGATGCCGGATGGCGTGACCGAGGTTATGCCGGATGCCTGTTCGCCCAGCCTCTGCAGCGACCGAATGATTGAGGTCGCAAACTCCGGCCCGTTCCTGAGTAGCCACAGGTAGAAGCCGAAGAACAGAATGAAACGGCAGAACTCGGCAAAGAACTCGGCTAGGTCGGCCTTGCGCAGGGCCATCATGCCTAATGTCCAGGCCAGAGATATGGTGCCCAGCGTCCAGAACAACCAGGACGCGGCATTGAGGATGACCGCCTGCCAGGTGGACGCACGGCTGCTGAACTCGGTAATGACCTGATCCAGCATGCCCTGATTGGTGAGCTGGGCTGCGGCACCACCGGAGTAGAGGGCTAGCAGCAGACAGCAGCTGATCAGGCTGGTGTTCTTGAGCGTTTTCATACGGTCACTCCTGCGAACTGTTCAGTTCGAGCCAGTTCTTCGGTTGCTCGGTGGGCTGGATGGCGCCCGAGCGTCTGGAGCACTGGCCGGCAAACTCTGCCCGGGCCGTCCTGTCCTTGATCTGGTTGATCACCTCCAGGGTGCAGTTGGTATCGCTGACTTCGGGTATGGCTTGCGTGTTTGGCTGGTCATCGCATCCGGCAAGCGCCAGAAGGGTGAGTATCAGCGGGGTTAGTTTTTTCATGGGGCTCTCCTTAGCGGTTCATGTCCAACCAGTTTTTGGGGGCCTGGGTGGGCGCTATGCGCCCCTCGGTCGAGGCGGCGTGGGCGGCTTGCTGCTTGGCCTCCAGGTCGGCCTCGGCCTGCATGCGTGTGGCAATGGCGTTTTGCTGGGCGACCAGCAGGCCGCGAATCTGAAGTAGCTGATTGGCTTGCTGGCTGGCCAGTTGGTTGGCGTAGCCGATGGCCTGCATCTGGCCGGTAGCGCCTTGTGCCTGGCGTTGCAGTTGCTGCAGCGTAGTGGCGTCGTGTTGCAGCGCAGCCTGCTGCTGATCCAGGCCGCGAAACAGCGCATCGTTGGCCCTCTTCTGCGACTCGGAGGCAAGGCGCCGATTCTCGTCCAGCGCCGCCCACTCGGCCTCGCTGCAGCCGGCGCTGGAGAAGCAAGGGGAGGCTCGGTAGTAGGCAACGTCCTGGAACTTGCCGAGGTAGCCGTCGATGCTGCCCAGGCTGCGCTTGTAGTAGTCCAGGGTGTCGATGGCAGTACGCAGCCTGTCTATCGTCTGGCTGGCCTGGTCCCAGATGTAGACCGAGGGCGCCGCCGTGTTCTGCAGCATGTTTTCGTATTGCTGCAGCTGGGTCTGGTACTGCTCGATCTGCTTCAGTGTCTGCGCCACGCTTTCCATGGCAGTCAGCACGTTCTGGGTGAGATTGCCGCCGTCGATGACGGGGATACCGGCATTGGCGTTTAGGCTTATGAGCGAGCTGGCGATGCAGGCCAGAAGCCAAGGATTTTTAGCCGCTAAAATTTTCATCATCGTCTCCATACACTTTCATGGCTAGTTGCAATAACGCCTGCTGCGTTTCCTCGATTTTTGACAGCACCACCCCAATGGTTCGGCGCATCTGTGCCTCCTCGAAGCCAGCGAAGCGCTCGTCATTGGTCAGCCACATTTTCAGCAGTCCCCCCAAGCGCCCCTGGTCGGCATTTATCTTCACCAGCTCCCCGACCAAATAAGCGTCAATGACGCTTTCGACCTCGTACCCCATCCCCAGTGCGAGCAAATAGGAAGACGCCGTTTTTCCTGCATTCCTAGCGCCGGCCCCTATGTGAGCCTTCTCGTCTGGAAGGCAGTACACCTTGATGGGGGGACTGCTTTTTCTCGTCGCTTCGCTTTGAACTTTTTTCATGCTCTTGGCTTCTCGTTTCTGCTAGCGGTAGCTGGCGCCTCGCAGAGCAAGACACCCCCTTGAGCGCGTAGCGCGAATGTGGGGGAAGTGAAGAAGGCCGATCCGCTTGCGGGTGGGCCTACTTCACCTGTCTTGCCCGGCATTTCATGCCGATTAAAGGCCGCCTGTAGTCGCCAACGGATCGCCTCTCTGCCGTTCAGCGATGGGTTAACGCCAGGAGAACGGGAATTGAACGGTTCCGTTGATACTTGAACGACTGCGCGGGGTTTTTTGTTCATGGCAGTGGCTCCTTGGCGGGCTTTGCCTTGAACGCAGAGGCGCCTGCAGCAGCTTTGGGATGCGGCCGGGGCACAGGTGCTTTCCTGCTCTGCTGCTGACTGCCGTTTTCCGGCACTGATAGGTCGAGCAGCTGATGTGCGTATCGCCGGAAGGCTTGGTATGTGAAGGAAACACGCCCTTCATCGTGCAGCGTTTTCCAGATGGACAACAGCGACCAGCCGTCTGTGTAGGCCAGCTGGATTTCGCTTCTCAGGCTGAGAAAGGTGCTGCGGTTGCGAGATGTAATGCTGGCATCAGGTTTTCTCTGAATCCGGGCTGCAATTCTTTGTGAGAGTGTCTGGCCAGCTGGCTTCTCGGCTGTGCTTGGGTGAATGTCGATCTCGCTCATGCTCCGTCCCTCAAGTGTCAATGAGCAGCGTTTTTCTCGGTTGCTTTGCCCAGGCCCGCAGTAGCGCGATGTTTCCACCCCGTTTTCATTGACCCTTGAGGGATGGGGGCCGCTTTAGTCGCTGCATGCTTTGTTGTGATCCGATGGCTGAAGGTCTGCCTGGCAATTTGCAGAGCGTCTTCCGCTGCGATACCGCCTTGGATCAGGCGCTCGACATACGCCGCTTCTGATAGCTCCGGCACCGCCTGCGCCGTCGATTGATATCCTTTGCGGCGAATGACGGCTTTCAGCCAGCGTGACGGGGAGGTTTGGATTGCTCCCTTGGTCAGCGCGTCCACCAGAAGCGCGGTAATCGCTTCCTGTTGGTCCGTGGGCACTTCGGAGATCAATCGTGCGAGCTTTAGGCGCTCTTCGGCCTTGAGCTGCGTAATTTTTGCCAGGCCCGGTGTTGATGATTCTTTTGATGGTTCATGTGGTGGTTCTAGGGGTGACATAGCTGCGTCACTCCCCCCATGACATAACTCTGTCGTGCCCGGGGTGACGCTAGCGACGCCCTCCCTGTTGTTGCCGCCTCGCTGTTGGGAGGGGGGTGACAATTTGTCGGGGTAGGAAAGCGCGAGCGTGTAGCTATTGGATACTTGCCTTCCTGACCCATCGAATCGAGCTGCTTTGTGCAGCAGGCCGGTCCCCAGAAGAGACTTTATGGTTCTCTGGATGGTGCGTTCTGAAGTGCAGCACTTAGTGGCAATTGTCCGCATCTTGGGCCAGCAATAACCGTGATCGTCGGCGTTGTCTGCAAGAGCCAGGAGCGTCAACTTCGGCACAGGTGGAAGCTGCTGCTCCCATGCCCAGTTCATTGCTTTGATGCTCATTAGCTTTGCCCGAATGTATCGATCAGCCTGGCTACTTCTGCGGTTTTAAAGTAAACGCGGCGCCCGATTTTTACCCTGCAAGGGAGGATCTTGCGAGAAAGATCATTGTTGCTGCATAAGCTGATTCGTAGTCCTTGCTTGCTGCGATGCAATAGCTCGGCGAGCTGCTCAAGTGATAGCAGTGGGGCGCCGTTATAGCGGCTTAGTATTAATTCTTCGGTTGTCATGGTTTGTCTCACGAAGGTTTGCGTGTGTGAGACTATTTTGAGTGCAATTTTGATTAGATCAATACGTCATCTAGATTTTGTATTGCTAATCAATGGTTTATCTAAACTATGGCTGTCCTCATGAAGATCCGGGGGATAAGTTAGGACGATATGTCCTAATTTTTCTGATTTGCGCGCCTGGGCGCGCGGCCGACAGCGCCTGGTTATCGATTTGTTTGATGTGTTGGGGCAGTTAATGGGCGTGCTTCAAAAATTTAGCTGCTAAATTTTGATAAGTGGCTGGGAGGTGGGGTGGTTGTGGTTTTTTATCTGCGTGAGGTCTGCTTGGACTTTTTAGTGTATGATTCAGAGGGTAATAATAAGAATAATATTATTATTCTTATTATTATGGGCGGTTGTCGCGGGTGCTGTTCAGTTCTGCTGCTGTAGTTTTGCCAGGATCGGCGGGGCTGATTTAGATCGACGAGGTTTGGAGGCGGCTAATAAGCTCGAAGAGCTGCTGGTAGATGAGTAGCTTTGGAAGGTTAGCCAAGGGCTGCAAGGTGCTCGACAGTTTCAGGATACTTTTGCACCAGACGAATCAGCGTAGTCGCCTGGGCGTTTGGCTTGGCCCGGCCTTGCTCCCAGTTCTCCAAGGTGCGTGGGTTGGTGCGCAGGTACATGGCGAAAACCGGGCGTGACATGTTCAGCTTCTGGCGGATTTCCACCAGCTCCTCGGAGCTGACTTCGCACAGTTCGGGTAATTGGACTTTGTGCGAGCGCAGAGTCACCTTGCCTTGGCGTTCATCCTCCAAAGCCTCGAAGCCCTCGACCAGCTCGGCAAAGATGTCTCGTTTCATGGTGTCGTCCTCGCATCAATTTCTGCTTGCAGCAGCTGCTTGAGTAATTTCTTCTGCTGCTCGTTCAGGTCGTCCTGGACGTCCTTCCCATACAGGGTAAACAGCCAGAACTGCGCGCCACCCAGCCACCAGTAGTAGATGACTCGGATGCCACCGCGCTTGCCTTTCTGTCGTCGCTCGTCGGCGAAGCGAATCTTTCGTAGGCCGCCGGTTCCCTGGATCACGTCGCCGGCTTCCGGTTTCTTCATCAGCAGGCGCTGGAAGCTGCGAAAGGCCTCATCGTCCAGGTAGTCCGCTCGATGGCGCTCAAAGGGCGGTAGTTCGACAAATAGTGCTTTCATTGTCTGTACGTTATCTGCGTATAGTTTGTGGTGCGTTTAAGGCACCGTCAAGGCGCCTTGCGCTGGCGTTTCAGCTTGTCCAGCTTGCCGACGAGGTCCTCGGCCCGCAGGTGGGTGTAGCGCTTGAGCATCTGCATCGACTTATGTCCGCTAATGGCCGATACCTCCTGGTCGGATAGGCCGCCCTCGACCAGCCGGCTGACAGCCTCATGACGCAGATCGTGGAAGCGCAGGTCGGGCATGCCGAGTTTCTTCTTCAGCAATCCCCAGGTCTTGGTGAAGGCATAGGGGCGACGTTTCTCGTCCTTTCCCGGTTCGCCAAAGAACACCAAGTTGCAATCCTTGGGGCGCACAGGGTTATCCAGGGCGGCCTTAAAGGCTTCGGTGGCCAGTTTGGTGAGGGGGACAGTTCGGGCGCTGTCGTTCTTGGTGTCTGCGAGGCGCACCACGCGCTTTTTCAGGTCGACCTGGTGGCAGCGTAGGCCCGTGATCTCCGAGGAGCGCATGCCCGTTTCCAGGGCGATGCGGACGATCCAAGCCAGCATGGGGTTGCTGTGGTTGTTCACAGCGGCGAGCAGGCGTCTTTCCTCGTCGGCGGTGAGTCTGCGGTCGCGGCCGTCACCCGGGCTGGGCTTGCGGATATTCAGTACAGGATTGAAGGTCAGCCCCAGGCCCCATTCTTGGATTGCCACCGTGTAGAGGTGGCTGAGGAGGGCCAGCTCAAGCCGCACGGTATTGTTGCTGGTGGGCGCGCCGCGTTTGCTCAGGGTGCCGAGTCGGGTGTCGCGGTAGTTGGCGATGACCTCGGCAGAGAGGGCGGCGAGGGAGTATTTGCCCAGGTGCTGGATCAGCTGCTTGGCTTTGGTGGCTTCAGCTTTGCGCGTGGTTGGCTTCTTGCTCGGCGTCACCTCGGCCAGATAGCGCTCAAGTGCCTTTTCCAGCGTCAGGCGCTCGGAGCCGCTGCGCTGGATGTATACGCCACGCACCATCTCGTCTTCGGTGCGGCGTGCCCAGTCTTCGGCGTCGCGCTTGGTGCGGAAGGTTTTGGTGTTGGTCGGCCAGCCCGTTTTTCGGACTACGGCCTTCCATGTGCCGGCAGGGGTTTTAACGATTGTGGCCATCTGAAAGGACTCCAAAGGCAGGCTGGCGTACCAGCACTGTACCGATTTTGTACCTTTGGACCATAGGACTGATCCAGATGCCACAACCTTATAAGGCTTAAAGCCGCGCAATGCGCGGCTTTGAAGGTGGTGGGCCCACACGGACTCGAACCGTGGACCAAAGGATTATGAGTCCTCTGCTCTAACCGACTGAGCTATAGGCCCTCAGAGGGTCGGCGGATTATACCGATGCGTTCGGGGAAGCGCCAATCTCATACCCTGAGGTGAGGACCGGGCTGTGCGGAAGGCGCAAAAGAAAACCCCCGGACTGGCCGGGGGTTGTTCATCACTCGTCGAGGAAGGAGCGCAGGTGCTCGCTTCGCGACGGGTGGCGCAGCTTGCGCAGCGCCTTGGCTTCGATCTGGCGGATACGCTCGCGGGTCACGTCGAACTGCTTGCCGACTTCCTCGAGGGTGTGGTCGGTGTTCATGTCGATGCCGAAGCGCATGCGCAGCACCTTGGCTTCCCGTGCGGTGAGGCCGGCGAGGACTTCGCGGGTGGCTTCCTTGAGGCTCTCGCTGGTCGCCACTTCGATCGGCGACTGCATGGTGGAGTCCTCGATGAAGTCGCCCAGGTGCGAGTCTTCGTCGTCACCGATCGGCGTTTCCATGGAGATCGGTTCCTTGGCGATCTTCAGGACCTTGCGGATCTTGTCTTCCGGCATGTCCATGCGTTCGCCCAGCTCTTCCGGGGTCGGTTCGCGGCCCATCTCCTGCAGCATCTGGCGGGAGATACGGTTGAGCTTGTTGATCGTCTCGATCATGTGCACCGGGATACGGATGGTGCGCGCCTGGTCGGCGATCGAGCGGGTGATCGCCTGGCGAATCCACCAGGTGGCGTAGGTCGAGAACTTGTAGCCGCGGCGGTATTCGAACTTGTCCACCGCCTTCATCAGGCCGATGTTGCCTTCCTGGATCAGGTCGAGGAACTGCAGGCCGCGGTTGGTGTACTTCTTGGCGATGGAGATCACCAGGCGCAGGTTCGCCTCGACCATCTCCTTCTTCGCGCGACGGGCCTTGGCCTCGCCGATCGACATGGAGCGGTTGACGTCCTTGATCTCGGCGACCTTCAGGTCGACGTCGCTTTCCAGCGCCGCCATCTTCTGCTGGTTGCGCTGCACGTCGGCCTTCACGCGCTCCAGCGCTTCGGCGTATTTCGGCTTGTTCTTGAGGACGCTGTCGACCCAGGACTCATTGGTTTCGTTGCCGGGGAACTGGCGCAGGAAGTCAGCGCGCGGCATGCGGGCATCACGCACGCACAGCTGCATGATGGCGCGTTCCTGGCGGCGAACCTGGTCCAGGGCGTCACGCACGCGGGCGACCAGGGCGTCGAACTGCTTGGGCACCAGCTTGATCGGCATGAACAGCTCGGCCAGGGCGACCAGCTCTTCGCTGGCCTGCTTGCTGCCGCGGCCATGCTTCTTCAGCGCCTTCTTGGCTTTTTCCAGCTGCTCGGAAACAGCGCCGAAGCGGCGAGCGGCTTCTTCCGGGTCCGGACCGCCATCGCCTTCGTCTTCGCTGTCGTCGCTTTCTTCCTCTTCTTCCTCGTCGTCCTTGTCCTTGGACTCGGCGGCGTTGTCCTTGAGGTCGAGTTCGACTTCCTCGGCCGGAACCGAGCCGTCGTCCGGATCGATGTAGCCGCTGAGAACGTCGGACAGGCGGCCGCCTTCGGCCACGATGCGGTTGTATTCGTCGAGGATGCTGTCCACCGCGCCAGGGAACTGGGCGATGGCGCTCATGACTTCGCGGATGCCTTCCTCGATGCGCTTGGCGATTTCGATCTCGCCTTCGCGGGTCAGCAGTTCCACGGTACCCATCTCGCGCATGTACATGCGCACCGGGTCGGTCGTGCGGCCGACATCGCTCTCCACCGCGGCCAGGGCGGCAGCGGCTTCTTCTGCGGCGGCTTCGTCGGTATCGGTTTCCGCCAACAACAGGGCATCCGCATCCGGGGCAGTCTCGAATACGTTGATCCCCATGTCGTTGATCATGCGGATAATGTCTTCTACCTGTTCCGGATCGGAGATATCCTCCGGAAGGTGGTCGTTGACTTCCGCGTAAGTCAGGTATCCCTGCTCACGACCACGGCTGATCAGTTCTTTCAAACGAGATTGCTGTTGCGCTTTTCCGGACATAACACCCTATCCACTGACGGTCTTGGCGGGCAAATACAAGCTGACCATTATAGCTGAGAGACGACCTCAAGCGCCAGATGAGGTCGGGGCGACGGGGGTAGCGGGGCGGCTGAGAAGGTCGCGCAGGCGTTCTTTCTCTTCCGCGCTGAGCTCGCTTTGACGAGCCTTGCGCAACAGTTGTTCGAGGCTGCGTTCGCGTTGGCTGGCCGCTAACCTAGTTATAGTGTCGAAAAACTGTTGTTCAAGGTTGTCCGCTGAAATCAGCCACTCCTTTTCCGCCAGTGCGCGCAGCAGGCGGCCCTGTTCGGTGCCGTGCCAGCGCGCGATGAGCTGCATCGAATTCTGCTTCGGGGCTTTCTGCAGGGAGTCCAGCAGGGCGACCAGAAGCTGTGCGTAAGTGTGTTCTTCATCGGCGAAATTGCCGGCTTCATCGACCTTCTGCGCCAGCTCGGGATGGTGCAGAAGGGTGCGCAGGGCGGTCAGGGTCGGGGTTTCCACGCTGACCGCGGTGCGCGGCTGGCGCGGCGTGAAGTCGCCGCGGCCGCCTTTCCTGTTCCATTTCCTGTCGCCCTTCCAGGGTTTGCGCTCCTTGTGCTGCCCACCTGAATCGGACGAGCTGTCGAGGTAGGCAGGCACATCCCGGGCATGTCCGCCGTCGGATTCCGCGTACCCCGCCTCATAGCCGGAATAGTCGAACCCGTGATCGTCGATGGACGGGCCGTGGCCGTTGTTCTGCCGCGGCGCGCTCAGCTGGCCGAGCATCTCGCTGTTCAGCCCGGTGATTTCCGCCAGGCGCTGGCGCATCAGCAGGCGCAGGTTGTTGCCGGGAATCTTCTCCAGCAGCGGGCCGGCGAGGGTGGCGAGGTGCGCCTTGCCTTCCAGTGTGCTGGGGTCGGCTTCCTCCTGCAGTTGCTGAAAGAAGTATTCGGCCAGTGGCAGTGCCTGGTGCGACAGGCGGGCGCGGAAGGCGTCGGGGCCTTCGGCGCGGACCAGGCTGTCCGGATCCTCGCCTTCGGGGAGGAACAGGAAGCGCACCTTGCGCCCGTCCTGCAGGTTCGGCAGCGCCGATTCCAGTGCGCGCCAGGCGGCATTGCGGCCGGCCTGGTCGCCGTCGAAGCAGAACAGGATGTTCGGCACCAGGCGGAACAGGCGCTTGATGTGCTCTTCGCTGGTGGCGGTGCCGAGAGTCGCCACGGCATTGCGGATGCCCTGTTGCGCCAGGGCGATCACGTCCATGTAGCCTTCTACGACCATGATCTCATCGAGGTCGCGGTTGTTCTTGCGCGCCTCGAACAGGCCGTAGAGTTCCTGGCCCTTGTGGAATACCGGGGTTTCCGGGGAGTTCAGGTACTTCGGCTTGTCGTCGCCGAGCACCCGGCCGCCGAAGGCGATCACCCGCCCGCGGCTGTCGCGGATGGGGAAGATCACGCGGTCGCGGAAACGGTCGTAGCGTTTGCCGCTGTCGGGATTTTCCACCAGCAGGCCGGCGTCGAGCATGGTCTTGAGCTGCAGGTTGTCGCCGCCGAGGTGCTTGAGCAGGTTGTCCCAGCCCGGCGGGGCGAAGCCGAGGCCGAAGTCGCGGGCGATCTGGCCGGTCAGGCCGCGGCCCTTGAGGTAGTCGACCGCCGCCCTGCGCGCCGGATGGCTCTTCAGCGCCTGGCGATAGTAATCGGCGGCGGCGGCGAGCAGCGGGTAGAGCGGCGAATCGGTCGGCTGGCGCGGCTTGCTGCCGCGGCGGCCTTCCTCGCGCGGGATGTCCATGCCGGCGCGCTTGGCCAGTTCCTCGACGGCCTGGGGAAACTCCAGGTTGTCGTGGTCCATGATGAAGCCAAGGGCATTGCCGCCGGCGCCGCAGCCGAAGCAGTAGTAGAACTGCTTGTCCGGGCTGACGGTGAAGGAGGGGGTCTTTTCCTTGTGGAACGGGCAGCAGGCGCTGTAGTTCTTGCCGGTCTTCTTCAGCTGGATGCGCGAACTCACCACATCGAGAATATCGGTGCGGTTGAGCAGGTCATCGATGAAGGATTGCGGGATCAGGCCGGCCATAGTGCGTTCCGGGGGCGGAATGGACCCAGGCAGGCTTCCCCGTGTCGCGGGAGCGCGCTGGATTTCATGGAGGCATGAAAGCAAAAACTCCGATTGTCGCCGTGGCGAATCGGAGTCTGGCGTGCTTTTTCAAGCACTCGCCCGGCGAGTGGGCCGGGCGATGCGGAGGCGTTTGGCCGAGTATCGAAACTCAGTACAGACGCTCGCGACGGCGCTGTTCGCGCTGCACTTTCTTGGCGTGACGCTTGACAGCGGCAGCAGCCTTGCGCTTGCGCTCAGCGGTGGGCTTTTCGTAGAACTCGCGGCTACGGACTTCAGCCAGTACACCTGCTTTTTCGCAGGAGCGCTTGAAACGACGCAGGGCTACGTCGAAGGGTTCGTTCTCTTTAACTTTGACGGCGGGCATCCAGGTCGTACCTATCAATGATTACCGGGGATTTATCGCGCTCCGGGCAGGTGCCTGCAGAGACGGCGGTTTTCAAGGGTTGCGGATATTAACGTTTCGGGCGGAGGAATGCAAAGCCTTCGATCGAAAAACGCTGGCCGGCATTGGGGGGCGGCATTATGATGCGCGGCTTCAATTTTGACCAGATTGGGAAGGCTCGAGCCCATGCGAGTGCTGGGGTTGGAAACCTCCTGCGACGAAACCGGCGTCGCCCTTTACGACAGCGAGAAAGGCCTGCTGGCCGACGCGCTGTTCAGTCAGATCGACCTGCATCGCATCTACGGCGGCGTGGTGCCCGAGCTCGCCTCGCGCGACCACGTCAAGCGCATGCTGCCGCTGATCCGCCAGGTGCTGGACGAGGCCGGCTGTGCGCCCACAGACATCGATGCGATCGCCTATACCGCCGGCCCCGGCCTGGTCGGGGCGCTGCTGGTCGGCGCCTCCTGCGCCCAGGCCATGGCGTTCGCCTGGGGCGTGCCGGCGGTCGGCGTGCATCATATGGAAGGCCACCTGCTGGCGCCGATGCTGGAAGAACAGCCGCCGCAGTTCCCGTTCGTCGCCCTGCTGGTTTCCGGCGGCCACACCCAACTGGTGCGGGTGGATGGCATCGGCCGCTACCAGTTGCTCGGCGAGTCGCTGGACGATGCCGCCGGCGAAGCCTTCGACAAGACCGCCAAGCTGCTCGGCCTCGGTTATCCGGGCGGCCCTGAGATCGCCCGGCTGGCCGAGCGCGGCACGCCGGGGCGCTTCGTCTTCCCGCGGCCGATGACCGATCGTCCGGGGCTGGACTTCAGCTTCAGCGGCCTCAAGACCTTCGCCCTGAACACCTGGCAGCGCTGCCGCGAGGCCGGCGACGACGGCGAGCAGACCCGCTGCGACATCGCTCTGGCCTTCCAGCAGGCGGTGGTCGAGACGCTGACCATCAAGTGCAAGCGCGCGCTCAAGCAGACGCATCTGAAGAGCCTGGTGATCGCCGGTGGCGTCAGCGCCAACCAGTCGCTGCGCGCGCATCTGGAGAAGGTGCTCGGCGACATGAAGGGGCAGGTGTTCTACGCCCGCCCGCGCTTCTGTACCGATAACGGCGCGATGATCGCCTATGCGGGTTGCCAGCGCCTGCTGGCCGGCCAGCAGGACGGCCCGTCGATCGCCGTGCAGGCGCGCTGGCCGATGGAGCAGTTGCCGGCGGTCTGAACCCGGATCGCGTCGTTTCCAGGCAGGCGGCCGCTTCCGGCTTTCCCGCAAACTATGTTCTAGAAATGCCGTTCACGCCCGGCGAGCAGATCGCGCAGGTTGCTGCGGTGGCGCCAGACGATCAGCCCGGTGAGAAGGGTCATCGGCAGCAGCGCGGCGGGTAGCTGCCAGGCGAGCAGCGGCAGGGTCAGCGGAGTGGCGACCAGCGAGGCGAGGGAACTGGTGCGGGACAGCCTGAAGGTCACCAGCCAGGCGCTGATGGCGAGCAGCGCCGCCGGCGGATAGAGCGCGAGCAGCATGCCGGCGGAAGTGGCCACGCCCTTGCCGCCGCGAAAGTTGAAATACACCGGATACAGGTGGCCGAGCACCGCAGCCAGGCCGACCCAGGCTTCCGCCATCGTGCCGAGGCCGAGCCAGCGGGCGATGAGGACGGGTAACAAACCCTTGGCAAGATCGCCGGCAAGGGTGAGGATGGCGAGCTTCCTGCCCGCCAGGCGCAGCATGTTGGTGGCGCCGGGATTTCCCGAGCCGCCGGCGCGCGGGTCTTCGGTGCCGAACAGGCGACTGAGGACAACCGCGAAGGACAGGGAGCCGAGCAGGTAGGCGAGGATCGCCAATAACCAGACCATGGTTTCCACCGGGGGCGAGTCAGCCTCCGATTCTAACGGGGCGGCGCGCGGTTGTCGTGGCTGCCTTGGAGCACGTAGCGAGTGGACACAGTTTTTATCGAGGGCCTGGAAGTCGACACCGTGATCGGCGTCTACGACTGGGAGCGCGGCATCAGGCAGTGCCTGCGCCTGGACCTGAGCCTGGGCTGGGACATCCAGCCCGCCGCGGCGGATGACGACATCGCCCGGGCGCTCGACTATGCGGTGCTCTCCCAGCGCATCGGCGAATTCGCCCGGGATGCGCATTTCCAGTTGGTGGAAACCTTCGCCGAGCGCCTCGCCGCGCTGCTGATGGCGGAATTCGGCATCCGCTGGCTGCGCCTGAAGGTGACCAAGCCCGGGGCCGTGCCGACGGCGAAGGGCGTTGGCGTGGAGATCGAGCGCGGATGTCGCTGACCACCGTTTTCCTGGGCCTCGGCAGCAACATCGACCGTGAGCGCCATCTGCATGCCGGCCTCGAGGCGCTGACCGGTTTCGTCGACGATCTGCGCTGTTCGCCGGTGTTCGAGAGCGAGCCGGTGGGTATCCGCAGCGGTCCCTTCCTCAACCTGGTGGTCACCGGCCAGACCCGCCTGCCGCTGCGCGAGCTGGGTCTGCGGCTCAAGCACATCGAGGCGGACAACGGCCGCTACGCTCCGGAGCGCAAGGGCCTGCCGCTGGATATCGACGTGCTGCTGTACGACGACCTGTTCGGCGAGTTCGATGGCCTGACCCTGCCGCGCGCCGAGGTGCTGAAGAATGCATTCGTGCTCTGGCCGCTGGCATTGCTGGCGCCGGATGCAACGCATCCCGGCGCGCAGCGGACCTTCGCCGAGCTGTGGGCTGAGGCTCGGATCGAGCAGAAGCTCTGGCCGGTGCCCTTCCAGTGGCGCGGCGTGGAGCTGACGCCGGCGGCGCTGATCGAGGCGCATCCGGCCGCTTGAAGGCTCTTTCGCAGGAGCAGGCTTGCTCGCGAACCGCCCAGCGATGAAGCGGCCGGTGATCTCTTGTTCTCGAGCAAGCTCGCTCCTACAGGGTTATCCCATCATCAATCCGCGTAGCCTTCCTTGTAGGCCTTGAGCGCCCGCACGCGCTCACCTTTCAGCGCCTCGCCCAGTTCGGCGCCCTTCAGCCCGCGCTCCAGCAGCGGTTGCACGCTGACCGCGCGGGCCGCCCTGGCGGCGCCGCGCAGGTAGTCCGCCTGTGGATAATCGCGCTGCTCGAAGCCGAGGCGGCCGCGTGCGTCCATTTCGCAGGCGGCGATGAATTCCTCCATGCGCTGCGGGCGGCGATACAGGTCGAGGGTCTGGAACAGTTCGGCGATGGTCTTCGCCCGCAGTTCCAGCGCCCGATGGCAGTGGGAGTGGTATTCGCCCACCAGCAGGGCCAGTTCCTGGCAATCCCGCGGCACCTTGAAGCGCTGGTTGACCGCCTCGATCGCCGGCAGGCCCAGGGTTTCGTGGCCGTGGTGCTTCGGCCAGTCGTCGCGGCGCGTGAGCGCCTTGCCGAGGTCGTGCATCAGGCAGGCCCAGCGCACCGTCAGCGGTTGCTGGTGCTCCGCGCACTGGCGCAGGACCGCCAGCACGTGCACGCCGGTATCCACTTCCGGATGGTGCGCCGCCGGCTGCGGCACGCCGAACAGGGCGTCGACCTCCGGCAGCAGCACGGCCAGGGCGCCACAATCGCGCAGGGCCTGGAAAAACACGTCGGGGCGCGGCTCCATCAGTGCGCGGGCGATTTCCTTCCAGCTGCGCTCGGCGGTCAGGGCCTGCAGTTCGCCTGATTGCGAGAGCTCGCGCATCAGCTCCAGGGTTTCGTCGGCGATTTCGAATCCGAGCGGGGCGTAGCGGGCGGCGAAGCGGGCGACGCGCAGGACTCGCAGCGGATCTTCGCTGAACGCCGGCGAAACATGGCGGAGGAGGCGCGCCTCCAGATCACGCTGGCCATCGAACGGATCGATGATCCTGCCGTTGTCGTCTTCCGCCATGGCATTGATGGTCAGGTCGCGACGGGCGAGGTCCTCTTCCAGCGTCACGTCCGGGCTGGCGTAGAAGGTGAAGCCGCCGTAGCCGCGGCCGCTCTTGCGCTCGGTGCGGGCCAGGGCGTACTCCTCGCCGGTCCGTGGATGCAGGAACACCGGGAAATCGGCGCCCACCGGGCGGAAGCCGCGTTCGAGCATGTCATCGGCGCTGGCGCCGACCACCACCCAGTCGATATCGGCCACCGGCCGCCCGAGCAGCCGGTCGCGAACCGCACCGCCAACTTTGTATGTCTGCATGAAAAACCTCCGTGACCTTAGAGGATACCGTAGCCACGGAGGTTCGAAGGATCGGCCTGGCGACACTGCCCAGGCCGTGGAGCGGGGCTCAGATGGGTGGGATGATCAGATCGAGCCGCGGGTAGCCCTCCTCGTTGCCCGATTCACCCTTTGGGGGCATGTGCTGGGTGTGCACGATCTGGTCGCCCTGCAGGGTTTCCAGGTGGATGTCGAAGCCCCACAGGCGGTGCAGGTGCTTGAGTACGTCATCGGTGGAGTCGCCCAGCGGCTTGCGGTCGTGCTGCTGGTGGCGCAGGGTCAGCGAGCGGTCGCCGCGGCGGTCGACGTTCCAGATCTGGATGTTCGGTTCGCGGTTGCCGAGGTTGTACTGCGACGCCAGGTTCTCGCGGATCTTGCGGTAGCCGTCGTCGTCGTGGATGGCGTCGACCAGCAGCTCTTCCTTGTGGTCGTCGTCGAGGATGCTGAACAGCTTGAACTCGCGGATCACCTTGGGCGAGAGGAACTGCAGGATGAAGCTCTCGTCCTTGAAGCTCTTCATGGCGAACTTCAGGGTGGCCAGCCAGTCGCTGCCGGCGATGTCCGGGAACCAGCGGCGGTCTTCCTCGGTGGGCTCCTCGCAGATGCGGCGGATGTCGCGGTACATGGCGAAGCCCAGCGCATAGGGATTGATGCCGCTGTAGTAGGGACTGTCGAAGCCCGGCTGGTAGACCACGCTGGTGTGGTACTGGAGGAACTCCATCATGAAGCCGTCGTTGACCAGGCCTTCGTCGTAGAGGTCGTTGAGCAGGGTGTAGTGCCAGAAGGTCGCCCAGCCCTCGTTCATCACCTGGGTCTGGCGCTGCGGGTAGAAGTACTGCGCCACCTTGCGCACGATGCGCACCACCTCGCGCTGCCAGGGCTCCAGCAGCGGCGCGTTCTTCTCGATGAAGTAGAGGATGTTTTCCTGCGGCTCGCTGGGGTAGCGGGCGAGGGATTGTTCCTTGTCCTTGCCGCCGGCCCGGGGAATGGTCCGCCAGAGATCGTTGACCTGGCGCTGGATCAGCTCCTCGCGCTCCTTCTGGCGCTGCCGTTCTTCCTCGGCGGAGATCGGGTAGGGCCGCTTGTAGCGGTCGACGCCGTAGTTCATCAGCGCGTGGCAGGAGTCCAGCAGATCCTCCACCGCGTCGATGCCGTAGCGCTCCTCGCACTGCATGATGTACTGCTTGGCGAACACCAGGTAATCGATGATCGAACTGGCGTCGGTCCAGGTGCGGAACAGGTAGTTGCCCTTGAAGAAACTGTTGTGCCCGTAGCAGGCGTGGGCGATCACCAGCGCCTGCATGCACTGGGTGTTCTCTTCCATGAGGTAGGCGATGCACGGATCGGAATTGATGACGATCTCGTAGGCCAGGCCCATCTGACCGCGCTTGTAGTTCTTTTCCGTGCTCAGGAAGTGCTTGCCATAGGACCAGTGGTTATAACCGATGGGCATGCCCACGGAGGCGTAGGCATCCATCATCTGCTCGGCGGTGATCACCTCGATCTGGTTGGGATAGGTGTCCAGCGCGTAGCGTTCGGCGATGCGGCTGATCTCGCGGTCGTACTGGCGGATCAGGTCGAAGGTCCATTCCGAACCGGTGGCGATAGGCTGGCGCTTGCTCATGCGACGAGCCTCCTGTGGAACAGTTCACGGAACACCGGGTAGATGTCGGCGGCCGAGACGATCTGCTGCTGGGCGAAGCTGTCCGGGAAGGCTTCGCGGATGCGCTCGTACTCGAACCACAGCGCCTGGTGCTCGCGCGGGGTGATCTCGACGTAGGTGTAGTACTGCACGAACGGCATGATCTGCTTCATCAGGATATCGCGGCAGACCGGCGAATCGTCGTTCCAGTTGTCGCCGTCCGACGCCTGGGCGGCATAGATGTTCCATTCATTGACCGGGTAGCGCTCGGCCATCACTTCCTGCATCAGCTTGAGCGCGCTGGAAACGATGGTGCCGCCGGTTTCCCGGGAGTAGAAGAATTCTTCCTCGTCCACTTCGCGGGCGCTGGTGTGGTGGCGGATGAACACCACGTCGATCTTCTCGTAGTTCCGCTTGAGGAACAGGTACAGGAGGATGAAGAAGCGCTTGGCGATGTCCTTGGTGGCCTGGGTCATCGAGCCGGACACGTCCATCAGGCAGAACATCACCGCCTTGGAGGTCGGGTTGGGCTGCTTGACCAGCAGGTTGTACTTGAGGTCGAAGGTATCGAGGAACGGCACCCGGTCGATGCGTGCGCGCAGCCGGGCGATTTCCTGCTCCAGCGCCTGGATGTCGCCGAGGTTGTCCGGCTCTTCCAGCTTCAGCCGCTCCAGTTCCTGCAGCGCCGCGCGCAGCTTGTGCCGGCTGCTGCCGGACAGGGCGATGCGCCGCGCGTGGGCCGAGCGCAGGGTGCGGACGATGTTGATCCGCGACGGGTTGCCTTCGTTGCTGATGCCGGCGCGCACGGTCTTGAAGGTGTCGCTGCCGGTCAGGTGGCGCTTGATCAGGTTGGGCAGTTCGAGGTCCTCGAACATGAAGTCGAGGAATTCCTCCTGGGTGATCTGGAAGACGAAGTCGTCCATCCCTTCGCCCTGGTTGCTCGCCTTGCCGCCGCCGCGCCCGCCGCCACCGCCGGAGGGGCGGGGGATGCGGTCGCCGGTGGTGAATTCCTTGTTGCCCGGGTGAATGATGGTTTGCCGCCCGCCACGGCCGTGGTGCAGCACGGGCTCGTCGATGTCGCGGCTGGGAATGCTGATCTGTTCGCCGTGCTCCATGTCGGTGATGGAACGGCGGCTGACGGCCTCCTCGACCGCCTTCTTTATATGGTCACGGTACCGCCGCAGGAAGCGCTGGCGGTTAACCGTGCTCTTGTTCTTGCCGTTCAGACGGCGGTCGATCACGTAGCTCATACGAGCCCTCCGGGCTGAGGCTGAAGGCTGAAGGCTGGACGGGGTGCGGCTTTTGCGTCCAGCTTTCAGCTTCCCACCTTGAGCGGCTTTGGGTTGCTGCGATTTACGTACCCGCCAGCACCACTTCTACGAGCCCTCTGCGCTGAGGCTGAAGACTGGACGAGGTGCGGCTTTTTCGTCCAGCCTCCAGCCTTGAGCGGCTTTTGGGTTACTGCGACTTGCGTACCCGCAGATACCATTCCGACAGCAGGCGTACCTGTTTCTCGGTGTAGCCGCGCTCGACCATGCGTTTGACGAAGTCGTTGTGCTTCTGCTGATCCTCCTTGCTGGCCTTGGCGTTGAAGCTGATGACCGGCAGCAGGTCCTCGGTGTTGGAGAACATCTTCTTCTCGATCACCACGCGCAGCTTCTCGTAGGACAGCCAGCTCGGGTTCTTGCCGTTGTTGCCGGCGCGGGCGCGCAGGACGAAGTTGACGATCTCGTTGCGGAAATCCTTCGGATTGCTGATGCCCGCCGGCTTCTCGATCTTCTCCAGTTCCTCGTTGAGGGCCGCGCGGTTGAGGATTTCGCCGGTTTCCGGATCGCGGTATTCCTGGTCCTGGATCCAGAAGTCCGCGTACAGCACGTAGCGGTCGAAGATGTTCTGGCCGTACTCGCTGTAGGACTCCAGGTAGGCCGTCTGGATTTCCTTGCCGATGAACTCGACGTAGCGCGGCGCCAGGTATTCCTTGATGAAGCGCAGGTAGCGCTCGCGGGTTTCCGGCTGGAACTGCTCCTGCTCGATCTGCTGTTCGAGGACGTAGAGCAGGTGCACCGGGTTGGCGGCGATCTCATGCGGGTCGAAGTTGAACACCTTGGACAGGATCTTGAAGGCGAAGCGGGTGGAGAGCCCGGACATGCCTTCGTCCACGCCGGCGGCGTCGCGGTATTCCTGGATCGACTTGGCCTTGGGATCGGTGTCCTTCAGGTTCTCGCCGTCGTATACGCGCATCTTCGAGTAGATGTTGGAGTTTTCCGGCTCCTTCAGGCGCGACAGCACGGTGAACTGCGAGAGCATCTTCAGCGTGTCCGGCGCGCAGTGGGCGTGGGCCAGCGAGCTGTTGATCAGCAGCTTGTGGTAGATCTTGATCTCGTCGGTGACGCGCAGGCAGTACGGTACCTTGACGATGTAGATCCGGTCGATGAACGCCTCGTTGTTCTTGTTGTTGCGGAAGCTGTGCCACTCCGATTCGTTGGAGTGGGCCAGGATGATCCCGCTGAACGGCAGGCCGCCGAGGCCCTCGGTGCTGTTGTAGTTGCCTTCCTGGGTGGCGGTCAGCAACGGGTGCAGCACCTTGATCGGCGCCTTGAACATCTCGACGAATTCCATCAGGCCCTGGTTGGCCCGGCACAGCGCGCCCGAGTAGCTGTAGGCGTCGGCGTCGTTCTGCGGGAATTCCTCCAGCTTGCGGATATCCACCTTGCCCACCAGCGAGGAGATGTCCTGGTTGTTCTCGTCGCCCGGCTCGGTCTTGGCGATGGCGATCTGGTTGAGGATCGACGGGTACACCTTGACCACGCGGAACTTGCTGATATCGCCGCCGAACTCGTTGAGTCGCTTGGTTGCCCAGGGCGACATCACGGTGCGCAGGTAGCGCCGCGGAATGCCGTATTCCTCCTCGAGGATGGCGCCGTCCTCGTCCGCGTCGAACAGCCCGAGCGGCGATTCGAACACCGGCGAGCCCTTGATCACGTAGAACGGCACCTTTTCCATCAGCTGCTTGAGCTTTTCCGCCAGCGACGACTTGCCGCCGCCGACCGGGCCGAGCAGGTAAAGGATCTGTTTCTTCTCTTCGAGCCCCTGTGCCGCGTGGCGGAAGAACGCCACGATCTGGTCGATGCATTCTTCCATTCCATGGAAGTCGGCGAAGGCTGGGTAGCGACGGATCACCTTGTTGGAAAAGATCCGCGACAGACGCGAATCGGTGGACGTATCAAGCAGCTCGGGTTCGCCAATGGCGACCAGCATGCGCTCGGCAGCCGTCGCGTAGGCGGTTTTGTCCTGCTTGCAGATATCCAGATACTCCTGAAGGGAGTATTCCTCCTGGCGGGTCGCTTCGAAGCGTTCCTGGAAGTGACTGAAAATGCTCATGACGTCTCCTCGCTCGATGCATGGAGCCGGCGCGGGGTCGATCGTGAGGGTGCGGGCGAGCCGCCAGTGTTGCCGGCGAGATTCCCCCAGAACTCCAGCGATACCTGGATATCCCCTCCAGGACCGCTCCAAATGGTCACGGCCGATAAACCCGGAAGCCGGTGTGCCGGCTCTCCCCTGTTTTGGATGGCCTGAGGGAAAGGATAGTTCGTTATCTGGCGTGTAAAGGCCAAACGGCGAGGAAGTTACAGATTTTTTGAAGGAACTTTTCTGGATATTCAGTCGGAGCCGTCACGGCTGGTATCCGCGGGATAGACGCTGCGCCACAGTTCGAAACCGCCATCCAGACTGTAGACGTCGGTGAAACCCTGCTGGATGAAATAGGCCGCCGCGCTCTGGCTGGAATTGCCGTGATAGCAGACCACCACCAGTGGCGCGTCGAGATCGGCCTGGCGGATGAAGTCGGCCACCGAGTAGTTGTCGACATGCTGCGAGCCGCTGATGTGGCCCATGGCGAAGCTCTGCGGGTCGCGGATGTCCACGACCTGGGCGCCATCGGCGCGCAGTTGCTGGGCGTGGTTGGGGGCGATGCGTTTGAAATCGGTCATTCGGGTCACCTCGGGCGCGCGGAGCGGCCCGTTCATCGGGATTATTTCCTGGCGCAGTCGCAGCTGATGCGCTCGCCGCTATCGACATTCAGCAGGGTCAGGCTGCCGCCCCACACGCAGCCGGTGTCCAGGGCGTAGAGGCCGGGCTCCCTGACGCGGCCTTCCAGCGCCGCCCAGTGGCCGAAGATGATCTTCTGCCCGCGGGTCTTGCGCCTGGCGAAGCTGAACCAGGGCGCGTAGCCGGGCGGGGCGGTGTCCAGGCCTTCCTTGCTCTTCAGGTCGAGCCTGCCGTCCTCGGTGCAGAAGCGCATGCGCGTGAAGTAGTTGGTGATCACCCGCAGGCGTTCGATGCCGTGCAGCTTCTTGTCCCACTTCGCCGGCTCGTTACCGTACATGCCTTCGAGGAACAGCGGCAGCCGCTCGTCGTCGCGCAGCGCTTCTTCCACCTCGGCGGCGCGCAGGAGCGACTTTTCCAGGCTCCACTGCGGCGGAATGCCGGCGTGCACCAGGGCGACGTCGCGTTCCCTGTCGTGGAACACCAGGGGCTGCCGGCGCAGCCAGTCGAGCAGGTCGGCACGGTCCGGCGCCTCGACGATCTCGCGCAGGGTGTCGGATTTCTTCAGGCGCTCGACGTTGTGCGCCACGGCCAGCAGGTGCAGGTCGTGGTTGCCGAGCACGCAGGTCAGGCTGTCGCGGATGGAATGGAGGAAGCGCAGGGTTTCCAGCGATTGCGGGCCGCGGTTGACCAGGTCGCCGGTGGACCACAGGCGGTCTTTCGCCGGATCGAACTTCACCCGTTCCAGCAGGCACTTGAGCGGGCCCAGGCAGCCCTGCAGGTCGCCAACGGCATAGGTCGCCATCAGTGCAGGGCCCCCGGGACGGCAAGGCGGAATACCGGAATCTCGGCGTCGAAATGGTGGCCGTCGGCGGCGAGCATCTGGTAGCTGCCGTGCATGCTGCCGACCTGGGTGGCGAGCACGGTGCCGCTGGTGTAGGTGTGGCTGGCGCCCGGTTCGATCAGCGGTTTCTCGCCGACCACGCCGGCGCCGCGGACTTCCTGCACGTGGCCGTTGCCGTCGGTGATGATCCAGTGGCGGGTCAGCAGCTGGGCGGCCTGCTCGCCGGTGTTGCTGATGGTCACCGTGTAGGCGAAGACATAGCGCTGCTGTTCCGGCTGGGACTGTTCCGCCAGGTGGCGGGTGGTGACGCTGACGGAGATCTGGTAGCGGGGATCGCTCATGCTGGGTTGCCTTGGGTTCATTGGCCGGGCGTCAGCTCCGCCAGGCGGTTGGCCAGGCGGACGAACGCTGCGACGTCGAGCTGTTCCGGGCGCAGGGTCGGGTCGACGCCGACGGCCTCGATGTCTTCAGAAGACAGTAGACCCTTCAGGGTGTTGCGCAGCGTCTTGCGGCGCATGTTGAAGGCCTCGCGGACGACGCGTTCGAGCAGGCGGTGATCCCTGGCCGGATGCGGCGGCTCGTCGTAGGGCACGAGGCGGACGATGGCCGACTCGACCTTCGGCGGCGGGTTGAAGGCGCCCGGGCCGACGGTGAACAGGTAATCCACCCGGCAGAAGTACTGCACCATGATCGACAGCCGGCCCCAGTCGCCGCCGCCCGGCTCGGCCGCCAGGCGCTCGACCACTTCCTTCTGCAGCATGAAGTGCATGTCCTGGATGACCCCGGCGTGCTCCAGCAGGTGGAAGATCAGTGGCGTCGAGATGTTGTAGGGCAGGTTGCCCACCACCCGCAGCTTCTCGCCGGCGGCGGGGAGGGTGGCGAAGTCGAATTTCAGCGCGTCGCCCTGGTGCAGGGCGAAGTTCGGCTTGAGGCCGAAGCGCCACTTGAGCTGCGGGATCAGGTCGAGGTCGAGCTCGATCACGTCGAGCCGGGCGCCGCTGTCCACCAGTCCTTCGGTCAGCGCGCCCTGGCCCGGGCCGATCTCCACCAGATGCTGGCCTTCGCGCGGGGCGATGGAACGCAGGATGCGGTGGATGACGCCGGCGTCATGCAGGAAGTTCTGGCCGAAACGCTTGCGCGCGCGGTGTTGGTAAGGCTCGGACATCGGAGGCTCCAGTGGAGCAGCTGGAAGCTGGAAGCTTGAAGCTGGAAGCGGAAAAAGGCATCAGTTTATCAGCACCAGGCCCCGCTCGACGACTCGAAGCGCCAGTGGTCAATGTCCTCCAGCCTCCAGCCTCCAGCCTCAGCTATGTCCCGTCATCTGATACGCCGTCTCCAGCGCCACCCGCAGGCTGCCGCCGTCGATCCGCCCGGTTCCGGCGAGATCCAGGGCGGTGCCGTGGTCCACCGAGGTGCGCACGATGGGCAGGCCGAGGGTGACGTTCACCGCCGCGCCGAAGCCCTTGTACTTGAGCACCGGCAGGCCCTGGTCGTGGTACATGGCGAGCACCGCGTCGCAGTGGTCGAGGTGCTTGGGGGTGAACAGGGTGTCGGCCGGCAGCGGGCCGATCAGCTCGATGCCTTCGCCGCGCAGGCTTTCCAGCGCCGGTTCGATCACCTCGATCTCCTCGCGGCCCAGGTGGCCGCCTTCGCCGGCATGGGGGTTGAGGCCGCAGACCAGGATGCGCGGCTTGGCGATGCCGAACTTGTCGCGCAGGTCGGCGTGCAGGATTCGGGTGACCCGCTGCAGGCGCTCGGCGGTGATGGCATCCGCGACCTGGCGCAGCGGCAGGTGGGTGGTGACCAGGGCGACGCGCAGGCCGCGGGTGGCGAGCATCATCACCACCTGTTCGGTGCGGGTCAGTTCGGCGAGAAATTCGGTGTGGCCGGAGAAGGCGATGCCGCCCTCGTTGATCACGCCCTTGTGCACCGGAGCGGTGATCATCCCGGCGAAGGTGCCGTCGAGGCAGCCCCGGCCGGCGCGGGTCAGGGTTTCCAGCACGTAGGCGGCGTTCGCCGGGTCCAGCTTGCCGCATTCCACCGCGGCGCCCAGCGGCGTGTCCCAGACGTACAGGCTGCCGGCGGGCGCCGGGCGCTGCGGCCAGTTGCCGGGCCCGGATTCCTGCAGGTCGATATCCAGGCCCAGCTGCGCGGCGCGCTCGGCCAGCAGCGTGCGGCTGGCGATGGCGACCAGCGGGTGCGGCTGCGCCTCGCGGGCGAGCAGCAGGCACAGGTCGGGGCCGATGCCGGCCGGCTCGCCGGGGGTCAGGGCGAAGAGTCGGGATGCAGTCATGGAGCGGACCTCGTTGGCGCCGGGCATTTCGTCCCGGTCGGGCGGAATGGGATGGGGCACTACTCTACGCCGGGGACGGCGCAGTTAAAAAAAAACCCGGCGCTGGGGCCGGGTTTCCGAGAGGGCGGGACGGGTGGAAGTCAGTTCTTGATTTCCACGTAGGCCTCGTCGCGGATCTGCCGCAGCCAGGCCTGCAGTTCCTCGTCGTACTTGCGGTTGCGCAGGGCCTGGGCGGCCTGCTGCTCGCGGTACTTGTCGCTGGCGTCGGTGGCGCGGCGGCCGAGGACTTCCAGGACGTGCCAGCCGAACTGCGAACGGAACGGCGGGGTCACCTTGCCCTGGGGGGCGTTGTTCATCTGCTCGCGGAATTCCGGGACCAGCGACTCCGGATCGACCCAGTTGAGGTCGCCGCCGTTCAGCTTGGAGCCAGGGTCTTCCGAGTACTGCTTGGCCAGGGTGGCGAAGTCCTCGCCGGAACTGATGCGCTCGTAGAGCTTCTGCGCCAGCGCCTGGGTTTCCTGTTCGCTGCGGATTTCGCTGGGCTTGAGCAGGATGTGGCGGACATGGACCTCGTCGCGGACCATCTTGCTGCCGCCGCGCTTGTCTTCCAGCTTGATGATGATGAAGCCGCCCGGGGTGCGCACCGGCTCGGTGACTTCGCCGACCGACAGCGAACCGACCATGCTGTCGAACGGCTGCGGCAGCTGGGCCGCCTTGCGCCAGCCGATCTCGCCGCCTTCCAGGGCGTTGTCGCCGGCCGAATGGGCGATCGCCATCTGGCTGAAGTCGGCACCCTGGCGCAGCTGCTGGTAGACATCCATGGCCTTGCGGCCGGCGGTCTGGATGGCCTCGGGGGAGGCGCTTTCCGGTACCGGGATGAGGATGTTGGCCAGGCGGTACTCTTCGGAGAGCTGGATCTTGCCGAGGTCGGAGGAAAGGAAGTTCTGCACTTCCTGATCGGTGACCTGGATGCGCTCGGCGACGCGACGCTGGCGCACGCGGCTGATGACCATCTCGCGGCGCACCTGGTCGCGGGCCTCGTCGAAGGACAGGCCGTCGCGGGCCAGCGCCTGGTGGAACTGGTCGAGGGTCATGCCGTTGCGCTGGGCGATGGTCGCCATCGCCTGGTTCAGCTCTTCGTCGGTGATGCGCACGCCGGAGCGTTCGCCGATCTGCAGCTGGATGTCCTCGAGGATCAGGCGTTCCAGCACCTGCTGGGACAGGACGCTTTCCGGCGGCATCTGTGCGCCGCGTTTCATGATGGTCTGGCGAACTTCACGCACGCGCTGGTCGAGCTGGCTCTGCATCACCACGTCGTTGTCGACGATGGCGACGACCCGGTCCAGGGGTACGACTTCCGCGTGGGCGAGGGAACTCACCAGCACTGCGCCCAACAGCAGCGGGCGCAGGCCGTTACATAGCATTTTCTTCACGTTGACGATAACCTTCGATGCCTTGGTCGAGGAAGCCTTCCACCTGGTTGCCGACCACGCCGCCAAGGCCTTTCAGGATGATTTGCAGGAAGATGCCGCGATCGGCCTCGGACGACGACGTGATGAAATCGTTGTCGTCGTAGTCGACCCAGTAGCGGCTCACGAGACGCATTTTCCAGCAGCAGTTGTCGTACTCGAAACCGCCCAGGGATTCCAGGGTACGGCTCTGGTTGTAGTCGAACTGCCAGCGCGCGATGGCGCTCCACTGCGGGACGATCGGCCAGATGACCGAGAAGTCGTGCTGGTTGATCTTGTAGTCGTCGCTGCCGTATTCGAAGCGGCCCAGCGCCGGGTTGAAGCGCTTGCTGTCCGCGCGATAGCGATAACCCACGTTGACGATCTTGTTTAGATTGTCTTCCGGCTGGTAGTGGAACATCACGTTGCCGGAATCGGTGTGGTGGATGTTGGGGTTCCAGTTGTAGTCCGAGCTCAGGCGCCAGTCGCGGTTGAAGCGGTAGATGCCTCTCAGCGCGTAGGGCGAACGCGAGCCGTCGGCGTCCGGATTCTTGGCGCCGCTGCGTTGCAGGTCTTCCTCGGTCAGGCCCGGCAGCTGCACGCGGCGATCGCTGAAGTAGTAGATCTGCCCGGCGCTGACGGACGCGCGTTCGAAGCCGTCTTCCTCGATGAAGCGCGAGGTGGCGCCCAGCGACAGCTGGTTGGCGTCGCCGATGCGGTCCTTGCCGGTGAAGCGGTTCTCGCGCCACAGCGAGTCGTAGCTGAAGGTGAACTCGCCGGTGTCGAAGGTCGGCAGGTCGTTCTGGTTCCGGTACGGCACGTACAGGTACATCATCCGCGGTTCCAGGGTCTGGCGGAACCTGGTGCCGCCGAAGCTGGTGTCGCGATCGAAGTACAGGCCGGTGTCCAGCTTGGCCAGCGGCAGGCCGCGGTCCGGGCTGCTGTCGAAGGTCTGGAACGGCTGCAGGGTCGCCTGGCCCTTGCTATCGAGGTCCAGGTCGTACTTGGTGTAGAGATACTTGGCCGTCGGGGTGAGGAAGCCCCAGCTGGCGGTCATCGGCAGGCTCACGCCCGGCTCGACGTGACCGCGGTCGCCGGTGGCACGAGCCAGGCCTTGCAGGCGCGCGTCAGGACGTTGACCAAGGGGATTGCCCTCCTCGTCGAAGAAGAATTTCTCGTCGAGATCGCGGTCGAAGCGCACCAGCTCGGTGCCATAGGTGAATTGCAGGCCGCCCGGGTTGTAAGGCACGCGGCCGTCCAGGGTCAGCTGCGGCAGGCGGTCGTACGGCGTCACGTCGGTGACAGTCGCCAGTTGGTATGCCTGCGCGTTCAGGCGGGCGGTGAAGCTGTCGCCGCGGTAGGTGAGCACGCCCTGCTGGTTGACGTAGGTCGGCGTGCCGATGCCCAGCGAGGTATCCAGGTCCTGGAAGTAGTACGGGTCGCTGATCTTGGTGTAGTCGACCTGGGCGAGCCAGCGCGAATCCAGGCCGCTGACGTTCTTCCAGCCGTACAGCCAGCGCTGGTCGGTGAATTCCGGCTGGCCTTCGCGCTCATCTTCCTTGTCGTTCAGATAGGCCGCGTTGAGCTGGCCTTCGCTGCTGTGGGTCAGGTAGCGGAATTCGCCTTCCATCATCAGGCCGCGCTTGGCCATGTAGCGCGGATACAGCGTGGCGTCGTAGTTCGGCGCCAGGTTGAAGTAGTACGGCGTGACCAGGGTGAAGCCGGTGTCGCTGCTGCTGCCGAGACTCGGCGGCAGGAAGCCGGACTGGCGGCGGTCATCGATCGGGAAATAGATGTAGGGGGTATAGAACACCGGGATGTTCTTCACCCGCAGGGTCGCGTTGGTCGCGGTGCCGAAACCGGTGGCCGGGTTCAGCTCGATGTTGTTGCCCTTGACGTACCAGGCGTTGCTGTTCGGTTCGCAACGGGTGTAGGTGCCGTCCTTGAGCTGGATGATGGCGGTCTCCTGGCGCTTGGCGTACAGCGCGCTGCCGCGCACCGAAGCCTGGTGGAGGACGTACTCGGCGTTATCGATCTTCGCCTCGCCGTTGTCCAGCTGCAGCTCGGCGTGGTCGCCGACCACCAGGGCGCCGTTGTCGCGCAGCTTGACGTTGCCGACCAGCTCGCCGCGGTTCTCCGCCTGGTGCAGGCTGGCCTCGTCGGCCTCGACCTGCATGCTGCCCTGGCGCAGCACCACGTTGCCGGCGAGGGTGGCGATCTGTTTCTCCTGCTCGTAGCGGGAGACCTTGGCCGAAACGTAGGTCGGCGCCTCGTCGTTCGGGGTCTTGTCGTTCATCCCCGGGCGGATCGGCTCGATGTAGCCGCCGCTGCAGTACGGGCCGATTTCCGCCAGCTGGGCCGGGGTCAGCTTGTCGCGGGTAACCCAGTCCAGGTGGCTGTAGTCTTCGCTACGGGATTTCAGGCCGCGGCCACGGGATTCGGTGACCAGCTGCCCAGGCTCTTCGCGGGACTGGCCGGCGCTGATGGATTCCGCGGCGCCGGCGCTGACTGCGCTGGTGCTATGCTGCGGGCGCGGTGCGACCTCGGCGGCAGGCTGCTGTGGCGCGCATGCCCAGGAACCGCCAGAGGGTTTGCAGTCGAATTGCTCTGCCGCATTGACGTTGGCCAGCGGTTGGATAGCCAGCAGGCCTCCGGTCACCAGCAAGGGGAATTTTCTACGGAACACGGGAAGGTTGACTGCCATCTTGTTAATCCGGGCTTCCTGCGGCGCCTTCGGCCCAGTAGGGGCGGCACGCCTCTCGATGGGCTGAAAAAGATGCTGGATAATAAAACATGACCTCATCAACGGCTAGGGCCGTGGAGATTCCCGCAAATGTCTGAAGACGTTCGTTACCAGCAGTTGAATCGCTGGTTGGACTCGTGTTTGCCGTCCGTGTTCACCAGCGAAGGCTGGGGTTTGGTACCGACCGCCACACTGACCGCCGCCAGCAGCGACGCCAGTTTCCGCCGTTATTTCCGCTGGCAGGCGGGCGAGCGCACGCTGATCGTCATGGACGCGCCGCCGCCGCAGGAAGACTGCCGGCCCTTCGTCAAGGTCGCCGGACTGCTGGCCGAGGCCGGGGTGCATGTGCCGCGGATTCTCGCCCAGGACGTCGAGCAGGGCTTCCTGCTGCTGACCGATCTTGGCCGCCAGACCTACCTGGACGTGCTCACCAGCGCCAATGCCGAGGAACTCTTCGAGCCGGCGCTGGACGCCCTGGTAGCCTTCCAGCAGGTGCCGGTGGCCGACCGCCTGCCGCCCTACGACGAGGCCCTGCTGCGCCGCGAACTGCAGCTGTTCCCCGAGTGGTACCTGCAACGCCACCTCGGCGTGACCCTGGAGGGCGAGCGCCTGGCGGCCTGGCAGCGGACCTGCGACCTGCTGGTGGAAAGCGCGCTGGCGCAGCCGCGAGTGCTGGTGCATCGCGACTACATGCCGCGCAACCTGATGGAGAGCGAGCCGAACCCCGGCATCCTCGACTTCCAGGACGCGGTCTACGGCCCGGTGACCTACGACGTCACCTGCCTGTACAAGGACGCCTTCCTCAGCTGGCCCGAGCCGCGCGTCCACGACGGCCTCAGCCGCTACTGGCGCAAGGCCCAGGCGGCGGGCATCCCGCTGCCGGCGAGCTTCGAGGAATTCCTCCGCGCCAGCGACCTGATGGGCGCCCAGCGCCACCTCAAGGTGATCGGCATCTTCGCCCGCATCTGCCATCGCGACGGCAAGCCGCGCTACCTCGGCGACGTGCCGCGCTTCTTCCGCTACCTGGAAAACGTCATCGCTCGCCGCCCGGAACTGGCCGACCTCAAGGCGCTGCTCGCCAGCCTGCCGCAGCACGAGTCGGTGCCCGCATGAAGGTCATGATCCTCGCCGCCGGCAAGGGCGAACGCCTGCGACCGCTGACCCTGCACACGCCCAAGCCGCTGGTGCGCGCCGCCGGCGTCCCGCTGATCGAGCGCCAACTGCTGGCCCTGCGCCAGGCCGGGTTCGAGCAGCTGGTGATCAACCACGCCTGGCTCGGCGCGCAGATAGAGGAATACCTTGGCGACGGCGGGCGCTTCGGTGTGAGCATCCTTTATTCCGCCGAAGGCGAACCGCTGGAAACCGGCGGCGGCATCTTCCGCGCGCTGCCGCTGCTCGGCGACGCGCCCTTCGCGGTGGCCAACGGCGACATCTGGACCGACTTCGACTACCGCGCACTGCACGCGGCGCTGGCCGACGGCGACCTGGCCCACCTGGTGCTGGTGGACAACCCCGGCCACAACGGCCGCGGCGACTTCCGCCTGCGTGACGGCCGCGTCGAGGACCAGCGCGAAGGCGAGCCGAGCCTGACCTACAGCGGTATCGCCGTGCTGCATCCGGCGCTGTTCGACGGCTGCCGCGACGGCGCCTTCAAGCTCGCGCCGCTGCTGCGCCAGGCGATGGCGGAAGGACGGGTCAGCGGCGTCCATCATCGCGGGCGGTGGGTGGATGTCGGCACCCACGAGCGTTTGGCCGAAGTCGAACGGCGACTGGCGGAGGCGCCCTGACATGCTCTGGCCCGGCACGCTGATCGGCGCCGCCGCCGGCTGGGCGCTGGCGAGCATTCCCGGCGCCATGCTCGGCGGCCTGCTGGGCCAGGTGCTCGACCGCCGCCTGCGCCTGCAGTCCTGGCGCGACCTGCTCGGCCAACTGGGCGGCGAGGAACCGCTGGCCGACGAGGAACTGCTGTTCCTCGCCCTAGGCCGGCTGGCGAAGAGCCGCGGCCGGGTCACCGACGAACACATTCGCCAGGCGCGCGCGGAAATGCTGCGTCTGCGCCTGGATGAAACGGCCAGGCTGCGCGCCATCGACGCCTTCGGTCGTGGCAAGAGCGCCGGCGAGCGCCTGGGCAGCGGCCTGCGGCAATTGCGCGAACGGCGTCATGCGGCGGAGCAGCTGATCTGCGCCTGCTGGCGCATGGCCTGGGCCGCCGGTGCGCCGGGCGCGGCGGAAAAGAGCCTGATCCTGCTCTGGGGCGAGGAACTCGGCCTGCCGCGCGGCCGCGTGCTGGCGCTGGCCGCCGGGGCGGAAGCGCTGCGCCAGGTGGAGCCGGAGGCGGCCAGTTATCCCCAGGCGCTGCGCGTGCTGGGCGTGACGGCGGCCAGCGAGCCGGCGGAAATCAAGCGGGCCTACCGTCGCCTGCTCAGCCAGCACCATCCGGACAAGCTGGTCGGCGCCAGCGCCTCGCGCATCGCCGCGGCGACCGAGCGGACCCGGGAAATCCAGGCGGCCTACGCCCTGGTCAGGCGGCGCCGCGGCTTCCGCTAACGGGCTGCCGCGCTATCCGCCGGCACCTTCCTGCCGATGCTTCTCCAGCCAGCCGCGCACGCGCCGGTACAGTTGTTCCTGCTCGGCCTCCGGGTTCGCCCGCTGAGTGTTCAGTCCCACCTGGGTATAGGCCGGATGCCGCTCGCGCTTCTCCGCCTGCCGGCGCAGGAGGGCGGCTGCATGGGCGGCATCGTCGTCCTGGTAATAGAAGTCGCCGATGGCCAGCGGCAGGCGCGAAACCATGCTTTCCAGCGGCGGCAGGAAGTCCGGCGGCACGTCGCCGGCCACCAGCAGCAGGTTGCGCACCTCGCCCGGCTCGCGTTCCGCCAGGTAGCGCGCCGCCCAGTAGGCGCCGCTGCCGTGGCCGAGGAGCACGACGCTGCGCGGCTTGTGCTGCAGGGCCTGGTCGATGCCGGCCTGGATGCGCGCCATGACCCGCTCGGCATGTGCCTTGCGCTGTTCCTGCGGATCGATGGGGCGGGGCGCCGGTTCCGGGCTGGCCTGGGCCGGTTCGCCGCTGCCGACCTCGGCGGTGCTTTCCGCCGGCGGCGTGGCGCCGCT
The DNA here is from genome assembly GCF_900103845.1 of Pseudomonas jinjuensis. GTDB lineage: Bacteria > Pseudomonadota > Gammaproteobacteria > Pseudomonadales > Pseudomonadaceae > Pseudomonas > Pseudomonas jinjuensis. The sequence goes on from NZ_FNIJ01000010.1 coordinate 224,445, forward strand.
GGAGCCTTCCACTTGCGGCCGGCTGGCGCTGTCCGCGCCGCTGGCATCGGCGTCGGCGCCGGCCTTGTCGCTGGAAGCGGTGGGGCGCGGCACCGGCGCGGTGCTCTGCGGATCGGGCAGCGACAGGCTCAGGGTGCTCCAGCCGGCATCCGGCAGCTTGCGCCGCAGCGGGCCGATCGCCACCGGCCAGTCGGCGCTCTCGCCCTCTCCGGGGACGAGGATCACCACGCCTTGCGCCTCTGCGGTGTTGGCCGGCAGCCAGAGGGCGAGGAAGCTTTCCTTGCCGGCCTGCAGTCTCTGCTGCTCGGCTTCCGGCAGGCGCCGTTGCAGGCCGCTGGCGAGATCCTGGCTGCGCTCGCTGGCCGGCACGCGCTCCGGCGCCGGCGGGGTGCTTTCCGCGGCAAGGACGGCGAAGCTCAGGGACAGGCAGAGGGCGAGCGCGGCATGACGTGGCATCGGGGACTTCCGTTCCGGGGCTGGAGCGGGGGCCAGCCTAACCCCTTGTTCTAGCTTTGTCAGGCGCGGGCTTTGCGGGGTTCCCCCGAACCTGCGGTAAGGTATTGGCGCCTTCTATCTGCGAGCGGCACGAGCCGCATGGTGTCCGTCGGCATGATTCGTCTGTCCCGCTGCGCTGCCCTGGCGCTATTGCTGTTCATTCCCTTCCTGGCCCAGGCCGCCGTGGAGTCGCCCGGCGTGGCACTGGACGCGCAGCAGCGCGCCTGGCTCGATGCCCACGCCCCGCTGCGCGTCGGCGTGGTGCTGGAACCGCCCTACGTGCAGCAGGACCGCCGCACCCAGCAGCTGACCGGGGCGAACGTGGAATTGCTGGAACGCCTCGCCGGCGGGCTGAAGGCCAGGCTGCAGTGGGTCGTCCTCGACAGCCCGGCGGCGCTGGAAAGGGCCGCCCGCGACGGCCGCGTCGATCTCGCCGCCGGCATTAGCCAGACGCCCGCCAGCCTGCGCGACTGGCTGTTTTCCGATCCCTACCTGCGGGTGCCGCGCCTGCTGGTCGGCGAGCGCGGCAGCAGCGGCTCGGTGGAAATGGAGAAGCTGGGCGCCGGCGAACCGGTGGCGCTGCGCGGGCCCGGCCCGGTGGCGGAATACTTGAGCGGCACCTATTCGGCGCTGACCCTGCGCCAGGTGGAGAGCGACCGCGCGGCGCTGCGCCAGGTGCTCGCCGGCGAGGCGCGCTTCGCCGTGGTCGACGAGGCGCAACTGGCGCGTCTCGGCAAGGACGCCGAGTTCGCCGGCTTCGCCGTGCTCGCCGACATCGGCTATCCCCAGCTGCTGCGGATCGCCACCCGCCGCGACCTGCCGCAACTGGCGGAAATGGTCGACCTGGCCCTGCGCGCGATTCCGGCCAAGGAGATCGATGGCGTGCACGAGCGCTGGCTGCAGCCGAAGTACCCGCGTTTCGGCGAGTCGCCGGCGTTCTGGCGCAGCCTGTGCCTGCTGCTCGGCGTGCTGCTGGCGCTGGCGCTGGCCTTCCTCGCCTGGCAGAAGCGCCAGGGCCGCGCGGTGGAGCGGCGCCTGCGGGCGACGCAGCGGGACATCGAGTCGCGCCACGCCGCCGAACAGGAACTGCGCCTGACCCAGTTCGCCCTCGACAACAGCACGGTCGGCATCCTCTGGGTCAACTGGGACAGCCACATCCGCTACGCCAACCGCGCCGCCGGGGAAATGCTCGGCTACGGCACCGGCGAGCTGGACCAGCGGCCGCTGTCGGCGCTGCAGCCGGAAATGAACATGGACCGCTGGCTGAACCTCTGGCGCCGTGCGCGCAACAACGAGGAAGGGCCGCTGAGCTTCGAGATCAGCTGCCTGCGCAGCGATGGCCAGTGGCTGCCGACCGACATTTCGCTGAGCTTCCTGCGCTTCCGCGAATCCGAATACCTGTTGGTGTTCCTCACCGACGTCACCGAACGCCGCCGTTCGCGCAAGGCCCTGGAGGAGAGCGAGGCGCGCCTGCAGGGCATCGCCGCCAACGTGCCCGGCCTGGTGTTCCGCCTGGAGCCGAGCCAGCCGGAGGACCACTCGGACTTCGCCTACATCAGCTTCATCACCGGCGGCAGCGAGGCATCCCTCGGCTATCCGCCGGGCTACCTGCGCGAGAGCGGCACCGGCATCGTCGGCCTGGTGCATCCGGACGATCGCGACGGCTACCTGGCCAGCCAGCACGAAGCGGTCGGCAGCGGCAGCAACTGGCACTGGCAGGGACGCATCCTCACCCGCAGCGGCGAGGCGCGTTGGGTCGACATCAAGGCCACCGCACGCCAGCTAGACGGCCGCCGGCTGGCCTGGGACGGCGTGGTCTGGGACATCACCGGCAACAAGCAGACCGAGCTGGAGCTGCAGCAGTCCCGCGCGCAGCTGCGCGAGCTGTCGGCGCACCTGGAAAGCGTGCGCGAGGAGGAGAAGGCGCGCATCGCCCGCGAGGTGCACGACGAGCTCGGCCAGGTGCTCACCGTGCTCAAGCTGGAAACCTCGATGTGCGAGCTGGCCTATGGCGAACAGGACGCCGGCCTGCGCGAGCGCCTCGGCAACATGAAGCGCCTGATCGCCCAGTTGTTCCAGCTGGTGCGCGACGTCGCCACGGCGCTGCGCCCGCCGATCCTCGATGCCGGCATCGGTTCGGCGGTGGAGTGGCAGGCGCGGCGCTTCGAGGCGCGCACGCAGATTCCCTGCCTGGCCGAAGTGCCGGAGAATCCGCCGCGGCTGGCCGACGCCAAGGCCATCGGCCTGTTCCGCATCCTCCAGGAGGCACTGACCAATGTCATGCGCCATGCCCAGGCGCATACTGTGGAGCTGGCGCTGACGGTGGAGGGCGACGAGCTGTGCCTGCGCATCAGCGACGACGGCCGCGGCTTCGATCCGGCGCAGGTGCGCCAGGGCGGATCGTTCGGCCTGGTCGGCATGCGCGAGCGGGTGCTGATGCTGGGCGGCTCGCTGCAGATCGACAGCCAGCCGGGGGAGGGCACCACGCTGTGGGTGCGGGTGCCGCTGGACCGGCCGGATGCGCCGGCCGGCGAACCATTGAAGAGTGAGAGGGGAGAAGCGCAGTGATCCGAGTCGTGGTGGCGGAAGACCACACCATCGTCCGCGAGGGCATCAAGCAGCTCATCGGCATGGCCCGGGACCTGGAGGTGGTCGGCGAGGCCACCAATGGCGAGCAGCTGATCGAGATCCTTCGCCAGGTGCCCTGCGAAGTGGTGCTGCTGGACATCTCCATGCCCGGCGTCAACGGCCTCGAAGCCATCCCGCGGATCCGCGCGCTGAACGAGCCGCCGGCGATCCTCATGCTGTCGATGCACGACGAGGTGCAGATGGCCGCCCGCGCGCTGAAGATCGGCGCCGCCGGCTACGCCACCAAGGACAGCGATCCGGCGCTGCTGCTCACGGCGATCCGCAAGGTCGCCGGCGGCGGCCGCTACATCGATCCGGAGCTGGCCGACCGCATGGTCTTCGAGGTCGGCCTGACCGACTCGCGGCCGCCCCACGCGCTGCTCTCCGAGCGCGAGTTCTCGGTGTTCGAGCGCCTGGTGAAGGGCGACGGGGTGAACGAGATCGCCCAGCAGCTGGCGGTCAGCAGCAAGACCATCAGCACCCACAAGGCGCGCCTGATGCAGAAGCTCGGCGCGCACTCGGTGGCGGACCTGGTCAAGTACGCGGTGGAGCACAGACTGCTCTAGTCCGGGGGCGCCCGCGTGCCGGGCGCAGCGCCCCTCCGCATGGCGCCGTGTAGGGATCGCCCTACAGACGATCCTCTTCTACCCTTATAGCAATTTGTCTTTCCGCCCGATTTGCGCGCCGTTCCGCCTTCTCTAGGCTTGATTCAACGGCAGACATAAATACAAAAGGTGCGGTTATGGCCGAGACTCAGGCAAACGATGTGCTGGTGAGCTTCCGTGGCGTTCAGAAGAGCTACGACGGCGAAACCCTCATTGTGAAGGATCTCAACGTGGACATTCGCCGCGGCGAGTTCCTCACCCTGCTGGGCCCGTCCGGGTCCGGCAAGACCACCAGCCTGATGATGCTGGCCGGTTTCGAAACCCCCACCGCCGGCGAGATCCTCCTCGACGGCAAGGCGATCAACAACGTTCCCCCGCACAAGCGCAACATCGGCATGGTGTTCCAGAACTATGCCCTGTTCCCGCACATGACCGTGGCGGAGAACCTGGCGTTCCCGCTGAGCGTGCGCGGCATGAGCAAGTCGGACGTCGGCGAGCGGGTCAAGCGCGCGCTGTCGATGGTGCAGCTCGACAAGTTCGGCGGCCGTTACCCGGCGCAGCTCTCCGGCGGCCAGCAGCAGCGCGTGGCGCTGGCCCGCGCGCTGGTCTTCGAGCCGCAGCTGGTGCTGATGGACGAACCCCTGGGTGCGCTCGACAAGCAGCTGCGCGAGCACATGCAGATGGAGATCAAGCACATCCACCAGCGCCTGGGCGTGACCGTGGTCTACGTGACCCACGACCAGGGCGAGGCGCTGACCATGTCCGACCGCGTGGCCGTCTTCCACCAGGGCGAGATCCAGCAGAACGCGGCGCCGCACGAACTCTACGAGCATCCCCGCAATTCCTTCGTCGCCAACTTCATCGGCGAGAACAACCGCATCGCCGGCCAGCTGGAGAGCCGCGAGGGCGACCGCTGCGTGGTCAGCCTGGCCCGTGGCGAGAAGGTCGAGGCGCTGGCGGTCAACGTCGGCCAGCCGGGCGAGCCGGTCAGCCTGTCGATCCGTCCCGAGCGCGTGCACCTGAACGGCGCCAGCGAGAAGTGCAGCAACCGCTTCTCCGGCCGTGTCGCCGAGTTCATCTACCTGGGCGACCACGTGCGCATCCGCCTCGAGGTCTGCGGGCGCACCGATTTCATCGTCAAGCAGCCGATCGCCGAACTCGATCACGAGCTCAGCGTGGGCGACGTGGTGCCGCTGGGCTGGGACGTGCAGCACGTCCGCGCGCTCGACCCGATGCAGACGGCGTGAAGGATCGGCCCGGGCAGGGCGGCCGGGCTGTGCGAGTCGAAGAACAATCAAACCTGCACACTGTGGAGAGAACAATAATGTCGAAATCCTTCAAGACCACCGGCTTCAAGCTGGCGGCACTGAGCATCGGCCTGGCCTGCGCGGCCCAGGCCATGGCAGCCGACCTGACCGTCGTGTCCTTCGGCGGCGCCAACAAGAACGCCCAGGTCAAGGCGTTCTACACGCCCTACGAGAAGTCAACCGGCAACAAGATCATCGCCGGCGAGTACAACGGCGAAATGGCCAAGATCAAGGCGATGGTCGACACCAACAGCATCTCCTGGGATCTGGTCGAGGTGGAGTCGCCCGAGCTGTCCCGCGGCTGTGACGAGGGCATGTTCGAGGAAATCGACCCGGCCATCCTCGGCAACGCCGACGACTACGTACCGGGCGCCATCAGCAGCTGCGGCGTCGGCTTCTTCGTGTGGTCCACCGTGCTGGCCTACAACGCCGACAAGCTGAAGACCGCGCCGACCAGCTGGGCGGACTTCTGGAACGTCAAGGACTTCCCGGGCAAGCGCGGCCTGCGCAAGGGCGCCAAGTACACCCTGGAATTCGCCCTGATGGCCGACGGCGTCAAGCCGGCCGACGTCTACAAGGTGCTCGCCACCAAGGAAGGCCAGGACCGCGCCTTCAAGAAACTCGACGAGATCAAGCCGAGCATCCAGTGGTGGGAGGCCGGCGCCCAGCCGCCGCAGTACCTCGCCTCCGGCGACGTGGTGATGAGTTCGGCCTACAACGGCCGCATCGCCGCGGTGCAGAAGGAAAGCAACCTGAAGGTGGTGTGGAACGGCGGCATCTACGACTTCGACGCCTGGGCCATCCCGAAGGGTTCGAAGAAGAAGGACGAGACCCTCAAGTTCCTCGCCTTCACCCTGCAGCCGGAACAGCAGAAGACCTATTCCGAGAACATCGCCTACGGCCCGGCCAACAAGAAGGCCGTGGAGCTGCTCGACAAGGGCCTGCTGAAGGACATGCCGACCACTCCGGAGAACATGGAGAACCAGGTCGGCATGGACGTGACCTTCTGGGCTGACTACGGCGAGCAGCTGGAACAGCGCTTCAACGCCTGGGCCGCCAGGTAAGCCCACCGCGCGCCCCGCGCCGGCAACGCGCGGGGCGTGACCGGGAGGCCCGCCTCCCGATTCGTCCGATACCACACCTTGGCCGTCCCCCGGGCGGCCTGTTTTACCGGAGTTCGCTATGGCCACCGCCGTGACGTTGAACGAGGTCGCCGGCCCCACCCTCAAGCAGCGCCTGGCGCGCGCCGAACGGGTGAACCGTCTGAAGTCGCAGGCGCTGGTCCTGCCCCTGCTGGTTTTCCTGGTGCTGGTCTTCCTGGTGCCGATCGTCGCGCTCCTCTACAAGAGCGTGAACAACCCCGAAGTGGTCGGCTCGATGCCGCTGACCGTCCAGGCCATTTCCGACTGGGACGGCAAGTCCCTGCCGCCGGAAGCCGCCTACAAGGCGCTGGCCGAAGACCTGGCCGCCGCGCGCAAGAACCAGACCATCGGCGATCTTTCCAAGCGCCTGAACATGGAGCTGGCCGGCTACCGCAGCCTGATGGCCAAGACCGGCCGCGCCCTGCCGCTGAAGAGCGAGCCGACTTCCTATAAGGAAGCGCTGGAAGCCATCGACGAGCGCTGGGGCGACCCGGCCTACTGGCAGGTGATCCGCCGCAACTCCAGCAGCCTGACCCCCTATTACCTGCTCGCGGCCCTCGATCACCGCATCGACGACCTCGGCGAAATCGCCCGGGCCACCCCCGACCAGTCGATCTACCTGGACATCTTCGCCCGCACCTTCTGGATGAGCGTGGTGATCACCGTCCTCTGCCTGGTGCTGGCCTATCCGCTGGCCTACCTGCTGGCCACCCTGCCGACCCGGCAGAGCAACCTGCTGATGATCCTCGTGCTGCTGCCGTTCTGGACCTCGATCCTGGTGCGGGTGGCGGCGTGGATCGTGCTGCTGCAGTCCGGCGGCATCATCAACGGCGCGCTGCTCAAGCTCGGTCTGATCGACCAGCCGCTGCAGCTGGTGTTCAACCGCACCGGCGTGTACATCGCGATGGTGCACATCATGCTGCCGTTTATGATCCTGCCGATCTACAGCGTGATGAAGAACATCTCGCCGAGCTACATGCGCGCGGCGATCTCCCTCGGCTGCCACCCGTTCGCCAGCTTCTGGAGGGTCTACTTCCCGCAGACCGTGGCTGGTGTCGGCGCCGGTTGCCTGCTGGTGTTCATCCTGTCGATCGGCTACTACATCACCCCGGCCCTGCTGGGCAGCCCGAACGACCAGATGGTCAGCTACTTCGTCGCCTTCTACACCAACACCACCATCAACTGGGGCATGGCCACGGCCCTCGGCGGCCTGCTGCTGTTCGCCACCCTGGTGCTGTACGTGATCTACGGCTGGCTGGTAGGCGCGAACCGCCTGCGCCTGGGCTGAGGAGAATAAGAAGATGCTGAGTCCCTACATGTCCCCCGTCGAGCGCGTGTGGTACTACACCCTGCGCATCCTCTGCGGCCTGGTGCTGCTGTTCCTGGTGCTGCCGGTGCTGGTGATCGTGCCGCTGTCGTTCAACTCCGGCACCTTCCTGGTCTACCCGCTGCAGGGCTTCTCCCTGCGCTGGTATGCCGACTTCTTCAGTTCCGCCGAATGGATGCGCTCGCTGACCAACAGCCTGATCATCGCCCCGGCGGCGACCTTCCTGGCCATGGTCTTCGGCACCCTGGCGGCGATCGGCCTGACCCGCGGCGAATTCCGCGGCAAGGCGCTGGTGATGAGCCTGGTGATTTCGCCGATGGTGGTGCCGGTGGTGATCATCGGTGTCGCCAGCTACCTGTTCTTCGCCCCGCTGGGGTTCGGCAACAGCTACACGGCGCTGATCATCATGCACGCGGTGCTCGGCGTGCCCTTCGTCATCATCACCGTGTCGGCGACCCTGCAGGGCTTCAACTACAACCTGGTGCGCGCCGCCGCCAGCCTGGGCGCGCCGCCGGTGCTGACCTTCTTCAAGGTGACCCTGCCGCTGATCGCCCCGGGGGTGATTTCCGGCGCGCTGTTCGCCTTCGCCACCTCGTTCGACGAAGTGGTGGTGACCCTGTTCCTCGCCGGCCCCGAGCAGGCCACCCTGCCGCGGCAGATGTTCAGCGGCATCCGCGAGAACCTCAGCCCGACCATCGCCGCCGCGGCGACCCTGCTGATCGGCTTCTCCGTCCTGCTGCTGCTGACCCTGGAATGGCTGCGCGGGCGCAGCGAGAAGATGCGCACCGCACCGACGGGCTGATTCCCCCCATCGTTCCCACGCTCCCGCGTGGGAACGCATCCTCGGACGCTCCCGCGTCCAGCCCGCCGGTTTGTCGTAGGGTGGATGAGGCTTTTTTCATCCACCATCGCGGGGCCGCGCGCGCGGCCATGGTGGATCGGTGGAGCTGATCCACCCTACGTTTCGCCCGCCGCAACCGCCATCTCTCTCGGCCATCGGTCGAATAAGCGTCATCCATTCTTACCGGCTACAATGCGCGCCATCCGTGATTTCCTTGAGGTGCGCCATGCAACCCTACGCCATCGCTCCGTCGATCCTGTCCGCCGATTTCGCCCGCCTGGGCGAGGATGTGGACAGGGTGCTCGCCGCCGGTGCCGATATCGTCCACTTCGACGTGATGGACAACCACTACGTGCCGAACCTGACCATCGGCCCGATGGTCTGCTCGGCGCTGCGCAAGTACGGCGTCACCGCGCCGATCGACGTGCACCTGATGGTCAAGCCGGTGGATCGCATCATCGGCGACTTCATCGAGGCCGGCGCCAGCTACATCACCTTCCACCCGGAAGCCTCCGAGCATATCGACCGTTCGCTGCAGCTGATCCGCGACGGCGGCTGCAAGGCCGGCCTGGTGTTCAACCCGGCGACCTCGCTGGACGCCCTGAAGTACGTGATGGACAAGGTCGACATGGTCCTGCTGATGAGCGTCAACCCCGGCTTCGGCGGGCAGAAGTTCATCCCCGGCACCCTCGACAAGCTGCGCGAGGCCCGCGCCCTGATCGACGCCAGCGGCCGTGACATCCGCCTGGAGATCGACGGCGGGGTGAACGTGAAGAACATCCGCGAGATCGCCGCGGCGGGCGCCGATACCTTCGTCGCCGGCTCGGCGATCTTCAACGCCCCGGACTACGCCGAGGTGATCCGCGCCATGCATGCCGAACTGGCTCAGGTCGGCAAATAATGAGTGCCGCCGAGCCGTTGTTCGCCACCCGCCTGCCGCGCCTGGTGATGTTCGACCTGGACGGCACCCTGGTGGATTCGGTGCCGGACCTGGCTGCGGCGGTGGACAAGATGCTCGCCGCCCTCGGCCGCGAGCCGGCCGGCGTCGAGCAGGTCCGCCACTGGGTCGGCAACGGCGCGCGGGTGCTGGTGCGCCGGGCGCTGGCCGGCGGCATCGAGCATGACGGCGTCGGCGAGGCGGAAACCGAGCGCGCCCTGGCGCTGTTCATGGACGCCTACGCCGACAGCCACGCGCTGACCGTGGTCTATCCCGGCGTGCGCGAGACCCTGAAGTGGTTGAAGAAGCAGAAGGTGCAGCTGGCGCTGATCACCAACAAGCCGGAGCGCTTCGTCGGTCCGCTGCTGGACGAGATGAAGATCGGCCGCTACTTCCGCTGGATCATCGGCGGCGACACCCTCCCGCAGCAGAAGCCCGACCCGGCTGCGCTGCTGCACGTGATGAAGATGGCGCGGGTCAAGCCGGAGCAGGCCCTGTTCGTCGGCGACTCGCGCAACGACGTCCTCGCCGCCAAGGCCGCCGGCGTGCCCTGCGTCGGCCTGAGCTACGGCTACAATCATGGCCGGCCGATCGCCGAGGAAGCGCCGACGCTGGTGGTGGACGACCTGCGCAAACTGTTGCCTTGCTTCGACCCAGGCACTGCGATAGTGTTGCCGGATACCTGTTCCGCTCCCGCCCCAAGAGATCGAATCGTGTTGGTGACGGTTACCTGCAAACTCTGGATGAAGGTCATCAAGGCCCTGGCCCGTTGGCGCTGGCGCGCCTGACACATCCCCGGCCGGCCCGCCCGGCGCGTTTGCACACAACCCGTTTCACCGCTTCCTCACACGAGGCCGATCATGACTCGCGAAGAATTCCAGCGGCTGGCCGCAGAAGGCTACAACCGCATTCCGCTCACCTGCGAAACCCTCGCCGATTTCGACACCCCGCTGTCCATCTACCTGAAGCTGGCCGACGGTCCCAACACCTACCTGCTCGAGTCCGTGCAGGGCGGCGAGAAGTGGGGCCGCTACTCGATCATCGGCCTGCCCAGCCGCACCGTGCTGCGGGTCTACGGCCACACGGCGAGCATCAAGGTCGACGGCGTCGAGACCGAGCATTTCGAATGCGAAGACCCGCTGGCCTTCGTCGAAGAGTTCAAGAACCGCTACCGCGTACCGACCCTGCCGGGGCTGCCGCGCTTCAACGGCGGGCTGGTCGGCTACTTCGGCTATGACTGCGTGCGCTACGTCGAGAAGCGCCTGGCGCAGTGCCCGAACCCGGACCCGCTGGGCAACCCGGACATCCTGCTGATGGTGTCCGACGCCGTGGTGGTGTTCGACAACCTGGCCGGCAAGATGCACGCCATCGTCCTCGCCGACCCGGCCGAGGCCAATGCCTACGAGAACGGCCATGCGCGTCTGGAAGAACTGCTGGAACACCTGCGCCAGCCGATCACTCCGCGCCGCGGCCTCGACTTCAGCGCGGTGAACGCGCCGGAACCGCAGTTCCGCGCCAGCTTCACCCGCGAGGACTACGAGCGCGCGGTCGACACCGTCAAGGAATACATCCTCGCCGGCGACTGCATGCAGGTGGTCCCGTCGCAGCGCATGTCCATCGACTTCAGCGCCGCGCCCATCGACCTGTACCGCGCGTTGCGCTGCTTCAACCCGACCCCCTACATGTACTTCTTCAACTTCGGCGACTTCCACGTGGTGGGCAGCTCGCCGGAAGTGCTGGTGCGCGTCGAGGACGGCCTGGTCACCGTGCGCCCGATCGCCGGCACCCGCCCGCGCGGCGCCACCGAGGAAGCCGACGTGGCGCTGGAAGAGGACCTGCTGTCCGACGCCAAGGAGCTGGCCGAGCACCTGATGCTGATCGACCTCGGCCGCAACGACGTCGGCCGCGTCTCCGAGACCGGCAGCGTGAAGGTCACCGAGAAGATGGTGATCGAGCGCTACTCCAACGTCATGCACATCGTTTCCAACGTCAACGGCCAGCTCAAGGCCGGCATGAGCGCGATGGACGCCCTGCGCGCCATCCTCCCGGCCGGCACCCTGTCCGGTGCACCGAAGATCCGCGCCATGGAGATCATCGACGAGCTGGAACCGGTCAAGCGTGGCGTCTATGGCGGCGCGGTCGGCTACCTGGCGTGGAACGGCAACATGGACACCGCCATCGCCATCCGCACCGCGGTGATCAAGAACGGCGAACTGCACGTGCAGGCCGGCGGCGGCATCGTCGCCGACTCGGTCCCGGCGCTGGAATGGGAAGAGACCATCAACAAGCGCCGCGCCATGTTCCGCGCCGTGGCCCTGGCCGAACACACCGCCAAGATGCAGGGTTGAGGAGTACCGCCATGCTGCTGATGATCGACAATTACGACTCCTTCACCTACAACCTGGTGCAGTACTTCGCCGAGCTGAAGGCCGACATCCACGTGATCCGCAACGACGAGCTGAGCGTGGAGGAAATCGCCGCGCTGCAGCCCGAGCGCATCGTCCTGTCCCCCGGCCCCTGCACGCCGAACGAGGCGGGCGTGTCGCTGGCGGTGATCGAACACTTCTCCGGCAAGCTGCCGCTGCTCGGCGTCTGCCTAGGCCACCAGTCCATCGGCCAGGCCTTCGGCGGCGACGTGGTGCGCGCGCGCCAGGTGATGCACGGCAAGACCAGCCCGGTCTACCACACCGACCAGGGCGTGTTCGCCGGCCTGAACAACCCGCTGACCCAGACCCGCTACCACTCGCTGGTGGTCAAGCGCGAAACCCTGCCGGACTGCCTGGAAATCACTGCCTGGACCCAGCATGACGACGGTTCGGTGGACGAGATCATGGGCCTGCGCCACAAGACCCTGAACGTCGAGGGCGTGCAGTTCCACCCCGAGTCGATCCTCTCCGAGCAGGGCCACGAGATGCTGGCCAACTTCCTCAAGCAGAACGGAGGCGTGCGCGCATGAACATCAGGGAAGCCCTCAACCGGGTGGTCAACCAGCTCGACCTCTCCACCGAGGAAATGCAGGACGTCATGCGCGAGATCATGACCGGGCAGTGCACCGACGCGCAGGTCGGCGCCTTCCTCATGGGCATGCGCATGAAGAGCGAGAGCATCGACGAGATCGTCGGCGCCGTCTCGGTGATGCGCGAGCTGGCCGAGAGGGTCGAGCTGCCGAGCCTGGATCATGTGGTCGACGTGGTCGGCACCGGTGGCGACGGCGCCAACATCTTCAACGTGTCCTCGGCGGCGGCCTTCGTCGTCGCCGCGGCCGGCGGCAAGGTGGCCAAGCACGGCAACCGCGCGGTATCCGGCAAGAGCGGCAGCGCCGACCTGCTGGAAGCCGCCGGCATCTACCTGGACCTGCACGCCGAACAGGTGGCGCGCTGCATCGAGGCGGTGGGCGTCGGCTTCATGTTCGCCCAGATTCATCACAAGGCCATGCGCTACGCCGCCGGTCCGCGCCGCGAGCTGGGTCTGCGCACGCTGTTCAACATGCTCGGCCCGCTGACCAACCCGGCCGGCGTCAAGCACCAGGTGGTCGGCGTATTCAACCAGGCGCTGTGTCGCCCGCTGGCCGAAGTGCTCAAGCGCCTGGGCAGCGAGCACATCCTGGTGGTGCACTCCCGCGACGGCCTGGACGAATTCAGCCTCGCCGCGGCGACCCACATCGCCGAACTGAAGGACGGTGAAGTGCGCGAATACGAGGTGCAGCCGGAAGATTTCGGCATTCGCAGCCAGAGCCTGATCGGCCTGACCGTGGAGAGCCCGCAGCAATCCCTGGAACTGATCCGCGACGCCCTGGGTCGACGCAAGACCGAGGCCGGGCAGAAGGCTGCCGAGCTGATCGTGCTGAACGCCGGCGCCGCGCTCTACGCCGCCGACCTGGCGACCAGCCTGCATGAAGGCATGCAGCTGGCCCACGACGCCCTGCACACCGGCCTGGCGAAGGAAAAGATGGAAGAGCTGGCGGCCTTCACCGCCGTTTACCGAGAGGAGAATGCACAGTGACTGTGCCCACGGTTCTGCAGAAGATTCTTGCCCGCAAGGTCGAAGAAGTCGCCGAACGCAGTGCTCGCGTCAGCCTGGCCGAGCTGGAGCAGCTGGCGCGCGCCGCCGACGCTCCGCGCGGGTTCGCCAATGCGCTGCTGGAGCGCGCCGGACGCAAGCAGCCGGCGGTGATCGCCGAGATCAAGAAGGCCTCGCCGAGCAAGGGCGTGCTGCGCGAGAACTTCGTGCCGGCCGAGATCGCCCGCAGCTACGAGGAAGGCGGCGCCGCCTGCCTGTCGGTGCTGACCGACGTGGACTTCTTCCTCGGCAGCGACGCCTACCTCAAGGAAGCTCGCGCCGCCTGCTCGCTGCCGGTGATCCGCAAGGACTTCATGATCGATCCGTACCAGGTGGTGGAAGCGCGCGCCATCGGCGCCGACTGCATCCTGCTGATCGTTTCCGCCCTCGACGACGTGCGCATGGCCGAGCTGGCCGCCGTGGCCAGGGACTTCAACCTCGACGTGCTGGTGGAAGTGCACGACGGCGAGGAGCTGGAGCGGGCGCTGAAGACCCTGGACACCCCGCTGGTCGGCATCAACAACCGCAACCTGCACACCTTCGAGGTCACCCTCGACACCACCCTCGACCTGCTGCCGGAAATCCCGCGCGATCGCCTGGTGGTCACCGAGAGCGGCATCCTCAACCGCGCCGACGTGGAGCTGATGGAAGTCAGCGAGGTCTACGCCTTCCTGGTCGGCGAGGCGTTCATGCGCGCCGACGAGCCGGGCACCGAGCTGAAGCGGCTGTTCTTCCCGGAGCGCAACAAGGTTGTGTTGGGGGCCGATCCCGACTGAACCTGCCAGGACGGGACACAAGCAACAAGAAAGCCGGCGATTGCCGGCTTTTTGCATTCTGGTGGGCTTCAGCGCGTGCCGAACACCACCATGGTCTTGCCCTTCACGTAGACCAGGCCCTGTTCCTCCAGGGCCTTCAGTACGCGGCCGACCATCTCCCGCGAGCAGCCGACGATGCGGCCGATTTCCTGGCGGGTGATCTTGATCTGCATGCCATCCGGGTGGGTCATGGCGTCCGGCTGCTGGCACAGGTCGAGGAGAGTGCGGGCGACGCGGCCGGTCACGTCGAGGAAGGCCAGGTCGCCGACCTTGCGCGTGGTCTTGCGCAGGCGTTCGGCCATCTGGCTGCCGAGGGTGAAGAGGATTTCCGGATCATGCTGGCTCAGCTCGCGGAACTTGGCGTAGCTGATCTCCGCCACTTCGCACTCGCCCTTGGCGCGAACCCAGGCGCTGCGTTCCTGCTTGATGCTGTCGTCCTTGTCGAAGAGCCCCATCTCTCCGAAGAAGTCGCCGGTGTTCAGGTAGCCGATGATCATCTCGCGGCCGTCGTCATCCTCGATCAGTACGGTGACCGAGCCCTTGATGATGAAGAACAGGCTTTCACAGCGGTCGCCGGCGTAGATGATGGTGCTCTTGGAGGTGTAGCGGCGGCGGTGGCAATGCGCGAGAAGCTTGTCGAGGTTCTTGAGTTTGGGTGTGAGGGTTATAGCCATGCCCGAGTCCCGAAGAATGTAAAGAAGGCCCTTTGCACAACAGGCGTTTATTTGTTTGTTATGTGCAGCGCGCCTTCCCTAGCGACTCCCCCTCGCCATCGCTGGCGAAACTGCGATTTCCCTTGCTCCCGTGCTTTGTACGTAAAGCGGCATGAGCTTAACAGACGTCGTGTTGCCGACAATCGGAAACCTGGAACGTCCGTCAGAGGATTTTCCGAGAGAGTGTGCCATTTTACTGGCGTCAAATTAAGCATCTTGTCGGCCGTGCCGTCGAATTGCGAAGCAGCTAACAGGGCGCCGGCCCGGCTCGGCGCGCAACCCCCTTGTGTTAAGCTGGCGCCCCTTTTTTTCGGCGGAGCTCTCGATGAAAGCGCGTATCCAGTGGGCAGGCGAGGCGATGTTCCTCGGCGAATCCGGCAGCGGCCATGTGGTGGTGATGGATGGCCCGCCGGAAAACGGTGGCCGCAACCTCGGCGTGCGGCCGATGGAAATGCTGCTGCTCGGCCTAGGCGGCTGCACCAACTTCGACGTGGTCAGCATCCTGAAGAAGAGCCGCCAGCCGGTGGAAAGCTGCGAAGCCTTCCTCGACGCCGAACGTGCCAGCGAAGACCCGAAGGTGTTCACCAAAATCCACGTGCACTTCGTGGTCAAGGGCCGCGGTCTGAAGGAAGCCCAGGTGAAGCGCGCGGTGGATCTGTCGGCGGAGAAGTACTGCTCGGCCTCGATCATGCTCGGCCGCGCCGGCGTCGAAATCACCCACGATTACGAGATCGTGGAACTCAACTGACATCATTTCATCAGCGGAAGTGGCGCAGACTCTGGTGCGGGGCGTTCGACCTCTGCATAATGCGCCACCTTTTTTCGGGGCCATGCGCCCCGGCCAATTGCCAAAATCGCCATCGCGAAGAGGTGTGAACGGTCCTACGCAGATGTACCCACTCATCTGACGGGCATGCTCAATCACGCGGCAGAGCCGCATTGACGAGAGTTACCACGGTGAAAAGCAAACTCAAGCTCCACGGGTTCAACAACCTGACGAAGACCTTGAGCTTCAACATCTATGACATCTGCTACGCCGAAACGCCTGAAGACCAGCAGGCCTACGTGCAGTACATCGACGAAGAGTACGATGCCGAGCGGCTTACCCAGATTCTCACGGATGTTGTCGACATCATTGGCGCCAACATCCTGAACATCGCCCGTCAGGATTACGATCCGCAGGGCGCCAGCGTGACCATCCTGATCTCCGAGCAGCCGGTCGAGCCGACCGAAAGCCAGATCGAGGAATCCCCGGGCCCGCTGCCGGAGACCATCCTGGCGCACCTGGACAAGAGCCACATCACCGTGCACACCTACCCGGAAATCCATCCGGTGGAAGGCATCGCCACGTTCCGCGTGGACATAGACGTCTCCACCTGCGGCGTGATTTCCCCGCTGAAGGCGCTGAACTACCTGATCCACCAGTTCGACTCGGACATCGTCACCGTGGACTACCGCGTGCGCGGCTTCACCCGCGACGTGGAAGGCAAGAAGCACTTCATCGACCACGAGATCAACTCGATCCAGAACTATCTCTCCGACGACACGTACGAGGCCTACCAGATGACCGACGTGAACGTGTACCAGGAGAACATGTTCCATACCAAGATGCTGCTGAAGGAGTTCGACCTGGACAACTACCTGTTCGGCGACGCCACCAGCAACCTCTCGGCGGAACAGCGTCAGCAGGTCGAGGAGCGGGTACGGCACGAGATGCTGGAAATCTTCTACGGCCGCAACATGCCGCACAAGGCCTGAGGCCGGAGCAAAGGAAGAAGGCGCCCACGTGGCGCCTTCTTTATTCGTAGGGCGGGGGCAACCCGCCAACGGGCATGGCGGATTTGCACCTCAGATGCGATAGGTGGTCCTGGTCATCACCTTCGACAGCAGCGTCATGCCGAACTTCACCGGCGCCGGGAAGCGCAGGCCGCCGGCCTCGATGGCGCTGGTGGCGTGCTGCTGCTCGTCTTCGCGCATCTGTTCGAGGATGGCGCGGGACTTCTGGTCCTCGGCGGGAATCTCCGCCAGGTGCTCGTCGAGGTGCTTGCACACCTGGTCTTCGGTGGCGGCGACGAAGCCGAGACTGACCTTGTCGCTGACCAGCCCGGCGAGCGCGCCGACGCCGAACGACAGGCCGTAGAACAGCGGGTTGAGCAGGCTCGGGCGGCTGCCCAGCTCACGGATGCGCTGCTCGCACCAGGCCAGGTGGTCGACTTCCTCGTCGGCGGCGGTTTCCATGGCCTTGCGCACCTGCGGCAGCTTGGCGGTCAGCGCCTGGCCCTGGTACAGCGCCTGGGCGCAGACCTCGCCGGTGTGGTTGACGCGCATCAGCCCGGCGACATGGCGGGCATCGTCCTCGCTCAGTTCGGCATCCGGCTGCACGATGGCCGGCGAGGGCCGTCCGGGATGGCCGGCGAAAGGCAGCAGGGTGCGCATCGCGGCATCGGCCTGCAGCAGGAAAAGGTCGGCGGGAGAGTAGTGACGCTCGGCGGACATGGCGCACCTCCGAAGGAAAATTCGTCGGCAAGTTTACCGGATCGGCGATGGCAGGTCTTGCCGTGGTGCAGGACTCGACGGATTCGGTCGTCAGCCCGGCGGCCAGTGCATCTGCCGCTGGCCGAGCACATGCATGTGGATGTGGTGGACGGTCTGGCCGCCGAGGTCGTTGCAGTTCATCACCACCCGGAAACCGTCCGCGCAGCCCTGTTCCAGCGCGAGCTGCTGGGCGACATGCAGGATGTGTCCGGTGAGCGGCTTGTCCGCCTCGTCCAGGTCGTTGAGGGTGGGGATGTGCTTGCGCGGGATGACCAGGAAGTGCACCGGCGCCTGCGGGTTGATGTCGTGGAAGGCGACCACCTGGTCGTCCTCGTAGAGCTTGCGTGCGGGAATCTGCCCGGTCACGATCTTGCAGAACAGACATTCCACGGTCGCTTCTCCTGTCTGGCCTCTGCCGGCTGAGTGTAGTCACCGGGACTCCGTCCGCCCAGCGTGGGCCGCACGTGCAAGGAGGCTGCATTGAAGAACGATATCCACGACCTGGGGCTGGTGCTGGACTCGCGGGTCAAGCTGGTCGCCATCGAATCCTGGGACGAGCCGCGGGTGCTGGAAACCCTGACCGGGCTGGCGATCAGGCGCGGCCACGGCCTTTACACCTGGTCGGTGACCGAGGGCCTGCAGCGCCTGGGCTTTGGCGGCGAGCCGCTGGTGCGGGGCGACAGCGGCGAGGTGGAGACTGCCCTGCGCGCGATCAAGGCCGACCAGCAGGCCAATCTCTATGTGCTCTGCGACCTGCATCCGTTCCTCGCCGACAACCCGAAGGTGGTGCGCCTGCTGAAGGAGATCGCCATGGCCGAAGGCCCGTCGCGGCCCACCGTGGTGCTGGTTTCCCATGCGCTCAAGCTGCCGGCGGAAGTCCAGCGCTTCGCCGCGCGCTTCACCCTGGCGCTGCCCAGCGAGGAAGAGCTGATCGGCATCGTCCGCGAGGAGGCCGCGCGCTGGAGCGAGCGCAACCGCGGCGTGCGCGTGCGCACCGACAACCGCACCCTGAACCAGGTGGTGAAGAACCTGCGCGGACTCAGCCACGGCGAGGCGCGGCTGCTGGCGCGCAACGTGATCTGCAACGACGGCGCCATCACTCAGGAAGACCTGCCGGCGCTGAACCGCACCAAGTTCGAGCTGCTCGACCTCGGCGGAGTGCTGAGTTTCGAGCACGATACCGCGCGTTTCGCCGAAGTCGGCGGGCTGTACAACCTCAAGCGCTGGCTCGGCGAGCGCCAGGCGGCCTTCAATGCCGGCAAGGACGTCGACCTCCCGAAAGGCGTGCTGCTGGTCGGCGTGCAGGGTGGCGGCAAGAGCCTGGCGGCGAAGGCGGTCGCCGGCCTGTGGGGGCTGCCGCTGCTGCGCCTGGATTTCGCCTGCCTGTACAACAAGTACTTCGGCGAGACCGAACGCAACCTGCGCGAGGCCCTGCGCCTGGCCGAGGAAATGGCGCCCTGCGTGCTCTGGGCCGACGAGATCGAGAAGGGCCTGGCCACCGGCGACAACGACGGCGGCGTCAGCCAGCGCGTGCTCGGCACCCTGCTGACCTGGATGGCCGAGCGCAAGGCGCCGGTGTTCATGGTCGCCACCGCCAACGCCATCGATCGCCTGCCGCCGGAACTGGTGCGCAAGGGACGCTTCGACGAGCTGTTCTTCGTCGACCTGCCGACCCGCGAGGTGCGCGCCGAGATCTTCCGCATCCATCTGCAGCGCCGCGAGCTGGAGCCGCAGCAGTTCGATCTCGGCGAACTGGCGCAGGTCAGCGACGGCTTCTCCGGCGCGGAAATCGAGCAGGTGGTGGTGAGTGCGTTCTATGCCGGGCAGGCGCGGCAGAAGACCGTCGACCAGGAATTGCTGCTGCAGGAAATCAAGCGCACCGCGCCGTTGTCTGTGGTGATGGCCGAGGAGCTTGCGGCACTGCGCCGCTGGGCCGATGGGCGTGCGGTGATGGCCGACTGAGACGCCTCAGCGCTGCACGGCGAGGCGGTTGCGCCGCCCGGCCAGCTTGCGCACCAGCCAGCGCGGCGCCAGCCGTGGGCACCAGGCGAGCAGCCGGTTGCGCCAGCCGGGGATGATGATCGCCGGGTTGCGCTGCAAGGCGCGCACGGTGTGGAAGGCGACCTGCTCGGGGCTGAGCATGCGCTTGCCCTCGAAGCGTTCGCCGTCCAGCCCGGCGTGGCGGAAGAAGGCGCTGCGCGTCGGCCCGGGGCACAGCAGCGAGACTTTCACTCCGCGTCCCTTCAGCTCCTCGCGCAAGCCCTCGGAGAAACTCAGCACGTAGGCCTTGCTGGCGTGGTAGCTGCTCATCCATGGACCGGGATGCAGGGCGGCCAGCGAGGCGACGTTGAGGATGCGGCCGCCGCCGTTCTGCGCCATGCGGTTGCCGATGGCGTGGCAGAGGCGGGTGAGGGCGAGGACGTTCAGCTCGACCAGTTCCCGTTCGCGCGACCAGTCATGTTCGAGGAAGGCGCCGGCCGAGCCGATGCCTGCACTGTTCACCAGCAGCTCGATGTCCAGTCCGTTCTGATCCAGTTCGTGCAGCAGCCCGGAAATCTGCAGCGGCTCGGACAGGTCGCAGGTGCGGAACAGCACGTCGACGCCGAAGCGCTGCGCCAGCTCGCAGGCGATGCTTTCCAGCGCATCGCGCCGACGCGCCACCAGCACCAGGGCCTGGCCGCGGCGCGCGAGGGCTTCGGCCAGGGCGAGGCCGATACCGCTGGAAGCTCCGGTGATCAGGGCATAGCGTGGCATTGAGCGGCTCTCGGGGACGGGGCGCGGATTCTATCCTGCCCCGTCACGGGCGGCTATTGGTCCGACTGCCCGGCATCGCCGCTGTCGGAATCGTAGCCTTCGTCGATGGAGGGCGAGGCGTCCTGGCTGTAGTGGCTCATCTGCGCGCGTGTCACGTAGTCCTGGTAGGCGGGGAGGGAGATGGCCGCCGCTATGCCGATGATCGGCACCAGCAGGAACGCCCAGGCCAGCGCCACCACGCCGCGGCTGTTCGGCGGCGGCGGCGGGCCGTAGCGGTTGGCGCCGGCCGAGCCGGGCACCAGCAGCATCAGCAGGGCGAACACGCTGCCGACCACCGGGACCAGGTTGACCAGCAGCAGCCAGCCGGACCAGCCGATGTCGTGCAGGCGCTGCACGCCGAAGAAGATGCTGACCACCGACAGCGCCACCACGCCGGCGAGTACCAGCAGGACGCCGAGCGAGCTGGAGACCGTGGCCAGCCCGCCGATCACCGCGAGCGCCGGCATCGCCAGCAGCATCAGGCCCATGCCCCAACCCAGGTAGCGCACTCGGCCGATGCGGCCCTGGACGGTGAAGTAGTTCAGCTCGCCGTATTCGGGCAGCGGTTCGCCGACCTGCGATTGCGGTGTCGCATAGGGCGACTGGGCGCTGGCCGCGGCGGCAGAGGTCGCCATTGGCGCGGCAGCCGCTTCGGCGCCGGCACGGGCGGCCAGTTCGGCCTGCCGGCTCAGGTATTTCTCGATGATGATGCCGCAGCCGGAACATTCGGCGGCGCGGGGTTGTTCATGCCCGCATTTCGGACAGGTCATCCGGCTGCTGTCGGCCTGTTCGGTTTGCGCGGCGGGCCGGGTTTCCGGGCTGGGGTGGTCCTCGGTCTCGACCAGGCTGAGGCTGGCGCTGAAGTCGGCTTCCTTGCGCGCCTTGGCGCCGGCACTGTGCAGAGCCTGCAGGTACTTGTCGGCTTCGGCGTCGGACAGGTCGCGCTTGAGCACCACCGGCCGGCCACTGAACAGCGCCTCGATCCTGCCGGGATCGCTCTTGAACAGCCGCGCGAGATTCTGCTTGGCGAGCTCCAGGGGTGTCTGCGGCATCAGCGCGCCATCAAACACGATCTTGAAACGTGTTGCGTCCATCGGGCCATCCTTGTCTCTGGAAAGATGAGTTACAGCGTAATCGGCGCAAGCTTCGGCGAAAAGCAGCGGATTTCCGAAAATTTCCGCTTCGTTATGGGCGCAACTGCTCCGCCAGGCGGTGGCTGCGCGCCAGTGCGGCGCGGTATTCCCCGTCGAGCCGGGCGACCAGTTCGTCCACCGTCGGCAGGTCGCGGATGTTGCCCACGCCCTGGCCGGCGGACCAGACGGTCTTCCAGGCCTTGGCTTCTTCGCTCACCGGCTTGAGCTTCTCGCCGAAATTGACGTCGCCCTTGTCGGTCAGCCGCTTCAGGTCGAAGCCGGCGGCTTCCAGGCTCTGCCGCATGAAGCTCGCCGGCACGCCGGATACCGCGGCGGTATGGATGATGTCGGCGGCGCGGGCTTCCAGCAGCATCTTCTTGTAGTCGCCGGAGGCATTGCTTTCGCGGGTGGCGATGAAGCGGGTGCCGACATAGGCCAGGTCGGCGCCGAGGATCTGCGCGGCGAGGATCTCGTGGCCGTGGTTGATGCAGCCGGCCAGCAGCAGGGTCTTGTCGAAGAACTGGCGGATTTCCGCGACCAGCGCGAAGGGGCTCCAGGTGCCGGCGTGCCCGCCGGCGCCGGCCGCCACCGCGATCAGCCCGTCGACGCCGGCCTCGGCGGCCTTCTCGGCGTGGCGGCGGGTGGTCACGTCGTGGAAGACCAGCCCGCCGTAGCTGTGCACCGCGTCCACCACCTCGCGCACGGCGCCGAGGCTGGTGATGACGATGGGCACGCGATGTTCCACGCACAGCGTCAGGTCGGCCTGCAGGCGCGGGTTGCTGTGGTGGACGATCAGGTTGACCGCATAGGGCGCGGCCTGCGGGTCGGTGTCCAGGCCGGCTTCGATCTCCTCCAGCCAGGCCTTGAAGCCGCTGCTCTCGCGCTGGTTCAGCGCCGGGAAGCTGCCGACGACACCGCTTCTGCAGCAGGCCAGCACCATCTGTGGATTGGACACCAGGAACATCGGCGCCGCGATCAGCGGCAGGCGCAGGCGGCGGTCGAGCAGGGCGGGCAGGGCCATGACGGATTTCCTTTGTCAGAAGGGTTTGATCACCACGAGGATCACGATGGCGAGCAGGAACAGCACGGGGACTTCATTGAACCAGCGGAAGAACACATGGCCGCGCTGGTTCTCGCCGCGGGCGAAGCGCTTGAGCATGGCGCCGCACATATGGTGGTATCCGATCAGCAGTAGCACCAGGGCCAGCTTGGCGTGCATCCAGCCCTGGGACATCCAGGCCGGATTCAGGTGGATCATCCACAGGCCGAGGAGCAGGCTGGCGATCATCGAAGGCAGCATGATGCCGCGGTAGAGCTTGCGTTCCATCACGCAGAAGCGCTCGTGGCTGGCCTGGTCGTCGCTCATCGCGTGGTAGACGAACAGGCGCGGCAGGTAGAACAGCCCGGCGAACCAGCAGACGATGGCGATGATGTGCAGGGCTTTCACCCAGAGATAAAGCATCGGGACACTCCTTCGATCACGGTTGCGCTGAATAGTAGTGGTGCAAGCGCCGGGGCGTCATCCCCGCGGCAGGCGTTCTGCCATGACTGGCTAGACTGATCGCTATCCCCATTCCATGTGCCCCGTCGAGCGGCGCATGCCGCGCGGCATCCGGCAGATGCCAGGCCTGACAGGATGTTCGACCCGACTGCCCCCGAGCGACAGCCCCGGCCGATTCGCAGCAACCCGTTGCGCTTCTGGCGGCGCAACCGCTTCCTGCGCCGCTGGCGGCAGGGCGTCGCCTTCTGGATCGGCGCGCTGCTGGTCGGCCTGGTGGCGCTGGCCTTCGCCCATCTCGCCGACCTGGCCAGCGCGACCTTCCGCGCGGTGGTGGCGCACAATCGCTGGTGGCCGTGGCTGCTTTGTCCGCTCGGGTTCGCGGGGCTGGTCTGGCTGACCCAGGGCGCGCTGAAGAACACCCGCGGCAGCGGCATCCCGCAGGTCATAGTGGCCTTGCAGCAGAGCAGCAGCCAGACGCGCAATGCCCTGCTGTCGCTGCGCATCGCTGTCGGCAAGCTGGTCCTGACCCTGCTGGCGCTGCTGGTCGGCGCGTCTGCCGGGCGCGAGGGGCCGACCGTGCATATCGGCGCGGCGCTGATGTATTCCTTCGGCCGGCGCCTGGGGCTGTACGGCAAGCGCACGGTGACCGGGCTGATCCTGGCCGGCGGCGCGGCGGGCATCGCGGCGGCGTTCAATACCCCGCTGGGCGGCGTGGTGTTCGCCATCGAGGAGCTGAGCAAGACCTTCGAGCAGCGTTTCAGCGGCCTGTTGCTCACCGCCGTGCTGCTCGGCGGCATGGTGACGCTGGGGCTGATGGGCAGCTACAGCTATTTCGGCGAGCTCTCGGAAACCATGCCGCTCGGCCCGGCGTGGATCGCGGTGGTCGCCTGCGGAATCCTCGGTGGCGTGCTCGGCGGGTTCTACTGCCGGCTGATCCTGCCGGCGAAGAGCGGGCCGCTGAGTTTCATCGCGCGCTGGCGCGGGCGCTGGCCGATCCGCTTCGCCGCGGCATGCGGACTGCTGCTGGCGCTGCTCGGGCTGCTGTCCGGGGCGCATGTGTTCGGCACCGGCTATGCGGAAACCCGCTCGATTCTCGAAGGGCAGCCTGTGGTCGATCACTGGTTCCTGCTGTGGAAGTTCCTCGGCAACGTGCTGTCCTTCATCGCCGGGATTCCCGGCGGGCTGTTCTCGCCGTCGCTGACCGTCGGCGCCAGCCTGGCGCCCTGGATCACGCCGCTGATCCCGGGGGCGACGCTGCCGGCGGTGGGGCTGCTCGGCATGTCCGCCTACCTGGCCGGTGTCACCCGCACGCCGCTGACCGCCACGGTGATCACCATCGAGCTGTCGCACAGCCCGGACATGCTGATCCCGATCCTCGCCGCGACGCTGCTGGCAAGCGCGATTTCCTCGCGGATCAGCCCGGTGCCGATCTATCACGCCCTGGCGCGGCAGATGATGGAGACACTGTCTTCCGGCAAACGGTCCGATTCCTGAGCCGATTCGAGCTGTTCAGCGTTGGCGGTGACTCTTATCATTGCGCTCCTGAGTTTTGCCCCTTTGCTGGAGTGACAGATGATCAAGGTCGGTATCGTTGGTGGGACGGGTTACACGGGCGTGGAACTGCTGCGGCTGCTGGCCCAGCATCCGCAGGTGCAGGTCGAGGTGATCACCTCGCGCTCCGAGGAGGGCGTGAAGGTTGC
The DNA here is from genome assembly GCF_900103845.1 of Pseudomonas jinjuensis. GTDB lineage: Bacteria > Pseudomonadota > Gammaproteobacteria > Pseudomonadales > Pseudomonadaceae > Pseudomonas > Pseudomonas jinjuensis. The sequence continues at coordinate 248,976 of NZ_FNIJ01000010.1, forward strand.
CGACATGTACCCCAACCTGCGCGGCCACTACGACGGGCTGGCCTTCAGCGTGCCGGACAGCAAGCGCCTGGGCGCCTGCGACGTGGTGTTCTTCGCTACTCCGCACGGCGTCGCCCATGCCCTGGCCGGCGAACTGCTGGCGGCCGGCACCCGGGTCATCGATCTCTCCGCCGACTTCCGCCTGCAGGACGCCGAGGAATGGGCCAAGTGGTACGGCCAGCCGCACGGCGCGCCTGAGCTGCTGCCGGAAGCGGTCTACGGCCTGCCGGAAGTGAATCGCGAGGCGATCAAGTCGGCGCGCCTGATCGCGGTGCCGGGCTGCTATCCGACCGCCACCCAGCTCGGCCTGATCCCGCTGCTGGAGAAGGGCCTGGCCGATGCGTCCACCCTGATCGCCGACTGCAAGTCCGGCGTCAGCGGCGCCGGCCGTGGCGCCAAGGTCGGCTCGCTGTTCTGCGAGGCCGGCGAGAGCATGTCGGCCTACGCGGTCAAGGGCCACCGCCACCTGCCGGAAATCAGCCAGGGCCTGCGCCGCGCGGCCAGGGGCGATGTCGGCCTGACCTTCGTACCGCACCTGACCCCGATGATCCGCGGCATCCACGCGACCCTCTACGCGCGCGTCGCCGACCGCACCGTGGACCTGCAGAAGCTCTACGAGGAGCGCTACGCCAGCGAGCCGTTCGTGGACGTGATGCCGGCCGGCAGCCATCCGGAAACCCGCAGCGTGCGCGGCGCCAACGTCTGCCGCATCGCCGTGCACCGTCCCCAGGGCGGTGATCTGGTGGTGGTGCTGTCGGTGATCGACAACCTGGTCAAGGGCGCGTCGGGCCAGGCGATCCAGAACCTGAACATAATGTTCGGCCTGGAAGAGCGTATGGGGCTCTCGAATGTAGCTCTGCTGCCCTGATCCGGCGCGGACCGCCCCTGGCCGGGGCGGTCTGACTTCGATCAATGGATATCCGGGATTAGTTGACCATTTTTCTAGGTCAAGTCGATAATAGCCCGCAATGTTGTAACGTACGGCCCTGGCCGGGAGAGTTGTGACCATGACCATCGAGACCTTCACCCCTACACCCCTGCTGTTTTCCCAAGGGGCTGCGAACAAGGTGAAGAACCTGATCGACGAAGAAGGCAACCCGCGCCTGAAGCTGCGCGTGTTCGTCACCGGCGGCGGCTGCTCGGGTTTCCAGTATGGTTTCACCTTCGATGAGGAATCCGCCGAGGATGACACCATCGTCGAGCGCGACGGCGTGACCCTGGTGGTCGACCCGATGAGCTTCCAGTACCTCGCCGGCGCCGAAGTGGACTACCAGGAAGGCCTGGAAGGCTCGCGCTTCGTGATCAAGAACCCGAATGCGGCGACCACCTGCGGTTGCGGACAGTCCTTCTCGATCTGATCCCGGCTCCAATGAAAACGCCGCGCTTCATGCGCGGCGTTTTCGTTTCCGGCGTTGTTCAGGCGGGATACAGCGCGCCGAGAATCCGCGGCCCCTGGGCGCCGGTGACTTCCGGGCAGTTGCCTGGCAGGCGTTCGAGGAAACGGTGCGCCAGCCAGGCGAAGGCCATCGCCTCCATCCACTCCGGCGGCACGCCACGCTCCGCGGTGCTGCTCACGCGTGCGCCCGGCAGACGCGCCGCCAGCCGCGCCATCAGCGCCGGGTTGAAGGCGCCGCCGCCGCAGACCAGCACTTCCGCGCAATCCGGCTGCGCATCCAGCAGGGATTCGGCGATGCTGCGGGCCGTAAGCTCCAGCAGGGTGGCTTGTACGTCTTCGGCGGCAATGGCCGGACCCGCGGCAAGAATCGCCTGCAGCCAGTCGAGGTTGAAGCGCTCGCGGCCGGTGCTCTTCGGTCCGCGCGCGGCGAAGAAATCATCGGCCAGGAAGCGGTCGAGCAGGTCCCTGTCCAGCGTTCCGCTGGCGGCCCAGGCGCCGTCCTTGTCGTAGGCGTCGCCGCGGTTGTGCTGTATCCATGCATCCAGCAGGACATTCCCCGGGCCGCAATCGAAACCACGTACCGGCTGGTCTGGACCCAGCAGCGAGACGTTGCTGAAGCCGCCGATATTCAAGACGGCGCGCTGCCGCTCGTTGCCGAACAGCGCCTGGTGGAAGGCCGGCACCAGCGGTGCGCCTTGTCCGCCGGCGGCCACGTCGCGGCGGCGGAAATCGGCGACGACGTCGATGCCGGTGAGTTCGGCCAGCAGCGCGGGGTTGCCGATCTGGATGGTGAAGCTGCGCCAGGGCTCATGGCGCACCGTCTGTCCATGGCTGCCGATGGCGCGGATATCGGCGGCGGTCAGTCCCTGTTTCTGCAGCAGTTCGGCGATGCCCTGCGCGGCGAGGCGCACCCACTCCTGCTCGGCGCAGGCGGTGCGGGCCAGTTCATCGGCGCCGGATGCGCAGAGACCGAGCAGCTCGGCACGCAGCGCGGCGGGCATGGGAATGTAGTGGGAAGCGAGCAGGACGGTGGAGCCGTCCTGCTCGACGAGGGCGATATCCAGGCCGTCGAGGCTGGTTCCGGACATCAGGCCTAGGTAGCGTGCCATGGCTCAGCGCTTGTTCAGGGCCAGTTGGGTGGTCTTTTCCTGGTCCATGCGGGCCATCAGGGGCTGCGTCTGGGCCATGAAACGCTTGCGGTCAGGCCCGGCCAGCGGGTCTGCCATCGGCAGCTTGGCGCTCAGCGGGTCGACGTGCTTGCCGTTGATCTGGAACTCGTAGTGCAGGTGGGGGCCGGTGGCCAGGCCGGTCATGCCGACATAGCCGATGATCTGCCCCTGCTTGACGCTGCTGCCGGAGCGAATGCCCTTGGCGAAGCGGCTCAGGTGGCCGTACACGGTGCGGTAGCGCTGGCCGTGCTGGATGACCACGGCGTTGCCGTAGCCGCCCTTGCGTCCCGCCTCGACGATCCTGCCGTCGCCGGTGGCCTTGATCGGCGTACCGGTCGGCGCGGCATAGTCGACGCCCTTGTGTGCGCGAATCTTGTTCAGCACCGGATGGTAGCGCCCCATGGAGAAGCGCGAGCTGATCCGGGCGAAGTCCACCGGAGTACGGATGAACGCCTTGCGCATGCTGGTGCCGTCGGCGCGGTAGTAGCTGGTGTTGCCCTGTTTGTTGGTGTAGCGGACGGCGGTGTAGGTCTTGCCGCGATTGACGAAGCGGGCCGCCAGGATGTTGCCGGTGCTGACCTTGCGGCCGTTCACCTTGCTTTCTTCGTAGATCACGTCGAATTCGTCGCCATCGCGCAGGTCGAGGGCGAAGTCGATGTCGTAGCCGAAGATGCTGGTCAGCGACATGATCAGCTGGTGCGGCAGGCCGGCGTCGCGGGCGGCGGCGAACAGGGAGCTGTTGATCTTTCCGTGTGCGTAGCTGGTGTGCAGTTCGGGCTTCACCAGATCACGCTTGAATACGTAACCCTTCCCGGTCTTGCTCAGATTGAGGGTTTCCAGGTCGCTCTGCTTTACGCGCAGGGCTTGCAGCTCACCGTTCGGGGCGAGAAGGAATTCGACGTCCTGGCCTTTGCGCAGGCGGGTGAAACGCTTGGCGTCCTTGCTGCTGGCGAGCACGTCGTGCACGGCATTGGACGGCAGTCCGGCCTTGGCGAAAACGCTGGACAGGGTATCGCCCTTGCCCACGGTGATGCTCTTCCAGGCCGGGGCGGCTGGAGTGGCGGGTGCGCTTGATTCGGTGAGTTGGGTCTTGCTGTCCGCGTCTTTTCCGGCGCTGTTCTGTTCGCTGCTGGACGGGGTCTCGATCTGTACGAATGGAGAATTGCCCGCGTCCTCGGTGACCGGAGCCGGTCGGAGGTCGTCCTTTTCCTGGACGATGCGGTCGGTACCGCCTTCCAGCTCGAGGTTGAGAGTCGTTTTCTTCGCTTCGACTTCGCTCGAGGGGAACACCAGCAGGGCCAGGCTGAGGAGCGCGGCTATTCCACTGGCAGCCAGTAAATGGCTCTTGGGATAGGGTGGCGCTTTCTGATCTGATTGCGTCATGGCATGAGTGGTGTTTTTGGAATGTGAAATAACTGCCTAAAATATAATCAAATTTCCTTTGAGGCAACCCTGAGTTGCCCTTTCCTGCTGCTCGTCCCGCGATGCGGGGGAGAGCTTGTTTTTCGTTTTTGATCTTGTATGGTTGGTTCCCTTTTGAATTCTGGAAACGGGCGGGACTCTGCAATGAAGTCGGTCGAAGAGCAGCTCGCGCTGATCAAGCGCGGTGCGGATGAAATCCTCGTGGAAGATGAGCTGGTCGCCAAGCTCAAGCGTGGCCAGCCGCTGCGCATCAAGGCCGGCTTCGACCCGACCGCTCCGGACCTGCACCTCGGGCACACCGTGCTTATTAATAAGCTGCGGCAGTTCCAGGACCTCGGGCACCAGGTCATCTTTCTGATTGGCGACTTCACCGGGATGATCGGCGATCCCAGCGGCAAGAGCGTCACCCGCCCGCCGCTGACCCGCGAGCAGGTGCTGGAGAACGCCGAGACGTACAAGTCGCAGGTGTTCAAGATCCTCGATCCGGCGAAGACCGAAGTGGCGTTCAACTCCATCTGGATGGACAAGCTGTCCCCGGCCGATTTCATTCGCCTTGCCTCCCAGTACACCGTGGCGCGCATGCTCGAACGCGATGACTTCAGCAAGCGCTATGCCAGCAACCAGTCGATCGCCATCCACGAGTTCCTCTACCCGCTGGTGCAGGGCTATGACTCGGTGGCCCTGCGCGCGGACGTCGAGCTGGGTGGCACCGACCAGAAGTTCAACCTGCTGATGGGGCGCGAATTGCAGCGCGCCTACGATCAGGAGCCCCAGGTCATCCTGACCATGCCGCTGCTCGAAGGGCTGGATGGGGTGAAGAAGATGTCCAAGTCGCTGGGCAACTACATCGGTATCCAGGAAGCGCCCGGCGTCATGTACAGCAAGCTGGTGTCGATCCCGGATTCGCTCATGTGGCGCTATTTCGAGCTGCTGAGCTTCCGCTCCATGGACGAGATCGAAGGCTTCAGGCGCGATGTCCAGAATGGTGCGAACCCGCGCGACATCAAGATCAAGCTGGCCGAGGAAATCGTCGCCCGCTTCCATGGCGAAGAGGCTGCTGCGTCTGCGCACAAATCTGCCGGTAACCGTCTGAAGGAAGGCGAGCTGCCGGAAGATCTGCCGGAAGTGGAAGTGGCTTCTGCCGAGGACCTGCCGATCGCGGCTGTTCTCAACAAGGCAGGCCTGGCGAAGAACTCGGCCGTGGCTCGTGATCTGCTGGCTTCCGGCGGAGTGCGGGTGGACGGGCAGGTGGTGGATCGCAGCTTCGTCTTCAAGCTCGGCGCAGTTCATGTATGCCAGGCTGGCAAGAAGAGCTTCGCTCGCGTCACCCTGGTCGCTGAGTGAAAATTCTTTCAGAAAGCCGTTGACGGGAATTTTCAGGTCCCTATAATGCGCCCCACTCCAGTCGACGACGCCGACGAAGTTCTTGAAAATCAA
>NZ_FNIJ01000008.1 GCF_900103845.1 Pseudomonas jinjuensis
TCACGTGCGGCACGTTCAGCCAGCTGCGGTGCAGGTTGGCGGCGCCGACCTGCATCAGGCGGGTCATCGCCACTTCTTCCACTTCGCCGAACTTGCTGAAGTCGACTTCCGGAATCGGCGGGATGCCGGCACCGCCGGTCGCGCCGGCCGGCGCTTCCTTGGCCTTCTGCATCATCGCCTTGACGTAGACCTGCACGTCTTCCTTGAGGATGCGGCCCTTCGGACCGGTCCCCGGAACGACGGCCAGCTCGACGCCGAACTCGCGGGCCAGCATGCGCACGGCCGGGCCGGCATGCACCTTGGCGCCGTCGCGGCTCGGTGCGCCGACCGGCGGAGCGGCGGGCGCCTCCGGAGCAGCGGCTTGCGGCGCAGGCGCAGCGGCAGCCGGTGCCGGAGCGGGCGCCGCAGCCGGGGCTGCGGCAGGTTGTTCGGCGGCGGCCGGAGCAGCAGCGCCAGCCACCTTGAGCTTGAGGATCAGGTCGCCGGTGCCGACTTCGTCACCGACCTTGACCGTCACGCTTTCCACCACGCCGGCGGCCGGCGAGGGGATTTCCATGCTGGCCTTGTCCGACTCCAGGGTGATCAGCGACTGGTCGGCTTCCACCGTGTCGCCGGCCTGGACCATCACCTCGATGACGCTGGCCTTGCCGGCCGAGCCGATGTCCGGAACCTGGATGTCCTGCACGCTGGCCGCTGCCGCGGAAGCGGGTGCAGCAGCCTGCGGGGCCGGAGCGGCGGCCTGCGGCGCCGGTGCTGCAGCAGGTTCTTCAGTTTTGGCCGCAGGCGCTTCGGCGGCCGCGGCACCACCCTCGACTTCCAGCTCGAGAATCTCGTCGCCTTCCTTCAGGGTGTCGCCCAGCTTGACCTTGATGCTCTTCACCACCCCGGCCCTCGGGCTGGGGATTTCCATGCTGGCCTTGTCCGACTCCAGGGTCAGCAGGCTCTGGTCGGCCTCGACGCCGTCGCCGACCTTGACCAGCAGTTCGATGACTTCCCCTTCGCCGCTGCCGATGTCGGGTACGCGAATCAACTCACTCATCGTGCCTCTCCTCAGCAGTCCAGCGGGTTGCGTTTTTCAGGATCGATGCCGAGCTTGACGATGGCCTCGGCCACCACCTTCGGCTCGATCTCGCCACGGTCGGCCAGCGCTTCCAGCGCGGCCAGCACCACCCAGTTGCGGTCCACCTCGAAGAAGTGACGCAGCTTGCGGCGGGTGTCGCTGCGGCCGAAGCCGTCGGTGCCGAGGACCTTGTACTCCTTGCCCGGGACCCACTGGCGGATCTGCTCGGCGAAGAGCTTCATGTAGTCGGTGGAGGCGATCACCGGGCCCTTGCGGCCGGTGAGGCACTGCTCGACGTAGCTCTGCTTCGGCTTCTGCTCCGGATGCAGGCGGTTCCAGCGCTCGATGGCCAGGCCGTCGCGGCGCAGTTCGTTGAAGCTCGGCACGCTCCACACGTCGGCGCCGATGCCGAACTGCTCGCGGAGGATCTTCGCGGCTTCCTCGACTTCGCGCAGGATGGTGCCGGAACCCAGCAGCTGCACGTGGTGCGCGGCTTCCTTCCTGTCTTCCTTGAGCAGGTACATGCCCCTGATGATGCCTTCCTCGACGCCCTGCGGCATGGCCGGCTGCGGGTAGGCCTCGTTCATCACGGTGACGTAGTAGAAGACGTTCTGCCGCTCCTCGATCATCTGCCGCGCGCCTTCGCGGACGATCACCGCCAGCTCGTAGGCATAGGTCGGGTCATAGGTGCGGCAGTTGGGAATCACCGAGGCGAGGATATGGCTGTGCCCGTCCTCGTGCTGCAGGCCCTCGCCGTTCAGCGTGGTGCGCCCGGAAGTGCCGCCGACCAGGAAGCCGCGGGTCCGGCTGTCGCCGGCCGCCCAGGCGAGGTCGCCGACGCGCTGCAGGCCGAACATCGAGTAGAAGATGTAGAACGGCAGCATCGGCTGGTTGTGGTTGCTGTAGGAAGTGCCGGCGGCGATGAACGACGACATGGCGCCGGCCTCGTTGATGCCCTCTTCGAGAATCTGGCCCTTCTTGTCCTCGCGGTAGAACATCACCTGGTCCTTGTCGACGGGCTCGTACAGCTGGCCGACCGAGGAATAGATGCCGAGCTGGCGGAACATGCCCTCCATGCCGAAGGTGCGCGCCTCGTCGGGAATGATCGGCACGATGCGCGGGCCGAGCTCCTTGTCCTTGACCAGCTGCGAGAGGATGCGCACGAAGGCCATGGTGGTGGAAATCTCGCGGTCGCCGGTGCCGTCGAGGATCGCCTTGAGGGTTTCCAGCGGCGGAGTCGGCACGCTGAAGCTGTCCGGCCGCCGCTTCGGCATGAAGCCGCCCAGCGCATCGCGGCGCTCCTGCAGGTACTTGTATTCCGGGCTGTCCAGGTCCAGGCGGCAGTACGGCAGGCTTTCCAGCTGGTCGTCGCGCACCGGGATGTCGAAGCGGTCGCGGAACAGCCTGAGGCTCTCGATATCCACCTTCTTCACGTTGTGCGCGATGTTCTTCGCCTCGCCGGCGCCGGTGCCATAGCCCTTCACCGTCTTGGCCAGGATCACGGTGGGCTCGCCCTTGTGGTTCACCGCCCGGTGGTAGGCCGCATAGACCTTGTACGGGTCGTGGCCGCCACGGTTGAGCTTCCAGATTTCCTCGTCGGAGAGGTCCTTGACCATCTCCTTGAGTTCGGGGCTGTCGAAGAAATGCTCGCGGACGAAGGCGCCGTCGTTGGCCTTGTAGTTCTGGTATTCGCCGTCGACCACCTCGTCCATGCGCCGCTGCAGCAGGCCGGCGGTGTCCTTGGCGAACAGCGGGTCCCATAAGCGGCCCCAGATGACCTTGAGGACGCTCCAGCCGGCGCCACGGAACACGCCTTCCAGTTCCTGGATGATCTTGCCGTTGCCGCGTACCGGGCCGTCCAGGCGCTGCAGGTTGCAGTTGACCACGAAGATCAGGTTGTCCAGTTTCTCGCGGCCGGCCAGGGAAATGGCGCCCAACGCCTCCGGTTCGTCGCACTCGCCGTCGCCAAGGAAGCACCAGACCTTCTGCTTGCCGGCGGGGATGAAGCCGCGGCTTTCCAGGTACTTCATGAAGCGCGCCTGGTAGATGGCCTGGATCGGGCCGAGGCCCATGGACACGGTGGGGAACTGCCAGAAGTCCGGCATCAGCCACGGGTGCGGGTAGGAGGACAGGCCGTTGCCGTCCACCTCCTGGCGGAAGTTGTCCAGCTGCTCCTCGCTGATCCGCCCTTCGAGGAAGGCGCGGGCGTACACCCCCGGCGCGGTCGGACCCTGGATGAACAGCAGGTCGCCGCCATGCTCCTCGGTGGGTGCCTGGAAGAAGTAGTTGAAGCCGATGTCGTAGAGGGTCGCCGAGGAGGCGAAGGTGGAGATGTGCCCGCCCAGGTCCGGGTCCAGCCGGTTGGCGCGCATCACCATGGCCACCGCGTTCCAGCGGATCAGCGAACGGATGCGCCGCTCCATGAACAGGTCGCCCGGCATGCGCGCCTCGTGGGTCACCGGAATGGTGTTGCGGTAGGGCGTGGTGATCGCATAGGGCAGCTGGGTCCCGGTGCGGGTCGCCAGTTCGCCCATGCGCGTCAGCAGGTAGTGGGCGCGCTCCTCGCCTTCGTGTTCGAGAACGGACTCCAGCGAGTCCAGCCATTCTTGCGTTTCAGTGGGGTCGATGTCCTGCATTCTGCACTCCGGTGTCAGGGCCTGGAACTGCGGGGAGGCCGGCGCGAGAATCGCCGTCGGCCGCCATACAAAACGGTAACGAACCGCACCACAAATTGAAACGCCCGCCGATGCGCGATCGCTCCGGCTATTCCCTGGCGATGGACAAACCCTCCGTGAATACCTCGATCGCCTCGTCGATGAGCCGCTGTTTCTGCGCCCGGGTGGGCGACTCCAGCAGCCCCAGCAGACAGCGCAGCTGCAGGTCGCCGGTCAGCGCATCGAGGAAGATCACCGCCCGCGTGCGCGCATCCCCCGGGCGCACCAGCCCGGCGCCATCGGCCCAGGTGAAGTACTCGGCCAGGCAGCGGTAGGCCGCCCCCGGCGCCGCCTCGAAGAACGAGCGGGCGGCCTCCGGAGCGCGCGGCGCCTCGGCCACCACCAGCCGGTGCATGGCGATGGTGCGCGGTGCCAGGATCACCTCGAGGAAGGTCCCGGCGATCTCGCGCAGCGCGTCCTGCAAGGGCTTGCGCTTGAGGTCCATGTGCGTGAGCGGATTGACGATCTCCTCGCAGAGGCGCGCGATGATCGCCGCGAACAGCCCGTCCTTGTCGCCGAAATAGGCGTACAGGGTGCGCTTGGAGCCACCGATGCGCGCGATGATCGCGTCCACGCTGACCCCGGCGTAGCCCTCCTCCAGGAACATTTCCGTCGCCGCCGCGAGGATGCCCTCGCGCTTCTCGACCTGCCTCTGACTTTCCACCCGCTCGTTCAACGAACCTTCCCTCCCACGTCCAGCGAATCTGTCCGAACAACCGTACATAGCCTACCCGCGGCCTGCAGGGGGCTCCAGGCATGTAATGAAATCGAATCGAAGCCCGGCGGCATATTCGCAAAACTTCTTGGCTCCGAGTTGACAGAAGACATTGCGCATGGGAATCTCGACAAAACGGTACGGTACGTTACCGTTTACTGAAACCTTGAAAAAGAATAACAGCGAGGTACAGATCATGCGTTTCGTGCACTTTGCCGAAGGCTCCGCCAAGGGCCTTGCCGTGGAAACCGACGCCGGCCTGCGCGGCCTCAGCGAAAACCAGCCAGGCTATCCGGGCTCGCTGCAGCAACTGCTGGAAGCCGGCCCTGAAGCGCTGCAGCTGGCGCACCGCAAGCTCGGCGAAGCCCCTCTCCTGGATGCCTCCAGCATCCGCCATCTGCCACCCATCGAGCGCCCCGGCAAGATCGTCTGCGTCGGCCTGAACTATGCCGACCACACCAGGGAAAGCCCTTACGAGCAGCCCTCCTACCCCACCTTCTTCCCGCGCTTCGCCACCACCCTGATCGGTCACGGCGACGCCATCGTCCGTCCGCAGGCGTCCGAGCAGCTGGACTACGAAGGCGAACTGGCGGTGATCATCGGCAGCCGCGGCCGCCACATCCCGCGTGAACGCGCGCTGGAATATGTCGCCGGCTATTCCATCTTCAACGAAGCCTCGGTGCGCGATTACCAGTTCAAGTCGCCGCAATGGACCATCGGCAAGAACTTCGACGCCACCGGCGCCTTCGGCCCCACCTTCGTCAGCGCCGACGAGCTGCCCGCGGGCGCCAAGGGTCTCGGCCTGATCACCCGCCTCAACGGCAGGATCGAGCAGCAGGGCAACACCACCGACATGGTCTTCGATGTCGCCGAACTGATCGCCGTGCTCAGCGAAGCGGTGACCCTCGAACCGGGCGACGTGATCGTCACCGGCACCCCGGCCGGTATCGGCTGGGCCCGCCGCCCCATGCTGTTCATGCAGCCCGGCGACGTCTGCACCGTCGAGATCGAAGGGATCGGCACCCTGAGCAACCCGATCGCCGCCGAGACTCCGCCGGCCTGAGGCCGCGCCACAGTTCGCCCATAACCCGTTCGCCCTGAACCAGGCGGGATTCGCCCGGCCGGCCTAGCGCCGCGCCGGTGCTCCCGGCTGCCTGCGCCCGGACCGTTTCGCGGTCCGCGGACACGGCCGCCCGGAAAAAGGCCATCCCGCCGCCGAACGCCCCGAACCTGTCGCCGGCCACGGCCGAGGAGACGCAGCCATGCTGCACATCAAAGACATCAACCACGTGGTCTACCGGCATGCCGACCTCGACCGCCTCGAACGCTTCCTGCTCGACTTCGGCCTGGTCGTGGCCCACCGCAGCGAACAGCGCCTGTACCTGCGCGGCACCGGGCCGCTGCCCTACGTCTACATCGCCGAACGCGCCGACACCCCGGCCTTCGGCGCCATCGCCTTCGCCGTGGAAACCCTCGACGACCTGCAGGCTGCCGAGCGCCTGCCCGGCGCCTCGCCGATCCAGCCGCTGGAGCATCCCGGCGGCGGCCATTGCGTGGTCCTGCACGACCCATCCGGCCGGCGCATCGAGCTGGTCCACGGCATCCAGCCGGTCGAGCCGCTGCCCCACCGTTCGGCGCTGGTGCTCAACTCCGCGGTGGAAAAACGCCGCTTCGGCGAAGTTCAGCGACCCGGCAAGGGCGCGGCGCAAGTCATGCGCCTCGGCCACGTTGCCATCGGCGTCGCCGACATGACGGCGATGATCGACTGGTACCGCAGCGTGCTCGGCATGCTGCCGTCCGACCTGATCGTCGAGGGCGAGGAGCGCGACTGCCCGGCCGCCGCCTTCCTGCGCCTGGACCGCGGCGACCACTGGACCGACCACCACACCATCGCGCTGTTCCAGGCCGGCAAGGACGTGGTCCACCACGCCTCCTTCGAAGTGCAGGACTTCGACGCCCAGTGCCTCGGCCACGAATGGATGAACGAACAGGGCTGGACGCCTTTCTGGGGGGTCGGCCGGCATGTGCTCGGCAGCCAGATCTTCGACTACTGGCGCGACCCCTCCGGCAACCTCATCGAGCACTTCACCGATGGCGACCTGTTCAACCACGAATCGCCGATGAACTGCACCCAGGCCTGCGACTCCAGCCTCTACCAGTGGGGCCCGCCGATGTCGGTGGAGTTCTTCCTCGGCGGCAGCGACGAAGAAGAAAGCGTCGCCCCGCGTTCGCTCGCCGAGCGCCAGCGCCACAACCACCGCTGACCACAGGAGCCCAGCACCATGAAAGAAGCACTTTCCGAACCGGGACTCGACCTGCTGTTCCGCAACGCCCGCAGCCAGAACGGCTGGCTCGACCGGGACGTCAGCGACGACACCCTGCGCGCCATCTACGACCTGGTGCGCTGGGGCCCGACCAGCACCAACGGCTGCCCGGCGCGCATCGTCTTCCTGCGCAGCGCCGAGGCCAAGGCGCGCCTGCAGCCGGCGCTCGCCCCGGGCAACCTGGAGAAGACCCTGAGCGCGCCGGTGACCGCCATCATCGGCTACGACGCCGGCTTCCACGAGCAGTTGCCGCGCCTGTTCCCGCACAACCCCGGGATGCGCGACTGGTACGCCGCGCAGCCGCAGATGATCGAGACCGCGGCGCTGCGCAACGGCTCGCTGCAGGGCGGCTACCTCATCCTCGCCGCGCGCGCCCTGGGCCTGGACTGCGGGCCGATGTCCGGCTTCGACCACGCCATGGTCGACCGCGAATTCTTCGGCGCCGACGGCTGCTTCCCCGGCCAGCGGGTGAAGACCAACTTCCTCTGCAACCTCGGCTACGGCGACCCGGAAAAACTCTTCCCGCGCAGCCCGCGCCTGCCCTTCGAGGAGAGCTGCGTCCTGCTCTAGCGATCCCCGATCTGCCGGGCGCCAGCCGCGCCCAGCGCCGTACACAACAAGAACAAGGAGAAACCCATGCGGCACACCCACTCGATCCACCGATCCACGCACCGGCTGAACGGCTGACGGAGACGCGACCATGCACAACATCTCGAAATGGCACGTGCTCGTCGGCGGCTTCCTCGCCTATCTGTTCGATGCGATGGAAATCATCCTGCTGACCATCGCCCTGCCGGTGATCCGCCAGGACCTCGGCCTGAGCATCGGCGAAGCCGGCATGCTCGCCTCGGCGACGCTGCTCGGCATCGGCTTCAGCAGCATCACCACCGGCTGGTACTCCGACAACTTCGGCCGGCGCAAGGCGCTGCTGGCCTCGCTGATCAGCTTCGGCGCGCTGACCATGCTGGTTGCCTCCACCGGCAACTGGTACCTGCTGCTGTTGCTGCGCTTCCTCTCCGGCCTGGGTCTCGGCGGGGTGTGGGGCATCGTCTCGGCCTACATCGCCGAGACCTGGCCGCAACACCAGCGCGCCCGCGCCACCGGCTTCGTGCTCAGCTCCTTCCCGGTGGGCGCCGCCATCGCCGCGATGGCCGGCAAGGCGTTCCTGCCGGACTGGCAGATGCTGTTCCTCGCCGCGGGCATCTCGACGCTGATCCCGGTGCTCTACCTCTGGCTGTTCGTCCCCGAATCGCCGGAGTGGAAGGCGCAGAAGGACAGCGCCGCGAGCAGCGCGGAGGCTCCGGTCAAGGCTTCGGTACGGGAGATCTTCGCCCCCGACCTGCTGCGCCTGACCCTGCTCGGCACCGCCGCGGCGAGCTGCTCGGTGATCGGTTTCTGGGGCGCCAGCACCTGGCTGCCGACCTACCTGGTGCAGGAGCGCGGGCTGGAGATCGGCATGATGGCGCACTTCATGACCATCCTGAACATCGGCGCCTTCATCGGCATCAACGCCTTCGGCCTGTTCGCCGACCGCATCGGCAAGCGCAACGCCACCCTGCTGTCGCTGCTCGGCAGCGCGGTTATGCTGGCGGTCTACGCCCTCACCACGGACAACCAGGTGCTGTTCTGGCTGGGCCCGGTGTATGCGTTCTTCTACGCCTTCGCCAGCCTGTTCGCCTCCTACTTCAGCGCCCTCTACCCGGTGCGCGTGCGCACCATCGGCGCCGGCTTCTGCTTCAACTTCGGCCGCGGCCTGGCCGCCTTCGCCCCGCTGCTGCTGAGCGGCATCGCCACCAGCCACAGCCTGGGGCTCGGGCTGCTGGTGTGCGCCGGCTTCTTCGCCCTCGGCACGCTGATCATGTTCTTCATGCCCCAGGCCGAAGTGCCGCTCGCCGCCCCGGCGACAGCATTGAAGCCGGCTGGAAGCGCCGCCTCCTGACCATCCACCACTGACCTGCAGCCCCGCCAGCCCGGCACGCCCCCACGTGCCGGAACGGGACTGCTCATGCGGAGAAAAACCATGACCACCATCCTGCAGCACTACATCGACGGCCGTCGCAGCGAGGGCCGCAGCGGCCGCGTCGCCGACGTGCGCAACCCGGCCACCGGCCAGATCAGCGCCCAGGTGCCGCTGGCCAGCGTCGCCGAACTGAACGAAGCGGTGGCCGCCGCGAAGGCCGCCTTCCCGGCCTGGTCGGCGACCACCCCGCTGCGCCGCGCGCGGGTGCTCGGCCGCTTCAGGGAACTGCTGGAACAGAACGCCGAGAAGCTCGCGGCGATCATCACCGCCGAGCACGGCAAGGTGCACTCCGACGCCATGGGCGAAGTGGTGCGCGGCATCGAGGTGGTGGAGTTCGCCTGCGGCGGCCCGCACCTGCTCAAGGGCGAGGCCAGCGAGAACATCGGCAGCAACATCGACTCCCACGCGCTGCGCCAGGCCCTCGGCGTGGTCGCCGGGATCACCCCGTTCAACTTCCCGGCGATGGTCGCGCTGTGGATGTTCCCGGTGGCCCTGGCCTGCGGCAACACCTTCGTCCTCAAGCCGTCCGAGCGCGATCCGTCGGCGGCGTTGTTCCTCGCCGAACTGCTGGCCGAGGCCGGCCTGCCCGCCGGCGTGTTCAACGTGGTCAACGGCGACAAGGAAGCGGTGGACGCGATCCTCGCCCACCCGGACGTCCAGGCCGTCAGCTTCGTCGGCTCCACCCCGATCGCGCGCTACATCTACGCCACCGGCGCGGCCAACGGCAAGCGCGTGCAGGCCCTCGGCGGGGCGAAGAACCACATGGTGGTGATGCCCGACGCCGACCTCGACAAGGCCGCCGACGCACTGATGGGCGCGGCCTACGGCGCCGCCGGCGAACGCTGCATGGCGATCTCCATCGCCGTGGCGGTGGGCGACGCCACCGCCGACGCGCTGATCGAACGCCTGGCGCCGCGCGTGCGGGCGCTGAAGATCGGCCCGGGCACCGACCCGCAGGCGGAGATGGGGCCGCTGATCACCGGCGAGCACCGCGACCGTGTGCGCGGCTACGTCGACATCGGCGTCGAGGAAGGCGCCGCGCTGGTGGTCGACGGCCGCGAGTTCCGCATGCAGCAGCCGGGCTACGAGGACGGCTTCTACCTAGGCGGCAGCCTGTTCGACCACGTCACCCCGCAGATGCGCATCTACCAGGAGGAAATCTTCGGCCCGGTGCTCGGCGTGGTGCGGGTGCAGAGCTACCAGGAAGCGGTGGCGCTGATCAACGCCCACCAGTACGCCAACGGCACCGCCATCTTCACCCGCGACGGCGACTCGGCGCGCATGTTCGCCCACGAGATCCAGGTCGGCATGGTCGGCATCAACGTGCCGATCCCGGTGCCCATGGCCTTCCACAGCTTCGGCGGCTGGAAGAACTCGCTGTTCGGCGACCACCACATGCACGGCCCGGAAGGCGTGCGCTTCTACACCCGGCTGAAGACCGTCACCTCGCGCTGGATGAGCGGCATCCGCAACGGCGCCGACTTCGTCATGCCGACCATGAAGTGAACCCGCGGCGGGCCACCCGCCCGCCTTCCTCCTCGCTGCCCGCACGGCGATCCCGCGCGGGCGGCAACCGATTCGGAACCGCACCTCGATGAACGCAAAACAACTACAAGAACGCATTTGCAAGGTACTGACCGTATTCACCCTGACCGCTGCCGCAGCGGGCGCACAGGCCGCCGACTGGAGCGACACCTTCGTCGGCTTCCGCTACGGCGAGCACTTCACTGAACCGCCGGTGGACAAGAAGATCCAGAAGGAGATCTACCAGCTCGGCCATGCCAACGGTAACGAGTGGGGCATGAACTTCTTCAACCTCGACATCCTCAAGTCCGACAGCAACGACCCGAAGAAGGACAGCGACTCCGGCGCCATCGAGGCGTACATTGTCTATCGCCACCAGCTCTACCTGAGCAAGCTGTTCGACCGCTCGTTCCGCTACGGCCCGATCAAGGACATCGCCCTCAGCGGCGGCATCGAGCTGAACTACAAGAACACCGACTTCTCCACCCGCAAGCGCCAGTTGCTGCTCGGCCCGACGATCAAGTTCGACGTGCCCGGCTACCTCGACCTCAGCCTGTTCTACTCCATGGAGTGGAACCACTGCGGCCTGCCCGCCTGCCAGACCGAGAACATCGAGTTCGACCCGTACTACGTGATCCACCTGGCCTGGGGCTACCCCTTCCAGGCCGGCGAAGTGCCGCTGAAGTTCCACGGCTTCGCCAGCTACAAGACCGAGAAGGGCGAGGACTACTTCCGCCAGGACACCGGCGAGGAAAGCCTGGTGCGTGGCGCGCTGATGGTCGACGTCGGCAAGCTGGCGTTCGGCGAGAAGAACAAGTTCTGGGTCGGCCCGGGCTACGAGTGGTGGCACCACAAGTACGGCGCGGTGCACAAGCCGGGCGTCAACACCCGTGCGCCGACGCTGCATGTGGAATGGCATTTCTGACGGCCATTCAGGCCGGATCGATGCCCATCCAGTGCCGGGCGATCTCCTCGCGCCGGCACACCCACACTCCGTCGTGCGCCTGCACGTGATCGAGGAAGCGCGCCAGCGCCCGCGCCCGCGCGGGATGGCCGCTGATGCGCCCGTGCAGGCCGACGCTGAGCATCTTCGGCTGGCGGGCGCCCTCCTCCCATAGCTGGTCGAAGGCGTCCCTCAGCAGCTGGAAGAAGTCCTCGCCGGAAGCGAAGCCATGCGGCAGCAGGTAGCGGCAGTCGTTGTTCACCAGGGTGTAGGGGATGATCAGGTGCGCCGGCGGGTCGGGCAGCCAGTACGGCAGGTCGTCGTTGTAGGCGTCCGAGCTGTAGAGGAAGCCGCCCTCCTCGCGCAGCAGGCGCCGGGTGTTGCGGCTGACCCGCCCGGTGTACCAGCCGACCGGACGGCGGCCGCAGATGCGCTCGATCGCCTCGATGGTCAGGCGGATATGCCGGCGTTCCTCCTCCTCGGGAACCTCGCGGTAATCCAGCCAGCGATAGCCATGCCCGGCGACCTCGTGGCCGCCGTCGCGCAGCGCCGCGCCTATCGCCGGATTCAGTTCCAGCGCGCGGCCGACGGCAAAGGCGGTCAGCGGCAACCCGCGCTCGGCGAACAGATCGAGGATACGCCACACCCCGGCGCGAGAGCCGTATTCGTACATGCCTTCCACGCTCAGGTCGCGCTCGCCGCTGCGCGGCGGGCGGCCCGGCAGCTCGTGGAGATAGGCTTCGGATTGCGCATCGCCCTCGCCGATCGAGGACTCGGCGCCCTCCTCGACGTTCAGCACGAACTGCACCGCCACCCGCGCCTCGCCGGGCCAGTGCGGATGCGGTGGGCGGCCGGCGTAACCGGCCAGGTCGCGCTCGCCCATCAACCCAGCTCGAAGCTGGTGACGCCGAAGACGTGATGATGCGCCAGCTCCGGCGCCGGCCCGAGGTACATGCGCGCACAGCCGAACACTTCGGTCATGCCCTGGCGCCGCGCCAGTTCGACGGCGGCGGGATTGTTCTCCGGTGTATCGAGGAACAGCGGGCCGCCGGCGGCGTAGCCCGCCAGGTGCCAGTAGAGCGCGCTGGCCGCGGCGCTGTCGTCGGCGAACAGCGGGCCGATCTTGCAGCCTTCGCGGCAGCTGCGCACCACGCCGTAGCCGGCCAGTCGCCCGTCACGCCGGCAGGCCAGGGCGAGCGCCTCCGGCTGGGCGATCCAGCCTTTCAGGAAGGCAGGACGCGGGGCGGGGAAGCAGGTGCGGTCGTAGGCGAGGACGTCCTCGAAGGAGAAGTCGGTGAGCGGGACTATGTCCTCGACGTCCACCGGCGTGCTGCTCGGCCGCACCGGAATCTCGGCGCGGAAACGCAGGTCGCGGTGGGAAAACACGAAACCGCCCTTCGCGTAGTAGTCCTGCATCTCGAACACGCCATCCAGGCCGATGGTCGCCCCCGGTTGCAGACGTGCGATCAGCCGCTCCCGGCGCTCGTGCCAGAGGCGGTCGCCGAAGCCGCGCCCGCGATATTTCGGACGCACGATGAAGAAGCCCATGAAGCCGAACTCGCCCTCGTAGGACGTGATGGCGCCGCCGCCGATCATCTCGCCGTTGAACTCGGCGGCAATGAACGCCTCGGGATCGGCCGCCCAGAACAGCTCCGCATCGAGCAGCCCGGGATTCCAGCCCTCCCGCGCCGCCCAGCCGACGAGCTCGTCGAGCTCCGCGCGGTTCATGTTGCGTATCAGCAGTTCATTCGACATAGCGATGCCCTCCTCTGCCGCTGGTCAGGCACGACCGGGTTCGCTGCCGTGTCTTTCGGTATAGCGCCGGGGAGACGATCGATCCAGAGCGGCGCGACCGGCGTGGCGGATGAATGGAGACCGGATGTTGCATATGTCGTAGGAGCAACCGTCTCGGTATCTCAGCGCATTTTGTTCGCGAGCAAGCTCGCTCCTACAGGTCGAGGCCGGGTTTGACGATTGCAGGAGCGGGCCATGCCCGCGACACGCCGTGCCGAGCCAGGTCGCGGGCATGGCCCGCTCCTGCAGTGGCATCCGTCACTCCTCCGGTGCGGTCAGCGGCAGGCCGAGCTGATTGCGCCGCCGCAGCCACGGGCTCACCCGGTAGCGCGGCTCCTGGTACAGCTCGTGCATCCGCCGAAGAATCGCCTCGATCTTCACCGCACCATAGCGATCGCCGAACCCCAGCGGCCCATGTGGATAACCGAGGGCAAGCTGCACCGCGCGGTCCAGCGTCGCCGGATCGGCGATGCGCCTTTGGGCGATCTCGCAGCCGAGGTTGACGATGCCGGCGAGCACGCGCTGGGCAATGAAACCGGGAGAGTCGTGGATCACCTCCACCGGCACACCGTCCGCACCGAGGGCCTGCCGCGCCTGCGCCAGCACCTGCGGGTCCAGCGCCGGCTGACGCATCAGCACGCGGCGTTTGTCGAAGCCGGCGAAGGTTTCCAGCGCCAGGCTGCGCTCGGCCGGCAGTTGCAGGCGGGCGATGGCGCTGGTGGCGTCCTCGCCCAGCGGAGTGACCAGGCAGATCGCCTGCGAACCTGGCCGGTCACCGCTTTCCAGCGCAGCACCGGCCGCTTCCAGCACGCAAGCGACCTGCTCACGAACAGCCGGATCATCGCTGTCCAGCCAGAACGGCCGGTCGATAGCCACCTGTTCCGGCGCAGGCTCGCTCTCAAGCAAAGGCTTGCCGTCCACATACCGATAGAACCCCCGCCCACTCTTGCGCCCCAGCAACCCGGCAGCCACCCGTGCCGGCAGCAGGGCCGACGGGCTGTAGCGCGGCTCCTGATAGAACTGCTGGTAGATCGACTCCATCACCGTGTGGCCGACATCCAGTCCGACCAGATCGAACAGCTCGAACGGCCCCATGCGGAAGCCCAGGCTGTCGCGCAGGATGCGGTCGATCTGCTGCGGCGTGGCGATGCCCTCGGCAAGGATGCGCAGCGCCTCCGGGCCATAGGCACGGCCGGCGTGATTGACCAGGAAGCCGGGCAGATCCGGGGTGATCGCGGCGAAATGCCCGGCCTTTTCCGCCAGTGCGACCAACCGCTCGATCACCTGCGGATCGGTCAGCTCGCCGCGCACCACCTCGACGATCTTCATCAGCGGCACCGGGTTGAAGAAGTGGAACCCGGCCACCCGCTGCGGATGCCGGCAGGCGCTGGCGATCTGGCTGACCGAGAGTGACGAGGTGTTGCTCGCCAGCACCGCATCTTCGCCTGCCACTTCCTCCAACTGGCGGAACAGTGCCTGCTTGGCGGCAAGGTTCTCGACTATGGCCTCGATCAGCAGGTCGCAGCCGGCCAGCTCGCCAATGGTCTCGGCTGGGCGCATGCGCGCCACGGTCGCCTGCAAGTCTTCAGCACTCAACTTGCCCTTGGCGGCGGCGCGTTCCAGTTGCTCGCGATTGAACGCCAGCGCCTGTTCGATGGCTTCAGTGCGGCTGTCGTGCAGCAGCACCTCGCAGCCGGCGCTGGCGAACAGCTGGGCGATGCCCCGGCCCATGGCGCCGCCGCCGATGACGCCGATGCGCGTGAATCCACTCATGTGCATTTCCTCCTCAGGCGCTCTGCAGCAGGTCGGCGTAGGCGCGCAGGTGATGGTCGTCGTCGCCCAGCTGATGGCTCAGCATCACCAGGCGCTTGGCGTAGTGCGCGAGATTGTATTCCCAGGTCATGCCGATGCCGCCATGCAGCTGGATCGCCTGCTCGGCGACGAAGCGCGCCGCGCGGGTGACGATGAACTTGGCCGCGCTGAGGCGGCGGCTACGTTCGTCGCTATCCGGCTGGTCGGCGACGCAGGCGGCGAGGATAGCCATCGAGCTGGCCAGCTCCAGTTCGCCGCGCATGTCCGCCATGCGGTGCTGCAGCACCTGCAGCTTGCCGATGGGCGCGCCGAACTGCTGGCGGGTCTTCAGGTAATCGAGGGTGATGCGGAAGGCTTCCTGCATCGCGCCGACCGCCTCGGCGCACTGCGCGGCGATGGCGCGGCCCTGCTGGTAGCGCAGCGCGTTGAGTGCTTCTCCGGCCGCACCGAGCAATGCGTCATGGGGCACCACGACATTGTCGAGCCAGATATCGCAGCCGCGCGGGCCGTCGATGCACGGATAGTCGCGGCGGCGCACGCCAGCCAAAGCCGGATCGACCAGGAACAGGCTGATGCCCTGCTCGTCCAGCGCCTCGCCGGCACTGCGCGCGGAAACCAGCAGCAGCCCGGCGCTGTGTCCGCCGATCACCGAGCACTTGCGCCCGTTCAGGCGCCAGCCGCCGTCCACCGCTTCGGCGCGGGTCTGCACGTCGTGCAACTGGTAGTGGCTCTGGCTTTCCTCCAGCGCCACCGCCAGTTGCAGTTCGCCGCTGGCTACCGCCGGCAGCAGGCGTTCGCGCTGGCGGTCGTCGCCGAGCTGCTGCAGCAGGCCGGCGCCGTGGATCTGCGATTGCAGGAACGGCTCCAGGCACAGGCCGCGACCCAGCTCGTTCATCACCAGCATGCCGTCCACGCCGCTGCCGCCGAACCCGCCAAACGCTTCGGCGATCGGCACGCCGGTCAGGCCCAGTTCGCCGAGCTGTCGCCAGAACTCGTGGCTGAAACCGGCCTCGCTGCGGTAATGGCGTTCGCGCTGCTCGAAGCCGTACTGGTCGTGGACCAGGCGGGCCACGGTGTCCTGCAGCATCTGCTGCTCTTCAGTCAGGTTGAAGTCCATGGTCCGTACCCCTCACAGCTCGAGAATCATCTTGGCGATGATGTTCTTCTGGATTTCGTTGGAGCCGCCGTAGATGGACAGCTTGCGCAGGTTGAAGTACTGGCCGGCGGGCGCGGCGCTGTAGCCGGCGTGCAGCGGTTCGCCGGGGAAGTCGAAGTCCAGCTCCTCCTCCAGGAACGGCAGGGCGTGCACGCCGAGCACCTTGCGTTGCAGATGGCTGATGGCCTGGCGGATTTCCGAGCCCTTGATCTTCAGGATCGAGCTTTCCGCGCCCGGCACGCCGCCGGACTGCGCGGCGGCGAGGATGCGCAGGGTGCTCATCTCGACGGCCAGCAACTGCATTTCCACTTCCGCCAGTTGCAGGCGGAACAGCGGGTCGTCGAGCAGCGGACGGCCGTTGCGCAGCTCGACGGCAGCGACCCGCTTGAGCTGCGCCAGCGCCGCCTTGGACAGGCCGATCCCCGCCTGCCCGGTGCGCTCGTGGGTGAGCAGGTACTTGGCGCAGGTCCAGCCCCTGTTCTCCTCACCCACCAGGTTCTCCACCGGAACCCGCACATTGTCGAAGAACACCTCGTTGACCTCATGGTCGCCATCGAGGGTGATGATCGGGCGGACGCTGATACCGGGGGTGTCCATGTCGATCAGCAGGAAGCTGATGCCACGCTGCTGCTGCGCCTCGGGGTCGGTGCGCACCAGGCAGAAGATCCGGTTGGCGTGCTGGCCGAGGGTGGTCCAGGTCTTCTGGCCGTTGACGATGTAATGGTCGCCGTCGCGCACCGCACGGGTCTTCAGCGATGCCAGGTCGGAACCGGCGCCCGGCTCGGAATAGCCCTGGCACCACCAGTCCTCGCCGGAGAGGATGCGCGGCAGGTAGTAGGCCTTCTGCGCCTCGTTGCCGAATTTCATGATGACCGGCGCGACCATGTTGACGCCGAAGGAGATCAGCCGCGGCGCGCCGTGGGCGGCGCACTCTTCCTCGAAGATGTGCCGCTGCACCACGCTCCAGCCGGTGCCGCCATGCTCCACCGGCCAGTTCGCGGCATACCAGCCGCGCCCGGAAAGGATGCGCTGCCAGCGCTGGTGGTCGTCCTTCGACAGGTGCTTGCCGAGGCGCACCTTGGCGGCGATATCCGCCGGCACGGCGTCGGCGAGGAAGGCGCGCACTTCGTCGCGGAAGGCGAGTTCTTCGGGGGTGTAGTCGATATCCATGCTGGAAATCCTCAATCGGTAGTGCGGTCGGTGCGGCGCGCGCGGGCCGCCTCGCGTTCGGCGAAAAACTTCTTCACCAGCGCCTCGCGCTGCGGCGACTGCATGCATTCGAGAAACAGCGCGCGCTCGCGGCGCAGGCCGTCGGCCAGCGGCAGGCAGGCGGCCGCTTCGATGGCGGCGATGCAGCGCAGCGGGGCGAAGGCTTCCGGCTGTTCACGGCGGATGCGCTCGCGCCACTGGTCGAACAGGCCGGCATCGACCGGCGGAATCGCGATCTGCCCGGTGCGACGCGGCCCCGCCTCGCCGGCGAGCAGGCGCGCGGCGAAGGCCAGCCCGTCTTCCAGCGGATCGCCTTCGAACAGGCCATCGAGAATCCCGCAGCGCTGCGCCTCGGCGGCATCGATGGGCGCACCGCCGACGATCATTTCCAGCGCCTTCTCGACACCGGTCAGACGCGGCAGGCGCTGCGTGCCGCCGGCGCCAGGCAGCAGGCCGAGGCGCACTTCCGGCAGGCCGACCCGCGCATCGCGGCGGGCGATGCGGTAATGGCAGGCCAGCGCCACTTCCAGCCCGCCGCCCAGCGCCGAGCCGTGCAGCACCGCCAGCGAGGGCTTGCCGCAGCTCTCGATGGCCGAGGTCAGCTCCGGCAGGATCGGCGCCTGCGGCGGCTGGCCGAATTCACGGATATCCGCGCCGGCGATGAAGGTCTTGCCGGCGCAATACAGCAGCACCAGTTCGATCGCGGGGTCGCTCCCGGCGGCGGCGAACGCCTCCATCAGCCCGGCGCGCACGGCGTGGCCGAGGGCGTTGACCGGCGGGTTGTCGATGCGGATCAGGGCGACCCGTCCCTCGCGGGACAGCTGTACGGGTGAAGTCATCGGTGGGTCCACTCCGGCTTGCGCTTCTGGATGAAGGCCTGCATGCCTTCCTTCTGGTCGGCGCTGGCGAAGCTGGCGTGCAGCAGCCGCCGCTCGAAGCGCACGCCCTCGGCGAGGCTGGTCTCGAAGGCGCGGTTGACCGCCTCCTTGTTCAGCTTCACCGCCACCGCCGAATGGCCGGCGATCTGCGCCGCTACGCTCATGGCCTCATCCAGCAGGCTGGCCGCCGGCACCACGCGGCTGACCAGCCCGCAGCGCTCGGCCTCGTCGACCTCCATCAGGCGCCCGGTCAGGCACAGGTCCATGGCCTTGGCCTTGCCCACCGCGCGGGCCAGGCGCTGGGTGCCGCCGGCGCCCGGCAGCGTGCCGACCTTCACTTCCGGCTGGCCGAAGCGGGCGTTGTCGGCGGCGACGATCAGGTCGCACATCATCGCCAGCTCGCAGCCGCCACCCAGCGCCAGCCCGGCCACCGCGGCGATCACCGGCTTGCGGCAGCGCGTCACCTCCTCCCAGCTGGCGGTCACGAAATCCTCCAGATAGACGTCGGCGAAGCCCTTGAACTGCAGCTCGGAGATGTCCGCGCCGGCGGCGAAGGCCTTGTCGTTGCCGGTGATCACCAGCGCGCGGATGTCCGCGTCGCGTTCCAGATCGCGCAGGCCGCGGCCCAGTTCGTCCATCAGTTCGCCGTTCAGCGCGTTGTGTACCGCCGGGCGATTCAGACGGATCAGGCCGACCGGTCCATGCCGTTCGACGAGGATGCAGTTGTAGGTCATGACCTTTCCTCTTCTTGTAATTGGGTGCACCCGAAGGGCTTGCTCCGAAGATAGTCCCGCCACAACATAAAGACAACATGTTGACATATTAAAAATCGAAGGCGTATCTTCGGCCCCATCGTGAAAGACGCCTCACCCGTTACAAGAACAACAGATCACGAAGGGTCAACTCATGAAGATCAGCACCAACCTGCAGCCGCAGCGACGTTCGGCCATGCTTGCCTCCGGCGCATGGAATGACAGGATCATTACAGATTATCTGGATAACGCCCTGGCTGCCGGCGCCGACCGGACGGCACTGGTCGCCTACCGCGCCGGCAGCGACGAGCGCGTCGAGCTGAGCTACGCGGAACTCGACCGTCGCGTCACGCGGATGGCCTGCGGCCTGGCCGCGCTGGGGGTGGAAGCGGGCGAGGTGGTGTCCTGCCAGCTGCCCAACTGGTGGCAGATGGTGGCGCTGCACCTGGCCTGCGTGCGCATCGGCGCGGTGCTCAACCCGCTGATGCCGATCTTCCGCGAACGCGAGCTGCGCTTCATGCTGGCCCACGCCCAGAGCCGGGTGATGGTGATCCCGCACAGCTACCGCGGCTTCGACTACAGCGCCATGCTCGACGGCCTGCGCGGCGACCTGCCGGACCTGCGCCAGGTGCTGGTGATCGGCGGCGAAGACACCTTCGAACAGCTGCTGGTGCGCCGCGCCTGGGAAGAGGAAAGCGACGCCGCCGCGCTGTTCGCCGCGCGCCGACCGGGCGCCGACGACGTGGTGCAGCTGCTCTACACCTCCGGCACCACCGGCGAGCCGAAGGGCGTGCTGCACACCTCCAACACCCTGTTCGCCAACGTCCGTCCCTATGCCGAACGCCTGCACCTGGGCGGCGACGACGTGGTCTTCATGGCTTCGCCCATGGCGCACCAGACCGGCTTCCTCTATGGCCTGATGATGCCGATCTACCTGCAGTGCCGCGCGGTGCTGCAGGACGTCTGGGACCCGTGCTTCGCCGTGCGGGTCGCCAGGGCCGAGCGGCCGACCTTCACCATGGCCTCGACGCCCTTCCTCGCCGACCTGATCGAGATCGCCCCGCAGCATCCGGACGCGCTGTCGTCGCTGCGCACCTTCCTCGCCGCCGGCGCGCCGATCCCCAGCGCGCTGGTGGAACGGGCCGGATCGGTGGTGAACACGCGGATCGTCTCCGCCTGGGGCATGACCGAGAACGGCGCGGTGACCACCACCTTCCCCGAGGACCCGGCCGAGCGCGCGATCCACAGCGACGGCACGGCGCTGCCGCATATGCAGGTGCGGGTGGTGGACGACCACGGCCAGCCGCTGCCCGCCGGCGACGAAGGCCACCTGCAGGTGCGCGGCGCCAGCCTGTTCGTCGGCTACCTGAAGCGCCCCGAGCTGTACGGCGTCGATGCCGACGGCTGGTTCGAGACCGGCGACCTCGCGCGGATGGATGAGCAGGGCTACATCCGCATCACCGGGCGCACCAAGGACGTGGTGATCCGCGGCGGCGAGAACGTTCCGGTGGTCGAGGTGGAGAACCTCATCTACAAGCACCCGGCCGTGTCCGCCGTGGCCCTGGTCGGCTGCCCGGACGAACGCCTGGGCGAGCGCGTCTGCGCCTACGTCACCCTGCACGACGGCCAGCCGGCGCCGACGCTCGACGAGCTGACCGCCTTCCTCCTCGACCAGCGCCTGAGCAAGACCTACCTGCCGGAATACCTGGAAGTGCTCGACGTCCTGCCGCGCACGCCGTCCGGAAAGATCCAGAAATTCAAGCTGCGCGAACTCGCCCGGGACATCCGCCTGGGCGTGGCGAAACGCGCCTGACCGCCCCTACTCGATGCAAGAGGACAGCCCCATGAAAGGTCTCAGTGGAAAAACCGTAATCATCACCGGCGGCGGTGGCGGCATCGGCCGCGCCGTATGCCAGCGCTTCGCCGCCGAAGGCAGCCTGGTCGCCGTGCTCGACCGCGACAGCGCCGCCGCCCAGGCCACCGTCGACCTGATCCGCGAAGCCGGCGGCAAGGCCGTCGCCTACGCCGCGGACATCGCCGACTACGCCGCCATCGTCGACACCGTCGCGGCCATCGAGAAGGACCTCGGCGTGCCGACCGTGCTGGTCAACAACGCCGGTTTCGACCGCTTCATGCCGTTCCTCAAGACCGAGCCGGAAATGTGGCAGCAACTGATCGCCATCAACCTCACCGGCGCGCTGAACATGCACCACGTGGTGCTGCCGAAGATGGTCGCGGCCGGCGGCGGCCGGGTCATCAACATCGCCTCCGACGCCGCCCGCGTCGGCTCGTCCGGCGAAGCGGTGTACGCCGCGTGCAAGGCCGGCCTGCTCGGCCTGTCGAAGACCCTGGCGCGGGAGCTGGCGACCAGGAACGTCACCCTCAACGTGGTCTGCCCCGGCCCGACCGACACCGCCCTGCTGAAGAGCGTGGCCTCCACCTCGAACAACCCCGAGAAACTGCTGGAAGCCTTCACCGCCGCCGTGCCAATGCGCCGCCTCGGCCAGCCGGAAGACTACCCGGGGATCATCACCCTGCTCGCCAGCGACGACGCCAGCTTCATCACCGGACAGGTCATCAGCGTGTCCGGCGGCCTGACCATGGCCGGCTGATCAAAAGGAGAACCGACATGAACTACGAAGACATCCTCTACGCAGAAAACGACGGCGTAGCCACCATCACCATCAACCGCCCCGAGCGCTACAACGCCTTCCGCGGCCAGACCTGCCTGGAGCTGATCGACGCGTTCAACCGCGCGGGCTGGAACAAGGCCATCGGCGTGATCGTGCTCACCGGCGCCGGCGACAAGGCGTTCTGCACCGGCGGCGACCAGGGCGCCCATGAAGGCCAGTACGACGGCCGCGGCATCATCGGCCTGCCGGTGGAAGAGCTGCAGGGCCTGATCCGCGCCGTGCCCAAGCCGGTGATCGCCCGCGTCAACGGCTTCGCCATCGGCGGCGGCCACGTGCTGCACGTGGTCTGCGACCTCTCCATCGCCTCCGACAAGGCGGTCTTCGGCCAGGTCGGACCGAAAGTCGGCTCGGTCGACCCGGGCTTCGGCACCGCCTACCTGGCGCGGGTGATCGGCGAGAAGCGCGCCCGCGAGATCTGGTACATGTGCCGCAAGTACAACGCACAACAGGCGCTGGAATGGGGCCTGGTCAACGCCGTGGTGCCGCACGAGGAACTCGACGCCGAAGTGCAGAAGTGGTGCGACGAGATCCTCGAGAAGAGCCCCACCGCCCTCTCCATCGCCAAGCGCTCGTTCAACGCCGACAGCGAGAACATCGCCGGCATCGGCGGCCTCGGCATGCAGGCCCTGAGCCTGTACTACGACACCGAGGAGTCGAAGGAAGGCGCCGCCGCCTTCCGCGAGAAGCGCAAGCCGGACTTCCGCAAGTTCTACAAGTGACCGCCACGCCGGCAGCTTCAAGGCTGCCGGCCTGAACCTGGCCTGGAGAGAATCATGAACTTCGCCTTCACCGAACAACAGAACGCCATCCGCGAAACCGTCGCCCGCTTCAGCGCCGACGTGCTCGCTCCGGGCTACCGCCAGCGCGACCGCGACGGCCGCATCGAGCGATCCACCATCGCCCAGCTCGGCGAGATGGGCCTGCTCGGCGGCGAGCTGCCGGAGGAATTCGGCGGCAGCGGCCTGGACTGCGTCACCGCCGGGATCATCATCGAGGAGATTTCCCGCGGCGACTTCAACGTCGGCTACATCCCGCTGCTGGCCTCGCTCAACGGCCAGATCATCGCCCGCTACGCCGCGCCGGAACTGGCGCGCGAGTGGCTCGGCGAAATCACCGCCGGGCGCAAGGTGGTGTGCATCGCCCTGACCGAACCCCACGGCGGCTCGGACGCGGCCAGCCTGCGCCTGAAGGCCGAGCGCAAGGGTGACGTCTACGTCCTGAACGGCGAGAAGACCTCCATCTCCATGGCCGACCAGGCCGACGTCGCGGTGGTCTTCGCCCGCACCGGCACGCCGGAAGAGCGCGCCAGCGGCATCAGCGCCTTCCTCGTGCCGATGAACCTGCCCGGCATCAGCACCACTCGCTTCGACGACGCCGGCGAGCGCGCCATCGGCCGCGGCTCGATCTTCTTCGACAACGTGGAAGTGCCGGCCAGCCATCGTCTCGGCGAGGATGGCAAGGGCTTCAGGCAGGTGATGCAGGGCTTCGACTACAGCCGCGCGCTGATCGGCCTGCAGTGCCTGGCGCTGGCCCAGCAGTCGCTGGACGAAACCTGGCAGTGGCTCACCGAGCGCCAGGCCTTCGGCCAGAACCTGAACGCCTTCCAGGGCCTGACCCATCCGCTGGCCGAGCTGCAGACCTACGTCCACGCCGCGCGCCTGCAGTGCTACTACTCCCTGTGGCTGAAGGACAGCGGCCAGCCGCACAACGCCGAGGCGGCGATGAACAAGTGGTGGGCGCCGAAACTGGCCTTCGACGTGGTCAAGCAGTGCCTGCTGGCCCACGGTCACACCGGCTACGGCGAGGATTTGCCGTTCGCCCAGCGCCTGCGTGACGTGCTCGGCCTGCAAATCGGTGACGGGACGGCGCAGATCATGAAAAATATCATCGCCCGGGAACTTACCCCCCGGTAACGCCTTGCTCTGCCGACGGGCCAGGCGAATCCCATCGACACGGCCCGTCGGCTCGACAAGGAATCCCAATGAACAACGAAACCAGGGGAATCGCCAACCGGCTGTTCTTCCGGCTGTTCCAGACCGGCAACATCCTGCAGCGCCAGGTGCAGAACGAGATGGGCATCAGCACCGTGCAATGGGCCGTGCTCGGCGCCGTGTCCCGCGAGGGCTACGAACAGGGCGTGTCGTTCAACCAGCTCACCGAATACCTGGGCGTCAGCCGGCAGAGCCTGGACGGCGTGCTCAAGCGCATGGAGCGCGAAAACCACGTCGTGCGCATCCCCCATCCCGACGACGGCCGCGCCCGCCTGGTCCAGGTCACCCCCTCCGGCCGCGTCTACTGGGACAGCCTGCAGGACAGGATCACCGCCTTCTTCGAACAGGGCATGCAGGGCGTCAGCTTCGACGACGGCGCCAGCCTGCTGCACCTGCTGGCCAAGCTGCAGAAGTCGCTGAGCGAGATCTCGCTGGATGGGGAAGGTTCTGCCGAGCAGGACGATGCGTAGGCCAACCAACGGAGTCCAGAACCTGTAGGAGCCAGCTTGCTGGCGATTTCTATCGTTCCCACGCTCCTGCGTGGGAATGCATCCCGGGACGCTCCGCGTCCCCCTGCTACCAACCCCGAAAAACCTCGATCAACCCGTCCATCCCCGCATAATTCCTGGCACTCGAATACCTCCAGTGCTCCGGCTCACTCACATACCCGCGCTTGACCGGGTTGCGGTGGATGTAGTCGAGCTTCTCCCTCAACACCGCCTCGCTGAATACCAGCTCAGCATGCGTTCCTTCCTGCCAGAATTGGTGAACCCGGTCTGTCTTGTGAGCGCGCTTGGCGAACCGCAGCCGCTCCAGCAGGCGGGAAGCGTTCCTTGCCTGCAGCAGCTCGATCAGGCTCGTGGCGGTGAATGACTTGAAGCTGCTGACGCACTTCGCCAGATCAGGCGCCTGAGCGACGAAGTGCAGGTGGTTTTCCAGCACCACATAGCCGTACAGGAGCAGGCTCTGGTGCTCCTGCTGATGGCGCCAGCAATCGATCAGGATCTGTACGGCCTCAGGGCGGGTGAATACCGGCAGCCATTCGAGGACAGTGCAGGTGAGGAAGTGGGGTCTATCAGGTTGGGTGATGACGTAGCGGCTCCGACCCATTGCGTGCTCTCTCCGTGAGCTGTGAGGTAAGGACGCGGGAGCGTCCATGGATGCGTTCCCACGCGGGAGCGTGGGAACGATGGAGAGAGTACCCGGCTCGTTTCCTCGGGAATGGGAGCTGGGACGCAGGAGCGTCCACGGATGCGTTCCCACGCGGGAGCGTGGGAACGATTTCCGTCCTGTACTAACGTGCAAACAATGGAATGCACTTTACCTAACTCAAAACCATCCATTAGACATTGGTCGCGTTTACCTCCGTGCATTTGCACAATCACCCCGACGAACAACACCACCAATTTATGTAAACATATTGCCAATTAACACCTGTCAGCCCTAGGATCGACCCAAGGCCCGCCGGCATGTCCTGCATGCAATCCGGCGATGCGCCAAGCCGTTGTCCTACCGACCACAAGAACAATGACAGGTAAACGACATGCCGCTGTATCTCGCCTCACCGCGCAATACCCTGGGTCCGCTGCTCTTCGGCGGATGCCTGCTCGCCCCCGCCGCGCAGGCGGACTTCATCGATGACAGCCACATGGGCCTGGAACTGCGCAACTTCTACATGAACCGCGACTACCGTGATGCCGGCCTGCCGGATACGCCGCGCCATGACGGCGCCAGCGTGTCCAAGGCCGAGGAATGGGCGCAGGGCTTCATGCTGCGCTTCGAATCGGGCTACACCGAGGGCACCATCGGCGTCGGCGTGGATGCGCTGGGGCTGCTCGGGGTGAAGCTGGATTCCGGCGCCGGCACCAGCGGCACCGGGGCGCTGCGGCGCAATCCGCGGACGGGCGAGCCGGCCGACGAGTTTTCCTTCTTCGGCCCGACCCTCAAGCTGAAGGCCGCCGACAGCGTGCTGACCGTCGGCACCCACGCGCCGCTGCTGCCGGTCGCCTTCCGCAACGACACGCGCCTGTTGCCGCAGACCTTCGAGGGCGCGCAGATCGTGTCGAAGGACATCGACAAGCTGACCCTGACCGGCGGCCGCTTCACCGGCACGCGCCTGCGCGATTCGTCGGATTACGAGGACATGCGCATGTTCGCCGACGGCTCGCGCGGCGGCGTCGCCAGCGACCGCTTCGACTACGCCGGCGCCACCTACGCGCCGCTGTCGAACCTGACCGCCACCTACTTCTTCGCCGAACTGCAGGACAACTACCGCCAGCACTACGGCAACCTGATCCACAGCCTGCCGCTGGGCGGCGGCGTGGGGCTGAAGTCGGAGGTGCGCTACTTCGACAGCAGCGACGAGGGCCGCACCAACGTCGACAACCGCAACCTCGGCGCGATGTTCACCTTCTCGTACAGCGGCCACGCCCTCGGCTTCGCCTACCAGGACCAGAGCGGCGA
Source organism: Pseudomonas jinjuensis (assembly GCF_900103845.1). GTDB lineage: Bacteria > Pseudomonadota > Gammaproteobacteria > Pseudomonadales > Pseudomonadaceae > Pseudomonas > Pseudomonas jinjuensis. The sequence goes on from NZ_FNIJ01000008.1 coordinate 26,049, forward strand.
CACCGGACAGCCGTTCATCGCCGGCGGCACCGACCCTTGGACGCTGAACACCGTGACCTACCACCACTTCCTGCGGGCCAGGGAAGACTCCTGGCAGGTGCGCTACGACTACGACTTCGCCGCCGCCGGCATTCCCGGCCTGAGCCTGATGACCCGCTACGTGCAGGGGGACAATTTCGATATCGCCGGCCAGTCGGCGAAGGAATGGGAACGCGACACCGATCTCGCCTACGTCATCCAGAGCGGCCCGCTCAGCGGCGTGAGCCTGCGCTGGCGCAACCTGACCTATCGCGGCAGCCATACCACCGATCTGGACGAGAACCGGCTGATTGTCGGCTATACATTCAGGTTCTGGTAATTTCCCCGAGCGGCCATCGCCGCCCGCCCACCCAGGAGAACCGCCCATGCATGTCGACGCCGCCATCCGCTCCCGCAAGTCGGTCCGCCGTTTCCTGCCGCTGAGCATTCCCCGCTCGGCGGTCGAACACATCCTCGAACTGGCCGCGCGTGCTCCCAGCGGCAGCAATGTGCAGCCCTGGCACGTACATGTGCTGACCGGCGCGACCAAGCAGGCGCTGTGCGACGACATCATCCAGGCCGCGCAGGAGAAATCCGGACAGCACGAGGCCGAATACCGCTACTACCCGGACAACTGGTTCGATCCCTACCTGAGCCGCCGCCGCGCCATCGGCTTCGACCTCTACGAAACCCTCGGCATCGGCCGCGACGACCTGGAAGCCCGCGAGCGCCAGCACCTGCGCAACTTCCAGTTCTTCGACGCGCCGGTCGGCCTGCTGATCAGCCTCGACCGCCGGCTCAACATGGGCAGCTACATCGACCTCGGCATGTTCATCCAGAACGTCATGCTCGCCGCCCGCGGCCAGGGCCTGCACACCTGCGCCCAGGCGGCGTTCGCCTGGTACCACCAGATCGTGCGCCGCCACGTGCCGCTGAGCGACGACGACATCCTGGTCTGCGGCATCGCCCTGGGTTACGAGGACCGCAACGCGCCGGAGAATCACCTGGACAGCCCACGCGATCCGGTGGAATCCTTCAGTTCCTTCCTCGGCTTCGACGAACACGCCGGGAACAACGCAATCGCCTCGTGACCCGCATGCCTGACAAACCTCCGAAGAGCGGCGCCCTGACCGAACGGAACATCCGCCAGGCCGCCATCGCCCTGATCGCCCGCGACGGCTACGAGTCGATGAGCCTGCGCCAGCTCGCCGCCGAAGCGGGGGTCAATCCGGCGACGCTGTACCTCTACTACGAGGGCAAGAAGGAACTGCTGATGACCCTGGTGCTCGACTACCTGTGCGAGCTCCAGCAGGCCTGGCAGGAGTGCAAACCGAAGCGCGCCAGGCCGGACAACGTCCTGCGCGCCTTCGTCAGGTTCCACGTGCGCTACCACCTGGAACGCAAGGCCGAGGGCGTGCTCGGCAACATGGAACTGCGCAGCCTCGACGCCGACGAACGGGGAATCGTGCAGCAGGCGCGCCGCACCTACCTGCGCGAACTGCAGGACATCCTCGAAGCGGGCAACGCCAAGGGCCTGTTCCACTGCGACCACCCGAAGCTGCTCACGAGCATCCTGTTCAACATGCTCACCCACGTCGTCGCCTGGTACCGCAGCGACGGGGCGATGAGCATCGACGAGGTGGTCGAGCACTATTCGGAGCTGGTGCTGCGGATGGTCGGCTATACCCCGCCGTCTTCGCGGTGAGCTGGCCGGGCTCGCCCTACCAGCGGTAGCTACACCTGTAGGAGCGGGCCATGCCCGCGACATCGCAGCCGATCATGGGCATGGCCCCTACAAGCAAGCTCGCTCCTACAGGTCAACGCTGCGCCCGTAGGAGCGAGCTTGCTCGCGAACAAAATGCGCTGAGATACCAAGACAGTTGCTCCTACAGTCGACACCGGCATTCCTACCTCCCCCTGGGCACGCACCTGCAATCCCCTGGCACACCCAGACAACCGTTTGGCAGACAGAACAATTCCCCCACTCCCCGGCGCGGGCAGACTTGGCCTGCAGAACCCTGCCGATACCTCGCGCCCCAATTCCAATAAATCCAGGGAGTCCCACCTGATGCGAATAAACAGGATCCTCGCCAACACAACGCTGGCCCTGGGCGTGGCGCTGGCCAGCGTGCCCAGCGCCTTCGCCGACCTACCCGCCGACAAGGGTATCGGCCAGACCGTCCTCGCGTTCCCGCCCAGCCCGCACCGCGCCTACATGGTCGATGTGGAGTTCGAGAATTTCGTCACCGGCCGCGTGGTGGTGATCGATCCGGACCAGCGCAGGATGCTCGGCATGGTCAGCACCGGCTTCGCCGCGCCCTCGACCCTGAGCCGCGACCAGAAGCATCTCTACACCGCCGACCTGTTCTACTCCCGCGGCACCCGTGGCACCCGCACCGACGTGCTGACCGCCTGGGATACCTCGACCCTGTCGCCGTCCTGGGAAGTGCTGATCCCGACCAAGCGCGCCGAATCCCTGACCCAGCGCTACGGCCTGGCCACCAGCGCCGACGACCGCTTCGTCTATGTCTACAACTTCACCCCGTCGACCTCGGTCACCGTGGTCGATACCCGGAGCAAGAGCGTCGCCGGCGAGATCTCCATCCCCGGCTGCGTGCTGAACTACCCGGTGGGCAAGCGCGCGTTCGCCTCGCTGTGCGGCGACGGCGCCATCCAGGTGGTGCGCCTGGACGACAACGGCAAGGAAGTCTCCCGCAGCCAGAGCAAGTTCTTCGAGCCGAACCAGGTGAAGCTGGTCGAGCGTGCGGTGAACGTCGGCGATACCTATTACTTCGTCACCACCACCGGCACCATCCATCCGGTCGACCTGTCCGGCAGGGAGCCGAAGTTCCTGCCGACCTGGTCGCTGACCACCGCCGAGGAACAGAAAGCCGGCTGGGCGCCGGGCGGCTGGCAACTGCTGGCCGTGGCGCCGAAGCTGAACCGCATGTACGCGCTGATGCACGACGCCCACGAACCGATGAAGTGTGAAGACCCGAGCACGCTGGTGTGGGTCTACGACCTGAAGACCGGCGAGAAGATCGGCAGCATGGAATCCCAGGTGCCGATCTGGAGCCTGCAAGCCACCAGCGACGACAAGCCGCTGCTGCTCGGCGCCAACGTCGAAGGCGGTCTGGAAATCTTCGACCTGACCAGCGGCAAGCACACCGGCACCATGGAAAAGATGACCAAGACGCCGGTCCAGGTCCTCAGCCACTGAGAGGTGCGCGCATGTCCTTCGATCCGATCTTCGTCATAGCCAGCGCCATCCCGGTGGCGGTGATCCTGGCCAGCGCCGCGTCGCACAAGCTGCGCGCGCCGGCCCGCTTCGCCGACCAGTTGGAGGATTACCAGCTGCTGCCCCGGGCGCTGGTCAAGCCGGTCTCCCGCGGCCTGCCGCTGGTGGAGCTGGCGATCGCCTTCGCCCTGCTGGTGCCGGCCAGCCGGCCGCTCGCCGCGCTGCTCGCCGCTGCACTGCTGGCGCTGTACGCCGCCGCCATCGGCCTGAACCTGTGGCGCGGCCGTCGCGACATCGACTGCGGCTGCTCCGGCCCCGACCAGGCACAACCGCTGCGCCCGGTGCTGCTGGCGCGCAACGCCACGCTGGCCGGCCTGGCGCTGGTCGCCAGCCTGTCGCCGCAGGCCCGCGAACTCGGCCTGTTCGACGGCTTCGTGGTGATCGCCGCCAGCGCCACCGCCCTGCTCATCTACGCCGCCGCCGAAGGCCTGCTGGCCAACGGTCCCCGTCTGCTCAAACTCATTGGAAGGTGAACCATGGAAGCCCTGATCGTTTCCAACATCCTGCTCTGGGCGCTGCTGATCGCCCTCGCCTTTGCCGTCATGGGTCTGGTTCGCCAGATCGGCGTCCTGCACTCCCGCCTGGCCCCGGCCGGCGCGCTGATGGTCGACAAGGGCGTCGCCGTCAACGAGCCCGCGCCGCAGGTGACCGCCGCCGACCGCAACGGCCGCCCGGTGAACTTCGGCTACGCCGGCGAGAAGGCGCAGCTGCTGTTCTTCCTCTCGCCGACCTGCCCGATCTGCAAGTCGCTGCTGCCGGCGATCAAGTCGATTGCGAAGGACCAGGCCAACCGCCTGGAAGTCGTCTACGTCAGCGATGGCGACATGGACGCGCAGCAGGCGCTGATCCGCGAACACAAGCTGGAAGATGCGACCTACGTGGTCGGCCCGGAAGTCGGCATGACCTACCAGATCGGCAAGCTGCCCTACGCGGCGCTGATCGACCAGAACGGCATCCTACGCTCCAAGGGCCTGGTCAACTCGCGCGAACACCTGGACAGCCTGTTCGAGGCCGAGCACCTGGGCAGCGCCACGCTGCAGCAGTACCTGCACGGTCACTCGCACGCCCATCCGCACTCGCACTAACCAAGGGAGCCACCCATGAAATTCCTCGACAAGCTGTTCGAGCGCTCCACCCGCCACGTCGCCGACACCACCTCGCGGCGCAAGCTGCTCGGCCGCATCGGCTCCCTGATGGTGGCCGGCGCCGCCCTGCCGGTGCTGCTGCCGATCGACCGCACCAGCAAGGCCCTCGCCGCCGAAGCGCCGCAGGCCGGCGACCCGGGCGACCCGAACAGCTGCGACTACTGGCGCTACTGCTCCATCGACGGCTTCCTCTGCTCCTGCTGCGGCGGCAGCGTAACCTCCTGCCCACCGGGCACCGAGGCCTCGCAGGTCACCTGGATCGGCACCTGCCGCAACCCGGCGGACGGCAAGGACTACATCATTTCCTACAACGACTGCTGCGGTAAGCACAGCTGCGCCCAGTGCGCCTGCACCCGCAACGACAGCGAGGAACCGGCCTACCGTCCGTTCAACAACAACGACGTGAACTGGTGCCTGGCCGCCAAGTCGCACATCTACCACTGCACCGTGTCGATCATCCGCGGCGTCGCGGTCTGATCGGCTGGAGGCCGCCATGCGTACCCTGTTGATCGCCGGACTGCTCTGCGCCATGGCCGCCCCGCTGGCCCAAGCCCGCGCCATTCCGAACCCGGGGCAGAAACACGCCCCGGGCAACGAGGCGCCGCAGACGCCCATCGACCAGGCCGGCTACAGCACGCCGGTGAACTACCAGCTGCAATGCGCCGGCTGCCACCTGGGCGACGGCGAAGGCTCGGCCGCCAACGACACGCCGCGCATGAAGGACTTCGTCGGCAACTTCCTCAAGGTCGACGGCGGCCGCCAGTTCCTCGTGCGCGTGCCGGGCATGTCGCAGTCGGCGCTGAACGACGCGCAGCTGGCCGACCTGATCAACTGGATCATGCGCGAGGACGGCATGGCCGGCAAAAGCATGCCGGCGAACTACCAGCCGTACACCGAGCAGGAAGTCGCGGCGATCCGCGAGGACGCCATGCTCAACCTGCCGGCGACCCGCGCCGGGCTGATATCGCAGATGCGCGCCAAAGGCATCGCCATCGACGACGGTATCAGCCAGCCCTGACTCCTTTCCTTTGGTCTCTTGCAGCCCGCCTTTTGGCGGGCTTTTTTATTCGAGTTGTCCCATCCTGAATAAGGTTTACACCTTCACCCTTATTTTCAGGAGAGCCCGGATGGCAGAAGGTGTGCGGCGCAGTCAGCGTGATTACACGCTGGCCTTTAAACTGTCGGTAGTCGACCAAGTCGAAAAAGGCGAAATGAGTTACAAGGAAGCACAGGCCCGCTACGGCATCCAGGGTCGTTCGACGGTGCTGGTATGGCTGCGCAAGCACGGCCGTCAAGATTGGAGCCAAGGTGCTTCCATTCGCTCAACCCGGAGCCCCTCGATGTCCGAACCGCCCTTGCCGCTGACGCCCGAGCAGCGCATCAAAGAACTGGAGCAACAGCTTGAGGTGATGAGCCAGAAGGCCCAGTTCTTCGAGGCTGTGGTCGATGTGCTGAAGAATGACTACGGCGTTTCCATCATAAAAAAGCGTCCCGGCAAGTCCTCACGCAAAGGCAAGTCCAAGGGCTGAGCGTTAGCAGGGCTTGCCAGTTCATGGGCGTGAGTCGTCAGGCCTATTACCAGCGCAACCGTGCTGCGGATCGACGCAGCCAGCAGGATAGGCAGGTTACGCAGTTCGTGCGGCACGTGCGGATGCGCCAGCCACGGCTGGGCGCGCGGAAGCTGCATTTCCTCCTGCAAAACCAGGCAGATCCGAAGTTGCGGGTCGGGCGGGATTGCTTATTTCGTGTTCTGGGTGAACACCGCCTGCTGGTCGCACCCAAGCGGGCGTACCACAAGACCCCCCATAGCTTTCATCGTTTCTATCGTCACCCCAACCTGCTCAAGCCAGGACCGCAGCAGGTGCTGCCCAGCGCGCCGGAGCGTGTATGGGTAGCCGACATCACTTACCTGCCCAGCCAGAGCGGTCCGCTGTACCTGAGCCTGGTCACCGACGCCTATTCACGCAAAATTGTGGGTCATCACGTCCACGAAGGGCTGCACGCCGAATCGGTCGCCCGGGCGTTCAGTCTGGCGCTGCGGCAACGCAAAGCACGCCATGCCTTGGTACATCACTCGGATCGCGGCATCCAGTATTGCTCTGCGCATTACCAGCGCCTGCATGCGCAGCACAGCATTACCTGCTCGATGACCGATGGCTACGACTGCTACCAGAATGCCCTGGCCGAACGGGTCAACGGCATCCTGAAGAACGAGCTACTGAGCCAGCGCCCGCAGGACTTGGTGCAGGCACGTCGAATGGTGCGCGAGGCCGTGGATATCTATAACCGGGAACGCCCTCATCAAGCCCTGCAATACAAAACGCCCGATGCGGTGCATCGGGCGTTTTGAGGTCTGGAGCTTACCCTGAGAGGTGTAAACCTATTTCAGGACTAGACAAGTGTCAACGGCTTACGTAATTTAACTAAATGCGGAATCAATCCCAAATATCTATCAAGCTGGAACGCATATTGCCGCGAGACTGGCCCTCGCTTTTCTTCGACAATGAAAATCCAAAAGGCGACAAGCCATTCACCACCCCAATCAATTGACACCAATGCAATCGTCATCCGTTATCTTATAAATCCCATAAGCCCCATTAACAGAATAAAAAAAGCCATCCTCCCCCTTACGCAAGAACATTAGATAGCTTTTATCAACCGCACAACAATCCGGCTCCAGCTCGTAGACCCCCTCTCGATATACCACTTTAATATCCCCGCTAAATCCAGCATCTTTTAGATCGACTACAACTCGAATCAACGCATAATCAATTTCAACACCTGAAGCCTCAACTTTGGACAAAGCAAGTACCCGCCCTACCAAAGCCGCATCTGACCGTCGAACCTTTTCCACCAAACTATACTCTGCAACCTGATTAGCTTGAGCGTGAACCCCAACAATCCAAAATACACACACAAGAACAACTCTTTTCATATGCACGCTCTCACCTTCCTACTTTCTCAAAGTGTAGCGGCTCAGCCATTCGATGCCCTCCACCTACAACTTGCGCCCTAACTTTATTTTCATTCTCGACAGCATTACCTGTATCACCACCGATTATTCTCGGGACGGCATGACCAACCAACTCATGAACAAGTATATCTGCGGGATCATCTCGAAGAGAAAAACCATTCTCATCCTTAAGGGAAGGGTTTGCATTTCCTGAAATGAACACAACATTGCTTCCATCTTTAAACCCTGAGTAGGTTAATCCTCCACCCGCCTGCTCATCCACATCATATTTGATACCATTGGGGGCAAAATAATACGACCCAACCCCCAGAGAAATTCTCTTATCACTAGCTATAGCCTGAATCAGCCTAGATGAATAGTAATTTGACCCAGACCCACCAGAACCCTCCACAACCCTCAACTTATTATTCACATCAAACCGAAAGACAACGCTAGCCCTTGAATTAATCAACCCAGCCAAATAGAGATTATTTCTTGCATCAAGAGATATTACCTCTCTCCCATCAGGATCGACATTTCTATAAGAATTATCGTATGCATATGCAAATCTGTTAAAAGTTAACGGCTCAATAATATTAACCCCCTTCGGGTCAACTGATAGAAATCTCCCGAGTACTGGATCATAGTATCTAGATCCCGCATAGATCAAACCACTAGTCTGATTCTGAACATGCCCGGTAAATCCGATAGATCCGTATCCACGATATTCAGGGGTTTCTTGCCGCTCACCGTACGGACGATAGTGTTCGCGCCAGAGAATATTTCCCCATTCATCCGTGGCAGCTACAGGTGAGCCAAGCAGATCATTGTGGTAATAGGTAACGAATACTTCTGCGGAATGGGCCAGACTGCTGAACGACAACAGACTGAGACCAATCAGTTTCATCCATTTGTGCATGATCACTCTCCCTGTTCAATCAGAATCCGGTGCCTGTGCGCCCACCTATTGGGTATCGACGCTCTTTGCAGTTGGAAATCCCATTGCCATTACTGTCGACGAACTCGCACTGCATACGAGAGGCAATGCGTTCACCGGTCAGATAGATGTGCTCGACAAAACCGCCATCTGCTGGGAAGTCTTCCCGTAGCAAGCGACCATCCTGACCATAGAGGGAAAACTCCTGAACGCCGTTGGGAAACGCCGTTACGCTGCGATAGCCTCGCGGATCGTAGGTGTAACTTTCGGTAGGTTGGGAACAGTCCCACTGCGGATTGATGCAGAACTGCAGCATCTGACTGGCATTGTTGTAGGTGTAGCGCGAGCGCCCCTGGGTAACGTTGCCTCTATTGTTATAGGCAAGAGAGAAGTTGAGTGACCCACTGATTGCAGCCAATCGCCCCTGGTTGTCATAACTGTATTGGAGTTGGCGCCCCCCAATATTGTGGCTGGTGAGGTCACCTCGACTGTTGTAGGCAAAAGTGGCATTGCCCCAGACTCCATTAGCGCCGATCAATCGATCAAGCCCGTCGTAACTCATCGACTGGCTATATCTGCCATCCACCTCATCGGTAAGCTGAATCAAATTGCCGCTGGCATCGTATCCATAGGCCTGCGCCATGGGAACGAAGAGTTGTGGAAGCCCGCCAATCCGCCGGTCAGTAGGATGCAGGCGTTTCGAATCCTGACCGATGGTCAGGATACGTCCATTGGCAAGAGTTAATGAGTGCAGTGCTCCATTGGCATAGAAGTCAACCCCGGAAGCAAAATCACCCACCTGCTGCGGGCGACCGTAGACGTCGGGGTTGTAGAACACCTGCATCCCGCTGGGATAAGTAATAGTGTGGAGTTGATCGAGTGAGTTGTACCCGTAGCCAATGGTGAAACTGCGCTGAGAACCGGGCAGCGTCAGGGTCTCCTGAGTAATCTGGTCGTGCGCGTTGTAGCCAAAGTCCCAGGTTGGCCCCTGATAGGAGGTCTGCCGCAGCAATCTTCCACCGAGGTCGTAGGCATAGGTAAAGGTTTGCCCACCTGCGAAGTTCCTGGATATCTGCCGATTCATCGTATCGTAGGTGAAGCTGTCCATTGCTGCCGCACCAATCTTCTGACTGGTCCGATTGCCAACAGCGTCATAGCCATAGTTTGTCGTCAGGGTTTCAGGATTGTACTCACTAGCCAGGAATCCACGATTGTCATAGGTATAGGTTCTGGTTAGGCCGCCCTGTTCTAGAGTTGTAACTCTTCCCAAATTATCGCGACCAATCGTGGTAGTGATTCCTCCCGGCTGCTCAATTTTCTTCAGCAGGCGCTCATCTGGGTCACCATACGAGGCATAACTACGCTTCGTAGTGCTTCCATTCTCATCTATCAGCGTCTCGAGATTATTTGCCCCATACGAAGTACGCATAGAGTTATTGTCAGCATGACGCACCAGGGTACGCCGCCCCAATGGGTCATATTCGAATCTTTCTGCGTTGGCATTAGCTGCGTTGTAACTGGGCAAGGACAAAAACACCTTCTGACCATCTGCTTGGTAGATGGCGCTGGTCACGATAGACTTCGGCCCGCCCTGTTCTTCCTGATTTATCAATTGACCTAGCGAGTTATATTTACGCACTCGGGTATATCCAACTCGTTTGGCCGTCTCCGTAACCCCGCTCTGGCTAAAGCTATAGGTGATGTCATACCGAGTATAACCACTCTTCGGCAACTGAATTGCCGTAACGCGGTTCATCTTGTCATAGCCGTAGCTGGTAACGCGACCCAGCGGGTCAGTAATAGAGGCGAGAGTGCCTGTACCGTTCACGCCACGAGTTATAACTCCACCATCAGGAAGTTCAGTACGCCGAGGTATTCCGCGATAGTAGTTGTAATGACGGATAGTATGATTATTTGCATCGGTTTCGCTGGCAATGTCTCCACTTGATGTAAAGCTGAAATTCGTGATTACGCCATACACGTCCCTTTTCGACAATCGCCCAGTGCTAGTATATGAATTCTTGATTTGACCAGAAATCCCGGCAACGGATTTAGTATCGACCTTCCCTAGCATCCACAGACCACCAGGACGAGTGTAGGTATAACTGGTCGTCCGATTTTGCTGACCCGTCTCATCAACCTTTTTAGGCTGCCCATATTCGTCATAGGCGTAATTATTTGTGTAGGTAGCATTATCCTGAGTGATCAGGCGTTTAGTCAGAACCGCCACTCGTGTTTGGTTTTCGACCAACAGGTTGTAGCGACGCATCTCTTTCTGCGAGGAAATAACCTGCTTATCCCAAGTGTAAGTCTCAATGCGTAGCGGAGTGCCACAGGATCCCGAACTACGCGCCGCTATGGACTTGCGAACCAGACTGCCTACTTTCCACAGCCCCTGATCCACGCCAGAAGCGCCATTGGCGATGGTGTTAGTCCCGACATGCTCATAGGTTATGCACTGCAACGGCCCTTTCTCGATGGCTTTATCATTATTGGGAGAATATCCTTTGACATACTGATAGTCCCAAACAAGATTGGATGGCTGCACACCAGACAAACCCTCGAACTGCCTGCGCCTGATAACATTCAGATTTTCTTCTGCCTGAACGCCCATCTGCAGAAAGTCATACTCGTAACTTGTCTTTAGACCATTGGGACTAGTCATGGAAGTCATGGAGAAACGACCGGGAACTATCCCAGTCAAGGTACTGTAGTTATTGTATGCATATGACCACCTGGTATTATCCGGGTAAATCACTGTAGATAAATAATGGGGAATCGCACCAGCGGTCCAATTTGCAGAAACGTAGCCATAGTTGATCACACTATTATTGGCAGTGATGCTTTTCAACCTTACGGCCGGACCGGATTCATCATCATAGGCGAAGGTCACCGTACGGCTGTCCGAAGAGGTTATGCTTTTCAACAAATGGTATCTGGTGGTCGGGGCGTTATAGCTGAAATCCAGGTAGTTACCATCAGCGTCTTCAATTCGAGTAACAAAGTAGCTGAGATTTTGTTTATCCGGAGACACATTTCCCTTCAGGTTGAATATGTATTTTCGTCCATCCGGTGAATACACCAAAAGTCCACCCTGGTTATTGGTGTTCAAGCTTGTTGGCAGGCAGCGACCTATCCATCTTGATTTCGTAATGAATGCATAATCACTCCCATCGCCATTCACAAGCACGTGCTTTGAGCCATCAGGCAATTCCAGTATAGGATTGTTCTGCGATGAGACATCATTGATCCGGCAGCCGCTATTATTATTGACCTGATTTAGATAACTGTATTTACTTGAAACCCAGACACGTCCGAAATGCAGATCCCAACCAGTACCGAACGGCGTTCTTTCTGAATATCCATTGCTATAGGGCCCCTTGGTGTTGGTCACGCTCTGGTAATTGCGCAATAGCTCGATATCAAGGCCGCCATTTCCGGGGATCACCATATCCCTGACCAATATTTTCAATGCCCCTGTAAACGGATCAATACTGTCTACCTGATCAGTCCCAGCAAAGCTTCGATTGGAACTGTAACCAGGATCTTGATATGAACCCACCGCTGCACTATTGAAATCGTCAGCAGCGAATAGTCCGGATGATCCGAACGAAGAAACCGCCAGCAGTGCAAGAACTAGACGATTGTCAGTCATGAGGCCCCTCCCTTAATTTTCCGTATCGCACAGGTAAATCCTGCGATAGCGCGATCAGGGACGAGCCTAAAAAATAGTTCCGTAAGAAAAGACCAACAATAGAGTGGGATCTTTCTATTACTCGACTTAAAAGATCGCGCAGTATCAAGCGACGCCCACTACAAATTCGGAACTTGAATAACGCGAACCGAATATTTGGCAAAGTACGGTTCTTCAGAAGTTCCTGCGGAACGGTATTGCGTCGGGCGAATAACGCCCCAGCGTTATCCGCCGAGACCCACGTACGCATTCCGCTAGGCGGATGAAGGGTTCCGCTTCATTCGCCCTACGGGACACCCCGTGTTCCTCGACGCAGGAGCGTCGAAGGCGGCGTTCCCACGCAGGAGCGTGGGAACGAAGTAGTTCCCCTCATCCCCGCATCTGGCACGCACACGCAACGGCTTGGCAACCACGCACAAGTACCGGCGAAAACCCGCGCCTTAGTATCGAACGCACGAAACAGCTAACAAGAACGGATGCCTCACCATGAGCAAGTCGCCCCTGCTTCGCCTCTCCACCCTAGCTTTGCTGATCGGCGCCAGCCACGCCGGAGCCTATGAGCTCCATGCCGACGACGACACCCACCTGAACGCCAATCTGGAAGCGGTGTTCGGCATCTTCCACAGCCAGGAGAACTACGTTCCGAGCGGCACCCTGGGCGAGGGTTCGTCGTCCTGGCGCGAGGGCTATATCAAGTACGGCCTGAGCTTCGACCAGGGCCTCGGCGGCGCGGGTACCGCCTACGGCGCCTTCGGTTTGCTCAGCTCCGGCACCTGGGGAGATGGCGACGCCGCCGGCTTCAGCGACGGCTCCGAGCGCACCACCAAGATCGAGGATGCCTCCCTCGGCTGGCGTTCCGGCAACCTGTTCTCCGCACTGGGCGAAGACGGTGTGGACGTCTCCTTCGGCCGGCAGAACATCATGGTCGGCGACGGTTTCCTGATCAACGGCGACGCGCTGAACCTCGGCAATGGCATCGCCGATGGCGAGTTCAACCGTGGCGGCGGCTACTACCTGGCGGCGCGGAAGAACTTCGACGAAACCGCCGTGCTGCGCATCGGCGGCAAGGAAGGCTGGCGCAGCGACCTGATGTGGCTGAAGTCGGACAACCGCGCCCAGGCCAGGTCCGAGCTCTACGTCGGCACCCTGGAACACGTCGCCGAGGCCGCCACCGTCGGCCTGACCTACATCGACGTCACCGATGTCGACAAGGAATTCGCCTCGCCGATCCAGCTCGACCGCAAGGACATGAAGACCTACAGCCTGCGGGCGACCGGCAATGCCGGCGTGGAGAACCTGTTCCTCTCCGGCGAATACGCCCGCCAGGACAAGCGCGACGTCGACGACGAGAACGCCTGGTACCTGGAAGCCGGCTGGACCTTCAAGGACACGGCCTGGACGCCGAGCGTGAGCTACCGCTACAGCCGCTTCTCCGAAGCCTTCGACCCGCTGTTCTACGGCTTCAGCCGCGGCTACGGCACCTGGTTCCAGGGCGAGGTGGCGGGCAACTACGCCGGTCCGTTCAACAGCAACAGCGCCATCCAGCAACTCGCCTTCAAGGTCTCCCCGCTGGAGAACCTCAGCTTCGGCGCCCTGCTGTTCGACTTCAACACCCTCGACAAGGACCTCGGCAACACCGACGGCCGCGAGCTCGACCTGTACGCCGAGTGGGGCGCCACGCCGAACCTGATGGTCATGCCGCTGATCGGCCTCTACCAGCCGGACAGGAGCGCCGAACAGGGCGGCACCCAGCTCGGCAACGACGACACCAACCTGTACAGCCAGCTGGTCTTCGCCTTCATGTTCTGACCACGGTTGCGCATCCCTCCACGGGGCGGTCGCCGAAAGGCGCCGCCCCGTTCCCGTTTCTGCTTCAGGTGACTTCCCATGCCCGCCCCTACCCTGAATATCCAGAACAAGATCGTCCTGCTCGCCAGCCTGTGCCTGATCCTGGTGGTCAGCCTGCTGGTCGGCCTGTCGCTGTACCAGAACCAACGCAGCACGGAGCGCGTCAAGGACGCCAGCCGGCAGATGCTGGCCGACGCGGCCGAAACCAACCTGCAGGCCCAGAGCAAGGTCCAGGCGCTGCAACTGCAACGCCTGTTCCTGCGCACCTACGACTACGGCCAGGGAGTGAGCCACCAGTTGCTGAGCCTGCGCGCCCAGGCTGCTCGCGGCGAAATCGATGCGCGAACGCTGCGCCAGCGCCTCACCGACGAATTGCGCGATGCCATCGCCGCGAAGGCCGATCTGCTCGGCCTCTACCTGATCTTCGAACCACATGCGCTGGATGGCGCCGACCAGCAGTTCCGCGACCAGTCCGCCCTCGGCAGCAACGAGACCGGCCGCTTCACCCTCTACTGGGTGCGTGACGAAAGCGGCACGCCGACGCCGGTGATCGGTGACGAGAAGACTCTTTCCGACACATCCCCCGGCCCCAGCGGCAAGCCGTACAACGCCTTCTATACCTGCCCGCGCGACAGCCGCCAGGCGTGCGTGCTCGATCCCTATGTCGACGACGCTTCCGGCACGCGCCGGCTGGTCACCAGCATCGCCTTCCCGCTGCTGGAGGACGGCCGCGTCATCGCCGTGGTCGGCCTCGACATCAGCCTCGACAGCCTGCAGCAGAACGGACGCGCCAGCGCCGCCGGCCTCTACGACGGCAACGGCCGGATCAGCATCCTCAGTCCGGCTGGAGTGATCGCCGGCAACAGCCAGGACGCCGCCAGCGTCGGCAAGCACCTGCATGACGTGCTGCCCGCCAACGCCAATGCCCTGCTCGCCGCGCAACAGCGCAACCAGCCGTTCACCTTCAGCGATACCGAGCAGATCCAGGTGCTCGAACCGCTGCAGCCGATCGCCGGCGCCGCACCCTGGGGCGTGCTGCTCAGCGTGCCGCAGGCGACCCTGATGGCGCCCGCCGTCACCTTGCAGCGTTCGATGGATGACGAGCGCACCCGTGGCTCGATGATCGAGTTCGGTGTCGGCCTGGCGCTCAGCCTGCTCGGCATCGCCCTGGTCTGGCTCACCGCACGCGGCGTCACCCGCCCGCTGCTGCGCCTGGCCGGGATGGTCGAGGAAATCGCCGACGGCGACGGTGATCTCACCCGCCGCCTCGACTACGAGCGTCGCGACGAACTCGGCCGGGTGGCGCAGGGTTTCAACCGCTTCCTCGACAGGCTGCAACCGCTGATCGGCCAGCTGCAGGGCGCCGTCAGCGACACCCGCGCTACCGCCGACCAGTCGGCGCTGGTCGCCCGCGAGGCCAGCGATGGCATGCAGCAGCAGTTCCGCGAAATCGAACAGGTGGCCACCGCATTGCACGAGATGTCCGCCACTGCCCAGGACTCGGCGCGCAACGCCGCCCAGGCCGCCGAAGCCGCCCACCATGCCGACCAGGCCGCCCACGAAGGCCTCGGCGTGATCGCCCACGCCACCAGCGGCATCGACGAACTGGCCCGCGGCATGACCGCTGCGATGAGCCAGGTGCAGGACCTCGCGGAGCGTAGCGAGCAGATCGGCCAGGTGCTGGAGGTGATCTGCTCCATCGCCGAACAGACCAACCTGCTCGCCCTCAACGCCGCCATCGAAGCCGCCCGCGCCGGCGAACAGGGCCGCGGCTTCGCCGTGGTCGCCGACGAAGTGCGCGGACTGGCACGCCGCACGCAGAGCTCGGTGGAGGAAATCCGCCAGGTCATCGACAACCTGCAAGTCGGCACCCGCGAAGTCGCCCAGGCCATGCACGGCAGCCACGACCAGGCGCAGGAGAACGTCAGCCAGGTGCAGCAGGCGGTGCAAGCGCTGCAGCGCATCGCCACGTCGATCAACCTGATCAGCGAGATGAACCTGCAGATCGCCAGCGCCGCAGAGGAACAGAGCAGCGTCGCCGAAGAGATCAACCGCAACATCGAGGCGATCCGCGACGTGACCCATTCATTGTCGGGACAGGCGGAGCAGTCGGCACAGGTCAGCCACCGCCTGAACGAGATGGCGGATTACCAGCGGCAGTTGATTCAGCGGTTCAGGGTTTGACTGAGCGGTGATCGTTCCCACGCTCCTGCGTGGGAATGCAGCCCTTGACGCTCCCGCGTCGAAGGGGACGCGGAGCGCCCCAGGATGAGTTCCCACGCGGGAGCACGGGAACCATCGTGATGGTCATTCCGCCATCAGCGCGCGCAATGCGCCGGCGCGGCGGCACGGTCGACGCGGTGGAACAGGCGGTTGAAGTACACCAGGCTGTCGCCCTGCTCGCGCACGGCGACCTGGTCCAGCTCGACGAACATCACCGAATGCGAACCGACTTCCTTGCACTCGCTGATGCGTCCGCCCAGGGTCACCAGCGCATCACGCAGCACCGGACCTTCGGTGCAGGCGCTGTCCCACAGGTCCCAGGCGAAGCGCTCTTCCATCGGCACCCGGGTCATCCCGGCGAAGTGCCGCGCCAGCTCTTCCTGCTCGCCGCGCAGCACGTTGACGCAGAGGTATCCGTTGCTGCGGAACACGTCGTGGCTGGCGCTGTTGCGGTTGATGCAGACCAGCACGGTCGGCGGCGAATCGGTGACCGAGCACACCGCGCTGGCGGTGATGCCGCAGCGTCCGCCGGGACCGTTGCTGGTGATGATGTTCACCGCCGCCGGCAGTTGGGCCATGGCGTTGCGGAAGTCGATCTGGGTCTGGCTAAGGTCGGCCATCTCGGCACCCCTTTTCTCTCGTGGGACCGCGCAAACGGTCCGTGGTTGATGGTTCGAGAGTAAGCGTCGGGGCAAGCCGGATGTATTCAGACGAACCCTATGCTGGAAGAAGATCGCCGCTAGTCATCTAGGGGGTTTCTTTATCGTCAGCGAGGACTCCAGTGGGTATCCTCCCTGGCATGCCTTGCGTCCCTCAGGGGCGAAAAATAATTAGAAAGACGTGGTAGCCCAATGGAAACCCGAAAGCCCGTTGTATATATCGTCGACGACGACAAGGACCTGCGCACCTCGCTGGCCTGGCTGCTCGAATCGGTCAGCGTGCAGGCCCTGTGCTGCGCCGGCGCCGACGAATTCCTCGCCCAATACGACCCCTGCCAGCCCGCCTGCCTGGTGGTGGACGTGCGCATGCCGGAGACCAGCGGCTTCCAGCTGCAGGAAATCCTCAACGAGCGCGGCATCGCGCTGCCGACCATCTTCGTCTCGGCCCACGGCGACATCCCGATGTCGGTGAAGGCGATGAAGAACGGCGCCATCGATTTCGTCGAGAAACCCTACAACCCGCAGCAGATGCTGGAACGCATCCAGGCCGCGCTGAAGGACGCCGTGCAGGTGCATGCAGGGGCCACCCAGCGCCAGCAGCTGCAATGCAAGCTCGACCTGCTCACCAGCCGCGAACGCGAGGTGCTGGGCATGGTGATCGACGGCAAGGCGAGCAAGGTGATCGCCCGCGAGCTGAATATCAGTGTGAAGACCGTGGATGTGCACCGCACCAAGATCAAGGAAAAGATGGGCGTATCGAGCATCGCCATGCTGGTGCGCGAAGTGCTCGACCTGGGCGGGAAGGAAGCGGCGGCTAGGCATCGGCAATTGTAGGAGCGCGCCATGCGCGCGACCCGTTTCCTGTCGCGGGCATGGCCCGCTCCTACAGGTGATCGTTCCCACGCTCCTGCGTGGGAATGCCGCTCTCGACGCGCCCGCGTCGATGGGACGCGGGAGCGTCCCCGGATGCGTTACCACGCGGGAGCGTGGGAACGATGGGGCTTTCGTAGGATGGGTTGAGCGCAGCGATACCCATCGGCCCGGACGCGGGAGCGTCCGGGCATGCCTTATAGATCCAACACCAACCGCGCACTCCTCGCCCGCGAGACGCACGCGCAGATCTGCTTGTTGGAGGCCTTTTCCTTGTTCGACAGGC
This sequence comes from Pseudomonas jinjuensis, assembly GCF_900103845.1. Classification (GTDB taxonomy): domain Bacteria; phylum Pseudomonadota; class Gammaproteobacteria; order Pseudomonadales; family Pseudomonadaceae; genus Pseudomonas; species Pseudomonas jinjuensis. The sequence goes on from NZ_FNIJ01000008.1 coordinate 43,980, forward strand.
AGTTGTCGCGGTGGTCCGGTTCGCCTTCGATCACTTCGACGATGCAGGTGCCGCAGATGCCTTCGCGGCATTCGGTGTCGATGTCGCAGCCGTGGGCCTGCAGCACGTCGACCAGGCTGGAATCCGCCGGCACATGCAGGACCACGCCGGAGCTGGACAGCTCGACTTCGAACGAACCCGCCGGAGCGGAATTCGCCGCCGGGTCCGCCTGGAAATGCTCGAGGTGGATGTTGTCCTCTGGACGCGTGCGTGAAGCGACTTCCACCACCTTGTTCATGAACGGCGCCGGGCCGCAGGTGTAGACGTGGGCGGCAGTGCCGGCACGTTCCAAGCAGGCGGACAGCGCGCCATCCAGGTCGGCCGGTTCGACGCCGTAGTGGAACTCCACCTTGCCGGCGAACGCCTCGCTCTCCAGCAGACGGGCGAAGGCCGCGTGCTCCGGCGAGCGGGCGAAATAGTGCAGGCGATACGGCTGGCCGCTGGCGTTCAACTTGTAGGCCATGGAGAGCAGCGGCGTGACGCCGATGCCGGCGGCGAACAGCACGTGTTCGCTCGCCTGCGGGGCGATGCGGAACAGGTTGCGCGGTGCGCCCATCTCCAGTTCCATGCCCTCGCTCACCTGCTCGTGCAAGGCGCTGGAGCCGCCGCGCGAGGCGGCTTCCTTCTTCACCGCCACCAGGTAGGCGGCGCGGTCGTCCGGCGGGCTGCACAGCGAGTACTGGCGGGTCACGCCGGTGGGGCCGGTGACGTCGACATGGGCGCCCGGCTCGTAGGCGTCGAACGGCTGGCCGTCACTGCGCACGAGGCGGAAGGATCGGACATCCAGGGCTTCGTCGACGATCCTTTCGATTCTTACCTTCATCATTGCATCACCTTGCTAGGCATTGGTGCGGGCTCCGTGGCCCCCTACCCGGCCCCTGCGGAGAGCGGACGGGTTCGTCGGTTGGGTAATGGAGCGAAGGCTTGCCCTCACCCTAACCCTCTCCCGGGGGGAGAGGGTTAGGGTGAGGGGCTCAACGCATGAACAACCCGCCATTGATGTCCCAGCACGCGCCAGTCACCGAAGCGGCATTGTCGGAAGCCAGCAGCAACACCGTGTCGGCGATGTACTCGGGCGAGCCGAGGCTGCCGACCGGGATCATCTGCAGGATCTGCTCCAGCCGTTCCGGTGCAACGCTCTCGCGCACCACCGGCAGGTCCAGCGGACCGGGGGAGATGCTGTTGACCGTCACCCCACGCCCGGCCAGCTCGCGGGCGAATACCTTGGTCAGGGTCGCCACGCCGCCCTTCGCCGCCGCGTAGTGGGCGCCGGTGGCGGTGCCGCCGTTCTGCCCGGCCAGCGAGGCGATGTTGATGATCCGGCCGAAGCCGCGTTCGGCGAAGTGCGCGCCGAACACCTGGGAGGCGACGAAGGTGCCGCGCAGGTTGACCGCCATCGACTCGTCGAACTCTTCCGGGGTGATCTCCATCAGCGGCGCGACCTTCGACACCCCGGCGTTGTTCACCAGGATGTCGCAGCCGCCCCAGCGCTCCGCGAGCAGGTCGCGGGCGTGCAGGAAGTCGGCCTTTTCGCGCACGTCCAGTTCGATGGCGATGGCCGTTTCAGCGGAGGGATCGAGCAGGTCGGCGTTGTGCTGCACGGCGTCGAGCCGCACATCGGCCAGCGCCACGCGGTAGCCGGCAGCGTGCAGGCGGCGGGCGATGCATTCGCCCAACCCACGGGAAGCGCCGGTAATCAATGCGACTCGGGACATGGGAAACCCCTTACAGCAGGAAGCCGAGCGCGCCGAGCGCGTCGGTGGAGTTGATCAGGCGCACCACCTTCTGCTCCAGGCGGGCGACGCCGTTGCCGAAGCGGATGCGGTGGGTCAGGTCGGCCACGAACGGGGTGTGCACGCCGCGCTTGTAGGCGTAGAGGATCTGCGCGGAGCGCACTTCCAGCACATCGCCGGCGGCTTCCACCAGGCGGAAGCGCGAGACGCTGCGCACGGTCTTCGCCGCGTCCAGCGCCGAGGGTGAATGGCCGGAGGTCAGGCGTTCGATGCGCAGGCCGCGCATGCGCGCGTCGTCGTAGGCGTAGTTGAGGCTGGCGGCGAAGTCGGTGGTGTCCGGGTCGATCGGCACCACGTAGATGCCGTCCTCGCTCCACAGCGACGCCCACTCGGCGTATTCCTTGCGGTCCAGCAGCTCGGCCTCGCGCCAGATGAATTCGATGGCCTGGGCCAGCGGGCCGGACAGACCGTCCAGGGTGTCGAGAGTGCTCATTGGCTCATCATCCTTTTCCACATTTGATAGGCCTCGCGCATGCCGCCTTCGTCGGTGGCGTGGGAAACCCTGTCGCCGTTCTGGGCGATCACTTCGCGGTTCAGGCCGCGGTTGACCAGGATCGGTGCGTTCGGGCCGGCATGGGCGCCGCGCTGCACGCGATCCCAGGCCTCGGCGTCGTCCGGGCTGCCGAAGCCGAACGGGCCCTGGAAGTGCTCGTGGATGCGCATGCGCTCGCGGTTGGCGATTTCCGGGCCGCCGTCCATGCCGAGGGCGACGTGGCGGATTTCCGTCTCGGTGACGGAGATCGGCCGCAGCACGCGGAAGAACGACATCGACATGGCGACGTTGGGAAACAGGTTGAGGTTGAAGCCGGCGCCGTGCAGCGAACGCACGATGCGGCGCACCTGCTCGGGCGGCATGGTCTTCGACAGTTCCTCGGTGACGTGGGCGAAGCGCTCCTGCAGCTGCTCCGTGCCGTCGTCATGGTCGAGGTCGACGTGCTCGGGGACCATCACCATCACGCTGTGGCCGTTGCCCAGCGCGTGGGTCACGGCCTGCTCGTCGGTCATGAACGAGAGCATTTCCTCGGTTTCCTCATCCACCGAGGACATGAACGACTTGTGCACGATAGGGAAGTGGTAGCCGTCGGTGGTGTTCTCCAGCTGGATCTTCCAGTTGCCCTTGAAGGTGAACTTGTGTTCGCCCTGGGTCTTGATCGGATAGCCGGCGCCCTGCTTCATGAACAGGTCCATCCAGTGCCTGGCGCCGCCGAGGAAGTCTTCCAGCGGCTCGGCTTCGTCGTTGTAGGTGGCGAAGACCATGCCGGCGTAGCTCTCCACGCGCAGGCTGGTCAGCGGCAGCTCGGACTTGTCGAGGATGTCCTCGTAGCCGTCCGGATACGGCAACGCGCGCAGCTTGCCGTCCAGCGCGTAGGACCAGCTGTGGTACGGGCAGGTGAAGCCGGTGGCGTTGCCCTTGTGCTTCTCGCAAACCGTGGCGCCACGGTGGCGGCAGCGGTTTTCCAGGACGTTGATCTTGCCCTTCTTGTCGCGCACCACGATCACCGGGCGACGGCCGATGGTTGCGGTCTTGAAGTCGCCGGAATTGCGGACTTCGCTTTCGTGGGCGACCCACACCCAGGTGCGGTAGAAGATCTTTTCCAGCTCGACCTCGAACAGTGCGGGGTCGGTGTACAGCGAAACGTCGACGCGGTCGCTCCGGACCAGTTCGTCGGCGCTGCGCGATGTGGCGATAAGGTTCATGCGCTTCTCCTCAAGCCGTTTTCCTGTTGGCCGGCCGCTCCGCGACCAGTGCTTGTTCCAGTTGCGCGCCAAAGGCGCAGATACGTTCGTCGGCGCCCTTGCGGCCGACGATCTGCAGGCCGATCTTCAGCCCGCCGCATTCCAGTTCCACCGGCACCGACAGCGCCGGGTGGCCGCTGAGGTTGAATGGCCGCACCAGGGCGGTCATGCCCGCGACCATCCGCCCACCGGCGCGTGCTTCCCTGAGCAGCGGCGGCAGGCCCGGCAGGGTCGGCAGCAGCAGCACTTCGTAGTCTTCCAGGGCGGCATCCACCGCCTGGCTGAAGCGCTGGCGTACGACCTCCGCCTCGGCAAGCGCGGCAGCGTCGGTACGGCTGGCGGCCAGCAGGCGCTGCTCGACATCGGCGCCCAGCAGGCCCTTGCCGGTCAGGCTGCCGAGGGCCGCCCAGTTTTCGTGATCGATCACCGTCAGGCCGGCGGCGAAGGCTTCGTCGAAGCCCTCCAGACGCAGGCTGCCGCGGCGCCAGCCGGCGCGGTCGGCGGCAACGCCGATGCGCGACAGCAGGTTCGGTTCGGCGGCCACGTCGAGCAGCGCCACACGCGCTCCGGCACCGGGGGCGACGATGTCGCCGAAGTCCGGGCAGATCACCTGCATCGCGGCGATCAGATGGTCCATGCCCGCGGCGAACGGGCCGACGCAGTCCAGGCTGCTGGCGGCAGGATGCACGCCGGCGCAGCTGACGCGGCCGAAGGTCGGCTTCAGGCCGGCGATGCCGCAGCAGGCCGCCGGTACGCGCACCGAGCCACCGGTATCGGTGCCCAGGGCGATATCGGCGAGGCCGGCAGCGACCGCTACCGCCGAACCGCTGGACGAGCCACCCGGCACGCGCTCCGGCGCCTGCGGGTTACCCGGCGTGCCGGTCCAGTCGTTGATGCCGGTAACGCCGAACGCCAGTTCGTGAAGGTTGGTCTTGCCGACGATGCGCCAGCCGGCATCGAGCACCGCGTCGACCACGTCGGCGTTGCGCTCGGCTGGCGCGGCGTCGGCCAGCGCGCGGCTGCCGCAGCGGGTGGGATGACCGGCGATGTCGATGCTGTCCTTGACCGCGACGCGCAAACCGTCGCCGCCAAGCTGGAATTCGCTGACGAACACGCTCATGCAGGTTGCTCCTCGCGAGTCGCGCCGAGCGGCTGCTGGTACAGGCGCCGGGTGCGGAAATGGCTGATCTGCCAGGTGCCGGCGACGCAGCGGAAATCGATGTCCAGGCGCGTGCCGAACAGTTCGCTGTGGCCTTCGGCGTAGGTGGAAATCTGCTGCATCAGCCACTGCCCACGCGCGCCCTCGCCTTCCACGCGAATCGCTTCGCTGGCGAGGAAGTGCAGGTTCAGCGTGAAGTGCGGCGACGGCGGCAGCCAGGCGGCGACGAAGGCAGCCACCGCCGCGCGCCCCTGGTGGCGGCCGAAGGTCTGCGCGGTCTCGCGGCCGACGCCTTCCCAGACGGCGTCCTCGGCGAACAGCGCGGCCAGTTCGGCCTCGCTGGCGCGGGGGCTGCGCGGCACGTCGCAGAGGTCCATGTAGCGCGCCATCAGGCGGCGCACCTGGCTCTCCCCTTCGAGCACGGCCAGGCGGCGTTGCAGGTTCGCGAGATCGCTCATGGCTCAGGTCCGCGCGGCTTCGGGAATGGTCAGCGGACGGCCGATGCGCGCCTCGACCTTGGCGTACTTCCACAGGCTGTATTCGTTCACCGGCGTGGTGCGGAACAGGTTGCAGGCGTCGATCACGCTCTGGTGGCAGTCGACGTCGGCCATGATGTAGACGGTCCACGGCGAGGTGGTGGAGGCGCCGACCATCAGGCGGTCGTCATCCAGCGCGCCGAGCACGCTCACGCCGGGCAGCGCGCCGAGCGAGCCCATCATCTGGCTGAAGCCCTTCCACACGGCGAGGCCTTCGCCGGTGGGCAGGTCGAAGAAGTTCTGCGTGATGCCGATGCAGAACAGTACGCGCAGGGGTTCCTGGGTGGTCTGGGTCATGCTGGAGTCCTTGAAGAGTCGGGTTACAGGTAGCCGGGGATCGGCGGCACGCCGAGGAACACCGCGCCGGCGCCGTCGTACATGCCGTCGCTGAGGAAGGCGTGCTGGGTGACCACCATGGAATCGCGCAGGTAGCGCTGCAGCGGGTTGCCCAGGTAGATCGCCGAGGTGCCGGCAAGGCCGTAGGCGCGCTGCACGGCGGCGGCGCCGGCGCGGGAAACGTGCACGGCGGCCAGGCGCAGCAGGCTGACCTGATCGGGCGTCACCGGATTGCCGGCGAGGATGGATTCCCACACCTCTTCGGTGGCGTCGTAGAAGAAGCTGCGCGCGGCGCGCAGGTCGGCTTCCGCCTTGCCCACCTCGATGCGCACGTAGGCGCGGTCGGCCAGTTTGGGCGCGCCGGTGATGCCGCCGCCGGAGGCCATGCGCGTCACTTCATCGAGGGCGGCGCGGCCGAGGCCGAGGTTGACCACGGCGAGAACCTGGGCGGCGTAGGCGATGGTCGGGTAGCGGTAGAGAGGCTCGTCGATGGTCGCTTCGCCGCCGCGGATGAAGGTCCAGCGGTCTTCGACGAAGGCGCCTTCGAGACGCAGGTCATGGCTGCCGGTACCTTTCAGGCCGACCACGTCCCAGTTCTCGATGATTTCCACACGACTGGCCGGCAGCAGCGCGGTACGCGGGCGTCCACCCGGACCGGCGGCGCCGATGCCGACACCGAGCACGTCGGCGCCCTTACAGCCGCTGGCGAATTTCCAGGTGCCGGTGACCTTCCAGCCGCCTTCCACCTGCTCCGCCGGTTGCAGCGGGAACAGGCCGCCGGCGAACACCAGGTCGGGACCATGGGCATACAGTTCGGCCTGGCTTTCCTTCGGCAAAGCGGCGAGATAGGTGCTGGCGCTGCCGAAGCTGGCGACCCAGCCGGCGGAGCCATCGGCTTCCGAGATGCGTTCGATCAGGCGCAGGAATTCGGCCGGCGGTATCGCGTCGCCGCCGAAGCATTTCGGCGTGGCGGAGCGATAGATGCCGACCTCCTTGAAGCGCTCGATCATGTCGCGCGGGACGTGGGTGCGCAGGTCGAATTCCTGGCGGCGCCGACGCACCTCGTCGAGAACCTGCTCGAAGTCCGCGACGGTTCCGCAGGGTGCTTCTGGCGCGGCGACGGCTGGGTTCAGCATGGGCGTCATCTCCGTTGTTGTTCTGTTGTTCTTGGTCGGGGCCATGCCGCCTGGGCGGCGATTGAAGCCAGTGTATGGAGCGCAACCGAGGCCCAACTATTGGGGCGTGCAGCCCGGCGACTAAGGAAATCCCCTAGTCCCGCGCTGGTAACTTCCGAGCGTCGCCGGGCGGGCACTCGGGTATAACGGGCAGGTACACCGCGAGAGCCACGACATGCAGCCCGCCGAGAAAGACTTCCAGCAACTGATCGAAGCCATGCCGCTGTGCATCCTCCTGCACGACGCGCAGACCAAGGAGATCCTCTGGGCCAACCGCGCCGCCCTGCAGATGCTCGGCTTCACCCTGGAGGAACTGATCCCGCTGAAGGCGCCGGACATGACCAAGCACGCGCCGCAGTACCGCCGCTCGATCGGCCTGCGCTGGCTGGAACGCGCCGCGCGCACCGGCCAGCGCGCCATCGAGTGGTGCTACCGCTCCAAGCAGGGCGAGGAAATCCTCGCCGAGGCGGTCGCCACCCTGGTGCACCTGGCTGAACGCGACGTGCTGATGGTGCAGTTCCGCGACATCTCCCGCGAGGAACAGGTCAAGCGCGACCTGCGGCGCTTCGAGAGCCGCCTGCACACCTTCATGCAGGACCTTGCCGAGGGCGTCGCGGTGCTCGGCCCGGAAGGCGATATCCGCTTCCTCAGCGAATCCGCCGCGCGCCTGCTGGAAGGCGACGAACAGGCGCTGCTCGGCGAGAACTTCCTCGCCTGGTGCGACGACGAATCCCGCGACCGGCTGGTCCGCCGCCTGCAACTGGACCCGCCGGACCGCACGCCCTACAGCGTGCATTACCACCTGCGGCGTCGCGACGGCGAATGGCGCTGGCACCACGCGACCTGCCGCTATATCGAGATCGAGGACGACCTGGTCGGCCACCTGCTGCTGTTCCGCGACGTCACCGAACAGGTCCGCGCCGAGGAAGCGCGCCGGCAGAGCGAACGCAAGCTGGAATACCTGGCGCGCTACAACGCCATGGGCGAGATGGCCGTGGCCATCGCCCACGAACTGAGCCAGCCGCTGGCGGCGACGCGCAACTTCATCGAGGGCACCTCCATCCGCCTCGGCCAGCAGGGCGAGATCGATCCCTCGGTGGCCTGGGGCCTGGACAGCGCGGTACGGCAGATCGAACACGCCTCGGAGATCATCAAGAGCGTGCGCGAATACGTGGTGAAGCTGGAGCAGGCCGAGCAGGTCGTCGACCTCAACGACCTGCTGCAGGAGACGCGCTACTTCATCAGCCTCAAGGCGCAGGACGCCGGCGTGCGCCTGGAAGTGGAACCGGGCGCCGAACCGCTGCCAGTGAGCTGCGAGAAGGTGCTGGTCGGACAGGTGATTCTCAACCTGGCATTCAACGCCATCGAGGAAATGGCCGACCTCTCCGCCGAGCGCCGCGTGCTGCGCATCCATACCCGCGCTGTGGGTGATCGCGTGCAACTCTGCGTGGAGGATCGCGGACGAGGCATCGATGCGGGAGCACGGGAGAAGCTGTTCGACGGGTTCTTCAGCTCCAAGGTCAGCGGCAACGGCATCGGGTTGGCGCTGTGCAGGAACATCATTGGCCGGCATCGCGGGGATATCTGGGCTGAGAACGTCGAGCCGTGCGGGGCGATGTTCTGTTTTTCGTTGCCGAGAGCCTGATGAAGTGGGCACCGCGCTTTTGTAGGGTGCATAACGCGCCAGCGTTATCCACCGACCTGCGCTAACGGCGGATGAAGCGTTCCGCTTCATTCGCCCTACATCCACCACCCACACCAAGCACGCAAACCCTGTGTAGGAGCGGGCCATGCCCGCGACCCGTCACGATGTCACGCACAAAAAAAAAGCAGGCCAACCGGCCTGCCGAGAGGTGGAACGCGAACTTGCTCTGTCAGTGCGCGATGCACACCGACTTGACCTCGGTATAGGCCTCGACCACAGCACGGCCGAACTCACGCCCCATGCCGGACTGCTTGACCCCGCCGAACGGCATGCTCGGGTCGAGCAGCACGTGGGCGTTGACCCATACGGTGCCGGACTCGATGCGTGGCACCAGGTTCATCGCCTTGGTCAGGTCGTTGGTCCACAGGCTGGCGCCCAGGCCGTATTCGCTGTCGTTGGCCATCTCGATGGCCTCATCCTCGTCGCTGAACGGCAGTACGCCGAGCACCGGGCCGAAGACTTCGTCGCGGGCGATGGCCATCTTCTGGGTCACGTCGGCGAGGATGGTCGGCTGGACGTAGAAGCCATCGCCCTCGCCCGCCGCGCCGCCACAGACCACGCGCGCGCCTTCGCGGCGGGCGGTTTCGATGTGCTTGAGCACGCTCTGCTGCTGCTTGCGCGAGACCAGCGGATTGACCTGCGCGCTGGCGTCCATCCCGGCGCCCAGGCTCATGCCGCTCACGGCGGCGCCGAGCTTCTCGACGAACTCGGCGTAACGCGATTCATGCACGTAGAAGCGCGAGGCGGCGGCGCAGACCTGGCCGTTGTTCAGCAGACCGCCGAGCAGCGCGCCCTGTACGGCCTTGTCGATATCCGCATCGGCCAGCACGATCATCGGGTTCTTGCCGCCCAGTTCCAGGGCGAAGCGGGTCATGTTCTGCATGGCGGCGATGCCGACGCTGCGGCCCACCGCGGTTGAGCCGGTGAACGAGACCTTGCTGATCAGCGGGTGCGAGGCCAGGCCGCCACCCACGGTGGCGCCGCCACCGGTGACCAGGTTGAACACGCCGGCCGGCACGCCAGCCTCGAAGGCCAGTTCGGCGAGGCGCAGGGCGGTCAGCGGGGTTTCGCTGGCGGGCTTGATCACCACGGTGCAGCCGGTGGCCAGCGCCGGCATCAGTTTCCAGATGGCGATCATCATCGGGAAGTTCCACGGCACGATGCCGGCCACCACGCCAACCGGCTCGCGGCGGGTGTAGGCGGTGAAGCGGGCGCCCGGCGGCAGCGGGATGGACACGTCCATGGTGGTGCCTTCGATCTTCGTCGCCCAGCCGGCCATGTAGCGCATGAACTCGACGGTGGCGCCGACGTCCAGCATGCGCGACAGGTTGATCGACTTGCCCTGGCTGAGGGTTTCCAGCTGGGCCAGTTCCTCGCCGTTCTGCTCCACCAGGTCGGCGAAGCGCAGCAGGATGCGTTCGCGGTCGGCCGGACGCAGGTCGGACCACACGCGCGACTTGAATGCCGCATGGGCCGAACGCACGGCGCGGTCGAGCAGTTCGCTGTCGATGTCGGCGACCCGGGCGATGACTTCGCCGGTGGCCGGGTTGAGTACGTCGGAAGTCGGACCATCGGTGACGACCCAGGCGCCATCGATGAAACAGCCATGGCGGCGGCTGAGGAATTCGCTTACCTGGGGCAGGATTTCGGTAGTGCTCATGTTCACTCCTGGCAAAAGGGTTCAGTGCTGCCGGCTGAGCCAGCAGGTCACGGCGCGGCGCTCGGCTGCGTCGGCGAGACCGGCGAAGGGCATGTAGGTGCCGGGAACCGCGGACTGCGGCTGGGCGATGAAGGCATCGAGGCTGTCGCGGGACCAGGCCGCGCCCCTGGTCTTCATCGCTTCGGAATAGCTGAAGCCGGCCAGCGAGCCGGACATGCGGCCGACCACGCCGTGCAGGTTGGGGCCCATCATTCCCGGGCCTTCCTTGCTGGCGGCGTGGCACATGGAGCAGTCGCGGGCGAAGACGGTCTGGCCCTGCTCGGCTTCGGCGGCCGGGCAGGTGGCGGTCGCGGCGACGGCGGTCTGCGTGGCGGCCAGCGCCAGCAGCAGTGCGCCGGCGGCGGCCTTGAGGGTTTCGTGGAAGGACATCGGGGTTCCACCTCGGATGATCTGGCCGGCGGGGAAGCACGCCGGCGCGCGCGAGGGATTCGCGCTGGTCGAGGGGGATTGTTACTGGTGCACGGGGGGCGGGATTTTTTCTGTGTGCCAGTTGTGTTGTTGGGGGTGCCAGGAAGGCGAGTTGTCTGGTGGGCGTAGGGCGAATGAAGCGGAACGCTTCATTCGCCGTCAGCGGAGGTTGGCGGATAACGCTGGCGCGTTATGCGCCCTACGGGACTGGATTCCACGCGAACGCGGGGATCCAACAAACCTGTAGGAGCAACTGTCTTTACGCCATGGCCAACCGCTGATGTAGGGCGCATGAGGCGGAACGCTTCATCCGCCGATAAGGCCACGCCGATGGGATGGCGGATAGCGCTGGTGCGTTATGCCCTACGTGGCTGCTCATGGCCCGTTTGACGCCATACCTGTAGGAGCCAGCTTGCTGGCGATCCAGGTTTTCCCTAAGCGTCGGCGTGGAAGGAGAACACGGCAATCGCCAGCAAGCTGGCTCCTACAGGTTCTGTGCGTGCTTCAGGGGCGACGCGACTCCATGTAGGAGCAGGCCATGCCCGCGAAATCTTCGCCGTACCGATGGTCGCGGGCATGGCCCGCTTGTACGGAAAAGACATGGCCATGTCCCTTGCGGCGGGTTGCACCCGCCCTACTGGGTGTAGCGCTTGCGATACTCGCCCGGCGAAACGCCAAACCGCGACTTGAACGCCGTGGAGAAGTAGCTGGAATCCGAGAACCCCCAGGCATACCCCAGCGCCGACAGCTTCTGCTCGAAGTGCGCGTTGCGCAGGGACTCGGCGCAGAAGTCCAGGCGGCGGTTCTTGATGTACTGGGCGACGACCGTGCCCTTCTTCGAGAACATCCGGTACAGGCCGCGCACGGAGACGCCGACCTCGCGGGCGATCAGTTCCGGGCAGAGTTCCTCGGCGCTGATGTGCTCGTCGATGAAGGCCACCGCCTTGCGGAACAGCCGCTCATGGCTGTCGCACTCGCTTTCCTGGGCGCTGATCGCCGGGCGCAGCAGGCTGACCAGGGCGTCGAGGGTGGCCTCGCTTTCCTGCATACCGAGGCCGTCGTGGCGGCTGACTTCACGGACCAGATTGTTCGCCAGCAGGGCGATCGGCGCGCTGCCGGGGATGCGCGTGGCGCAGCTGACGCTGTTGAGCCGCGCACGCTCGAACACCTGGCGCGGCACGATCAGCGAGACCTGACGGGCGTCTTCCAGGTAGGTCATGCTGCTCGGCTGGCTGGCGTCGATCAGGGTGATGTCGCCCGCGGCCAGTTCCACGCGGTTGTCGCCCTGCTCCAGGCGCGAACGGCCATCGAGCTGGAACACCGCGTAGTAGTTGTTGCTGGCGCCGGCCGCCACTTCCGTGCGGGTCCGGTAGAGATTGATGTGGGCCAGTTCGACCTGGCTCAGCTTGATGGCGCCGCCCTGGAACTCCCTGAGTTCGCTGCGGAATTCCGGCCCCAGGGTGCGCGCGGCGAAGCGCCCGCAGGCCTGGTTGATCCGGCCGAGCCATGCCTCGAAGGCATCGCCCCTGATCTGGTGTGAGGTACTCATGACAGCAAGGCCTCGCGTTCATTGTTGTTATCAGCGTCCGCTTCGTTGAGCGGATCGTCATCGGCCGGCCACTTACCCTGCGGCAGGTGCGCAGGGTAAGGCACTTTTCAGGCCAATATCACTTCAATCCGCCGAAACGACGGTAGAAGCTTTCGCCCACGTCCGGCAGCGGGCCGTCGGCGGTTTCCAGGTTGTCGTTCAGCCACTCTTCCGCCCTGGCGAAGATCAGCCGGTAGATATTGCGACACAGCTGTCTCGCCGCGCGACCTTCCCAGTCGCCGGGCAGCAGTTCGTCCGGCAGCTGCGGATCGCGCAGGAGCAGCCGGCGGTATTCGTGGATCAGCAGGGTGCGGGCGAGGAAACAGTCCGACGGCTGCAGGTTGTCCTGCTCGCGCAGCACCTGCCAGAGCGGGCGGAACAGGCGGATGAACTCGCTGTAGTGGCTCGCCAGCTCGTCGATGTTCCAGCTTTCGCGCACCTGCAGGCGCATGGCGCGGGAAGCCAGCACGTCCTGGGCGTGGGTCTCGAAGACGATGCTGTCGTCCAGCGCTTCCAGGTCCTGCAGGGTGGTCACCAGGTCGGCGCGGTCGCAGCGCGGGCAGGCCAGCACGGTCGGGGCGATGGCGCCGAAGCCCTGCCATTCCAGTTCCTCGCGCACCTGCTTGCGCTTGTCCGCGGCCAACTGGGAGAGCATCACCAGGGTCCAGGAACCGTCCCAGGCCGGCAGGCTGGAGCTGTAGACCCGCTTGAAGGCCTTCTCGAAGCGCCGCCGGCCGGTGCCGGTCAGGCTGTAGTAGCTGCGCCGGCCGACCTTCTCGGCGGTCAGCCAGTCTTCCTTGGTCAGGCGGAAGATCGAGGTGCGGATCAGCCGCTCGTTGATGCCGATCGGCTCCAGCAGGTTGATCAGGCTGCCCAGCCAGACGGTACCGCCGTGGGGTTCGATGGCATCGCCGTAAAGGGTGATGATCAGCGAACTGGCGCGGATCGGCGTCTGTTCCTGGAAGCGGGTGATCAACTGGTTCAGCGGAGCGAGGGCGGTCATGGTCGGGCTGGGCGCGGTCAAAGCCCCGACTATACCTGTCCGCCGCCCCGCCTTGCCATTGGTGCGAACCGCAACGGTCATAGGGGTTTTGCCCCTTTCGGACGGAAGCCCGAGTCGCCCATGCGCGGACGCCCGGCCTCCACTTCCGCCAGCGGCTGGCACTCGACCATGCTCGCCAGGCAGCGCCGGGTCAGTTCCTGGTACTCGCGGGTGCCGCGCTGCTTCCAGGCCACCTCGTCGTCGCTGAGCTGGCGTTTCACCGCCGCCGGCGCGCCCATCACCAGGCTCTGCGGCGGGCATTCGAAGCCGGCCTTGACGAAGGCGGCGGCGGAGACGATGGAGCGTTCGCCGATGCGCGCCTTGTCCATCACCACCGCGTTCATCCCCACCAGCGCGTCGGCGCCGATGACGCAGCCGTGCAGCACCGCGCCGTGACCGATGTGGCCGTTGCGCTCGACCACGGTGTCGCTGTCCGGGAAGCCGTGCATCACGCAGGTATCCTGCAGGTTGGCGCCCTCTTCCAGGACGATCCGCCCGAAATCGCCGCGCAATGCCGCCAGCGGACCGATATAGCAGCCCGGACCGACGATCACGTCGCCGATCAGCACGGCGGTCGGATGCACATAGGCGCTCGGGTGAACCACCGGGGTAACCCCTTCCAGGCTGTAGCACGGCATGTCAGGCGCCCTCCACCGGTGCGTGACGGCGGCTCTGCACCACCACGAAGCGCCGGGTGACGAAGGCGCCGCCGGTGATCGAGGCGTTCGCCGCGGGGTTGCCGCCGGTGGCGTGGAAGTCGCTGAAGGCCGCCGACTGGTTGACGAACACGCCACCGTCGAGGTTCACCGACAGCGCCACCGCCACTTCCTGGGCGAAGGTTTCCGCGCGGTCGAGGAATTCGGCGTCGGTGGAGTACACGCCGAGGGTCATGGCGCCCTTCTCCTTCAGTACCTCGCCGGCCACCTGCAGGCTGTGGGCGCTGTCGTCGGTAGCGATGACGAAGGCGATCGGGCCGAAGCGCTCCTCACCGAAGGCTGCGCGGTCAGCGGCATCCACCTTGAGCAGCAGCGGCGTGCGCACGCGGGCGCCGGGGAACTGCGGATGTTCGCGGCTCTCGCTGTCCAGCAGGATTTCGCCCAGCTCGCGGCAGGCGAGGATGCGCTCGGCGGTCGCCTCGGACTGGATCGCGCCGAGCACGCCACAGGCACGCTCGTTATCGGCAAGGAAGCCGCGCACGGCGGAGGCCAGCGCCTGGGCGACCGCGTCGAAACTGACGCGCTCCTCGCCATTGCGGATGCCGCCGCGCGGCACATAGATGGCCTGGGTGGTGGTGCACATCTGCCCGGAATACAGGCTGAGGCTGAAGGCCAGGTTGCGCGCCGCGGCCTTGAGGTCGCGCACGCTGTCGATGATGACGCTGTTGACGCCGGCCTTCTCGGTGAATACCTGGGCCTGGCGGGCATTTTCTTCCAGCCAGTTGCCGAAGGTGCTGGAACCGGTGAAGTCGACCAGCTTGACCCGCGGGTCGAGGGCCAGCACCTGACTCACGGGTGCCTCGGCGCTATCCACCACCAGGCTGACCAGCGCCGGATCGAAGCCCAGCTCGCCGAGCACGTCCTGCGCCACCCTGACGCTCATCGCCACCGGCAGGATCGCCGCCGGGTGCGGCTTGACCAGCACCGGGTTGCCGGTGACCAGGCTGGCGAACAGGCCCGGGTAGGTGTTCCAGGTCGGAAAGGTGGCGCAGCCGATCACCAGCGACAGGCCGCGCGGGACGATATGCCAGCGCTTGTCCAGCACCAGCGGATCGGCCTTGCCCTGCGGCTTGGTCCAGCACGCCGCTTCCGGCACTTCGGCCATGGCGCGCCAGGCGTAGGCCAGCGCCTCCAGGGCGCGGTCCTGGGCATGGGCGCCGCCGGCCTGGAACGCCATCATGTAGCCCTGCCCGCTGGTGTGCATCACCGCGTGGGCCATGGTCGGGCTCAGCGCGGCGAGGCGCCTGACGATTTCCAGGCAGGCGCCGACGCGCGCCTTGGCGCCGGCGTCGCGCCAGGCCGGCAGCGCCTGTTGCATGCGGGTCAGCAGTTCCTCGCGGTCGTACTGGTCGTAGGTCACGCCGAGATCGAAGCCGTAGGGGGAGCGCTCGGCGCCAATGCGGCCGACGGCTTTCGGTCCCTGCAGCTCGAAATGACGGTTGAGCAATCCGTCGAACGCCGCCTGGGCGCCCTTCACCGACTCTTCCGGGTACTGCTTGAGGCTTTCCCCGTGGGGCGACCAGTAGTCGCGGCGGACGATGGCTTCCACGGCGCGCTCCAGGGTGGCGCGGTGATGTTCGAACAGTTCGAGGGCGGAGGCCTGGGCGGCGGACGACATGGGGAATTCCTCTTCTAGTAGTTGTGGCGGTGCACGCAGCGCAATGGACGAAATACTTCGCAAAGCGATCAGTTTTCGTGTGAATCTTGTATCACATCATTTTGCGACGGGAAAGAACCGTCTGCCGTATCACTTCCACACCCCATCCCGGGCGTCGCCGACAAACGGCTTTCCCGGCTTCAACCCCAGCAAAACAAAGCCTCCAGCTGCTTTCCGAATGGATCATGGCGCTTTCGAACCCACCCAATACAGGACACATAAACACAAATCACTATTGTTGTTTTGTATCACTTTAGGCATATACTGCGGAAAACCCGGGATACCTCCGCCTGACGCAGGGCATACCCGCGATTCCAACAATGAGCCGGCCAGCGATGCCGTGCGTGCAGCCTGAGGACATGCAGATGCCTCGTACCCTTGTCGTCTCGACTCCCCTGCCGGGCGTGCGCCTGATCACCCTGCAGCGTCCCGAGGCCCTCAACGCGCTGAACACCGAACTGCTCGGCGAACTGGCCGCCGAACTGGACAGCGCCGAACAGGACGCCGAAACCCGCGCCGTGGTGCTGACCGGCAGCCGCAAGGCGTTCGCCGCCGGCGCCGATATCCGCGAAATGGCCGAGCGCGACCTGGTCGGCATCCTCAATGACCCGCGCGTCGCCCACTGGCAGCGCATCGCCGGCTTCTCCAAGCCGCTGATCGCCGCGGTCAACGGCTTCGCCCTCGGCGGCGGCTGCGAACTGGCCATGCACGCCGACATCCTCGTCGCCGGCGAAGACGCCCGCTTCGGCCAGCCGGAAATCAACCTCGGCATCATGCCCGGCGCAGGCGGCACCCAGCGTCTGCTGCGCGCCGTGGGCAAGTCCCTGGCCATGCAGATGGTGCTCACCGGCGAAGCCATCGACGCCCGCCACGCCCAGCGCGCCGGCCTGGTCAGCGAAGTCACCCAGCCCGAACTCACCGTCGAACGCGCCCTGCAGATCGCCGGCAGCATCGCGCAGAAGGCCCCACTGGCCGTGCGCCTGGCCAAGGAAGCGCTGCTCAAGGCGCTGGATACCGACCTCGCCAGCGGCCTGCGCTTCGAACGCCACGCCTTCACCCTGCTGGCCGGCACCCGCGACCGCGAGGAAGGCATCCGCGCCTTCCAGGAAAAACGCCGCGCCCACTTCTTGGGCAACTGACAGCCAGGGCAACTGATCCCCCGTTTTCCACCTCTATAGATGGAGCGATACCGTCGATGACTTTCGAGCACATCCTGTTTTCCATCGAGGACGGCGTCGCCCTCCTCAGCCTCAACCGCCCGGAGCAGCTGAACAGCTTCAACGCGCAGATGCATGGCGAAGTGCGCGAGGCGCTCAGGCAGGTGCGGCAGAACCCGGACGTGCGCGTGCTGCTGCTCACCGGCGAAGGCCGCGGCTTCTGCGCCGGCCAGGACCTGGGCGACCGCAATGTCGCGCCGGGCGCGGCCATGCCGGACCTCGGCGAGTCCATCGAGAAGTTCTACAACCCGCTGATCCGCACCCTGCGCGACCTGCCGCTGCCGGTGATCTGCGCGGTCAACGGCGTGGCCGCAGGCGCCGGCGCGAACATCCCGCTGGCCTGCGACCTGGTGCTGGCCGCCCGTTCCGCCAGCTTCATCCAGGCCTTCTGCAGGATCGGCCTGATCCCGGATTCCGGCGGCACCTGGACCCTGCCGCGCCTGGTCGGCATGGCCCGCGCCAAGGCGCTGATGCTGCTCGGCGATCGTCTCCCCGCCGAACAGGCGCAGCAGTGGGGCTTGATCCATCGCGTGGTGGAAGACGCCGAACTGCGCGACGAAGCGCTGAAACTGGCGCGCCACCTGGCCACCCAGCCGACCTACGGCCTGGCGCTGATCAAGCGCGCGCTGAATGCCAGCCTCGGCAACGACTTCGACGCGCAGCTCGATGTCGAGCGCGACCTGCAGCGTCTCGCCGGCCGCAGCGAGGACTACCGCGAAGGCGTCGGCGCCTTCATGGAAAAACGCACCCCGCAGTTCAAGGGACGCTGACCCATGGCCGCTCTCGACAGAACCGCAACAGTCGCCGTCATCGGCGCGGGCGCCATGGGCGCCGGCATCGCCCAGGTCGCCGCCCAGGCCGGCCATCCGGTGCGCCTCTTCGATGCCCGTCCCGGCACCGCCGCCCAGGCCATCGAAGGCATCGACCGCCAGCTCGGCCGCCTGGTCGAGAAAGGCAGGCTCACCGCCGAGGCCCGCAGCGCCAGCGTTGCGCGCCTGCAGGCCGCCGCTGCCATCGAGGAACTGGCCGACGCCCGGCTGGTGATCGAGGCCATCGTCGAGAACCTGGAGGTCAAGCGCGGCCTGCTGCGCCAGCTGGAAGCGCTGTGCGCGGACGACTGCATCCTCGCCAGCAACACCTCGTCGCTGTCCATCACCAGCCTCGCCGCCGGCCTGAACAATCCGCGCCGCGTGGCCGGCATGCACTTCTTCAACCCGGCGCCGCTGATGGCGCTGGTGGAGATCGTCTCCGGCCTGGACAGCGATCCGGCCATCGCCGAATGCCTGCACGCCACCGCCCGCGCCTGGGGCAAGAAGCCGGTGCACGCGCGCTCCACACCCGGCTTCATCGTCAACCGCGTCGCCCGCCCGTTCTACGCCGAAAGCCTGCGCCTGCTGCAGGAAGGCGCGGCCGACTGCGCCAGCCTCGACGCCCTGCTGCGCGATGCCGGCGGCTTCCGCATGGGCGCCTTCGAGCTGACCGACCTGATCGGCCACGACGTCAACTACGCCGTGACCTGCTCGGTGTTCGACGCCTACTACGGCGACTTCCGCTTCCAGCCCTCGCTGATCCAGAAGGAACTGGTCGACGCCGGCCGCCTCGGTCGCAAGAGCGGTCGCGGCTTCTACGACTACGCCGAAGGCGCTTTACGCCCACAGCCGGCCGAACTGAGCAGCGCCGCCCTGGTGGATAGCTGCGCCGTGGAAGGCGACCTCGGTGTCGCCAACGGCCTGCTGCAACGCCTGCAGGACAGCGGCGTCAGCATCGTCCGCCGCGACGGCGCCGGCCTGCTGCGCGTCGGCGACGCCGTACTGGCCCTCTCCGACGGCCGCCTGGCCAGCCAGCGCGCCCGCGAGGACGGCCTGCGCAACCTGCTGCTGATCGACCTGGCGCTGGACTACGCCAGGGCCAGCCGCATCGGCATCAGCTGGTCGGCGGACACCAGCGACACCGCCCGCGAGCAGGCCGTCGCCCTGCTGCAGCGCGCCGGCCTGAAGGTCACCGCGCTGGCCGACATTCCCGGCCTGGCCGTGCTGCGCACCGTCGCCATGCTCGCCAACGAAGGCGCCGACGCCGTGCTGCAGGGCGTCGGCACCGCCGCCGACATCGACCTGGCGATGTGCGCCGGGGTGAATTATCCGCAGGGCCCGCTGGCCTGGGCCGACCGCATCGGCGTCGGCCAGGTGCTGCGCGTGCTGGACAACCTGCAGCGCGCCTACGGCGAGGAACGCTATCGCCCGTCGCTGCTGCTGCGCCGCCTGGATGCCGAGGGGAGGAACTTCCATGACTGATCCGCAGCGTCTCGCCGAAGCCTGCGCAAACGCGATGTTCGAGCGCGACCAGGCCAGCCGGCGCATGGGCATGAACCTGCTGTCCGCCGGTCCCGGCCGCGCCAGCCTGTCGATGCGCGTGCGCGAGGACATGATCCAGGGCCACGGCACCTGCCACGGCGGCTACCTGTTCGCCCTCGCCGACTCGGCCTTCGCCTTCGCCTGCAACAGCTACGACGAAGCGACCGTGGGCCTCGGCTGCAGCATCGACTACGTCGCGCCCGCCCGGCTCGACGACCTGCTTACCGCCACGGCCATCGAGCAGAGCCGCAGCGGGCGCACCGGCAACTACGACGTGCGCATCGAAAACCAGCACGGACAGCTGATCGTCCTGTTCCACGGCAAATCCTACAAAGTGCGCGGCACCGTGCTGGCGCAGGAGACCTCCGATGAGTGAAACCCTTCTCAACGACGCCCTGATCATCGACGCCGTGCGCACGCCCATCGGCCGCTTCGCCGGCGCGCTGAGCGCAGTGCGGGCCGACGACCTCGGTGCGGTGCCGCTGCGCGCCCTGATCCAGCGCCACCCGGAACTGGACTGGAGCGCCGTCGACGACGTCTATTACGGCTGCGCCAACCAGGCCGGCGAGGACAACCGCAACGTCGCGCGCATGTGCGCCCTGCTCGCCGGGCTGCCGGTCAGCGTGCCCGGCACCACCCTCAACCGCCTGTGCGGCTCGGGTCTGGATGCCGTCGGCAGCGCCGCCCGCGCCATCCGCTGCGGCGAAGCCGGGCTGATGCTCGCCGGCGGCGTGGAGTCCATGTCCCGCGCGCCCTTCGTCATGGGCAAGGCGGAACAGGCCTTCTCCCGCTCGGCGGAAATCTTCGACACCACCATCGGCTGGCGCTTCGTCAACCCGCTGATGAAGCAGCGGTTCGGCATCGACTCCATGCCGGAAACCGCGGAGAACGTCGCCGAGCAGTTCGACATCTCCCGCGCCGACCAGGACGCCTTCGCCGTGCGCAGCCAGCAGAAGGCCGCCGCCGCCCAGGCCAACGGCCGTCTGGCGAAGGAAATCGTCCCGGTGGAAATCCCGCAGCGCAAAGGCCCGGCCAGGGTGGTCGAGCAGGATGAGCATCCGCGCGGCGACACCACCCTGGAACAGCTGGCCAAACTCGGCACGCCGTTCCGCGAGGGCGGCAGCGTCACCGCCGGCAACGCCTCCGGCGTCAACGACGGCGCCTGCGCCCTGCTGCTGGCCAG
The DNA here is from genome assembly GCF_900103845.1 of Pseudomonas jinjuensis. Taxonomy (GTDB): domain Bacteria; phylum Pseudomonadota; class Gammaproteobacteria; order Pseudomonadales; family Pseudomonadaceae; genus Pseudomonas; species Pseudomonas jinjuensis. Next base: position 64,342 of record NZ_FNIJ01000008.1, read on the forward strand.
CCCGCAAGCCGCGAAACGCCACGGCCTGAAAGCCCGCGCACGGGTGGTCGGCATGGCCACCGCCGGCTGCGAGCCGCGGATCATGGGCATCGGCCCGCTGCCGGCGACCCGCAAGGTGCTGCAGCAGACCGGCCTGAGCCTGGCCGACATGGACGTGATCGAGCTGAACGAAGCCTTCGCCGCCCAGGGCCTCGCAGTCCTGCGTGAACTCGGCCTGCAGGACGACGACGCCCGGGTCAACCCCAACGGCGGCGCCATCGCCCTCGGCCATCCCCTCGGCATGAGCGGCGCGCGCCTGGTCACCACCGCCCTGCATGAGCTGGAGGAACGCGGCGGCCGCTACGCGCTGTGCACCATGTGCATCGGCGTCGGCCAGGGCATCGCGCTGATCATCGAAAGACTCTGAAAGCACAAGGGTTGCGGGGTATCCTACCCCTCAAGCACTCACGGCCCCTCGAAGGGCCGCAGCACAATAACAACGAGTGAAACCATGAATATGCACGTCACCAACATCGCCTTGCTCGACCCGATGGAAACCGCCAGCATCGACGAACTGCGCCAGCACCAGCTGGACCGTCTGCGCTGGAGCCTGAAGCACGCCTACGACAACGTGCCGCTGTACCGCCAGCGCTTCGACGCGGCGGGCGTCCACCCCGACGACCTGAAATCCCTGGAAGACCTGGCGAAGTTCCCCTTCACCGGCAAGAACGACCTGCGCGACAACTACCCCTACGGCATGTTCGCCGTGCCCATGGAACAAGTCGCGCGCCTGCACGCTTCCAGCGGCACCACCGGCAAGCCGACCGTGGTGGGCTACACGCAGAACGACATCGACACCTGGGCCAACGTGGTCGCCCGCTCGATCCGCGCCGCCGGCGGCCGCAGGGGCGACAAGGTGCACGTGTCCTACGGCTACGGCCTGTTCACCGGCGGCCTCGGCGCCCACTACGGCGCGGAACGCCTGGGCTGCACCGTGATCCCGATGTCCGGCGGCCAGACCGAGAAGCAGGTCCAGCTGATCCGCGATTTCCAGCCGGACATCATCATGGTCACCCCCTCCTACATGCTCAACATCGCCGACGAGATCGAGCGCCAGGGCGTCGACCCGCACAGCCTCAAGCTGCGCCTGGGCATCTTCGGCGCCGAACCCTGGACCGCCGAACTGCGCCGCGCGGTCGAGGAACGCATGGGCATCACCGCGCTGGATATCTACGGCCTGTCGGAAATCATGGGCCCGGGCGTGGCGATGGAATGTTTCGAAACCAAGGACGGCCCGACCGTCTGGGAAGACCACTTCTACCCGGAGATCATCGACCCGGTGACCGGCGCGGTGCTGCCCGACGGCGAGTACGGCGAGCTGGTGTTCACCTCGCTGTCCAAGGAAGCGCTGCCGATGATCCGCTACCGCACCCGCGACCTGACCCGCCTGCTGCCGGGCAGCGCGCGGCCGATGCGGCGCATCGACAAGATCACCGGGCGCAGCGACGACATGCTGATCATCCGCGGCGTGAACGTGTTCCCGACGCAGATCGAGGAGCAGGTGCTGAAGATCAGGCAGCTCGCCGAGTGCTACGAGATCCACCTGCACCGCAACGGCAACCTCGACAACATCGACGTCCACGTCGAACTGCGCCAGGACTGCCAGGGCCTGTCGGCCGAGGAACAGAAGGCGGTGGGCAACGAACTGGGCAAGCAGATCAAGACCCACATCGGCATCAGCGCCCGCGTGCTGCTGCAGCCGAGCCACAGCCTGAAGCGCTCCGAGGGCAAGGCCTGCCACGTGTACGACAATCGGCCGAAGGGTTGATTGGAGTGGTTTGAAGGAGCCCCCGATTGTCGGGGGCTTTTTCTTTTGCCGATGACGGAGGCGGATAACGCTGGTGCGGTTACACATGTAGGAGCAACTGTCTCGCGCCATGGCCAATCGCTGGTGTAGGGCGAATGAAGCGGAACGCTTCATCCGCCGACCAGGCCACGCCGATGGGATGGCGGATAGTGCTGGCGCGCTATGCGCCCTACGTGGCTGCTCATGACCCGCTTGACGCCATACCTGTAGGAGCCAGGGGGACGCCTAGTTCTTGCTGGCGATCCGGGTTTTCCCTCAACGTCGGCGTGGAAGGAGAACACGGCAATCGCCAGCAAGCTGGCTCCTACAAGTTCTGTGCGTGCTTCAGGGGCGGCGCGACTCTGTGTAGAAGCGGGCCATGCCCGCGACATCGCGACCGGTCGTGGGCATGGCCCACTCCTACAAGAACCCCCGTGACCGCCGGTCAGCTGTCCCTCATCTTTTGTCGATACCCGTCCCATCGGTACGACTATGTCCCAAAGGCGGACGGCATCCAGCCCTCCGCATTTCCGTGGAGACCGACCATGAACTACATCGATGGCTTCGTCCTCGCCGTACCCACGGCCAATCGCGAGAAGTACGAACAGATCGCCCGCGAAGCGGCGGTGGTGTTCAAGGATCACGGCGCCCTCAACGTCGTCGAGTGCTGGGGCGATGACGTCCCCGAGGGCAAGGTGACCTCATTCCCCATGGCGGTGCAGCGCAAGGATGACGAGACCGTGGTGTTCTCCTGGATCACCTGGGCCTCGAAGGAAGCCCGCGACGCCGGGATGAAGAAGGTCATGGAGGACCCGCGGATGAAATGCGACCCCGGCAGCATGCCGTTCGATGGGCAGCGGATGATCTTTGGCGGGTTCCAGGTGATCGTCGAGGCCTGAGCCTAAAGACAACAGTATTAATCAGAACATCATAAAAATCCGTATCACATCACAAGACCCCGCTCCGGCGGGGTTTTCTTTTCCTGTAGGAGCGGGCCATGCCCGCGACATCGCGCCCGGGTCGCGAGCATGGCCCGCTCCTACAAAAGCCTCCACCCCACGCCCTACCCTGCGACCATTCGTCAAATCGACACAAAAAACACATACGACACATTATTTTCTGTTTGATATTTGTTTTTGTATCGCTTAAAAATACAGCCATGGCCAAGGCCACCCCAACGAACAATGAAAGGCTGGAGACACGGCATGTATGCACAACTGGTTGAGACCGGCGTGAAGCGCGTGAAGGCGCTGGAGGAGATGTCCGCGGAGGAGCGCGCCTTCCAGGAGAAGATCGACGCCGAGATCAAGATCGAGGCGAAGAACTGGATGCCCGATGCCTATCGCCAGACGCTGATCCGGCAGATTTCCCAGCACGCGCATTCGGAAATCGTCGGCATGCTGCCCGAGGGCAACTGGGTGACCCGCGCACCGACCCTGAAGCGCAAGCTGCAGCTGATGGCGAAGATCCAGGACGAGGCCGGCCACGGCCTGTACCTGTACAGCGCGATGGAAACCCTCGGCGCCGACCGCGACGAGGAGATCGCCAGGCTGCATTCCGGCAAGGCCAAGTACTCCAGCATCTTCAACTACCCGACGCTGAACTGGGCCGACATGGGCGCGGTGGGCTGGCTGGTGGATGGCGCCGCCATCGTCAACCAGGTGGTGCTGCAGCGCACCTCCTACGGCCCCTACTCCCGCGCGATGATCCGCATCTGCAAGGAAGAGAGCTTCCACCAGCGCCAGGGCTACGAAATCCTCCTGACCATGATGCGCCACGGCACCCAGGCGCAGAAGGACATGGTCCAGGACGCCATCGACCGCCTGTGGTGGCCGGCGCTGATGATGTTCGGTCCGAGCGACGCCGATTCGCCGAACAGCGCCCAGTCCATGGCCTGGAAGATCAAGCGGCAGAGCAACGACGAGCTGCGCCAGCGCTTCGTCGACCAGACCGTGCCCCAGCTCGAACTGCTCGGCTGCACCGCCCCCGATCCGCACCTGAAGTGGAACGAGGAACGCGGTCACTACGACTTCGGCGACATCCAGTGGGAAGAGTTCTACGAGGTGCTCAAGGGCAACGGCCCGTGCAACCACGAGCGCATCGCCACCCGCCGCAAGGCCATCGAAGACGGCGCCTGGGTCCGCGAAGCCGCGGTCGCCCATGCCCGCAAAAAACAACAGAAGCGTGCCGCCGCCTGAGCCGCGAGGAGAAAAACACCATGGCTGAATGGACCCTTTTCGAAGTCTTCGTGCGCAGCAAGCACGGTCTGAATCACAAGCATGTCGGCAGCGTGCATGCCGCCGACGCCGCGATGGCCATCGAGAACGCCCGCGAGCTGTACACCCGCCGCAACGAAGGCGTGAGCCTGTGGGTGGTGCCCTCGGCGCTGATCACCGCCTCGTCCCCGGACGAGAAGGACCCGCTGTTCGACCCGGCGCAGGACAAGGTCTACCGCCACGCCAGCTTCTACGAGCTGCCGCCCGAAGTCGGCCACATGTGAGGCAACGGCGATGCATAACGACAAGATCGAATACCTGCTGCGCCTTGCCGACAGCGCCCTGATCCAGGGCCAGCGCCTCTGCGAATGGTGCGGCCACGCGCCGGCACTGGAAGAAGAGCTGGCCCTGATGAACGTCGGCCTCGACCTGGTCGGCCAGGCCCGCAACTGGTACGAGTACGCCGCCGAACTGCTGGACGATGGCCGCGACGCCGATCACCTGGCGTTCCGCCGCGACGAGCGCGCCTTCCGCAACCTGCTGCTGGTGGAACAACCCAACGGCGACTACGCGGTGACCATCGTCAAGCAGTTCCTCTACGACGCCTGGCACTTCCACGTGCTGGCCGCCCTCGCCCACTCCGGCGACGAGCGCATCGCCGGCATCGCCGCCAAGGCGCTGAAGGAAGTCACCTATCACCTGCGCCGCTCCGGCGAGTGGGTCGAGCGCCTGGGCGACGGCACCGAGGAAAGCCACCAGCGCATGCTTGCGGCCATCCCGCAGGTCTGGCGCTTCACCGTCGAGCTGTGCAACGCGGACGAGATCGAGCAGCGTCTGTTCGCCGAAGGCGTGGCGCCGAACCCGGCGGAAATCGCCAGCGCCTGGAAATCCAGGGTCGCCGACATCTTCGCCAGCGCCACCCTGCCGCTGCCCGAACCGGCGGTGAACTTCTACCTGAGCGGCCGCCGCGGCGTGCACACCGAGCACCTGGGCATCCTGCTCGCCGAGATGCAGTTCCTCCAGCGGGCCTACCCCGATGCGACCTGGTGAGCTGATCGCCAGCGACCGCGGCGCCCGTCCCGGCACGGCCACCGACGTGGCCCACGCCTGGACGGTGCTGGGTGCGGTGATGGATCCGGAAGTGCCGGTGGTCAGCGTCGTCGACCTCGGCATCGTCCGCGGCCTCGACTGGCAGGGCGGGCACCTGCACGTGGTGGTCACCCCGACCTACTCCGGCTGCCCGGCCACCGAGGTGATCGAGGACGACATCCGCCACGCCCTGGAGCACGCCGGCTTCGCCGAACCGCAACTGGAACGCCGCCTGACGCCGGCCTGGACCACCGACTGGATCAGCGACGACGGCCGCGAACGCCTGCGTGCCTACGGCATCGCGCCGCCGTCCGGCAGCACCAGCAAGCGCAGCCTGCTCGGGCAGAGCGACGAGGTCTGCTGCCCGCAATGCGGCAGCGCGCACACCGAACGCCTCAGCGAATTCGGCTCCACCGCGTGCAAGGCCCTGTACCGCTGCTGCGACTGCCGCGAGCCGTTCGACTACTTCAAGTGCATCTGAGCGCTGGAGAACAACAATGAGCAAATTCCATAGCCTGAACATTCGCGAAGTGCGTGCCGAAACCCGCGATGCGGTATCCATCGCCTTCGATATCCCGGCTGACCTGCAGGACAGCTTCCACTTCGTCCAGGGCCAGCACCTGGTGATGCGCGCCCAGCTGAACGGCGAGGAAGTGCGCCGCTCCTATTCGATCTGCAGCGGCGTCAACGACGGCGAACTGCGCGTGGCGATCAAGCGCGTGCCCGGCGGCCTGTTCTCCGCCTACGCCAACGAAAGCCTGAAGGCCGGCCAGAGCCTGGAAGTGATGCCGCCGTCCGGCCACTTCAACGTCGAACTCGACCCGGCGCGCCACGGCAACTACCTGGCGGTCGCCGCCGGCAGCGGCATCACGCCGATCCTGTCGATCGTCAAGACCACCCTGGAAACTGAGCCGCACAGCCGCGTCACGCTGCTCTACGGCAACCGTTCGAGCAACGCCGCGCTGTTCCGCGAGCAGCTGGAAGACCTGAAGAACCGCTACCTGCAGCGCCTCAACCTGATTTTCGTGTTCAGCCGCGAGCAGCAGGACGTCGACCTCTACAACGGCCGCATCGACGCCGACAAGTGCGGCCAGCTGTTCCAGCGCTGGCTGGACGTGAAGCGCCTCGACGCCGCCTTCATCTGCGGCCCGCAGGCGATGACCGAGACCGTGCGCGACCAGCTCAAGGCCAACGGCATGCCGGCCGAACGCATCCACTTCGAACTCTTCGCCGCCGCCGGCAGCACCCAGAAACGCGAGGCCCGCCAGGCCGCCGCCGCACTGGACAGCGCGAAGAGCCAGGTCACCGTGATCAGCGACGGCCGCGAGCTGAGCTTCGAGCTGGCGCGCAACAGCGTCAGCGTGCTCGACGCCGGCAACCAGCACGGCGCCGAACTGCCCTACTCCTGCAAGGCCGGCGTGTGCTCCACCTGCAAGTGCAAGGTCATCGAAGGCGAGGTGGAGATGGACAGCAACTTCGCGCTGGAGGACTACGAGGTGGCGGCGGGGTACGTGCTGTCGTGCCAGGCGTATCCGGTCAGCGACAAGGTGGTGCTGGATTTCGATCAGCTCTGATTCACACGCCACACCGAACCCTGTAGGAGCGGGCCATGCCCGCGACCACAAGAGCATCGCGGGCATGGCCCGCTCCTACACAGAAATGCCAGCCAACCGATGCTCGAGACCAAACCGCAGGGTGGAAAAACAGCGAAGCCTTTTCCACCAGCCATGCCAAGCCACGGCGACAGTGGACAAGCAGAGCGTTGTCCACCCCACGGCGATGAACCCTGTAGGAGCGAGCTTGCTCGCGAATGGATTCAAGAGCTTCGCGAGCAAGCTCGCTCCTACGGAAATCCGGGTGGCCACGAACCGCCCGTTCCACCGAGGCACCTGCGTGCGGCGCCTCTTCACAACCACACCTCGACAATTCACAACAAGAGAGGGCGTGACATGACTTCGCAAGAGCTGGAGCGTATTCGGCAACACCCGGACTTCGTCCAACTGGTCCGCCGCAAGCAGCGGCTGACCTGGTCCCTGACCCTGGCCATGCTGGCGATCTACTACGGCTTCGTGCTGCTGGTGGCGTTCTTCCCCGACGTCCTCGGCCGGCCGCTGAACGGCGGCGTTACCAGCGTCGGCATGCTGGTCGGCGTGATCATCGTCCTGCTGTCCTTCGCCCTCACCGGCATCTACGTGCGCCACACCAACAGCGTGCTCGACCCGCTCAACGACAGGCTGAAGCAGGAGTGCGCGCAATGATGCTGTCCCGTCTCCTCCTGCTGCTGGGCGGCCTCTCCGTCGCCGACCTGGCCCTGGCCGCCGACGCCGCGCGCCCGCTCAACTGGCATGCCATCGGCATGTTCATGCTGTTCGTCCTGTTCACCCTCGGCATCACCCGCTGGGCCGCCCTGCGCACCCGCTCGACCGCCGACTTCTACACCGCCGGCGGCGGCCTGACCGGCTTCCAGAACGGCCTGGCGATCGCCGGCGACATGGTCTCCGCGGCGTCCTTCCTCGGCATCTCGGCGATGATGTTCATGAGCGGCTACGACGGCCTGCTCTACGCCCTCGGCGTGCTCGCCGGCTGGCCGATCATCCTGTTCCTGATCGCCGAACGCCTGCGCAACCTCGGCAAGTACACCTTCGCCGACGTGGTGTCCTACCGCCTGGAGCAGAAGCCGATCCGCATCACCGCCGCCTTCGGCACCCTCACCGTGTCGCTGATGTACCTGGTGGCGCAGATGGTCGGCGCCGGCAAGCTGATCGAGCTGCTGTTCGGCATGAGCTACCTCAACGCGGTGCTGCTGGTGGGCGTGCTGATGGTCTGCTACGTGACCTTCGGCGGCATGCTGGCGACCACCTGGGTGCAGATCATCAAGGCGATCCTGCTGCTGTCGGGCTCCACCTTCATGGCCTTCATGGTGCTCAGGCACTTCGGTTTCAGCACCGAGGCGATGTTCGCCAGCGCCGCCGCCGTGCACGCCAAGGGCACCGGGATCATGGCGCCGGGCGGACTGCTGTCGAACCCGGTGGACGCCATCTCCCTCGGCATCGGCATGATGTTCGGCACCGCCGGCCTGCCGCACATCCTGATGCGCTTCTTCACCGTCGGCAGCGCGAAGGAGGCGCGCAAGAGCGTGTTCTACGCCACCGGTTTCATCGGCTACTTCTACCTGCTGCTGATCGTCATCGGCTTCGGCGCCATCGTCATGGTCGGCACCAATCCGGAGTTCCGCGACGCGGCCGGCGCCATCATCGGCGGCGGCAACATGGTGGCGGTGCACCTGTCCCATGCGGTGGGCGGCAGCCTGTTCCTCGGCTTCATCTCGGCGGTGGCCTTCGCCACCATCCTCGCAGTGGTGGCCGGCCTGGCGCTGTCCGGCGCCTCGGCGATCTCCCATGACCTGTACGCCTGCGTGATCCGCAAGGGCCAGGCCAGCGAGCGCGAGGAGATGCGCATCTCGCGCCTCGCCACCCTCGGCATCGGCGTGCTGGCGATCATCCTCGGCCTGCTGTTCGAGTCGCAGAACATCGCCTTCCTCTCCGGGCTGGTGCTGGCCATCGCCGCCTCGGTCAACTTCCCGGTGCTGTTCCTCTCGATGTTCTGGAAGAGCCTGACCACCCGCGGCGCGGTCGCCGGCAGCGTGGCCGGGCTGCTTTCCGCCATCGTCCTGCTGGTGCTGAGCCCGGCGGTGTGGGTGAACGTGCTGCACCACGAGCAGGCGCTGTTCCCCTACTCCAACCCGGCGCTGTTCTCCATGAGCCTGGCCTTCCTCGGCGCCTGGCTGTTCTCGGTGACCGACGCCTCGGCCCGCGCCACGGAAGAACGCGGGCGCTACATGGCGCAGTTCATCCGCTCCATGACCGGCATCGGCGCAGCCGCCGCCAGCCGCCACTGATCACGATCCGGAATACAACAACAATGACTCGGAATCGCCTCACCACGCCGCTGCTCGCGGCCCTCGCCCTGCCCATGGCCCTCCCGGCCATGGCGGGCGGTTTCATCGAAGACAGCAAGGCCAGCCTGGAGCTGCGCAATTTCTACCTGAACCGCGACTTCCGCCAGGACGGCGCGGCGCAATCGAAGGCCGAGGAATGGGGCCAGGGCTTCACCGCCCGCTTCGAATCGGGCTTCACCGAAGGCAGCGTCGGCGTCGGCCTCGACGCCATCGGCGAACTCGGGATCAAGCTGGACTCCAGCCGCGACCGTCGCGGCACCGGCCTGCTGCCGTTCGGCCCCACCAGCAGGGAGCCGGTGGACGACTTCAGCGAGCTGGGCCTGACCGGCAAGCTGCGCGCCTCGAAGAGCGTGCTGCGGGTCGGCACCCTGCAACCGCTGCTGCCGGTCGCCACCTACAACGACACCCGCCTGCTGTCCTCGACCTTCAGCGGCGGCATGCTGACCTCCCGGGAAATCTCCGGCCTGACGCTCAACGGCGGGCGCATCAGCGAAACCAACCTGCGCGACTCCTCGGGCAACGACGACATCGGCTTCGGCGCGGCGCAGAGCGATCACTTCGACTTCGCCGGTGGCAGCTACGCGATCAGCCCGCAGCTGAGCCTGAGCTACTACTACGGCAAGCTGGAAGACATCTACCGCCAGCAGTACGCCGGCCTGGTGCACAGCCTGCCGCTCGGTGGCGGCTTCAACCTGCGCAGCGACATCCGCTACTTCGACAGTCGCGGCGACGGCGAGGAGCGCGCCGGGCGCATCGACAACCGCAACTTCAACGGCATGCTCAGCCTGAGCCGCGGCGCCCACAAGGTCAGCGCGGCCTGGCAGCGCCTGTCCGGCGACAGCGCCTTCCCCTTCCTCAACGGCGGCGACCCCTACGTGGTCAACCTGGTGACCTTCAACACCTTCACCCGCGCCGACGAGGACTCCTGGCAGCTGCGCTACGACTACGACTTCGCCGCCCTCGGCATTCCCGGCCTGACCTTCATGACCCGCTACGTCGACGGCAGCCACGTGAAGACCGCCAGCGTCGACGACGGCGAGGAATGGGAACGCGACACCGACATCGCCTACGTGGTGCAAGGCGGCCCGCTGAAGGGCGTGAGCCTGCGCTGGCGCAACCTGACGTTCCGCTCCGGCAACGGACTGGATACGGCAATCGACGAAAACCGCCTGATCATCGGCTACACCCTGGCCCTCTGGTAAGGCAACCCGGCCGGGCCCGCGCGGTGCCCGGCCGTATAGAATCCTGGAGAACCCGTGATGAGTACCACCCCCACCCTGCAGAGCTTCATCGCCGGCCGCTGGATCGGCAGCCACGGCGCCCAGACCCTGCGCAGCGCCATCAACGGCCTGCCGGTCGCCCTCACCCACGAGGACTCCATCGACTTCGCCGAAGCCATGGCCCACGCCCGCACGCAAGGCATCGCCCAGCTGATGGCGCTGGACTTCCAGCAGCGCGCCGCGCGCCTCAAGGCCCTCGGCAAGTTCCTCCTCGAACGCAAGGAACAGCTCTACGCGCTGTCCCTGCACAGCGGCGCCACCCGTGGCGACAGCTGGATCGACATCGAGGGCGGCGCCGGCACCCTGTTCGCCTACGCCAGCGTCGGCTCCCGCGAGCTGCCGTCGGGCAACGTCGTCCATGAAGGCCCGGCCATTCCGCTGGGCAAGCAGGGCCGCTTCGCCGGCACGCACATCCTGGTGCCGCGCGGTGGCGTTGCAGTCCACATCAACGCCTTCAACTTCCCGATCTGGGGGATGCTGGAGAAGTTCGCGCCGAGCTTCCTCGCCGGCATGCCGTGCATCGTCAAACCCGCCACCGCCACCAGCTATCTCACTGAAGCCGCCGTGCGCCTGATGTACGAATCCGGCCTGCTTCCGGAAGGCAGCCTGCAACTGGTGATCGGCAGCACCGGCGACCTGCTCGACCGCCTGCAGGGCCAGGACGTGGTGACCTTCACCGGCTCGGCCGACACCGCCGCCAGGCTGCGGGTGAACGCCAACCTGGTGCGCAATTCGATTCCGTTCAATGCCGAGGCCGACTCGCTGAACTGCGCCATCCTCGCCCCCGACGTGACCCCGGACGACGAGGAGTTCGACCTGTTCGTCAAGGAAGTCGCCCGCGAGATGACGGTCAAGACCGGGCAGAAATGCACCGCGATCCGCCGCGCCATCGTCCCCGCGAAACACATCGACGCCGTCGCCGAGCGCCTGCGCGAGCGGCTGGCGAAAGTGGTGGTCGGCGATCCGTCGGTGGAAGGCGTGCGCATGGGCGCCCTCGCCTCCCACGCCCAGCAGGCCGACGTCGCCGAGCGCCTGGAACTGCTGCTGCAGAGCAGCGACCTGCTGTTCGGCGCGAAGGATGGCTTCGCCCCGCGCGGCGACGGTGTGGCCGAGGGCGCGTTCTTCGCCCCGACCCTGCTGCGCGCCCGCGACCCGCATGCCGAAGGCGGCGCCCACGATATCGAGGCGTTCGGCCCGGTGAGCACGCTGATGGCCTACGACGACATCGACGAAGCCATCGCCCTGGCCGCCCGTGGCAAGGGCAGCCTGGTTTCCACCCTGGTGACGAAAGATCCCATGGTCGCCGCCCGCGTGGTGCCGGCCGCAGCCGCCTGGCACGGCCGCGTGCACATCCTCGACGCCGAAGCCGCGCCGGAATCCACCGGCCACGGCTCGCCGCTGCCGCAACTCAAGCACGGCGGCCCCGGCCGCGCCGGCGGCGGCGAGGAGCTGGGCGGCCTGCGCGCGGTCAAGCACTACCTGCAGCGCACCGCCGTCCAGGGCTCGCCGAGCATGCTGATGGCGGTCACCGACGAATACGTGCGCGGCGCCAGGGTCTACGAGACCGAAGTGCATCCGTTCCGCCGCCACTTCGAGGACCTCAGGATCGGTGAATCGCTGCTGACCCACCGCCGCACCGTGACCGAGGCCGACATCGTCAACTTCGGCTGCCTGTCGGGCGACCACTTCTACATGCACTTCGACGAGATCGCCGCGCGCGACTCGCAGTTCGGCAAGCGCATCGCCCACGGCTACTTCGTGCTGTCGGCCGCCGCCGGCCTGTTCGTCTCCCCCGGCGTCGGCCCGGTGCTGGCCAACTACGGCCTGGACACCCTGCGCTTCATCACCCCGGTGGGCATAGGCGACACCATCCAGGCGCGCCTGACCTGCAAGCGCAAGATCGACCAGGGCAAGGTCAGCCCGAAAGGCGAGCCCCAGGGCGTGGTGGCCTGGGATGTGGAAGTGACCAACCAGAACGGCGAACTGGTGGCGAGCTACGACATCCTGACGCTGGTGGTGAAGCGGGAGGGGTGATCCCTCCCGCGCCACGCGGGACCACGATGATCCCTGTAGGAACGGGCCATGCCCGCGACATTCCGGCACCACCGATGCTTCGCGGGCATGGCCCGCTCCTACAGCGAAGCTTTGCCCTGCTTGTTCGCGAGCAAGCTCGCTCCTACAGGTCTGTTGACCACCCTCCTCCCAAGGTGAAAAACTGTATATCCATACAGCAATCTTCACCTCCCCCATGGCCAACCCCCACACCACCGCAGGTCCTTCCTGATGGGCGCCGTCATCGCCCTTGATGCGCTGCTCGACCAGCGCCGCATCTGGAAGGCCCAGCACAACGCTCCGCTGCCCGGTTCCCAGCCCACCGGGCATGCCGGGCTGGATGCCGTGCTGCCCAGCGGTGGCTGGCCGGAGGCGGCGCTCAGCGAGATCCTCCTGCCCCATGAAGGCGTCGGCGAACTGCAGCTGCTCTGGCCGACCCTCGCCCGCCTGAGCGCAGCCGGTGAGCAGGTGGTGCTGGTGGCGCCGCCGCATGTGCCCTACCCCCACGCCTGGCAGGCCGCCGGGGTCGACCTGCGCCAGCTGATGCTGGTCGAGGCGGACGGCCGCGACGCCCTCTGGGCCGCCGAACAGTGCCTGCGCTCGGGCAGTTGCGGCGCCGTGCTGTGCTGGCCCCGGCAGGCTGACGACCGCGCCCTGCGCCGCCTGCAGGTGGCCGCCGAGACCGGGCAGACCCTGGCCTTCGCCCATCGGCCGCTGCGCGAGGCGGTGAACCCCTCGCCGGCGGCGCTGCGCCTGGCGCTGGAGGCCAGGCCGCGCCAGCTGCGCGTGCTGAAATGCCGTGGCGGGCTGGCGCCGGCGCAGCCCATTCCCGCGTCCGCCTGGAGCTGAGGCCGCCATGCTCTGGGCCTGCATCCTCCTACCGCAGCTGGCGCTGGACGGCGTGCTGCGCAACCGGTCCGACGCCGATGCGCCGCTGGCCCTGCTCGCCGGCCCGCCGCAGAAGCGCGTGCTGCAGGCGGTCAACCCGGCCGCCCGCGCCCTCGGCCTGAAACCCGGGCAATCGCTGCTGGCCGCCCAGGCGCTGTGCCGCGACTTCGCCACCGCCGAGCATGATCCGGCGGAGATCGAGCGCTGGCAGAACTTCCTCGCCGCCTGGGCCTACGGCTTCAGCTCGCAGGTCAGCCTGCACTACCCACGCGCGCTGCTGCTGGAGGTGCAATCCAGCTTCGGCCTGTTCGGTCCCTGGCCGCGTTTCGAGGCGCGTCTGCGCGAGGAATTGAGCGGACTCGGCTTCCACCACCGCATCACCGCCGCGCCCAATCCGGCCGCCGCCCGCGTGCTGGCCAACGCCCACGACGGACTGGCGGTGAACGATCCCGCCGAGTTGCGCGACATCCTTGGCCGCCTGCCGCTGGAGCGCAGCGGCCTGCCCCGCGAGACCGCCAGCGCCTTCGCCCGCATGGGCGTGCGCAGCCTGCGCCAGTTGTTCGCCCTGCCCCGCGCCAGCCTGGCCCGGCGCTTCCCGGCGGAGCTGCTGCAGCATGTGGACAGCCTGCTCGGCCAGCGCGCGCTGGCGCTGGATTTCTACCGGCCACCGGACGAATTCGATTCGCGCATCGAGCTGAATTTCGAGGTCGAGTCGCACCAGGCGCTGCTGTTCCCGCTGCGCCGCCTCACCGCCGACCTGTCCGCCTATCTCGCCGGGCGCGACAGCGGCGTGCAGCGCTTCAGCCTGCTGCTGGAGCATCGCCAGGGCGCCACCCGGCTGGACGTCGGCCTGCTCGGCGCCGAACGCGAGGCGGCGATGCTCTTCGAGCTGACCCGCGGCCGCCTGGAGCAACTGCAACTGGACGCCCCGGTACAGGCCCTGCGCCTGGTCGCCCGCGACCTGCCGGCCTTCGTCCCCGAGCATCGCCAGTTGTTCGACGAACGCCCGCAGCAGTCGCTGTCCTGGGAACAGCTGCGCGAACGCCTGCGCGCGCGGCTTGGCGACGAGGCGGTGCACGGCATCCGCGCCGTCGCCGATCACCGTCCGGAATGCGCCTGGCAGAACGGCGATGCCGGCAAGGTCGTCCCGCCGCCACAGGCGCCACGCCCCGGTTGGCTGCTGGCCGACCCCACAGCATTGCGCGAAGCCAATCTGCGCATCCTCGCCGGTCCCGAGCGCATCGAGTCCGGCTGGTGGGACGGCGGCGACGTTCGCCGCGATTACTACCTGATCGAAACCCGCGATGGCCGCCACGGCTGGGCCTATCGCACGGTGGGCACGGAGGGGCCGCTGCTGCTGCACGGCTGGTTCGCATGAGCGCCGACTACGCCGAGCTGCACTGCCTGTCCAACTTCAGCTTCCAGCGTGGCGCCTCCAGCGCCGAGGAACTGTTCGAACGCGCCGCCCGCCTCGGCTACCGCAAACTGGCGATCACCGACGAATGCAGCCTGGCCGGCATCGTCCGCGCCTGGCAGGCGGCGAAGGCCAGCGGGGTGGCGCTGATCGTCGGCAGCGAAGTGCAGGTCGAGGCCGGCCCCAAGCTGGTCCTGCTGGTGGAAAACCTAACCGGCTACCAGAACCTCTGCCGCCTCATCACCCAGGCCCGCCGCCGCGCCGACAAGGGCAGCTACCGCCTGCTGCGCGCCGATCTCGACCAGCCGCTGGACGGCCTGCTCGCCCTCTGGCTGCCGCAGCGGGATGGCGACGCCGCCTGGCTGCGCGAACGCTTCCCGGATCGCCTGTGGCTGGGCGTGGAACTGCATCGCAGCGCGGACGACGCCGGCCGTCTCGCACAGTTGCTCGCCCTCGCCGAACGCCAGGGCATCCCGGCGGTGGCCTGCGGCGACGTGCACATGCACGCCCGCGGCCGCCGCGCCCTGCAGGACTGCATGACCGCCATCCGCCAGCACTGCCCGGTAGCCGAGGCCGGCGCATACCTGTTCCCCAACGGCGAACGCCACCTGCGCCCGCGCGAGGCATTGGCCGAGATCTACCCGGCCGAGCTGCTGGCGGAAACCCTGCGCATCGCCCAGCGCTGCACCTTCGATCTCAAGGAGCTGCGCTACCAGTACCCGCGCGAACTGGTCCCGGACGGACATACGCCGACCAGCTGGCTGCGCGAGCTGACCGAAGAAGGCATCCGCGAACGCTGGCCCGACGGCCCCACGGCGAAGGTGCGCGACGCCATCGAGAAGGAACTCGGACTGATCGCCGAACTGGGCTACGAAAGCTACTTCCTCACCGTCCAGGACATCGTCCGTTTCGCCCGCGAGCAGCACATCCTCTGCCAGGGGCGCGGCTCGGCGGCCAACTCGGCGGTGTGCTTCGCCCTCGGCATCACCGAACTCGATCCGGACCATATCGACCTGCTGTTCGAGCGCTTCATCTCGAAGGAACGCAACGAGCCGCCGGACATCGACGTCGACTTCGAGCACGAGCGCCGCGAGGAAGTCATCCAGTACGTGTTCCGCCGCTACGGCCGCCACCGCGCCGCGCTCACCGCTGTGGTCAGCACCTACCACGGCGCCGGCGCGGTACGCGACGTGGCCCGCGCGCTCGGCCTGCCGCCGGAGCAGATCGACGTCCTGGCACGCTGCTGCGGCCGCTGGAGCAGCAGCGCGCCGCCGCTGGAGCGGCTGCGCGAAGCCGGCTTCGATCCGGACAGCCCGATCCTGCGCCGGGTGCTGGCGCTCACCGGCGAACTGATCGGCTTTCCGCGCCACCTGTCGCAGCATCCCGGCGGCTTCGTCATCTCCGAGCAGCCGCTGGACAGCCTGGTGCCGGTGGAAAACGCGACCATGGCGGAGCGCACCGTGATCCAGTGGGACAAGGACGACCTCGATGCGGTCGGCCTGCTCAAGGTGGACATCCTCGCCCTCGGCATGCTCAGCGCGCTGCGCCGCTGCTTCGACCTGCTGGCGGCCTATCGCGGCAAGCGCTGGAGCCTCGCCAGCCTGCCGGCGGAAGACCCGGCGACCTACGCGATGATCAGCCGCGCCGACACCATCGGCGTGTTCCAGATCGAGTCGCGGGCGCAGATGGCCATGCTGCCGCGCCTGAAACCGAAGGAGTTCTACGACCTGGTGATCCAGGTCGCCATCGTCCGCCCCGGGCCGATCCAGGGCGACATGGTGCATCCCTACCTGCGCCGGCGGAACGGGGAGGAACCCATCGAATACGCCGCCGACGAACTGATCCCGGTGTTCAGGCGCACCCTCGGCGTACCGCTGTTCCAGGAACAGGTGATGCAGCTGGCGATCATCGCGGGCGAGTACACCCCCGGCGAGGCCGATCACCTGCGCCGCTCGATGGCCGCCTGGAAACGCCATGGCGGGCTGGAAGCGCATCGCCAGCGGCTGACCGGGCGCATGCTCGAACGGGGTTATACGAAGGAGTTCACCGAACGGATCTTCCGCCAGATCGAGGGTTTCGGCAGCTACGGCTTCCCCGAGTCCCACGCCGCCAGCTTCGCCCTGCTCACCTACGCCAGCTGCTGGCTGAAATGCCACGAGCCGGCGGCCTACGCCTGCGCGCTGATCAACAGCTGGCCGATGGGCTTCTACAGCCCCGACCAGATACTCCAGGACGCGCGCCGCCATGGCATCGAAGTGCGCCCGGTGGACGTGCGCCACAGCGACTGGGATTGCGGCCTGGAAGACGGCGGCCGCGAGCAGCCGGCGATCCGCCTGGGGCTGCGGATGATCCGCGGCTTCCGCGAGGAGGATGCGCGGCGCATCTCGGCGAGCCGCGGGCAGCGGATGTTCACCGATGTCGGCGACCTGGCCCTGCGCGCCGACCTCGACAGTCGCGCCCGCGAACTGCTGGCCGACGCCGGCGCCCTGCGTGGCCTCGCCGGGCACCGGCACAAGGCGCGCTGGGCGGTGGCCGGGGTGGAAGCGCAGATGCCGCTGTTCGCCGGACAATCGACGGAGGAAGCAGAGGTGTCGCTGCCGCTACCGACCCGCGGCGAGGACCTGCTGACCGACTACGCCGTCCTCGGCACCACCCTCGGTCCGCATCCCATGAAGCTGCTGCGCGGCGCGCTGAAGGCACGCCGTTGCCGCAGCTCCAGGGAACTGGCGGCGCTGGAACACGGCCGCCCGGTGCGCGTCGCCGGCCTGGTGGTCGGCCGCCAGCGTCCGCAGACCGCCAGCGGTGTGACCTTCATCACCCTGGAAGACGAGTTCGGCATGCTCAACGTGGTGGTCTGGCACGACCTCGCCGAGCGCCAGCGGCAGCCGTTCCTGGAAGCGCGGCTGATGCAGGTGGACGGCACGCTGGAGTCGGAGAGCGGCGTGCGCCATGTGATCGCCGGACGGCTGCTCGACCTGGGCGAACTGCTCGACGGGCTGGACGTGCGCAGCCGGGATTTCCACTGAGTCACTTCAGGGCATTGGCGAGGAATTGCCTCAGCCGCTCGCTGCGTGGCGAATCGAACAGTGCCTGCGGCGGCCCCTCCTCCTCGACCCGCCCCTGGTGCAGGAACATCACGTGGCTGGAAACCTGCCGCGCGAAGCCCATCTCATGGGTGACCACCAGCATGGTCCGGCCCTCTTCCGCGAGCTGCTGCATCACGCGCAGCACTTCGCCGACCAGTTCGGGGTCCAGCGCCGAGGTCGGCTCGTCGAACAGCATCACCTCCGGCTCCATCGCCAGCGCCCGGGCGATGGCGACGCGCTGCTGCTGGCCGCCGGAGAGATGCGCCGGATACTGCTGCTCGACCTTGCCCGGCAACCCCACCTTGTCCAGGTAGCGGCGCGCCCGCGCCAGCGCTTCGCCGCGGGGGACGCCGAGGACGCCGATCGGGCAGGCGATGAGGTTGTCCAGCACGGTCATGTGGCTCCACAGGTTGAAGTGCTGGAACACCATCGACAGCCGGCTGCGCATCCGCTGCAACTGCCGGGGATCGGCCACGCGCAGGGCGCCGCTGGCGTCGCGCCGGGTGCGCAGCTCTTCGGCGTTCACCAGGATGCGCCCGGCACAGGGCTGTTCCAGGTAGTTGATGCAGCGCAGGAAGGTGCTCTTCCCCGAACCGGAGGAACCGATGATGGAAATCACGTCCCCCGCCCGCGCCTTGAGCGAGACCCCCTTGAGCACCTCGTGGCTGCCGTACTTCTTGTGCATGTCCTCGACCATCAACTTGTACATTCAGGCTTCTCCGGAAGATCGGTGAACTTGCGGTTTCAGGTAGGCGAGCCAGCGCAGCTCGCCCTTGCGGAACAGCCAGACCAGCAGGAACGCGGTGGCGGCATACAGGGCGCCGGCGATGCCGAACGCCCAGAACGGCGAGTAGGTCGCGGAGCTGGCGTCGCGGGCGACCTTCAGCAGGTCGGGCACGGTGGCGGTGAAGGCGACCGAGGTCGAGTGCAGCACCAGGATCACTTCGTTGCTGAAGCCGGGAAGCGCCCGGCGCAGGGCCGAGGGCAGCACGATGCGCCGGTAGATGTCGAGGCGGCTCATGCCGAACGCCCTGGCGGCCTCCACCTCGCCGCTGGCGGTACCCCGGATCGCGCCGGCGAGTATCTCCGTCATGTAGGCGCAGGTATTCAGGGAAAAGGCGAGAATCGTGCAGTTCAGGCCATCGCGGAAGAAGGCGTTGAGGAAGTCCTGGCCGCGCACCAGCTCCAGGCTGTAGATGCCCGTGTAGCACAGCAGCAGTTGCAGGTAGAGCGGCGTGCCGCGCAGCAGCCAGGTGTACAGCCACACCGGCCCGCGCAGCAGCGGATTGTCGCTGACCCGGGCGATCGCCAGCGGCAGCGCCAGGGCGAAGCCGATGCAGACCGACAGGACCAGCAGCCACAGGGTCATGGCCAGGCCGGAGAGGTGCAGGCCGTCGTTCCACAGGTAGGCCTGCCAGTATTCGCCGAGAATGCCGCTCATGACGCCGCCCTCCCGACGCCCGCCGAGCAGCGCCGCTCCAGCCAGGCCAGGACGAGCTGCGAAAGGCTGGTGATGAGCAGGTACACCGCGCCGCCCACCAGGGTGAAGTAGAAGAACTGCATCGAGCCCTTGCCGGCATCCTGGGTGGCCTTCACCACATCGCCCAGGCCGATGATCGAGACCAGCGCGGTGGACTTCAGCAGCACCAGCCAGTTGTTGCCCATGCCCGGCAGCGCGTGGCGCAGCATCTGCGGCAGGAGCACCTTGCGCAGCGCCTGCCATGGGCTCATGCCGTAGGCCTGCGCGGCCTCCAGCTGCCCGCGCGGCACCGCCTGGAAGGCGCCGCGGAAGGTCTCGGTGAAGTAGGCGCCGTAGATGAAGGACAGGGTGACGACGCCGGCGAGGAAGGGATCGATATCGACCTGTCCGACGCCCAGCCAGTCGGTGAGCGCATTGAGCTGCATCTGCAGGCTGAAGAACAGCATCAGCATGATGACCAGGTCGGGCACGCTGCGGATGGCGGTGGTGTAGAAACCGGCGGCGCCCTGCAGCGCCCGCCGCCCGGACAGCTTGCACAAGGCGCCGCAGATGCCGATGACGACCGCCGCGAGCAGCGCCAGCACGGCCAGCTCCAGCGTGACGAGGGCGCCTTGGAGAATCTGCGGCCCGAAACCCTGCAGGAACATTTTCACTCTCCCGATTCTTGTCGTTGTCGGAGTGCCAGGTCGGCGCCTATTGGCCGCCGTGGAGATCGAAGTCGAAGTACTTGCGGTTGATCCGCGCGTAGGTGCCGTTGGCGAGGATTTCCGCCAGCGCCCGGTTGAGGTCCGCGCGCAGCTCCGCGTCTTCCTTGCGCAGCCCGATGGCATCGCCGACGCCGAAGTAGTCCGGATCGTTCAGCGGCTCGCCGGCGAACTCGAAGTCCTTGCCTTCGACGCGCGAGAGGAACCCGTGGCTGGCCTGGACCGCGCCCTGCAGCGAGGCATCCAGCCGGCCGACCACGAGGTCGGCGTAGACCTGGTCCTGGCTCTGGTAGGAGACGACATCCACGCCCTGCGGCGCCCAGTGAGTCCTGGCGTAGGACTCCTGCGCGGAGCCCTGTTCCACGCCGACGCGCCGGCCCTTCAGCGCCCCGGCCGTCGGCAGCAGGCCGGAACCGCGCCGGGCCAGCAGCCGCGCCGGCGCGTTGGAAACCTTGTCGGTGAAGGCGATCTGCTGCATGCGCCGGGGCGTGACCGTCATCGACGAGGCGATGGCATCGAACTTCCGCGCCAGCAGCCCCGGAATCATCCCGTCCCAGCTGCTTTCCACCCACACGCAGCGGGCGCGCAGCTGTTCGCAGAGTGCCTCGGCGATGTCCACGCCGAAGCCGGTCAGCTGGCCGTCGCGGGTCTTGTACTCCAGCGGCGGATAGCTGGGATCGACGCCGAGGCGCAGGGTTTTCCCGGACCAGTCCGCAGCGCTGGCGGAAGCGGCGACGAAGGCGAGGGATAGGGCGGCGAGGATTGTTTTCATTGTTGTGCGTACCTCTGTCGGTGCGTTGGCGGCGGGATTCGGCTCAGGCGAGGAAACGCTCGGCGAGCTTCACCCAGTAACTGGCGCCCAGCGGCAGGCAGGCGTCGTTGAAGTCGTAGCCGGGGTTGTGCAGCAGGCAGCTCTGCTCCCCCGTGCCGTTGCCGATGGTCAGGTAGGAGCCGGGACAGCGTTCGAGGATGAAGGCGAAATCCTCGCTGGCGGTGAACGGCCGCAGGTCGGCGATCAGCTCCTCCTCGCCCAGCCAGTCGACGGCGACCTGGCGGGCGAAGGCGGTCTCGGCGGGATGGTTGACCAGCACCGGGTGGCAGTGCTGGTAGTCGATTTCCGCCCGCGCGCCGAAGCTCTCGGCCTGGGCGGCGACCAGCCGGGTGATGCGCTGTTCGAGCAGCCGCCGTATCCCGGGGTCCAGCGCGCGCACGCTGAGGTTCAGCTCGGCGCTGTCGGGGATCACATTGGCGGCCTGCCCGGAGTGAATCGAGCCGACCGTGACGATGGCCGTTTCCTGCGGATCGACATTGCGCGAGACGATGCTCTGCAGGGCGATGACGATGGACGAGCAGACCACCACCGGGTCGATCGCCTTGTGCGGCACCGCGCCGTGCCCGCCGTGGCCGCTGATGCGGATGCGCACGCTGTCGGCGGAAGCCATGCAGGGTCCGCTGAGGAATCCCAGGCGCCCCGCCGGATAGCCGGGCACGTTGTGCATGGCGAAGATCGCATCGCAGGGGAAGCGCTCCAGCAGGCCATCCTCCAGCATCCGCCGCGCGCCGCCGAGGCCTTCCTCGGCCGGCTGGAAGATCAGCCGCAGCGTGCCGCGAAACTCGCGCGACTGCGCCAGGCACTTGCCGGCGGCCAGCAGCATCGCCGTGTGGCCGTCATGGCCGCAGGCATGCATGACGCCGTCGATGCGGCTGGCATAGGGCAGGCCGGTGGCCTCGCGGATCGGCAGCGCATCCATTTCCGCGCGCAACCCCAGCGCCGGGCCGGCACCGTTCTCCAGCGTGCCCACCACGCCGGTTCCGCCGATGCCGCGGGTCACCCGGTAACCCCACTCCTCCAGGCAGCGCGCCACCAGCGCACTGGTGTTGCGCTCCTCGAAGCCGAGTTCCGGATGCGCGTGGATGGCCTGGCGGATCGCGACCATTTCCTCGCGGATTTCCGCGACCTGCGGCAGGACGGCGCCGATATTCATTGTCGTTCTCCTCGGGACTTTCCATCCGCCGCCGGACCTGCCGGCGGCTGTTTCGAGGCGATCTTAGGAAAGAGGAACGCAGCCGGGGAGCCGCAGTTTGGTTATGCTGACAACCATTGGTTGTCACCTGGGTATTCCGATGAAACTGCATCAACTGCAGGCGCTGGTCGCCAGCGCCGAAACAGGCAGCATCCGTGGCGCCGCGCGTTCGCTGGGAATCTCCCAGGCCGCCGTGACCCGTGCGCTGCGCGAACTGGAGGACGCCCAGCAGCTGCCGCTGTTCGTCCGCACGCCCAGCGGGCTGTCCTTCACCGAAAGCGGAAAGGTGCTGCTGACCCATGCCCGGCTGGTACAGAAGCAGCTCGAACGCGCGCAACAGGACCTCGACCAGCTGCGTGGCGCCGCCATGGGACGGCTCTGCGTGGGCATCACGCCCTGGGTGTCGCTGACCTTCCTGCCCGAGGTGGTGCTGGCGTTCCGCGAGCGCATGCCGGAAGTCCGGCTGGAGCTGTTCGAAAGCCTGATGGCCGTCGCCCAGCCGCTGCTGCGCGACGGCAGCATGGATTTCGCGGTGGGCCAGCTGCAGCCGTCACTGGCCAGCCAGGAGTTCTCCAGCGAGGCGCTGCTCGCCTACCAGACCGCGGTGCTGCTGCGCCAGGGTCATCCGCGCCAGGATTGCCGCTCCATCCACGATCTGCTCGACCAGGACTGGGCGCTCAACTACGCGCCCGACGGCCACGATGCGCTGATGGAGGAACTGTTCTGGCGCCACGGCGCACGGATCGACGAACGCCGCATCGTCCGCGCGCATTCGCTGGCGATCTCGCAGTACATGGTCGAGCGCGCGGACATGTGCACCTGGGGCCCGGCGATTCTCACCGGCGCCCCGCCCTTCCTCGGTCGCCTGGTCTCGCCGCCACTGGTGGAGCGCTGCGAGCCTCGCCACCTGAGCATCGTCAAACGGCGCAACGGCACCCTCAGCGCTTCGGCGATGTGCTTCGTCGATTGCCTGCTGCAGGTGATCCGCCGCCACGCCCGCTCGGCGCGCCGGGAAGACCGGCAGTTGTTCGAGACGCTGGAATTGCTGGTCTGAGGGGACAGCTCCCCTCCCGATGCGGGAGAGGAGCCAGGGAGAAGGGACGCGCCAGCCTCAGCGCACCGCCTCGAACAACCCGGTCGCGCCCATGCCGCCGCCGACGCACATGGTGACGATGCCGTAGCGCAGGTTGCGCCGCTGCAGTTCGCGCACCAGGTGACCGACCTGGCGCGAGCCGGTCATGCCGAAGGGGTGGCCGATGGCGATGGAGCCGCCGTTGACGTTGTACTTCTCGTTGTCGATGCCGAGGCGGTCGCGGGCGTAGAGGCACTGCGAGGCGAAGGCTTCGTTGAGTTCCCAGAGGTCGATGTCGGCGATCTGCAGGCCCTTGGCCTCGAGCAGCTTCGGCACCGAGAACACCGGGCCGATGCCCATCTCGTCCGGCTCGCAGCCGGCGACGGTGAAGCCGCGGAAGAACGCCTTCGGCTTCAGGCCGAGCTCGATGGCCTTGTCCAGGCTCATCAGCAGGGTCATGGAGGCGCCGTCGGAGAGCTGCGAGGCGTTGCCGGCGGTGACCGAGCCGTCCTCGGCGAATACCGGCTTCAGCGAGTTCAGGCCTTCGAGGGTGGTATCCGGACGGTTGCAGTCGTCATGCTCGACCACGCCTTCCACCACGCGCTTCTCGCCGGTCGCCTTGTCTTCCACCTCGTACTTCACCGCCATCGGCACGATCTCGTCGGCGAACAGGCCCTCGGCCTGGGCGCGGGCGGTGCGCTGCTGGCTCTGCAGGGCGTAGGCGTCCTGGGCTTCGCGGCTGACGTTGTAGCGGCGCGCGACGATCTCGGCGGTCTGGCCCATCGGGTAGTAGATGCCCGGGGCTTCCAGCTGCAGGCGCGGGTTGAAGAAGTGGTCCAGGTTCCTGCTCTTCATCGTCAGGGTGATGGACTCGACGCCGCCGGCGACTATCACGTCGCTGCAGCCGGAGGCGATCTGGTTGGCGGCGATGGCGATGGACTGCAGGCCCGAGGAGCAGAAGCGGTTCAGGGTCATGCCGGCGACGTGGGTGCCGAGCTTCGACAGCACGGCGGCGTTGCGGCCGATGTTGTGGCCCTGGGCGCCCTCGTTGGAGCCGGCGCCGACCACGCAGTCGTCGACCAGCAGCGGGTCGAGGTCGTTGCGCGAGAGCAGCGCGTCGATGCAGTGGGCGACCATGTCGTCCGGACGGGTCAGGTTGAACTTGCCGCGGAACGACTTGGCCAGGCCGGTACGGACGCTGTCGACTATCACCACTTCTCGCATGGGGCACCTCGTTGCTTGTTGTTCGACTGGGCGGTCGAGCATACGGGCAGCGGATGCCGTGCGGCGATGAACATTCACCGTGGATATGCAGCGTCACAGATCGGGGTATCGAAGAAGGTCGCGGGCATGGCCCGCTCCTACAGGTTCGGCATCGCGACGATCCGTAGGAGCGGGCCATGCCCGCGACCAGGGAGCTAGACGGTATCCACCTTCACCGCATGGTCGCCGAGCAAACCGTCGAGCACCGAGGTGGTGTCGCCGGCCGAGAGCACGCCGTTGCCTGCGTGCCCGAGGTAGTGCGCGGACAGGTCGACATTGGCCAGTTCGATGCTCTGCGTCTCCGCCCCGCCCACCACGCCGGTGGGGTTGACGCCGATGGTGGTGCTGCCGGCATTGACCGAGAAGCTCAGGTAGTGCGACAGCGACGCCGCCGTGGAGGTCTCGCCCTGCAGCAGGTCGGCGAGGTTGAGCACGTCGCCTTCGCCGATGCGGAAGTCCTGCACCAGGTCATGGCCGGTCTCGCCCTTGAGCCAGGCGAACTGGTCGGCGCCGGAGCCGCCGTTGAGCACATCGTCGCCCATGCCGCCGAACAGCAGGTCCTCGCCGTCGCCGCCGAGCAGGAGGTCGTTGCCGCCCTGGCCGAACAGCAGGTCGTTGCCCGCGCCGCCGTCGAGCAGGTCGTTGCCGCCACGGGTGTCGCCGGCGCGGTTGAGCTCCCGGGCGTGGTCGACGATGTAGTCGGCGATCTGCCCGAGGTTGGGCGCGATGTTGCCGTTGCTGGCGGTGAGGTATTCGACCAGCGCCTGGTAGCCCTGGCCGTCGTGCTGGCCGGCGCCATGGCCCTGGCCGCTCCAGGCCAGGTGGTCGGTGTTGATCACGTCGCCGAAGATCACGTCGTCGCCGGCGCCGCCGATCAGCGTGTCGTGGCCGACATCGTCCGGCGTGCTGCCGCTGATGCCGTGCTGCAGCGCCGCCTGCAGTTCCTCGGCGGTGTTGATCATCTGCGGGTCGCCGACCGCGCCGGTGACGCTGCCGCCCGGCAGTTGCAGCACCACGCCCTGGCTGGTCACCAGGGTGTTGTCGAAGTACTGCAGGACATTCTCGTTGACGTTGTCGCCGATGCCGATGGCGTGCACCTGCACCTGGTCGGCGCCGCTCAGCTCGTGGCCGCCCTGGAGCATGTCGCTGCCGGCCTGCAGCGCGCGGTAGACGTCGTTGTAGTTGGTCACGCTGCCGCTGCTGCCACCGCCGCTGCCATTGTTCACCGTCGGGTTGCCGTCGGTGAGGAAGAACGCCAGGTTGGTGAAGCCGTGGGCGGCGTCGTGGCCGTCATCGACCATCTTGGCGAACCACTTGCTGGCGTCCTTGAAGGCGTCCTCGTAGTTGGTCGAGCCGTTGGCCCACAGGTCGTTGATGTCGTCGACCAGGTTGCGCACGTCCTTGGCGGTCAGTCCTTCCACCTTGGTGACGTGGGCGTTGTCGCTGAAGTCGATCAGGCTCAGGTTGATGACGCCGTCATGCCCCTTGATCTGGTCGAGCAGGTTAATCAGCGCCTGCTGGGCCAGCGCCAGGCGGCTCAGGCCGGGGGTGCCGGACGGGTCCTTCATGCTTCCCGAGGTGTCGATGATCAGCGCGATGTTGTAGTTCTTGCCCGGCTGGGCCCAGGGCGTGGCGCCGCCCCTGTCGCCGATCAGCACGTCGTTGCCGAAGCTGCCCTCGATGCGCCCGCCGGGCATCGGGTCGAGCGGGCTGGGCACGCTGTGCGGCACGCCCGATCCGTCCGCGTCGCTGGCATTGCTGCCCACCACCAGCAGCGGCAGGTTGTACTTCATGCAGATGTTCAGGTTGGCCGAGGCGCTGTCGCCGTCGCCATCGACGATGGTGTAGCGGAACACCTCGCTGATCTGCCCGCTTTCCGGGTAGCTGATGCCGGCCCTGGCGGCGTAGGTGTAGTCGCCGGCCAGGTGGCCGCCGCCGTCCTTCAGGTACAGCGTCAGGGTGCCGTGTTCGGTCTGCACGGTCAGCAGGCCGCTGGCGGGGTTGTAGGTGGCGCTGGCGCTGGAGGCGTCGGGGTGGTCGTTGGCCAGGTTGCCGTTGGCGTCGACCCTGAACGTCTCGCCGCCGATTTCCACCTGGGTGATGCGCACGGCGCCGTCGGCGCTCGCCGGCGTGTCGTTGGCCAGCAGGTTGCCGCTGACCGCATCCATGGTCACCAGGCCTTCCAGGGTGGCACTGAGGTCGCTGGGGTTCTTGACGATGATCGGCGCGCCCTGGCTGTCGATCTTCACCAGTTCGGCGTCGGTGATCGAGGTGCCGACGCCGACCGCATGGGCCTGCACAGGGTTGGTCGCGGCGTTGCCATCACCGTCGGGATTGGCGAGGAAGCCCTGCCACTGGTTCAGCGCCTTGCTGGTGTTGCCGGCGTTCGGCTCGCCGTCGGAGATGAAGTACACCCGGTTGATCGCCGACGGGTCCGCGCCCGGCGCGTTGAAGTCGGCATGGATGCTGTTCTTCGCCAGGTCCAGCGCCGCTTCGTAGTTGGTGCTGCCGTTCGCCTTGAGCCCGTTGATGGCGCTGACCAGGCTGTCGTAGCCGGCGTCGCCGGTGCCGCTGAAGCTGAAGTCGCCCTTGTCGCTGGCCGAACTGGCGAAGGTGATCAGCGAGACGTGGATGGCGATGCCCATCGTCGCGTACTGGTTGAGCATGTTGATCAGCGCCGCCTTGGCGTTGACCAGCTTGCTGCCCTCCATGCTGCCGGAGACGTCGAGCACCAGGGTCAGGTTGACCTTCGGCGGTGCCTGCGGCACCAGGCAGCGCGGCGTGTCGTCGCTGGCGCAGGGGCCGTCGTCGCGGAACACCAGGCGGCCGCCCAGGTCCAGCGACGCCGATGCCGTGTCGTCGTCGCCATCGGTGACGGTGCCGACCAGGCTGATCCGGCCGTCGGCGATGGACAGCGAGTCATTCGCGTCGCTGCCGTCGGGATGCTTCAGCGCCAGTTTCTGGTCGAGCCTGAGGTCGCCGCTGGCGGGATCGAGGGACAGGCTGAAGGCCAGCGGTCCGTCGGGGCCGCCGACCCGGCCTTCCACCAGGGTGGCGCTGACCTTGTACAGGGTGATCGGCTCGCCGGCGGTGGTGCACAGCCCGCTGTCGGCGTTGCCGCCCAGCGCCAGGCCGTAGCTGAGGCTGCCGCCGTCCGCGCCGGTATCGGCATGGAACGCCGCGCTGAAGTTCTGCACGTCGTCATGGGCCAGGTTGCTCTCGTCCACCGTCAACTGGCCGTCGAAGCAGGCGTCGAGGGCGATGCACGGGCCGTCGTCGAGGAACTGCAGCTTGCCGCCCAGGTCCAGGCTGGCGCTGTCGTGATCGCCGTCGCCATCGGCGATCCGCGCGACCAGGGCGATCCTGCCCGGGTCGAGGCTCAGCGGATCGTTCGGGTCGTGGCTGTCCGGATGCATGAAGGCGCGCGACTGTTCGAGCACCAGTTGGCCATTGACGATGCTGACGCTGAAGGCGACCGCGCCGGACTCGCCGCCGACCTTGCCGACCACGCTGTCGCCGACCTGGTAGAGGTAGATGGTCTTGCCGCTGGCGGTGTCGGTGAAGCCGCTGGAGCTGCCGTCCACCGCGCTCAGGCGGTATTCCAGGCCGCCCGGGCCGTCGGCGCCGTAGCTATGGGAGAACAGCCCGTCGAGGCCGACGCTGTCGGCGTGGCCCATGTTGCTCTCGTCCACCGCGAGGGCGAAGCCGGCTGCGCAGGGGGTGATGCACGGGCCGTCGTCGCTGAAGCCGATCCGTCCGCCGAGGTCGATGCTGCGGCTGGCGCCGACGCTGTCGCCATCGCCGTCGGTGACCTGCAGCGAGGCATGCAGGCGGATCAGGTCCGGATTCAGGCCGACGTCCTGGCCGGCGTAGTCCGAGCCGCTGCCCGGCGCCGGATGGTCGATGCCACGGTACTGGTCGAGGCTGACCGTGCCGCTGCCGGCATCGACCCGCAGGGTGAACACCCGGTTCGCCGCGCTGATCCCGGCGGCATCGGCGGCGGTGGAACCGACGATCATGCCGCCGACCAGGTACAGGTGGATCGCCGCGCCGCCGCTGGTCAGGCCGGAATCGGCGCCCTCCCCGCCGGCCAGCTCCAGCGAATAGCCGAGCTGCATGTCGCCGGGGCCGTCGGCGCCGTACTGCCCATCGGCGTGGAAGGCGCTGGAGAAGTCGGCGCTGGCGCTGTCATGGCGCCAGCCGAGGGTCTGTGCGTCGCCGGTCTGCAGGCTGGGCAGCTCGCCGGAAAGCGACAGGCCGGCGCACGGCATGTCGTCGACGATGCTGACGTCCAGCCCGCCGCTGGCCTCGGTGCCGTTGCCGTCGGTGACGCTGAAGCCGACCTGGAAGTCGAGGCTGTCTTCCATGTCGTGCAGCGGATGATCCAGCGGTTTCAGCAGGGTCAGCTGGTAGGTGCCGCTGTCGAGGTCGGTGAGGCGCAGGGTGAATACCGGGGTGTCGCCGGCCATGCCGGTCAGGGTGCGGCCGTCGGCGCTCAGCGCGTAGGTCAGCGCCACGCCGCCGGAGGTCAGCGACGGCAGGCCGTCGAGGCTCCAGCTGAAGCCGCCGGGGCCGTCCGGGCCGAAGTCGTAGTGCAGGCTGCCGCTGACGCTGGTGCCTTCGCCGGGCAGCGCCTGCAGTTGCAGGTCGCCGTTACCGCCCGGCAGGCCGCCGGGCAGGCCATCCTCGCCGAGCAGCGCGGCGGAAAGTCCCGCGCTCGGGATGCCATTGACCGGCGGCGGCGGGGGCGGTGGAGGCGGCGGTGGCTCGACGGGAGGCTCGATCACCGGCGGCTGTACCGGGGGTTGCACCGGCGGTTCTACCGGTGGCTGCACCGGCGGCTCGGGCAATGCGGCGATTTCCGGCAACGCCGGCTCGAACACCTCGCCACGCGGAAACAGCGGGCCGCCTTCCGGTGGTGCGGTGGGAAAACCGATATCCGGCGACAGCGCGCCGCCGACTTCGGAAAGCATGACGAAGGAGTGGCCACCGCCAGCCTTGGCGCTGGACGCCGCCGGCCCGGCGGCGGTGGGATCGGCGTGCTGGGTCGGGTCGACGCCGGCGGCGATGGCCGCCTGCAGGGCCTTCACGTCGCTGAGGTCCTGCTGCGTCGGCTGGGCCGGCGCCTGGCTGTCGCCGTCATCCCGGGGATGGGCGGCGGCCTGGATCTGGCTGGAGAGGTCCAGCGCACTGTCGCGGCCGAGGGTGATTTCCCCGCCCCCGGCGACCGAGACCGCCACCGCGCCATTGGCGCCGGTGACCAGCCGTTCGCCGACATACAGTCTGTCGCCCTGCTCCAGCGGCCGGCGCGATCCATCGGCAGCCTGGGCGAAGACCTCGCCGACTACCTTGCTGACGACACCCAGTAACCTGGCCATGTCTCCCTCCTCAGAGCCCGCTCGCGAGATCGCGAAAAAGGCATCTCCCAGCCCGGCGCCGATTTCGGCGCACGCCTCCGAAATCCGCCATGCCGCGAACGAAAAGGAAAAGAAGACTGGTGGGACGGGCGGCGCGTCAGAGTTTTGAAGTCTGCCGACAATTTATTGTCACGCCTGCCCCACGGTTCATCCGTCCCACCAGAAAAGTCCCCGCCCTAGTCTTCGAAGACTGCATGGCTGCAACCGCGAGCGGCATTCCCAGCTCGCCACGTTAACAATGGGCCAGTTTTCAATGGGCTCATAAGACCGTTTGCGAATAGCCCTTGTGAGGATTTTTTATTAAGGGTGCAAGAATTTTGAACTTATATACGAGGTTAGGGGCGTAGATCGCCTAGGAGAGAAAAATAGCCAATAAATTGGCGAAACAGAAGTATGGGAAGCAGGAGAAGTGTCATGCGCAGTGGGAACGCAGCATTATGGAGCGGTGTATTTCTGACGGTCTCAGCCATCCATGGTTATGCGATGACGCTTACCGAGGCCATACAAAGCACCCTGCAATACCACCCGGAAGTCAGCCAGAGCGTGAACAGCCGCCTCACCGCTGACGAGGAACTGAAGTTCGCGCGGGGTGGCTATCTTCCTACGGTAGACCTGTTGCTCGGCTATGGCCGGGAGGGTTCCGACAACCCGGACACCCGGGCGCTCGGCGATCACAACAAGGAAACCCTGAACCGCACCGATGCCGAGATTCGCCTGCGGCAGATGCTGTTCGACGGCTTCGGCACCCCCAACGAGGTGGCGCGCAACGAGGCCAACGTCAATTCCCGCGCCTACCGCGTCCTCGGCACCTCGGAAACCACCGCGCTGCGCACCGTCGAGGTCTATCTCGACGTGCTCAAGCGGCGCGAGATGGTGACCCTGGCGAAGAACAACCTGCAGGCCCACCAGCGCATCGGCGACCAGATCCGCATGCGCAGCGAGCGCGGGGTCGGCAGCGCCGCCGACAACGACCAGGCCGTCGCCCGCCTGGCCCTGGCGCAGAACAACCTGTACACCGAGGAAGTCAACCTGGCCGACGCCATGTCGAACTTCTACAGCACGGTCGGCAGGATGCCGGATGAACTGGAGGCGCCCTCCACGGTCAAGGCGATGCTGCCCGCCGACGTCGGCCAGGCGCGCCAGGAAGTGCTCAACAACAACCCGCTGCTGAAATCCGCCCAGGCCGACGTCAACGCCGCCGAGAAGCAGTACGAGGCGGCCAAGGCGCCCTACTACCCGCGCTTCGACCTGGAACTGGCCAACGCCGCGAACGACAACGTCGCCGGCCAGGAAGGCCACGCCAACAGCTGGCAGGCGCAAGTCGTGATGCGCTACAACCTGTTCAACGGCTTCCGCGACAAGTCCCGCCTCAACTCCACCTCGCACCAGCTGGCCGAATCCAGGGACGTGCGCAACAACGCCCTGCGCCTGCTCAACGAGAACCTCTCGCTGGCCTGGGACGCCATGGAAAACGCGCAGAAGCAGACCGGTCCGGCCCGCGACTACGCCGACTACACGCGCAAGGTGCGCGAGGCGTACCAGCAGCAGTTCACCCTCGGCCAGCGCACCCTGCTCGACCTGCTGGACAGCGAGAACGAACTGTTCACCGCCAACCGCCGCTACACCGAAGTGCGCTACACCGAGGAGTTCTCGCGCTACCGCGTGCTGGCTGCCATGGGCGCGCTGCTGCACTCCCAGGGCGTGGTCGCGCCGCACGAGAGCATCGCGCTGTCCGAGGTGAAGACCGATGCGCATCTGCCGGATATGCGCTGAGGCGGGGGCGGACACCTTCGCGGCGGGTTGCACCCGCCCTACGCGGAGCACAGGGGATCAGCGAAACGTAGGGTGGATGGTGCTCTTCCATCCACCATTCCGGGGCCGCCTGCGCGGCCGTGGTGGATCGGTGGAGCGTGATCCACCCTACGCACTACCGTCACCCCCGCGAACGCGGGGGCCCAATAGATAGAAGGGGCCGCACGTCCCCGGGAGCAGTACCGTGACGGCGATTCTCCAGGAACGCGGCGAAGTCGCCGCCGACGATCCACGTCTCGGCCACGACGATCCGCTACTCGACGGGCTGCTGATCCTCTGCCGCCTGCATGGCTGCAACGCCAGCCGCGCCAGCCTCGCCAGCGGCCTGCCGCTGCCCGAACAGCGCCTCTCCGCCCAGCTGCTGCCCCGCGCGGCGGCCCGCGCCGGACTGCAGGGGCGGGTGCTGCGCCGCGAGCTGAAGAGCATTTCCGCGCTCAACCTGCCAGTGCTGCTGCTCCTGCGCGATGGCCGCAGCGCCGTGCTGCGCCGCTGGGGCGAGGACGGCACGGCGCTGATCCTGCCCTGCGAGACCGAGGGCGGCGAGCAGTGGGTGGAAGCCGACGAACTGGCCGAGCAATACGCCGGCCAGGCGCTGTTCGCCCGCCCCCGGCATGAACTGGAGGCGGCGCGCCAGCCGCTGCTGCCGCGGGTCGAGGCCTGGTTCCGCGATACCCTCAAGCTGTCGCGCTGGCTGTACACCGACGCGCTGGTCGCCAGCCTGATGATCAACCTGCTCGGCCTGCTGGTGCCGCTGTTCGTCATGCAGACCTACGACCGCGTGGTGCCCAACCAGGCCGTGTCGACCCTCTGGGTGCTCGCCGCCGGCCTGCTGCTCGGCAGCCTGTTCGAACTGCTGCTGCGCGTGCTGCGCTCGCACCTGCTCGACCTCGCCGGCAAGAAGACCGACGTGGTGCTCTCCGCCACGCTGTTCGAGCGCATCACCGGCATGGCCATGAAGGCGCGGCCGGCCACGGTCGGCGGCTTCGCCCAGAGCATCCACGACTTCCAGGGCCTGCGCGAATTCCTCACCGCGCTGACCCTGACCAGCCTGATCGACCTGCCCTTCGCCCTGCTGATGATCGCCGTGATCGGCCTGCTCGGCGGCCCGCTGGTGGCGATCCCGCTGCTGGCCTTCCCGCTGACCATGCTGTTCGCCTTCGTCATCCAGGTGCGCCTGCGCGACACCGTGCAGAAGAGCCTGACCCTCGGCGCCGAGCGCCAGGCGCTGCTGATCGAGACCCTCGGCGGCCTGGAAACCCTCAAGGCCTGCGGTGCCGAAAGCGAACTGCAGTACCGCTGGGAAACCACCCACGGCGCCGTCACCCGCCTGGACAACCACGCGCGCTTCCTCTCCGCGCTGGCCAGCAACGGCACCCTGTTCATGCAGCAGTTCGCCGGCATGGCGATGATCGTCGCCGGGGTCTACGCCATTCTCGACGGCAACCTCAGCGTCGGCGCCCTGGTCGCCTGCTACATGCTCGGCAGCCGCGTGCTGGCGCCGCTCGGGCAGATCGCCGGGCTGATCACCCGCTACCAGCAGGCGCGCCTGACCATGAAGAGCACCGACGCGCTGATGACCCTGCCGCAGGAGCGCGAGCCCGGCCAGCGCCCGCTGGAGCGCACCCGGCTGCACGGCGCGCTGGAAATCCGCCAGCTGCAGTTCCGCTATCCGGAGCAGAGCGCGCCGGCGCTGCGCGATCTCAACCTGCGCGTGGCGCCGGGCGAGAAGATCGGCATCGTCGGCCGCAGCGGCTCCGGCAAGAGCACCCTCGGCCGCCTGCTGATGGGCTTCTACCAGCCGGACGAGGGCCAGGTCCTGCTCGACGGCCTAGACCTGCGCCAGCTCGACGTCGCCGACCTGCGCCAGCAGATCGGCTACGTCGCCCACGACCTGCCGCTGCTGGCCGGCAGCCTGCGCGACAACATCACCCTCGGCGCGCGCCATGTCAGCGACGCGCGGATGCTCGAAGTGGCCGAGCTGACCGGCGTCGCCGAACTGGCCCGGCAGCATCCGCTGGGCTTCGACCGCCCGGTGGGCGAGCGCGGCCAGCTGCTCTCCGGCGGCCAGCGCCAGGCCGTGCTGCTGGCCCGCGCGCTGCTGCTCGACCCGCCGATCCTGCTGCTCGACGAACCGACCAGCGCCATGGACAACAGCAGCGAGGAGCAGCTCCGCCAGCGGCTGCAGCGGTATTGCGCGGACAAGACGCTGCTGCTGGTCACCCACCGCACGGCGATGCTCGCGCTGGTCGACCGGCTGGTGGTGCTCGACGGCGGCCGCATCGTCGCCGACGGACCGAAGGATGCAGTGATCGAGGCCCTGCGCAAGGGCCAGGTCGGCACGGCAGCGGGGTGATCGCCATGCAACGGGACAACACCATCGGCAACTACCTCGGCGGCGGCAGGGGCCGCGACCACGAGTTCATGGCGGAACTGCCCGGCACCCTGCTGGAGGACGCGCCGCGCTTCGCCCGCCTGACCCTGTGGACGGTGCTGGCGCTGTTCATCGCCGCGCTGGTCTGGGCGAAGTTCGCCCTGATCGAGGAAGTCACCCGGGGCGAAGGCAAGGCCATCCCCTCCAGCAAGGTGCAGACCATCCAGAACCTGGAAGGCGGCATAGTCGAGGAAATCTTCGTCCGCGACGGCCAGGTGGTGGACAAGGGCCAGCCGCTGCTGCGCCTCGACGACACCCGCTTCGCCTCGAACCGGGACGAGACCGAGGCCGACCGCAACGCCCTGGTGGCGCGCATCGAACGGCTGAACGCGGAGATCGACGGCCGCGAGCCGAAGTTCCCCGCCGAGCTGGCGGCGGACGAACCGCAGGTGGTGGCCGACCAGCTCGCCCTCTACCAGTCGCGCCAGCAGCGCCTCGGCAGCGAGATCGACATCCTCGAACAGCAGCTGCGGCAGAAGAACCAGGAACTCCAGGAGTTCCGCGCCAAGCAGCAGCAGTACCGTTCCAGCCTCGGGCTGGTGCAGCAGGAGCTGAACATGTCCGCGCCGCTGGTGAAGAGCGGCGCCGTGTCGCCGGTGGAACTGCTGCGCCTGCGCCGCAGCGCGGTGGAGATCAACGGCGAACTGAACGCCACCACCCTGGCGATCCCGCGCGCCGAGGCGGCGGTGAAGGAGATCGAGCGCAAGGTCGAGGAAACCCGCCTGGGCTTTCGCACCGACGCGCTGAAGGAACTCAACGAGGCGCGCACCGGGCTGAACAAGCTCACCGCCAGCAGCCGCGCCATCGACGACAAGGTCAGCCGCACCCTGGTGACGGCGCCGCTGCGCGGCATCGTCAAGCAGCTCAAGGTCAACACCATAGGCGGCGTGGTCCAGCCCGGCAGCGACATGGTGGAAATCGTCCCGCTGGAGGACAACCTGCTGGTGGAGGCGAAGGTCCGCCCGCAGGACATCGCCTTCCTGCATCCCGGCCAGCCGGCCACGGTGAAGTTCACCGCCTACGACTACACCATCTACGGCGGCCTCAAGGCCCGCCTGGAAATGATCAGCGCCGACACCATCAGCGACGACAAGGGCAACAGCTTCTACCTGATCCAGCTGCGCACCGAGAAGAACCACCTCGGCAGCGACGCCAAGCCGCTACTGATCATTCCCGGCATGGTGGCGACGGTGGACATCATCACCGGCGAGAAGAGCGTGCTCGACTATTTGCTCAAGCCGGTGCTGAAGGCGAGGTGGGAGGCGTTGCGGGAGAGATGAAAACGGTATGTTTCGTAGGGCGCATGACGCCCCAAGCGTCATCCGCCAATCCCACCGGCCCAAACGGCGGATAACGCTGGCGCGTTATTCGCCCTACATAACCCGCTTCTTACCGCTCACCCGACTTCAACTCCAACGCCATGTCGCCCGCCCAATCCACCGAGTAAATCCCCTCCGCAACAGCGCGGTGGAACGTGGAATACGGCCAATCCTTCACCCGCGTTACCAATCCATGCTTCACCGGATTGATATGGATGTAATCGAAATGCCGCCGGTAATCGGCCTCATCGCGGATCAGATGTTCCCAGTAACGCGTCTGCCAGACGCCTCGCTGACCCCGTCGCTGCTGGGCGACGGAGCGCGGCTCATCCTTCGGAAGACGGCGAACGAAGCCGGTCTTGATGATCTTCCAGCGCATTGCGAAATCCGCGTCGCCGGGCGGCAGGGTCCAGAGGCAATGCATATGCTCCGGCAGCACCACCCAGGCATCGATGCGAAAGGGATGATGGCGCTTGGTCCTGGCGAAGACGAAACGCAGATGCTCGATTTCCCTGACCAGCAAATCTGAACTCCGATCCCGCAGGGTAACCGTGAAGAAATAGGTGCCGCCGGGAATCCAGGCGCGTCGGTAGTTCGGCATGACGGACCATCCGTGTGTCCATGAGGACCACAGAGCTTACGCCGCCCACCGGCGGATAACGCTGGCGCGTTATTCGCCCTACAGGAATTGCAGCCACGGTGTAGGGCGCATGACGCCTAAGCGTCATCCGCCAACTCCAACCACCGGCCTCATCGGCGGATAACGCTGGCGCGTTATTCGCCCTACAGGGGTTGCAGGCAGGGTGTAGGGCGCATGACGCCACCGGCGTCATCCGCCATCTCTTACACCGCCAACACCACCAGCACCGCGCACTCGGTCAACTCCACCAGCGCCCCCGCCGTATCGCCGGTGGTGCCGCCGAGACGGCGCATCAGCTGGCCGCGCAGCCAGACGAACATCACCAGCGCCACCACGATGGCGAGCAGTCCGCTCAGGCCGGCGAGGGTCATCAGTGCGACGTTGGCCGCCAGCACCCAGGGCAGCGCTCGGCGTGGCAGGTGGTCGGCGAGGGCCTGGCCGAGGCCGCCGGGGCGGGCGTAGGGGGTGGTGTGGAACAGCAGCGGCAGCGCGCTGCGCGCCAGCCAGGGGGCGAGCAGCAGCGGCCAGATATTGTGGGAGCCGAGCAGCGAAACGATGGCGGCGAACTTCAGCAGCAGCACCAGCAGCAGCGTCACCACCGCCACCGGGCCGCAGCCGGGGTCCTTCATGATCGCCAGGGTGCGTTCGCGGTCGCCGAGGCCGCCGACCCAGGCGTCCGCGGTGTCGGCCAGGCCGTCGAGATGCAGCGCGCCGCTGAAGCCGACCCACAGCGCCAGCAGCAGCGCCGCGTGCAGCAGCAGGTGGGCGCCATACAACAACTCGCCCACCCCGAACAGCAGCGCGCCGAGCAGCAGGCCGATCAGCGGGTAGAACAGCGTCGCGCGGCCGAACTGCTCGGGCGTGGGCATCTGCGCCAGGCGCACCGGCAGGCGGGAGAGAAATTGCAGGGCGATCAGCGGAAGCTGCAGGAAACTCATCGCGCAGCCACCTCGCTCAACCGCCAGCCATCCGCCGCCGGCTCGATGCAGAGCGCCAGCAGCTCGCCATGGCCGACCGCCACTTCCAGCAGGCGCTGGCGTGGCAGTCCACGGGCGACGGCGCCGAGCAGGCGCATCACGCCGCCGTGGGTGACCGCCAGCACATGGCGGCCGGCGTGCGCCCGGTACAGCCGGTCGAGCGCGGCGAAGACCCGTGCCTCGAAATCCGCCAGCGGTTCGCCGCCGGGCGCCGGGAAGGCATAGGGATCGCTCCAGAAACGGCCCAGCGCATCGGCGTCGCTTTCCATCAACTCCGCTGCCGAACGACCTTCCCAGTCGCCGAAATCCAGCTCGCGCAGATCGGCCTCCAGGCTCAGCGGCAGGCCGTGGCGCTGCGCCACTTCGCCGGCGAAGGCCGCGCAACGGCGCAGCGGCGAGCTGACCAGCGCCTGCCACGGACAGCCATCGCCCAGCGCCGCGCGCATCTGCCCAAGGCCGATGGCGGTCAACTCATCGTCGATGCGCCCGCGAAAACCGTCGCCCCGCTCGGTTTCGCCGTGGCGCAGCAGGTCGAGGCGCAGGGTCATGGCGTGCGGCCGGAAATGGCCGCCTCGGCGAAGGTCGCCATCTGTGCGTGCAGCCGGCAGGCCTGGCGCAGCAGCGGGACCGCCAGCGCCGCGCCGCTGCCCTCGCCCAGGCGCAGGCCGAGGTCGAGCAGCGGCCGGGCTTCCAGCGCTTCCAGCACGCGGCAATGGCCCGGCTCGGCGCCGGCGTGGGCGAACAGCAGCCAGTCGCGGCAGGCGGGTTTCAGGCGCACCGCGCAGAGCGCGGCGACACTGGCGATGAAGCCGTCCACCAGCACGGCGATGCCCTTCTGCGCGCAGGCCAGGTAGGCGCCGGCCAGCGCGGCGATCTCGAAGCCGCCGAGGCGGCACAGCGCCTCGAAGGGGTCGGCGCAGTGCGCGCCGTGCAGCGCCAGGGCGCGTTCGATCACCTCGGCCTTGTGCGCCACGCCGCGCGGATCGAGGCCGGTGCCGGGACCGACCAGCCGTGCCGCCGGCTCACCGAGCAGACCGCAGGCCAGCGCCGCCGCCGCGGTGGTGTTGCCGATGCCCATCTCGCCGCCGATGAACAGCTCGCAGCCGGACTGGCGCGCGCGGCGCACGGCTTCGCGGCCGGCCTCCAGGGAGATCAGGCACTGCGCGGCGGTCATCGCCGGCTCGCGGACGAAGTTCGCCGTGCCGGCGCCGACCATCACGTGCAGCACGCCGGACAGCGGCTCCAGCGGCGTCGCCGTGCCCAGGTCGATGACTTCCAGCTGCGCATCGAGATCGCGGGCGAGCACGCTGATCGCCGCGCCGCCGCGGACGAAATTGCGCAGCATCTCCACCGTTACCGCCTGTGGATAGGCCGACACGCCCTCCTCCACCACGCCGTGGTCGGCGGCGAACAGGGCGATGCCGACCCGTTCCGCCTGCGGGCACTCGCGGCCCTGCAGGGCGGCCAGCTGGATCACCAGTTCCTCCAGCCGGCCCAGCGCGCCACGCGGCTTGGTCAACTGGTCCTGGCGGGTGGCGGCCTTGTCGCGCGCCACGTGGTCACTCGGCTGGCAGGACGCCAGCCACCATTGCAGACTCATGGATTCTCCCCCTTGAGCACCATCGGCAGGCCGGCGACGGTGAAGATCACCCGCTCGCTGCGTTCGGCCAGCGCCTGGTGCAGCCAGCCGGCCTCGTCGACGTAGCGTCGGCTCAGCTCGCCCAGCGGCACCACCCCCAATCCGGTTTCGTTGCTGACCAGGATGATCCGCCCGGGCAGTTGCGGCAGCGTCGCCAGCAGCGCGTCGCGCTCGCTGTCCAGGCGGGCGCCGTCGTCGTGGAGCAGCAGGTTGGTCAGCCACAGGGTCAGGCAGTCCACCAGCAGGCAACGGTCCGGCGCGGCCAGCTCCTCCAGCATAGCCGCCAGCGCCAGGGGTTCCTCGCGGGAATCCCATTCGGCCGGGCGGCGGCGGCGGTGCTCGGCGATGCGCGCGGCCATTTCGCCGTCGCCGGCCTGGGCGGTGGCGATGTAGGTCACCGCCAGGCCGCTTTCCCGCGCCAGGCGCTCGGCCAGGCGGCTCTTGCCGGAACGGGCGCCGCCAAGGATCAGTTCAAGCATGTGTCTCTCGCTGGTAAGGGGTGACCGTAGGATGGGTTGAGCGCAGCGATACCCATCGTTTCGGACGCGGGAGCGTGGGAACGATGGGGCGCGGCACGGCGTTTCCCTGTAGGAGCGCACCTGGGCGCGACCGGTCGCGGGCATGGCCCGCTCCTACAGGTTGCACAGCGCCCGCAGCCTGGCGGTATCCAGATACGCCTCGACCTGGTCGGCCAGGCGTTCGATATCGCGTTCGCGCAGGGCGTGGTAGTCCATTTCCTGAACCTCGCCGAGGCCGGCCCAGCGCAGCAGGGCGGCGCAGGCGGCGGGGGATTCGAAGAGGCCGTGCAGGTAGGTGCCGAGGATCTGCCCGTCGGCGCTGGTGGCGCCGTCGCGGCGACCGTCGTCGAGGGTCACCGCCGGGCGTTCCAGCGCGGGGCCGAAGGTGACGCCGGCGTGGATTTCGTAGCCGCTCACCGGCGCCTCTTCCAGGCGCAGGCGGCCACTGGCGTTGCGCAGCTGCTTTTCCGGCTCCAGCACGGTGGCGAAGTCCAGCAGGCCGAGCCCGGCGCTCTCCCCCGCCGCGCCTTCCAGGCCGTGGGGATCGGCGATGCGCCGGCCGAGCATCTGCAGGCCGCCGCAGATACCCAGCAGCTTGCCGCCGTAGCGCAGGTGGCGCTGGATGGCCGCGTCCCAGCCCTGCTCGCGCAGGTGCGCGAGGTCGGCGCGCACGCTTTTCGAGCCGGGCAGGATGATCAGGTCGGCCGCTGGCAGCGGCTGGCCGGGGCCGACGAAGGTCAGCTGCACCTGCGGATGCAGGCGCAGCGGGTCGAAGTCGGTGTGGTTGCTGATGCGCGGCAGCACCGGCACCACCACCTTCAATGCTTCGCCCTGCTTGGCGGCCTGGCGCTGGTCGATGGCGTCCTCGGCTTCCAGGTGGAAGTCGGTGAGATAGCGCAGCACGCCGAGCACCGGGATGCCGGTGCGATCTTCCAGCCAGTCGAGCCCCGGCTGCAGCAGGCCGATGTCGCCACGGAAGCGGTTGATGACGAAGCCTTGCACCCGCGCCCGCTCGGATTCGGAAAGCAGCTCCAGGGTGCCGACCAGATGGGCGAACACGCCGCCGCGGTCGATGTCGGCGATGAGGATCACCGGGCAGTCCACCGCCTCGGCGAAGCCCATGTTGGCGATGTCGTTGGCGCGCAGGTTGATCTCGGCGGGCGAGCCGGCGCCTTCCACCATCACCACCTCGTACTGCGCGGAGAGTCGCTGGTGGGACTCCAGCACCGCGTCGAGGGCGACCCGCTTGTAGTCGTGGTAGGCGGCGGCATCCATGCTGCTCACCGCGCGGCCGTGGATGATCACCTGGGCGCCGATGTCGCTGTTCGGCTTGAGCAGCACCGGGTTCATGTCGGTGTGCGGCGCGAGGCGGCAGGCCTGGGCCTGTACCGCCTGGGCGCGGCCGATCTCGCCGCCGTCGGCGGTCACCGCGCTGTTCAGCGCCATGTTCTGCGGCTTGAACGGCGCCACCGCCACGCCCTGGCGCCGCAGCCAGCGGCACAGCGCGGTCACCAGGGTGCTCTTGCCGGCGTCGGAGGTGGTGCCCTGCACCATCAGGGTGGTCATGGATGGCTTTCCAGTTCGGCGAGCGCGCGCTGCAGCCGCTGCCAGCCGGATTCGTCCGGCGGCAGGCCGAAGCGCAGGCCCGGGGGATTGTCGAAGAGGCGCACGAGGATGCCGCGTTGCGCCAGATGTTCCGCCACGGCGTGGCTGCGTTCGCTACGCAGCCACTGGAACAGCGCCGTGCCACCCTGTGGGGCGAGGCCGTGGCGGGCGAGCAGTTCGGCCAGGCGCTGGCTGGCGGCCTGCAGTTCACGGCGACGAAGCAGGTGCCCGTCGCCATCGGCCAGCACGCTCTGGGCGATGACTCGCGTCGGCCCGCTGACCGGCCAGGGGCCGATCGCTTCGCCCAGTTCGCCGAGCAGGCGCGGTTCGGCGAAGGCGAAACCCAGCCGCGCGCCGGCCAGGCCGAAGAACTTGCCGAACGAACGCAGCACGATCAGCCCGGGACGGCAGCCAACCGCCAGCAGGCTGTGGCCGGGCATGCAGTCCATGAACGCCTCGTCCACCAGCAGCCAGCCGCCGCGGCGCTGCAGGCGGGCGTGCCAGTCGAGCAGCGTCGATGGATCGAGCAGGCGGCCGGTGGGGTTGTTCGGGTTGACCACGACCAGTACGTCGAGCCGGTCCAGATGTTCATCCACCCGGTCCTCGCTCAGCTCGTGCAGATCGTGCCCGGCGCTCTTCCAGCCATGGGCGTGCTCGGCGTAGCACGGCGACAGCACGCCGACCCGCCCCGGCGCACGCAGGCGCGGCAGGGACTGGATCGCCGCCTGGCTGCCGGGCAATGGCAGCAGGTGTTCGGCACCGTAATGAAGGCGCGCGGCCTGCTCCAGGCCGTCGTCGTCCTCGGGGAGACGCAGCCAGGCGCTGGCGGGAATCTCCGGCAGCGCCCACGGCCAGGGCGCGATGCCGGTGGACAGGTCGAGCCAGTCCGCCAGCGGGATGCCATGTTTCTCCGCTGCCCTGCGCAGCCGACCGCCGTGTTCAGGCATTCAGCATCCCCAGCAGCAGGATGACCGCCAGCCACAGCAGCACGCCCTGGCGGACCAGCGCCAGGGCGCGCCAGATATCGGCGGCCCGGGGCGGTTCGCCGGTGCCGAGTTGTGGCCGCTCATGTACTTCGCCGTGGTAGCGCGCCGCACCGCCGAGGGCCACGCCCAATGCTCCGGCGCCGGCGGCCATCACCGGGCCGGCGTTGGGGCTGTCCCACTGCGGCGCCTGTTCGCGCCAGCAGCGCAGGGCCTGGCGGGTCCTGCCGAGCAGCGCGTAGGTCAGCGCCACCAGCCGCGCCGGGATGAAGTTCAGCACGTCGTCGATCTTCGCCGCGGCCCAGCCGAAGCGTTCGAAGCGCGCATTGCGGTAGCCCCACATGGCGTCGAGGGTATTGCTCAGGCGGTACAGCACCACGCCCGGCGCGCCGGCCACGGCGAACCAGAACAGCGCGGCGAACACCGCGTCGCTGCCGTTTTCCAGCACCGATTCGGTGGCGGCTTTGGCGACGGCGGTTTCGTCCAGTTCGGCGGTTTCCCGGCTGACCATATGGCCGACGCGGCGGCGGGCCTCTTCCAGGTCATTGGCGCGCAGGGCCAGGGCGACGGGTTCGGCGTGTTCGCCGAGGCTGCGCAGGCCGAGGGCGGCGTAGAGCGCGAGGGCCTGGATGAGCCAGCCGACGTGCGGAATCAGGCTGAGAAGCCAGGCCAGCAGGGTCAGCGGAAGGACGGCGATGGCCCAGGCGGTGACGCCGTGGCTGCGCCAGCCGAGGCCGGGAATATGTGCCGGCGACGGGGAGTCGTCGTCCCGGGCACGGTTGAAGCGTCGTTCCAGCCGGTTCGCCAGCGCGCCGAACGCCACCAGCGGATGCCAGCGTTTCGGCTCGCCGAAGATCGCGTCGAGAACGACGCCCAGTACGCTCAGCACGGCAAGGTTCATGAAGAGTTACCCCAACGATTGTCGAACAGCAGTTCATCCAGCGGACGCGGTTCGGTCCAGCCTTCCAGTACCAGCATCGGGGCGGGATAGAAGTGCTCGACCGGCCCCAGGCAGATGATCGCCACCGCTTCCGCGCCTTGCGGCAGGCCGAGCAGTTCGCCCAGCGCGGCCGGGTCGAACAGCGAGACCCAGCCCATCCCCAGCCCTTCGGCGCGGGACGCCAGCCAGAGATTCTGGATCGCGCAGGATAGCGAAGCGAGGTCCATCTGCGGCAGGGTGCGGCGGCCGAAGATGTGCGCCTCGCGGCCATCCATCAGGGCGGCGACCAGCAGTTCGGCGCAGTCGCGGATGCCTTCCACCTTCAGCCGCATGAATTCGGCGGAGCGTTCGCCCAGGGCTTCGGCGGTGCGCTGGCGCTCGTCTTCCACCAGCCTGTGGATGGATTCGCGCAGGGCCGGGTCACTGATGCGGATGAAACGCCACGGCTGCATCAGCCCGACGCTGGGGGCCTGGTGCGCGGCCTCCAGCAGGCGCGCGAGCAACTCCGGCGCCACGCTGCCGCCGCTGAAATGACGCATGTCGCGGCGTTCGGCGATGGCGCGGTAGACGGCGGCGCGTTCGGCGGGGGTGAAGGCGTGGCTGGTCATGGTCGGATTGCTCGAGGGGCGGCATTCATGGCGGGTTGCACCCGCCCTACGTGCGTAGGGGTGGGGCCTGCGTAGGGTGGATCACGCTCCATCGATCCACCATGGCCGCGCAGGCGGCCCCGCAATGGTGGATGAAAAAAGCCTCATCCACCCTACGTTTCCGCGCCCCCTCAGAACTCCACCCCCCGCTGCGCCTTGATCCCCGCCTTGAACGCATGCTTCACCAGACCCATCTCGCTCACCGTATCGGCCGCCTCGACCATCCCCGGCAGCACGCCGCGACCGGTCACCACCACATGTTGCATCGGCGGGCGGGAGGCGATGTCGGCGAGCACCGCATCCAGTTCCAGGTAGCCGTGCTTGAGCGCAATGTTCAGCTCGTCGAACACCACCAGCCCGTACCCGGGATCGGCCAGCAGGCTCCGGGCGACGTTCCATGCCTCCTGGGCCTTGGCGATGTCGCGCTGGCGGTCCTGGGTTTCCCAGGTGAAGCCCTCGCCCATCACGTGGAAGCTCACCTCCTCCGGGAAGCGCCGGAAGAACGCTTCCTCGCCGGTGGTGGCGGCGCCCTTGATGAACTGCACCACGCCAACCTTCATGCCGTGGCCCAGCGCGCGCGCGACCATGCCGAAGGCGGAGCTGCTCTTGCCCTTGCCGTTACCGGTGTGCACCAGCAGCAGGCCGCGCTCGTCCTGGGCCAGGGCGATCTTCTCGTCGACCACCGCCTTCTTGCGCTGCATGCGCGCGCGGTGGCGTTCGTCCTTTTCGGGGGATTCGTTCATGTCTCGTCCTCGTGGGTTCAAAGGGCCTGGTAGCGCACGCCGAAGAACACCGCCGTGCCCGGCTGTTCGTAGCCGAAGGCGGTCTGGTAGTCGGCGTCCAGCAGGTTGCTCAGGCGCGCCTGCAGGCGCCATTCCTCGGTCAGCCAGTACTCGCCGCGCAGGTCGAGGGTGGCGAAGCCGCTCAGGCGCCGGGTGTTGGCGACGTCATCGTAGCGGTGTCCTTCGGCGTGCAGCGTCGCGCCGAGGGCGAGGTCGCCGAAGCGCCGGTCGACGTCCAGGTTGAACAGCTGGCGGGCGCGGCGCGCCAGGTCGTTGCCGTGGTTGGCGCCGCTGGCGCGGTTCTCCGGGTCGAGCAGGCTGGCGTTGGCGTTCCAGTCCCAGCCCAGCCACTGGCTGCCGAGCAGCAGTTCCAGGCCGCGGATTTCCGCCTCGTCGATGTTGTTCGGCGCCTGCAGG
Organism: Pseudomonas jinjuensis; assembly: GCF_900103845.1. Taxonomy (GTDB): domain Bacteria; phylum Pseudomonadota; class Gammaproteobacteria; order Pseudomonadales; family Pseudomonadaceae; genus Pseudomonas; species Pseudomonas jinjuensis. The sequence goes on from NZ_FNIJ01000008.1 coordinate 108,820, forward strand.
CGCGAGTCGTAGGAGATCAGGTCGTCGATCCGGGTGCGGTAGGCGTTCAGGCCCCAGTGGCCCCAGCCGTGCTCGCCGCTCAGGCCGACTTCGATGCTGCGCGAGGTTTCCGCGTCGAGGTCGGGGTTGCCGTAGTCCGGGAAGTACAGTTCGTTGAAGGTCGGCGCCTTGAACGCGGTGCCGTAGCTGGCGGTGAAGCGCAGCGCGTCGGTCAGCGCGTAGCCCCAGCCGATGTTGCCGGTGTCGTGGGTGCCGAACTGCTCGTTGTCGTCGCGGCGCAGGCTCATCTGCCAGTCGTGGCGGCCGTGGCTGCCGAGGTACTGGGCGAACCAGCCCTTGTTGTCGCGGGAATCCACGGCGTAGTCGGTGTCGCCGTTGACCTCGTCCTTCTGCCAGTCGTAGCCGAGGGTCAGGGTGTGGCCCGCGGCGAGGGTCAGGTCGTTCTGCCAGGAGGCGGTGTCGCGGCGGCTGTCGAAGCGCGAGTAGAACCTGCCGTCCTGGTAGGCGTCGGACTTGTCCTCGCTGCGCCCGGCAGACAGGGTCACCAGCCAGGGATCGAGCGGAGCGAAGCGCGCGCGGCCGCCGACCACCTTCTGCTCGCCGTCGGCATTGGCGTCGAAGCCGGAGGTGCGGCGGCTGTTCACCGCGTCGAAATCGTTGTGCGATTTGGCCTGCAGCAGCGTGCCGTCCAGTTCCAGGCCGTTGTCGAAGCGGTAGCCGGCGCGCAGCGAGCCGGACAGGTTGCGGTAGCCGTCGCGGTCCGGTTCGGAGCCGCTGACGCCGTTCTCCTTGGCGTCGATGCCGTCGGTATCCAGGCTGGACACGCCGAGGTTGAACCAGCCGCGGCCGTCGCCGCCGGAAACCCCGGCGCTGCCTTCCTGGCTGTCGTGGCTGCCGTAGCCGGCCGAGGCGTAGGGCTTGAAGCCCTGGCGGTCGCCCTTGCGGGTGAAGATCTGGATCACCCCGCCGATGGCTTCCGAGCCATAGAGGCTGGAGCGCGGGCCGCGGACCACCTCGATGCGCTCGATCAGCTCCACCGGCAGGTCCTGGAACGCCGTGCTGCCGGCGGTGACCGAGCCGACCTTGACGCCATCGATCATCACCAGCACATGGTCGGATTCGGTGCCGCGCATGAACAGCGCGGTGGTCTTGCCCGGCCCACCGTTGTTCGCCAGGGACACGCCCGGCAGCCTGCGCAGCAGCTCGGGGACCGACTTCGCCTGGCTGCGCTCGATTTCCGCGCGGTCCAGCACGCTGACCGAAGCCAGGCTCTGCGAGACGCTCTGTTCGGTACGGGTGGCGGTCACCAGCTGGTCGTCGAGGGCCAGCGGCTCGGCGCCGGCGATCGGGGATATGCAGGAAACGCCGCACAGCGCGAAGGCTGCCGGCCATTGCAGGGAATTGCTCATCAGGACTCTCTCCGCCGCTCTCACCCGCGCGGCTCAAACCAGGGGAGGCATGCGGAGGACAGGAGGGGCCGGGCACCGACAAGGGAAGAACCCGACCATCCGGCGCCGCCCCCCGCGTTGCCATGCGATGCGACAGGCCGGTCTCCGGGCTTGCGAGTGAAGGTCTCCCGACCTTGCGGAACCGCGCCTTCCCATGCCTGCGGCACAGTGGCTGGATGCGGTTCTTCGACTCGCCTACCGTTGCGGGGGCAGCGCCGGAATGGTCGATGCGCGTGGCGTCGAATTCACCGGCTTCCCTGTTTCACCCCCGTCGCGTCGGCGGGGGCACCTGAAGCAGGCGCGCACTTTAGTGATCGTGCCGGCGCCAGTCAATCGGACAACTCGTCACGTTCTGCCAACAAATGCTGGTATGGAGCCATCAGGCAACTCCGCTAGACTCAGCGCATGACGAACAACGCCCACGCCGGACAGCTCCAGCTGGACGCTTCCGCCACCTCCCCCGTGCTGCGCATCAGCGGCGACTGGACCCTTTCCCACTACGCCGAACTGGTGCGCCAGGTCGAGGCGCTGGGTGCGGTCCGGGGCTCGCCCGCGGCCTTCGATTTCCGTGCGCTCGGCGCCCTCGACACGGCCGGCGCCGGCCTGCTCGCCGACGTGCTCGGCAACGCCGCCATCGACGACCTCGACAGCGTCGCCGCCGACCTGCCGCCGGAACGCCGCAACCTGCTGCGCGCGGTCGGCGTGTCGCAGCGCCAGTGCCGCCTCGCCGAACGCTCGCCGCCGCCGGGCAACGCCCTGGTCGACGTGCTCGAACACATCGGCCGCAGCATGCTGGTGCTGCGCGGGCATACCATCGGCCTGTTCGGCTTCATCGGCCTGACCCTGGAAAGCATGCTGCGCGTGCTCCTGCGGCCGGGGCGCTGGCGCATGACCTCGCTGGCCGCGCACATGGAGCAGACCGGCCTCGACGCCGTGCCCATCGTCGCCCTGCTCACCTTCATGGTCGGCGCGGTGGTGGCCTTCCTCGGCGCCACCGTGCTGCAGCAGTTCGGCGCGGCCATCTATACCGTCGACCTGGTGGGCTTCTCCTTCCTCCGCGAGTTCGGCGTGCTGCTCACCGCCATCCTCCTCGCCGGACGCACCGCCAGCGCCTTCACCGCGCAGATCGGCTCGATGAAGTCGAACCAGGAGATCGACGCGATCCGCGCCCTCGGCCTCGATCCCATCGAGCTGCTGGTGCTGCCGCGGGTGTTCGCCCTGCTGCTGACCCTGCCGATGCTGACCTTCCTCGCGATGATCTGCGGCATCCTCGGCGGCGCGGTGGTCTGCGCGGTGTCGCTGGACATCTCGCACACGGTGTTCCTCGGCATGCTGCGCGACGACATCGGCGTGCGGCATTTCGTGGTCGGCATGCTCAAGGCGCCGGTGTTCGCCTTCGTGGTCGCGGTGATCGGCTGCCTGGAAGGCTTCCGCGTCAGCGGCAGCGCGCAGTCGGTGGGCGAGCACACCACCTCCGCCGTGGTGCAGTCGATCTTCGTGGTGATCCTGCTGGACGCGGTGTTCGCCCTGTTCTTCATGGAGATCGGCTGGTGAGCGAAGCGATCATCCAGGTACGCGGGCTGGCCAACCGCTTCGGCAGCCACGCGGTGCACGAAAACCTCGACCTCGACGTGATGCGCGGCGAGATCCTCGGCGTGGTCGGCGGCTCCGGCACCGGCAAGTCGGTGCTGCTGCGCAGCATCGTCGGCCTGCGCCGGCCGAGCGAGGGGCAGGTCCAGGTGTTCGGCGAGAACCTGCAGGAACTCTCCCCCGAGCGACGCTCGCAGATCGAACGGCGCTTCGGCGTGCTGTTCCAGAACGGCGCGCTGTTCTCCTCGCTGACCGTCAGCGAGAACGTCTGCCTGCCGCTGATCGAGCACGCCGGCCTCAGCCGCCCCCACGCCGAGCACGTCGCCAAGCTGAAGATCAGCCTCGCCGGCCTGCCGCCGGACGCCGGCGACAAGTACCCGTCCGAGCTCTCCGGCGGCATGGTCAAGCGCGCCGCGCTGGCCCGGGCGCTGGCGCTGGACCCGGATATCCTGTTCCTCGACGAGCCCACCGCCGGCCTCGACCCGATCGGCGCCGCCGCCTTCGACCAGCTGATCCTGACCCTGCGCGACGCCTTCGGCCTCACCGTGTTCCTGGTCACCCACGACCTCGACACCCTCTACACCATCTGCGACCGCGTCGCCGTGCTGTCGCAGAAACGCGTACTGATCGCCGACCGCCTGGACGTGGTCGCCGCCACCGACGATGCCTGGGTGCAGGACTATTTCCACGGCCCGCGCGGCCGCGCCGCCCAGCAAGCCGCAGACAAGCTGCGGGAGGAAACCTGAGATGGAAACCCGAGCCCATCACGTGCTGATCGGCCTGTTCACCGTACTGCTGTCCGCCGCCGCCCTGCTCTTCGGCCTGTGGCTGGCGAAATCCAGCAACGACCAGGCCTACAAGCTCTACGACGTGATCTTCACCGAGGCGGTGACCGGCCTGTCCGAGGGCGCCACCGTGCAGTACAGCGGCATCCGCGTGGGCGACGTGCTCACCCTGCGCCTCGATCCGAAGGACCCGCGCAAGGTCCGCGCGCGCATCCGCGTGTTCCAGGACACCCCGGTGCGCCAGGACACCCGCGCCAAGATGACCCTCACCGGCGTCACCGGCATCGCCATCATCCAGCTTTCCAGCGGCTCGCCCTCCAGCCCGCCGCTGGAGGGCGAGGAAGGCGAAATCCCGGTGATCCCCACCATTCCCTCGCCGCTCAGCGCGCTGCTCGCCAGCGGCGGCGACATCGTCTTCAACATCAACACCCTGGTGGAAAACGCCACGCGCGTCCTCTCGCCGGAGAACGTCGACCGCTTCAGCCGTACCCTCGACCACATCGACCGGGCCACCGGGGTGGTCGCCGAACAGCGCGACGACATCCGCCGCACGGTGCAGGAGCTCGCCAGGGCCAGCCAGCAGGCCAGCGAAACCCTGGCCAACGCCAGCAAGCTGCTGGCCAGCACCAACCAGCTGGTGAGCAGCCAGGGCCCGGAAATCATGCGCGAAGCCCAGCGCACCCTCGCCTCCCTGCAGAGCAGCAGCGAGAAGATCGACCGCCTGCTCGGCGACAACTACGACGCGCTGAACGGCGGGCTCGGTGGTTTCAACGAGATCGGCCCGGCGGTGCGCGAACTACGGGAAACCCTGCAGAGCCTGCGCGGCGTGACCCGCCGCCTGGAGGAAAACCCGGCGAATTACCTGCTCGGCCGCGAGCGCACCAAGGAGTTCCAGCCATGACCAAGACCCTGCGCCTGATCGGATGCTGCGCAGCCCTCGCCCTGCTCGGCGCCTGCTCGATCCTGCCCGAGGCCGAGACCCCGGACATCTACCTGCTGCCCGCCACGGCGGCCAGCGCCAGCGGCGGGCCGAAGCAGGACTGGTCGCTGCAGGTCGACACGCCCAAGGCCAGCCATGCGCTGGACCGCAACCGCATCGCCGTGGTGCCGACGGACAACCAGTTGAGCAGCTACCAGGGCGCGCGCTGGAGCAGCCCGGCCCCGGAACTGCTGCGCGACCGCCTGGTGGACGCCTTCGTCGCCGACGGCCGGGTCGGCCGGCTCAGCAGCGACGCCTACAACCTGGCCGCCGACCTGGAACTGGCCGGCGACCTGCGCGCCTTCCAGAGCGAGTACCGCAACGGCCGGCCGGAAATCGTCATCCGTCTCGACGCCCGGCTGATCCATGGCGCCGCCCCACGCATCGTCGCCGCACGCAGCTTCGAAGTGCGCCAGGCGGTGGACGGCGAACAGGTGCCGCAGGTGGTGGCGGCCTTCGGCAGGGCGGCCGACCGGCTTGCGGCGCAGGTGGTCGAGTGGACCATCCAGCAGGGTGCGGCACGCCAGTAGCCGCAGCGGAAACGTAACGGAGTATTTCTTCCAGGGAACCCCGCAAAAATGCGCCAGCCCCCATGCCTGGCGGGGTTCGGTGCGATCTCCGGAATCTCCCGGCTACGCATATTTTCCACGCCGTCCGCGACCACCCGATACGGGTAGCAACCCGCCGCAAAACCCGTCTGTACTCTCCCGCCAGAACGCGCCCACCCTGGGCGCCCTCGGTGAATACACAACAAGAACCAAAGGAGAACGACATGACCCGCGCAGGGAAATGGCTGTCCGGTTTGACCCTGGCGGCCTCCATGCTTGGCGCTGCCTCGAGTGCCCTTGCAGCAGACAAGCCCAACATTCTGGTGATCTTCGGCGACGACGTCGGCTACTTCAACATCAGTGCCTACAACAACGGGATGATGGGTTACGAAACCCCGAACATCGACCGCATCGCCCGCGAGGGCGCGATGTTCACCCACGCCTATGGCGAGCAGTCCTGCACCGCCGGCCGTTCCGCCTTCGCCCTCGGCCAGCACCCGTTCCGCACCGGCCTCTTGACCGTCGGCCTGCCGGGCTCCGAGCACGGCATCCCGGACTGGGCGCCGACCATCGGCGACGTGATGAAGCAGCAGGGCTACACCACCGGCCAGTTCGGCAAGAACCACCTCGGCGACCGCGACAAGCACCTGCCGACCAACCACGGCTTCGACGAATTCTTCGGCAACCTCTACCACATGAACGCCGAGGAAGAGCCCGAGACCTACCACTATCCGAAGGATCCGGAATTCCGCAAGAAGTACGGCCCGCGTGGGGTGATCCACTCCTATGCCGACGGCAGGATCGAGGACACCGGCCCGCTGACCCGCAAGCGCATGGAAACCATCGACGACGAACTGGTGCAGGCCACCGAGAACTTCATCGACAAGGCGCACAAGGCCGACAAGCCCTTCTTCGTCTGGTTCAACAGCACCCGCATGCACGTCTGGACCCACCTGAAGAAGGAATATGACGGCAAGACCGGCATCGGCCTGTATCCGGACGGCATGGTCGAGCACGACGACCACGTCGGCAAACTGCTGAAGAAGCTGGATGACCTCGGCATCGCCGACAACACCATCATCGTCTACACCACCGACAACGGTGCACAGAAGGTCTCCTGGCCGGATGCCGGCACCTCGCCGTTCCATGGCGAGAAAGGCACCTCCAACGAGGGCGGCCACCGGGTACCGCTGCTGCTCAAGTGGCCGGGCGTGCTCAAGCCGGGCAGCCGCTACGCCGACATGATCGCGCACAACGACTGGATGCCGACCCTGGCCGCCGCCGCTGGTGACAACACGCTCGTTGCCGACATGGCGAAAGGCGCCAAGCTCAATGGCAAGCAGTACAAGGTGCACCTGGACGGCTACAACTTCCTGCCGTACCTCAAGGGTGAAGCCAAGGACAGCCCGCGCGAGGAGTACTTCTACTTCAGCATGGGCGGCGACCTCGACGCGATCCGCTGGAAGGAGTGGAAAGTGTCGTTCGCGAAGATGGATGGCGACTTCGGTTCTGGAGTACGCAAGGTCACCAACGTACCGGAGCTGACCAACCTGCTGGCCGACCCGTTCCAGACCGCCCGCAGGGACTCGCCGATGGCGCGCCGCTGGGCCGCTGACCAGATGTGGCTGTTCGTGCCGGTCCAGGACAAGGTCAAGCAGTTCATGGCGACCATTCCGCAGTATCCGTTCCAGGAAGGCGTGACCTTCGGCGTGGGCAACATCAACTACCAGAGCCTGGCGGTGCGCAAGGCGATGATGGGGCTGCAGCAGCTGAAACAGCAGCAGGCCGAGTGATCTGACGCCGCGATGAAAAATGCCAGCCGGGTGATCCGGCTGGCATTTTTCGTTTTGAAGGGGGCACTAGGGCGGCACTCCCTGTAGGAGCAACTGTCTTCTGGTTTCCCGCTTTCCCGGGACAGCGCTTGCGCTGAACGCACTTCAGGCCCGAAGGGCGAGCGCAGCGAGTAATGACGGATTTTCCGGATGACTCCGTGCGGCTCTCAACTCCGTCTTCCCCGCGAACGCGGGGATCCAATAAATCGGTGACGTTGTAGGAGCAACTGTCTTCACATCGGCGCGGTGCATCCCCTCACCCTAACCCTCTCCCGAAGGGAGAGGGGACTGTCCTGAGTTGCCGGTTGGCACGTCATTTATCCCGACGCCGATCCGCCCCCTCTCCCTCTGGAGCGGGGCGCGCAGCCAGGGCTGGGGTGAGGGAGCCCTCAACGCCGAACGTCCTGTAGGAGCGGGCCATGCCCGCGACCGGTCGCGCCCAGGTGCGCTCCTACGGATGCCACCTCTGCCACGGGCCGCGCGGGAACCGCGACATCGTCCCCGCGCTCCTCCGGCCGGACGAGAGCCTCAGCCCACGTACTTCTGCAGGTTCGCCATCATCTCCCGCAGCGCCTCGACGTTGTCCGCCGGATGCGCCGCGCCTTCGAAATCGCAGATGCGCGCCCAGTTCTCCGCCACGTCCGCCACGTCGAACCCGGCCCGCGGGTCGAAGCCCACGCCCAAGCTGCGCTCCCAGCGCACCTTGCCGATCCAGCCGCCGCCGACCTCGAACAGGCCGGAAGTTTCCCGGCAGGCCTCGCTGCCCAGGTACACCACCAGCGGGCTGACCAGCTCGGGCTTGAGCTGCTCGAACACCTGCGGCGGGATCAGGCCCTCGGTCATGCGGGTGCCGCCGGTGGGGGCGATGGCGTTGACCAGGATGTTGCTCTTGCCGCCTTCCAGGGCCAGCGTGCGGGTCAGGCCGTAGAGGCCGAGCTTGGCCATGCCGTAGTTGCTCTGGCCGAAGTTGCCGTAGATGCCGGAGGTGGACGAGGTGAAGATCACCCGCCCGTAGCCCTGCTCGCGCATGAACGGCCAGGCGGCGCGGGTCACCTTGTAGGCGCCTTCCACGTGGACCTTGTAGACCAGGTCCCAGTCGGCGTCGTCCATCTTGTGGAAGGTCTTGTCGCGCAGGATGCCGGCGTTGTTCACCACCACGTCGACGCGGCCGAAGGCTTCGATCGCGCTGCGCACGATGTTTTCCCCGTCGGTCACCGAATCGTGGTTGGCCACCGCGGTGCCGCCGGCGGCGCGGATTTCCGCCACCACGCGGTCGGCGGCGGAGGCGCTGGCGCCCTCGCCATGGGTGCTGCCGCCGAGATCGTTGACCACCACCTTCGCGCCATGACGGGCGAACAGCAGCGCATGGGCGCGTCCGAGGCCGCCACCGGCGCCGGTGACGATCACCACCTTGTCGTCGAAACGCAGGGCATCACTCATGGTTGTACTCCTTGGCAGGGATGTCTTTCCGCGAGTGTCGGGCAGCGGCCGGTGCCTCACAAGGAAGACCGGCAGCCCTGAATGGTGGCGAATAAGGCGTGGGGATGATGGGGGCTGGCTTACAGGCAGTGCACCAGCAATGGCGCGAGGGCGAGGTTGAACAGGCCGGTGAGGACCATCAGCAGCCCCGCCGCGGAGCCCTCCTCGCCGCCGAACTCGTAGGCGCGGCTGGTGCCCGCGCCATGCGCACCGACACCCAGCAGCGCGCCGCGGGCCAGGGTGGTGCGCAGGCGCAGCAGGCGCATCAGCACGCCGCCGACCAGGGCGCCGAACACCCCGGTGATCATCACGAAGGCCGCGGTCAGCGCCGGCACGCCGCCGATGTCGTGGGACATTTCCATCGCCAGCGGCGTGGTGATCGAGCGCGGCAGCAGCGACAGGGTCACCTGGCCGTCCAGCGCCAGCGCATGGGCCAGCGCCCAGGAACTGCCGATCGCCACCGCCGAGCCGGCGCACATCCCGGCCAGCAGTGCCGGCCAGTGGCGGGCGAGCAAGGCGCGCTGTTCCCAGATCGGCACGGCGAAGGCCACGGTGGCCGGGCCGAGCAGCGCCACCAGCCAGGAGGTGTCGCGCGAGTAGTCGGCGTAGCTGGCGTGCAGCGGGATCGCCACGGCGAACAGCAGCGCCGGGACGAAGACGATGGGCGACAGCCAGTAGGAACGGAAGCGGCCGTAGAGGAAACGGCTGAGCAGATAGCCGCCGAGGGTCAGTACCAGCCAGAACAGCGGTTGTTCAACGAGGTTCACGGGCAGTCCTCCAGCGGCACATCCATTCCACCGCGAACGCGGTGGCCAGCATCACCAGCAGCGTGCTGCACATGATCACCAGCAGGATCTTCCAGCCCTCGCTGCGCAGCAGCTGGCCGTAGTCCAGCAGGCTCATCAGCGCGGGGATGAAGAACAGCAGCATCTCCGCCAGCAGCAGGCCGGCGCCGCCCTTCAGCAGGGCCGGACGGATCGCGCCGCAGGCGAACAGCACCAGCAGCAGCGCCAGGCCGATCACCCCGCCCGGAATCGGCAGGCCGGTGACCCCGGCGATCCAGCCGCCCAGCCACCAGAACGCGGCGAGGGCGGCGAGTTCTGCGAAGAGACGTAATCCACGGCGGAACATGGCGGCGAATCCGGAAATGAAGGGAGTTGACGCAAAGGATAAGACCGGGCTTACCATCCCCAAAGCGAATAGTTCGAATAGAGGCCATTCCAGAATGGAATTCCGTCAGCTGCGCAGCTTCGTCGAGGTGGTGCGCCAGGGCAGCTTCACCCAGGCCGCCGTTCACCTGCACGCCAGCCAGTCCGCCGTCAGCAAGCAGGTCGCCCAGCTGGAACAGCGCCTGCACGTGCAACTGCTGGAACGCAACGGGCCGAACGTGCGCCTGACCGCAGCCGGCGAGCTGACCCTGCGCCGCGCCGAGGAAATCCTCCGCCTGCAGCGCGAACTGCATACCGAACTGGACGACCTCAGCCAGCTCAACCGCGGCGAACTGCGCCTCGGCCTGCCGCAGCTGGGCGCCGACGCGCTGTTCGCCAGCCGCTTCGCCGAGTACCGGCGGCGCTACCCGAACATCGCCGTGCATCTGCTGGAGGGCGGCAGCAAGACCATGGAAGAGCTGGTGCACTCCGGCGAACTGGAACTGGGCGGCGGCCTGACGCCCGGCGGCGACGCCTTCGACTGGCAGCCCTTCTGCAACGAGCCGCTGGACGCCCTGCTGCCCACCGACCACCCGCTGGCAAGCCGCGACAGCCTGAGCCTGGAGGAGCTGGCCGAGACGCCATTCCTGCTCTACCAGCAGAGTTTCACCCTCAACGACCGCCTGCTGCGCGCCTGCCGCGAGGCCGGCTTCGAACCGCGCGAAGGCGGCCGCAGCGGCCAGGCGGACTTCCTCGGCGCGCTGGTCGCCGCCGGCCAGGGCGTGGTGCTGCTGCCGCGGGTGGTGGCGCGGGAACTGGAACGCCCCGGCGTGGCGCGGGTGGTGCTCAGCGAGCCGGACCTGCGCTGGGACATCTGCTTCATCTGGCGCCGCGGCGCCTACCTGTCCCGCGCGGCGCAGGCATGGCTGGAGTTGATGAAGGAGTTTCCGCTGGAGGCGGAATGAAGGGAGCGTTTGGCTCCCCCTGCAGGAGCGCACCTGGGCGCGACCAGTCGCGGGCATGGCCCGCTCCTACAGGTACGGCACACGTAGGGTGGATGGCGCTCTTCCATCCACCATTGCGGGGCCGCCTGCGCGGCCGTGGTGGATCGATGGAGCGTGATCCACCCTACAGCAGCTCGGGAAACTCTTGCGCCAGTCGCGGCCAATCCCGCTGCGCCTGCGCGTCGTCAGCGAGCAATTCGAACCCGGCGAACTCGAACGCCGGCGACACCGTGCAGCCCACCAGCACGTAGTCGCCCAGGCAGCGCGCCGCCTGCCAGGCATGGGCCGGGACGGCGCGTTGCGGCAGGCTGCCCTCGCCCACCGGGCCGAGGATTTCGCTACGCACGGCGGCGTCCGGCTGCCCGGCGATCAGCAGCTCCAGCGGGCCGCCTTCGTGGTAGTGCCAGAGCTCGTCCGCATCCACCCGGTGCCAGCGGCTCACGCTGCCGGCGGGCAGCAGGAAGAGAATGGCCGATGATTGCGGCCGGCCATCGGCGCCACGCAGGCTGGACTCGAACACGCGGCGGTAGAAACCGCCCTCCGGATGCGGGGCGAGCTTCAGCCTGTCGATCAGCTCGCGGGCGCGCGGATGCATCAGGCCTTCAGCGCTGCAATGAAGTCGGCCAGCCACGGCTCGGAATCGGTTTCCTGGTCCACCGTCTCGCTGCCGTCCAGGCGCAGCATGGGCACGACTTCGCGCACGCCCAGTTCGGCGAACAGCTCGCGGATCTGCTCGCCGCCGCCGCAGTAGGTGTCGCCATAGCTGGTGTCGCCGAGGCCGATCACCCCGCCGGGCAGGCCGCGCCAGGCGGCGGGCAGGCGCTCGCGGATGCTGTGGAAGAGCGGCTGGAAGGTGTCCGGCAGCTCGCCCATGCCGGTGGTGGAGGTCACCACCAGGAAGGCTTCCGGGGCGAACTCGAGGAGCCCTTCGAAGGTGGCGCGCGGGTCGTGCCAGGCCTGCAGGCCTGCTGCCTCGAGCAGGCGCTTGGCGTGGCGGGCGACCTCTTCGGCGGTGCCATAGACGGATCCGGACAGAATGGCGACTTTCATGAACGATTCTCTCTTCGCACGGCAAGGCCGCCCATTATGCCGCAAAGCACGGGAAGCATCCCGTCATCACGGCGGAGCTTGTACCTGTACTGGCAACGTATCAGCAAGAACGCAGCCCTTGTAGGAGCCAGCAAGCTGGCTCCTACAAGGGCCGTGCCATGCCAAGGCCGTGCCACGCCAGTCGGCCGGCTGGTATAGTTCCTCAATTTCCCCAGCGGGGCGCTCGGATATCGGCGTCCCCTCGAACCGCACGAGGCTCGCATGGGCACTGCTTCGGCCCCCATCCTGATCACCGGCGCCAGCCAGCGCGTCGGCCTGCATTGCGCGCTGCGCCTGTTGCAGGACGGCCACCGGCTGATCGTCAGCTACCGCAGCGAGAAGCCCGGCGTCGAGCAGCTGCGCGCCCAGGGCGCCCTCTGCCTGCAGGCGGATTTCGCCGACGAGGCCGGCATCCTCGCCTTCATCGAACAGGTCCGGGAGCACACCGACAGCCTGCGCGCCGTCGTCCACAACGCGTCCGACTGGCTGACCGAAGCGCCGGGCCACGAGGCCGGGGCGTTCCGCGAGATGTTCAACGTGCACATGCTCGCGCCGTACCTGATCAACCTGCGCTGCGCTGCGCTGCTGGAACGCTCGCAGCCGGCGGACATCATCCACATCGGCGACGACGTGGCGCGCAAGGGCAGCGCCAAGCGCATCGCCTACTGCGCCAGCAAGGCCGGGCTGGACAACCTCACCCTGTCCTTCGCCGCGCGTTTCGCGCCGCGCATCAAGGTCAACACCATCGCCCCGGCGCTGGTGATGTTCAACGCCGGGGACGACGCCGCCTACCGCGAGCGGACCCTGGCGAAGTCCGCGCTGGGCATCGAGCCCGGCCCGGAAGTGATCTACCAGAGCATCCGCTACCTGCTCGACAACCCCTACGTCACCGGCACCACCCTGACCGTCAACGGCGGGCGCCATCTCAAATAGGCGCCGTCGCGGCGCGAGGATGCACGATGAACGAATCGCTCACCCAGCATTACCGCGGGATTCTCCAGGGCCTCGGCGAGAACCCGGAGCGCGAAGGCCTGCGGGATACGCCCAAGCGCGCGGCCAAGGCCATGCGCTACCTCTGCCACGGCTACGAGCTGACCCTGGAGGAAATCGTCAACGGCGCGCTGTTCGCCTCGGACAACGACGAGATGGTGATGGTCAAGGACATCGAGCTCTACTCGCTGTGCGAACACCACCTGCTGCCCTTCATCGGCAAGGCCCACGTGGCCTACATCCCCACCGGCAAGGTGCTCGGCCTGTCGAAGGTGGCGCGGATCGTCGACATGTACGCGCGGCGCCTGCAGATCCAGGAGAACCTCACCCGCGAGATCGCCGAGGCGGTGCAGAGCGTGACCGGCGCGGCCGGCGTGGCGGTGGTGATCGAGGCGCAGCACATGTGCATGATGATGCGCGGGGTGGAGAAGCAGAACTCGGTGATGAACACGTCGGTGATGCTTGGCGCGTTCCGCGCATCCAACACCACCCGCCAGGAATTCCTGCAACTGATCGGACGGAGCAAGTGAAATGACACGACTGGAGCCGGGCATGGCGCGAATCCGGGTCAAGGATCTGCGCGTGCGCACCTACATCGGCATCAAGGAGGAAGAAATCCTCAACAAGCAGGATGTGCTGATCAACCTGACCATCCTCTACCCCTCGGACGACGCCGTGCAGGTCAACGACATCGACCACGCGCTGAACTACCGCACCATCACCAAGGCGGTGATCCAGCACGTCGAGGAGAACCGCTTCGCCCTGCTGGAACGCCTCACCCAGGAAATCCTCGACCTGGTGATGGCCCACCCGGCGGTGCATTACGCCGAAGTGGAAGTGGACAAGCCGCACGCCCTGCGCTTCGCCGAATCGGTGTCGATCGCCCTGGCCGCCGAGCGCTGAGACGCCACGGCCATCCGGCCAGCGGACATTGCTGGCGAAGCGAGCCACTCTTATCATCTCGCCAGCCCCGGAATACCGTGCGTACCAATAAGAGAGCCCTGCCATGAGCAAGCCCAGCGAACTCACCGACGAACAACGTACCGAACTCGAGGCCGCCGCCTTCCGCACCCTGATCCTGCACCTGCGCAGCCGCAAGGACGTGCAGAACATCGACCTGATGAACCTCGCCGGCTTCTGTCGCAACTGCCTGTCCAAGTGGTACAAGGCGGCGGCCGACGACATGGGTGTGGAGATCAGCGCCGACCAGGCCCGCGAGGAAATCTACGGCATGCCGTATGCCGAGTGGAAAGCCAAATACCAGAAGGAAGCCACGCCAGAGCAGCAGGCCGCCTTCGACACCGCGAAAAAGCACTAAGAGCCAGCCTTGATGACCCTGACCGATTTCCGCGCGCGCCTGCGCAGCGAGCAGCACCTGTTCTCCGACACCCTGCAGTACATCGCCGAGCACTACAGCTACACGCCCAGCGCCTTCACCAACGGCGATGTGGAGAATCCGGCCGGGCAGAACGAAGGTTCCTGCAAGACCCTCGCCTTCGCCATCCTCGAAGGGCTGAGCCTGGAAGAGACCCTGCTGGCCTTCGGCGAGCACTACCGCGCCGTGCGCGACAACCCGGACGGCACCGACCACGCCAACATCCGCGCCCTGCAGGCCACCGGCCTGGCCGGCGTGCGCTTCGAGCGCCAGCCGCTGTCGCGCCGCGGCTGAAGCCGCACCGACATGAAAAAGCCCCGGATTTCCGGGGCTTTTTCATGTCGGCTCGCGGGCATGGCCCGCTCCAGGTACGGGCGCATCCCGGACGCTCCTTCCCAAACGGCGGATGACGCTGGCGCGTCATGCGCCCTACAGGTCGGCTCGGTGTAATGCGAACCCTTGTAGCGGGCCATGCCCGCGACCCGTGCGTATGGCGCGCTACAGTGGCTTGACGCCGCGAATACAAAGGAAAGAGCCCCGACCAGCGGGGCTCCTTCCTGCACGCCGGCTCTTCGGGCCGTTATAGCGAATCCAGGTAGCGTTCCACATCCAGTGCCGCCATGCAGCCGGCGCCGGCGGAAGTGATCGCCTGGCGATAGACATGGTCGGCCACGTCGCCCGCGGCGAACACGCCGGGGACACTGGTCGCCGTGGCGTTGCCGTCGCGGCCGCCGTTGACCACCAGGTAGCCGTCCTTCAGCTGCAGCTGGCCTTCGAACAGCGAGGTGTTCGGCGTATGGCCGATGGCGACGAACAGGCCGTCGACCCTCAGCTCGTCGCTGCTGCCGTCGTTGTTCTTCAGGCGCACGCCGGTGACGCCCATGTCGTCGCCCAGCACTTCGTCCACCTGGGCATTCAGCTTGAGCACGATCTTTCCTTCGGCGACCCGCGCACGCAGCTTGTCCTGCAGGATCTTCTCGGCGCGGAAGCTGTCGCGGCGGTGCACCAGGGTTACCCGGCTGGCGATGTTGGCCAGGTACAGCGCCTCTTCCACCGCCGTGTTGCCGCCGCCGACCACCGCCACTTCGCGGTTGCGATAGAAGAAACCGTCGCAGGTGGCGCAGGCGGAAACGCCCTTGCCCATGAATGTCTCTTCCGACGGCAGGCCGAGGTAACGGGCGCTGGCGCCGGTGGCGATGATCAGCGCGTCGCAGCTGTAGGTGCCGCTGTCGCCCTTGAGGATGAACGGCTTGCCGGCCAGGTCGACGGCGTCGATATGGTCGAAGACGATCTCGGTCTCGAAGCGCTCGGCATGCTCCTGCATGCGCTGCATCAGCGCAGGGCCGGTGAGGCCGTGGGGGTCGCCCGGCCAGTTGTCGACTTCGGTGGTGGTGGTGAGCTGGCCCCCGGCCTGCAGGCCGGTGATCAGCAGCGGCCTGAGGTTGGCGCGGGCCGCGTAGACGGCGGCGCTGTAGCCGGCGGGACCGGAGCCCAGGATGATGACGCGTGCATGACGGGTTTCGGACATCGAGGACTCCTGCCGGCCTGGCCACGGAAAGAAAAGGGAGCTGCCAGAATACCGGGGGAAGGTTTGAACAGCGGCAGCTCCGGGAAAAACTCCTGCAAGGCTTCGAGGTCGCCAAGTATCGCCAGAAAAATCCGAACTACCGTTGAGATATCTCAGACATATCCGAACCACTGCGGTGGCGTTGCCCGTTGCCAAGCTGGAGCGAAGGTTACGGGACGTCCCTGCGCAGCGGAAATGTGACCTTTCAATTCATCCGATAGAACCTGCCTATCCGCCTGAGGTCGATTGATCGATCGGCCGCGGAGGCATGAGGAAGCGGAATGACACTGCGCAAGCGCCTGTTCTGGCTGTTTTTGCCATTGCTGGCCGTCACCCTTTCCAGCGTCTGGCTATTGTCCGAGCGGATTCTGCTCGTCCGCTACGACAGCGTGGACAAGCAGCGTCTCTACGACCAGGTGCGCATTCTCAACAACCGGCTCAACTTCGAGCGCAAGCGCAATCTCGAACTCCTGCGCATCTATTCCTGGTGGGACGAGACCCGGGAATTCCTCGCCAAGCCGAATCGCCAGTACATCGAGGAAAATCTCGAACTCGACATGCTCGAACACATAGGGCTGGATTTCGTCTTCTTCCTCAACCCGAAGGGCGAGGTGGTAGCGCAAAAATGGCAGCTGCCGGCCCCGGGCGAACGCATCACCGCCGGCCCCTCGCCGATGAGCAGGGAGCCTCTCCAGGCGGCGATCGTTTCCCGGGCGAAGGCCGTAGGAGCGCTGGATTTCGCCAGCAGCCCGCTCGGCTTCACCCAGATGCTGATGATCGGCGGCTCCCCGGTGATGCTGATCAGCCATCCCATCAGCAGCAACCTCGGCACCCTTCCACCCAACGGCGCCATGGTGGCGGGCATCGTGCTCGGCAATGCCCGGCTCGAACACCTGCAACTGCAGGTGGGCGCGGAAATGAAGGTATCCGCCAGCACGGTCCCGAATGCCAGCTGGCGGGCCCTCACCCCGCCCAGGGCCAACGGCGGGGTATTGCTCAGCGAGGTCAGGGCCGACGACACGCGCCGGCGGATCGACATGATGTTTCTCGACTCCCGCGCCGAGCCGCAATTCCGCATCCAGCTCAGCACGCCGCGGCAGGTCTTTCTGCAGGGCCAGGCCGCCATACGCCTGTTTCTCGACCAGGCGCTGGCGATCCTGCTCAGCGTGCTCGCCCTTGCCTACCTCGTCCTCGAACTATGGATCATCCGCCCACTGAACCGCCTGAACCGCGAGGCCGCCAGCATCGGCCAGAACCATCATCCGGAGCGGCTGAGCGAAGTGGGCGCCGACGAGTTCCGCCGCCTTACCGGCGAACTGAACCGGATGATCGCGCGCCTGGAGCGGAGCGAGGAACGCGACCGGGCCCTGCTCGACGCGATCCGCGAGGGCTATTTCGAAATGGACAGCGCCGGCCGCTTCCTCATGGTCAATGCCGCGTTCTGCAAGATGGTCGGTCGAAACGAGGACGAGCTGGTCGGCCAGCCCTGCGGCATGCTGCTGAACCGGGAGGATGTCGCGCGCGCCCTGGGTGTGCGCAACCAGGCCCTGCGGGGGGAAACGGAGCTGACCTTTTCCGCCCCCTTCAAGCGGCCGGACGGCAGCCTGGTCATTCTCGAAACGAACATGTCGGTCCTGCCCAGCGTGGACGGCGAACTGGCCGGGGTGCGCGGCATCATTCGCGACATCAGCGTCCAGGTGGCCTACCAGAACCAGCTGCTCGGCATGGCCTACCAGGATGCCCTGACCGGCCTGGGCAACCGCAAGGCCTTCAGCGAACAGCTTGCCCAGGCCCTGCACGGCCCCGCGGGGCAGCAGATCCTTGCACTGCTGTATTTCGATCTCGACAAGTTCAAGCAGGTCAACGACCAGCTCGGCCACGCCGCCGGCGACGCCGTGCTCGGCGCCGTGGGCGTGCGGCTGCGCAATCATCTGCGCGGCCAGGACAAGGCCTACCGGCTCGGCGGCGACGAATTCGCCGTGATCCTCGCCAATGCCGACGCTACCCATGCGCTGCAGATCGCCAGCCGTCTGCTGGGCGTGCTCGGCGAACCCTACGAATTCGGCACCCGCTCGATCGACTACATCACGCCGAGCATCGGCATCGCCCTCGCCCCCCGGGATGCCCAGGACCCGGAAGCCCTCACCCGCGCGGCGGACCAGGCCATGTATGCGGCCAAGCGCCAGCGCAACGCCTGCTGCCTGTATTCCGAAACGTCCGGCTGAGCGCGCAACACACCCGGCAAAACAGCCCGCTCGCGGGAGCCGCGCCACGTCTGCTAAGGTCGCCGACTGCACACCGATGGAGATGCCCATGTCGACCCTGCACGGCCCGCAATACCTCGGCGAAGGCCTGAAACTGATGCTGCGCCCCAACCTGCGCCTGTTCGTCCTGCTGCCGCTGACCGTGAACATCCTGATCTTCGCCGGCCTGATCGGCTTCGCCGTCAGCGAATTCGGCGGCTGGGTGGACCATCTGATGCCCAGCCTGCCGAGCTGGCTGAGCTTCCTCGAATTCATCCTCTGGCCGCTGTTCGTGGCGCTGGTGCTGCTGATCCTGTTCTTCACCTTCACCCTGGTGGCCAACCTCATCGCCGCGCCGTTCAACGGCTTCCTCGCGGAAAAGGTCGAGGTGGTGGTACGCGGCCAGGACAACTTCCCCGAATTCAGCTGGGGCGAACTGGCCGCCATGGTGCCGCGCACGGTCGGCCGCGAACTGCGCAAGCTGGCCTACTTCCTGCCGCGCGCCATCGGCCTGTTCGTCCTCTCCCTGATCCCCGGCCTGAACATCATCGCCGCGCCGCTGTGGCTGCTGTTCGGCGTATGGATGATGGCCGTGCAGTACATCGACTACCCGGCGGACAACCACAAGCTCGGCTGGAACGAGATGCTCGCCTGGCTGCGCAGCAAGCGCTGGTCGTGCATGGGCTTCGGCGGGGTGACCTACCTGGCGCTGCTGGTCCCGGTGGTGAACCTGCTGGTGATGCCCGCCGCCGTGGCAGGGGCGACGCTGTTCTGGGTGCGCGAGGGTGGGGATAAGGCGCTCAGCACGCAGCGCTGAGCGCCCTGTTCTTCAGTTGAAAGGAACCGGCGGCGCGGCGAAGCCGATGCTCATGGCGCCGGCGCCGAGGTTGATTCCGCCGGTGGGGCTGAGCATCGCCAGGTGTACCTGGATGCCTTTCGCCCGGCAGCTCGCCTCCAGGGCGGCGAAACCGGGCAGGTCGCGCAGCGCCGAGGGATCGCCGGCGTAGCTCAGGCACATGTGCGGCGCCAGCAGCTCGCCGGCTTCCACCCGTGCCGTGGCGAAGGCCAGCAGGCGCTCGGCGGATTTCTCGTAGCTCGGCGATACCGACACCGGCTTGTCCTCGCCCTGCACCAGGCTCAGTACCGGTTTCATGTCGAGCATCGAGCCGATGCCGAGGAAGGCGCCGCGCAGGCGGTCGCTGAGCTTGTTGCGCTCGCCCTTCTGGAAGCCGCGGCGGCGCACGTGGCCGAGATCGTCGGCGATGACGAAGGTACAGAGCTGGTGGCTGAGTTCTTCCAGGCGGGTGCGCACGGCGTTCGGGTGGCCGCCTTCGGCCAGCAGCCGCGCGCCTTCGGCGGCCAGCACGCCGAGGCCGCCGAACACGCTGCGGCTGTCGATCACGCGCAGGGTGAAGGGGCCGCCGATGCCGGCCGCGTTGCGCCGCTCGTGGTAGTTCTGCAGCAGGCCGAAGGAGGCCTGGGTGGCGTTCTCGAAGATCGGGCTGCGCTGGCGGGTCACGGTCAGGCAGATCACGTAGTCGAAATCGGTGACCAGCTCGTCGAGGAACCAGTTCTGGGTCTCGGCCGCGGACAGCGGCACGCTGGCGTCGTCCGGCCCTACCGAGGGCAGTTCCTCGGCGTAGAAGCGCGCGGTGGCTTCGACGTCGCGCGCATCGACGATGCGGCGTTCACCGAGACGGATGCCGATGGGCAGGATGCGGATGTCGTGGGCGGCAAGAAATTCGGGGGGCAGGTCGCAGGTGGCATCGACAACCAGGCCAACTCGCATGGCGTACTCCTCTGGTCTGGCCTTTTAGCGGCCTATTGTTGTGTGATCGCGGCGTACAATGCACTTTTCCGCCCAATCTGTCAGCAAACCGGCCCACAGGTTTCGGAAATTTTTTGTAGCGCGGCGGGAGTTTTCTCTGCGAGTTGCGGGGATGCCCGATCTCCGCCCGCAAGGACGAGGACCGGGGCAAGCGGGGAGATCAGGCCAGCGAGGCCAGCGCCGCGCGGCTGAACGGCTTGATGTCCTGCAGGCGGCCGGCTCGCACCTTCAGCGCCCAGTCGGCATCCACCAGCAGGGCGCGGCCCACGGCGACGAGATCGAACTCCTGCCTGTTCAGACGCTCCAGCAGACCGTCGATGCCGGACGGCTGGGCGACTTCGTCGGTCCTGGTGAAGAACGCCTGGAACTCGCTGCCATCCAGGCCGACGTTGCCGACGGTAATGGTCGGCTTGCCGGTGAGCTTGCGCGTCCAGCCGGCCAGGTTGAGGTCGGAGCCTTCGAACTCGGCAATCCAGAAGCGGCGGGTCGAGCAGTGGAAGATGTCGACGCCGGCCTCGGACAGCGGTTTGAGGAATTCGCCCAGGGCTTCCGGGGTTTCCACCAGCCGCGCGCTGTAGTCCTGCTGCTTCCACTGCGAGTAGCGGAAGATGATCGGGAAGTCCGGGCCGACCGCCTCGCGCACCGCGCGGATCAGCTCGATGGCGAAGCGCGAGCGGTTGGCCAGGCTGCCGCCGTACTCGTCGGTGCGCCTGTTGCTGCCGTCCCAGAAGAACTGGTCGATCAGGTAGCCGTGGGCGCCGTGGATCTCCACGCCGTCCATGCCGATGGCCCTGGCGTCGCGGGCGGCCTGGGCGAAGGCGGCGATGACGTCGCGGATGTCCTCGTGGGTCATCTCGTGGACCAGCACCTTGCCGTCCTTGACCTTGCCGCTCGGGCCGTAGCCCGGAACGCCCGGGTCGGGCTCAGTACCCAGCCGGCGCACCGCGCCGACGTGCCACAGCTGCGGGACGATCCGCCCGCCCTCGGCGTGCACGGCGTCGACCACCTGCTTCCAGCCGGCCAGGGCCTCTTCGCCATGGAACTGCGGCACGTCCGGATAGCCGTTGGCAGCCTGGTGCCCGACGGTGGTGCCCTCGGTGATGATCAGGCCGACCCCGGCCGCCGCGCGGCGCCGGTAGTACTCGACCATCTGCGCGTGCGGCACGCTGCCCGGGCACAGGTTGCGGGTCATCGGCGCCATCACCACGCGGGTCGGCAGTTGCAGGTTGCCGAGCTGGAACGGCTCGAACAGGGCCTCGACGGGTGCACTCATTTGCAGTCTCCACTCAGGACGGTCAGGCGATCGGACGCCGGGCAGGGCCGGCAGGATATGACCGGTCGTCTCGCCCGCCCAGCATCATTGACGCGGATGATCGGGCGTGATGCCTTTCATTGGGTCCCCGCGTTCGCGGGGATGGCGAAAAGACTTACAACCAGCTGACGTGCTGCTCCAGCGGGAAGCGCAGGCGCGGGTTGTAGATGCCCTTCTCGCCCATCCGGCCGACCGCCAGGATCATGACCGGGATGGCCTCGCGGGGGATGTCCAGCACCTGGCGCAGGCGCACCTCGTCGAAGCCTTCCATCGGGCAGGTGGCATAGCCGTGGCTCTGGAACGCCAGCATCAGGTTGGCCGCCGCCAGCGCGGTGGATTTGACCGCCCAGGTGCGCATCTGCGCCTTGCTGTTGGGGGTGCGCATCAGCGGCGTGCGCAGACCCTTGAGGCGCACCAGTTGGCGCTTGACCAGCCCGAGCAGGCCCAGCGGCCCCTGGTTGTACTGGAACTGCGCCCTGCCGGAATAGAAAGCGCGGGTGATTTCCGGGACCTTTTCCTGCGGCCAGTACTTCAGCACGTTGTCACAGGCCTCGCGCCAGGTGTCTGGCCGCGCCAGCACGGCGATCAGCAGCGGAGCCTTCGCCGCATTCTGCTTCAGGCACACCGGATGCAGCCGCTCGCGCAGCTGCGGATCGCGGATCACCTGGAAGCTCCAGGGTTGCAGGTTGCAGGAGCTGGGCGCGAGAACAGCCATCTCCAGGCAGTCGCGGATCACTTCGTCGGGCACCGCCTCGGACGTGAAGCGACGCACCGACCGGCGCTGCTCGATCAGCGCGCGCAGCGCCTCGTGGGTCGCCGGCTGGCAGGAGGTGTCGGAAACGAAACTGTTCATTCGGGGGCTCCTTGGACAAGAGCCCGATTAAGCCGCCGCCCGGCGGGGCGGACAAGGGAATTACGGAAATGCCGGAGGGATTGGCGCTTGTGCCCTGCTCCTCCGGTATCTCCGCGGGATTCGCCCGTTCAGCCGAGCGCCTTCTCGATGGCCTGCACCAGCGCCGGGTCTTCCGGCGGTGTCCGCGGGCTGAAGCGCGCCAGCACGCGGCCGTCGGGGCCGAGGAGGAATTTCTCGAAGTTCCAGGTGATGTCGCCGGGGAACTCCGCGCCCTCGCCGGCGAGCAGGCGATACAGCGGGTGGCGTTCCGACCCGTTGACCTCGATCTTGCCGCTCATCGGGAAGCTGACGCCGTAGTTCAGCGAACAGAACGACTGGATGTCCGCCTCGCTGCCCGGCTCCTGTCCGGCGAACTGGTTGCACGGCAGGCCGAGCACCACGAAGCCCTTGTCGCGGTACTGCTGGTAGAGGTTCTCCAACCCCGCGTACTGCGGCGTCAGCCCGCATTTGGAAGCGACGTTCACCACCAGCACCACCTTCCCCTTGAGAGGCGCCAGCGGCAGATCCTGGCCATCGAGGCCATGGAGAGTCAGATCGTGAAAAGCGCTCATGGATTACTCCTTGACGAGACGGCACGGTGTGCCGCGCACCGCGGCGGACAAGGCGTCCGTTCACGACGCATCCCAATCGGTTCGGGAAAAAAGCCCTAGCGTGAAAAAGGCGCCCGAAAGCGCCTTTCCCATGAACAGCCTAGCAGCTTCGCCGCGGGCGTACCCGCGGCGGCACCGTCATCAGTGGTGATGACCGCCTTCGCCGTGGATGTGGCCGTGGGCGATCTCTTCCGCGGAAGCGTCGCGCACGTTGACCACCTTGACCTTGAAGTTCAGGCGCTGGCCGGCCAGCGGGTGGTTGCCGTCGACGGTCACGTCGTCGCCGTCGATGTCGCGGATGGTGACGATCTGCATGCCGCCGTTCGGAGCGGAAGCATGGAACTGCATGCCGACTTCCAGCTCGTCCACGCCTTCGAACATCTCGCGGCTCAGGGTGGCGACCAGCTCGGCGCTGTACTCGCCGTAGGCTTCTTCCGGCTCGATGATGACGTCCAGCTCGTCGCCGACCTGCTTGCCTTCCAGGGCCTTTTCCAGACCGACGATGATGTTGCCGGCACCCTGCAGGTAGACCAGCGGCGCGCCGCCGGCGGAACTGTCGATGACCTCACCTGCGTCGTTGGTCAGGGTATAGTCGATGGAAACCGCCTTGTTGGCCGCGATCTGCATGGTACGAAACCTTTCTAATAAAGAAGATGAACGCGCAAGTGTACGCCTGGCCGGGGATGAATGCGACCCGACGGCGGACGGACGGCCCTGCGCCGGGCTCCCGCGGCTGCTTGACTTTCATCAGGACGAGGATGGCCACTGGGTGGCAGTCTTGTCCTGCGGTCATACCCAGCACCTGCGCCACCAGCCGCCCTGGCAATTGCGCGCCTGGGTGCTCGACGAGGAACAACGGCACCGCCGCATCGGCCACCCCTTCCCCTGCGGCTGGTGCGCCAGGGAAGACAAGGAGTAAGGCATGCCATCGCGCAACATCCTGGTAATCAATTGCGGTAGTTCATCGATCAAGTTCGCCCTGGTGCGCGAAGGCCGGCGGGACTTCGTCCTGCACGGACTGGCCGAGCGCCTGGGAACGCCAAACGCGGTCCTGCACTGGCAGCAGAACGGCCGCAACGACAGCCAGTCGCTGTCCGGCGGCGATCACCGCGCCGCCCTCGCCAGCCTGCTGCCGCTGGTCTCCGGCGCCGCCCAGGGCGAGCTGCACGCCATCGGCCACCGCGTGGTGCATGGCGGCGAACGCTTCACCCATGCCACCCGGCTCGATGCCGAGGTGATCGAGGCGATCCGCGACACCGCGCCCCTGGCGCCGCTGCACAACCCGGCCAACCTGCTCGGCATCGAAGCGGCCATGGCGCTCTACCCTGCGCTGCCGAACGTCGCCGTGTTCGACACCGCCTTCCACCAGAGCCTGCCGGAGCACGCCTACCGCTACGCCCTGCCGGACAGCCTGTACCGCGAGCAGCACGTGCGCCGCTACGGCTTCCACGGCACCAGCCACCGCTACGTCAGCCACGAGGCGGCGGAGATGTCCGGCCTCGCAGTCGGCGACAGCAACTGGCTGTCCGCGCACCTCGGCAACGGCAGCTCCACCTGCGCCATCGTCAACGGCCAGAGCCGCGATACCAGCATGGGCCTGACCCCGCTGGAAGGCCTGATGATGGGCACCCGCAGCGGCGACGTAGATCCGAACCTGCACAGCCACCTGGCGCGCACCCTCGGCTGGAGCCTGGAGCGCATCGACGACATGCTCAACAACGAGAGCGGCCTGCTCGGCCTCTCCGGGCTGTCCAACGACATGCGCACCCTGGAGCAGGCCCGTGAACAGGGCCACCCCGGCGCCGCGCTGGCGATCGAGGTGTACTGCTACCGGCTGGCCAAGTCGCTGGCGGCGATGAGCTGCGCCCTGCCCCGTCTCGACGGCCTGATCTTCACCGGCGGTATCGGCGAGAACTCGGCGCTGGTGCGCAACAAGACCGTCGCCCACCTGCACCTGCTGAACCTGGAGCTGGACAGCGAGGCCAACGCCCATTGCGTGCGCGGCGTCGGCGGGCCGATCCACGCCGCGGGCCATCCGCGGGTGCTGGTGATCCCGACCAACGAGGAACTCCAGATAGCTCTCGACACGCTGGCCATACTCGACTGAATATCGCCCGTCCGCCTGCGCCCCGCCTCACGAGGGCGGTCATCCGTCACTTGCGCAGCAATCCCGATCAAGGTTCTAAAAAGGAGCCCGGATGCACACGTTTTTCATCGCCCCGACCGGTTTCGGCGTCGGCCTCACTTCCGCCAGCCTGGGCCTGATCCGCGCCCTGCAGCGCGCCGGCCTGAAGGTCGGTTTCTACAAGCCGATCGCCCAGCCGCACCCCGGCGACGAGGGCCCGGAGCGCTCCAGCGAACTGGTCGCCCGCACCCACGGCCTCGACGCACCGAAGCCGCTGTCGCTGGGCAAGGTCGAGCGCATGCTCGGCGAAGGCCAGCTCGACGAACTGCTGGAAGAGATCATCTCGCTGTTCCACAAGGCCGCCGAAGACAAGGACGTGATGATCGTCGAGGGCATGGTGCCGACCCCGCAGGTCAGCTATGCCGCGCGGATCAACTCGCACATGGCGAAGAGCTTCGACGCCGAGGTGATCCTGGTCTCGGCGCCGGAAAGCGAATCGGTTTCCGAACTGTCCGACCGCATCGAGATCCTCGCCCACCTGTTCGGCGGCCCGCGCGATCCCAAGCTGCTCGGGGTGATCGTCAACAAGGTGCGCGCCGCCGACGCCGAAGGCCAGCCGCTGGACAGCGAAGCCGCCGCCAGGGATTTCGCCCGGCGCCTGCAGGAACAGTCGCCGCTGATGCGCGACAGCGAGTTCCGCCTGCTCGGCTGCATTCCCTGGCAGAACGAACTGAACGCCCCGCGCACCCGCGACGTCGCCGACCTGCTCGGCGCCCGCGTGCTCAACGCCGGCGACTACGAACAGCGGCGGGTGCAGAAGATCATCCTCTGCGCGCCCTCGGCGCCGAATACCGCGCACCTGCTCAAGCCCGGCGTGCTGGTGGTGACCCCCGGCGACCGCTACGACATCATCCTCTCCGCCAGCCTGGCGGCGATGAACGGCGTGCCGCTGGCCGGCCTGCTGCTGTGCAGCGACCTGATGCCCGACCCGCGGATCATGGAACTCTGCCGCAGCGCCTTCCACGGCGGCCTGCCGGTGCTGATGGTCGGCACCGGCTCGTTCGACACCGCCGGCAACCTCAGCCAGATGAACAAGGAAATCCCGGTGGACGACCGCGAGCGCGCGGAACTGGTCACCGAGTACGTCGCCGGCCACATCGATTTCGAATGGCTCAAGCAGCGCTGCGGCGAACCCCAGGAACTGCGCCTGTCGCCGCCGGTGTTCCGCTACCAGCTGACGCAGCGGGCGAGCAAGGCGAACAAGCGCATCGTCCTGCCCGAGGGCAGCGAGCCACGCACCGTGCAGGCGGCGGTGATCTGCCATGCGCGCAACATCGCCCGCTGCGTGCTGCTGGCCAAGCCGGACGACGTCCAGGCGGTGGCGCAGATGCTCGGCATGGAGCTGCCGGAAGACCTGGAGATCATCGACCCGGACCTGGTGCGCAGCCGCTACGTCGAGCCGATGTGCGGCCTGCGCAAGGGCAAGAACCTCAACGCGCCGATGGCCGAACAGCAGCTGGAGGACAACGTGGTGCTCGGCACCATGATGCTCGCCCTCGACGAGGTCGACGGGCTGGTCTCCGGCGCCATCCACACCACCGCCAACACCATCCGCCCGGCGCTGCAGCTGATCCGCAACGCGCCCGGCTACAAGCTGGTGTCGTCGGTGTTCTTCATGCTGCTGCCGGACCAGGTGGTGGTCTATGGCGACTGCGCGGTGAATCCCGATCCCAGCGCCAGCGAACTGGCCGACATCGCCCTGCAGAGCGCCGACTCCGCCCTGGCCTTCGGCATCCCGCCGCGGGTGGCGATGATCAGCTACTCCACCGGCGAATCCGGAACCGGCGCAGATGTCGATAAAGTGCGGGAAGCGACGCGCATCGCGCGGGAAAAACGCCCCGATCTGTTGATCGACGGACCCTTGCAGTATGATGCCGCCGCCATCGCCGACGTGGGCCGGCAGAAGGCCCCGGAGAGCCCGGTGGCCGGACGCGCCACGGTGTTCGTGTTCCCCGACCTGAACACCGGCAACACCACCTACAAGGCGGTGCAGCGCAGCGCCGACTGCATCAGCATCGGCCCGATGCTGCAGGGCCTGCGCAAACCGGTGAACGACCTGTCGCGCGGCGCGCTGGTGGAGGACATCGTCTACACCATCGCCCTCACCGCGATCCAGGCAGACAGCGTCAGGGAAGACAGGGGCTGATCGCTCCCGGGCACGAGGATGTGCCGCAACCACGCGCCCGGCCCGTCCGGGCGTTCACGTACAAGGACTCCTCGATGTTGAGCTTTCTTCCCCCTGCCGTTCGCGGTGTGCTGGCCAGCCTGCTGCTGTTCCTCAGCACCGTGTTCTGGGCCCTGCTGCTGTTCTCGATGACGCTGGTCAAGCTGCTCCTGCCCTTCGCCCCGGCCCAGCGCCTGTGCAGCAGGATCATGAGCCTGATCGCCGAAGGCTGGATCGGCTGCAACAAGTTCTGGATGAACCTGGTGCAGGGCACCCGCTGGAACGTCCAGGGCCTGCAGGGACTGCAGTACGGCCACTCGTACCTGGTGACCAGCAATCACCAGAGCTGGGTCGACATCCTCGTCCTGCAGTACCAGCTCAACCGGCGCATCCCGCTGCTGCGCTTCTTCCTCAAGCAGGAACTGATCTGGGTGCCCATCATCGGCCTGTGCTGGTGGGCGCTGGATTTCCCCTTCATGAAGCGCTACAGCAAGGCCTATCTGGCCAGGCACCCGGAGAAGCAGGGCCAGGACCTCGCCACCACGCGCAAGGCCTGCGACAAGTTCAGGCGCATCCCGGTGGCGGTGTTCAACTTCCTCGAAGGCACCCGCTTCACCCGCGCCAAGCACGACCAGCAGCAGTCGCCGTTCGACACCCTGCTCAAGCCCAAGGCCGGCGGCATCGCCTTCGTCCTCGACGCCATGGGCGAACAGCTGCGCACCCTGGTCAACGTCACCATCCACTATCCGGACGGCGCGCCGACCTTCTGGTGCCTGCTGTCCGGCAAGCTGAAGAACGTGGTGGTGCGCTTCGAGGAACTGGAAATCCCGCGCCAGTTCCTCGGCCGCAGCTACGACCAGGACGAGGCCTACCGCCTGGAGTTCCAGCAGTGGGTCAACCAGTTGTGGGAGCGCAAGGACCAGTTGCTGGTGCAGCTGCGCCGTGATTTCCCCGCCGGAGCGCAGGCCTGACACGGGAGCCGCAAGTGGCGGGTTGCACCCGCCCGCGGAACACAAGGGGGTCAGCGAAACGTAGGGTGGATGGCGCTCTTCCATCCACCATCCCGAGGGCCGCATGCGCGGCCATGGTGGATCGATGGAGCGTGATCCACCCTACGCGTGTATTCCCCCGTAACCCGCCATCTGCCCCAAAACGAAGAAACCCGCCAATCGGCGGGTTTCTTCGTCATTGCAACGGTCGCTTACTGCACGGTAGTGCCCTGGGCACCTGGCAGCGCGCGCAGGTTCACTTCCACGCGACGGTTCTGGGCGCGGCCGTCGGCGGTGGAGTTGCTGGCGACCGGCTGGTCCGGGCCCATGCCGCGGGTGGAGACGCGGGTGGCATCGACGCCCTGGGAGGTCAGGTAGGTGGCGACGCTCTGCGCACGACGCTGGGACAGGTCCATGTTGTGCTGGCGGCTGCCGGTGCTGTCGGTGTAGCCGACGATCTCGATGCTGTTCTGGTTGAACTGCTTGAAGGAGTTCGCCAGGTTGTTCAGCGGGCTGTAGAAGGACGGCGCGATGTTCGCCGAGTCGGTGGCGAAGGTGATGTTGCCCGGCATGATCAGCTTGATGTCGTCGCCCTGGCGCTCGACCTGCACGCCGGTGCCCTGCATCTGCCGACGCAGTTCGGCTTCCTGCTTGTCGGCGTAGTAGCCGTAGCCCGCGGCGGCGGCGCCGACCGCGGCGGCGCCGATCAGCGCACCCTTGCCACGGTTGTCATGGTCGATGGCGGCACCGGCGACGGCGCCGGCCAGTGCGCCCAGCGCGCCGTACTTGGCGGTCTTGCTCACGCCACCCTCGGCCGGAGCCTGGGTGTTGGGGTCGTAGGGATTCTGCGAGGCGCAACCGGCCATGAGGGCAAATGCGGTGACGGCCGCGACCATGGACAGACGACGTGCGGTAAACATGAAGGAAAACTCCTTGGAGGAAGGATTCGCCCTGGCGGGCGGTTTTGCTTGGAACCTGCCACGGGGCTGCGGCACGACGCGGCTGCGGCCCCGGAATCGGCCATTGGATCATCGAAGCGGGAGAAAATTCCCTGCCCCGATGCAATTTGCCATCAGGCCCTGACGAAGGGATTCTCGCGCATTTCATCACCCAGGCAAGTCTCCGGGCCATGACCGGTGACAACCGCCGCGTCCTCGTCCAGCGTGTACAGGCGCTGCCTGATCGAGCGCTCGATGGTGGCGTAGTCGCCGCCCCACAGGTCGGTGCGGCCAATGCCACGGAAGAACAGGGTGTCGCCGGCGATTAGCAGTTTCGCCTCGGGGAACCAGAAGCTCATCGAGCCCGGCGTATGCCCCGGCGTGTGCAGCGCCACGCCGCAGCCGCAGGCCAGCTCCTCGTCGTCCTGCAGCCACTGGTCCGGCGCCGGCACCGGCTTGTAGGGAATGCCGAACATGTTGCACTGCATTTCCAGGGCGTCCCAGAGGAACTGGTCGTCCTTGTGCAGGTGCAGGCTGGCGCCGGTGCGCTTCTTCATCTCGCCGGAGGCGAGGAAGTGGTCGAGGTGCGCATGGGTGTGGACGATGCTCACCAGCTTCAGCCCGTGCTTCTCCAGCCGCGCCATGATCAGGTCCGGGTCGCCGCCCGGATCGACGACCATGGCTTTCTTCGTCAGCGGGTCGCCGATCAGGGTGCAGTTGCACTGCAGCGGACCGACGGGGAATGTTTCTCGGATGATGGCGGGCTTCACGGCGTCCATGGGCAATCCTGGTCGATAGGGATGGCGCATTTTCGCGCAATGCGCGGATGAAGGCGACGCCGTTCGATTAGCGAACACTTTCCTGCATGTTCCAGAACCGCTGAAGGCCTTGCCCCACAAGGCTTTCCGGGCGGCTTGCGCAGGCCGGCCAAACCCTGGCTCCCAGGGTCGATTGACGAAAGTAACTAAACGGTACATTTTGCAGGTACGCACCCCACGCCCTATCCGGGCGAGGTCCCATACGAACAAGAGACCCTGCGAAATGACCCTGCCGATCCTCATCCTCAACGGCCCCAACCTCAACCTGCTCGGCACCCGCGAGCCGGCCACCTACGGCCACGAAACCCTCGCCGACGTCGAAGCCCTCTGCCAGCGCACTGCGGCGGGCCTCGGGCTGGAAGTGGAATTCCGCCAGACCAACCACGAGGGCCAGTTGATCGACTGGATCCACCAGGCGCGTGGCCGTTGCGCCGGCATCGTCATCAACCCGGCGGCCTGGACCCACACCTCGGTGGCGATCCGCGACGCCCTGGCCGCGGTGGAGCTGCCGGTGATCGAGGTGCACCTGTCCAACGTGCACAAGCGCGAGGAGTTCCGTCACCACTCCTTCGTCTCCCCGGTCGCCGTCGGCGTCATGGCCGGTTTCGGCTCCAACGGCTATCGCCTGGCCCTCGAACACTTCGCCCACCTGCTGCAGGCCTGACGTCATGACCGAGAAGAAAACCTCCGTACTCGCCGGCCTGATCGGCGCCGGCATCCAGGCCTCGCGCACCCCCGCCCTGCACGAACGCGAAGGCGACGCCCAGGGCATCCGCTACCTGTACCGCCTGATCGACCTCGACCAGCTCAAGCTCGACAGCGCCGCCCTGCCGGACCTGCTCGGCGCCGCCGAGCGCATGGGCTTCACCGGGCTGAACATCACCTTCCCCTGCAAGCAGGCGGTGATCCCGCTGCTCGACGAACTGTCGGACGAAGCGCGCGGCATCGGCGCGGTGAACACCGTGGTGCTGGAGAACGGCAAGCGCATCGGCCACAACACCGACTGCCTGGGCTTCGCCGAAGGCTTCCGGCGCGGCCTGCCGGACGTCTCGCGGCGCCGCGTGGTGCAGATGGGCGCCGGTGGCGCCGGTGCGGCGGTGGCCCATGCGCTGCTCAGCGAGGGTGTCGAAGTGCTGACCATCTTCGAAGTCGACCCCACGCGCGCCCAGGGCCTGGTGGACAACCTCAACGCCCACTTCGGCGACGGCCGCGCCCGGGTCGGCCTGGACCTGCCCGGCGAGATGCAGGAAGCCGACGGCCTGGTCAACACCACCCCGGTGGGCATGGCCAAGCTGCCGGGCACGCCGCTGCCGCCGGAGCTGCTGCACGCCGGCCTGTGGGTCGCCGAGATCATCTATTTCCCGCTGGAAACCGAACTCCTCCGCCACGCCCGCGCCCTCGGCTGCCGCACGCTGGACGGCGGCAACATGGCGGTGTTCCAGGCGGTCAAGGCGTTCGAACTGTTCAGCGGCGCGCCGGCCGATGCGGGGCGGATGCTGGCGCATTTCCATGGCATGAATGCATAGACGTCTGTCGCGGGCATGGCCCGCTCCTACAGGGGGCAGTGCCGGGCTTTACCGTAGGAGCGGGCCATGCCCGCGACCCTTTCAGCCCTGCCAGTTCTGCACCAGCAACTGCACCCCGGTCACCAGCAACCCCAGCCGCGCGATGCGGTAGAACCAGGTGTGGTTGACCTTGTCCTGCAGCCAGATGCCCAGCCATACCCCCGCCACCACAACGGGCGCGAGCATCAGGCTGGCGCCGAGGTTGTGCCAGTTGAACTGGCCGAGCAGCGCGTAGGGAATCAGCTTGATCGCATTGGTCAGCAGGAAGAACACGTTCACCGTGGCGATGTAGCGGATCTTCTCCAGTTGCTGCGGCAGCAGGTACATCAGGACCGGCGGGCCGCCGGCGTGGGCGACGAAGCTGGTGAAGCCGGCGACGCCGGACAGCACCACGCCCTTGCCCACCGCCGCCCGGGCCGGCTGTGCCGCCGCGCGGGAAACCACGGCATTGAGCAGCACGAAGCCGATGGCGATCGCACCGATCAGCAGGCCGATGAAGCGCTCGCTGAGCAGGCCGAAGGTCAGGCTGCCGATCAGCACGCCCAGCAAGGCGCCGGGCAGCATGATCTTCAGGTTGCGCGAATCCCACTTGCCGTAGAAACGCCGCAGCCCGGTGATGTCCGCCATGCACAGGATCGGCAGCATGATCGCCGCGGCCTGGGTCGGCGGCATCGCCAGCGCCATCAGCGGCACGGCGATCCCACCCAGCGCGCCGCCGAAACCACCCTTGGAAACCCCGGTGAGCAGCACGGCGGGCAAGGCGACGAGAAGGAACTGCAGGGTCATGAGGAACTCGCTATGGCAAGGCGGCGGACATTATGAAGCGTTCGCCGCCCAGTCCGGGCAAAAAGTGCGATCAGCGAACGTAATTGCTCGATGCCCACGCACCGAACCCCTACAAAAAGCCGCAGCCATTCAATCCAACACCGGCTTCAACAACGCCTGCGCCTCGTACAGCGGCGCCAGGTAGCGCAGGCGCATCTCGTCCACGCTCAGCCGCGAGGCATGGGTGGTGATCGCCAGCGTCGCCTTCAGGCGGCCGGCGCGGTCCAGCAGCGGCACGCCGAGCACGCGCATGCCGATCTCGTATTCCTGGTCGACGATGCTGAAGCCCTGCTCCGCCACCCGCTGCAGTTCTTCCTTCAGACGCGCCACGTGGGTCTGCGTATAGGGCGTGAGCGGGCGCGGCGGGTTGCGTGCGAAGTAGGCGTCCAGCTCCGCCTCGTCCAGCGACGCCAGCCAGACCCGCCCACCGGCGGTGCAGTACATCGGCACCCGCGAGCCGGGGCGGATCGACAGCGAGGCGATGTGGCTGTAGCGGCTGCGCACCACGTGGATGATCTCGTCGCCGTCGCGGGTGCCCACCGAGACGTGCTCCTGGGTCTGCCGCGCCACCTGCTCGACGATCGGCCGCAGCATGCGCGGCAGCTGCGCTGAATCCACGTAGGCCTGGCCGATGCGCAGCGCCTTGGGCGTCAGCCAGTAATGGCGGTTGTCGGTCTCGGCGAAGCCTTCGTGCACCAGGGTCAGCAGGAAGCGCCGCGTGGCGCTCGGCGTCATCCCGGACAGTTTCGCCGCCTGCGGCACGCTCAGGCGCGGCTGGTCGGCGCTGAATAGCTGCATCAGCGCCAGGCCCTTCTGCAGGCCGGCGATCAGGTCGCGGGGGTGGATGTCGGGTTTGTCCATGGATTTCACTCGCAGGAAGGGGCCATGCCCCCGATTGGATTGTCGCGGGCATGGCCCGCTCCTACAGGGGGAAATTCTATCGATTGATGCGATTACCGATTCATGACTGCGATTATCGCATCAAACAGCCGATAACCGCGTTGTTGCCCTGCCCTACCCGCGTCAACCTTGCCTCCACAACAACGCCAAGAACGGAGGTCAGCATGATCCGTGGTTCAACCGAACTGGTCGCCATCGTCGGTTCGCCCATCGCCCAGGTGAAATCGCCGGAAAACTTCAACATCTGGTTCACCAACAATGGCCGCAACCTGGCGATGCTTCCCATCGACATGCAGGAAACCGCGCTCGACGCCTTCCTCGACAGCCTGCGCGGCTGGCGCAACCTGCGTGGATGCGTGGTCACCGTGCCCTACAAGCAGAGCATCGCCACGCGCCTCGACGGCCTCAGCGTCCGCGCCGCCGCGCTGCGCTCGGTCAACGTGATCCGCCGCGAGGCCGATGGCCGCCTGCTGGGCGACAACGTCGACGGCGCAGGCTTCCTCGGCGCGACGCAGAAGCACGGCTTCCAGGCTGACGACAGGAGCGCGCTGCTGATCGGCGCCGGCGGTGTCGGCAGCGCCATCGCCTATGCGCTGGCCGAGGCCGGTATCCGCCGGCTGACGATCGCCGACCCCGGCACCGAGCGCGCCGGCGCCCTCGGCGAACTGCTCGGCAACGCCTTCCCCGCCCTGCAGATCGCCACGCAGTACAGCTCGCTGGAAGGCTTCGACCTGCTGGTCAACGCCTCGCCGGTGGGCATGGGTGGAACCGGCGAACTGCCGCTCCCGGCCGCGCTGCTGGAAACCCTGCAGCCCTCCACCCTGGTCGCCGACGTGGTCACCTCGCCGGAAATCACCCCGCTGCTGGAAGCGGCGCGCCAGCGCGGCTGCGCCATCCAGACCGGCCCGGAAATGGCCTTCGCCCAGCTCGGCCACCTCGGCGCCTTCATGGGCGTCACGCCGCTGGAGATCTGACGCCATGACCCACTTCGAACAACCCCAGCGCGAGTACGACCTGGTCGTCCTCGGCAGCGGCGCCGGCGGTTTCGCCGCTGCCGCCACCGCCGCCTGCCGTGGCCTCAAGGTGCTGGTCGTGGAAAAGGCCGACACCTTCGGCGGCACCTCGGCGATCTCCGGCGGCGCGGCCTGGATATACGGCACCGACCAGGCCCGCGCGGCCGGCGCCAAGGACTCCCCGGAGGCCATGCGCACCTACCTGAAGACCATCATCGGCGCCGGCTACGACCCCGAGCTGGTGGATGCCTTCATCGAGCGCGGCCACCAGGCGCTGCGCTGGCTGGAGGCCAACACCGAGCTACGCTACGCCCTGCGCCCGCATTCGCCGGACTACTACCCGGACGAGCCCGGCGCCACCGAATCCGGCCGCGCGCTGGAGATGGTCGAGTACGACGGCCGCCACCTCGGCGAACGCTTCAGGGACCTGAAGATGCCGCCGCCGGGGATGCTGCTGTTCGGCGGGATGATGGTCAATCGCGTCGACATCCAGCATTTCCTCAGCTTCCGCCGCTCGCCGAAGTCGCTCTGGCATTGCCTCAAGCTGATGGCGCGCTACGGCCTCGACCGCCTCTCCCACCATCGCGGCACCCGCCTGACCACCGGCAACGCGCTGATCGCCCGCCTCGCCACCAGCGCCTTCGGCAAGGGCGCCGAGCTGTGGCTGAACAGCGAGGCGCAGGAGCTGATCGTCGAGCAGGGCGCGGTGACCGGCGTGGTGGTGAAGCGCGACGGCCGCAGCCAGCGGATTCGCGCCCGCGGCGGCGTGGTCTGCGCCATGGGCGGGTTCGCCGCCGGCGCCATCGCCGCGGCCAACCGCCCGCCCAGCGAGGCGCCGCATCTGACCATGTCGCCGCCGAGCAACGACGGCGCCGCCCTGCGCCTCGGCGAAGCGGTGGGCGCCGCCAGCGGCCAGGACATGGCGGCGAACTTCTTCTGGGCGCCGGTTTCCGAGCTGCGCCATGCCAACGGCGAAACCGAGCGCTTCCCGCACCTGGTCACCGACCGCGCCAAGCCCGGCGTGATCGCGGTGAACCGGGCCGGGCGGCGCTTCGTCAACGAATCCAACTCCTACCACCACTTCGTCCAGACCATGTTCGCCAGCGGCAATTCACCGGTCTGGCTGATCTGCGACGCCGAAGCGCTGAACCGTTACGGCCTGGGCCTGGCGCGGCCGAAGCCGGTGGACAACTCGGCGCTGATCGAGGCCGGCTACCTGCACCGCGCCGACACACCGGAAGCCCTGGCCCGCGCCATCGGCGTCGATCCGCAGGGTCTGCGGCAGACCCTGGAGCGCTTCAACGCCGACGCCCGCGACGGCATCGACCGCGAATTCGCCAAGGGCGGCAACAGCTACAACCGCTACATGGGCGACCCCGAGCACAAGCCCAACCCCTGCCTGGCGCCGCTGGCGAAAGCGCCGTTCTATGCCATCCGCATCCACACCGGCGACCTCGGCTCGGCCCGCGGCCTGGTCACCGACGCCAATGCCAACGTGCTCGACCGCGGCGGCGCGCCGATCCCCGGCCTGTACGCCGCCGGCAACGACATGAACTCGCTGATGGACGGCACCTACCCCGGCCCCGGCATAACCATCGGCCCCGCCCTGACCTTCGGCTGGATCGCCGCCAGCCATATCGCCGAACGCCTGCAGGCACCGGCCATTCCCACGGAGACCCGCGCATGTACTACGAACTGAGAACCTACACCATCGATCCGCTGAAGCTGGGCGACTGGCTCGCCCTGTACCGGAGCCACGCGCTGGAGGTACAGACCGAGCATCTCGGCAAGCTGGTCGGCTTCTTCACCACCGAGTTCGGCGAGGCCAACCAGGTGGTGCATATCTGGGCTTACGAAAGCCTCGACGAGCGCATCGCCCGCCGCGCGGCGATGGCCGCCGATCCACGCTGGGCGGAATTCTCCCGGCGCAACCGGGAGCTGGGCGCGGTGCTGAAACTGGAGTCGCGGCTGATGCGCCCGACGGGGTTTTCGCCGTTGCAGTGAAAGCCCCTCTCCCAGAGGGAGAGAGGACTGTTTGGCATGAAGCGAAGCAGCATGCCGACCCGCAATCCCGAGCCGCCCCCTATCCCTCCGGGAGAGGGCTGGGGTGAGGGCAAACCCAACCACCAGAGTCACCGGCATGCACGACACCCTCCACTGCGACGTCCTGGTCATCGGCTCCGGCGCCTCCGGCCTGGCCGCCGCGGTCACCGCCGCGCACCACGGCCTGAAGGTGATGGTCGCGGAAAAGGCCAGCCAGCTCGGCGGCACCAGCGCCTGGTCGGGCGGCTGGCTGTGGATTCCGCGCAATCCGCTGGCCATCGCCGAAGGCATAGTCGAGGACGGCGACGCGCCGGAACGCTACCTGTGCGCCCAGGTGCGGGCCGCCGAGCTGGACGAGCGCCAGCGCGCCTTCCTGCGCCATGGGCCGGAGATGATCGAGTTCTTCCAGCGGCATACCGCCGTGCAGTTCCTCTCCGGCTCGAAGATGCCCGACATGCGCGACGGCGATGGCAGCGCGCAAGGTGGCCGCTCGCTGTGCGCGCAGCCGTTTGACGGGCGCCTGCTCGGCCCATGGATCGACAAACTGCGGCCGCCGCTGGATATCGTCAGCCTCGCCGGCATGGGCATCGCCGGCGGCGCGGACATGGCCGCCTTCTTCAATGCCACGCGCTCGCCGAAGGCCGCGCTGCACGTCGGCAGGCGCCTGCTGCGGCATTTCCGCGACCTGCTGCTGCATCGCCGCGGCATGCAGCTGGTCAACGGCAACGCCCTGGTGGCGCGGCTGCTGCGCAGCGCCCTCGATCTCGGCGTGACCCTGCTCACCGATGCGCCGGTCGCACGGCTGCTGCAGGACGGACGGATCACCGGCGCGCAGCTCGGCGATGGCCGGGAAATTCATGCCCGGCGGGGTGTGGTGCTGGCCTGCGGCGGCTTCCCCCACGACCGCCAGCGCATCGCCCGGCTGATGCCCCATGCGCCGAACGGCCACGAACATCGCTCGGCCGCGCCGAAGGAAAACAGCGGCGACGGCCTGCGCCTGGGCGAACAGGTCGGCGCCCGCGTCGGCGAGACGCTGGCCCACGCCGGGGCCTGGGCGCCGGTCTCGCTGGTGCCGCGCAACGACGGCAGCCTCGGCCACTTCCCGCACCTGGTCGACCGCGCCAAGCCCGGCTTCATCGCCGTGCGCCGCGACGGCCGGCGCTTCGTCAACGAGGCCGACTGCTACCACGACTTCATGAATGCGCTGTTCGCCGCCACGCCGGAAGGCGAGCCGCACGAGGCCTGGCTGATCTGCGACCACCCGGCGCAGCGCCGCTACGGCATCGGCTGGGCCAAGCCGTTCCCCTTCCCTGCCGGCTTCCATGAACGGCGCGGCTATCTGTTCAGCGGCCGCACCCTGGCGGAACTGGCGGCGCGCTGCGGGATCGACCCGGCGCAGCTGCAGGCCACTGTGGAAGGCTTCAACCGGCATGCCGCACGGGGCGAGGACCCGGACTTCCAGCGTGGCGTCTCGGCCTACAACCGGGCCCAGGGCGAACCGCTGCACGGGCCGAATCCGTCGCTGCGGCCGCTGCAACACGGACCGTTCCATGCGGTGAAACTCGTTCCAGGGAGCCTCGGCACCTTCGCCGGCCTGCGCACCGATGCCTCGGCGCGGGTGCTGGATGACGGGGACCGGCCGATACCCGGCCTGTTCGCCGTGGGCAACGACATGCAGAGCGTGATGGGCGGACATTACCCGAGCGGCGGGATCACCCTCGGGCCGGGGATGACGTTCGGCTACCTGGCGGGGAAGGCGCTGTGCGAGTGATCTCGGCGGCGCCGGAATGTCGCGGGCATGGCCCGCTCCTACACCACGCCGAGGTGCAGCCCCGTAGGGTGCATAACGCGCCAGCGTTATCCACCATCCCCGCTGCAGGCTTACGCCTGGATATAGCGCAGCACCGCCTCGCAGATCATCTGCTTGTGGCGCGCCTTGGCCTGTTCGTCCGACAGGTCGGTCTGGAAGATCTCGCCGAAGGTGTGGCGGTTCGACACCCGGTAGAAGCAGAAGGAGCTGATCAGCAGGTGCACGTCGAGCGGGTCGAGGCCGCCGCGGAACAGGCCCTCCGCCTCGCCGCGGCGGAGGATTTCGGCGAGGGAGTGCAGCATGGTGTTGCTCATCGAGCGGATCGCGTTGGACTGCTTGACGTACTCGCCGTGGTGGATGTTCTCGATGCTGACGATGCGCACGAAGTCGACGTTGCGGTCATGGTGGTCGAAGGCGAATTCCACCGTGCGGCGGATCGCCTCGCGCGGCTCCAGCTCGGCCAGGTGCAGCTGGCTCTCGGTGCGGCGGATGTCGCCGTAGAGCTTCTCCAGCACCTCGACGTAGAGCTGCTCCTTGCTGCCGAAGTAGTAGTAGATCATCCGCTTGGAGGTGTGGGTGCGCTCGGCGATGGAGTCCACCCGCGCGCCGGACAGCCCCTCCTGGACGAATTCGGTGATCGCCGCCTGGAGGATGTCCTCGCGGGTCTTTTCCGGGTTGTTCTTGCGGCCCTTGCGTTGCGGGGCGACGGGTTCGGCAAGGGTTTCGGGGAGATTCGACATACAGGACTCACAGCCAGCGGCAAGGTCTGGCGATTATGGGACCGGCCGCAGCCCGAAGGAAGGCCGCGGCCGGTCCGGATCACAGCCTGGCCGGCCGCGTCGCGCCGCTGCGCGCCTTGGCCATGGCCGCCAGGCGCACGGCGACGTTGGCCGCGCCATAGCCGACGTAGCCGTTGCGGCGCTGGATGATCTCGAAGAAGAAGCGCCCCTCGAACGGCTCGCTGTAGACGTGGAACAGCTCGCCGCCCTGGGCGTCGCGGTCGTACAGCACGTTGTAGTAGGCCAGCTCGCTGAGGAACTCGTCGTCGAAGTCGAAACGCGCGGCAAGGTCGTCGTAGTAGTTGAGCGGGATTTCCAGCAGCGGCACGCCGGCCTCCTTGGCCCGGGCGACCTCGGCGAAGATGTCCTCGCAGGCGAAGGCGATGTGGTGCACGCCGGAGCCGCGATAGCTGGACAGCGCGTGGGAGATCGCCGTGTTGCGGTTCTCCGAGATGTTCAGCGGCAGGCGGACGCTGCTGCAGCGGCTGCGGATCGCCCGGCTCTTCACCAGGCCGTAGGGATCGGGCAGCACCACCTCGTCGTCGGCCTCGAAGTCCAGCACGCTCTTGTAGAACAGCACCCAGCTGTCGAGGCTGTCCGCCGGCAGCGCCATGGCCATGTGGTCGATGCGCTGCAGGTTGCCGGCGGGCGCGGCCTGCGGGTCGAGGACGAAGTCGCTGTCGTAGATGGTCTGGCCCGGCTCGCGTTCCTCCACCAGGTAGATCAGGCTGCCGTCCGGCGCGCGCACGGCGGGAATCTCGCGTTCGTTGGGGCCGACCAGGCCGCGGAACGGCTGCGCGCCGAACGCCTGGGCGCGCTCCAGGGCGCTGCCGCCGTCGCGCACCCGCAGCGCGGTGGCGCACAGCGACGGGCCGTGGGCCTCGAAGAAGTTGTGGGCGAAGGAGTACGGCTCGGCATTCAGCACGATGTTGATGTCGCCCTGGCGCAGCAGGCTGACTTCCTTGGAGCGGTGCTGGCCGGCGCGGGCGAAGCCGAGCTTTTCCAGCCAGCCGGCGAGGCGCGCGCCCTGCTCCTCGTCGACGGCGAATTCGAGGAACTCCACACCGTCGTAGCGGCTGGCCGGCGGCGGCGCGAAGAGGATGCCGGTGTCGACCGGCGCCGCTTCCTTCTCCAGCAGCTTGCGGGTCTTCTCCTCCAGGTAGAGCAGCGAGCGCAGGCCGTCGGCGGCGTTGGAGCGGGTCGGCGCGGCGCGGAAGCCGTCGTTGAAGATTTCCAGCGACAGCGGCCCCCGGTAGCCGCTCTTCAGGATCGGCGCGAGGAAGCCCGGCAGGTCGAACTCGCCCTGCCCCGGGAAGCAGCGGAAGTGCCGGCTCCACTCCAGCACGTCCATGGCCAGGATCGGCGCGTCGGCCATCTGCACGAAGAAGATCTTCTCCCCGGGAATCTCGGCGAAACCGCTGGGATCGCCCTTGATCGACAGGGTGTGGAAGCTGTCCAGCAGCACGCCGAGGGCGGCATGGTCGGCCTGGCGGACGATGTCCCAGACCTGCTGCCAGGTGTTCACATGGCGGCCCCAGGCGAGCGCCTCGTAGCCGATGCGCAGGCCGCGCGCGCCGGCGCGTTCGGCCAGCCGGCGGAGGTCGTCGACGAGAATCTGCTCGTCGCCCAGCGAATCCGCCGCCACGTTGCTGCAGACCAGCACCAGGTCGGTGCCCAGTTCCTGCATCAGGTCGAACTTGCGCTCGGCGCGGTCGAGGTTCTTCTGCAGGCGGTCGCGGCGGCAGCCCTCGAAGTCGCGGAACGGCTGGAACAGGGTGATGGCGATGCCCAGGTCGGCGCACATCTGGCGAATCTCGCGCGGGCTGCCGGCGTAGTAGAGAAGATCGTTCTCGAAGATTTCCACGCCGTCGAAACCGGCGGCGGCGATGGCCTCGAGTTTTTCCGGCAGGGTTCCGCTCAGGGAGACGGTGGCGATCGAGCGCTGCATGCTTCTGCTCCTGTGAAAGGGGCGACCTCTGCGGGCCGCGACCGTGGATGCCGTGTCGCGCCGGTCATCGGAATGGCCGGTCGAGGGGACGAACCGGCGGGCGCAACTCTGGTGCATCGATTATTTGCGGAGTATTTTCGAACGGCAACGAAAATTGTACGAACCAGTTAGTTTTCGTTCGATTAACGAACAAAAGGCCGGTTATCGAATTGACGGTTTTTCGATCACTGCGCACCATCGAATTACGTCGCGGGCACCACCTGCCTTGTGCCACCCCGCGATGGAACGCCGCCAGCGGCCGATAACAATTTCAAGAAACAGGTACAGCCACCATGCCCGCATCTACCGTCCCGTCCCCCAGCCTCCGTTCCCTGGCCCACGAGTCCCCGACTCCCCGTTCCGGCGCCTGACCGGTTCCGCCAGCCGCCTCCGCCGCCCGCCAGCGCCCATACTGGGTAACGGCCGGCCCCGGGCAGAGGCATCACAGTCACGACTGCTCGCAGTCCTCGAACGAACGGATGGCCACGACATGATCCACTCGCAGACCGGCACCGCCATGCCCAGCGCTTCCCACGGCTCCATCGGTGACAAGATTCGCGGCGCCTTCGCCGTCGGCAAGACCCGCTGGGGCATGCTCGCCCTGGTGTTCTTCGCCACCACGCTGAACTACATCGACCGCGCCGCCCTCGGCGTCATGCAGCCGATCCTCGCCAAGGAAATGAGCTGGACGGCGATGGACTACGCCAACATCAACTTCTGGTTCCAGGTCGGCTACGCGGTGGGCTTCCTCCTGCAGGGACGGCTGATCGACAAGGTCGGCGTGAAGCACGCCTTCTTCGCCGCGGTGCTGCTCTGGAGCCTCGCCACCGGCGCCCACGGCCTGGCCACTTCAGCGGCCGGCTTCATGGTCTGCCGCTTCATCCTCGGCCTGACCGAGGCGGCCAACTACCCGGCCTGCGTGA
The DNA here is from genome assembly GCF_900103845.1 of Pseudomonas jinjuensis. Classification (GTDB taxonomy): domain Bacteria; phylum Pseudomonadota; class Gammaproteobacteria; order Pseudomonadales; family Pseudomonadaceae; genus Pseudomonas; species Pseudomonas jinjuensis. The sequence goes on from NZ_FNIJ01000008.1 coordinate 150,479, forward strand.
AGACCACCCGGCTGTGGTTCCCGGCCGGCGAACGCGCCCTCGCCACCGGCCTGTTCAACGCCGGCACCAACGTCGGCGCGATGATCACCCCGGCGCTGCTGCCGCTGATCCTCGCCACCTGGGGCTGGCAGGCCGCGTTCATCGCCATGGGCTGCCTGGGCCTGGTCTGGGTGGTGCTGTGGGGCCTGAAGTACTTCAACCCGGAAGAGCATCCGAGCGTGCGCCAGAGCGAACTGGAATACATCCAGAAGGACGTCGAGCCGGAGCCGACCCGCGTGCCCTTCAGCCGCATCCTGCGCATGCGCGGCACCTGGGCCTTCGCCCTGGCCTACTCGATCACCGCGCCGGTGTTCTGGTTCTACCTGTACTGGCTGCCGCCGTTCCTCAACCAGCAGTACGACCTGGGCATCAGCGTCACCCAGATGGGCATCCCGCTGATCCTGATCTGGCTGACCGCGGACTTCGGCAGCGTCGGCGGCGGCATCCTCTCCTCCTGGCTGATCGGCCGCGGCGTGCGCGCCACCACCGCGCGGCTGGTGTCGATGCTGATCTTCGCCTGCACCATCGTCAGCGTGACCTTCGCCGCCCACGCCAGCGGCCTGTGGGTCGCGGTGCTGGCCATCGCCCTGGCGGTCGGCGCGCACCAGGCCTGGACCGCGAACATCTGGAGCCTGGTGATGGACTACACGCCCAAGCACCTGGTGAGCACGGTGTTCGGCTTCGGCGGCATGTGCGCGGCGATCGGCGGGATGTTCATGACCCAGATCGTCGGCACCGTGCTGACCGTCACCAACAACAACTACGCCGTGCTGTTCACCATGATCCCGGCGATGTACTTCATCGCGCTGGTCTGGATGTACTTCATGGCGCCGCGGAAGATCGAGGTGGTGTAAGAGCGAATCCGGTTCCACTCTCCGAGGCCCGCGTGGGCCTCTTTTTTTTTGTGTGGATACAAGTGCAATTCATGGTTCCCACGCTCCTGCGTGGGAACCCATCCGGAGACGCTCCGCGTCCCATCGACGCGGGAGCGTCGAGAGCGGCATTCCCACGCAGGAGCGTGGGAACGATAGTACGAGGCCCCCTGTAGGAGCGGGCCATGCCCGCGACCCGCGCGCATGACGCGCACCTGCGTTCAGGCGCGGCGGATGGTGGATAACGCTGGCGCGTTTTGCCCTACGATCGCCCGGCACGGTTCCGCAAAACGAAAACGCCCGGCGCAAGGCCGGGCGTCGGTACCGCGTGTTGCAGCTCAGACCTGCGCCAACACCTCCAGCGCCTTCTCCAGCGCCATCCGCGCGCGCTGTTCGGCGCTCACGCCCTGCTCCATCAGTTGCCGCGTCGGGATCTCCAGGCTCAACGGAACGTTCGCCGGCAAGGTACGCAGCAGGCCGAGCAGATCGGCGTCGCCGTCGCCCGGGAAACGCCGCTCGTTGCGCGCCTGGCGCAGGATCTCGTCCATGTCGGCCGGAACCGGGCCGGCCACGTCGCACAGCTGGGCATAGCGCATGCGCTGCGGCTCCAACATTGCCAGGTCGTCCAGCGAGGAGCGGGAACGATTGAAGTGGAAGGCGTCGACCAGCACGCAGCCGTTCGGCCGGTCGGCGTTGGCGACGATGCGCATGGCCTGCTGCAGGTCGCGGGCGTCGGTCCAGGGCATGAATTCGAGGTGCGGGTGGATGCCGTAGCCGGCCGCCAGATCGCATAGTTCGGCGAAGTTGGCGGTCAGGCGCGCCTCGTCCGGATCGTTGCCGGCGACCAGCAGCTCGGTTCCGCCGAGCTCGGCGCCCACGGCCAGGATGGGGTCGAAGTCGGCGACGCGGGTTTCCGGCTTGAGACGGAGGATTTCCAGGTCGAGCACCCCGATGCCGGTGTCGCGCAGGCGCGCCTGGGTTTGCCGGCGCAGATCGGCGTCGGCCACCAGCGGGAAATGCTGCTCCTCCGCGGTGGCCGGCACCAGGCGCAGGCCGACGTGGCTGTAGCCGGCCCGGGCGGCGACTTCCACCATTTCCGGTGGCGACAGTTCGAGCACCGTGAGGGCGGCGAGGGAAAGGATTCGGTCGGTCATGGTTTTCACTTCATGCTGCATGGGTCGAGTGTAGGTGCGGCTGGTGGCCGCTGGTCGCGGGCATGGCCCGCTCCTACAGTTGATCGGGCGCGCAGGCGCGGCCGCTTTCCGCGGCCTGGCGGATCGCCTCGATCAGCGCCAGGGTGCGACCGCCGTCGGCGGCGTCGATCAGCGGCGCCTCTTCGCCACGAGCGACGCGGACGAAGTGCTGCAACTGCAGGGTCAGCGCCTCGCCCGGCGGAATGCTTTCCTCGCTCCCCAGCAGCGGCGTGTGCCAGCCGGAGCCGGCCTCGGCGTAGTGCCAGCGCTTGAGCTGCGGAATGCTCAGCGCGCCGTGGGTGCCCGCCAGCAGGTAGCACGGCTGGTCGGCCTGGCGCGGGTAGAGCGGGCTTTCGCCGGAATCCAGCTCCCAGCTCCAGGGCGCGGCCACCGCGTCGGAACCGGTCAGGCTGCCCAGCGCGCCGTTCTCGAACTGCAGCAGCACCGCCGCGCTGTCCTCGTTGGCGAAACCGCGCACGTCGTTGCGGGTGAACGCCTGCACCTGCACCACCTCGCCGCACAGGTGGCGCAGCAGGTCGAGGTCGTGGATCAGGTTGGTCAGCAGGAAACCGGCGCCCGCTTCGCGGCGCCAGGGCGTTTCGAAATAGCTGTCGGGCTTCTGCAGCTGCCACAGCGCGGTGACGTTGATCAGCCGGCCGAGCGCACCGCCGGCGATCACCTGATGCGCCCTGGCGATCAGCGGATTGTGCCGGCGGTGGTGGCCGACCAGCACCGGCACGCCACGGCTGCGCGAAGCCTCGACCAGCGCACGGACTTCATCCAGATGCACACCCACCGGCTTCTCCAGCAGCACCGGCACGCAGGCCTCGATGCAATCCAGGGCGGTGGCGACGTGCAGGTTGTTCGGGTTGGCGACTATCACCGCCTCGGGCCGGATGCTTTCCAGCATCCGCCGGTGATCGGCGAAATACGGCACCCCGCACCCGGCGGCGAATTCCGCGGCCTGCGGACCGGGGTCGGCCACCGCGCAAAGCTGGGCCTGCGGCACGTTGCGCAGATGCTGGTAATGCTGCCGGCCCATGATGCCGGCGCCGATCAGGGCGATACGAAGCGGTGAGTTCAACTGCCTGTCCTCTTGTGGTTGTTGTCTCATGGATTCCGAAACCAGGTTCCGGAATTAACTTTTCAGTTAATTTAGAACCATGTTCCATTTTCCAAAAGAACAGACAGGACAGACTGTGCGGTTATCGACCGCAAAAGACGGGCGGTGAAACGTAGGGTGCATAACGCGCCAGCGTTATCCACCATCCCGCCCCGCCAGGGCGCTGGGCGCTGGGCTTTTCGTAGGAGCGAGCTTGCTCGCGAATCGCGGGCATGGCCCGCTCCTACAAGGGCGGGCGGTGACCGGGAGTCTCAGACGAACAACTCGCTCGCCTGGCTCGCCGCCGACAGCTCGGCCACTGCCGCCAGCAGCAGCGGCGCCAGTTCGTGCAGGCGCTCTTCCGGCAGGCGGGCGCTGGGGCCGGCGATGCTCAGCACGCCGATGACTTCGGCGTCCTGCGGGCGGCGCACCACGGCGGCCAGCGCCGAGGTGCCGACCGCCGAGGTTTCCTCGACCCAGGCGTAACCGCGCTCGCGGGCGCGATGCAGGTAGTGCAGCAGCTCGTCGGTGGAACGCGGCGCATTCGGGCCGAACTGCGCGGGGTCGGCGATGCCCTGGCGCAGCACCAGTTGCAATGCCGCCTCATCGCTCAGGCTGGCCAGCCAGGCGTGGCCGGAAGCGGTATAGAACAGCGGCGCGTCGCGGCCCATGTCCGGGTCGTAGCGCAGGCCGGAGCGCGCGCCCTGGGACTTGGCGATCCAGGTCTGGCGGGTGCCGTCGATCACGCCGAGGCGCACCAGTTCGCCGCTGTCCTGGGCCAGGCGATCGAGGATCGGCTGGACGATGTCGGCGCCGCTGCTGGACAGGTAGCGGAAGCCCAGCGCCACCAGCTTGGTGGACAGCTGGTAGCGGCTGTTCTCCGGGTTCTGCCGCACGTAGCCGAGGCGGATCAGCTCGGCGAGCATGCGGTGCGCGGCGCTCTTGGGAATCTCCAGGCGCTCGGCGAGGGTCTGCAGCGGCAGGCCGCGCGGCTCGCCGGCAAGGCTTTCCAGAAGACTGAAGGCGCGTTCGATCTGACTACCAGCCATGACGAGGGGTCCGTTGCGAGTTTCGGCGGATTCTAGAAGAGAATTCCGGAATCTCGAAGCACCCGACGCCCTTTAAAAATGTTCGAACTGGTTAATTACTGTTCGATAATCGCCCCAAACGACGATTATCGAATTGATCCACGGGATGGGGAATTCCACTATCGGCCTCGAATCGCACCGCTGTCGTCGCCCGACCGCAGCCGGCAGCGCCTTGCCATAAATATAAAAAGGTCCACCGCAATGCCTCACGTCCAGATTCCATCCGCCACCCGCATCCTGCCCGGCCTCCTGGTTCTGGCGAGCGCAGCCAGCCTGCCCGCCCTCGCCGCCGACGGCGGTTTCCTCGAAGACGCCAAGGCCAACCTCAACCTGCGCAACTTCTATCTGAACCGCAACTTCGTCGGCGACAGCGCCCAGGGCAAGGCGGAGGAATGGACGCAGAGCTTCATCCTCGACGCCAGATCCGGTTTCACCCCGGGCACCATCGGCGTCGGCATGGACGTGCTCGGCCTGTACAGCGTCAAGCTCGATGGCGGCCGCGGCACCGCCGGCACCCAGTTGCTGCCGGTACACGATGACGGCCGCCCGGCCGACGATTTCGGCCGCCTCGCCGTGGCCGGCAAGGCGCGCCTGTCGAAGACCGAACTGAAGGTGGGCGAGTGGATGCCGGTGCTGCCGATCCTGCGCTCCGACGACGGCCGCTCGCTGCCGCAGACCTTCCAGGGCGCGCAGGTGACGTCCGGCGAAATCACCGGCCTGACGCTCTACGGCGGGCAGTTCCGCCAGAACAGCCCGCGCAACGACGCCAGCATGGAAGACATGAGCCTGTTCAATCGCACGGCGTTCAAGTCCGACCGCTTCAACTTCGTCGGCGGCGAGTACCGTTTCAACGGCGACCGCACCCTGGTGGGCCTGTGGAATGCCGAGCTGAAGGACATCTACCAGCAGCAATACCTGCAGGTGCAACACTTCCAGCCGCTCGGCGACTGGGTGCTGGGCGCCAATCTCGGCTACTTCCTGGGCAATGAGGACGGCAGCGCGCGCGCCGGTGACCTGGACAACCGCACCGCCTCCGGGATGTTCTCGGCCAAGCGTGGCGGCAACACCTTCTACGTCGGATTGCAGAAGGTCATGGGCGACGACGAGTGGTTCCGCGTCAACGGCACCAGCGGCGGCAGCCTGGCCAACGACAGCTTCAACTCCAGCTACGACAACGCCAGGGAACGCTCCTGGCAGCTGCGCCACGACTACGACTTCGCCGCGCTCGGCGTGCCCGGCCTGACCCTGATGAACCGCTACATCCACGGCGACAACGTGCATATCGCCAACGTCACCGACGACGGCAGCGAGTGGGGCCGCGAGAGCGAGCTGGCCTACACCGTGCAGAGCGGCGCGCTGAAGAACCTCAACCTCAAGTGGCGCAACTCCAGCATGCGCCGCGACTGGGGCAGCAAGAACAGTTTCGACGAAAACCGGCTGATCATCAGCTATCCGATTTCGCTGTTCTGATTTCCCCAATGAATCCCTCGCCCGCCCAGCCCCGGCGGGCTTTTTTTGTTTGGCGGAAGGGGACGCGGGAGCGGTGGATCATGCAGAACCGTGTAGGAGCGGGCCATGCCCGCGACAGCAAACGGGGGGCGCGCGCATGACAGGGCAGCAAGGCTGGTGGTCGGTTATCGACCACTAATTCCCGCAGAAGTCGGTATTCGCTTGCTCCCGAACGGACCGCCCATAAAATATGGAATCAAGTTCCATATTTACTCAGGAGACTCCAGGATGCCCGCCGACACCCATCAAGCCGAATGCGATGTACTGGTCATCGGCTCCGGCGCCGCCGGGCTGGCGGCCGCCGTCACTGCCGCCTGGCATGGCCAGAAGGTCATGCTGGTGGAGAAGGACCCGGTGTTCGGCGGCGCCACCGCCTGGTCCGGCGGCTGGGCCTGGGTGCCGCGCAATCCGCTGGCGAAACGTGCGGGTATCGAGGAAGACATCGAGCAGCCGCGCACCTACCTGCGCAACGAGCTGGGCGAGCACTACGACGCCGCGCGCGTCGATGCCTTCCTCGAAGCCTGCCCGCACATGGTCGCCTTCTTCGAGAAGCACACCGCGCTGCAGTTCGCCGACGGCAACGGCATTCCCGACATGCATGGCGACACGCCCGGCGCCGCCAGCGGCGGGCACCAGGTGATCGCCGCGCCCTACGACGCCCGCGAAGTCGGCGCGCTGCTGCCGCGCCTGCGCCGGACCATGCGCGAGACCTCGTTCATGGGCATGCCGATCATGGCGGGCGCCGATCTCGCCGCCTTCCTCAACATGACCCGCTCGCCGCGCGCCTTCCTGCATGTGTGCAGGCGCTTCGGCAGCCATCTCTATCACCTCGCCCGCCACGGCCGCGCCATGCATCTGGTCAACGGCGTGGCGCTGGTGGCGCGTCTGGCGAAATCGGCGGAAGACCTTGGCGTGCGCCTGCTGGAATCGGCGCCGGCCAGACGGCTGCTGATCGAGGACGGCGCCGTCCGCGGCGCGCTGGTCGGCACGCCCCATGGCGACATGCGCATCCGCGCGAAGGCCGTGGTGCTCGCCGCCGGCGGCTTCCCCAACGACGACGCGCGGCGCCGGCAGCTGTTCCCGCGCGACGCCAGCGGCCACGACAACCTCGCCTTGCCGCCGCAGTCCTGCTCCGGCGACGGCCTGCGCCTCGGCGAATCGGCCGGCGGCGTGGTCGCCACGGACCTGAAATCGCCAGTGGCCTGGGCGCCGGTATCGAAGGTGCCGCATCGCGACGGCAGCGTCGGCCACTTCCCGCACATCATCGAGCGCGGCAAGCCGGGCATCATCGGCGTGCTGGCCAGCGGCAGGCGTTTCGTCAACGAGGCGCACGGCTACTACGACTACGTCTCGGCGATGGTCGAGGCGGTGCCGGAAGGCGAGGAAGTCTGCTCCTGGCTGATCTGCGACCACCGCTTCCAGCGCCGCTACGGCCTCGGCCATGCGCGCCCCGCTCCGCTGCCGGTGTGGCCGCACCTGCGCAACGGCTACCTGAAGCGCGGCGACAGCATCGAACAACTGGCCCGCGCCTGCGACATCGACCCGGCGGGGCTCGCCGCCACCGTGGCGGAATTCAACCGCCATGCGCGCAACGGCGAGGACCCGGCATTCGGCCGCGGCTCCACGCCGTTCAACCGCAAGCAGGGAGATCCGCTGCACAAGGGGCCGAACCCCTGCGTCGCGCCCATCGAGCACGGGCCGTTCTATGCGGTGAAGGTCCAGCCGGGCTGCTTCGGCACCTTCGCCGGGCTGAAGACCGATGGCCACGCCCGGGTGCTGGATGGCGACGGCCAGCCGATCCCCGGCCTGTATGCGGCGGGCACCGACATGGCCAGCGTGTTCGGCGGCTGGTATCCGTCCGGCGGCATCAACCTCGGCCCGGCGCTGACCTTCGGCTACGTGGCCGGACGGCACATCGCCGGGGCGACGAAATATGAATGAGGCGCAACGGCAAGCTGGCATACTGATGGGCCGATTTCCCTGCCGCTGGAGCGCAGAACATGTATCAAGACACCGCCACCGTCACGGTCAGCGCAGAACAATTCGGCCGCGAGACCGAAGCCGTGGATAACAATGGGTGAGCATCGGCCTGGAAACCGTCTCGCCCGGCGTGTTCAAGGCGCATTTCAGGGGCCAGCTGGATGCGCCGGATGAGCCGACCCATGTGTGCGTGACGCTGAGCAACGGGCTGGCGTACTACGGCCCGATCACCGGCGGCGAGGCGAAGCCCGAAGGGGGCTGGCTGTCGTTCGAGTGCGACATGATCGAGCCGGAGTTGCTCTAGGTCGCGGGCATGGCCCGCTCCTACACGGTTTAGCTGGAATGTCCGTGTAGGGCGCATAACGCGCCAGCGTTATCCGCCACTACATCGGCACGGCCGCCAATGGCGGATGAAGCGTTCCGCTTCATTCGCCCTACACCTGCAACGACTCCACCCCCAACTCGTCCCACACCTCCTCGGCCAGGTGGAAGGTGGCGTTGGCCGCCGGGATGCCGCAGTAGATCGCGCTCTGCATCAGCACTTCCTTGATCTCCTCGCGGGTCACGCCGTTGTTCTTCGCGGCGCGCAGGTGCAGCTTCAGTTCGCCCTCGCGGTTCATGCCGATCAGCATGGCGATGGTGACCAGGCTGCGGGTGTGGCGCGGCAGGCCGGGGCGGGTCCAGATGTCGCCCCAGGCGTGGCGGGTGATCATTTCCTGGAATTCCTCGTTGAACGGCGTGAGGTTCTTCAGGCTGCGGTCGACGTGGGCGTCGCCGAGTACCGCGCGGCGCACCTGCATGCCGGCTTCGTAGCGTTGTTTCTCGTCCATCGGTTCTCTCTCAGGGCTTGAAGTTGCGATGTTCGGCCACGGCGCGCTGTACCCAGCGCTGCGCCTGGCCGAGGTAATGGGCGGGATCGAGCAGGCGGTCGAGGTCTTCGGCGGACAGCTGTGCGCCGACCTCGGCATTGGCGCCGAGCACCGTGCGCAGGTGCGCGCCCTCCTGTACCGCCTGCTTGCAGCACTGTTCGACCAGATGGTGCGCGGCGTCGCGGCCGATGCGCCGGGCCAGGGCGATGCTCACCGCCTCGGCCAGCACCAGGCCGTGGGTGAGGTCGAGATTGCTGCGCATGCGCGCGGCATCCACTTCCAGCGCCGGCACCACCAGCAGCGCCTGCTGCAGCGCGCCGGAGACCAGGCAGCACAGTTCCGGCAGGGTTTCCCACTCGGCGTGCCAGAGGCCGAGGCTGCGCTCGTGTTCCTGCGGCATGGCCGCCAGCATGGTTGCCACCAGCCCTGGCGCGCGGGTGGCGGCGCCAATCAGCACGGCGGCGCTGACCGGGTTGCGCTTGTGCGGCATGGTCGAGGATCCGCCCTTGCCCGGCGCGGAAGGTTCGAACAGCTCGCCGGCCTCGGTCTGCATAAGCAGGCTGAGGTCGCGGCCGAGCTTGCCGAGGCTGCCGGCGATCATCCCGAGCAGACCGGCGAATTCCACCAGGCGGTCGCGCTGGGTGTGCCAGGGCTGTTCCGGCAGGTTCAGGCCAAGCTCGTCGGCCAGCGCCTCGGCCACCGGCCAGGCCTGCTCGCCCAGCGCGGCGAGGCTGCCGGAAGCGCCGCCGAACTGCAGGCAGAGCAGGCGCGGCTTCAGTTCGGCGAGACGCTGGCGATGACGGGTGACGGCGCCGAGCCAGCCGGCGATCTTCATGCCGAGGGTCACCGGCGTCGCATGCTGCAGCCAGGTGCGCCCGGCCAGCGGCACGTCGGCATGCCGTTCGGCCTGCTCGGCGAGATGGGTCGCCAGCGCGCCGAGATCGTATTCCAGCAGGTCCAGCGCGCTGCGCAGCTGCAGCACCAGGCCGGTGTCCATGGCGTCCTGGCTGGTCGCGCCAAGGTGCACGTAGCGCTCGGCCTCGACGCTTTCGGCGGCGACCTGCCGGCCCAGCGCCTTGACCAGCGGAATCGCCGAGTTGCCGGCGGTGGCGATGGCCCGGGCCAGCGCCGCGAAGTCGTACTGGTCGGCCGTGCAGGCCGTCGCGATGGGCGCCACGGCGGATTGCGGGATCAGCCCGACCCGCGCCTCGGCGCGCGCCAGGGCGGCCTCGAAGTCGAGCATGCCCTGTATCCGCCCGGCGTCGCAGAACACCGCGCGCATGGCCGGCTGGGTGAAATAGGTATCGAAGAGTTGATTGCTCACGCCGGTTCTCCAGTCGTGTTCATGATCGGATTCCGCCCTTCAGCGCAGCAGCGCGATGAAGGCGCTGATGCTGAGGAACGACAGCAGCGTGCTCGCCACCAGCGCGGCGGCGCAGCGACCCTCCAGGCCATAGCGCTGGCCGAGGATCGGATAGATGCTGAGCATAGGCGCGCTGGCATAGAGCACGGCGGCGCTGCGCAGCGCCGGATCGGCCACCGGAAACGCCAGAAGGAACAGCAGCACCGCCAGCGGATGCAGCAGCAGCTTGCCGATACCCAGTTGGACCACGTCGGCGAACAACTTGCCGATCTTCAATCCGTAGAGATTGCCGCCGATGACGAACAGCGCCACCGGCGCCGAGGCCTGCGCCAGCATTTCCACGGCCTTCAGCGGCACCGCCGGCAGGCGGATCTGCAGCAGCGAGAGGCACAGGCCGATGCTGATGGCGATGATGATCGGGTTGCGCAGCAGCCGCCCGAAGGTCTCCCGCAGCACCCGGCCGATGCCGGCGCCGCGCTGGTCGCCGGCCTCCGCCAGGACCAGCGCCAGCGGCAGCATCAGCAGGTTCTCCACCATCATCCCCAGCGCCAGGCCGACCGCGGCCTTGGGCCCGACCACCATGGCGACTATGGGATAGCCGATGAAGCCGCTGTTGGACATCGACATGCCCAGCCCGCCCAGCGCACTGCCGCTCAGGCTGTCGCCGCGCACCCGGCGGGAGAACAGGAAGCCCGCGGCGAACACCGCCAGCGAGGCGGCGCCGTAGGCCAGCAGGTAGTTGCGCTCGAACACCTCGTGCAGCGGGTTCTCGGCGAGCGCCTTGATCACCAGCGCCGGCAGCGCCAGGGTGATGACGAAGCGGCCCATGCCGACGAACTGCTCGCGGCCGAGCAGGCCGGCGCGCGCGCAGAGGAAGCCGATGCCGATGATCAGGAAGATCGGGGCAGTGATACCGAGGATCTGCAGCATCGTTCGCGTCCTTCGACCGGGCCGGGTAACGGCGGGCGGCGAACCGCCCGCCCGGCCTTCAGAAGTCGAAGAATACCGTCTCGCCCTCGCCCTGGATGCGGATGTCGAAGCGGTAGGCGGCCTTGCCGTCCACCTCGGTGCGGGTGGCGACCAGCGTCTCGCGCCGCTGCGGCTGCTCGATCAGGTTCAGCACCGGGTCCCTGGCGTTCGCCTCCGCCTCGTCGTCGAAGTAGATGCGCGTCTGCAGGTGGATGTTGATGCCGCGGGCGAACAGGCTGACGTTGATGTGCGGCGCCATCGGCACGCCGGCGGCATTGTTCACCACGCCCGGCTTGATGGTCTGCAGCGTCCACTCGCCGGCATCGAAGGTGGTCGCGGTGCGGCCGAAGCTGTTGAACGGCTTCTCCAGGTCGAAGGCTTCGTCGTAGACGCCCTCATGGTTGGCCTGCCAGAACTCCAGGAAGGAGTCGCGCACCAGGTGACCGTTGCCGTCATAGACGTTGCCGATCAGCAGGATGTGCTCGCCGGGCGCTTCCGGGCGGGCCATGCGGTTCCAGATTTCCTGCGGGCGGGTCGGGTTGCCGGCGGCGGCCAGGGCCAGGCCGATGTGCACGTAGGGGCCGGCGGTCTGCGAGGGGGTTTCCGGCAGCAGTTCGATGGACATGGCGGGTCTCCTCACTTGTTCTCGAAATGGGTGCGGCGCTGGCCGCGCAGGACGATGTCGAAGCGGTAGGCCAGGCAATCCATGGGATTGGCCATGCTCATGTCGAGCTTCGCGATCAGCGTCTGCACCGCGTCCGGATTGGCGATCGACCTGACGATCGGGCACATCGGGATCAGCGGGTCGCCCTCGAAGTACAGCTGGGTGATCAGCCGGGTGGAGATCGACGGGCCGCTGATGGAGAAGTGGATGTGCGCCGGACGCCAGTCGTTCGGACCATTGCGCCACGGATAGGGGCCGGGCTTGATGGTGCGGAAGACGTAGCGGCCCTCGCTGTCGGTCAGCGCGCGGCCGACACCACCGAAATTGGGATCGAGCGGCGCCAGGTAGCGGTCGTTCTTGTGCCGGTAGCGGCCGCCGGCGTTGGCCTGCCACATCTCCACCAGGGTGTGCGGGACCGGCTTGCCGTACTGGTCCATGACCCGCCCGGAGACGATGATGCGCTCGCCGATCGGCAGGCCGCCGTGGTCGAAGTTGAGCAGCAGGTCGTTGTCGTGCTCGCCCATCTTCAGGTGCGAGAAGTCCGGCCCGCTGGTTTCCGAGACGGACTGCGGAATGCTCACCAGCGCCTGGCGCGGCGAGCGGGCGATGGAGGTCTTGTAGTCGGGAATGAAGGCCTTGGGGTGCCAGTTGCGGTCACGGATGACGAAGCGACGGGATTCGGCGTCGTGCATGTCAGGCTCCTGTTGTTGGATTTGTGGAGTCATGGCCCGACAACGATCGGACCCTGCGTTTCCGTGAAGTCTCGGCCAGGAAGCCGTCCGCGAACAGTGAAATCACGCCCCCGATACATAACCATACGGTTATGTATCGGCGAATTGCTCCGCCACTTCGCGCAGCATGCCGCAGAACCACTGCCCGGCCACCGGCAACGGCAGCGCGACGCTGGTGCAGATGCCCACGGAGCCGCCGGGCTCCTGGATGCCCAGCGCCAGTTCGGCCAGTTCACCGGCCTGGATGTCCAGGCGCACCGCATCGCGCGGCGCGACCCAGATCGCCTCGCCGTCGGCGACGTAGCGGCGGCTCAGCACCAGCGACAGGGTCTCCAGGCGCCGCGCGGTGAGCGGGATGCCCCACTGCACGAAGAAGGCGTCGGCGTACTTGCGGATGGTGGTGCCGGCCAGCGGCAGCACCAGCGGGAAATCGCCGAGCCGGCGCAGGTCGCGCAGGTCCTCGCCGAGCAGCGGATGGCCGGGGCGCACCACCAGGGTCATGGCCTCGCTGTACAGGTGCTCGAAGGCCAGGCCGTGGATTTCCGGGCTGTCGGTCATGCGCCCGACCACCAGGTCCAGCTCGCCGACCTTGAGCTGCGCCAGCAGGTGCGCGCTGGAGCCGGTGAGCACGCTGACGGTCACGCTCGGATGCGCGCGCTGCAGGCGCAGCACGGCCTCGGGCAGCAGCAGGCTCTCCACCGTGGACAGCGCGCCGACCCGCAGCAGACTGCCCTCCTCCTCCTGCGCGCGCAGCACGTTCACCCCGTCGCGCAGGGCCTGCACGCAGGGGCCGGCGTAGCGCAGGAAGGTGTCGCCGGCGGGCGTCAGGCTCACTCCGGCCTTGCTGCGCTCGAACAGGCGCGCGCCGAGCAGTTCCTCCAGCTCGCCGATGGTCTTGGAAATCGCCGGCTGGCTGACCGCGACGAGGTCGGCGGCGCGGGCGAAACTGCGCTGCCGGGCGACTTCGAGGAAGCACTGCAGGTGACGGAACTTGATGCGCTGGTCGATGTTCATGGGCGGGCTTCGCAACGGGCGATGCGCAACTTTCGCACAGGGGATGCATAACCAGAAGCATCAGCTTCAGCGCAGCAGGCCGAGCTCCTTGGCGCGCGCCACCGCCTGGGTGCGCCGCTCGACGCCGAGCTTGTCGTTGATGTGGCGGGCGTGGCTCTTCACCGTGTGCAGGGAGATGAACAGGCGGTCGCTGATTTCCTGGTTCGAGCAGCCCTGGGCGATCAGTTCCAGCACCGCCAGTTCCCGCCCGCTCAGCGCTTCGCCACCCGCCTGGAGGCGTTCGGACTGCATCGGGAGCATTCCGCCCAGCCGCTCCAGCAGCGGGCAGGCGGCGCGTCCCGCGAGTTGTTCGCGGATCCAGCCGGAGCATTCCTGCAGCAGCCCGTCCAGCGGCAGCAGCGCACCGCCGGCCGCGCCCGTCAGGCACTGCTCGAACAGGGAAGCGGCCTCGCGTTCGCGGCCGTCGCGCAGCAGCAGCTTGAGCAACTGGCCCTGGGCCAGCTGCACCGGCAGCAGCGCTCCGCTCCGCGAGCCGGCCTCGATGACCGCGCGCAGGCCGCGCTCGGCATCCTCCGGCTGCTCCAGGCGCAGCGCCAGCAGGGCCTGCAGCAATTCGACATGGCCGGGCAGCAGCGGGCTGCATTCCGGCGGCGTGGCCGGCTGGTGGCCGGTGTAGGTTTCCGCGAGGCGGGTCAGCCAGGCGGAGGCCAGCTCGACCTGCCCCTGCGCCAGCCACAGCTCGCACTTCGCCAGGGTGATGACCGACAGGTAGTAGACCGGCGGCACGTCCCACACGTGCATCAGCCGTTCGATCTCGCCAAGCAGGGCGAAGGCGCGGGTGTAGTCGCCCTGCCGCCCTTCCAGGCCGGCCAGTGTGCAGAAGCCCATCACCAGGCTGACGTCGCGGCAGCGGCGCGCTTCGTCGATCCCGGCCTGCAGCGCGCGCCGCGCCTCGTCGGTGCGCAGCGCCAGGGCGTGCAGGCAGCCCTGGACGATCAGCAGGCGCCCGCGCGCGGTGGAATGCCGCTGCGGCGACAGGTCGCCGAGACAGGCGAAGCCGAGGCGGACCTCTTCCTCCGCGCGGAATACCTCGCCGCGGGCATGCAGCACGCGGGCACGCTCGTAGCGCGCGAGCGCCTCGAACATCGGGTTGCCGAAGCGCTGGGCGAGTTCCAGGGCGTCGCGGTTGAGTCCGCGGGCGCGCCATAGGTCGCCGCGCACGATGGCCAGGTTGCCCAGGGTGGAGAGACACAGCAGGCGCGGGCCGGAGCGCTTCTGCGGCAGCTCGTCCAGGGCCTCGCCGCAGTGCCGTTCGGCGGCCTCGATATCGCCGCGGCCGCGGGCGATCACCCCGGCCAGCGCCTGCCACTGCGCCAGCAGGTCGCGCTGGGTGTCCGCATCGGCAGCGGGCAGGAAGCGCGCCAGATGCAGGGCCAGGTCCTCGGCCGCGTCCAGCTGGCAGGCCAGGGCCAGCGCCCAGCCGTAGAGCATGATCAGGCGCGGCGAACTGGCCAGCAGGCTGTCGGGCAGGCCCATCTTCCAGCGCAGCAGGGTAGCGGGATTCTGTTCCGCCAGCAGCTGTTCCTCGGACAGGCTCTGCACCAGGCTCGCGGCGACTTCCGGATGGCCGGCGCGCAGGGCTTCCTCGACCGCCTCTTCCAGCATGCCGCGGGCGCTGAACCAGCGGCAGGCGCGCAGGTGCAGCGCCGCGGCGGAGGGGCCGGATTCCGGCAGGTCGCGCGCCTGCAGCAGGTCGGAGAACAGGTGGTGATAGCGGAACCACTGGCCCTGCTCGTCCAGCGGCACGAGGAACACCTGGTGCTGCTGCAGGTGCTGGAGGATCGCCGCGCTGTCGTGGGCGTCGCGCAGGGCGTCGCAGAGTTCGGCGGAGAAGCGCTCGAAACGCGCGGTCTGGCTGAGGAACATCTGCACCTCGGCCGGCAGCCGGTCGATGACCTCCTCCAGCAGGTAGTCGCGGATCAGTTCCTCCGTGCCGCACAGCGCCACGTCGCAGGCGTTCGCCGCCAGCTCGCTGCCGTGGGCCAGCAGCCACAGGCGCAGGCCGGCGATCCAGCCTTCGCTGCGCTCCAGCAGGTTTTCCAGGTCTGGCCCGCGCAGCTGCGCGCCGCTCAGGCTGACCAGTTCGGCGGTTTCCTCGGCGCTCAGGCGCAGGTCCTGTTCGTTGAGTTCGAGCAACTGGCGCGACAGGCGCAGGCGCGCCAGGTGCCAGTCGGGCCGGCAGCGGCTGGTCACCAGCAGCACCAGCCCGTCCGGCAGGTGATTGAGGAGGAACTGCAGGCAGCGGTCGAGCACCGCGCCCTGGGCCAGGTGGTAGTCGTCCAGCACCAGCAGCAGGGGCGATTCCGTCGACACGCGGAGCGTGAGTTCGTCGAGCAGGTCGTCGAGCCAGGCCTCGTAGGCGAACGGCTGGTGCCGCTGGCGCATCTTCAGCAGGCTCATGGCGTCTTCGCCGAGGCCGGGGAAATACAGGCGCAGGCCGTCCAGCAGGCGTTCGAGGAAGCGCCCCGGATCGCTGTCGCGGGCGCTCAGCCCCAGCCACAGGCTGCGCCATTGCGGATCGAGCTGCTCGCAGAACTCGATGGCCAGCGAACTCTTGCCGAACCCCGCCGGCGCCGAGACCAGCACCAGGCGGCCGGCCAGACCGGCGCGCATGCGCTCGCAGAGCCGCGAACGGGCGACATGGCCGTCGGGCAACGGTGGACGGAAGAAGCGGCTGGGGGTTCGGGTCAGTACTGGCAGAGTCGGGAATTCGGTCATGCGGCCCTGGCTCACTCCGGCTCGTGGACGGTACCTGCTGCAAGGCAGCCTAGCTGCTTGTCCGGCCTATTTGAAGACAGATTTGTTACTGTTCGCGATCAATGGCGTTTATATCGGGGCAAGGTGCGCGCCAGTGGTGAAGCATCCTGACGGACAGATTGCGTGGGAACGAAGGACAAGGCAGGCCAGACACGGACCTGTAGGAGCCAGCTTGCTGGCGATCAGTGGTGGGGAAAAGCTTCGCGAGCAAGCTCGCTCCTACAGGTGCGGCATGAGGCTGATAAAAAAGCCGGCCCGAAGGCCGGCTTCCTGCGCAACGCGGGTTCTCAGCGAACCCCCGCCTGCCGCAGCGCGGCCGGGGTGTAGTCGCTTTCCGAAGCGCGGTAGTTGTAGTCGTAGGAGGATTTTTCCTCGTTCTTCAGGCCCAGGGTCAGGTAGCGGCCGGAGAGCAGGTCGTACAGGGTTTCCGCGGTGTACCAGTTGACCTGGTTGTTGTAGTAGTACTGCTGGAACGCCTCGGCCACGCGCCACAGCTGGCCACGACCGTCGTAGTGGTCGATCTCGGCGGCCTGCCAGGAGTCCTCGTCGATGTAGAAGTCGCGCTTGGCGTAGATGTGCCGCTCGCCCGGCTTCAGGGTCGCGACCACGTGCCAGACGCGGTGCAGCTCGTAGCGGGCCAGGTCCTGGTTGAGGTGGCCGGGCTTGATGATGTCGCTGTACTTCAGCTTGGGATCATCCATCTTGTAGTTGTTGTAGGGGATGTAGATCTCCTTCTTGCCTACCAGCTTCCAGTCGTAGCGGTCCGGCGCGCCGTTGTACATGTCGAAGTTGTCCGAGGTGCGCAGGCCGTCGGCGGCGGTGCCCGGGCCGTCGTAGGACACCTGCGGCGCGCGGCGCACGCGGCGCTGGCCGGCGTTGTAGAGCCAGGCCAGGCGCGGCTCCTTCACCTGGTTGAGGGTCTCGTGGACCAGCAGCACGTTGCCCGCCAGGCGCGCCGGCGCGGTGACCCGCTGCTTGAAGTAGAACAGCACGTTGCTCGGCTTGGCCGGGTCGTAGTCGGTCAGGTTGGTGCGGAAGGTGAACTCGTCCTGGAAGTACACCAGCGAGTAGCTGCCGCCGGGCTGCGGGGTGGCCTGGGTGACCAGGCGGCGCACGCTGCCGCCGCGATAGCGGGTGATGTGGTTCCAGATGACTTCCAGGCCGTTCTGCGGGATCGGGAACGGGTTGGCGGTATCGAAGTTCTCCAGGCCGTTGCCGCCCTCCACCAGCTTGGTGGTGGTGGCGTTCTTCTTCGTCGCGGCGATCACCGCGTCCGGCGCGCTGGCGCTGCGGTGGGTCTTGTACACCGGAATCTTGTAGCTATTCGGATAGCGCTTGAACATCGCCAGCTGGCCGGGGGTCAGCTTGTCCTTGTACTGGTCGACGTTCTGCGCGGTGATGGTGAACAGCGGCTGCTCGCCGGCGAACGGGTCGGAGAGGAAGCCCTTGCTGTCCACGGATCCCGCATTCTTCGACAGGCCGCCGTCCCAGGCCGGGATGCTGCCATCGGCGTTGCCGGCCTTCTCGGCACCCAGCGGCGTCAGGGTGGTGCCCAGCTTCTCCGCTTCGCTGGCGGAAACGGCAGCCATGACCTGGGTCGCCAGCAGGCTGAGCGCCAGCGCCCCGGTTTGCAGAAGGATCTTTGTTGTTTTCATTGATACGCCCCTCGATGAGTCGTTATCGGCCGCGCGCAGGCCGCTGCCGGCTGCGCGTGGCTCATGTCTCTCAGTATCGGCCCGTGGCCGGAAATCGATCAGAAGTTCACGCCGAAGCTGAGGGCGACGAAGTCGCGGTCGTCCACGGTGCTGTACTTGCCGTCGAAGAAGCTGGTGTAGGCCAGGCTGGCGGTGTAGGTGTTCTGGTATTCGGCATCCACACCCAGGCTGACCGCCTTGCGGCCTTCCTCGAAGTTGGCGCCCGGGCCGGGCGAGTAGCCGTCGACATCATGCGACCAGGCCACGTTCGGCCGCAGGTTCACCCCGGCGAACACGTCGTTGTAGTCCCAGATCGCCCGCACGCGGTAACCCCAGGAGTCGGCGGTGGTGAAGCCGTCGTTCTCGCAGTAGCGGCTGACGTTGTTCTGCGGGCCGCCGGCCAGGGTCGAGGTGTTGAGCGCCTCGCACTGCCCCGCCGGCAGCGGGCCGGGGCCGAACACCGGGTCGCGGCCGTAGCGGACCTTGGAGGTGCTTTCCAGGCCGCCGACGTGGGTCCAGCCGACTTCGCCGACCATGGTCAGGCGCTCCGCCCCCATCACCTGGTCGAAGAAGTGGGTGAAGGTGGTCTGCAGCTGGGTGATTTCCTTGCGGCGGTAGCCGTGGGTGTCGCGCCCCGGGGTGGCCTGCAGCAGGGAAACGTTGGGGTTCAGCGGGGTCAGGCCGCCGAACAGGATGTCGGTGGTGTTGATCTGCACCGGGGCGTTGGGCCGGTAGCTGATCTCGCCGCTCCACGCGGTGCCGGTGGGCAGCGTGGTGGAGAAGCTGAGGCCGTACAGCTGGATGTCTTCCGGGTACTCGATGAAGTAGCTGGAGTTGCCGGCCACCACCAGCGGCGCGATCTGCTGGGCGACGGCGCCGGCGTTGGCCAGCGGTACGCCGGCGGCGACCAGCTGCGCGCCGATCCCGTTCGGGTTGAGCGGGCTGAACAGGCCGAACACCGACGGATCGGCGGCATGGCCGCTGAAGATCGGCAGGCGGCTGTGGTAGTTCATGTAGTAGGCGCCGAACTCGGTATCCAGCTCGTTGGCGAAGTAGCGCATGGAGAAGCCGTACTGGCCGCTGTCACGGGCATCCCGGTCCCCGCCGCGACGGACGATCACGCCCTCGTCCGGGTTGCCGAAGTTCACGCCGTTGTTGCTCAGCACGTTGCCCACCGGCACGCCCAGCGGGCCCAGGGCGCCGGCCAGGGCCTGCTGGGTACGCAGCACAGCCAGGTTGCCGTCGCAGCCATCGGCGACCACGTCCGGCTGGGAGAAGAAGGTGCCGCAGTTGTCGATCACCGTCTGGTCCCACTCCAGCTGGTAGAAGGCCTCGGCGGACAGGCTGTCGGTGAAGTTCTGCGACAGGTAGAACATGTTCACCGGCACCAGCGCTTCCTTCAGCTCGGCGCCCGGGCGGCGCAGGGCGGAAACGTCGACCGGGTTGATCGAGCTGACGCCGTTCTGGATGAAGGTGCTCTCGCCCCAGTTCACCACCTGCTTGCCGAGGCGCACGGTGCCGGGCTGATCGGCGATGCTGTAGTTGTGATAGACGAAGGCGTCGAGCAGTTGCGCGCCGGAGGACTTGGCGCCTTCCTTGCGGCCATCGTCGTCGATGTCCTTGAACAGGCGGTGCTCGTCCTTCAGCTCGAAGTCGTACCAGTACTTGCCGCGCAGGAAGACCCCGGTGTCCTGGTATTTCAGTTCGAGGTCATGCACACCCTTGAAGATCTTCGAGAAGGTCTCGCCCTTCTTGAAGTTCAGGTGGCCGTCGTCGGAGGTCTGCGACAGGCCGCGGCCGCCGTTGTTGACCCCGATGAGGTCCTTGTTCGGGCTCTCGGTCGACCAACTGGCGCCGATGGACAGCGCCGAGTCGAACGAACCCTCGATTTCCCCAACGTTGAAGCTGACGGCGGATGCGGGGGCCGACAGCGAGGAGGCCAGGCTGACGGCCAGCGGCAGTTTAGCCAGGCGCCAGAGCTGCTTGATTGTTGTCATCGACGCTACTCCATGTGTTTCTTGTTATGAGTGCATCGACTATAGCCAGCCCCCTTTCATGCTTGATCGCACCAAAGTGTGATTTGTCCTTCCGCGGTTTGACAAAGCCACCCGAACGGGTGTGGACGGCGCGGCCCGCCTGACTTGCAGCGTGCCAAGCGCTTGCTCGGCACGCTGCGAAGAGGCTCAGACGGTGGACAGGAAGGCGCTGCCGGAGGCCTGCCACTGGGCGATGTCGACACGGATGCGCTTCTTGTCGAGCTTGCCGACGCTGGTCTTGGGAATTTCTGTAACAACGGCGATCTGCGAGGGAATCGCCCACTTGTTGATGTGGCCTTCCTCGACGAAGGGCTTGAGGTGCTCCTTCAGCCCCTTGGCATCCAGTTTCAGCCCTTCCTGCAGGATCAGCAGGGCGAACGGCCGCTCGCCCCACTGCGGGTCGGGCACGCCGACCACCGCCACCTCGCGCACCGCCGGGTGGCGGCTGATCAGGTCTTCCAGGTCCAGCGAGGACAGCCATTCGCCGCCGGTCTTGATCACGTCCTTGATGCGGTCGCGGATGTCGATGAAGCCCATGCCGTCGATGGTCGCCACGTCGCCGGTGTGCATCCAGCCGCCTTCCCAGAGTTCCGCGCCGCGCTCCGGCTCGCGGAAGTAGCCCTGGGTCAGCCAGGGCGAGCGCAGCACCAGTTCGCCCTGGGAGTCGCCATCGGCGGGAAGGAAGTTGCCCTCGGCATCCATGATCGCCGCTTCCACCAGCGGCACCGGCACGCCGGCCTTGATCCGGTAGGTGGTGCGTTCGTCCTCGCTGCCGGCGCGCAGTTCCTCGTTGAGGTAGGCGCAGGAGATCAGCGGGCAGGTCTCCGACATGCCATACGCGGCGGTGAGCTGGATGCCCCGCGACATCGCCTTGTCGTACAGCGAGTGGTTCAACGCGCTGCCACCGATGATGATCTTCCAGCCGCCGAAGTCGACGCCCTGCGCGGCCCTGGCGTTCATCACCATCTGCAGGATGGTCGGCACGCAGTGGGAGAAGGTGACCTTCTCGCGCTTCCACAACTCGACCAGCATTTCCGGCTCGTAACGGCCCGGGTAGACCTGCTTGACCCCGAGCATGGTGGCCACGTACGGCACGCCCCAGGCGTGGACGTGGAACATCGGGGTGATCGGCATGTACACGTCGTTGTTACCGAGCAGGCGGATGCTGTCCAGGCTGGCGATGGTCGAGGCCATGGCCAGGGTGTGCAGGACCAGCTGGCGGTGGGTGAAGTACACGCCCTTCGGGTTGCCGGTGGTGCCGGTGGTATAGAAGGTGGTGGCCACCGAGTTCTCGTCGAAGTCGGGGAAGGCGTAGCGCGGGCTGGCCGCGTCCAGCAGGGCCTCGTACTCGCCGACGCAGTTAGGCAGGGCGCAGCTCTTGTCGGCGGCGTCGGTTAGCAGGATGGTCTTCTCCACGGTGGTCAGCTGCGATTCGATGCCCTGGTAGAGCGACGCGAACTCGCTGTTGACCAGCACGAAGCGGTCCTCCGCGTGGTTCATGGTGTAGAGGATCTGGTCCGGCGAAAGACGGATGTTGATGGTGTGCAGCACCGCGCCGATCATCGGTATGGCGAACATGCATTCCAGGTAGCGGTGGCTGTCCCAGTCCATCACCGCCACGGTGTCACCGGCCTTCACGCCCGCTTCGCTGAGCACGTTGGCCAGGCGCGCCACCCGCTCGTTGAAGGTGGCGTAGCTGTAGCGCACCAGGTCGCGGTAGACGATCTCGCGGCTCTTCTCGTAGCGGCTGCCGGACAGCAGCAGGCTCTTGATCAGCAGCGGATACTGGTGGGCGTTCTGGGCGGGCGGGATGATGCGGGTCTGGAGCATGGGGCACACCTTCAAGGCACGGTTTTCATTATCGATGGTGAATGACTCTATGGTCACGGCTCGCTCGGATCATCCAACCAAAGAGTGATTTGCTGATGACTGTTTTGAAGTTTTTGGTCACGCGCTAGAATCCCGGGCTCCCGGTCGTTCATGACCGCCTTCCAGAACAAGAGCCAAGAGGTACTGCTTCATGTCCGAAATCGTCATCGTCAGTGGCGCCCGCACCCCGATGGGCGGCCTGCAGGGCAGCCTGTCCGGCGTTTCCGCCGTAGACCTGGGCGCCGCGGCCATCCGCGAAGCCGTCAGCCGTGCCGGCATCCAGCCGACCGACGTCGAGGAAGTGATCATGGGTTGCGTGCTGCCCGCCGGCCTGAAGCAGGGCCCGGCCCGCCAGGCGGCGCTGAACGCCGGCCTGCCGAGCGCCGCCGGCTGCACCACCATCAACAAGCTGTGTGGCTCCGGCATGAAAGCGGTGATGCTGGCCCATGACCTGCTCAAGGCCGGCAGCAACAGCGTGATGGTCGCCGGCGGCATGGAAAGCATGTCCAACGCCCCCTACGTGCTGGAGAAGGCGCGCACCGGCCTGCGCATGGGCCATGCCGAGATCAAGGACCACATGTTCCTCGACGGCCTGGAAGACGCCCGCAGCGGCCGCCTGATGGGCTCCTTCGCCCAGGAAACAGCCGACAAGTACGGCATCACCCGCGAGGAGATGGACGCCTATGCCATCGAGTCGCTGAAGCGCGCCCAGGCCGCCATCGCCGATGGTTCGCTGGCCTCCGAGATCGTCCCGGTGACCGTTGCCACCCGCAAGGGCGAGGTGGTGGTGAAGGACGACGAGCAGCCGCTGACCGCCAACCTGGACAAGATCCCCGGCCTGAAGCCGGCGTTCCGCAAGGACGGCACCATTACCGCCGCCAACGCCAGCTCGATCTCCGACGGCGCCTCCGCGCTGGTCCTGATGACCGCCGAGGAAGCCGCGCGCCGTGGCCTCAAGCCGCTGGCGAAGATCGTCGGCCACGCCACCCAGAGCCAGGACCCGAGCGAATTCACCATCGCCCCGATCGGCGCCATGACCAACCTGTTCAAGAAGACCGGCTGGAGCAAGGACGACGTCGACCTGTTCGAGATCAACGAAGCCTTCGCCATGGTCACCATGCTCGCCATGCGCGAACACGGCCTGGACCACGCCAAGGTCAACGTCTACGGCGGCGCCTGCGCCCAGGGCCACCCGGTCGGCTCCACCGGCTCGCGCATCATCGTCACCCTGATCAACGCCCTGCAAAGGAAGGGCGGCAAGCGCGGCGTGGCCTCGCTGTGCATCGGCGGCGGCGAAGCCACCGCGGTAGCGATCGAGCTGCTGTAAGCGTAACGCGGTAACAACGAAGGGCGCGGTGGTTACCGCGCCCTTCGTTTTTGGGGAGCCGCCTGCCGGCTGTCGTAGGGTGAATGACGCACCAGCGTCATCCACCGATGGGCGTTCGCGCCGGGCTTTGCGGCGGATAACGCTGGCGCGTTATACGCCCTACCCATCCTGCTGTTACGCCGTTGCGGCCTGCGACTCCGCCTGCGTGCGCGGAAACACCACGGAAGCAGCGAAGGTCAGCACGCCGAGCCCCGCCAGGATCAGATACAGCCCCGCCAGCCCCTGCCGCGGCTCGATGTAGGCGATCAGCGGAATCGCCGCCGCGCTGGCACCGAAGGAAACGAAGTAACGCAACGCGAACACCCGCGCCTGCCACTGCGGCGCGACGAAGTTGGCGACCATCGCGTCGTTCACCGTCACCTGGCCGAACACCGCGAACATGAACAGCGCGCCGCAGACGATCACCGGCCAGCCCTCGACATAGGCCAGCGCCAGCAGCAGCGGCCCCTGGCAGAGGGTCATCAGCATGAACGGCCCCTTGAGGCTGAAGCGATCCAGCAGGCGGCCCATGATCAGCTGCGCCACCGCGCCGAAGGCATAGGCCAGGCTGACTACCACGCCAAGGCTTTCCGGCGAGGCGAGCAGGTCCTGCAGGCGCACCTGGAACAGCCGCGGATAGGTCACGGTGCTGGCGTTGAACACCACGCCGCCGGTCAGGGTGACCACCGCCAGTACGCCGAACACCAGGCGCATCGACACCTTCTGCCCGCCGACGCCGCGCGGCGCCGAACGCTGCACCGCCACCGGCGCCTCGGCGCGCACCTGCCAGGCGAAGCCCAGCCCCAGCAGCACCGCCACCCCCCCCGGCAGGATGAACGCCGCGCGCCAGCCGAAGTGCGCGGTGAGGAAGCCGGTGAGCAAGGCGGCGAAGGCCACGCCGAGATTGCCCCACATGCCGTTGATGCCGATCTCGTGGCCGCGGTTCTCCGCGTGCGCCACCAGCATCGCGGTGCCCACCGGGTGGTAGATGGCGGCGAACACGCCGATCAGCGTCAGTCCCGCCACCAGCATGGTTACCGAGCTGCTCAGTCCGGTAACGATCGCCGCAACCCCGATGCCCAGGAAGAACACCTGCAGCATATGCCGGCGATCCCACTTGTCGCCCAGCCACCCGGCCGGCAGCGAACAGGCGCCGAAGGCGATGAAGCCGCCCAGCGACAGGCCGATCAGCTCGGCGTAGCTCAGGCCGAAGCTGCGGGTCATGCCCAGCACGGCGGCGGGGAAGATCAGCATGAACATGTGGTCGATGACATGCGCGGCGTTGATGTAGCGAATGATGGTTCGGGCTTGGCTCATGGCGGTGGTCCGCTGTTGTCGTTGTCAGGTCCGCCCATGCTAGGCTGACGCCAAAGCGCATACCTGACAGAAAAGTCATCGAACCGGACATGAACATCGAGCTGCCGCCCAACGCCCGCCTCGCCGCCGTCGGTATCGATTATTCTGACGGCGCCCACGTCGAGCCGCATGCCCACGAGGAGGCGCAATTCCTCTATGCCGCCAGCGGCCTGATGCGCGTGGTGACCGGGCGCGGCGCCTGGGTGATCCCGCCGACCCGCGCGGTGTGGATACCGCCACGCACCGAGCACCAGATCCACATGTCCGGGCAGGTGCGCATGCGCACCCTGTTCATTCCGGCTCACGCCTGCCCGGCGGCGCTGGACGAATGCTGCGTGCTGGCGGTGACGCCGCTGCTGCGCGAACTGATCCTGCGCGGCATCCGCCTGCAGCAGGAGAACGACGAGCGTTCGCAGCCGCTGGTGGAGCAACTGATCCTGCTGGAAATCTCCGCCCTGGAACACCTGCCGCTGGCGCTGCCGATGCCCGCCGACCGGCGCCTGCAGGTGATCTGCCGGACGCTGCTGAAGACGCCGGAACATCCCTACACCCTGGAGGACTGGGGCCAGCGGGTCGGCGCCAGCCCGCGCACCCTGGCGCGGCTGTTCCGCCAGGAACTGGACATGAGCTTTCAGGAATGGCGCCAGCAGCTGCGCCTGACCGAGGCCCTGCCGCGCCTGCTGGCCGGCGCCGGCGTGCAGGAAGTGGCGCAATCCCTGGGCTACGGCAGCTCCCGCGCCTTCAGCGCCATGTTCCGCCGTCTGCTCGGGGAAAACCCGCGGGAATACCTGCAGGCCCTGGCGCAGCTGGCGGAGCTGAAGGACGCCTGATTGCACGGCTCAACGCGGCGGACGACACACCCTGTAGGAGCAGCTGTGTTGGTATCTCAACGCATTTTGTTCGCGAGCAAGCTCGCTCCTACAAGGAACACCGACAGCCAGTAGGGCGAATGATGCGACTCGGCAGCGCTCTTCGTAGGAGCCAGCTTGCTGGCGAAAGCCGCACTATCCGGCCACACCGGCGCTGAAGGAAAACCGGATCGCCAGCAAGAACCAGGCGTCCCCCTGGCTCCTACAGGTCCGGTGTCAAGCGGGCTATGTCTGCGAACGCGGGGGGCCGATAAACCTGTAGGTGCTGCGGTGCCATGCTCAACGCAACTCGGTCAACGCCAGCTTCACCCCCAGCGCCACCAGCACCCCGCCCATCAGCCGGTCGAACCAGTGCCCCATGCGCGCGAAGCCGGAGCGCACGCGCTGCTGGCTGAACAGCATCGCCACCAGGCAGAACCACAGGGCGGTGGCGCAGGCGAGGTAGATGCCGTAGCCGGCCTGCACCGCCAGCGGGGTGTGCGGGTTGATCACCACGGTGAACAGCGAGAGGAAGAACAGCGTGGCCTTTGGGTTCAGGCCGTTGGTGACGAAGCCGGACATGAAGGCGCCGCGCGACGAACGCTGCTCCACGGCGATCCGCTCCGCACTGGCCGGATCGGCCGGGCGCGCGCGCAGGGCCTTGATGCCGATATAGAAGAGGTAGGCCGCGGCCAGCCACTTGAGGATGTTGAACAGGGTGACCGACTGGGAAACGACCAGGCCGATGCCCAGCAGCGAATAGGTGACGTGGATGAAGATCCCGCAGCCCACGCCCAGCGCCGTCCAGGTGCCGGCGCGGCGGCCGTGGGCGACGCTCTCGCGCACCACCACGGCGAAATCCGGGCCCGGGCTGGCCACCGCCAGCAGGTGAACCAGCGCTACCGTGAGAAACTCCGCCCAGTACATGCAACCTCCGCAGGATTGGAATAAGCCTTTCGAGCTGCCAACCTTACCCCCGTCCCCACCCTCCGCAACAGGTACAGCCAGCCATGAACAGCGCGCGCGCCGTGTTTCTCGACCACGCATCCCTCGACCTCGGCGACCTCGACATGCAGCCGCTGCACGACGCCTTCGGCGAACTGCTGCTGCACGACCAGACCGCCGCCGGCGACGTGGCAGCCCACCTGCAGGGCGCCCAGGTGGCGATCAGCAACAAGGTGCTCATCGACGCCGAAAGCATTCGCCAATGCCCGCAGCTGAAGCTGATCCTGCTCACCGCCACCGGCACCAACAACGTCGACCTCGCCGCCGCCAGCGAGCGGGGCATCGTGGTCAGCAACTGCCGGGGCTACGGCACGCCGTCGGTGGCGCAGCACACCCTGATGCTGCTGCTCAACCTGGCGACGCGCCAGGCCGACTACCGCGACGCCGTGCGCGCCGGCCGCTGGCAGCAATCGACGCAGTTCTGCCTGCTCGACTTCCCCATCGTCGAGCTGCAGGGCAAGACCCTCGGCCTGCTCGGCCACGGCGAACTGGGCGGCGCGGTGGCGAAGCTGGCGGAAGCCTTCGGCATGCGCGTGCTGCTCGGCGCCCTGCCCGGCCGCCCGCCGCGCGCCGACCGCCTGCCGCTGGACGAACTGCTGCCGCAGGTCGATGCGCTGACCCTGCACTGCCCGCTCACCGAATCCACGCGCAACCTGATCGGCCAGCGCGAACTGGACCTGATGAAACCCGGCGCCTTCCTGGTCAACACCGCCCGCGGCGGCCTGGTCGACGAGCAGGCTCTGGCCGACACCCTGCGCCGCGGCCACCTCGGTGGCGCCGCCCTCGACGTGCTGACGGTGGAGCCGCCGAAGGACGGCAACCCGCTACTGGCACCGGACATCCCGCGCCTGATCGTCACCCCGCACAACGCCTGGGGCAGCCGCGAGGCGCGGCAGCGCATCGTCGGACAGGTGGCGGAGAACGCCGCCGCCTTCTTCGCCGGCGCGCCGTTGCGGGTGGTCAATCCCTGATATGTCGGGCGCAAGCCTGCTAAGCTTGCGCCCTTTTTCGAGGAGGCCCGCATGTCCAAGGGCGCCATGGAACCCGGCAGCGAAGTCCTGCTTCGCCAGGCCGAACGCTTCGAAGGCCGCGTGCTGCTGGCCGGTCTGCCGGCCGACGGCCTGCTCGGCGAACTGCCGCAGGCACAGGGCTGGAGCTGGCATGCCGGCGAGCACAAGTTGCTCGACATGCGCTATCCCGGCCGCTGTCACTTCGGCGTGACACCGCCGCAAGGCGACTTCGCCGCCGCCGTGCTGTTCCTGCCGAAATCCCGCGAACTCACCGACTACCTGCTCGCCGCCCTGGCCAGCCGGGTGCCTCATGGCGAGCTCTACCTGGTCGGCGAAAAGCGCGCCGGCATCGAGCGCGCCAGCAAGCAGTTGGCCGCCTTCGGCCGCACCGGCAAGCTGGACAGCGCGCGGCACTGCCAGCTCTGGCACACCCGCATCGACGAGGCTCCCGCCGCGCCGGACCTGCAGGCCCTGGCGCAACGCTACGAACTGCCGCTGGACGACGGTCCGCTGCATATCGTCAGCCTGCCCGGCGTGTTCAGCCACGGCCGCCTGGATCGCGGCAGCGCCCTGCTCCTCACCGAGCTCGACGGCCTGCCCGGCGGCCATCTGCTCGACTTCGGCTGCGGCGCCGGAGTGGTCGGCGCCAGCCTCAAGCGCCGCTATCCGGACAGCCGCCTGACCCTGCTCGACGTGGACGCCTTCGCCGTCGAAAGCAGCCGCCTGACTCTCGCCGCCAACGGCCTGGAAGGCGAGGTGATCGCCGGCGACGGCATAGACGCGGCGCCCCGCGAGCTGGCCGCCATCGTCAGCAACCCGCCCTTCCACCAGGGCGTGCACACCAGCTACGAAGCCACCGAACGCCTGCTGCGCGAAGCCTCGCGACATCTGCAGCCCGGCGGCGAACTGCGCCTGGTGGCGAACAGCTTCCTCAGGTATCCGCCGCTGATCGAGCAGCACCTCGGCCCCTGCCGCACGCTGGCCGAGGCGGACGGATTCCGTATCTACAGCGCCCGCCGCCCCTGATTCCCGCGCGCCGCCTCGCACTCGCCAGCGCAGCACTACACTGCATCTAGCCCATGGACCGGCGCACTTTTTCGTGCGCCCCGCGAGTCGAGGTCTGTCGTGAAAAGCAACGTAAAAGAAGCCGAACTGACTTTCGCAATGTCTCCGGAACAGACTCCCCCGCACCTCAAGCGCTCGCTCAAGACCCGTCACCTCAACATGATCGCCATCGGCGGCTCGATCGGCACCGGCCTGTTCGTCGCCTCCGGCAGCACCATCGCCACCGCCGGCCCCGGCGGTGCGCTGGTGGCCTACGCGCTGATCGGCATGATGGTGTTCTTCCTCATGACCAGCCTCGGCGAACTGGCCGCCCACATCCCCGACTCCGGCTCGTTCTGCACCTACGGCAGCCGCTTCATCGACGAAGGCTTCGGCTTCGCCATGGGCTGGAACTACTGGTACAACTGGGCGGTGACCATCGCCGCGGAGCTGGTGGCGGCGCAGCTGGTGATGGGCTTCTGGTTCCCCGACGTGCCCGGAATCTACTGGAGCGCGATCTTCCTCGGCATCATGTTCATGCTCAATTTCGTCTCGGTGAAGGGCTTCGGCGAGAGCGAATTCTGGTTCGCGCTGATCAAGGTGGTCGCCGTGGTGCTGTTCATCGGCATCGGCCTGGCGAGCATCGTCGGCATCATGCATGGCATCGAGTCGCCCGGCTTCAGCAACTTCTCCACCGGCGACGCGCCCTTCGTCGGCGGCCTGCAGGCGATGATCGGGGTGGCGATGATCGCCGGCTTCTCCTTCCAGGGCACCGAGCTGATCGGCATCGCCGCCGGCGAATCGGAAAACCCGCGCAAGTCCATCCCGATCGCCATCCGCCAGGTGTTCTGGCGCATCCTGATGTTCTACATCCTGTCGATCTTCGTCATCGGCATGCTGATCCCCTACACCGATCCCAACCTGCTGAAGACCGATACCAACGACATCAGCACCTCACCCTTCACCCTGCTGTTCGAGCGCGCCGGCCTCGCCGCGGCGGCCGGGGTGATGAACGCGGTGATCCTCTCGGCGATCCTCTCGGCCGGCAACTCCGGCATGTACGCCTCGACCCGCATGCTCTACACCATGGCCACCCAGGGCAAGGCGCCGAAGCTGTTCACCAAGCTGTCCGAGAGCGGCGTGCCGCGCCGTGCGCTGTACGCCACCACGCTGATCGGCGCGCTGTGCTTCCTCAGCAGCTTCGTCGGCGACAAGGTGATCTACACCTGGCTGCTCAACACCTCGGGCATGTGCGGCTTCATCGTCTGGCTCGGCATCGCCATCTCGCACTACCGCTTCCGCAAGGGCTTCGTGGCCCAGGGCGGCAATCTCATGGACCTGCCCTACCGCGCCAAGCTGTTCCCGTTCGGCCCGATCTTCGCCTTCTGCCTGTGCCTGGTCATCACCCTCGGGCAGAACTACCAGGCCTTCATCGCCGGCGGCGACGGCATCGACTGGGCCGGGCTGGTCGCCACCTACATCAGCCTGCCGCTGTTCCTCACCATCTGGTGGAGCTACCGGCTGAAGAACGGCAGCCGCTTCGTCCGCTACGAGGAGATGGACGTCAGCTCCACCCGTCCGGACGATTGAGCGGAGGCGCATTGACCCGCAACAAGCGCTTGCCCGATCAGGACGAGTCCGGCAGAATGCCGGCCGTCCTAGGGGAGTAGTCTCCCGCGAGCGCCCAGCTCGCCCGGTACGCGTCAACACACTTGCTCCGCAGAGCATGGCGCGCACGACCCAAGGCCCGCGCAGTCGGGCCGGGTTTGACAAGACCTATGACACGTGTGACCTGACCCGGGGTGGGCAGGCGTGCGTGTCATGGTGATTAGTCGACCCACCCCCTATGGAAGCCTGATGGAATCCCTCTTCGTCCCAACCCTGATCGTTGCCTTGGCCGAAATCGGCGACAAGACGCAACTGCTCGCCCTCGTCCTCGCCGCGCGTTTCCGCAAGCCCTGGCCGATCATCGCCGGCATCATCGCCGCCACCATCGCCAACCATTTCGCCGCCGGCGCAATCGGCAGCTGGGTCGCCGGCTTCTTCTCGGAAACCCTGCTCAGCTGGGTGCTGGCCGCCTCCTTCCTGGCCGTGGCCGCCTGGACCCTGATTCCGGACAAGCTGGATGACGACGAGGAAGGCGGCCTGAAGAAGTACGGCCCGTTCCTCACCACCCTGATCGCCTTCTTCCTCGCCGAGATGGGCGACAAGACCCAGGTCGCCACGGTGATGCTGGCCGCGCAGTACCCGCACTTCTGGCTGGTGGTGATCGGCACCACCCTCGGCATGCTGATCGCCAACGTCCCGGTGGTACTGGCCGGCAACTTCGCCGCCGACCGCCTGCCGCTGAACCTGATCCGCCGCCTCGCGGCAGCCGCCTTCGCGGTGCTGGGCCTGGCGGCGGTGTGGCATGCGTTGAAGCTGGGCGGGGTGATCTGAGGCGCGCATCCGGCCATGACAGGTGGATGAAAAAAGCCTCATCCACCCTACGTGAGGCCCATGTGCGAGATGTTCTTGTCGCGGGCATGGCCCGCTCCTACACGGTTTATTGGATCCCCGCGTTCGCGAGGATGACGGGTTGAGAGTCACACGGAGTTATCCGAGAAATCCGTCATTCCCGCGAACGCGGGACAGCGCTTGCGCTGAACGCACTTCAGTGCGGCCCGAAGGGCGAGCGCAGCGAGTAAACCAGAAGACAGTTGTTCCTACGAAGAGCAACGTAGGGTGAATAACGCCGAAGGCGTTATCCACCATCCCCCCTACAGGTACCCGTTCTCCCTGAACCAGGCGATCGCCCGCTTCAGGGTGGACTCCAGCGGCACCCGGCATTCGAAGTCCAGTTCCTCGCGCGCCTTGCGCCCGTCGAGGAACTGGCCGCCGGCCATCACTTCGATGGCGGTGTCGTCCAGCAGCGGCACCTTGCCGGTCAGCCGGTAGCGCCAGCGGCCGAGGGTCGCCAGGGCGCGGGCGCGGTGCAGCGGCATGGGGTCCGGCGCCGGTTTGCCGAGC
This sequence comes from Pseudomonas jinjuensis, assembly GCF_900103845.1. Classification (GTDB taxonomy): domain Bacteria; phylum Pseudomonadota; class Gammaproteobacteria; order Pseudomonadales; family Pseudomonadaceae; genus Pseudomonas; species Pseudomonas jinjuensis. The sequence goes on from NZ_FNIJ01000008.1 coordinate 181,926, forward strand.
AGTGCGGCGATGGTCGCGGTCAGCTCGGCCATCTCCACGTTGTGCCCGGTGAGCAGGTAGCGTTCGCCGACCCGCCCGTGTTCCAGCGCCATCAGCAGGCCGCGCCCCGCTTCGCCGGCATCGATGACGTTGCGCCGGCCGGGCACGTAGTGGGACATCTCGCCGCGGCCGATGGCGGTGATCAGGCGGCCGGTGGTGGGGCCGATGTCGAATTCGCCGAGCACCATCCCGGGGATGCCGATCACCACCGGCAGCCCGCCCCGCGCCTGCTCGCGAGCCTGCTCGTCGAGCGCCCACTTGCACATCACGTAGGCGCTCTTGCCGGTCGGCAGGCCGTCGTAGAACAGCCCTTCGTGGCCGGGCAGCCCCTGCGGATGCGGCGGCATGGCGAAGGCCGAGCCCACATAAAGGATGCGCGGCACCTTCACCTGCTGGCAGGCGGCGTAGAAGTGGTTGGTCAGGTCCAGCGCGCTGGCGACTTCCTCCTGCCAGCGGCGCGGGCGCAGCGGGTAGTAGCCGGCGCTGAAGATGACCCCGTCGAGGCCTTCCAGCGCGCGCGCCAGGGCCTGGTGATCGAAGAGTTCGGCGACCCGGCATTCAGGTTCGAGATAGGCCAGCCGCTGGATCTGCGAGGACGGCCGGTGGATGAGGACGAGTTCGTGCCCGGCGGCCTTGATGGCCCGGGCGGCATGATGGCCCAGGAGCCCGGTGGCTCCGAGTACAGCGATTTTCACAGGCGCTCCCTGGGGTCTGCTAACCGGCCCGCGAGGGCCGGTTCAGGGCTGATCGGGAAATACGTCAAGGGCTTCAGTTGCGGCCCTTGGCCTGTTCGTACAACGGCATCACCTTCGGAATCGCCGCCTGCAGGTTGGCCATCCGGGTGCTGTCGGCCGGGTGGGTGCTGAGGATTTCCGGCGGTGAGCTGCCACCGGCCGCCTGGCCCATCTTCTGCCACAGGGTCATCGCGGCGTTGGGGTTGTAGCCGGCGCGGGCGGCCAGTTCCAGACCGATCAGGTCGGCCTCGGTCTCGTTCGAGCGGCTGTTCGGCAGGGTCAGGCTGTACTGCACCACCTGGTCGGCGATCTGCATGCTGGTCTGGCCGAGGCCGAGCAGCGCGCCGCCGAGGTTCTCGCCCATCTGGATGGCATAGGCGCGGGACATCGCCTCGCGGCCGTGCTCGCGCAGGGCGTGGGCGATCTCGTGGCCCATCACCGCGGCGATCTCGTCGTCGGTGAGCTTCAGCTTGTCGATCAGGCCGGTGTAGAAAATGATCTTGCCGCCCGGGCCGCAGTTGGCGTTGAGTTCATCGCTCTTCACCACGTTGACCTGCCAGTCCCAGCTCGGCGCATCCGGGCGGAAGGCGCCGGTCTGGGGGATCAGGCGCTGGGCGATGGCCTTGACCCGCTTGGCGTCGCTGCTGCTGTTGTCCAGCGCGCCTGCCGCGGAGGCTTCGCTGAGGGTCTTCTGGTAGGACTGCGAATACATCTGGTCGACCTGCTCGGCCGACAGCATGCTGAACATGTACTGCTTGCGCTCGACGCCGACGGCGCCGCCGCTGGTGGTGTTGACCGCCTGGCAGCCGGCCAGCAGCAGGGCCATGGACAAGCCGGCGATGCGGAACAAATGGGACATACAACTCTCCTGGCGCGAAGCACTCTCCCTTGGAACAACGCGCATGGTAGGCCGCCCCCCCGCATACCGGCAACCATGCCCGGGTAGCAGTTCATGTCAGCGGCGCCGGGACGCCCGACGCCGCCCTGCCGGCCCGCCCGAAGGAGATATGCCCGGCGCCGTCAGGCCGTGGCGCCGCCGCCGCGGGCCTGCTGTTCCAGATGCGCCTGCAGTTCGGGCTCGATCTTCAGTTGGTAGGCCAGTTCATCGAGATAGGTACGCTCGGCCGGCTGCTGGAAATCCACCAGCATCACGCTGGCCAGGTACATTTCCGCGGCCATGCCCGGGTCCCGGGCGGACTGCGCGACGTCGGCCGCATCCAGCGGGCGCTGGACTTCCTGGTCGAGCCATTCCTGCAACTGCGGATCGTCGGTATGGCGGGAGATTTCGGCGTAGATCAGCTGCTTTTCCTGCTCGTCGATGCGTCCGTCGGCCTTGGCTGCGGCGATCAGCGCGCGCAGGATCGCATTGCTGTGATCCTCGAATTCCGGCCCGGACAGCTGGTCCAGGGTGCGCAGCCCCTGCATCTGCGGGGCCTGCGCGGACTGCGTGGCCTGCCGCTGCTGCCAGCTCTGGTAGGCCTGGAACGCCATCATGCCGAGCGACGCCAGCATGGCGTAGTTCACTCCGCCGCCACGGCCCTGGCCGCCATGCCCGCCGGCAGCACCTCCGCCACCGCCGCCGAGCATGCCGCCGAGGATTCCTCCCAGGCCGCCGCCCATGCCACCGGAGGCTCCGGCGCCACCGCCGAGCAACCCTCCGAGCAGGCCGCCCAGGCCTCCGAGGCCGCCACCCATTCCACCCTGCTGGCCGCCGTAGTCATTGCCGCCCTGCTGCCGCATCGAAGCCTGGCCGGCCTGCAGCAGTTGTTCGAGCAGATCACTGGTGTTCATGGCACGTCCTCGCGTCGTCGACCTTTGCCAGTCAGGCAACCATAGTCCCGACAGGGGAAACCGCCACGACCGTCCGGCTGCCGGGGTTCCGCAGTTGCCGGCGGGGCCTGGCGGGTCCTAGGCGGGCACCTGCTGCTGGGCCTTGCGCGCCTCGCTTTCCAGCTCGCTCCTGAGGCTGGCGTCGAGGCTCAGCTGGCGCGCCAGTTCGTTGAGGTAGGCGCGCTCCATGAAGTTCTCCTCGTCGACCATCAGCAGGCTGGCGAGGTACATCTCGGCGGCCATCTCCTCGCTCTGCGCGGCGCGCGCCACTTCCGCCGGATCGAGCGGCTTGGCCAGCTCGCGGTCGAGCCAGGCCTGCAGGTCGGCGTCGGCGGTGAACCTGGCGATCTCGCCATCGATCATCTCGCGCTCGCGATCGTCGATATGCCCGTCGGCCTTGGCCGCCGCGACTATGGCGCGCAGGATCGCCTGGCTGTGCAGCTCCATTTCGGCCGGCGGCAGGCGGTCGACGGTCTGCGGCTCGCCACGCGGCGCGCTGGCCTGCTGGCTCTGCCAGTTGCCATAGGCCTTGTAGGCGAGCACGCCGAGGGCGGCCAGGCCGCCGTAGGTCAGCACCTTGCCGCCGACCTTGCGCGCCTTTTTATTGCCCAGGAGAAGGCCGAGCGCGCCCGCCGCCAGGGCACCGCCACCAGCGCCGGAAAGCAGGCTGCCGAGCTGGCTGGTGCCACCGCCCTGGCGCTGCGAGGACGATTTGTTGTTCTGCAGGAGGTCCTGGCCGGATTTGAGCAACTGGTCGAGAAGGCCTCGGGTATTCATGGCGGTCTCCGTATTCGGGGGGAAATCGAGATTTCGACTCTAGACCGGAGAGGGGTATGGGCGGGGGGCGAGTGTGCTTCGGGATATTGCGGGGCGGGTCGGCATGTTGCGAAACCTGTAGGAGCCAGCTTGCTGGCGATCCAAGTGTCATTCGGATATGGCGTACCGGCTGGCACGCTTGATCGCGAGCAAGCTCGCTCCTATAGGGTTTGGCGCGGCGGCGAGAGTGGAGTGTTCGCCAAAACAGAACGAGCATATAAACTTTCGAAAATATCAAACGAAATCCGCCTCCCATGATGACCCTCCGCCAGATCCGCCACTTCATCGCCGTCGCCGAGACCGGTTCGATCTCCGCCGCCGCACAGGCGGTGTTCATCTCGCAATCCACGCTGACCCTCGCCATCCAGCAGCTGGAAGAGGAAATCGGCGTGCGCCTGTTCGAGCGTCACGCCAAGGGCATGACCCTCACCCACCAGGGCCACCAGTTCCTGCGCCAGGCGCACCTGATCCTGGCGACCGTGGAGAACGCCAAGCGCAGCCTGCAGCAGAGCACCGACAAGGTTTCCGGCAGCCTGACCATAGGCGTGACCAGCCTGGTGGCCGGCTATTATCTGGCCGACCTGATCAACCGCTTCCAGCGCGCCTACCCCAACGTGCAGACCCGCGTGGTGGAAGACGAGCGGCCTTATATAGAGCACCTGCTGGTGGCCGGCGAAATCGACGTCGGCGTGCTGATCCTGTCCAACCTGGAAGACCGCCACGCCCTGCAGACCGAGGTGCTGACCCACTCGCCGCACCGCCTCTGGCTGCCGGCGCAGCACCCGCTGCTGGAGCGCGACAGCATCAGCCTGGCGGACGTCGCCGGCGAGCCGCTGATCCAGCTGAACGCCGACGAGATGGGCCTGCACACCCAGCGCATCTGGTCGCGCGCCGGGCTGGTGCCGCAGGTGACGCTGCGCACCGCCTCGGTGGAAGCCGTGCGCAGCCTGGTGGCCGCGGGGCTCGGCCTGTCGATCCAGCCGGACATGACCTACCGCCCCTGGTCGCTGGAAGGCGACATCATCGAGGCGCGGCCGCTGGTGGATCTCGGCGAGCCGCTGGACGTGGGCCTGGCCTGGCGGCGCGGTACGGCGCGGCCGGCGCTGGTGGACCCGTTCCTTACCGTGGCCCGCGAACAGCCGAACAGCCGCAGGCCTTCGATTTAATCGAACGCCGCTTTCAATAATTAGAATTTGTCGACCTCACGCCCGGAATCTAGTCTCTCGTCGCATAAACAGGGGCAGGCCGGGCACAGTCCGGAGCAGCAACCATGGCCCCAGAAAACAAGAGCGAAAAGAAACGAGCTTCGAAGATGACCGGCGCCGCCAGCACTCCCACCCTGCACACCGAACTGCTGATCGACGGTCAGCTGGTGGTCGGCGCGGGCATGGTCGAGCCGATCGTCAACCCGGCCAACGGCGAAACCCTGGTGTCCATCGCCGAAGCCTCCCCCGACCAGGTCGAACAGGCCGTGCAGGCCGCCCAGCGCGCCTTCCCCGGCTGGTCGCGGACCACCCCGGCGCAGCGCTCCGCCGCCCTCCTCGCCATCGCCGACGCCATCGACAGGCGCGCCGACTCCCTCGCCCGCCTGGAAGCCCTGAACTGCGGCAAGCCGCTGCATCTGGCGCGGCAGGACGACGTGCCCGCCACCGCCGACGTGTTCCGCTTCTTCGCCGGCGCCGTGCGCTGCCAGCAGGGCCAGCTCGCCGGCGAATACGTGCCCGGCCACACCAGCATGGTGCGCCGCGACCCGCTCGGCGTGGTCGCTTCCATCGCGCCATGGAACTACCCGCTGATGATGGCCGCGTGGAAGATCGCCCCGGCGCTGGCCGCCGGCAATACCGTGGTGTTCAAGCCGTCCGAGCACACGCCGCTGTCGGTGCTGGCGCTGGCGCCGGCATTCGCCGAGATCCTTCCGCCGGGCGTGCTGAACCTCATCTGCGGTGGCGGCGAGAGCGTCGGCAGCCCGCTGGTCAGCCACCCGCGCGTGCGCATGGTGTCGCTCACCGGCGATATCGTCACCGGCCAGAAGATCCTCCAGGCCGCCGCCCGCACCCTCAAGCGCACCCATCTGGAACTCGGCGGCAAGGCGCCGGTGATCGTCTGCAACGACGCCGACATCGACGCCGTCGTACAGGGCGTGCGCGCCCACGGCTACTACAACGCCGGCCAGGACTGCACCGCCGCCTGCCGCATCTACGCCCAGGCCGGTATTCACGACCGCCTGGTGGCCGAGCTCGGCGACGCCGTCGGCAGCATCCGCTTCGCCCGCAAGCGCGACCAGGACAACGAGATCAGCCCGCTGATCACCGCCCGCCAGCGCGACCGCGTGGCCAGCTTCGTCGAGCGCGCCCTCGGCCAGCCGCATATCGAACGTGTCACCGGCGCCGCCGTGCATTCCGGCCCCGGCTTCTATTACCAGCCGACCCTGCTGGCCGGCTGCAAGCAGCAGGACGAGATCGTCCAGCGCGAAGTCTTCGGCCCGGTGGTCACCGTGACCCGCTTCGACGAACTGGAGCAGGCGGTGGACTGGGCCAACGATTCCGAATACGGCCTGGCGTCCTCGGTATGGACGCAGAACCTCGACAAGGCGCTGCAGATCGCCAACCGCCTGCAGTACGGCTGCACCTGGATCAACACCCATTTCATGCTCGCCAGCGAGATGCCACACGGCGGGCTGAAGCGCTCAGGCTACGGCAAGGACCTGTCCAGCGACTCGCTGCAGGACTACAGCGTGGTGCGCCACATCATGGCGCGGCACGGGCGGGAGCTTGGCTGAAACACCCCGGCGCAGGTCGGGAATAACTAGAAACCGGTTGCTCGATTGATCACTGCCCCACCAATAGAGACAACAACGAGGGAAATCTCGACATGCGCAAGACAGCACTGCTCAGCGCCATCACCACCGCCCTGCTGGCCTCCGCCGCCGCCCAGGCCGCCGAAGTCGGACCGGGCGAAGGCCGCCTGGATATCGTCGCCTGGCCCGGCTACATCGAGCGCGGCGAGAGCGACAAGAGCTACGACTGGGTGACCAAGTTCGAGAAGGACACCGGCTGCAAGGTCAACGTGAAGACCGCCGCCACCTCGGACGAAATGGTCAGCCTGATGGCCAAGGGCGGCTACGACCTGGTCACCGCATCGGGCGACGCCTCCCTGCGCCTGATCTACGGCAAGCGCGTGCAGCCGGTGGACGTTTCCCTCATCCCCAACTGGAAGACCGTGGACGCGCGCCTGCAGAACGCGGCGTGGCACACCGTCGACGGCAAGCACTACGGCACCCCGTACCAGTGGGGCCCGAACGTGCTGATGTACAGCACCCAGGTCTTCCCCAAGGCGCCGGACAGCTGGGCCGTGGTGTTCGCCCCGGAGAACCTGCCGGACGGCAAGCCGAACAAGGGCCGCGTGCAGGCCTACGACGGCCCGATCTACATAGCCGACGCCGCGCTATTCCTGAAGGCGACCCAGCCGGCGCTGGGCATCACCGATCCGTACCAGTTGAACGAAGAACAGTACGGCGCCGTGATCGAACTGCTGCGCAAGCAGCACGCGCTGATCCATCGCTACTGGCACGACACCACCGTGCAGATGAGCGACTTCAAGAACGAAGGCGTCGCCGCGTCCAGCGCCTGGCCGTACCAGGCCAACGCCCTGAAGGCCGAGGGCCAGCCGATCGCCACCACCTTCCCGAAGGAAGGCGTCACCGGCTGGGCCGACACCACCATGCTGCACGTCGACTCCAAGCACCCGAACTGCGCCTACAAGTGGATGAACTGGTCGCTGGAACCGAAGGTCCAGGGTGACCTGGCCGCCTGGTTCGGCTCGGTGCCGGCGGTACCGGAAGGCTGCAAGGCCAGCGCACTGCTCGGCGCCGAAGGTTGCGCCAGCAACGGTTTCGACCAGTTCGACAGGATCGCCTTCTGGAAGACCCCGCAGGCCGAGGGCGGCAAGTTCGTGCCGTACAGCCGCTGGACCCAGGATTACATCGGGATCATGGGCGGCAGATAAACGCCGCCTTCTGTAGGTTCGTGCCACGCCGAGCACTCGAGCCAATCCACATCTTCGTTTCACCCGATTTCAATTCGGGCAGGCCCTTCGCACGCCGGATTTCCTGCCCCCTGGAGCGTTCCCCATGACCACCGCCGCTGTTCAATTCACCCAGGTCTCCCGCCAGTTCGGCGAGGTGAAGGCCGTCGACCGGGTGTCCATCGATGTCAGGGACGGCGAATTCTTCTCCATGCTCGGCCCGTCCGGCTCGGGCAAGACCACCTGCCTGCGTCTGATCGCCGGTTTCGAGCAGCCCACTTCCGGCTCCATCCGCATCCATGGCGAGGAGGCCGCCGGCCTGCCGCCGTACCAGCGCGACGTCAACACCGTGTTCCAGGACTACGCGCTGTTCCCGCACATGAACGTGCTGGAAAACGTCGCCTACGGCCTGAAAGTGAAAGGCGTGGCGAAGGCCGAGCGCCTGGCCCGGGCCGAGGAAGCCCTGGGCATGGTCGCCCTCGGCGGCTACGGCTCGCGCAAGCCGGTGCAGCTCTCGGGCGGCCAGCGTCAGCGCGTGGCCCTGGCCCGTGCCCTGGTCAACCGTCCGCGCGTGCTGCTGCTCGACGAACCGCTCGGCGCCCTCGACCTCAAGCTGCGCGAGCAGATGCAGAGCGAGCTGAAGAAGCTGCAGCGCCAGCTCGGCATCACCTTCATCTTCGTCACCCACGACCAGAGCGAAGCGCTGTCGATGTCCGACCGCGTGGCGGTGTTCAACAAGGGCCGCATCGAGCAGGTCGACACCCCGCGCAACCTCTACATGAAGCCGGCCACGCCGTTCGTGGCGGAGTTCGTCGGCACCTCCAACGTGCTGCGCGGCGACCTCGCCCAGTCCCTGACCGGCAACGGCCAGCCGTTCTCCATCCGCCCGGAGCACATCCGCTTCGCCAATGGCGAGCGCGCGACCTCCGACGTGGAGATCAGCGGCCTGCTGCACGATATCCAGTACCAGGGCGCGGCGACCCGCTACGAAGTGCGCCTCGACAACGGCCAGAACCTCTGCATCAGCCAGCCGAACAGCCAGTGGGGCGACATCGCCGCCGTCCACCAGCCCGGCCAGCGCGTGACCGCCCGCTGGGCGCGCGACGCCATGGTGGCCCTGCGCGAGGACGCCTGACATGGAACTGACGCTCAACGCCCCGCGCACCGAGGCCGCCAGCGGCCCGCTGCGCAGCCTGTCGAACCTGCTGTACCGCAAGCCGACGCTGTACCTCTCGCTGCTGCTGGTACCGCCGCTGCTGTGGTTCGGCGCGATCTACCTCGGCTCGCTGCTGACCCTGCTGTGGCAGGGCTTCTACACCTTCGACGACTTCACCATGGCGGTGACGCCGGACCTGACCTGGGCCAACTTCGCCGCCCTGTTCAACCCGGCCAACTACGACATCATCCTGCGCACCGTGGCCATGGCCGTGGCGGTGTCGATCGCCAGCGGCGCGGTCGCCTTCCCCATCGCCTACTACATGGCGCGCTACACCAGCGGCACGACCAAGGCGTTCTTCTACATCGCGGTGATGCTGCCGATGTGGGCCAGCTACATCGTCAAGGCGTACGCCTGGACCCTGCTGCTGGCCAAGGGCGGCGTGGCCATGTGGTTCATCCAGCACCTCGGCCTGGAACCGCTGCTGAACCTGCTGCTGGGCATGCCGGGCGTGGGTGGCAACACCCTGTCGACCTCGCACCTGGGGCGCTTCCTGGTGTTCGTCTACATCTGGCTGCCGTTCATGATCCTGCCGATCCAGGCCTCGCTGGAACGTCTGCCGCCATCGCTGCTGCAGGCTTCGGCCGACCTCGGCGCGCACCCGCGGCAGACCTTCATGCAGGTGATCCTGCCGCTGTCGGTGCCGGGCATTGCCGCCGGCTCGGTGTTCACCTTCTCGCTGACCCTGGGCGACTTCATCGTCCCGCAGCTGGTCGGCCCGCCGGGCTACTTCATCGGCGGCATGGTCTACGCCCAGCAGGGCGCGATCGGCAACATGCCGATGGCCGCAGCCTTCACCCTGGTGCCGATCGTGCTGATCGCCATCTACCTGTCCGTCGTCAAGCGACTGGGGGCATTCGATGCACTCTGACTCGTCTTCTCAAGATCGGGCTTCGTTCGGCCTGAAACTGGCCGCCTGGGGCGGGCTGGTGTTCCTGCACTTCCCGATCCTGATCATCTTCCTCTACGCCTTCAACACCGAGGACGCGGCGTTCAGCTTCCCGCCGAAGGGCTTCACCCTGCACTGGTTCAGCGTGACCTTCGCCCGCCAGGACGTGCTGGAATCGATCAGGCTGTCGCTGCAGATCGCCTCCATCGCCACCCTGATCGCCATGCTGCTCGGCACGCTGGCCGCGGTCGCGCTGTACCGTCGCGACTTCTTCGGCAAGGAGAGCATCTCGCTGATGCTGATCCTGCCGATCGCCCTGCCCGGCATCATCACCGGCATCGCGCTGCTCTCGGCGTTCAAGACCCTCGGCATCGAGCCCGGCATCCTGACCATCGTCATCGGCCACGCCACCTTCTGCGTGGTGACGGTCTACAACAACGTCATCGCCCGTCTGCGCCGCACCTCGCACAGCCTGATCGAGGCGTCCATGGACCTCGGCGCCGACGGCTGGCAGACCTTCCGCTACGTGATCCTGCCGAACCTCGGCTCGGCGCTGCTGGCGGGCGGGATGCTGGCGTTCGCCCTGTCGTTCGACGAGATCATCGTCACCACCTTCACCGCCGGCCACGAGCGCACCCTGCCGATCTGGCTGCTCAACCAGCTGACCCGTCCGCGCGACGTGCCGGTGACCAACGTCGTCGCCATGCTGGTGATGCTGGCGACCATGCTGCCGATCCTCGGCGCCTACTACCTGACCAGGGGTGGTGAGAGCGTCGCGGGCAGCGGCAAATGACCATTCCCCTCACCCCCGATAGAGGAACTGCTGAATGCAAACCAAACTGCTGATCAACGGCCAACTGGTCGCCGGCGAAGGCGAGAAGCTCGCCGTCCTGAACCCGTCCCTCGGCACCACCCTGGTGGAAATCGCCGAGGCGACCGCCGCCCAGGTCGACGCCGCCGTGCAGGCAGCCGACGCCGCCTTCGACGCCTGGTCGCAGACCGCGCCGAAGGATCGTTCCCTGCTGCTGCTCAAGCTGGCCGATGCCATCGACGCCAACGCCGAAGAGCTGGCCCGCCTGGAATCGAACAACTGCGGCAAGCCCTACGCCGCCGCGCTGAACGACGAACTGCCGGCCATCGCCGACGTGTTCCGCTTCTTCGCCGGCGCCAGCCGCTGCCTGCAGGGTTCTGCCGCCGGCGAGTACCTGCCGGGCCACACCTCGATGATCCGCCGCGACCCGGTGGGCGTGGTCGCCTCCATCGCACCCTGGAACTACCCGCTGATGATGGTGGCGTGGAAACTCGCCCCGGCCCTGGCCGCGGGCAACACCGTGGTGCTCAAGCCGTCCGAGCAGACCCCGCTGACCGCCCTGCGCCTGGCCGAACTGATCGCCGGCATCTTCCCGGCAGGCGTGGTGAACATGGTCTTCGGCCGCGGCCCGAACGTCGGCGAGCCGCTGACCACCCACCCGAAAGTGCGCATGGTTTCCCTGACCGGCTCGGTCGCCACCGGCAGCCGCATCATCTCCGGCACCGCCGACACCGTTAAGCGCATGCACATGGAACTGGGCGGCAAGGCCCCGGTGATCATCTTCGACGACGCCGACATCGACGCAGCCGTGGAAGGCATCCGCACCTTCGGCTTCTACAACGCCGGCCAGGACTGCACCGCCGCCTGCCGCATCTACGCGCAGAAGGGCATCTACGCCAAGTTCGTGCAGAAGCTCGGCGAAGCGGTTTCCAGCATCAGGTACGGCGAGCAGGACGATCCCGAGACCGAACTCGGCCCGGTCATCACCGAGCAGCACCTGGAGCGCATCGTCGGCTTCGTCGAGCGCGCCCGCCAGGTGCCGCACATCGAAGTGGTCACCGGCGGCAAGCGCGCCGACCGTCCGGGCTTCTTCTTCGAGCCGACCGTACTGGCCGGCGCCCGCCAGGACGACGAAGTGGTCCGCCGCGAGATCTTCGGCCCGGTGGTCACCGTCACCGAGTTCGACGACGAAGCGCAGGCGCTGTCCTTCGCCAACGACTCCGACTACGGCCTGGCCTCCTCGGTGTGGACTTCCGACATCGGCCGCGCCCATCGCCTGGCTTCGCGCCTGCAGTACGGCTGCACCTGGGTCAACACCCACTTCATGCTGGTCAGCGAAATGCCCCACGGCGGTACCAAGCACTCCGGCTATGGCAAGGACATGTCCATGTACGGCCTGGAGGACTACACCCTGGTTCGCCATGTGATGTTCAAGCACTAAGCTGTAAAGCGCACCCGTAGGATGGGTTGAGCCTGCGATACCCATCATCCCGAGCGATGGGTATCGCTCCGCTCAACCCATCCTACGTCGGTCATGAGTTGCCGCCCGCCGCCGTCCTGGCGGCGAGCCCCCTCTCCGGGCCATCCGGCCCTCACCCCGCGGGGCACACCCGCAACGGAGGCAAGCATGCGTCAAATCGCCAGGGCGTTTTACCTGCTGTCGCTGTTAACCCTCGCCGGCCTGGCCCAGGCCGCGGACTCACCCAAGCAGATCATCGACGACTACATGGCGGCGTGGAACGCCCATGACGCCGAGAAGGCGGCCAGCTACCTGGCCGAGGATGCGGAATACTTCGACGTCACAGTCGGCACCCCGCAGAAAGGCCGTGAAGCGGCGCGGGACAACGTGATCAAGGTATTCGTCGGCGCCGTGCCGGACCTGACGTGGAAGATGAATGGCACACCCATCGTCGACAAGGACGGCATCGCCTTCCAGTGGACCTTCAGCGGCAACAACACCGGCGCCTGGGACGCCCAGACCCCGGCAACCAACAAGCCGCTGTCGTTCGCTGGCGTCAGCTACGTGAAAGTGAAGGACGGCAAGATCGTCTACCAGGGCGACTACTACGACGCGCTCGGGCTGCACAAGCAGCTGGGCTGGTAAAACGCGCGCCCCGTAGGAGCGGGCCATGCCCGCGACCGCCGGTACGGTGATATTTTCGCGGGCATGGCCCGCTCCTACGGTTTCTGGTGGTTACGCCGGAAGGTCTCTTCGCCCATCGCCGCGATCTGCCCGTCGATCAGCGCCTCGAATGGCCGCAGCAACTCATCGAAGCTGGCCGATTCCAAAGCATTCAGCGCATGCACCACCGCCTCGATGGTCGACAGCGCGCCTTCGGCCGGCGCCTTTCTCAGGCGGTAGCGCGAACTCAGCCCCTCCGGCAGCACCACCCGCGGCAACGCCGCCAGCTCCGGATTCACATGCAGCAGCTTGCGCGCCTTGCGCCAGGTGCCGTCGGGGACGATCAGCAGGCAGGGTTCGTCCGTGCAGCCAGAAGCCACCTCCGCCAGCGAACAAGCCTCATCGCCAGGGAATAGCAGCCACGGCCGGTATCCCTCCCGCTGCCATTCCTGCGGCTCGAAACGCTCGCCCACCAACAGCCCGGCGTTCTCCAGCCCCAGCACCGCCAGCCGCGCCGTATTCAGCGCGTGGCCGACCTCGCTCGGATGCTGCAGCACCAGCACCCGCGTACGGCTGGGCAGATGCGGGATCAGCGCGCACAGGCAGTGCGTCAGCGGCCGCTCGCAGCGCGGGCAACGCGGACGGGCGCTCATGCCAGCCCCGTCTGCGTGCGCAGCAGGTCGCGGAAGTTCTGGATCAGCGGTTCGCGGGTGCGGCCGCGGCGGAGGATCAGCGAGAACGGCGCCTGGTAGCCGAAGGTCGCCGGCAGCAGCGCGCGCAGGCGCCGCTGCTCGACCCAGGAGTGCGCATAGTGCTCGGGCAGGTAGCCGATGTAGCCGCCGGAAAGGATCAGGATCAGCTGCGCCTCCATGCTCTCCACCGTCGCCGCGCTGTGCTTGAAGCCGTGCCGCGCCAGCTCCGCCTGGCTCCAGTAGCCGCGGCCGACCATGCGCTGCTGGGTGATCACTTCCGCCGGGATGCGCCGGCCGTCGAACAGCGGGTGGCGGTCGCTGCAGTACAGCCAGTGCTGCTCGCGATAGAGCGGCTGGTAGACCAGGCCGTTCATGCGGCTGAAGAAGGAGCCGATGGCCAGGTCCAGGCGGTTTTCCAGCACCGCCATCTGCAGGTCGTAGGGACTCTGCACCTGCAGATGCAGGTGCACCGCCGGATACAGGCTGCTGAACGCGCCGATCACCTCGGCCAGCGGCAGTGCCGCATCGCTCACGGTGGAATCGAGCACGCCGAGATTGAGGGTGCCGCGCAGTTCGCCCTTGAGCGCCGCCGCGTAGCGTTCGAAGCCGTCCAGCTCACCGAGGATGCGCAGGACTTCCTGGTGGAACAGCTCGCCCTTCTCGGTCAGGCCGAAACCGCCGCGGCCACGGTGGCAGAGGACGATGCCGAGCTGGCTCTCCAGCTGGCTCATGTAGGTGCTGATCGCCGAGGTGGAAAGGTTCAGCTCCTGCTGGGCGGCGGCGAAGCCCTGGTTGCGCACGATGCTGGCGAAGATGCGCAGGAGCTTGATGTCGGGCAGGGCGCTGGCGCTCATGGGCGGCTCCGGGAGGGATGGAAAGGGCGCTACTTTACGGGTCCCTTGAGTGACACGCGCCTGACATATATCAGCGGCCGCCCTTCAGCCCCGATGGTTGCTGACTGCCAGACGGCACCTGCGACAAAAGCGCGCAGACCGGGCCGCAGCTGATAGTTTAGAAAATCCTGAACTGATTATTTGCCCTCAGCGATTTTTCCCCCTGCCCCTCCTGAAGAAAATCCGTCCTCAGTAGCGAAAAGCTATCCCGATAACAAAACATCAGCGTGAGGCCTCCCCATGGACAAGCAACTTCACCAGCCCCTGGGCGGAAACGAAATGCCGCGATTCGGCGGCATCGCCACCATGATGCGCCTGCCGCACATCCAGGCCCCCGAAGAACTCGACCGGCTGGATGCCGCCTTCGTCGGCGTACCGCTGGACATCGGCACCTCCCTGCGTTCCGGCACCCGCTTCGGGCCGCGCGAAATCCGCGCCGAATCGGTGATGATCCGTCCGTACAACATGGCCACCGGCGCCGCCCCGTTCGACTCGCTGAACGTGGCCGACATCGGCGACGTGGCGATCAACACCTTCAACCTGCTGGAAGCCGTGCGCATCATCGAGGAGGCCTACGACAGGATCCTCGACCACGGCATCGTCCCGATCACCCTTGGCGGCGACCACACCATCACCCTGCCGATCCTCCGCGCCATCCACAAGAAACACGGCAAGGTCGGCCTGGTGCACATCGACGCCCACGCCGACGTCAACGACCACATGTTCGGAGAGAAGATCGCCCACGGCACCACCTTCCGCCGCGCCGTGGAAGAGGGCCTGCTGGATTGCGACCGCGTGGTGCAGATCGGCCTGCGCGCCCAGGGCTACACCGCCGAGGACTTCAACTGGAGCCGCAAGCAGGGCTTCCGCGTGGTGCAGGCCGAAGAATGCTGGCACAAGTCGCTGCAGCCGCTGATGGCGGAAGTCCGCGAGAAGGTCGGCGGCGGCCCGGTGTACCTGTCCTTCGACATCGACGGCATCGACCCGGCCTGGGCGCCCGGCACCGGTACCCCGGAAATCGGCGGCCTGACCACCATCCAGGCGATGGAAATCATCCGTGGCTGCCAGGGCCTCGACCTGATCGGCTGCGACCTGGTGGAAGTCTCCCCGCCCTACGACACCACCGGCAACACCTCGCTGCTGGGCGCCAACCTGCTCTACGAAATGCTCTGCGTGCTGCCGGGTGTAGAACGCCGCTGAGCCGGCGCGCTGCCGTCGTCCACCGCCGGCAGCGCCGATCGACCGTAGTACCCCAGCGACCGGCCACCACCGGTCCGATGCTTCACCGCCCGTAGTCCGGGCCGACAACAATTACAATCCAAGTGAGGGGCCGAAAATGAGCCTGGATATCTTCGTTGTACTGATCTATGCCGCCGGCATGATCGCCCTTGGCTGGTACGGCATGCGCCGCGCCAAGACCCGTGACGACTATCTGGTGGCCGGCCGTAACCTCGGCCCCGGCTTCTACCTCGGCACCATGGCCGCCACCGTGCTCGGCGGCGCCTCCACCATCGGTACCGTGCGCCTCGGCTACGTCCACGGCATTTCCGGCTTCTGGCTGTGCGCCGCGCTCGGCCTGGGCATCATGGGGATCAGCCTGTTCCTCGCCAAGCCGCTGCTGAAACTGAAGATCTACACCGTCACCCAGGTACTGGAGCGCCGCTACAACCCCACCGCGCGCCATGCCAGCGCCGCGATCATGCTGGTCTACGCGCTGATGATCGGCGCCACCTCGACCATCGCCATCGGCACCGTGATGAACGTGCTGTTCGGCCTGCCGTTCTGGGTATCGATCCTGATCGGCGGCGGCGTCGTGGTGCTCTACTCCACCATCGGCGGCATGTGGTCGCTGACCCTCACCGACATCGTGCAGTTCCTGATCATGACCATCGGCCTGGTGTTCCTCCTGCTGCCGATGTCGATCAGCGACGTGGGCGGCTGGGACGCCCTGGTAGCCAGGCTGCCGGCCAGCTACTTCGATTTCACCGCGATCGGCTGGGACACCATCGTCACCTACTTCCTGATCTACTTCTTCGGCATCTTCATCGGCCAGGACATCTGGCAGCGCGTGTTCACCGCCCGCACCGAGAACGTCGCCCGCGTCGCCGGCTCCGCCGCAGGCATCTACTGCGTCCTGTACGGCCTGGCGGGCGCCCTGATCGGCATGGCCGCCAAGGTGCTGCTGCCTGACCTGGACAACGTCAACAACGCCTTCGCCAGCATCGTCCAGCTGAGCCTGCCGAACGGCATCCGCGGACTGGTAATCGCTGCCGCCCTGGCAGCCCTGATGTCCACCGCCAGCGCCGGCCTGCTCGCCGCCTCCACCACCGTCACCCAGGACCTCCTGCCGCGTCTGCGCAAGGGCCGTGGCGAGGACGCGAACGGCGACGTGCACGAGAACCGCCTGTCCACCCTGCTGCTCGGCCTCGTGGTGCTGGCCATCGCCCTGGTCGTCAGCGACGTGATCAGCGCCCTGACCCTGGCCTACAACCTGCTGGTCGGCGGCATGCTCATCCCGCTGCTCGGCGCGGTGTACTGGAAGCGCGCGACCACCGTCGGCGCCATCTCCAGCATGGCCCTCGGCAGCCTGACCTCGATGGCCTTCATGCTCAAGGACGGCCTCGACGCCAACACCCCGATCTACTACAGCCTCGCGGTGGGCGCCGTCAGCTTCGTGGTCATCAGCCTGCTGTCGCGCCGCCCGGCGGCGGTCGCCAGCGCGGTCTGATCGACGCATCGGCAAGAAAAGGGGGCGCGGTTTCGCGCCCCTTTCATTCATAGCGAATCCAAAGGAACTGCCATGACCACCTGCGGCGAATTCCTCGTCAAGCAACTCGAAGCCTGGGGCGTCGACACCGTGTTCGGCATCCCCGGCGTGCACACCGTCGAGCTCTATCGCGGCCTGCCGGACAGCGGCATCCGCCACGTCACCCCGCGCCACGAACAGGGCGCCGGCTTCATGGCCGACGGCTACGCGCGCGTCACCGGCAAGCCGGGCGTGTGCTTCATCATCACCGGCCCGGGGATGACCAACATCCTCACCGCCATGGGCCAGGCCTACGCCGACTCGATCCCGATGCTGGTGATCTCCAGCGTCAACGAGCGCTCGCGCCTCGGCCACGGCAACGGCTACCTGCACGAACTGCCCAACCAGCGCGCCATGACCGCCGGCGTCAGCGCCTTCAGCCACACGCTGATGAGCGTCGAGCAACTGCCCGCCGTGCTGGCCCGCGCCTTCGCCGTGTTCGACAGCGAGCGCCCGCGCCCGGTGCACATCGAGCTGCCGCTGGACATCATCACCGCCCCGGCCGACCACCTGAAGATCCAGCCGCGCGTACAACTGCCCCGCCCTGCCCCGGCCCTGGCACAGCTGCGCGAAGCGGCGACCAGGCTGCGCACCGCGAAGAAGCCGCTGCTGCTGCTCGGCGGCGGCTGCGTCGAGGCCCAGGCCGAAGCCCGCGCCCTGGCCGCCGCGCTGGACGCGCCGACCGCGCTGACCATCAACGCCAAGGGCCTGCTGCAGCCGGACCATCCGCTGCTGATCGGCAGCAACCAGTCGCTGGTGCCGGTGCGCCAGCTCGCCGAAGAGGCCGACGTGGTGCTGGCCATCGGCACCGAACTGGGCGAGACCGACTACGACGTGGTGTTCGACGGCAACTTCCGCATCGGTGGCGAACTGATCCGAATCGACATCGATCCGCAGCAACTGGTGCGCAACTTCGTGCCGAGCATCGCCATCCACAGCGACGCCCGCCTGGCCATGCGCGTGCTGCTGGCGGACCTGCCGGCCGCCGAAGCCCGCCCGGACAGCCCCGGCGCCCGGCGCGCGGCTGCCGTGCGTGCGCAGTTGGCGGAGGACTTCTCCGGCTGGGCGCACTACCGCACGCTGTTCGACAGTATCCTCGAGGTGCTGCCGGAGGCGCGCTTCGTCGGCGACTCCACGCAGACCGTGTACAGCGGCAACCACCTGGTCGAACTGGACGGCGCGCGCCGCTGGTTCAACGCCTCCACCGGCTACGGCACCCTCGGCTACGGCCTGCCGGCAGCCATCGGCGCGAAACTTGGCGATCCGTCGCGCCCGGTGATCAGCCTGATGGGCGACGGCGGCCTGCAGTTCACCATGACCGAACTGGCCAGCGCGGTGGAAGCCAAGGTCGGCATCATCGTGTTGCTGTGGAACAACCACGGCTACGGCGAGATCAAGCGCTACATGGAGCGCCGCGAGATCACGCCGCTGGGTGTGGATATCTACACCCCGGACTTCCTCGCCATCGCCCGTGGCTTCGGCTGCGCCGCCGAACGCGCCCGCGACCATGCGCATCTGCAGGAACTGCTGCGCAATGCACCGGCGGATCGACCGCTGATCGTCGAAGTGCTGGAGGCGGCGCCGTTCGCGCCCTGAGTGGAAGCCGGCACCCTTTCCTCCAATGAGCGAGGGTGCCACCTTGTAGGAGCGCGCCATGCGCGCGAATCGCGGGCATGGCCCGCTCCTACAGGTTCCCGACTGGAACAAGGACCGGCTCCATGAAAATCGTCACCCGCGACCAGTGGTTCGAGATCCGTCACTGCTACGACGGCATCGCCCTGATCCACGAGCCGTACATCCGGCCCTTCTACCGCTGCAACATGTGGCATATCCAGGGCCGTGACCGCGACCTGCTGATCGACAGCGGCTCCGGCCTGGTCAGCCTGCGCGAGCAACTGCCCTGGCTCACCGAACGCCCGCTGCTGGCCGTCGCCAGCCACACCCATTTCGACCATATCGCCGGCCACCACGAATTCGCCGAACGCCTGGTGCATCCCGCCGAAGCCGACATCCTCGCCTCCCCCGACAACCGGCGCACCCTGGCCGACCTGTGCATCGGCGACCCGATGTTCGACGCCCATCCGGATTGCCCGCTGTGCTACGCCGAATACGCCATCAAGGCCGCCCCGGCGACGGGCACGGTCGAGGATGGCGACGTGCTGGACCTGGGCAACCGCGTGCTGGAAGTGCTGCACACCCCCGGCCATTCACCGGGCGGCATCAGCCTGTGGGAAGCGGCGACGCAGACGCTGTTCTCCGGCGACATCATCTACGACGGCCCGCTGGTGGAAGACGCCTACCACTCCAACCTCGACGACTACGCCAGAAGCCTGGAACGCCTGCGCGCATTGCCGGTGCGCACGGTGCATGGCGGGCATTTCCCGAGTTTTTCCGGAGAACGCTTGCGGGAAATGATCGACGAGTGGTTCAGCGCGCACAGGTCGTAGGAGCGGGCCATGCCCGCGGCCCACGATTTCGCGGGCATGGCCCGCTTGTACAAAAATCGGACGCCCAAACGCAACCTACCCGCATATAGCGGGCAGGAAGTTGGCATTGGTACAGCTGGATATCAGCGGCGGCGCTGCCTTTCGGAGGGGATTGGGATGGGTTGCAACCGCGGAGGCTCGATCAGACCGAGCGTGACTCCGATTTTCCACGCCAGAGCTTGCAGCCAGAGTTTCATGGTTGACCCCCTTTGAGGAGAGTGAAGTGGGTGGCCCCTTTCTTAAGAAAGAGAAGGGGCCACCCTCGGAAAGAGTAGCCCGGCGTCCCACTCTCCGCCCGTGCCACTCATTCCTTGAAACAAAGCTTACGGGCTGTAGGGATTTTCCTGCCTGACCTGAATCAAGCGCGGCCCAGGTTGTTCGCCAGAAACCGGCGCACCCACTGTTCGCTGCTGACCAGAGTTATCCCCAGCAGCACCAGCACGGCGCCGGCGATGAAATTGAACGTCAGCGGCTCGTCCAGCAGCAGCACACCGAAGGTGACGCCGAACAGCGGCGTCATGAAGGAAAACACGCCGATGTTCGACGCCAGGTAGCGGCGCAGCAGCCAGAACCAGGCGAAGTAGCTGAAGAACGACACCAGCACGCCCTGGAACAGCACGCTGCCCACGCCCAGCGGTGTCAGCCGAACCTTGCCGACGTCGCCGATCGCCACGGCCACCAGCAGCAACAGGATCGCCGCGACGAACAGCTGGTAGAACAGCGTCAGGCTCGGCGGCGCCTCGGACAACCGGGTGGTCCGCACCACCACCGTGGTGAAGCCCCAGGCCGCGCCGCCCAGCACGCCCAGCGCGTCGCCGAGCAGCATGCGCCGGTCCATGCTGGCGAAGTCCATGCCGCCGCCGAAGGCCACCGCCACGCCGCCGAAGCACACGGCGATCCCCAGCCACTGCAGGGACCGCAGGCGTTCGCTGGGCAGCAGGAAATGCAGCGCGAGTGCCGAAAAGATCGGCGCGGTATAGAGGAACACCGCCATGTGCGAGGCGGTGGTGTACTGCAGCCCGAGGGCGATGAACAGGAACTCCAGGGCGAACAGCACGCCCGCCGCCAGCCCGGCGCCCAGCGTGCCGTGCCGCATTCCCTCCCAGCCGCCGCGCCAGCACATCAGCAGGCCGACCAGCAGCGCGGCGATGGCCGAACGGCCGACCGCCTGCATGATCGGCGCGATGTCCGGGGCGGCCATCTTGATCATCACCTGCTGCATGCCCCAGATGATGCAGAGCACGACCATCAGTTGCAGGAGGAATCCATCGGCGCCCTTGCGTACTGCACTCATGGGCGCCTCCATGGACGGAAGGCGGACGACGGCTGGCACTCGAAGCAGGCAGGCATGGTCAGGCTCGGCAGAAGACGGGCAAGGCGCCCAGGAATGTGGAGGATTATCGACAATCGCGGGGCATGGATGCCAACGGCAATCCGACATCCACGGCTTCGGAACCGGCACCGGCCGGGGGAACTATGCTTGACGAACGGCTGACGGAGGGAAAAAGCGATGCTGTTCATCACCGTGAAGATCACCAAGCCGGACGACACCAACTTCATTCTCGGCCAGACGCATTTCATCAAGTCGGTGGAAGACATCCACGAGGCGCTGGTGGGCGCGGTGTCCGGCATCCGCTTCGGGCTGGCCTTCTGCGAGGCGTCCGGCCCCTGCCTGGTGCGCTGGTCCGGCAACGACGACGCGCTGGTCGAACTGGCGAAGAAGAACGCCCAGGCCATCGGCGCCGGCCACTCCTTCATCCTGTTCCTCGGCGACGGCTACTACCCGCTGAACGTGCTGAACACCCTGAAGATGGTGCCCGAGGTGTGCCGCATCTACTGCGCCACCGCCAATCCGACCGAAGTGCTGCTCGCCGAGACCGACCAGGGCCGCGGCATTCTCGGTGTGGTGGACGGTTTCGGCCCGAAGGGTATCGAGGGCGACGCGGACATCGCCGCGCGCAAGGACCTGCTGCGCAGGATCGGCTACAAGCTCTGATCCGCAGGGGCGTCGGCGCTGTCGCTCTCGGCGGTGATATCCAGCAGCTCGAACCAGTCCTCGCCCAGCGTCTCCATCGGATGCATGGTGCGGCTGGAGCCGTTGCCGCAGGCCATGTTGCTCGCCGGGCAGTACTTGTCGCAGCCCCAGCAGATGCGCTCGGGATGTTTCGGCAGAAGGGGGAATTTCTTGGCCATGGGGACGTCCTGCGGAGTGGGTGGACTCTTCCACAGCCTAACGACCATCCCCGGGGCACATCTTGATTCGACGCAAGGCTTATGCAGCCGTCCGTCGCCGCCCCGGCAGCGGCGCGCAGGATCGGCTGCAAGCCGTGAGGCTCAGCCGGCCCGCTCGCGGGCCAGGCGACTGCGCCGCCAGGCCGCCGGCGGTGCGCCGTACTCGCGGCGGAAGGCGCGGCTGAAGGCGGTATCGGTCTGGTAGCCGACGTCCTCGGCGATGCGCGCCAGCGGGGCGTTGCTGCGGCTGAGCAGGTTGGCCGCGAGCAGCATGCGCCAGCGGGTCAGGTAGTGCATCGGCGAGCTGCCCACCATCGTCTGGAAGCGCTCGGCCAGCACCGAGCGCGAGGTGCCGGCGCTGCGCGCCAGTTCGTCCAGCGTCCAGGGATGCGCCGGCTGCCGGTGCAGGGAATTCAGCGCGGCACCGACGATGCGGTCGCTGACACCGGCCAGCCAGCCGGTCCGCCCCTCGCCCTGCTCGTGCATGTACAGGCGCAGGACCTCGATGAACAGCACCTCGGCCAGCTTGGCCAGCACCCCGGCGCCGCCCGGCCGCGGCGAACGCGCCTCGTCCAGCGCGTAGCGCACCGAGGACTCCAGCCAGAGGCCCGCGCTGGAGCCGCGCACATTGACCTTCACCAGCGGCGGCAGCCCTGCCAGCAGCATTTCCGCGAGCCGCGCATCGCAGGCCAGGTAGCCGCACACCAGGCGCGTCACCGCCCCGCCGCCGCCATAGGACAGCTGGCGCGGCCGGCGCGACAGCACCGTTTCCAGCTGCGCGCCGCGGGCCGGCGGCAGGCCGGGCTGGGAGGTCATGCGATGGGCGTCGCCCTGGGGGAAGAGCACCGCATCGCCGGCCACCAGGCGGATGGCTTCCCCGCCCAGTTCCACGTGGCACTCGCCTTCGGTGATCAGATGGAAGATCACCACACGCTCGGCGCCGGGCTCCAGCAATGGCGCCACCGTGTCGGCGCGCGGCGACTGGTAGCACCAGGGCGCGGTGAAGCGTGCGTTGATGAAGATCGCCCCGATCAGGCGCACCACACGCAGGGTTTCCGAGAGCGCGTCCATCAGCGGTCTTCGACCGCGATGTCCACCCGCACCGGCAATGGCGCTTCCAGCGCGCAGGACACCGGCGACAGTTCCTGGCTCCGCTGCACCAGTTCGCGCAAGCGTTGCGCCGGGACGTCGCGCCCCGCGCGCACCAGCCAGCCCGGCGTCACCCCTGCGCCGGCACCGCCCAGCGCAGGCGCCAGATCGGTGCGCAATTGCAGGCCATCGACGTGGCTGGCGAGCGTGCTCACCCCGCCCGTCCAGCGCGCCGTCGCCGGCGCATCGTCATGCAACCCCGCCTCGGGACGCTGCTGCAGCAACGTCTCCACCCGCCGCAACGCGGCGCGAATGTCCTCGGTCGCCATGCCCGCTCTCCCGGCCCGCCGGAATCCCTCCATCTTGAGCGCGTCCCCGCGCCTCGCCTAGATCACCGCCGCGCCGGGCCGGATGAATGGCGGGCCGTTTCGACATCCGGTCGCCGGACGCTGGGATAGGGATCGCCGACGCTCAGGCAGGACTGCGGCCGGCGCCGGCGCAATAATCCGCCGCCATGAGGGCTTTCACCCACCGGGCGCCCCGCGTGCCCTTCAACTGCCTCAATGGAGGTCGTCATGCCGAAGTACGTCATCGAGCGTGAAATTCCGGGAGCCGGACAGCTCTCGGAGAGGGATCTGAAAGCCGCCTCGCAGAAGTCCTGCCGGGCGCTCGCCCAACTGGAGGGGCAGGTGCAATGGCTGCACAGCTACGTCACCGACGACCGGCTGTACTGCGTGTACATCGCACCGAACGAGGAGCTGGTCCGGGAGCATGCGCAGCTCGGCGGTTTCCCGGCGAACCGAATCTCCCAGGTCCGCTCGATCATCGACCCCACCACGGCGGAATGACGCCGGCCAATGTCCAGGCCGGGCGCCCGCCCGGCAATGTGGAGGCATGCCCCAATGAACAGCCCACTCGACCTCAACGCCCTGAAAACCCGCCAGATGGCCGCCTGGTCCAGCGGCGACTACGCGGTGATCGGCACCACCCTGCAGATCGTCGGCGAACTGCTGGCCGAAGCCTGCGACCTGCGCTGCGACGAAGCGGTGCTCGACGTCGCCGCCGGCAACGGCAACGCCACCCTGGCCGCGGCCCGTCGCGGCTGCCGGGTGACGTCCAGCGACTATGTGCCCGCCCTGCTCGAACGCGGCCGGGAGCGCGCCCAAGCCGAGCGCCTGGAGGTGCATTTCCAGGAGGCCGACGCCGAGGCCCTGCCCTTCGCCGACGCCAGCTTCGACGCCGTGCTGTCGACCTTCGGCGTGATGTTCACTCCCGACCAGGCCAGGGCGGCCGGCGAGCTGGCACGGGTCTGCCGCCCGGGCGGACGCATCGGCCTGGCCAACTGGACGCCGGAAGGCTTCATCGGCCAGGTGTTCAGGACCCTCGGCCGCCACCTGCCGCCAGCGCCCGGCGCGCAACCGCCGGCGCTGTGGGGCACCGAGGCGCACCTGAGCGAACTGTTCGGCGACCGCGCGGCGTCGATCGCCGCCACGCGGCGCCTGTTCAACTTCCGCTACCGCTCGGCTGCCCACTTCATCGAGGTGTTCCGCACCTGGTACGGGCCGCTCCACAAGGCCTTCGCCGCCCTCCCCGGCGAGCAGGGCGCGGCGCTGGAGGGCGATCTGACCGAGCTGCTGAACGGCCTGAACCGCGGCGGCCCGGATTCGCTGGTGGTGCCCAGCGAGTACCTGGAAGTGGTGATCACCCGCCGTTGAGCCGGGATGCGCTCCCGCCCCGGGGCGGGAGCGCATGCTCCATCATTCGGCAGCGAAGCAGTACAGCAGGCCGGCCCCGCCGGTCGCCGTGAGC
Source organism: Pseudomonas jinjuensis (assembly GCF_900103845.1). Classification (GTDB taxonomy): domain Bacteria; phylum Pseudomonadota; class Gammaproteobacteria; order Pseudomonadales; family Pseudomonadaceae; genus Pseudomonas; species Pseudomonas jinjuensis. The sequence goes on from NZ_FNIJ01000008.1 coordinate 206,413, forward strand.
GCCTCGCTGCTGCAGCCGCGCGAGGGGTGCGAGGAGTTCCACGACTTGGCCGGCGCGTCGTCGCGCAGGCCGATGCGGTCGTGGTGGCCGACCTGCGCCGAACCTTCGTCGCTGCTCGTCCAGTTGCGGCAGGTGTGGTCCTCGCTGCCGGGGAAGGCGGTGCCGTCGGACTGCGAACCGGTGAGGATGTCGTGCTGGTTCGGCGTGTCGCCGCGGCCCTTGATCTCCTGGCCGTGCTCGTCCAGCGCGGTCTGCTTGTTCAGGTTGTTCTCGGCGTGGAGATTCGCGACATCCGTGGCGATCACCACGCCCTTGGCGTTCTGCCACGGCCCCTTGCCGATGCGGTCGCGGGCGTTGATCGCGGCGGTGCCGTTGGCAGCGTTGGTGCTCAGGTAGGCGCGCCAGGTGTGCTTGTCGGCACCGACCGAGGCGGCCAGTTCCTGGCAGTACTTGTCGGCGCCGGCCAGGCCGCCGAGATCGGCGCCCTTGCCCGGGCCATGGCTGGTGACGAAGAAGGTCATGTCGGCCTGGCTGGCGAAACTGCAGGACATCGCCAGCAGGGCGGCGGGTAGGGCGAGGCGAAGAGTCGACTTGCGCATGGTGGTCCTCCTGCGGGAAAACACCCCCCTGTCTGGAGTGTTTGAGCCTAGCCCCGCACTGGCGCCACGGCCAGAAACGAAAACGCCCCCGAAGGGGCGCCCGTCATCGTCAACCGCGCGAGAGGAACCTCATCCCCTCCTCCAGCCCGGACAGGGTCAGCGGATACATCTGCTCCTTCACCAGTTCCTTCACCAGCTTGGTGGAATGGGTGTAGCTCCAGGTGTCCTTCGGGTAGGGGTTGATCCAGATGAGCTTCTTGTACTTCTCCATGAAGCGCTGCATCCAGACGTAGCCGGCTTCCTCGTTCCAGTGCTCGACGCTGCCGCCGGGCTGGGTGATCTCGTAGGGCGCCATCGCCGCGTCGCCGACGAACACGATCTTCCAGTCCGGCCCGTACTTGTGCAGCAGGTCGAAGGTGGCGGTGCGTTCGCTGCTGCGGCGCAGGTTGTTCTTCCACACCGACTCGTAGATGAAGTTGTGGAAGTAGTAGTACTCCAGGTGCTTGAACTCGGTCTTGCACGCGGAGAACAGCTCCTCGCAGACCTTCACGTGGGCGTCCATCGAACCGCCGATGTCCAGCAGCAGCAGGAGCTTCACCGTATTGCGGCGTTCCGGGCGCATCTGGATGTTGAGCAGGCCGGCGTCCTTCGCCGTGTGGTCGATGGTGCCATCGATGTCCAGCTCTTCCGCCGCGCCTTCGCGGGCGAACTTGCGCAGGCGGCGCAGGGCGATCTTGATGTTGCGGGTGCCCAGCTCGACCTGGTCGTCGAGGTTCTTGTACTCGCGCTGGTCCCAGACCTTCACCGCCCGCCCCTGGCGCTTGCCGGCGTCGCCGACGCGGATGCCCTCGGGATTGAAGCCGCCGGAGCCGAACGGACTGGTGCCGCCGGTGCCGATCCACTTGTTGCCGCCGGCATGGCGCTCCTTCTGCTCCTCGAGACGCTTCTTGAATTCCTCGATGAGCTTGTCCAGGCCGCCGAGGGACTGGATCTGCGCGCGCTCCTCGTCGGTCAGCATGCGTTCGAACTCCTTGCGCAGCCATTCCTCGGGAATCAGCGCCTGGAGGTAGTCGTCGAGCTTCTGCAGACCGTTGAAGTAGGCGCCGAAGGCGCGGTCGAACTTATCGAAATGGCGCTCGTCCTTCACCATGATGGTGCGGGCGAGGTAGTAGAACTCGTCCATGTCGGCGAACACCACGCGGTGCTTCAGCGCATCGATCAGGTCGAGCAGCTCGCGCACCGACACCGGCACCCTGGCCGCGCGCATTTCGTTGAACAGGTTGAGCAGCATGGCTGCACCCTCTCTAAAGCACATGCCCCTGTAGGAGCGAGCTTGCTCGCGAACCTTGCAGACTCGCCAAGAGCTTCGCGAGCAAGGACTAGGCGTCCCCCTCGCTCCTACGAAGAGCAGATCCGGTGATCAGCGCGAAGCGCGGCGGCTCATGAACGCCAGGCGTTCGAGCAGTTGCACATCCTGCTCGTTCTTCACCAGCGCCCCGGCCAGTGGCGGGATGGCCTTGGTCGGGTCGCGCTCGCGCAGCACGGCCTCGCCGATGTGGTCGGCCATCAGCAGCTTCAGCCAGTCCACCAGCTCGGAGGTGGAGGGCTTCTTCTTCAGGCCCGGCACCTTGCGCACGTCGAAGAAGATGTCCAGCGCCTCGCTGACCAGCGATTCGCTGATCTTCGGGTAGTGCACGTCGACGATCTTCTGCAGGGTCTCGCGGTCGGGGAAGGCGATGTAGTGGAAGAAGCAGCGGCGCAGGAAGGCGTCCGGCAGTTCCTTCTCGTTGTTCGAGGTGATGATGATGATCGGGCGCTGCGTGGCCTTGATGGTTTCGTTGGTCTCGTAGACGAAGAACTCCATCCTGTCGAGTTCCTGCAGCAGGTCGTTGGGGAACTCGATGTCGGCCTTGTCGATCTCGTCGATCAGCAGGATCACCCGCTCCTCGGCCTCGAAGGCCTCCCAGAGCTTGCCCTTCTTGATGTAGTTGCGCACGTCGTGGACCTTGTCCACGCCCAGCTGCGAGTCGCGCAGGCGGCTCACCGCATCGTATTCGTAGAGGCCCTGGTGGGCCTTGGTGGTCGACTTGATGTGCCAGGTGATCAGCCTGGCGCCGAAGGACGCTGCCAGTTGTTCGGCCAGCATGGTCTTGCCGGTACCCGGCTCGCCTTTCACCAGCAACGGGCGCTGCAGGGTGATGGCGGCGTTGACCGCCAGTTTCAGGTCGTCGGTAGCGACGTAGGACTGGGTACCTTCGAACTTCATCGGGAAAATCCTCGAGCGGTGTCGGCCGGGTACGCGCCCGGGCAGGGAAAATTCTTTGAGTGAGCCTCGGACTATAACGCGGCGGCTGCGCGTCTGTGAACGCAGGCAAGGTATTCAGTCATTGAATGGTCATTCGAATACCAGCCGGACACGGCCGACGAACGGTAGCGGATCGCCGCGCCTGCCGATCGACTTTCCGCCGCTGGACGCACGCGCGCCCTGGGAATAGGCTGCTTGATCAACTTCCCGCGACAAGGACATCCCATCATGAGCCGCATCTACGCAGACAACGCGCAGTCCATCGGCAACACGCCGCTGGTCCAGATCAATCGCATCGCCCCGCGCGGCGTCACCATCCTGGCCAAGATCGAAGGGCGCAACCCCGGTTATTCGGTGAAGTGCCGGATCGGCGCCAGCATGATCTGGGACGCCGAGTCCAGCGGCAGGCTCAAGCCCGGCATGACCATAGTCGAGCCGACCTCGGGCAATACCGGCATCGGCCTGGCCTTCGTCGCCGCGGCGCGTGGCTACAAGCTGATCCTCACCATGCCCGCCTCGATGAGCCTGGAGCGGCGCAAGGTGCTCAAGGCCCTCGGCGCCGAACTGGTGCTCACCGAACCGGCCAAGGGCATGAAGGGCGCGATCGCCCGGGCCGAGGAAATCGTCGCCGGCGATCCGGCGAAACACTTCATGCCGCAGCAGTTCGACAACCCGGCCAACCCGGCCATCCACGAGAAGACCACCGGCCCGGAAATCTGGAACGACACCGACGGCGCGGTGGACGTGCTGGTCTCCGGGGTCGGCACCGGCGGCACCATCACCGGGGTTTCCCGCTACATCAAGAACACCAGGGGCAAGCCGATCCTCTCGGTGGCGGTGGAACCGGTCAGCTCGCCGGTGATCAGCCAGACCATCGCCGGCGAGGAGCCGAAGCCCAGCCCGCACAAGATCCAGGGCATCGGCGCCGGCTTCGTGCCGAAGAACCTCGACCTGTCGCTGGTCGACCGGGTGGAAAAGGTCACCGACGACGAGGCCAAGGCCATGGCCCTGCGCCTGATGCAGGAAGAAGGCATCCTCAGCGGCATCTCCTGCGGCGCCGCCATGGCCGCCGCGGTGCGCATCGCCGAGGAGCCGAACATGCAGGGCAAGACCATCGTCGTCATCCTGCCCGACTCCGGCGAACGCTATCTGTCGAGCATGCTCTTCGAAGGCCTGTTCGACGACCAGGACCTGCTGCAGTAACTCCCTCCAGGCCGCGCGTCACGAGGCGCGCGGCCGTTGTTATGAGTTGATTGGATTCCCGCGTTCGCGGGAAAGACGAAGTTGGGGGCTGCACGGAGTTATCCAGCCAATCCGTCACCCTCGCGAATGCGGGGTCCGGAAGACCACCGCTTCCCCTCCCCCGCCCCACTGACTAAGCTCGCAACACACCCTGGCGAGAGACTCCCCCATGCCCCAGAACTGGCCGGCCGCCGAGATCGCGCAGCGCATCCTGCAGGGCTTCGACGACTACCGTGCGCGCTTCCAGCAGATCACCGAGGAAGCCCCGGCGCGCTTCGAGCAGGCGCAGTGGCAGGAGGCCCAGAGCGCCTCGGCGGAGCGGATCAACCTGTACGAGGTGAAGGTCGCCGAGACGGTGGCCCGGCTGGTGGCGGCGTTTCCCGGCATCGAGCTGGCCGACGTGGAGCGCTGGCCGATCGTCAAGAGCGCCTACATCGGCCTGATCGACCCGCGTCCGGACGACGAACTGGCGGAAACCTGGTTCAACTCGATCTTCTGCGGGCTGTTCAGCCACGACCACATCAGCGACGGCACCATGTTCGTGCACACCACCCGCCCCTCGCTGCGCGCCCGCCACCGCGACCCGCACACCCGCCTGTACCGCCCGCAGGGCCATCTGCGCGGGGCGCTGGAGAGGATCTTCGACGACTACCGCTTCAAGGTTCCCTACCAGGACCGCGAGCGCGACATCGCGCACATCGACCGCCTGCTCCACGAGAACCTGCCGGACTGGGTGTGCAAGGACCCGGAGCTCTGCATCGAGCTGATCGGCTCGGTGTTCTACCGCAACAAGGGCGCCTACCTGGTCGGCCGCCTGTTCACCCCGGACGAGCAGTGGCCGCTGGTGTTCCCGCTGCTGCACCAGGAGGGCAAGGGCATCCAGTTCGACACGGTGATCAGCGACGAGGCGGAGGTGTCGATCATCTTCTCCTTCACCCGCTCCTATTTCATGGTCGACGCGCCGGTGCCGGCGGAGATGGTCGCCTTCCTCAAGCGCCTGCTGCCGGGCAAGCACATCGCCGAGCTGTACACCTCGATCGGCTTCTACAAGCAGGGCAAGAGCGAGTTCTACCGCGCGCTGATCAACCACCTGGCGACCACCGACGACCGCTTCGTCATGGCCCCCGGCGTGCGCGGCATGGTGATGAGCGTGTTCACCCTGCCCGGCTTCAACATCGTGTTCAAGATCATCAAGGACAGGTTCAACCCGTCGAAGACCGTCGACCACGCCACGGTGATCCAGAAGTACCAGCTGGTGAAGTACCACGACCGCGTCGGCCGGCTGGCCGATACCCAGCAGTTCGCCGACTTCCGCTTCCCGGTGGACAAGTTCGCGCCGGAGTGCCTCGCCGAGCTGCTGGAGGTGGCGCCGTCCACGGTGGTGGTGGAAGGCGACGTGGTGCTGATCCGCCACTGCTGGACCGAGCGGCGCATGACGCCGCTGAACATCTACCTGGAGCACGCCAGCGAGAGCCAGGTGTACGAGGCGCTGAACGACTACGGCCTGGCGATCAAGCAGCTGGCGGCGGCGAACATCTTCCCCGGCGACATGCTGCTGAAGAACTTCGGCGTCACCCGCCACGGCCGCGTGGTGTTCTACGATTACGACGAGATCAGCTACCTCACCGAGGTGAACTTCCGCCACATCCCGCCGCCGCGCTATCCGGAGGACGAGATGGCGTCCGAACCCTGGTATTCGGTGGGGCCGATGGACGTGTTCCCCGAGGAGTTCCCGCGCTTCCTGTTCGCCGACCTGGCCCAGCGCCGGCTGTTCGCCAGGCTGCACGGCGAGCTGTACGACGCGGATTACTGGAAGGGCCTGCAGGAGCAGATCCGCGCCGGCAAGGTGATCGACGTGTTCCCCTACCGGCGGCCGGAGCGGGGGGAGATGGTGCATTGATGCCGTACCTGTAGGAGCCAGCTTGCTGGCGATCCCGTATTTACCGGCAACTACGGCGCGGCCGGCTGGCTCAGATGATCGCCAGCAAGCTGGCTCCTACACGTCAGGTTTGGCCGTGACCAGTGGTGGATAACGCTTCGCGTTATTCACCCTACGAAAAGCATCGGGCTCCCAGCCGCTACGCCGGCGTCAGGCACTCCGGCCCATCGCACGCCGGGTCGTTGACGAAGGTAGCCAGCGCCGCCTCGCGCAGTTGCACCTGCGGCCGGGCGAAGAGTTCCAGGAGGCGGAACTGCGGGCTGTCCGGCGCCAGCCAGAGGGCCTGGCCTTCCTCGTCGAGGATCACCGGGCGGCGCATGTCGGCGGCGGCGCGGGTGATCATCGCCACGCTGTAATAGGTGTGATCGCCCACCGGGTAGGCTTCCCACAACGCAGCGAAGTAGATCAGTCCCTTGCCGCTGGCCACCCAGTACGGCCGTTTGCGCACGCCGCGCCATTCGTAGAAGCCGTTGGCCGGCAGCAGGCAGCGGCGCTTGACGAAGGCGTCGCGGAACATCGGCTGCTCGGCCAGGGTTTCCGCCCGCGCGTGGGCCGGGGTGCGCGAAAGGTCGGTCAGCCATGCCGGGGTCAGGCCCCAGCGCGCCATGTCCAGGCGGCGTTGCCCGTCTTCCACGCGCAGCATCGGCAGCTGCGTGCCGGGGGCAAGGTTCCAGCGCGGCGCCAGGTCCTGTGGATAACCCGGCAGTTCGGCGAATTCGCGGGTCCAGCGGAACAGCGCGTAACGACCACTCATCGGCAACAGCTCGTCAACACAACAGGACGCCCGGGCAACCGTCGGTATCGTCGGGCGTTCCAGGCAGGGGTTGCGCGGCATTGTACGCGGCGATCAGGCTGCGCGCCTGCTCCGCCTCGTCATCCTCGACCCACAGCTGCAGCAGCCCGTGCAGCGGCAGCTCGCCGGCGCCGCCGAGCAGGTGTCCGCCGCCAAGGTGCGCCCGGATGCCCTCGCTGGCCAGCATGCCGGTGAGCAGCTCGGCTTCGGCCAGGTCGGCGGGTTCGTAGACACGCTGCATCAGTCGTCCTCCCGCTGCACTTCCAGCGTCCATTCGACGCCATCGGTGCACAACTGGAACAGAATCGGCCGGCAACATACCGGACAATCTTCATAGTAGCTCTGGTCGCCGCCGGAGAGGTCAAGCACGGCCTCCGCGGGCTCGCCGCAGTAAGGGCAGCTGTAGGGCTGGCTTTCGAGCATCACTGTTACCCCTGTGACTTCCCGTTATAATCGCCGGTCTTCATCGCTGCCCTGCTGCAAACCGCCACCGGCGCGGGCCCGCAGCGGACCTCCAGCCAATCCCGACCACAACAAGAGACCATGATGGGCGAGTTCGAAGCCATCCGACCCTACAACGACGCCGAAGTACCGGCCGTACTGCAACGCCTGCTGAGCGACGACGCTTTCCTCGGCACGCTGGTGCGTTACCGTTTCCCGCGTCTGGCCGGCCCCTTCGGCTGGCTGCTCAGACCTCTTATAGCCCATCGCCTGGCCCGCGAGGTCAACGGCATCGACAGCGTGGGCGCGCTGCAGGACAGGATCGAGCCCTACGTCGACCGCACCATCGAGCAGGCCACCGACGGCGTCACCTACTCCGGCATCGAGCGCCTGCAGCCCGGCCGCGCCTACCTGTTCATCGCCAACCACCGCGACATCGTGATGGACCCGGCCTTCTGCAACTACGCCATCTACCATGCCGGGCTGCCGACGCCGCGCATCGCCATCGGCGACAACCTGTTGCAGAAGCCCTTCGTCAGCGACCTGATGCGCCTGAACAAGAGCTTCATCGTGCACCGTTCGATCACCGGGCGGCGGGAGAAGCTGACGGCGTACCAGACGCTCTCGGCCTACATCAACCACTCGATCCGCGTGGACCGCGAGTCGATCTGGATCGCCCACGCCGAAGGCCGCGCCAAGGACGGCGACGATCGCACCGATTCGGCGATCCTCAAGATGTTCCACATGAGCCGCAAGAACGAGCCGTTCGCCGAGGTGATCCGCGAACTGCACCTGGTGCCAGTGTCGATCAGCTACGAATACGACCCCTGCGACCAGGCCAAGGCCCGCGAACTGCAGATCCGCGCCAGCACCGGCGAGTACCAGAAGTCGCCGGGCGAGGACGACGCCAGCATCGCCCTCGGCATCACCGGCTACAAGGGCCGCGTGCACATCAACTTCGGCGACGTGGTCACCGGCGAGTTCGGCGACGCCAAGCTGCTGGCCGCCGAACTGGACCGGCAGATCCTCGGCAACTACCGGCTGTTCCCGGTGCACTACCTGGCCTACGAGATGTCCCCGCAGCGCGACCCGGAACTGGCAGTGCCGAGCGCGGCCAGCCTGTTCCAGGGCGAGGAACTGCAGCGCGCCCAGGCGGAATGGAAACGCCGCCTCGCCGCCTGCCCGGAAGAGCAGCGGCCGTTCCTGATCATGCAGTACGCGACGCCGGTGGTGAACCAGTACCAGTTGCGGCTGGCTGCGGCGCAGTCGGCTTGACACCGTTCTTGTAGAAGCGCCGCCCCTGAAACACGCACAGAACCTGTAGGAGCCAGCTTGCTGGCGATCCAGGTTTTCCCTCAACGTCGGCGTGGAAGGAGAACACGGCAATCGCCAGCAAGCTGGCTCCTACAAGTATGGCGTCAAGCAGCCACGTAGGGCATGACGCGCCAGCGTTATCCGCCATCCCATCGGCGCGGCTTGGTCGGCGGATGAAGCGTTCCGCTTCATTCGCCCTACACCAGCGATTGGCCATGGCGCGAGACAGCTGGTCCTACAATCGCCCCCTCAGAACACCACCCCCACCGGATAGACGAAGGCATTCACGTCATGGAACGGCGTGCGCTGGTAGAACCACTGCAAGCGCGCCGCCGGGCTCTTCGCGAAGTCCTTGTCCTCCTTGAGCTTCTTCTCGAACTCCGCCTTCAGCTCCGGGTCCTCCGCCAGCATCTTCCGCGCCATCGGCTCCATCACGTATTCCTCGGGCTCCTCGGCCGATACCAGGGTCGAGTTGAAGAAGCCCCAGGCCCAGAACGAGTCCGGGCTTTCCGGATAGAGCAGGTCGATCGCCAGTACGCCCAGCGGCTGGTCGGTGTCGATCACCACCGAGCCGGCCGGGAAGCTCTGCATGCGCTGGAACGGCCTGGCCTTGCCGCTCACCAGCAGATGCCCCTCGTAGCCGGGAATCTCGTTGGGCTGGCTGCGGTCCGGCTCGAAACCGCCGGCGACCTGGATGCCGTCCATGCGGTACATCGTCACCTCGACCGGCGTCGGTTTTTCCAGGGTGCTCATCTGGATACCGTGCGCCTTGAGGCGGGCGATCACTTCGCGCCATTGCACCGGGACGATGTACTGCTTCGGCCGCCGGGTCACCAGGTCAGGCTCGGTGTTGCCGGTGACCGGCACCTTCAGCTGCTTCGGCTTGTTGCTCCAGACGATGGTCTTCGCCCCGGTGATCGGCGACTGCTCGTAGCGGTAGTTGCCCACGGTGAAGGGGATGATCTCCTCCTTGCCGGGCTTCCAGGTGAGGATCACGTCCTCCTGTTCGAGCAGGCGCTTGCGGTCCCTGTCGATGGCCTCCTTCAGCGAGGCGGCCTGTTCGCCGATCACCTGGAACATCGCCTTGAGCATCACGTAGTTGCCCAGCACCTGGGTTTCGTAGGGATGCAGCGCGTGCTGCTCGATCAGGATCGACGGCACGTTGCGGATGTCGCCGTACTGGTTGGAAAAGCGCGCCAGGTCGGTGCGGTACGGGTAGTAGCCCTTGGTCGGGTCCTGGTTGTCGTTGAAGCTGATGCACTCGTGGACCACGTGCCCGTGACCCTCCATTTCCTCGTACACCGGCGGGCGCATGACCTTGTCCATCCACTCGCTGCTCGCCGGCGACCAGCCGTTGCCGTTGTGGCAGTAGGAGCTGTCGTAGGGATACATGGCGCCGTCGGTGGAGTGGGTGTCGGCGAAGAAGCTCAGGTCGTAGTTGCTGAACACCCAGGCGACGTTGCGGATTTCCGCGCTGTCGAGCTTGGTGAAGTCGCGGTTGAGGTTGTAGTTCAGGCCGTTGACGCGCCAGCCGGTCTGCTCCGGGCCGTTCTGGTTGATCCGCCCGTAGGGACTCCTGCGCAGGTCGCCGTCGATGTTGATGGTCGGGATGAAGAGGATGTTGACCTTCTCCAGGATGCCCGCCAGGGGCTTGTCGCCGGTGGTCATGTCGCGCAGCAGCATGAACATCGCGTCCTTGCCGTTGGCCTCGCCCGGGTGGATTTCCGCCTCGACGAAGAGGGTCGGCTTGCCCGACTGGTTCAGCCCCTCGGGCGACTTGTCGACCTCGGTGGAGGCCACCACCAGCATCATCGGATGGCCCTCGGCGCTCTTCTCCGGCAGGTCGCCGAGCACTATCTGCCCGCCCGAGGCCGTCGCCAGCTTCTGCATGTAGGCGCGGGTCTCGTCGTAGTTGGTGGTCTGCCTGAAGCCGCTGGATTCGGCGAGGGTGACCAGCGGGTTGTCGCCCCTGGCGATGTACTTCGTGCTGGTCAGCTTCTGCTCGAACATCGGCGGCAGGATGCGCTGCTTCGCCGCGTCCGGGTAGCCGCTGTCGTCCACGTAGGCCGGCGGGCCGGGCAACGCCGCAAGGACCGGCAGGCCGCCGCCGAGCAGGATGGCCCCCAGCAACGGGCGCGAAATGGAATGACGCATGGTTCGCCTCCTTTCAATCGGGACGTGCCATTTCCATGCACTGCAGGCAACGACACCCCTGACACCTTAGACGAGAAGCCCGGCGCCGCTAGCTCCGTCGCCCTTGCCCTGCGGCAGCGACGGAGGCCGGGAAACGGCTAATCTGAAGCCATCCAATCCCCGGATCAGGGAGCGATCTTGACTCTGCAACTCGCCTGGGTGCTGTTCCTGCTGGCCACCACGGTCGGCCTGTTCGTCATCGGCAAGCCGCGGATGGACGTGGTGGCGCTGCTGGCGATGATGGCCCTGGCGCTGAGCGAGGTACTCAGCGTGCCGGAAGCGCTGGCCGGCTTCGCCGATCCCAACGTGATCCTCATCGCCGCGCTGTTCGTCATCGGCGACGGGCTGGTGCGCACCGGCGTGGCCTACCGCATCGGCGAATGGCTGACGCGCCGCGCCGCCAGCAGCGAGACGCGCCTGCTGGTGCTGCTGATGCTCTCGGTGGCCGGGCTCGGCTCGGTGATGAGTTCCACCGGCGTGGTGGCGATCTTCATTCCAGTGCTGCTCAACGTCGCCGCGCGCATGCACATCTCGCCGCGCCGGGTGATGATGCCGCTGGCCTTCGCCGGGCTGATCAGCGGAATGCTCACCCTGGTCGCCACCGCGCCCAACGTGGTGGTGCACAGCGAGCTGGTGCGCGAGGGCGCCCGGGGCTTCGGCTTCTTCGCCTTCACCCCGTTCGGCCTGGTGATCCTCGCCCTCGGCATCGGCTACATGCTGCTGGCGCGGCGCTGGCTCGGCCCCGATGCCCAGGATGGCGAGAAGCGGCCGCCCCGGCGCACCTTCCGCGACCTGATCCGCGACTACCGCCTGGCCGGTCGCGAGCATCGCCTGCGCATCCGCCCCGGTTCCCGGCTGATCGGCTTCACTCTCGCCGACGTGCAGCTGCGCAGCCAGCATGGCGCCAACGTGGTCGCCGTGGAGCGCATCGCCAAGCTGCGCCGCAAGATCCTCAGCCCCTCCCCGTCCATCCAGCTGCAGGCCGGCGACACCCTGCTGGTGGACCTCGTCGCCGACGGTATCGACCTGCCGGCCTTCTATCACGAATGGGGACTGGAGCGGCTGAACCTGGAAGGCCAGTACTTCACCGACCAGGCCCACGAGGTGGGCATGGCCGAAGTGACCCTGCCGCCGGAATCCGCCCTGCTCGGCAAGAGCGTGCGCGAGCTGGAGTTCCGCAGCCAGTACGACCTCAACGTGGTCGGCCTGCGGCGCAACCGCGAGGCGCTGGAGAGCGGCCTGCTGGAAGAGAAGCTGAAGCTGGGCGACACCCTGCTGGTGATCGGCACCTGGAAGGCGATCCGCCACCTGCAGGCGCGCGGCCGCGACTTCCTGGTGCTCAGCCTGCCCGCCGAGGTGGACGAGGCCGCCCCCGCCGCCAGCCAGGCGCCCCACGCGCTGCTCGCCCTCTGCGTGATGGTGGCGCTGATGGTCAGCGGCCTGGTGCCCAACGTGCTCGCGGCGCTGATCGGCTGCCTGCTGATGGGCCTGTTCCGCTGCATCGACACGGACAGCGCCTACCGCGCCATCCACTGGCCGAGCCTGCTGCTGATCGTCGGCATGCTGCCCTTCGCCCTCGCCCTGCAGAAGACCGGCGGCATCGCCTTGGCCGTCGACGCGCTGGTCGGCATGCTCGGCAACGCCGGCCCCCATGCGGTGCTGGCCAGCCTGTTCCTGGTCACCGCGGTGACCGGCCTGTTCATCTCCAACACCGCCACCGCGGTACTCATGGCGCCGGTGGCCATCGCCACGGCACGGGCCATGGGCGCGGCGCCGGAGCCCTTCGCCATGATCGTCGCCCTCGCCGCCTCGGCGGCCTTCATGACGCCGGTTTCGTCGCCGGTGAACACCCTGGTGCTCGGCCCCGGGCGCTATCGCTTCGGCGATTTCGTCAAGCTCGGCGTGCCCTTCACGACTCTGGTGATGATCGTCAGCGTGCTGCTGGTACCCTTGCTCCTACCGCTTTAGAACATGGAAGACCGACGATGGAAGTGAGCAAGACCAAGAGCAGTTTCTACCGCCGCCTGTACGTCGCCTGGCTGGTCGACAGCGGCCAGGCCAGCAGCGTGCCGGCGCTGATGGAAGCCACCGGCATGCCCCGGCGCACGGCGCAGGACACCCTCGCCGCCCTGGCCGACCTGGATATCGACTGCGTGTTCGAGCAGCAGGCCGGCGAGCGCAACAACGCCGGGCAGTACCGCATCCGCGACTGGGGCGCCATCGATCCGCGCTGGATCGAGGCGAATGTGGGGAAGATCAAGGCGGTGCTGGAGTATCCGTGACGCCATCGGCGGGTTTCACCCGCCCTACGGGTTCGCGAGCAAGCTCGCTCCTACAAGGCAGCGCCGACCTCCTGTAGGAGCGAGCTTGCTCGCGAATCCAATCGTTCCCACGCGGGAGCATGGGAGCCAAAGGCGTTCTGTGGGAAAATTCCCGCTCTGATCCCTGCCACAACGCCGCCATGCCCCAGCCACCGAAACGCCCCGCCCCGCGCGCGGAGAAAAAGCCCGACCTGCTGCACCCGCGCAACCGCCACCAGGGCCGCTACGACTTTCCCCAGCTGATCAAATCCAGCCCGGAGCTGGCGCGCTTCGTCATCCTCAATCCCTATGGCAAGGAAAGCATCGACTTCGCCAACCCCGAGGCGGTGAAGGTATTCAACCGCGCGCTGCTCAGGGACTTCTACGGCATCGCCCACTGGGACATCCCGGCCGGCTACCTGTGCCCGCCGATTCCCGGCCGCGCCGACTACCTGCATTATCTCGCCGACCTGCTCGCCGAAGGCAACCAGGGCTCGGTGCCGCGTGGCGCGGCGGTGCGGGTGCTGGATATCGGTGTCGGCGCCAACTGCATCTATCCGCTGATCGGCCAGCGCGACTACGGCTGGAAGTTCCTCGGCGCGGACATCGACGCCACCGCGCTGGCCTCGGCGCGCGCCATCGTCCAGGCCAACCGGCTGGGCGACGCCATCGACCTGCGCCGCCAGCCCGATCCGCAGCAGATATTCCTCGGCCTGCTGGAAGACGGCGAATGCTTCGCGCTGAGCATGTGCAACCCGCCCTTCCACTCTTCCGCCGAGGAGGCCCGCAGCGGCAGCCGGCGCAAGTGGAAGAACCTCGGCAAGCAGGACCCGTCGCGCAAGCTGCCGGTGCTGAACTTCGGCGGGCAGAGCAACGAACTGTGGTGCGAAGGCGGCGAGGCGGCCTTCCTCAAGCGCATGGCGACGCAGAGCGCGCAGGTGCCGAACCGCGTGCTGTGGTTCAGCTCGCTGGTGTCCAAGGCCGGCAACCTGCCGGGCTTCCAGGCCGCCCTGAAGAAGGCCGGCGCCCGCGAGGTGCGCACGGTGGACATGGCCCAGGGACAGAAGCAGAGCCGCTTCGTCGCCTGGACCTTCCTCGACCGGGATGGGCATCGCGCCTGGCGCGAACGCTGGCGCTCTTCGTAGGGTGGATCACGCTTCATCGATCCACCATTTCCGCGCGGGGACGCTCAAATAGCACCGCGCCCCCTGTAGGAGCGCGCCATGCGCGCGACATCGGCCTGCATGGCGGTCGCGGGCATGGCCCGCTACACAAAAAAGCCCACCTCAGCGAATGAACTCCCGGCTGATCTGCCGGAACAGGTCCGTCCCCGCCCGCTCCATCCACTCGAAGGCCACCATCTCCCGCGACACGATCATGGCCCCGGCCTGGCGCATACGCTCCAGTGCCAGCGCCTTGTCCTCCGGCCGCCGCGAGCCGACCGCCTCGGCCACCACGAACACGTCGCGGCCCCGGCGCAGCAGGTGCAGCACGGTCTGCAGCACGCAGACATGGGTTTCCGTGCCGCACACCACGAACTGCGCGCGGTCGCCGCCGGGCAGGGCGAACAGCGTGTCGTCGGAGGCGGCGGAAAAGGCCAGCTTCTCCATGATCGCCGCCGGCTCCAGCCGCTCGCGCAGTTGTGCCACGGTCGGCCCCAGGCCCTTGGTGTACTGCTCGCTGGCGAGCACCGGCACGCCCACGCGGCGCGCCACCTCGACCAGCCAGCCGGCCTGTTCGACCAGGGCGGCGCCGCCGTCGATGGCCGGCAGCAGGCGTTCCTGGATATCGACGACCAGCAGCGCCGATGTCTGGGCATTGATCAGCATCTTTCCCCCTCCTCGCCTCCGGCTACGGCCGGACCGGCAACAGTTGTATCTCTATTCCCAGCCGGGCGGCAGGCTCGCCTGCCGCCTCGACCTTCGTCACGCTGGCCCCGAGCTTTTTCAGCAATCCCTTCAGCTGCACCGCCTCCAGCCCGGGCTGCAGCGTATCGAGCACCTCCGCCAGCAGTGGCGCATCCTCCCCTCCTTCGCCGCGCAGCGTGAGCAGCAGGCCGACGAAGCCCCCCGGCAGCGGCCGGGTACGCAGGGCCAGCTCCAGCGCCGTGCCGGGCAAGGCCGCGCAGGTGTGGCCGGCCAGCAGTTCCAGCAGCTGACGATAGTGCCCGCTGTCGATCCAGACATCCTCGACCGTCACTCCGGACAAGTCCAGCAGCAGGCTGCCGCCCCGGTCCCTGGCGCGCTCCTGCAGCGGCGCGCTGGCCTGCCGGGTCAATTCGCCCAGCCGCTGCGCCTCGGGCACCAGCGCGGGCTGCTCGGCATCCAGGCGCACCAGCCGGTCGATCCGTCCCAGCACCAGGTGCATGGCGTCCAGCACCTCGGCGGCGGAAACGATCGCGGCATGCTCGCCGCTGCCCGGCGTGGCATGGCTGAGCGCCTGGTTCAGCAGGGACGCCTGCAGGCGCAGCAGCGGCGTCAGCTCGCGGTCGACGCCGGCCAGCGCCTGGCTCTTGCTGCGGCTTTCGGCCTGGGCCAGGAGATTGGCGTTGCGCAGTTCGGCCAGCAGCACATCGCGCGCGGTGAGGTCCTGCAGGCCGCCGAGCATGCCCAGTGTCTGCCCCAGCTCGTCGCGGTAGGGCGCGAACCAGACGTGCAGCACCCGCGGCTGGCCGTGCATCTCGGTGGCGATTTCCACGGAGATCGCCTCGCCACGCGCCACCGCCTGCTCGTAGCGCTGCTGCACCTGCTCGCGGCGCTCGGGCGAGAGCCACTGGGTTTCGCGGAAGGTGCGGCCCTGGACATCGCCCAGGCCGACAGCGTGGTAGTCGAGGAATGGCCGGTTGCACATCAGCAGGCGTCCCTCCGGGTCCCGGACGAACATGGGCGCGGGCGCGCTGTCGAGCAGGGCCCTGAGCATCCCGTATTCCCGCATCTGCTCCGGATTCGCCGCGCCGGGGTCCTCCTGCCCGGACGCCCCTTCCCAGGCGAGGGCGCCGCTGCGCCGGGCGATCTCCACCATCTTGATGGTCGACTCGACGTGCAGCTTCTGCTGCAGGCGCATCTTGTAGGTGCTGACGGTCTTGTGGCTGATCGACAGCTGTTCGGCGATCCGCTGGTTGCTCATGCCCTGGGCCAGCAGTTGCAGGACGGTCAACTCGCGGGAAGAGAGCTGGGCGATCTCGCTCGCCTCGTCCGCGGTGCCGGCGTCGATTTCCTGCGCGTGCAGCGCCGTCCGCGGGAAATAGCTGCGGCCGTGGATGACCGCGGTCAGCGCATGGCCGAGTTCGGACAGGTCCTCCAGCTTGCTGACGAAGGCGTCGGCGCCCACCTGCAGGCTGCGGCTGGCGTAGAGGTCGCTGTCCTGCACGCTGTAGACGAGGATCTTCAGCTCCGCGTGGCTGGCCTTCAGCCGGCGGATGACGTCCAGCCCGCCCAGCCTGGGGATGGCCAGCTCGAGGATCACCAGTTCCGGAAGCCGTTCGCGGCACAGCAGCAGCGCATCCATGCCATTGTCGGCCTCGCCGGCCACCTCGTGTCCCTGGTTTTCCAGCAGCACCCGCAGCGCCCGCCGGACGATGGGCAGGCTGTCCACGATCATGATCCGGCTCACACACCTGTCCCTTGTCAGCGGCTGATGCGGCAAAGCCTAGACCAGATGTGCTGGAAGTCCGGTTTGTGGACAGGTGTGATCGCGGCATGGGTATCGCTTCGCTCCACCCATCCTACGTTCCTTCAATCCACCGCGTAGCACGCGTCCAGCCGGCTGTAGCCCATGCCCACGCCCTTGTGCACCTTGAGCTGCACCGGGATGCGCTCCTTCATCGCCTCGACGTGGCTGATCACGCCGATGGTCTTGCCGCTGGCGTTCAGGCTGTCGAGGGCGTCCAGCGCCACTTCCAGGGTCTCGCCGTCGAGGGTGCCGAAGCCTTCGTCGAGGAACAGCGAGTCGATGCTGGTCTTGTGGCTGACCAGGTCGGACAGCGCCAGGGCCAGCGCCAGGCTGACCAGGAAGCTTTCGCCGCCGG
The DNA here is from genome assembly GCF_900103845.1 of Pseudomonas jinjuensis. GTDB lineage: Bacteria > Pseudomonadota > Gammaproteobacteria > Pseudomonadales > Pseudomonadaceae > Pseudomonas > Pseudomonas jinjuensis. Next base: position 223,566 of record NZ_FNIJ01000008.1, read on the forward strand.
ACAGCGTGCGGCAGTCGCGGGCGGTGTCGCCCTGCCAGGTGTCGATCACTTCCAGCTCCAGCTCGCCGTCGCTGCGCCGGCCCAGCTGGTAGCGGCCATGCAGGCGCTGCAGCTGGCGGTTGGCGAGATGGACCAGATGGTCGAGGGTCAGGCCCTGGGCGAAACGCCGGTAGCGCGCGCCGTCGGCCGAGCCGATCAGGCTGTTCAGGCGCTGCCAGAGGTCGAATTCCTGCTCCTGCGCCTCGATCTGCGCGAACAGGCTCTGCTGGCTGGCGCGACGGGCATCGTCACCCTGCAGCATCGCGCGGATTTCGCCCTGGCGCTGGCCCAGCTCGCGGAGTTCGGCGTTCAGCGCCGCCAGTTGCTGGTCGAGTTCCTCCAGATTCAGCGTGCCCTGCGGCTCGGCCTGTAGAAGCTGCAACTGCCGGGTCGCGGAGCCGTGCAGGGCGATAGCCTGGGTCAGCGCGTGTTCCAGACGGTTCTTCTGCTCGACCAGCGTGCGGCGCTGCGGTTCGTCCAGCAGCGCCGCACGGAAGGCGGCGATATCGGCGAACGGACTCTGCTGCAGCGCCTGCTCCCAGGCAGCCTGCTGCTCGGCCAGGCGCTTCCGGGCCTGTTGCAGATGCTCGACCAGCGCACGCTCGCTGCCGGCCAGTTCGGCGGCCTGCTGTCGCGCTGTGGATATCTGCTCCGCGCTTTCCGCCAGCGCGTCCTGCGCTCGGGCATGTTCCGCCAGGGCGGCAAGCGGCTCGCGGCCGAGCGCCTGCCATTGCGCCTGCCAGTTTTCCGCAAGCGCCCGGGCTTCGCGCAGCGCAGCCTCGGCGTCGCGTTCGGCGGCCGCCAGTTGCTGGCTGCGCGTCTGCGCCTGCTGCCAGTCGCGCCATTCGGTTTCGCGTTCGGCCAGCCAGACGGCGTCGTCTTCCGGCATCGGGTAACCCAGTCCGGCCAGGGCTTCGCCGAGTTCGCCCTGCTGGCGGAGCTGTTCGGCCTGCTTCTGCTCGGCGCGCAGGCGCAGTTCCTGCTGGCGTTGCTGTTCGTTGTTCAGGTTGAGCTGCTGGAGTTCCAGCGTTTTCGCGGCCTCGTCTCTGGCTTTTTCCTGCTGCTGACGCAGCTCGCGGGCCTGCTGTAGGGCGGCCTTGCGGGTTTCCAGATCGTCCAGGGTGCGCTGCAGGTCGACGAGGCGCTGTTCGTGCTGCTGGCGCGCGGTGGCCAGGGCAGCGGCATCGGCCAGTTGCAGGCCCAGTTCGGCGCACTGCTGCTGCCAGAGATCGTCCTGTTTCCGATGCGCCGCCTGGGCGACGTCGAGCAGGTTCCGGTTCTGTTCGATGCGCTCGGCCAGGGTCGAGACTTCCTCGGACAGCTTCTGCCCGGACTCGGCCAGTTGTTCCAGGGCCTGACGCAACCGGTCCCGGGCCGTGCGCGTTTCCGAGACATCCAGCGCCTGGTATTCGGCGATCGCCGGGTGTTCGTGGGAACCGCATAGCGGGCAGGCCTCGCCCGGCTGCAGTTGGGCGCGGTACTGCTCCAGGGCCTGGATGCGCTGCTCCTGCTCCAGCAGCTTTTCCTTGTCGCGGACCTGCTGCTGCAGCTCCTTGTAGCGGCCGCGCAGGGCGGCCAGCTCGCCTTCCTTCTCTGCGTGCCGGCGGCGCTGCTCGTCAAGTTCCGGCTGCAGGCGGGCCACTTGGGCCTCGGCCTGGGCGCGGGCGGCGGCGATCTGCTCCAGGCGATCCAGCCCGCGCATCTGCCGTTGCAACTGCTGCCAGCCTTCGCGCAGGGAGGCTTCCGATTCGCCGGCCAGCAGCCCGTCCAGCTCGGCCTGACGGGCGCTCTCGGTCCCGCGGGCGGCGGCCAGTCGCTGCTGGGCCGTGGCGGCTGCCGCTTCCTGTGTGGCGCGCTGTTGTTGCAGCCGTTCGATGGCATTGCCCAACTGCGCCAGCTGTTCCTGCAGGGCACCGAGCTCCCCGGCCAGACTGCGGCGCTGGGCGAACTGCGCCTTCCAGCCGCCCAGATGTTCGCCCAGCCGTGCGCGCTCAGGGTGGCGGGCCAACTGTTCGTCCAGTTGCTGGCGTTCCGCATGCAGTCGCTCATGGGCAGCCTGCCGCTGCGCCGCCAGCTGCGCGCCGTACCGGCTGGCGCGCCACAGGCTGGCGGCGATGCTTTCGCCGGCCTGCTTCTGACGGGCGCGGTTGTCTTCCAGGGCGGCGAGGTCCCGCTCTACGCCCTGCCCCGCCGCCTGCCAGGCGTCGTGCAACGGCTGCAGGCGGGTGGCCGGTTCGCTGTCTGCCAGCCGGTGCAGTTCCGGCGCGGCATCGGCCAGCGCCTGGCGGGCCTGCTGTTCAGCCGCCTCGGCCTGGCGCTTCTGCTGTTCCGTGCGGGCCAGGTCCTCGCGCCAGCGGCGCTGGGACTGCAGCGCCTGCTGGCGTCCGCCCGCCTCGGCTTCACGCTGCGCCAGGTGCCCGGCTTCCGCTTCCAGCGCGGCACGCTGCTCGGCGCCAAGCAGTTCGACGCCCTCGGCGCGGGCGCGCAGCTGGTCCAGCGTCGCCCTCACCTCGCGGGTGCGTTCGAACACGCGCTGGGAGATCAGCCCGTAGATTTCCGTGCCGGTCAGCTCTTCCAGCAGCTCGGCGCGCTGATTGGCGCTGGCTTCGAGGAAGGCGGCGAACCCGCCCTGGGCCAGCAGCATGGATTTGGTGAAGCGCTCGAAGTCGAGGCCAGTGAGGCTTTCGGTCTGGCGCAGCTTGTCGCTGATCTTGTCGGTGAGGATGCGCCCGCTGCCGTCCTCACCCTCGATCTCGCACAGCTCGACCTTCGGCGCCTGCAGCGCGCCCTCGGCCTTGTCGCGGGCGCGGCGCTGGCTCCAGAAGGCGCGGTAGCGCCTGCCCTTCACTTCGAACTCAACTTCGGCGAGGCAGTCGGCGGTGTGCCGGGTCATCAGCTCGTTGCTGCTCTGCGACAGGCTGTTCATGCGCGGCGTGCGGTGGTACAGGGCCAGGCAGATGGCATCCAGCAGCGTGGTCTTGCCCGCCCCGGTGGGACCGGTGATGGCGAACAGGCCGTTGTCCTTGAACGGCTCGGCGTCGAAGTCGATCTTCCATTCGCCCTTCAGCGAGTTGAGGTTCTTCAGGCGCAGGCTGAGGATTCTCACGGGCGTTCCTCCTGCAGATCGGCGACGACCTGCCGGTAGAGCCCGGTCAGTTGCTCGCGCAGCGGCTCGTCGAGGGTTTCGCCGGCCAGGCGCTGCTCGAACACCTCCTCGGCGCTCAGCTCGTCGAGGGTTTCCCGGGTCTCGCTGGTCAGCCCGGCGCGGGCTTCGCCACGCTTGCGGCGGATGCGCAGCACTTCCAGCGGCAGGCCTTCGCACAGTTTGGCGACGCGCACGTTCAGGTCGCTCAGGTAATCGTCGCTGCCGACCTCCACTTCCAGCCAGACCGGCGACTCGTCGCTACCCTGCTGCGCCACCTCGGCCAGCACGGCGGGCAACTCGGCGAGGGAGCCGGATACCGACTGCAGCACCTGGAAACGCGGCACTGGCAGCGCGGTCACGCCACGCAGGCCGGACTCGTCGAGATCGACCAGCAGCACTTCCTTGCCCTGCCGCGCCTCGTCGAAGGCCAGCGGAATCGGCGAACCGCAGTAACGGATGTGCTCCAGGCCGCCGACCTTCTGCGGCCTGTGGATATGTCCCAGGGCGATGTAGTCCGCCGCCGGGAAGACGTTGGTGGGGAAGGCTTCCAGCGCGCCGACGTAGATTTCCCGCACCGACTCGCTGGCGCTGGCGCCGACGGTGGTCAGGTGGCCGGTGGCGACGATGGGCAGATGCACGCCCAGCTCGGCGCGCTTCGTCTCGGCCTGTTCGAACAGCTGCCGGTAGTGCGCCTGGATCGCCTGCTGCAGCGCCATCTGCTTGTCCTGCGCGCTCTGCCCGGCCTGGCTGCCGAGCACGTCGCGCGGGCGGATGAAGGGAATGGCGCAGAGCAGCGCGCCGGGGCTGCCGTCTCTCTGCGGAAGAACCAGCAACTGCTCGGCCGGGTCCTCGGCGACCGCGGCGATCACCCGCGTATCCAGGCAGGCCAGCAGCGCCTTGGATTCCTCCAGCATGGCCACCGAATCATGGTTGCCGCCGAGCACCACCAGCGCCGCGCCGGTGCCGCGCAGGTCGACGATGAAGCGGTTGTACAGCTCGCGGGCGTAGCTCGGCGGCGCGCCGGTATCGAACACGTCGCCGGCGATGATCACGGCATCCACCGCCTGCTCGCGCACCTGCGCCACCAGCCAGGCGCAGAAGGCCTGGTGCTCGGTCTCGCGGGTCTTGCCCATGAAGTGCTGGCCGAGGTGCCAGTCGGAGGTGTGGAGGATGCGCATGCGGGGGAAGTCCGTGTTTCGGGGTGTCGATGATAACGGCTTTCCGATGGTTCCCACGCAGGAGCGTGGAAACGATCGGAACGCTGAAGCCCTCGCTCCTACAAAGTGGCGCCGAACCTCCGGCACGCCCCCCAATGTCGTGCAAGACTTGTACTGAACCCCTCATGGCCCGAGCCCCATGCAACGCCTCGTCAACATGCTCAGGGACCTCGCCATCCTCGTCCGCGCCAATCTGTGGGTGGTGCCGGTATTGGTCGCGCTGGTGGTGGCGCTGTTCTATTTCGCTTCGCCGCCGCCGCCGATGAGCGCCAGCATGGCCACCGGCGTGCAGGGCGGTGGCTATGTGGCCTTCGCCACGAAACTGAAGGCGGAACTGGAGAAGCAGGGCTTCGAGCTGAAGCTGGTGCCCAGCGCCGGTTCGGCGGAAAACCTGGCGATGCTGCTCGACCCGGCCAGCGAAGTGGCGATCGGCCTGGTGCAGAGCGGCCAGGAGCGCCAGCTCGATGCCGCGCAGCGCGAGCGCCTGCATTCGCTCGGCGCGATGTATCACGAGCCGCTCTGGCTGTTCCAGCGCCGGCTGGTGCACATCGACCGCCTCGCCGACCTGCTGCACCTGCGCCTCGCCCTGGGCAGCCCCGGCAGCGGCACCGAGGCGGCCACCGCGGCGATGCTGGAAACCAACAACATCCTGCCCGCGCAGTACCCGCCGATCTGGCAGCGGATCGGCGCCAATCCGGCGGCGGATGCGCTGCTTGAGGGCGAACTGGATGCCGGCTTCTTCATCGGTCCGGCGGAGAACCCGCTGATCCAGCGCCTGGCCGCCAGCCCGGACCTGGTGCTCGCCGGCTTCCGCCGCGCCCGCGCCTACGAGGCACGGCTGCCGTTCCTCAGGCGCATCGAGGTCGGCGAGGGGCTGCTCAGCCTGGAGCAGAACGTGCCGTACCGGAACATCGAGACCCTCTCGCCGGTGGCGACCCTGGTGGTCAACGAGAAATTCCACCCGGCGTTGACGCCACTGCTGCTGCAGGCCGCGCGCGAGGTGATGAAGGACGGCAGCCTGCTCGATCCGCCCGCCGCCTTCCCCAGCGCCGAGCCGCGCACGCTGCGGCTCAACGACGACGCCGAGCACTACTACCGGAGCGGCCTGCCGCTGCTGCAGCGCTTCCTGCCATTCCGCATCGCCTCGCTGGCGGACCGCTACATCATCCTGCTGATTCCCTTCATCGCCATCCTCATCCCGCTGCTCAAGTCCATCGGCCCGCTGTACCGCTGGCGCATCCGCGCGCGCATCTATCGCTGGTACCGCTATCTGCGGGAGATCGACCGCGGGCTGGACGACAGCACCGGCGAGATGGAACTGAACGGGCAGATCAGGCGGCTGCAGAACCTGGAGAACGAGCTATCCAGGGTCGAGGTGCCGCTGTCGTACTACCACGAGCTGTACGAGCTGCATCTGCACCTGAGCTACGTGATCCAGCGGCTGGAGATGTTGCGGGACAGGGCGCGGCGGCCGGATGGGGAATGAGGGCCGCCGCGGAGGGATTCAGAAGACCAGCTTGTAGCCGATGCTGAACAGCATCAGGCTCAGGCACGGGCGCAGGACTTCGTCGGCGACGCGGCCGGACAGGTGGCTGCCCAGGTAGATGCCCGGCAGCGAGCCCATCAGCAGGTAGCCGAGCAGTTGCCAGTCCATGTTGCCCATGCTGGCGTGGCCGAGGCCGGCGACCAGGGTCAGCGGCACGGCGTGGGCGATTTCCGTGCCGACCAGGCGCCTGGTGGAGAGGAACGGGTAGAGCACGAACAGCGCCACGGTGCCGAGGGCGCCGGCGCCGATGGAGGTCAGGGTGACCATGACGCCGAGCACGGCGCCGGTCACCAGGGTCAGCAGATGCAGGCTCCTGCCGTTGAGGTGGTAGCGGTCGCCGGCATGGCGCTGGGCGAAGGCCAGCAGTTGCTTCTTGAACAGGATGGCCAGGGCGGTCAGCAGCAGGACGAAGCCCAGCGCGTGCTTGATGACCGCGTTCACCGCGTGGGGATCGGAGTCCAGGCCTTTCAGCAGCAGCAGGGTCAGGGCCGCCGCCGGCACGCTGCCGAGGGTCAGCCAGCCGGTGATCGACCAGTCGATGTTGTCGTTGCGCTTGTGCACCCAGACGCCGCCGGCCTTGGTGATCGCGGCGTAGAGCAGGTCGGTTCCCACCGCGGCGGCCGGATTGATGCCGAACCACAGCAGGATCGGAGTCATCAGCGAGCCGCCGCCGACACCGGTCATGCCGACGATGAATCCGACGATCAAGCCTGCCGCTACGAAACCGAGAGCCCCAATTTCCATCAATCACTTCCTGAACAGACCGAACCCGGTCGCGTTGGTTTGCGCGGCAGAATAACGGGATTCCTTATAAAACCTTATACCGATGTGGACTTTTCTTATAACTTATCGTCGGAAATTGCCGTAGGAAAGCGCGCAGGATCGCCGCTGCGGCAGGCGGCCGGCGGCTCGGTTAAACTCCTCCCCTTTCCGGCCCCGCCAACAGCGCGGGCCTCACCATTCCGACTTGCAGAAAGGCCGCGTCCGATGCCGATTCGTCACGCCATCGTCCATTTCATCGACAAGAAGCCCGACGGCAACCCCGCGACGCTGCATGCGCGCGCTGCCGAACTGGGCGATTCCCAGGCCATCGAGAACCTGATGGCCGACCTCAACGAAAGCTACAACGCCAAGCCGAACAAGGCCTGGGGCCTGTTCCAGGAGGAGTCCGGCGCCTATCCGTTCAGCGGCTGGCTGGCCGAGTACCTGGACGGCGGCAGGGATTTCGTCGCCTTCAGCCAGCAGGCGGTGGAGCACCTGAAGAGCCTGATGGAAGAGTCCAACCTCTCCACCGGCGGCCACGTGCTGTTCGCCCACTACCAGCAGGGCATGACCGACTACCTGAGCATCGCCCTGCTGCACCACAGCGAGGGCGTGGCGGTGACCGAGGCGCTGGAAGTCGCGCCGTCGCGCCACCTCGACCTAGGCCAGCTGCACATGGCGGCGCGCATCAACATCTCCGAGTGGCGCAACAACAAGGCGTCCCGGCAGTACATCTCGTTCATCAAGGGCCGCGGCGGCAAGAAGGTCTCCGACTACTTCCGCGACTTCATCGGCTGCCACGAGGGCGTCGATGCGCCGAGCGAGACGCGCACCCTGCTCAAGGCCTTCAGCGACTACGTGGAAAGCGAGGACCTGGCCGAGGAGCAGGCGCGCGAGAAGACCGAGGTGCTGGTCGACTACGCCACCAGCCAGGCGCGCATCGGCGAGCCGATGACCCTCGACGCGCTCTCCGAGCTGATCGACGAGGACGCGCCGCGCGCCTTCTACGACTACATCCGCAACAAGGACTACGGCCTGTCGCCGGAGATCCCGGCGGACAAGCGCACCCTCAACCAGTTCCGCCGCTTCACCGGCCGCGCCGAGGGGCTGTCGATCAGCTTCGAGGCGCACCTGCTGGGCAGCAAGGTGGAGTACGACGAGGAACGCGACATGCTGATCATCCGCGGCCTGCCGACCCAACTGCACGACCAGCTCAAGCGCCGGCAGAAATGACGGCACCAATGGCCTGATCGGCAGGAACATTCCGACAGGGGCCCCGGTCCGGCCGGGGCGCGGCTGCTAGAGTCAGGACAGTACGCCTGTCCGGACTCCGCGCAATGTCCCGATCAGCCGGTTCGGTGGTAGCCATCCTTCTCGCTACCGGAATTTTCCGGACGGTGGCCGTCTACCTGTCGGCGCTGCTGCTGGCCCTGCTCGCCGGCAGGCTGGCCGCGGAACCGGTGGATTCCCTCTCCCCGGACGTGATCCGCTTCATCGTCGCCAACACCGAATTCAGCGTGATGCACGAAATGGGGCACATGCTGATCGCCGAATACGACCTGCCGGTGCTCGGGCGCGAGGAGGATGCCGCCGACCAGCTCGGTTTCATCGCCCTGTTCCAGCTGTATTCCCGACTGTCGACCGCCGAGGTCGACGCGCGCCTGCTGGACATCGCCGACTACTGGCGCCTGGAATGGCAGCGGCCGAAGTCGATCCGCGAGCAGGTCCAGGCCTGGGACACCCACCCGCTGGACGAGCAGCGCTACTACAACATCGTCTGCCTGCTGTACGGCAGCGACATGCGGCGCCTGGACTGGGTGCCCGAGCTCACCCACCTGCCCTACGAACGGGCGTTGTACTGCGACGACGAGTTCCGCCAGGCGCGCAGGGCCCTGCACTGGGTGGGCAGCTTCCAGCACAAGGCGATCCAGCGGCGCGCCGGCATCCGCGTGGTGTTCGAGGCCCCCACCGGCGCGATCCCCGACATCGACCAGTTGATCACGCCCCTGCACGACGACGACACCTTCCAGCGTCTCGCCGACGACATCACCCAGCTGCTCCAGCCGCCGCGCGCGCTGACCCTGCGCCTGATGTCCTGCGGCGCGCCGGATGCCTCGTACAACCGGCGCAGCGGCGAACTGACGCTGTGCTATGAGCGCCTGGATCATTTCCGTCACCTGGCCGAGACCCTGAAGCGCCTGAAGAAGCCCAGCGACTGGCACTGCCCGCGGCCCGAGCTGGTCAAGGTGCAGGCGTGCTGAGATCAGGGGAAGCGCGGAAGCAGCGACAGGCTCGGCGCGGATGCCGCCAGGCGTTCCTTGGCCGGCTTGCGCAGGGCCTTGATCGCCCGTTCGCGGCTCAGGGCCTCGCCCTTGCCGGCGCAGGCCTCGACGTAGACCAGCGCCTGCGCCGGGCTGGAGTGGAAGAAACGCGCGCCGCGACCGCTGCGGTGGGCCTCGAAGCGCCGCTGCGGATCGTCGCTGATGCCGCAGTACAGCGCGCCGTTGGCCGCGCGCACCAGGTAGACGAACCAGGGCCGGGGTGGCGCTGCGCTCATGCCCAGACCCGCTGGTACATGCGCTCGCAGTAGTCCACCAGCCGCTCGTATTCCCGCGCCATGCGCGACAGCGGCGTTTCCAGGGTGCACAGGATCAGGTTGGCGAGCACGCCATAGGCCGCCGCATCGGCGCTGCACGGCTGGGCGCCGCCGAAATAGGGCACGTCGCCGAGCAGGCCGTCGAGAGCCTCGAGATCGGCCCGGGCGAAGGCCAGCAGCTCGTCCCGGCTGTGCGCGCCCAGGCCGCGGCCATTCATGTTGCCGCGTATCCGGCGCCGCACCAGGGGCCCCGCCAGCGGACGCAGCGGGGCGGGAATCGAGGCGAAGAACACCGGCGCCACCTGCTTCCAGCCTTCGTCGTCGAGCCAGCGGAAATACACCATCAGCGGCGCCAGGTGCTCGTCGCACAGGCGGGTGATCGCCACCGCCCAGCCGCGGCCGCGGGCGTCCAGGCCGGCGTCGAGGTCGAAGGCAAAGCGCTGCTGCAGGTCGCGGATGATGATCTCGCTGTCGGCGATGGTCTGGCCTTCGACCTTGATGAACGGCAGCTTGCCCTTGGGGCCCTGGCGCGGGTCGCCCAGATGCTTGACCTGATACTCCAGCCCGGCCAGGCGCAGGAAGGTTTCCAGCTTCAGGCAGTAGGGGCTGGCGTTGGGTACGTTGAACGCGGGAGGGAACTGGAAAAGAGTGATCATGGGCAGGGCCTGATGTCCTGTGCGGAATCGCTGTCATTTAAGCCTATCGCGGCGGCAACGGCGAGCATGGCAATGGCTGGCGCCGCCCCCGGCAGCCATAATCGCCAGGGACGCACTCACCGGAGAACCTCATGAAGCTGCAGATATTCACCACCGGCGGAACCTTCGACAAGGTCTACTACGACGCCCTTTCCGACTTCCAGATCGGCGACCCGATGGCGCCGGAAATCCTCCGCGAGGCGCGCGTGACCTTCGAATGGCAGGTGGAGGGCCTGACCCGCAAGGACAGCCTGGAGCTCACCGACGAAGACCGCGAACTGATCCGCAGCCGCGTCGCCGCCTGCCCGGAGCGGCACATCCTGATCACCCACGGCACAGACACCATGACCAGGACCGCCGACGTGCTGCGCGACATCCCCGGCAAGGTGATCGTCTTCACCGGCGCCATGCAGCCGGCGCGCATGCGCGACACCGACGCGCCGTTCAACCTCGGCGTGGCCGTCGGCGCACTGCAGGTGCTGCCGGATGGCATCTACATCGCCATGAGCGGACGCATCTTCGAGGCGGGCAAGGTGAAGAAGAACCGCGCGGAGGGGCGGTTCGAGGATAGTTGAGCCTGCGGGCCATACGTAGGGTGGATCAGCTCCATCGATCCACCATGGCCACCCATGCGGTCCCGCAATGGTGGATGAAAAAGGCCTCATCCACCCTACGTCTTGAGCATCACCGCGGTCGCGGGCATGGCCCGCTCCTACGCGAACCACTCCCGCGCCGTGCGCCACAGGCAGACGCCGATGAAGTAGGCCGAGGCGACGAACCAGATGCCCAGCAGCCACGGCCGGTCGACCGGCTGCTGGAGGATCAGCAGGGCGCTGCTGAGCATCCAGACGAAGGTCACCGCGATATTCAGCGGCATGAATTCGCGCACGCGGAACGGGTGCAGGAACTTCATCCGGGTCAGGGTCAGCGCCGCCAGCACCAGCACGGCGACCAGGCTGGCCCAGGGGTGCGGGTCGAGCACGTAGAAGTACACCGCCACCACGTTCCACGCCGCCGGGAAGCCGACGAAGTAGTTGTCCTGGCTCTTCATGTTGACGTTGCAGAAGCAGAACAGCGAGGAGACCAGGATCACCCCAACCACCGGCAGCTCGCTATACACCGGCAGCGGAATGTAGCGGTAGATGAAGATCGCCGGGATGAACACGTAGGTGAGGTAGTCGATCACCAGGTCCAGGGTCGAGCCATCGAAATGCGGCAGCACCGACTTGACGTGGAAGCGGCGCGCCAGGGTGCCGTCCAGCCCGTCCACCAGCAGCGCGACGCCGAGCCACAGCAGGCAGGCCTGGGGACGGTTGTCGACCAGCGCCAGCAAAGCCATCAGGGCGAGGATCACGCCGCTGGCGGTCACTGCGTGGACGCTCCAGGCCTTGGCCTTGCTGATATGCATCGGGGTGATGGTCAGATTCACGGTACATCTCTTCTGTCTGGCGGCGGCTACATCAACGTATAGCCCATCCTTGGCAAGTCACCGGATATCGGAACCGCAAGCCTGCGATGAGTTCAACGCAGGGTGTTCTTCGCAGGAGCGGGCCATGCGCGCGCCATCGGCGCCGCCGGCATTTCGCGGGCATGGCCCGCTCCTGCGCCTATTGCCTCACCTCAATGCAGGATCTGGCTGAGGAACAGCTTGGTCCGGTCCGACTGCGGGCTGTCGAAGAACTGGTCCGGCGGCGCCTGTTCGACGATCTCGCCCTTGTCCATGAAGATCACCCGGTTCGCCACGGTGCGGGCGAAGCCCATCTCGTGGGTCACGCAGAGCATGGTCATGCCGCTCTGCGCCAGGCCGATCATGGTGTCCAGCACCTCCTTGACCATCTCCGGGTCGAGCGCCGAGGTCGGTTCGTCGAACAGCATGATCTTCGGCTTCATGCACAGCGCGCGGGCGATCGCCACGCGCTGCTGCTGGCCGCCGGAGAGCTGCCCCGGATACTTGCCGGCCTGCTCCGGGATGCGCACCCGCTCCAGGTAGTGCATGGCGACTTCCTCGGCCTGGCGCTTGGGCATCTTGCGCACCCACATCGGCGCCAGGGTGCAGTTCTGCAGCACGGTCAGGTGCGGGAACAGGTTGAAGTGCTGGAACACCATGCCGACCTCGCTGCGGATCGCCTCGATCTGCTTGAGGTCGTTGGTCAGTTCGGTGCCGTCGACGACGATGGTGCCCTGCTGGTGCTCCTCCAGCCGGTTGATGCAGCGGATGGTGGTGGACTTGCCCGATCCCGACGGCCCGCAGAGGACGATGCGCTCGCCCTGCTGCACGGTGAGGTTGATGTCCTTGAGCACGTGGAACTGGCCGTACCACTTGTTCACGCCCTTCATCTCGATCATCACGTGATCGCCGACTTTCGCTGCGGTCTTGCCGTTCGCTTCAGCCATCGAATTGCTCCTAACGCTTGTGGCCAGTGTCCAGCCTGCGCTCGATGTGCATCGAGTAGCGGGACATGCCGAAACAGAAGATCCAGTACACCAGCGCGGCGAACACGTAGCCCTCGGTGGACATGCCCAGCCAGGCCGGGTCCGCGGTCGCGCGCTTGATGCTGTTGAGGAAGTCGAACAGGCCGATGATGATCACCAGGCTGGTGTCCTTGAACAGGGCGATGAAGGTGTTGACGATGCCCGGGATCACCAGCTTCAGCGCCTGCGGCAGGATCACCAGGCCCATCATCCGCCAGTAGCCCAGCCCCATGGCCGCGGCGGCCTCGTACTGGCCCTTGGGGATCGCCTGCATGCCGCCGCGCACCACCTCGGCGATGTAGGCGGCCTCGAACAGCACCACCATCACCATGGCCCGCAGCAGCTTGTCCAGGTTCATCCCCTCGGGGAGGAACAGCGGCAGCATCACCGAGGACATGAACAGCACGGTGATCAGCGGCACGCCGCGCCAGAACTCGATGGTGGTGACGCAGATGACCTTGATCGCCGGCAGTTTCGAGCGCCGCCCCAGCGCCAGCAGGATGCCCAGCGGCAATGCCCCGCAGATGCCGACCGCGGCGATCACCACGGTGAGCATCAGCCCGCCCCATTGACTGGTCCCCACGTTTTCCAGACCGAGGAAGCCGCCGTGCAGCAGCCAGTAGGAGACGATCGGCAGGGCGATCAGGTAGGCGATGCCGTACTTCAGCTTGTACTCGAAGCGCTTCATGAACAGCGGCGCCGCGCCGAAGATCACCAGCAGCACGGTGAGGTCCACCCGCCAGCGCAGTTCCTCGGGGTAGAAGCCGTACATGAACTGGCCGAAGCGGGTGGCGATGAACACCCAGCAGGCGCCCTCCCGCGAGCAGTCGGCGCGGCTGGTGCCGACCCAGTCGGCCTTGACGATCGCCCACTCGATCACCGGCGGCACGATCAGCCAGACCAGGTACAGGCCGATGAAGGTCAGCAGGGTGTTGAACCAGCCGGAAAACAGGTTCTTGCGCAACCAGCCGAGCACGCCGACGCTCATCGCGGGTGGCGGCAGGTCGGGCCGGAAAGTGTGTGTGCCCATGCTCGGCCTCCTAGCGTTCGACGAGCGCCATGCGCTTGTTGTACCAGTTCATCAGCAGCGAAATGCTGATGCTGATGGCCAGGTACACGCTCATGGTGATGGCCATGGTCTCGATCGCCTGGCCGGTCTGGTTGAGTACGGTGCCGGCGAACAGCGACACCATGTCCGGATAGCCGATGCCGGCGGCCAGCGAGGAGTTCTTCGCCAGGTTCAGGTACTGGCTGGTCAGCGGCGGGATGATCACCCGCAGCGCCTGCGGGATGACCACCAGGCGCAGGATCTTGCCGGGCGCCAGGCCGAGCGAACTGGCCGCCTCGGTCTGCCCGTGGCTGACCGCCTGGATGCCGGAGCGCACGGTCTCGCCGATGAAGGCGGCGGTATAGATCGACAGCGCCAGCACCAGCGACACCAGTTCGGGGATCACCACCCAGCCGCCGCGGAAGTTGAAGCCCTGCAGCACCGGCATGTCCCAGTGGAACGGCGTCCCGGCGAACAGCGCGGTGAGCGTCGGCAGCAGGATCAGCAGCGCCAGGCCGCTGAGCAGCACCGGGAAGGTCTTGCCGGTGGCATGCCGCCGGGCCTTCGCCCAGCGCCAGATCACCGCCCAGCCGGCGATGGCCAGGATCAGCGCGACGATGAACGGGCCGAAGCCGTCGGCGGCGACCGGCGCGGGCATCTGCATGCCGCGGTTGTTGAGGAAGAACAGCCCGCCGAAACTGATGCTCTGCCGCGGCCCCGGCAGCGGGCCGATCACGGCGAAGTACCAGAAGAAGATCTGCAGCAGCGGCGGGATGTTGCGGAAGGTCTCGATGTAGATGGTGGCGAGCAGGCGGATCAGCCAGTTCTTCGACAGCCGCGCGATACCGAGGATGAAGCCGAGGATGGTGGCGAAGAAGATGCCGATCACCGTGACCAGCAGGGTGTTGAGCAGGCCGATGACGAACACCCGGCCGTAGGTGTCGGCCTCGGTGTAGTCGATCAGGTGCTGGGAAATGCCGAAGCCGGCGCTGTTCTGCAGGAAGCCGAAGCCGGACTGGATGCCGCGGTGGGCGAGGTTGGTCTGGGTGTTGTCGAACAGGAACCAGCCACAACCGACGACCAGGATGACGGCGATGATCTGGAAGGCCCAGGCGCGTACCTGTGGATCGTTGAGCGACAATCCACGCGACGGGCGCCGGGCTTTGCTGGGATTATCCATCAATGGCCCTCTTGGAGGCCTGCCGGCGCGTGAGGCACGGCATCCGTCCGCGCGCCGGAGGCAACTCGTTGCCGAAACAAGAACCGGCGCCCGTCAGCGGACGCCGGCATGGGGTTCAGCGCACCGGCGGTGCGTACTGCACTCCACCCTTGTTCCACAGGGCGTTGAGGCCGCGCTGGATCTTCAGATCGCTGCCGGCGCCGACGTTACGGTCGAAGATCTCGCCGTAGTTGCCTACCTGCTTGATGACCTTCACCGCCCAGTCCTTCGGCAGCTTCAGGTCCTTGCCGTAGTCGCCCTCGGTACCCAGCAGGCGGGCGATGTCCGGGTTCTTGGTGGTCTTGGCGGTTTCCTCGACGTTCTTCGAGGTGATGCCCATCTCCTCGGCATTGAGCATGGCGAACAGCGTCCAGCGGACGATGTCGAACCATTCCTCGTCGCCCTGGCGCACGGCCGGGCCGAGCGGCTCCTTGGAGATCACTTCCGGCAGCACCACGTACTCGTCCGGCTTGGCCAGCTTGATGCGCTGGGCGTAGAGCTGCGACTGGTCGGAGGTCAGCACGTCGCAGCGGCCGGATTCCAGCGACTTGGCGCTCTCGTCCGAGGTGTCGTAGGTGATCGGGGTGTACTTGAGGTTGTTGGCGCGGAAGTAGTCGGACAGGTTCAGCTCGGTGGTGGTGCCGGCCTGGATGCACACGGTGGCGCCGTCGAGCTCCTTGGCGCTGCTCACGCCGAGCTTCTTGTTCACCAGGAAGCCCTGGCCGTCGTAGTAGGTCACGCCGGCGAAGTTCAGGCCCATGGCGCTGTCGCGGGAACTGGTCCAAGTGGTGTTGCGCGACAGCACGTCGATCTCGCCGGACTGCAGCGCGGTGAAGCGTTCCTTGGCGGTCAGCGGACTGAACTTGACCTTGTTCGCGTCGCCGAACACCGCGGCGGCGATGCCACGGCAGACGTCCACATCGATGCCCTTGTACTTGCCCTTGGCGTCGGCGAAGGAGAAGCCCGGGAGGCCATCGCTGATGCCGCACTGCACGTAGCCTTTGCTCTTCACCGCATCCAGGGTGGCGCCTGCGTGCGCGAGGCCGCTGATGCCGAAAACGGTTGCGGCGGTCAGCACTGCCAGAGTGGATTTCACCATCTTCATCGTCTTCTCCAGTTGCTCTTTTTTAGTGTTTGGAGTCGGTACCACCGCCGTACCCTCATGAGGCGCGTTCGCCGCTGCGAACGGAGTGGTCCTCAGGGGAGTCTAGCCGGCTATCGGGATACGTCCCGCTTCGCATGGCCAGTCGCTCCCGTGCCCGTTGATCGAACGGGCACGCACCCGGGGCGGGCCGGTGACGGCCTTTCCCCGGCGAGCTGCCGCGCCCCGCTTCCGTTACGGCTTTTCCGGATGGGGTCGGATAAAGTGTTACCCGGAAGCGGGGCGCCCCAGCCTGGAGCCTCTGATAGCAAGGCCCGTACCATCCGGCCGCGCTGCCGCCCGATCCGGCGAGTCAAGCTCCCGCCCTTGCGACGATGCGACAACTTCTTGCACCTGACGCACATTCCCATCGATTGCCTGCGCCCTTCGGCGGGGCACACGCCTCATTCTGGAGCCGCCATGAACCAACCCCTGATCCTTGAGCCTAGCCAACCTGCCGACGGGTGCGTCATTTGGTTGCACGGACTGGGCGCCGACCGTTACGACTTCCAGCCGGTAGCGCAGATGCTGCAGCGCGTCCTGCCGCGCCTGCGCTTCGTCCTGCCGCAGGCGCCGACCCGCCCGGTGACCGTCTTCAACGGCATGCCGGCACCGAGCTGGTACGACATCCTCGCCATGCAGCCGGCGCGGGCCATCGACGAGGCGCAGCTGGAGGAGTCGGCGCAGCAGGTCATCGCCCTGATCGAGGAACAGCTGGCCGCGGGCATCGCGCCACGGCGCATCGTCCTCGCCGGCTTCTCCCAGGGCGGCGCCGTGGTCCTGCACACCGCCCTCCACCGCTGGCAGGGCGAACTGGGCGGGCTGATGGCGCTGTCCACCTACGCGCCGACCTTCGACGCCGGCCTGCAGCTTTCCGCAGAGCGGCAGCGACTGCCGGTGCTCTGCCTGCACGGCAGCGCCGACGACGTGGTGGCACCCGCGCTGGGCCGCGCCGCCCACGACTTCCTGCTGGCCCAGGGCGTGCCGGTGGAGTGGCACGACTACCCGATGGCGCACGAGGTGGTGCTGGAGGAAATCGAGGACATCGCCGCCTGGCTGCAACGGATTCTGTAACCGTCGTGCCAACTTGCGGAGCGCTTCCAACCGCCGGTCGGGCCGCCATGGATGCGAATTGCCAGTATTCCAAACTGGTTAATACTCAGGGTTCAGTGTGCGAAGGGGACTACAGGGAGAGTCGGTCGTGCACATATACGGAAACAGCACTTCGTCTCGTGTCCGCGTGCCATGAAAGCGACCCGTTGGCAGGAAGACGTCCAGCAGCTCCAGCATTTCAGACTGTTCCAGAACGTGGCTGCGGCCAGCCTGGAACAGCTTCTGACGGATTTCTGCGCCTGCGAGCTGGAAACCGGTGAAGTGGTGCTGACGCCGTTCAGCCGCAACAACTTCCTTTATATGGTCCTGCGCGGCGAGCTGAAGGTTTACCTCGGTTCGCTGGACAACCATCCGGTCAGCGTCGTGCCGCCGGGCGAGTGCGCCGGGGAAATCAGCTTCATCGACAACAACTTCCCGTCCGCCTACGTGGTCGCCAGCCAGCCCACCATCGTGCTGCGCCTGCATCGCGAATCGTTGCTGGGGCTGATGCAGCGCTGCCCGGAATTCATGCAGAACCTGCTGGAGCTGCTGTGCCAGCGGGTCCGCCAGGGCAACCGGATCATCCTCGACACCGAGGCCAACGCCAACATCGATACCCTCACCGGGCTGTTCAACCGGCGCTGGCTGGAGCACGTCTACGACCGGGAGAAGGCCCGCTGCGTGCTGAACATGCAGCCGCTGTGCATGCTCATGCTGGATGTCGACCACTTCAAGGACTACAACGACCAGCACGGCCACCTGGCCGGCGACTACGCACTGATCCTCGTCGCCCACACTTTCCGCAACCAGCTGCGCCCCAAGGACAGCATGGCGCGCTTCGGCGGGGAGGAATTCGTCATCCTCCTGCCGGAGGTCGGCATCGACGAGGCGCGCAGCATCGGCGACCGGCTGCGCCTGAGCCTGGAGCACGTCACCTCCTTCTATTCGCCGGTCGGCGTGCTGCCGGGGGTCACGGTGTCCCTCGGCGTCGCCCAGATGGATGGCTGCGAGACCCTGGCGAGCCTGATCCTGCGCGCCGACAACGCGCTCTACCAGGCCAAGCAGTGCGGCCGCAACTGCCTCTGCGGCTGATCGGAAGCAGGGAATCCCGCTCTCCTGCAAGCACGGATTTCTCCCGGCTGGCAACATGCTTTACACTGGCGACCGCTCATTCCTTAACCACTACGAGATCACCGTGCTCAAAGCACTCAAGAAAATCTTCCGCAAGGGCGAGGGCGATCAGCCCACGGCCACTCCCGCCGCCCCTGCTCCTGCCGCCGAAGCCGCCGCCGACAGCGGTGAAAAACGCCAGCGCAAGCCGCACACACCCCGCCCGGAAGGCGAGGCCTCGCGCCCGCCGAAAGCCGCCAAGCCACGCGCCGAGAAGGCCATCGACAAGCCCGGCGAAAAGGCCGACAAGCCCAGGGACAGCAAACCGCGTAGCGACAAGCCACGCCGCGAACGCACTCCCAGGCCCCCGCTGGTGGACAACTGGAAGCTAGAGGACTTCGTCGTCGAACCGCAGGAAGGCAAGACCCGCTTCCACGACTTCAACCTCGACCCGCGGCTGATGCACGCCATCCACGACCTCGGCTTCCCCTACTGCACGCCGATCCAGGCGCAGGTGCTGGGCTTCACCCTCAGGGGCCAGGACGCCATCGGCCGCGCCCAGACCGGCACCGGCAAGACCGCCGCGTTCCTCATCTCGATCATCACCCAGCTGCTGCAGACCCCGCCGCCGAAAGAGCGCTACATGGGCGAGCCGCGCGCGCTGATCATCGCGCCGACCCGCGAGCTGGTGGTGCAGATCGCCAAGGACGCCGTCGGCCTGGCCAAGTACACCGGCCTGAACGTCATGAGCTTCGTCGGCGGCATGGACTTCGACAAGCAGCTGAAGACCCTGGAATCGCGCTTCTGCGACATCCTGGTCGCCACCCCGGGCCGCCTGCTGGACTTCAACCAGCGCGGCGAGGTGCACCTGGACATGGTCGAGGTGATGGTGCTGGACGAGGCCGACCGCATGCTCGACATGGGCTTCATCCCGCAGGTCCGCCAGATCATCCGCCAGACCCCGTACAAGGGCGAGCGCCAGACCCTGCTGTTCTCCGCGACCTTCACCAGCGACGTGATGAACCTCGCCCAACAGTGGACCGTCGAGCCGGCCATCGTCGAGATCGAGCCGGAGAACGTCGCCAGCGACACCGTCGAGCAGCACGTCTACGCGGTGGCCGGCAGCGACAAGTACAAGCTGCTGTACAACCTGATCGCGCAGAACAACTGGGAACGGGTGATGGTCTTCGCCAACCGCAAGGATGAAGTCCGCCGCATCGAGGAACGCCTGACCAAGGACGGCATCAGCGCCGCGCAGATGTCCGGCGACGTGCCGCAGCACAAGCGCATCAAGGTCCTGGAAGGCTTCCGCGAGGGCAAGATCCGCGTGCTGGTCGCCACCGACGTCGCCGGCCGCGGCATCCATGTCGAAGCCATCAGCCACGTGATCAATTTCACCCTGCCGGAAGATCCGGACGACTACGTCCACCGCATCGGCCGCACCGGCCGCGCCGGCACCACCGGCACTTCGATCAGCTTCGCCGGCGAGGACGACGCCTTCGCCCTGCCGCCGATCGAGGAACTGCTCGGCCGCAAGATCAATTGCGAAATGCCGCCGACCGAACTGCTCAAGCCGGTGCCGCGCAAGCATCACTGAGCCGAGCGGCAGTGAAGAAAGGCGAAGCCGGCAGGCTTCGCCTTTTTTGTTGGTACGGCGCCAATCGGTCCCACGCTCCCGCGTGGGAATGCATCCCGGGACGCTCCTGCGTCCGGACTCGGCAACGCAAAGCCGACTCCCTGTAGGAGCGAGCTTGCTCGCGAACCGAGGTGGCATTCATTCGCGAGCAGGAACTAGCCGCCCCCCTCGCTCCTACCGTACAGCCTGCAGGCGTACACTCCGGAGCGTTACCCCATCGGGAAAGGAGCCCCGCCATGTCCCTCAAGTTCGACGCCCAGGACCTCGCCCGCGCCGTCGCCGCCGGCATCCTCCAGCCCGGGCAGGACCAGCGCCTGCTGGAATTCCTCCGCCAGCAACCGGAAAGCCGCGCAAGCTTCCAACTCGCCCACGTCGCCTACTACTTCGGCGCCCTGCTGATCATGGGCGCCATGGGCTGGCTGCTCACCGAGGCCTGGATGAACGTCGGCGACGTCGCGCTGCTGGCCATCGCCCTGATCTACATGGTCCTGTTCACCCTCACCGGGCTGAACCTGTGGCAACGCGGGCTGCAGATCCCCGGCGGGCTGCTCGGCGCCGTGGCGGTGGGCCTGACGCCGCTGGCGGTGTTCGCCATCGAGCGCCTGACCGGCATCTGGCCCATGGACGACGCCCAGGCCGACTATCACGACTACTACAGGTACGTGCAGGGCGGCTGGCTGCTGATGGAAGTCGCCACCGTGATCGCCGGCCTGCTGATGCTGCGCCTGCTGCCCTTCCCCTTCATCGTCATGCCGATGGCGGTGGCGCTGTGGTTCATGTCCATGGACCTCACCGAGCTGGCCTACAGCAGCCCCTTCAGCTGGGACGAAAGGCGCTGGGTGTCGCTGTGGTTCGGCCTGGCGCTGATCCTCGCCAGCCTGCTGGTGGATGGCCGCAGCCGCCGGGATTTCGCCTTCTGGGGCTATTTCGCCGGCCTGTTGGCGTTCTGGGGCGGACTGAGCCTGATGGACAGCGGCAGCGAGCTGGGCAAGGCGCTCTACTGCCTGATCAACCTCGGCCTGATGGGCCTTGCGGTGCTGCTGCGGCGGCCGCTGTTCATGGTCTTCGGCGCCCTGGGCGTGGCCGGCTACCTGGGTTACCTGGCGTCCGAGGTGTTCGAGGATTCGTTGCTGTTCCCGGTGGCGCTGACCCTGATCGGCCTGGGCGTGATCGCCCTCGGCATCCTCTACCAGAAGCACCGCGACCGCATCACCGACGCCCTGCGCAATCATCTGCCAGGGGCGCTGCTGGCGTTCCTGCCGGCGCTGCGCCGCTGATCTGCCCCTCGTCCCGTTCGCGCCGCCGATCTACCCCTTCCGGGGAATCCCCGGCGCCGACGGCAATGCTTATGCTGGGTTCCAACACATGGCGACAGGAGGAGTTGGCAACGACTGAAGTATCCATGTTTTCCATTGGCAACCACGGTTAGGGCAATCCCCTTCGCCCTTGTAAGCCCCCGCGCAATGCTCATGCCGCGGGGGCTTTTTCTTTGTGGGCGCGTGTCTGGAGCATGGGAGATGGGTGACGCCGTAGGAGCGGGCCATGCCCGCGACATCGGCGGAGCCGGGCTTTCGCGGGCATGGCCCGCTCTTACGCCTGACTCTGCTGCAGAGACGTAGGGTGGATGAGGCTTTTTTCATTCACCTGCGGGGCCGCATGCGCGGCCATGGTGGATCGGTGGAGCGTGATCCACCCTACGCGGGCAGCCCACCGACAGAGTGGACGCGGGAGCGTCCGGGGAGGCGTTCCCACGCGGGAGCATGGGAACGATATGGATCAGCCGCCGCTCATGTTCATGAAACGCAGCACCTGCACCTCGCCGCCGGTGGCGAACTCGTGGCGCGCGGGTTTGCGTTGCAGGGCGGCGTAAATGGCGTCGATCACCGGCTGGTCGCCGAGCGGATGGCGGCGTAGCAGGCCGCGCATGTCCAGCGAGTTCTCGTGGCCGAGGCAGAGCAGCAGACGGCCTTCGGCGGTCAGGCGCAGGCGGTTGCAGGTCGAGCAGAAGTTGTGCGAATGCGGCGAGATGAAGCCGATGCGGGTCTGTGGATGGTCGGCGAGCCGCACGTAGCGCGCCGGGCCGCCGCTCTGCTCGGCGCTGTCCAGCAGTTCATGGCGCTCGGCGATGAGGGCTCGGACTTCTGCGCTGGAGCAGAAGCTTTCCTCGCGCTCGCGGCCCACCTGCCCCAGCGGCATTTCCTCGATGAAGCTGATGTCCAGGCCATGCTCGATGGCGAAATCCACCAGCGCCGGGACTTCGTCGGCATTGCGGCCCTTCATCACCACCGCGTTCAGCTTGATGCCGGTGAAGCCGGCGGCCTGCGCGGCGTCGATGCCGGCCAGCACCTGGCGCAGCTCGCCGGTGCGGGTGATGGCGCGGAAGCGTTCCGGGTCGAGAGTGTCCAGGCTGATGTTCAGCCGTTTAAGCCCGGCGTCGTGCAGGGCGCGGGCATGGCGGACCAGTTGCGAGCCATTGGTGGTCATGCACAACTCACGCAGTCCCGGCAGCGCGGCCAGGCGCTCGCACAGACCGACGATGCCCGGCCGCACCAGCGGCTCGCCACCGGTGAGGCGCAGCTTGCGCACGCCACGGGCGACGAAGATGCGCGCCACCCGTTCGATCTCTTCCAGGGTCAGCACCTGCTGGCGCGGCAGGAAGCGCATGTCCTCGGCCATGCAGTAGACGCAGCGGAAGTCGCAGCGATCAGTCACCGACAGGCGCAGGTAGTCGACATGGCGGCCGCAGCCGTCGATCCATTGGGACATGCTTTGGTGCTCCGGTGCGTTGTGTCTTGCCATCGGTGTGGGCGGGTTCCCTCACCCCTGCCCTCTCCCGGAGGGAGAGGGGGTTACTGCGGTGCGGAAGGAAACATCGGAGTTCGCCTGCTACACCGTACAGTCCCTCTCCCTTCAGAGAGAGGGTGGCCGGCTATTGAACGAGCGGACTATCCGCCCCGTCGAAAGCGAACCCTTCGATCTCCGCCTCCCCCGCCAGCACGGCGATGTACTGGGCGATCCCCCGCTGCATCACCTGCGCCTGCAGATGCGCGGCGATCTGCGGGCGGGCCTGTTCGAAGCTCAGCGGCTCGCCGCCTTCGCGCTCCAGCAGTTCCACCACGTGCAGGCCGTAGCGGCTTTCCAGGGGCGTTTCCAGCAGCCCCGGCGCACGGCGCAGCAGGCGCTTCTCGAATTCCGGGACGGTCTGTCCCGGCTCGATCCAGCCCAGTTCGCCGCCTTCGTCCTTCGACGGGCAGGCGGAGAAGCGCATGGCTTTCTCGGCGAAACGCTCGGGATGCTCGCGCAGCTCGGCGATCAGCGCTTCGGCGGCTTCCCGCTGTTGCGCCCGGCCCTCCAGATCGTCCGGCGCGCAGGCCAGCAGCACGTGGCGCAGGCTCATCCGCCAGGGGCCGAGCAGGCGTGCGGAGTTGGCCTGGTACCAGGTCCGGCAGTTCGCCTCGTCGGCCTGCGGCACCTGCACCTCGCGTTCCAGAAGCTGGCGGATCAGCGCCTCTTCCTCGGTCTCATCGTTCTCGCGCAGGGCAACCAGGCCCAGCGCCTCGGCGCGTTGCAGCAGCAGTTGCCGCACGACCAGGGCGCGGCAGGCAGCAACCAGCGCTTCGGCATGGCTGGCGGCCGGGTGGTATTGCAGTTCGCGGGCAAGGACGTCCTCGGCGATCTCCACCCCGTTCACCTTCAGGTGCGGCAGTTCGACCTTTTCCACGCGTTCGCTGTAGTGGGAACAACTCATCTCGATAACCTCCAGGCGGTGGATAAGCCTCGCGGGCCTATCCACCCTACGGGAACCTCTGGGCGAATGACGCGCCAGCGTCATCCGCCATCACCTCACGCCACGCGGCGCTTCTGCCGCACCACCTGATAGCGCCGGCCCAGGTACCACACCGGGGCACTGACGATATGCACCAGGCGGGTGAAGGGGAACAGCACGAACAGGGTCAGGCCGAGGGCCACGTGCAGCTTGTAGACCAGGCTGACCGGGGCGATGGCCTCGGCGGCGGCCAGCGGCTGCAGGGTGACGATGGACTGCGCCCAGTCGGCCAGCATCACCATCACCGAACCTTCCATGTGATGGGTGGAAGCGACGATGGTGGACAGGCCGAGGATCAGCTGCACGTACAGCACCACCAGGATCATCAGGTCCGAGGCGTTGCCGGCGGCACGCACCCGCGCATCGGTCAGGCGGCGCAGGATCAGCCCGCTCAGGCCGATGAAGCAGAGCACGCCGAAGAAGCCGCCGGAAACCATCGCCAGCAGTTGCTTCTGCTCGGTGCTGATCAGGTGCTCATAGACCGCGTGCGGGGTCAGCAGGCCGACGAAGTGGCCGGCGAGGATGAACAGCACACCAACGTGGAACAGGTTGCTGTACACCCGCATGCCCTTCTTGCTCAGCATCTGGCTGGAGCCGGCCTTCCAGGTGTATTGCGCCAGGTCGAAGCGCGCCCAGCTGCCGACCAGGCAGATCAGCAGGGCGACATAGGGGTAGACCCCGAACATGAGTGTGTTGAACGACATGATTCAGACTCCCTGGTTCGCTGCGCGGTACTGCATCTGCGGCACCGGCTGGGCGACCCACTGCATGGGTTGTTCGATGGACTGCGAAGGACGGCGGGCGCTGGACGACGGGCAGCCGACGGCGGGCTCGGTGAAGCTCACCGGGGTTTCTTCCCAGGCCTTGTCGATGGCTTCCAGGCTGTCGTCGCGCTCTTCCTGCTGGCGGTCGCGGCGCAGGGCGGACAGGTCCGGCTGCTCGCCGCTGAGTTCCAGCAGGGTCTGGAAGATCGCGGCATAGGCGCTGTCGCGTTCCTCCAGGCGCACTTCCAGCAGGGCGAGAATGTGCGCCACCTCGGCCAGCCCGCTGCGCGCCGCCAGCGGCGACAGCAGCGAGAGGTATTCGAGGTACAGCGGCAGGTAGTCCGGCAGTTCCGGCACGTCGATTTCCAGCCCGACCTGGGTGTAGCGTTCGAGCAGGTCGACCATCGCCTGGCCGCGGTCACGGCTCTCGCCATGCACATGCTCGAAGAGCAGCAGCGACAGCGAGCGGCCGCGCTCGAACAGGCCGTCGTAGCACGCCTGCACATCCATCAGGTCGCCCTGGCAGAGTTCGGCGAGCAGCGCGGCGAGGCCGTCGCGCTGTGCTTCCGGCAGATCGGCCATGCGGATCAGGCCGTGCAGCGCCAGGCTCTCCGCGCGCACTTCGGCGCGCGGGTAGTCGAGCAGCAGGGCCATGAGTTTCAGCAGTTGGCTGTGATCGGTCATGGCGCTCACTCCTGGATCTGCACGGTCTGGATGACGTTGCGCTTGTCCACCGGCTTGCCACCGAACAGGTTGACCCCGGAGTTGCCCGAGCAGCCGTTGCCGAAGCTGAAGCCGCAGCCGGAACGCTCGGCGAAGGCATCCGACAGCGCCTCTTCGCGGTGCGCGGTGGGGATGACGAAGCGGTCCTCGTAGTTGGCGATGGCCAGGTAGCGGTACATCTCTTCCACCTGGGCCACGGTCAGGCCGACCTTGGCCAGCACGTCGAGGTCCTGGCGCCCTTCCACATGCTCGGAGCGCTTGTAGGCGCGCATCGCCAGCAGGCGCTTGAGCGCCAGCAGCACCGGCTCGGTATCGCCGGCGGTGAGCAGGTTGGCCAGGTACTGCACGGGGATGCGCAGCGACTCGACGTCCGGGATCACCCCGTCGACGCCGATATGTCCTTCAGCGGCGGCGTTCTGGATCGGCGACAGCGGCGGCACGTACCACACCATCGGCAGCGTGCGGTATTCCGGGTGCAGCGGCAGGGCCAGCTTCCAGTCCATCGCCAGCTTGTACACCGGCGACTTCTGCGCGGCTTCGATCACGCTGTCCGGCACGCCGTCCTTGCGCGCCTGTTCGATGACCTTGCGGTCGAACGGATCGAGGAAGATTTCCAGCTGCTTCTTGTACAGGTCGCGCTCGTTCTCGCAGCTCGCCACTTCGTGGATGCGGTCGGCGTCATACAGCAGCACGCCAAGGTAGCGGATGCGGCCCACGCAGGTTTCCGAGCAGACGGTCGGCTGGCCGGCCTCGATGCGCGGGTAGCAGAAGATGCACTTCTCGGATTTGCCGCTCTTCCAGTTGAAGTAGATCTTCTTGTACGGGCAGCCGGAGATGCACATCCGCCAGCCGCGGCACTTGTCCTGGTCGATCAGGACGATGCCGTCCTCCTCGCGCTTGTAGATCGCGCCGCTCGGGCAGGACGCCACGCACGCCGGGTTCAGGCAGTGCTCGCAGAGGCGCGGCAGGTACATCATGAAGGTGTTTTCGTACTCACCGTAGATGTCCGCCTGGACCTGGTCGAAGTTCTTGTCCTTGCGCCGCTTGGCGAATTCGGTGCCGAGGATTTCCTCCCAGTTCGGACCCCATTCGATCTTCTGCATGCGCTGGCCGGACACCAGCGAACGCGGCCGCGCGGTGGGCTGGTGTTCGGATTTCGGCGCGGTGTGCAGATGCTGGTAGTCGAAGTCGAAGGGCTCGTAGTAGTCGTCGATCTCCGGCAGGTCCGGGTTGGCGAAGATGTTCGCCAGCACGCGGAACTTGCCGCCGATGCGCGGGGTGATCGAGCCGTCGGAATTGCGCTTCCAGCCGCCCTTCCACTTCTCCTGGTTTTCCCATTCCTTCGGATAGCCGATGCCCGGCTTGGTTTCGACGTTGTTGAACCAGGCGTATTCCATGCCTTCACGGCTGGTCCAGACGTTCTTGCAGGTGATCGAGCAGGTGTGGCAACCGATGCATTTGTCGAGGTTCAGCACCATGCCGACTTGCGAACGAATTTTCATGGCGTATCTCCTCAAATATCCTGGGGCAGCGGTTGCGGCAGGGCGTCGCCGTTCGGCCCGTCGAGCCAGTCGACCTTGGCCATCTTGCGCACCACGACGAACTCGTCGCGGTTGCAGCCGACGGTGCCGTAGTAGTTGAAGCCCCAGGCCTGCTGGGCGTAGCCGCCGATCATGTGGGTCGGCTTGAGCACCACGCGGGTGACCGAGTTGTGGTGGCCGCCGCGGGTCTTGGTGGTCTCGCTGCCGGGCACGTTCACGATGCGTTCCTGGGCGTGGTACATCAGCACCATGCCGTCCTTCACGCGCTGGCTGACCACCGCACGGCAGGTCGCCGCGCCGTTGGCGTTGAACACCTCGACCCAGTCGTTATCGACGATGCCGACCTTCGCCGCGTCGTTCTCGCTCATCCAGATGATCGGCCCGCCGCGGGACAGGGTGAGCATGATCAGGTTGTCGCTGTAGGTGGAGTGGATGCCCCACTTCTGGTGCGGGGTGATCCAGTTGAGGACGATCTCCTTGTTGCCGTTCGGCTTGTGGTTCAGCAGCTGGTCGGTGGTGCGGGTGTTCACCGGCGGCCGGTAGCTGACGAAGCCTTCGCCGAACGCCTGCATCCACGGGTGATCCTGGTAGAACTGCTGGCGGCCGGTGATGGTGCGCCACGGGATCAGCTCGTGGACGTTGGTGTAGCCGGCGTTGTAGCTGACGTGCTCGTCTTCCAGGCCGGACCAAGTCGGGCTGGAGATGATCTTGCGCGGCTGCGCCTGGACGTCGCGGAAGCGGATCTTCTCCTCTTCCTTCGGAATCGCCAGGTGGGTGTGGTCGCGACCGGTGATCTTCGACAGCGCATCCCAGGCCTTCACCGCCACCTGGCCGTTGGTTTCCGGCGCCAGGGCGAGGATCACCTCGGCGGCGTCGATGGCGCTCTCGATGCGCGGCCGGCCATGGCTGACGCCCTGTTCGGTGATGCGGTGGTTGAGGTCGCCGAGCAGCTTCACTTCCTTCTCGGTGTTCCAGCCGATGCCTTTGCCGCCGTTACCGACCTTGTCGAGAATCGGGCCAAGGGAAGTGAATTTCTTGAAGGTGTTCGGGTAGTCACGCTCGACCAGATGCAAGGTCGGCATGTTCTTGCCCGGAACCGGATCGCACTCGCCCTTCTTCCAGTCGAGTCCGTCTGCGCCGAACGGCTGGGCCAGTTCGGTGGGGGTATCGTGCAGCAGCGGCACGGTGACCAGGTCCTTCTCCACGCCGAGGTGGCCGACCGCTACCTGGGAGAACTTCTTGGCGATGGCCTTGTAGATTTCCCAGTCGCTCTTGGCTTCCCACGCCGGGTCGGTGGCTGCCGACAGCGGGTGGATGAAGGGGTGCATGTCGGAGGTGTTGAGGTCGTCCTTCTCGTACCAGGTAGCAGTGGGCAGGACGATGTCCGAGTACATGCAGGTGGAGGACATGCGGAAGTCGAGGGTGGTGACCAGATCGATCTTGCCTTCGGCGCCCTGGTCGACCCAGTCCACTTCGGTCGGACGCGGGCCACCGGACTTGCCGATGTCTTCGTTCATCACGCCGTTCTTCGCCCCGAGCAGGTACTTGAGCATGTACTCGTGGCCCTTGCCCGAGGAACCGAGCAGGTTGGAACGCCAGATGAACATGTTGCGCGGGAAGTTCTGCGGATCGTCCGGCGACTCGCTGGCGAAGCGCAGGTTGCCACTCTTGATCTCGCGTACCACGTAGTCCTGCACCGACAGGCCGGCCTTCTCGGCATCGGCGGCGATGCGCAGCGGGTTGCGGTTCAGCTGCGGCGCAGACGGCAGCCAGCCCATGCGTTCGGCGCGGATGTTGTAGTCCAGCGCGTGCTCGGGGAATTTGGCGGTGTCAGCCAGTGGCGATAGCACCTCGTGCATCGACAGCTTCTCGTGCCGCCACTGCGAACTGTGCATATAGAAGAAGCTGGTGCCGTTCATCTGCCGTGGCGGCCGGCTCCAGTCGGTGCCGAAGGCCAGGGGCGCCCAGCCGGTCTGCGGGCGGAGCTTTTCCTGGCCGACGTAGTGTGCCCAGCCGCCGCCGCTCTGGCCGATGCAGCCGCACATCATCAGCATGTTGATGACTGCGCGGTAGTTCATGTCCATGTGGTACCAGTGGTTCATCGCCGCGCCGATGATCACCATGGCCTTGCCGCGGGTCTTGTGCGCGCTGTCGGCGAACTCGCGGGCGACCTGGATCGCACGGGCCGCCGGTACGCCGGTGATGCGTTCCTGCCAGGCCGGGGTGTAGGGAGTCTCCCCGTCGTCGTAGGAAGACGCCACGTTGGCGCCGCCGAGGCCGCGGTCGACGCTGTAGTTGGCCATCTGCAGGTCGTAGACGGTGGCCACGCGAATGGTCTTGCCCTCGGCGCCGGTGATCTCGCGGAACGGCACGCGGCGCACCAGCACCTCGTCGTTGGCCACACCCTTGAAGTGCGGGTGTTCCTGGCCGGCGAAGTACGGGAAGCCGACGTCGCAGGCGTTCTTCGCGCCGTCGATCAGCGACAGCTTCAGGCGCGTCTCGCCGCCACTCTTGCCGTCCAGCTCGGCGATGTTCCACTTGCCCGACTCGCCCCAGCGATAGCCGATGGCGCCGGTCGGCGAGACCAGTTCGCCGCTGGTTTCGTCCAGGGCGATGGTCTTCCACTCGGGGTTGTTGTCCTGGCCGAGGTTGTCGGCGAGGTCGGCGGCGCGCAGGTAGCGGGTCGGCTTGTAGACGCCGTCGGTGTGCGGTTCGAGCAGCACCAGCATCGGCATGTCGGTGTACTGGCGGCAGTAGTCGACGAAGTAGGCGCTCGGCTTGTCGAGGTGGAATTCCTTGAGGATCACGTGACCGAAGGCCATGCCCAGCGCGGCGTCGGTGCCCTGCTTGGGGTTGAGCCAGAGGTCGGTGAGCTTGGCCACCTCGGAGTAGTCCGGAGTGACGGAAACGGTCTTGGTGCCCTTGTAGCGGACTTCGGTGAAGAAGTGCGCGTCCGGGGTACGGGTCTGCGGGACGTTGGAGCCCCAGGCGATGATGTAGCTGGAGTTGTACCAGTCGGCCGATTCCGGCACGTCGGTCTGCTCGCCCCAGATCTGCGGGCTGGACGGCGGCAGGTCGCAGTACCAGTCATAGAAGGACAGGCACACGCCGCCGATCAGCGACAGGTAACGGGCGCCGGCGGCGTAGCTGACCATGGACATGGCCGGGATCGGCGAGAAGCCGATCACCCGGTCCGGGCCGTAGGTCTTGGCGGTGTAGACGTTGGCCGCGGCGATGATGTCGGTCACCTCGTCCCAGCTGGAACGGATGAAGCCACCCAGGCCGCGCTGGCTCTTGTAGCTGTGCGCCTTCTGCTTGTCCTCGACGATGCTCGCCCAGGCGGCCACCGGGTCGTTGTGCACCGCGCGCGCCTCGCGCCACAGCTTGAGCAGTGGCTTGCGCACCTTCGGGTACTTCAGGCGGTTGGCGCTGTAGATGTACCAGGAGTAGCTGGCGCCCCGCGGGCAGCCACGCGGTTCGTGGTTGGGCAGGTCGGCGCGGGTGCGCGGGTAGTCGGTCTGCTGGGTTTCCCAGGTGATCAGGCCATTCTTCACATAGATCTTCCACGAGCAGGAACCGGTGCAGTTCACCCCGTGGGTGGACCGCACGATCTTGTCGTGCTGCCAGCGCTGGCGGTAGGAACCTTCCCAGGCGCGGCTCTCGTTGGTGACCTCGCCGTGGCCATCGGCGAACTCACCCTGCTTTTTCTTGAAGAACTGCAGGCGGTCGAGCAGGTAACTCATCTATATCTCCTCACCCGATCTACGTCGGGCGTAAAAAAGCGAAGCAGGCTCAATCGGAATCGGTCAGCACGGGCTCTCCGCCCCTTTGCGCGCATACCACCACCAGGTGGCGACGATGCAGGTCACGTAGTAGGCGATGAACACGTAGAGGGCGCCCTCGGCACTGCCGGTCATGGCCAGCGAAGTACCGAACGCCTTGGGAATGAAGAAGCCGCCGAATGCGCCGATGGCCGAGCTGAAGCCGATCACCGCCGCCGATTCCTTGCCCGCCTCGCGCTGGGCCTGGGTCGCGGTGGCCTGGCCGTGCTGCACGCGCTTTGCCCATTCGCCACGGAAGATCACCGGGATCATGCGGAAGGTGGAGCCGTTGCCGATGCCGGCGAAGAAGAACAGCAGGATGAAGGCGCCGAGGAAGCCGAAGAAGCTGCCCTGTCCGCCTGCACCCGGCAGGAAGGAAATCACCGCCAGCACGCCGCCGATCATCGCTGCGTAGTTCCACAGGGTGATGCGCGCGCCGCCGAACTTGTCCGCCAGCCAGCCGCCGAGCGGACGGCTCAGCGCGCCCACCAGCGGGCCGAGGAAGGCGTACTGCAGCGGGTTGATGTCGGGGAACTGGGTCTTGCTGAGCATGGCGAAGCCGGCGGAGAAGCCGATGAACGAGCCGAAGGTGGCCACGTACAGCCAGCACATCAGCCAGTTGTGCTTGCGCTTGAAGATCACCGCCTGCTCGCTGAAGGAAGCCTTGGCGTCGGCGATGTCATGCATGCCGAACCAGGCCGCGATGGCCACCACGCTGATGAACGGGACCCAGATCAGCCCGGCATTCTGCAGCCACAGGCGGCTGCCGTCGGAGAGCTGTTGCGGCTCGCCGCCGAAGCTGCCGAACAGGCCACCGGCCACCGCCAGCGGAACGGCGAACTGCATCACCGACACGCCGAGGTTGCCCAGGCCGGCGTTCAGGCCGAGCGCGGTGCCCTGCTGGTTCTTCGGGTAGAAGAAGCTGATGTTGGACATGCTGGAAGCGAAGTTGCCGCCGCCGAAACCGCAGAGCAGCGCGATGGCGCAGAACACCCAGTAGGGAGTGGTCGGGTCCTGCACGGCGTAGCCCAGCCACAGGCAGGGGATCAGCAGCGAAGCGGTCGACAGCGCCGTCCAGCGGCGGCCGCCGAATACCGGGACCATGAAGGAATAGAAGATGCGCAGGGTCGCGCCGGAGATCGACGGCAGCGCGGCGAGCATGAACAGCTGGTCATTGCTGAAGGCGAAGCCGACGCTGTTCAGGCGCACGGTCACCGTGCTCCATACCATCCACACGGAAAAGGCCAGGAGCAGCGCGGGGATCGATATCCACAGGTTGCGCGTGGCGATGTTCTTGCCGGACGCGGCCCAGAATTCGGCATCCTCCGGGCGCCAGTCGATCAGCAGCGGCCCCCGCGCGGTTTTCAGTTGGTTGTTGGCGATCATGCCCATGACGGCACTTCCTCAATTATTGGCAGTAAGGGATTTGGGGAAATCGACTTCTTCGGCCGCGGCGAGGCCGTCGATGCGCCGTTGCTGCTTGATCGCGTAGTGCATCCAGACCATGCAGATCACGGTCAGGCCGAACAGCAACATGAAGCAGGAGGAACGCACGCCGATGCGGTCGGCGGCGTAGCCGAACAGGATGGGCAGGATGAAGCCGCCGAGGCCGCCGATCACGCCGACCATGCCGCCGACGGTACCCATGTTCTGCGGGTAGTAGTCGTGGATGATCCGGTACACGCTGGCCTTGCCGAAGCCCTGGGCGATGCCGACGATGAACACCAGGAAGGTGAACACCCAGACGTTGAGGCCGATGCCCAGGCTGACATCACCCTTGATGCCATGGATGGTCATGGTGGTCTGCGGATAGGAGAGGAAGAACAGACAGACCAGGCAGATCCAGAACACGCCCCAGTTCACCGAGCGGGCGCCGTAGCGGTCGCTGAACCAGCCGCCGAGGGCGCGGATCAGGCCCGATGGCAGGGTGAACAGCATGGTGATGAAGGATGCGGTCCTCAGGTCCAGGCCGTACTCGGCGATGTAGTACTTCGGCAGCCACAGGGCG
The DNA here is from genome assembly GCF_900103845.1 of Pseudomonas jinjuensis. Classification (GTDB taxonomy): domain Bacteria; phylum Pseudomonadota; class Gammaproteobacteria; order Pseudomonadales; family Pseudomonadaceae; genus Pseudomonas; species Pseudomonas jinjuensis. The sequence continues at coordinate 255,967 of NZ_FNIJ01000008.1, forward strand.
AGAGCGACGAAGCCGCCGAAGACGAAGAAGTAGTACAGGCCAAAGCGCCACACCCGCAGCTCGGCCAGCGGCGCCAACTGCTTGGCCAGGGTCGGCCGGTCGGCGGCCTGGGTGGCGCCTTTCACGTGCGCCGGGTCGGTGAAGGTGAAGAACCAGAACAGCAGCGCGGTGACCAGCATCGCCACCGAGTAGATCTGCGGCACCATGCGCCAGCCGAAGGCGACCACGATCATCGGCGCCACCAGGTTGGTGATCGCCGCGCCGGCGTTGCCCGCGCCGAAGATGCCCATGGCGGTGCCCTGGCGTTCCTTCTCGAACCATGCCGAGGTGTAGGCAATGCCCACTGCGAAGGAGCCGCCGGCCAGGCCGACGAACAGGCCGAGCACCAGGTAGTGCCAGTACAGGCTGGCGAAGGCCAGGCCGTAGATCGGGATCGCCACCAGCAGCATGTGCACGAAGAACACGATGCGTCCGCCGAAGCGGTCGGTGAGCAGACCCAGCGGCAGGCGGATGATCGAGCCGGTGAGGATCGGCAGCGCGACCATCAGGCCGAACTGCGCCTCGCTCAGCCCCAACTCTTCCTTGATGCGGATGCCGATGATCGAAAACATCGTCCACACGGCGAAGTTCACCGCGAACGAGAGTGTGCTCATTCCAAGCACGGAGTACTGTTTCTGACGATGGGACAACATGGCTAATCTCTCTTCCTGACCGCCGTTGCGCGCACCCTATGTAAGGGCCCTCATCACCCCCTTGATGGCCGTCAATGAAGAGAAATGCCGTTCGTGCGCCGATACGCGCCTCTACCTCCAATGAGGTACAGCCGAAAAACACACTTAACTTACTGTTTTAAAAGGAAAAACCATATGAAAGAGGGAGCCTCCCCAGGCATCGCCGGGAGTGACCAACTCTTTGGAGGTAGCAGCAGCAACGTCCTGCGCCGCTCGCTGGTGTTGCGCTTCGGCTGCTACCTCACCCTGCTGGTGTCGCTGGCCCTGGCCGGCATGTTCAGTGCACTGCTGTTCGCCGACTACTCGCACCAGGACGCCGCGGTGATCAACCAGGCCGGCTCGCTGCGCATGCTCACCTACCGGCTGGGCATGGAACCCTCGCTGGAGAAGCGCTCGGAGATGCGGACGACCCTCGCCGAACGCCTCGACGGCCCGGAAATCCGCCGTCTTCTGGAACGCCTGGAGCACGAGGCGCCGCTGCGCGAGGAGCACCGGCAACTGCGCGACGAGCTCAGCCGCCTGGACATCCGCACGTCCCCTGACCTGCAGCAGCTGGACGTCTATGTCGGGCATATCGACCACTTCGTCGGCACCCTGCAGCACGACGCCGAACGCCGCTCGCAAATGCTCAGTACCGTGCAGGGACTGTGCCTGTTCCTCAGCCTGCTGGTGGTCTTCATCACCCTCTATGACCTCAGCGTGCATGTGGTTGGCCCATTGCGCGAACTCACCCGTACCGCCCGCCGCCTCGGACGTGGCGAGCTGGACACGCGGGTGGTGTCCAATGGCGAGGACGAGCTGAGCCTGCTCGGCGAACGCTTCAACCAGATGGCCGAAGAACTGCAGGGCATCTACGGCGACCTGGAGGCACGGGTCGAAGAGAAGACCCGCGCCCTCTCCCACAGCCACCAGCGTCTCGAACTGCTTTACGCCAGCGCCCGCCGCCTCGGCGAGGACCCCTACGACCAGCGCAGCCTGCAGCCATTGCTGGCCCGCCTGGAAAGCGTGCTGCAGGCCGGCAGGGTCACCCTGTGCCTGAACAAGGATGGCGTCGAGCGCGCCTACAACTCGCTGACCACCACCGGCAGCCGCGCCGCCTTCTGCCTGCAGGGCGACTGCAACGCCTGCCGCGCCCAGGCCATCCCCTGCGACCAGCCGGCCAAGGGGCCGCAGCCGCTGTTCATGCAGCCGCTGGTGATCGGCGAGCATCGCTTCGGCGATCTCTTCGTCGAGGCCCGGGGCGAACGTCTGCAGGACTGGCAACAGCAGTTCCTCGCGGCCTTCTGCGACAACATCGCGCGCACCTTCGCCCTGTCCCTGCAACAGGAGCAGGAAAGCCGCCTGGCCCTGCTCACCGAGCGCGGCACCATCGCCCGCGAGCTGCACGACTCGCTGGCGCAATCGCTGTCCTACCTGAAGATCCAGGTCAGCCGGCTGGGCATGCTGCGCAAGCGCGACGCTCCGGCGGAAAGCATCGACGCCACCCTCAATGAGTTGCGCGAGGGCCTGAACAGCGCCTACCGCCAGCTCCGCGAACTGCTCACCACCTTCCGCCTCAGCCTCGAACAACCCAGCCTGGAAGCCGCACTGGCCGGCACGGTGAAGGAATTCACCGAGCGCGGCGTGGCGGTCGAACTGGACAACCGGATCACCCACATTCCGCTGCACCCCAACGAGGAAATCCATCTGCTGCAGATCATCCGCGAGGCGCTTTCCAACGTGGCGCGCCACTCCGGCGCCAGCAACGCCTGGGTGCGCCTGAACGAACAGGCCGACGGCCGGGTGGAGGTGTGCGTTGAAGACGACGGCATCGGCTTTGACCCAGCGCACGGCCCCAGCGGCCACTACGGCCTTAGCATCATGCGGGAACGCAGCCAGACCTTCGGCGCGCAACTCGACATCGGGCCTCGCGCACCACAGGGAACACGGGTCCGGCTATCCTTCACACCGCAGCCGCTTTCCCACGGCACCCGCGAGGAATCCATCCGATGACCGACCACGCCACCGACGGGCCGGCCCGTATCCTATTGGTTGACGACCACCCGATGATGCGCAAGGGGGTAATCCAGCTGCTCGAACTGGAAGACGACCTGAGCGTTATCGGCGAAGCCGGCAGCGGCGAGGAAGCACTCCGTCTCGCCGCCGAGCTGGACCCGGACATGATCCTCCTCGACCTCAACATGCGCGGCATGAACGGCCTGGAAACCCTGCGCGCGCTGCGCGCCAACGGCGTCGATGCACGCATCGTGGTATTCACCGTGTCCGACGACCGGAGCGACGTGATCAACGTGCTGCGCGCCGGCGCCGACGGCTACCTGCTCAAGGACATGGAGCCGGAACGCCTGCTCGAACACATCCGCCAGGCCGCCACCGGCCAGCTCACCCTCAGCCCGCAGCTGACCCAGATCCTCGCCCAGGCCCTGCGCGGCGACGAACACCCGCAGCGCATCGAGGAACTGACCGACCGCGAACGGCAGATCCTCCGTCAACTGGCGCAGGGCTACAGCAACAAGATGATCGCGCGGAAGCTGGACATCACCGAAGGCACGGTGAAGGTCCACGTGAAGCGCGTGCTGCACAAGCTCGGCATGCGCTCGCGGGTCGAAGCGGCGGTGTGGGCGGTGGAGAATCATCTGGCCTGACCGAAGGGGGGATCAGCTCTATCGATCCACCGTGGCCGCGCATGCGGCCCCCACAAGGGTGGATGAAAAAAGCCTCATCCACCCTACGTTAATCCCGACCTCGAATACCCCCTTCGCGATATCCGCCACCCGCGCTTGATATGAATCAAGCCTCCCCGCCCTCCTGCAGGATGACACTGACTCCTCTGCCTGGAGGTGCCCCATGTCCGATCTCCCCCTCGTCTACTCCTGCTCCGGCTGCTCCAACGTCGCGCAACTGGCCAACGACCTCGCCCTGCGCCTCGACCGCGCCGGCATGGCGGAAATGTCCTGCATCGCCGGGGTCGGCGGCGGCGTACCGATGCTGGTGAAGAAGGCGCAATCCGGCCGCCGGATCATCGCCCTCGACGGCTGCCCGCTGCATTGCGTGAAAGGCTGCCTGGCCCGCTGCGGCGTCACCGCGGACACCCACCTGACTCTCAGCGAGTACGGCCTGAAGAAGCGCTACGGCGCCGATTGCACCGAGGAAGACGCCGACATGCTGTTCGAGGAACTGTCCTTCCTGCTGAAGCAGCCGGCCTGACAAGCCTCGATCGCGGGCATGGCCCGCTCCTACCGGTTACTGACATGTCCGGGTAGGGCGCATAACGCGCCAGCGTTATGCGCCATCGGCAGGGCCTTGTCGGCGAATGAAGCGTTCCGCTTCATTCGCCCTACAAAGAGCCCACCCCCTGTAGGAACGGGCCATGCCCGCGAGAGCGGGGGCAACCCGCCAATTCTCACCCCGCCTGCTGCACCGCATCCCCCGCCCGCTGCATCCCCTTCCACAGCCATCCCGGCAGATCTTCCGGGTCGAGGCTGTCGATCAGGTTCTTCACCGCCAGCCCCAGTTCGGTATCGCCCTCGATCACCAGCCGGCGGCGGAAGAACAGGGTGTCAGGGTCCTCGTGACGGCTGGCCAGCAGGACGAAATCGCGCCAGTTGCCGCGAATGGTCACGCTCGGCCGGCAGCGTTGCACCAGGCGCAGGCCGCCGGGTACGCGGGTAAGGTTCCAGCCCAGGCCGAGGTCGGCGATTTCCAGGCGCAGCCACTGCCCGGATAGAACGTCGAACTCGCCATCGGCCAGCGGCCGGGCAAACAGGCGATCGATCGCCCGCTGCAGCACCAGTCGCTGCAACGGCTGCGGTACCCGCGCCGCCAGGGGCAGCAGGCGTTCGGCGGCGCGCAGGGCGCCAGTCTGCAGGTTCAGCACAGTCCCACCTCATCCGCTCGCAGCATGCCGGGCTGGCCATGCCAGTAACCATTACAGCCGTCCACCGCCAGCGGTGGGCTGGCGCCGCGGCGCACCTGGTCGAAGGCCTGGATCACCTCGGCCATGCCCTGCGCGCGCGGGCTCAGGCGCAGCAGGTCGGCGCCGCAGCGTTGCAGGGAGGCGTAGTCGGCCAGCAGGTTGCTCGGTTCGCCGGAAAGGGTCTGGATGCCGTTCAGGGTGAACAGCGTCCGGCCTTCCTGGCTCTGCAGCGGAATGCCTTCCGGGTAGTTCTGGCAGCAGAACCGGCAATCGTCCTTCGGCCGGTTCTCCGCACGTGCCGTGAAGCAGCGGGCGGACCAGGCCAGCGGCAGATGGCCGTAGGCGAAGATCTCGGTCTCGATGTCGCTCACGCCCAGCGCCTGTACCTGATCCAGCACGCCGAGAACCAGTTCGCCCGAGCACTCCACCGGCGGCACCCAGCGGCGCAGGCCGCAGCGGTGCAGCTCGGCCAGGGTATGGCCGTTGTAGATGTTCAGCGACGGCCCGCCGGCGAACTCCACGCCAAGGCGCTCCAGGTAATGCACCGCGGCCATGTCGTTGGCCTCGACGCGCAGCTCGCCGTTGGCGCACAGGCGGCGCAGCGTGGACAGCTCGGAGGCGGCCTCGAGCAGCGCCAGTCCGGAGACGACGATCTCCGCCCTGCCCTGCTGCGCCAGCTCGCGGCCCAGCCCCAGCCAGTCGTCCAGGGACAGGGCGCGGCGCTTGGAGCAGACGGTTTCGCCAAGATAGATGGCGTCCAGCGGCTGTTCCGCCATCTGCGCATAGAAATCGAGAGTCTGCTGGCGATCCCAGTAGAACAGCAGCGGCCCCAGGCTCAGTTTCATCGACGGCTCCTTCACTGCCAGGAACGGTGGTAGGCGCCCAACGTGGTCTGGTGCCCTTCGGAAAGATTGGCCAGCGTCTTCTGCCACGCCGGCTGCACGGCGAACCGGTCCGGCGCGCGCTGCAGCGTATCCAGCGCCTGACGCCAGACGCGGGTGACCTGCTCGACGTAGGCCGGACTGCGCTGGCGGCCCTCGATCTTCACCGCGGCGATGCCGACTTCCGCCAGCTGCGGCAGCAGGTCGAGGGTGTTCAGGCTGGTCGGTTCCTCCAGCGCGTGGAAACGCTGGCCGTTGACCAGGAAGCGCCCCTTGCACAGGGTCGGATAGCCCGCCGGCTCGCCGGGAGCGTAGCGGTCGATCAGCACTTCGTTGAGGCGCGAGGTCAGCCCTTCCGGTTCCTCGCTCCAGCGCACCGCCTTGGCCGGGGAACAGACTCCGCAGAGGTTCGGCGACTCGCCGGTGACGTACGAGGACAGGTGACAGCGCCCCTCGGCCATGATGCACAGGCTGCCGAAGGCGAAGACTTCCAGCTGCACCGGGCTGCCGGCGGCGACCTGGCGCACCTGGGCCAGCGACAGCACCCGCGGCAGCACGGCACGACGGATGCCGTAGTGCTCGTGGTAGAAGCTCAGCGCCCCGGCATTGGTCGCCGAACCCTGCACCGACAGGTGCAGCGGCAACCCCGGATGGCGCCTCGCGGCATAGCCGAGCACCGCGCAATCGGCGGCGATCAGCGCGTCCACGCCGAGGTCCGCGGCGCGGTCCACCGCACGCTGCCAGCGCGCCCAGCCCTGCGCGCCGGAATAGGTGTTCACCGCGATGTACAGCTGCCGGCCGGCCTGGCGCACGCGCTGCAGGCCCTCTTCCAGCTGGCGGTCATCCAGGTTGAGACCGGTGAAATGCCGGGCGTTGGTGTCGTCGCGAAAACCGACGTAGATGGCGTCCGCCCCTTCACGCAGGGCGGACTTGAGCGCGGGCAGACTGCCCGCGGGACAGACCAGTTGCATGCATCCCCCAAGAATCAGCTACAGCAGAGCGGAAAACGGCAGGTAGCCCACCGGCTCGCCCTCGCGCAGGGTCGCGCCCGCCTCGACCACCGCCAGGCCGTCGGCCCAGCTGGCGGCGAGCAGCATCGCCGAACCCTGCTGTGGATGGATCACTACGTGGCCCTGTTCGAGGCGCGCCCGCAGGTACTGCCGGCGGGCATTCGGCTTCGGCCAGTCGAAGCCGGCGGGCAGTTCCAGCAGCGGCGTATCGACCTCGACCTGCCCCTGTGCACGGAGCAGGAACGGCCGCGCCACCACCAGCGCGGTGACCAGCGCCGCGGCCGGGTTGCCCGGCAGGCCGATCCACGGCTTGCCGGAAATCTCGCCGAAGGCCAGCGGCTTGCCCGGCTGCATCGCCAGGCGCCACAGGTGCAGTTCGCCGAGTTCGCGGATCGCCTGCTTGAGATGGTCGCGCTCGCCCACCGAAACGCCGCCCGAGGTGATCAGCACATCCCATTCGGAAGCGGCCAGGCTCAACGCGTCGCGGCTGGCCGCCAGGGTATCGGCGAGCACGCCGTAGTCGTGCAGTTCCATGCCCCAGCCGTCGAGCAGCGCGCCGATGCTGAAGCGGTTGACGTTGTAGATCTGCCCGGGAGCCAGCTTCTCGCCCGGCTCGCGCAGCTCGTCGCCGCTGCTCAGCAGGCAGACGCGCAGGCGCCGATGGACCGGTACTTCGGCGATCCCGACACTGGCCAGCAGGCCCAGCTCCTGGACGCGCAGGCGGCTGCCCTTGCGCAGCAGCGGGGCGCCCTCGCGCAGTTCCTCGCCGCGCAGGCGCACATGGCTGCCGCGCCGTACCGGCGGCAGGATCACCCGCTCGCCGTCGATTCGGCAGTCTTCCTGGGCGACCACGCTGTCGGCGCCCGGCGGCAGCGGCGCGCCGGTGAAGATGCGTACGGCGTGCCCTGCGGGCAGCGCATCGCTGGCCGGATCACCAGCGGCGATGCACCCGGCCAGCGGCAGCGCGCCACCGGCGTCAGGCAGATCGGCGGCGCGCAGCGCGTAGCCGTCCATCGCGCTGTTGTCCCAGGCCGGCTGGTCCTGGGTCGCACTCAGGTCTTCCGCCAGCACCCGCCCCAGCGCTTCGCCCAGCGGCACCCGCTCCACCTTCGGCGGCGCCGGTACCCGTTGCAGCAGTGCGGCCAGCGCTTCATCCACCGGGCGCAGGTCATGGCCCGAACATCCGCAGCCGCTCATGCCCGGCTACCGCAGCAGAGGCGTTCGGCCTGATCGGGCTGGACCTTCAGGTGCGGCACGAAGTTGCACGGCCGCGTGCGGCTGTCCAGCTGGCCGAGGAGGATTTCGTTCCAGGCGGTGCGGCAGGCGCCCGGAGAGCCGGGCAGGCAGCAGACCAGGGTGCCGTTGCTGATCCCGGCGAGGGCGCGTGACTGGATGGTGGAAGCGCCGATCTCCTGCATGGAGACCTGGCGGAACAGCTCGCCGAAACCGTCCACCGTGCGCTCCAGCAGCGGCGCCACGGCCTGGGGCGTGTTGTCGCGCAGGGTGAAACCGGTGCCGCCGGTGATCAGGCCGACCTGGATGGCGGGGTCGGCGATCCAGGCGGAGACCACGGCGCGAATCTGGTAGATGTCGTCCGGCACCAGGCGGCGCTCGGCCAGTTGGTGGCCGGCGTCCTGCAGCAGGTTCGCCAGGGTCTGTCCGGAAGTATCGGTGGAGAGGTTGCGGGTGTCGCTGACGGTAAGGACGGCGATCTGCAGGGACTGGAACTCCTGCGTGGCCAGGTGGCTCATGGGCATCTCCGGGAAAATCAGGCTGCCCGCCAGCCTGCGCCGAAGACAGGTATCAGGCCATTCCTCGGAAGGGGTAGGAAAGGCTGCGAAAAGGGAAACGGCACCGCGAGGAAATTTCCCCTTACCATCTCCCCCGACAACTCACTCCCCAAACGGAATGTCCGGAATGATCGAAACGGATTACCTCATCATCGGCGCCGGTATCGCCGGTGCCTCCACCGGCTTCTGGCTATCGCGCCACGGCCGCGTCACCGTGCTGGAACGCGAGGCACACGCCGGCTACCACTCCAGCGGCCGCTCGGCCGCGCTCTACACCCCGGCCTACGGCGCGCCCCAGGTGCGTGCGCTGACGGTCGCCAGCCGCGCCTTCTTCGACGCGCCGCCGGCCGGTTTCACCGAGCACCCGCTGCTCTCGCCGCGCGGCGAGATCATCGTGGACTTCGAGGGCAATCCCGACGAGCTGCACCGCCAGTTCGACAGCGCCCGCGCCAGCGTGCCGGAGATGCGCCTGATCGACGCCGACGAGGCCTGCGCGATGTTCCCCGCCCTGCGCCGGGAGCAGGTGCATGGCGCGATGCACGACCCGACCGCCGCGGACATCGATACCGACGCGCTGCTGCAGGGCTATCTGCGCGGCATCCGCCACAATGGCGGGAGCATCCAGCTGGGTTGCGAGGTGCTGGGCATCGAGCGGATCGACGGCGGCTGGGAAGTGCGCAGCAGCGGCGAAACCTTCCGCGCAGCGGTGCTGGTCAACGCGGCGGGCGCCTGGTGCGACAAGGTCGCCACGCTGGCCGGCGTCGCCCCGCTCGGACTGCAGCCGAAGCGTCGCGCGGCCTTCCTCTTCGCCCCGCCGGAAGGCGTGGACTGCCAGCGCTGGCCGATGCTGGTCGGCCTCGACGAATCCTTCTACATCAAGCCGGATGCCGGCCAACTGCTGGGCTCGCCGGCCAATGCCGATCCGGTGGAGCCGCACGACGTGCAGCCGGAGGAGCTGGACATCGCCACCGGCATCTACCGCATCGAGGAACACACCACCCTGAGCATCCGCCGCCCCAGCCATGCCTGGGCGGGGCTGCGCTCGTTCGTCGCCGATGGCGGGCTGGTGTCCGGCTACGATCCGCGGGTGGCGGGCTTCTACTGGGTCGCCGGCCAGGGCGGCTACGGCATGCAGACCTCCCCGGCGATGGGCGAGGCCAGCGCGGCGCTGATCCGCGGCGAGCCGTTGCCGGAGCATCTGCAGCGGCAGGGGTTGAGTGCGGAGATGCTGGCGCCGGGGCGGCTTGGCAGGTAACGAAAGGGCTCAGGCGTGCGTAGGGTGGATCACGCTCCACCGATCCACCATGGCCGCGCATGCGGCCCCGAAAATGGTGGATGAAAAAAACCTCATCCACCCTTGTCAGCGGAACCGTTCCGGGCAGGGCGAATAACGTGCCAGCGTTATCCGCCGAAACCGTCAGAGGTGCTTGATCTTCTCCAGCTCCTCGGGGCTGTAGTTCAGCTCGGTGGAGCGGGTCAGGTCGGTCATGAAGTGCGACTGCAGCGTCTTCGCCTGGTCCAGGGCCCACAGCGCGGTGCCGTTGCTGAAGCGTTCGGCGTAGGCGCGGGCGGCTTCCGGGTCCTTGGCGGCGAGGGTCTTGAGCATGGCGTCGGTGGCCGGCTGGGCGGTCGTCAGGCTGCCTTCGATGCGGTCGCGCCAGGCGTGCAGCACCGGCATGTACCTGGCGTCATTGCTGTGCGCCAGGCTGGTCAGGCTGCGGAAGGTCCACCAGGCGGACTGGCCGTCGTAGTCGTCGTTACCCTGCTGGAAGGCTTGCGGCGTGCTGCGCAGGCTTTCCAGGTAGTACGGCAGCAACAGGCCGTCGCGTACGTTGCCGAGGGACTGCCAGGACAGCACCTGCAAGTCCTTGGGCATGTCGCCGCGAACCTGCAGGATGTGCGCCTCGACATTGCGCTCCATGGCGATCGGCCGCTGCTTCTGGCCGTCGGCGGGCTTCTTGCCGTCCAGCGGAGTACCGGCATAGGTGTCGGCGCGCAGGATGGCGGCCACCTCGGGCACGCTGATCGGCTTGTCGGCCTTGTCGATGAACGGGTACTGCTGCTGGCGGATGGCCTGCTTGTGCGACGGTGTCAGGCGTTCCTGCACCAGCCATTCGCGGTCGATGTTGTAGGCGTCGCCGACCACGCCGAAAGCCTTGGCGAAGTTGAATTTCGCCGGGTCGACCTTGTCCAGCAACTGGTTCTTCTCGACGAACTCGGCGATGCCCTTGCTGGCGATGACATTGGCGTGGTCGTTGAGGTTGACGTCATGCACGCGCATGCCGTTGGCCATCACCATGTAGCTGTCGTCCGGCACGCGCACGGCGATCCAGTGGTGGCCGGAGCCGATCTCGAACAGCCAGGCTTCCTTCGCGTCGCCGATCTCGATGCCGTTGGTCTCGCCGGCGCCGAGGGTGTCGACGTAGTGGCCGAGCAGTTCCACCGCCTCGCGGGCGGTCTTCGCCTGCGGCAGGATCAGGTCCGGGATGATCGCCTCGACCACCCCGCCCTCGTCGGCCACCAGCGGGTCGGCCTTGGCGGCGCGGTCGTTCGGCGAAGTGCTGTTGGTGGCGGAAATCACCACCCCGGCCTCGTTGCTGCCGAACTCGCTCCACTGGCCGAGGGCGCCGAACTGGTCGCCGTTCCAGTCGCGCATGGCGGTGTAGCGCAGGCCGATCTTCGGCGCCGGCACGCTGACGCCATTGTCGAAGCTCAGCGTGTCGCCGTCCTTGTATTGCTGGTGCGGCACCACCACGAAGCGCTTGGCGTGGTTGTTGGTGGTGTAGTCCTCGAGGCGGGCGACCAGCACCGAACCGTCGGCGGTGGCGCCGCGGCCGGCGATGATGGTGGTGCAGGCCAGCGCGCTCTGCGACATGCCGGCGACCAGCATTGCGGAAACCAGGCCCTTGAGGACGAAATTCTTGATGCGCATGACACTCTCCTTTCGATCAGCGGGCTGGAACGGCTTTCAGGGCCGAACCAGTTGATAGCCAGGAGGTGTACTGGTTAAGGCAGGGCGAAGAGGTCCTGGAGCTTTGAGCTGAAGTGCCGACCACCTGGCGACGGTGGCCAGATTAGCCAAATCCGAACAGACGGAGATGATTAGTCAGCTATCTAATGTCCGAGATCAATTTTCCCAGCGTTTGGCAGCCGAATGGTCGCTGCAGCGGCCTTCCACCCAGCGCGGGCCTTCGGTGGTGTCTTCCTTCTTCCAGAACGGCGCGCGGGTCTTCAGGTAGTCCATGACGAAGTTGCAGGCGTCGAACGCCGCCTGGCGGTGGGCGCTGGCGGCGCCGACGAAGACGATGGGCTCGCCCGGCTCCAGGCGGCCGATGCGGTGGAGGATTTCCAGGCGCAGCAATGGCCAGCGCTCGGCAGCCTCGGCGGCGATCTTCTCCAGGGATTTCTCGGTCATCCCCGGGTAGTGTTCGAGGAACATGCCGCCCACTTCGCGGCCGTCGTTGAAATCGCGCACGTAGCCGACGAAGCCGACCACCGCGCCGATGCCGACATTGGCGGCATGCAGCGCATTCAGCTCGGCGCCGGGATCGAACGCCTGTTCCTGCACACGGATCGCCATCGCCTCAGCCTCCGGTCACGGTGGGGAAGAACGCCACTTCGTCGCCGTCCTGCAGCGCCTCGTCGAGGCTGCACAGCTCCTGGTTGCGCGCGCACATCAGGTTCTGCTCGGCGAGCACGCTCCACACGCCGCCGCGCTCCAGCAGCAGGTGGCGCAGGTCGTCGAGGCGGGCCAGGCTGCCGTCCCAGGCCAGCTGCTCGCCATCCAGGCCGAGCGCTTCACGGTAACGGGCGAAATACTGCACGCGAATCATGGGGTTTCCTCGACTACGTAATGGCCGCTCTTGCCACCGAGCTTCTCCAGCAGGCGCACCTGCTCGATGGTCATGCCGCGGTCCACGGCCTTGCACATGTCGTAGATGGTCAGCGCGGCGACGCTGGCGGCGGTCAGCGCCTCCATTTCCACGCCGGTCTGCCCGGCCAGCTTGCAGCGCGCGACGATGCGCACGCAGTCCGCGCCATCGGCTTCCAGTTCGACCTTGACGCTGGTCAGCAGCAGCGGATGGCACAGCGGGATCAGTTCGTGGGTGCGCTTGGCCGCCTGGATGCCGGCGATGCGCGCCACGGCGAACACGTCGCCCTTGGGATGGCCGCCGTCCTGGATCAGTTGCAGGGTTTCCGGGCGCATGCGCACCCGCGCTTCGGCCACCGCCTCACGGGATGTCACCGCTTTTTCGGTGACATCGACCATGTTGGCGCGGCCCTGGGAATCGAGATGGGTCAGCACGGAGGGGACTCTTGGCTGGTGGGGAGATCAGTTTAAGCCCTGGCGCCACCCGGGGATAACCGTCGGGCGGGGCGTTGGAGGGATGATTGTATACAGAAAGAGGTATTCCGGGATCGATAGCGTCGTAGGATGCGTTCCCACGCGGGAGCGTGGGAACGCTGAGTCCGCGGTTTTTGTAGGAGCGGGCCATGCCCGCGAAAGCGCGGTTGGTCGCGGGCACGGCCCGCTCCTACAGGAGTTACAGGTTCAGCTCGGCGAACTCCGCCAGCACCGAGCGCGGCACCCCTTGCAGGGTCACGTGCACGCCGTGGGGGAAGTCCTTGAAGCGCTCGGTCAGGTAGGTCAGGCCGGAGCTGGTGGCGGACAGGTAGGGTGTGTCGATCTGCGCCAGGTTGCCCAGGCAGATCACCTTCGAGCCGTTGCCGGCGCGGGTGATGATGGTCTTCATCTGGTGCGGGGTGAGGTTCTGGCACTCGTCGATGAGGATCAGGCTCTGCTGGAAGCTGCGCCCGCGGATGTAGTTCAGCGATTTGAACTGCAGCGGCACCTTGCTGAGGATGTAGTCGACGCTGCCGTGGGTACATTCGTCGTCGGAATGCAGCGCCTCCAGGTTATCGGTGATGGCGCCGAGCCAGGGCTCCATCTTCTCCGCCTCGGTGCCGGGCAGGAAACCGATGTCCTCGTCCAGCCCCTGCACGCTGCGGGTGGCGATGATGCGGCGGTAGCGCTTGGTGACCATGGTCTGCTCGATGGCGGCGGCCAGGGCGAGGATGGTCTTGCCGGAGCCGGCGGCGCCGGACAGGTTGACCAGGTGGATGTCCGGATCGAGCAGCGCGTAGAGCGCCAGCGACTGGTACACGTCCCGCGGGCGCAGGCCCCAGGCTTCCTGGTGCAGCAGCGGTTCCTGGTGCAGGTCGAGGATCAGCAGTTCGTCCTGCTCGATGCCCTTGATCCAGCCGACGAAGCCCTGCTCGTCGACGATGAACTCGTTGATGTGCACCGCCGGCAGGTTGTCGGTGAGCTGCACGCGGTGCCAGGTGCGGCCGTGGTCCTGGCGGGTCTCCACGGTGCTGACGCGGTCCCAGAACGAGCCGCTCAGCGAGTGGTAGCCGCGCGACAGCAGGTTGACGTCGTCGATCAGTTGGTCGGTGTGGTAGTCCTCCGCCGCCACCCCGCAGGCGCGCGCCTTCAGGCGCATGTTGATGTCCTTGGTCACCAGCACCACGCGCTTGGCGTTGTGGCGGCTCTGCAGCTCCACCAGCTGGTTGATGATGCGGTTGTCGTTGAGGTGCTCGGGCAGCCAGGTGATGGGTTCGGCGCGCTTGCTCATGAGGATCGACAGGCTGCCGCACGGGCCGCTCTTGCCGCGCTGGATCGGAACGCCCTCCTCCACTTCCTCGGGCGACGCTTCGCCCAGCACCTGGTCGATCAGGCGGATGGCCTGGCGGCATTCCGCGGCGATGGTGTGCTTTCCGGCCTTCAGCTTGTCCAGTTCCTCCAGCACCGTCATCGGAATGGCTACGTGGTGCTCCTGGAAATTCAGCAGTGCGTTGGGGTCGTGGATCAGAACGTTGGTGTCGAGAACGTAGAGGGTGGGCTTGGTGGGGCGGGAGCGTCCGTGGTCATCCATACGCGGGTCACCTCTTCTTGGAAGGTAACGACGGAATGCCAGACCAGCGCTCCGCCGTGTGGTGAGCCGCCGACTCTCGAGGAGGCTCGAGAGAGGATGCAAGCAAGTGACGGGCCGGGGCCGCCACCTGTGTGCAGGATTCGGCGGTCTACGGCTCAACAAATACAGGAAAAATTGTGACGGTAAAAAGTACTTTTCCTTCTGAAGGACATTTTTTTTTACCTGCGCTGAAATAGCTTGGCAGTGAGCTAAGCCTCCGCTAGCGTTAAAGATCTTTCCCTCCGATGAATGCCGGTTCAGCATTTTTCGCGGCAATCCGGTCACTGCGCAGCATCTCCCGGATCAGCGCCTTCGCGAAGTCGAAATCCGAAATTTCCTAACGATACTCGTCCCTTACGGACACAAATCGGAGCCACGCGCCCGCCCTTAGGCGGACGCGCATGCCCTCAGCCCTGCAAGCCGCCGAAGAACGCCCGCGCATTGCGCTCCAGCGTCTGCAGGTGATACCCGCCTTCCTGCACTATGACCTGCGGCAGCCCCAGCGCGGCGATTTCGCGGCCGAGCCGGGCAAAACCTTCGGTACTCACCGCCACTTTCGACTGCGGGTCGTCCTTGTAGATGTCGAAGCCCAGCGACAGCACCAGCGCCTGCGCACCGAAGTCGCGCACCGCGCGCAGCGCCTCGGCCACCTGCACGAAGAAGTCCTCCTCGCCGGCCCCATGCGGCATCGGCAGGTTGAGGTTGAAGCCTTCGCCCTGCCCTTCGCCGCGCTCGTCGTCGAAGCCGGCGACCACCGGGTAGAAGTTGGTCGGATCGCCGTGCACCGACACGTAGAGCACATCGTCGCGGCCGTAGAAGATTTCCTGGATGCCCTGGCCATGGTGCATGTCGGTGTCGAGGATGGCGACCCTGTCGAAGCGCTGGCGCAGCTCCGCTGCGGCGATGGCGGCGTTGTTCAGGTAGCAGAAGCCGCCGGCGCCCTCCTCCCGCGCGTGGTGTCCCGGCGGACGGCAGAGGGCGTAGGCCGCCGGCGCGCCATCGCGTACCACCCGCGCCGCCGCCACGGCGGATTGCGCCGACCAGTAGGCCGAGTGCCAGGTGTGCTCGCCCACCGGACAACTGCCGTCGGCCAGGTAGCGCGCCGCCTGGGCAAGGATGCCGCGCAGCGGGTTGCCCTCGCGGATGAACACGTTGGACATCACCTCGTCGCCCCAGTCCTCCGGCACTTCATGCCAGCGCTGGTAGGCGTGTTCGAGGAAGTCCAGGTACGCCTCGCTGTGCGCGGCCAGCAGTGGCTGACGACCGAAGTCGTCGGGCACCAGGATCGGGAAGCCCATCGCCCCCACCGCCTTCAGCAGTCGTTCGGCGCGCTGCGGCAGCTCTTGCGGAGTGCGCATCTGGCCACGAGAGAAGTAGCTGCGCGGCACATGCAGCAGTTGATCGGGATGGAAGAACGTCAGCACGGCTATCTCCTGTCAGTCGGCACGGCCGGCGCGAGCCAGCACGGCATTGAGCAGCACATCGGCGCCCTGGGTGGCCTGTTCGGGAATCACGTCCTCGGCCTCGTTGTGGCTGAGCCCGCCGACGCAGGGAATGAACACCATGGCCGTCGGGCAGACCCGCGCCAGGTGGATGGCGTCGTGGCCGGCGCCGCTGACGATGTCCTGGTGCGAGTAGCCCAGCGCCTGCACCGCCTCGCGCACGTGGCCGACGCAGTCAGCGTCGAATGGCGTGGCCGGGCTGACCCAGTGCACGCCGATCTCCAGCGCCAGCCCGCGACGCGCGGCGATGTCCGCCAGCAGCACGCGGGCTTCCTGCTCCATGGCGGCGATCACGTCGTCGCCGTGGTGGCGCAGGTCGATGGTGAAGTCCAGCAGGCCGGCGATGGTATTGCGCGAGGACTTGGCGATCTCCAACTGGCCGACGGTCACCAGTCCGTTGGGCGCGAAACGCTGCGCCAGTGACTCCAGCGCCCGGATCATCTCCGCCGCACCGAACATCGCGTCGTGGCGCAGCGGCATCGGCGTGGTGCCGGCGTGGGCGGCCTGCCCGCCGACGCGTACATCGAGCCAGCGGATCGCCTGGCCGCCGGTGACGACGCCAACGTCGATGCCGTTGTCTTCGAGAATCGGCCCCTGTTCGATGTGCGCCTCGAAATAGGCGTCGAGACGGCGCCCCAGCGGCAGGTCGCCCTGCCAGTCGAGTGCCTGCAACGCCTCGCCGACGCTGACGCCCTCGGCATCGCGGGACGCCAGCGCCGCGTCCAGCGCCATGGCGCCGGTGAACGCCGCCGAGCCGAGCATCGCCGGGGTGAAGCGCGCGCCCTCCTCGTTGGTCCACACCGCCACTTCCAACGGACGGCGGGTGCGGATGCCCCGGTCGTTCAGGCTGCGCAGCACTTCCAGTCCGGCCAGCACGCCGTAGACGCCGTCGAAGCGGCCGCCTTCGGGCTGGGTGTCGAGGTGGCTGCCCATCACCACCGGGTCGAGGCTGTCGTCCTCCCCGGCACGACGGGCGAACAGGTTGCCCACGGCGTCGCGGTGCAGGCTCAGGCCGGCGTCACGACACCAGCCTTCGAACAGTTCGCGGCCGGCGCGGTCCTCTTCGGAGAGCGCCAGTCGGCGGGAGCCGCCACGGGCGGTCGCGCCGACCTGGGCCATGTCCATCAGGCTCGCCCACAGGCGGGCGCCATCGATCTTCAGCATCAATCAGTCCTCGGGGAAATCAGGCAGCGGCCGCTGCGGTGCGCAGGCGCTGGCGGCGGTCCAGACCGACGATGCACAGCAGCGAGAGGCCGGCCAGCAGGGAATAGAACAGCGCCAGCGGCAGCCACTGGCCATCGAAGCGGTGCGCCAGGAAGGTGCCGATCAGCGGCGTGAGGCCGCCGGCGATGGCGCCGCAGACCTGGTAGGCGATGGAGATCGCCGAGTAGCGCACGCGGGTCTCGAACACCTCGCTGACGAAACCGGCGATCACCGAATAGAAGCTGGACATGCACACCACCGCGGTGGCGATGCCGACGATGATCGCTCCGGAACTGCCCTGGCTGACCAGCAGGAACATCGGGTATGGAGAAGCCACCGCCAGCAGCGCCGCCAGCTTGAGGAAGCGTGCCGAGCCGATGACTTCGGCCAGGCGCGCGGCCAGCGGCTGCACGCAGAACTGGATGATCGCCACGTAGAACAGGCAGTCGAGGATCAGCGCCCGGTCGATCTGCAGGTTCTGCGTGGTGTAGGAAATCATGAAGGTGTTGGTGAAATAGACGCCGGCGATACCGATGGTATTGGCGCCGATGCACAGCAGCAGCGGTCGCCAGGAACTGCGCAGCACCTCCAGCGCCGGCAGCTTGTGCTGGCGCGACTGCTGCTGGATGCGGGCGAATTCCGGCGACTCGTTGACGCCCAGGCGGATCGCCAGGCCGACGATCAGCAGCACCGCGCTGGCGAGGAACGGCAGGCGCCAGCCCCAGTCGAGGAAGGTCGCGCTGTCCATGCTGGTGACCGCCTTGAAGGCCAGCAGCGAGAGGATCAGCCCGGCCGGGCTGCCGAGCTGCGCGAACGAGGCGAAGAAGGTGCGTCGTCCGCTGGGCGCATGCTCGCCGGCCATCAGCACGGCGCCGCCCCACTCGCCGCCCACGGCGATGCCCTGGACGATGCGCAAGGCCACCAGCAGCGCCGGAGCCGCAACGCCGATCTGCGCGTGGGTCGGCAGCAGGCCGATGCACACCGTCGCCACGCCCATCATCACCAGGGTGACCAGCAGCGCCTTCTTGCGCCCGATGCGATCGCCCAGGTGACCGAAGATCAGCCCGCCCAGCGGCCGGGCGAAGAAGCCCACGGCGAAGGTGCCGAAGGCGGCCATGGTGCTGAGGAACTGGCTGTCGGAGGGGAAGAACAGGGTGCCGAACACGAGGGCGGCGGCGGTGGCGTAGATGTAGAAGTCGTACCACTCGATCATGGTACCGATGAAGGCGGCCGTGGCGGCACGGACCGGCTGTGGCGCGGGTTGGGACATTTCAGGCTCCCGATCTTGTCGATTGTTCTGGGCAGACGCTGTACGAGCGGCGTTCTGCAACGCCTGACCAGCGTTATCGCACCGGGACCATGATCATTCAATTTTCTAATCGTTATTCAAAGAATAATTCCCGCTTATAATCGGACGACCTACGAGCGGAGATTGTCCTGTGGAACCTCGCGACGGCCTCGGCCGCTTTCTCAACGACCGGCTGGACTGGAACCTGCTGCGCACCTGGCTGGTGATCGGCCAGGAACGCAGCATCAGCCGCGCCGCCGCACGCCTGCACCTGACCCAGCCGGCGGTCAGCCAGGCGCTGCGCCGTCTGGAAGAGCAACTCGGCGCCGCGCTGATCCAGCGTCGGGGACCGCGCTTCGAAATCACGGCGATCGGCGAGGAAATCCTGCGCATCGCCGGCGATGTCAACGGCAACGTCTCGCGTCTGGCGGCTGCGCTGGAGCAGCCGGCCGACCAGGTGGTGGGCAAGGTGCGCATGCTCAACATCAGCCGCATCCAGTCGGGTTTCTATGACGACTTCCTCACCGACTTCCACCGTGCCCATCCCGGCGTCGAACTGGAAATCGAGGTGATGCGCAGCGCCGACGTGCTCAGCTCGCTGCAGCAGAAGACCGCCACCCTCGGCCTGGCGCTGTGCCGCCTGCCCTCGCCGCGCCTGGAGCAACGCGCCTTCCTGCGCCAGCGCTACACCTTCTTCTGCGGGCGCCACCATGCGCTCTATGGCCGCCGCGACCTGCGCCTGGACGACCTGCTGGGCGAGGACTTCGTGTCCTTCACCAGCGACCAGATCGGCGAGGCGCTCTCGCCGCTGACCATCTTCCGCGACCAGCAGGGCTTCACCGGCAAGCTGGTGGCCTCCTCGCCGAGCCTCGAGGAAATCCGCCGTCTTGTTTATTGCGGCTATGGCATCGGCTGCCTGCCGCAGCACATCGTCGCCGACGACCTCGCCCAGGGCCGTCTCTGGCAACTGCCGCCGGAGGATGGCGTGGCCGACGTGGACATCCACCTGCTGTGGAACCGCGAGCAGAAGCACACCCAGGCCGAGCGCTGCTTCCTCGGCGAACTGCTCAAGCGCATGGAACAGGTGCCGATGGAGCAGCGTCTCCTATCGTCGCCATAGCTGGAGCCTCACGCCCTCAGCCCCTACAATCGCCCCTCGCTTGAAGGAGACTGCACGATGCTGATGGTGATTTCCCCCGCCAAGACCCTGGACTACGACACCGCTCCGGTGACCGAGCGCTTCACGCTGCCCGAACACCTGGACGACGCCCAGGAGCTGATCGGCATCCTCCGCGAGCTGACGCCGGCGCAGATCGCCGAGCTGATGAGCCTCTCCGACAAGCTGGCCGGCCTGAACGCGGCGCGCTTCGGCAGCTGGCACCCGGACTTCACCCCGGCCAACGCCAAGCAGGCGCTGCTGGCGTTCAAGGGCGACGTGTATACCGGGCTGCACGCCGAGGACTTCTCCGCGGACGATTTCGACTTCGCCCAGCGCCACCTGCGCATGCTCTCCGGCCTGTACGGCGTGCTGCGGCCGCTGGACCTGATGCAGCCCTATCGCCTGGAAATGGGCACGAAGCTGGCCAACGCCCGTGGCAAGGACCTCTACGCCTTCTGGGGCGAGCGCATCAGCGGCTGGCTGAACGAGGCGCTGGCCGAACAGGGCGACGACGTGCTGCTCAACCTGGCCTCCAACGAATACTTCGGCGCGGTGAAGCGCAAGGCGCTGAATGCGCGGGTCATCGACACCGAGTTCAGGGACCTGAAGAACGGCCAGTACAAGATCATCAGCTTCTACGCCAAGAAGGCCCGCGGGCTGATGGCGCGCTATGTGATCCGCGAACGCCTGAGCGACCCGGCCGGGCTGAAGGACTTCAGCTACGCCGGCTATCGCTTCAGCGCCGAACAGTCCGGCGCGGACAACCTGGTGTTCCTGCGCGACCAGCCCGACGATTGAAGCGGGCCGCTTGAAGCGGGCCTACACGGCAGGCCCGTAGCACTACGGGGAACTCAGTTCACCGCCCGGCCCTTGCCCTTCCAGTAGGGCTCGCGCAGCTCGCGCTTGAGGATCTTGCCGGCGCCGGACAGCGGCATGGCGTCGCGGAATTCCACGCTCTTCGGGCACTTGTAGCCGGCGATGTGCTCGCGGCACAGGGCGCGCAGCTCGTCCTCGCTCGCCGTCACCCCCGGCTTCAGGGTGACGATGGCATGCACCGCCTCGCCCCACTCCGCGCTGGGGATGCCGATGACCGCGCACATGGCCACCGCCGGGTGCTTGGCCAGGGCGTTCTCCACCTCCGCCGAGTACACGTTCTCGCCGCCGCTGACGATCATGTCCTTCACCCGGTCGACGATGAAGATGTAGCCGTTCTCGTTCATCCGGGCCGCATCGCCGGTGTGGAACCAGCCGTCGCGTAGCGCCGAGGCGGTTTCCTCCGGCTTGTTCCAGTAGCCCTGCATCACCGACGGTCCCTTGATCAGGATTTCCCCGACCTCGCCCCGCGGCACCTCGTTGCCCTCGGAGTCGGCGATCATCAGCTGCAGGCCGGTCATCACCCGCCCCGCGGAACGATAGAGCCCGCTGGCGCGCCCTTCCGGGCCATGGTTCTCCGCAAGGTTGAGGGTCACCGTGCCGGCGTTCTCGGTCATGCCGTAGGCGTGGATGAACTCGATGCCCGCCGGCAGCATTTCCATGGCCTTCTCCAGCACCGCCGCATTGATCGGCGAGGCGCCATAGCTGATGCGGCGCAGGCTGCCGAGGTCGTACTCGGCGAATTTCGGATGGGCCAGCAGCATCTGCAGCATGGTCGGCACCAGCACCGCTTCGGTGATCCCCTCGCGCTGGATGGCTTCCAGCGCCATGGTCGGCTCGAACATGGGCAGGAAACAGCTCGGCACACCGACCACCACCCGTGCGGCGGCGTAGGCCAGGCCGGCGATATGGAACATCGGCGAAGTCACCAGCGCCAGCGAGTCGTCGCGGATCGGCGCCACGGTCATGCGCATGAACATGCAGGACCACAGGCTGGCGTGCGACATCATCACGCCCTTGGGCAGGCCGGTGGTGCCGCCGGTGTACATGATCACCGCCAGGTCGTCGCCGCCATGGCCGGAGTCGGCGATGGGCGCGGAATCGGCGATCAGCCGTTCGAAGGAGTGCATGCCGTCAGGCGCCTCGCCATCGCCGGCGTGGATCAGCAGCGGCCGGTTCTTCGCCGCGGCGAGGATGCCTTCGGTCAGCGGCAGGAACTGGTCGTCGACGATCACGTAGCGGGTATCGCAGTCGTCCAGCGAATAGACGATCTCCGGGACGCTCCAGCGGGTATTCACCGGATTGAGCACCGCGCCGAGCCACCAGCCGGCCAGTATGTATTCCAGATAACGGTCGGAGTTCAGCGCCAGCATGCCGATGCGGTCGCCCGGCTGCACGCCGAGGCCGCGCAGGCCGGCGGCCAGGCGCGCCACGCGCTCGCCCAGCTCGCGGAAGGTGTGCCGGCGGTCCTTGTAGATGGTGGCGACCCGCTCGGGATTCATCTGCATGGCGATCTGCAGACCATGGGTCAGTTGCATGGGAAAACCTCGACCGTTGTTCTTGTAGAAGGCATGCATCCTAGGCGGCGGTCCCGGCACCGTCATGGCTCAAAGGAGTGAGAGGCGGCGGTGCCGGGAATCGGTCGAACGGACCAGTCCCCGCCGAACGGGGACCGGATGCGCGGCGGCAGGCCTCAGTTGACCGCGCGGGCCCGGTCCTGCCAGTACGGCTCGCGCAGGTCGCGCTTGAGGATCTTGCCGGCGCCGGAGAGCGGCATGGCGTCGCGAAACTCGACGGTCTTCGGGCACTTGTAGCCGGCGATGAACTCGCGGCAATGGGCGCGCAGTTCGGTCTCGTCGGCGCTGCAGCCAGGCTTCAGGGTGACCACCGCGTGCACCGCCTCGCCCCAGGTTTCGTGGGGAATGCCGATCACCGCGCACATCGCCACCGCCGGGTGGCGGGCCAGGGCGTTCTCCACCTCCGCCGAGTACACGTTCTCGCCGCCGCTGACGATCATGTCCTTCACCCGGTCGACGATGAACAGGTAGCCGTCCGCATCGACGTAGCCGGCGTCGCCGGTATGCAGCCAGCCATCGCGCAGCGCCCTGGCGGTTTCTTCCGGCTTGTTCCAGTAGCCCTGCATCACGGTCGGGCCCATGCAGGTCACCTCGCCCACCGTGCCGCGCGGCACCTCGTTGCCGTCGGCGTCGACGATGCGCATGGCGAGCCCGGTCAGCGCCCGGCCGGCGGAGCGGTACAGGCCGCTGGCGCGCGCTTCGGGGCCGTGGTTTTCCGGCGGGTTGATGGTGATCACCGGCGAATTCTCGGTGAGTCCGTAGGTGTGGTAGAACTTCGCGCCCGGCAGCACTTCCAGGGCGTGCTCCAGCACCGCGGCGTTGATCGGCGAGGCGCCATAGGCGATGCGCTTCAGGCTGGAGAGGTCGAATTCGCGGAAGCGCGGATGCGCCAGCAGCGCCTGCAGCATGGTCGGCACCAGCATGATCTCCGCCACCTTCTCGCGCTCGATGGTTTCCAGCACCTCGGTCGGCTCGAAGAACGGCACGTAGGCATTCGGCTCGCCCTGGATCACCCGTGCCGCGACCCGCGACAGGCCGGCGGTGTGGAACAGCGGGGCGACGTTCAGGCAGACGGTGTCGCGCAGCGGCTCCAGGTCGGCCATGCGCATCAGCGCGCTGGTCCACAGGTTGCGGTGCGACAGCATCACGCCCTTGGGCAGGCCGGTGGTGCCGCCGGTATAGAGGATCACCGCGAGGTCCTCGCCGCCGCGCCGGCAGTCTTCCACCGGCTGCGAATCGGCGATCAGTGCCTCGAACGAGTGCATGCCCGCCGGCGCCGGGCCGTCGCCGGCGTGGATCAGGACCGGTTTGCGGCGGGCGCCGGCGACGATCGCCTCCACCAGCGGCAGGTGGGCGTCGTCCACGATCAGCAGGCCGGTGTCGCAGTCGTCCAGCGAATAGACGATCTCCGCCGCGCTCCAGCGGATGTTCACCGGGTTGAGCACCGCGCCGGCCCACCAGCCGGCCAGCATGTATTCCTGGAAACGGTCCGAGTTCAACGCCAGCATCGCGATGCGGTCGCCTGGCTGCACGCCGAGTCCGCGCAGGCCGGCGGCCAGCCGGGCCACCCGCTCGCCGAGCTCCCTGTAGGTGCGATGACGGCCGCGGAAGATGGTGGCGATCTTGTCCGGCGTCATGAGGACGGAGGTGTGCAGGCCTTGCGTAAGATGCATGAAGCGAACCCTCTTGTTGTTCTGTTTTCGGATGACCACCCGGGCATCCTAGGGTCGGCTGGCGGCGGCGGGCATAGATCAAAGGAACCATAAGCGCATCGCCAGCATTTCCCGCCGCGCCAGCGCGGGGAAGTCCCTGCGATCGATGTGCCTTTCGCTACCGCTCATCCGGAAACGCCTCTCCCGCGGAAGAACTTTTCAGCGCCATCGCAGCGCCGACTGGCGTCCGGAATTTCCGCAAATGCCAATCATCCTGTAATCCATTGGCCATTACAGGCGAGGCGCCATCCTGTGCATTTCACGATTGCAAGTTGCACTGAAACGCACCGGACCAAGTCTTTCGAGTGGTGATCCGATCAATTTTCAGACAAATATTTTCGGGAACTTTTCGGCATCCTGCAATTTGCACAGGGAATACGAAGCGGGAGATTTGCCATCATTCCGAGATCAATGGATGGCAACTGGATAGCCTTGTGAAACTTTCGTTCGGGATGAGCGGCAGGAACTATCCGTGAATTTGAAAAATCCTATCTGCGCAACGTCCCTGATATTCAACAGGGCTTGATCCCTGCCGTTCCGCAACTGCTGCAGAACGCCTCGGAGGTATTGCCAACTTCAACCGATTCAATGAGTTAGCGATTAGCAACTGATTATCGAACCAAACTGGAGCACCTCAGTCCGACATATGCACCATCAACGACATCGAACTGAAACATAACGGGGCAATGCTCATGAAGTTTGCCCGAATATTGTGCTCTGAAGTCTAGCAGTACTTCTCATACCTGCCAGGAGGAAGTTCGGAGACATTTGTTTCCGCAATATTCCTACGCATGAAAAACGGCTCTTCGGCCAACTTTGAATCACTCGATAATTGCAGAGGTGAATGCGATGCGTATCAGCATCTTTGGGCTCGGCTATGTCGGCGCTGTATGTGCCGGTTGCCTGTCTGCGCGTGGTCATGAAGTTATCGGCGTGGATGTTTCCACCACCAAGATCGACCTGATCAACCAGGGCAAGTCCCCCATCGTCGAACCGGGCCTGGAAGAACTCCTGCAACAGGGCATCCGCAGCGGCCGCCTGTCCGGCACCACCGACTTCCGCAAGGCGGTGATGGACAGCGACGTGTCGTTCATCTGCGTCGGCACGCCGAGCAAGAAGAACGGCGACCTCGACCTCGGCTACATCGAGACGGTATGCCGCGAGATCGGCTACGCCATCCGCGAGAAGGCCGGCCGCCACACCGTGGTGGTACGCAGCACGGTGCTGCCGGGCACGGTGCAGAACGTGGTCATCCCGCTGATCGAGGACTGCTCCGGGAAGAAGGCCGGCGCTGACTTCGGCGTCGGCACCAACCCGGAATTCCTCCGCGAAAGCACCGCGATCAAGGACTACGACTTCCCGCCCATGACCGTGATCGGCGAGCTGGACAGCCAGACCGGCGACCTGCTGGAAGAGATCTACCGCGAACTAGACGCACCGATCATCCGCAAGTCGGTCGAGGTCGCCGAGATGATCAAGTACACCTGCAACGTCTGGCACGCGGCCAAGGTCACCTTCGCCAACGAGATCGGCAACATCGCCAAGGCGGTGGGCGTCGACGGCCGCGAGGTGATGGACGTGATCTGCCAGGACAGCAAGCTGAACCTGTCACGCTACTACATGAAGCCCGGCTTCGCCTTCGGCGGCTCCTGCCTGCCCAAGGACGTGCGCGCCCTCACCTACCGCGCCAGCCAGCTCGACGTCGAGCACCCGATGCTCGGTTCGCTGATGCGCAGCAACTCCAACCAGGTGCAGAAAGCCTTCGACATCATCGCCAGCCACGGCACCCGCAAGGTCGGCCTGCTCGGCCTGTCGTTCAAGGCCGGCACCGACGACCTGCGCGAAAGCCCGCTGGTGGAACTGGCCGAGATGCTGATCGGCAAGGGCTACGAGCTGCGCATCTTCGACCGCAACGTCGAGTACGCCCGCGTCCACGGGGCGAACAAGGAATACATCGAGTCGAAGATCCCGCACATCTCCTCGCTGCTGGTCTCCGACCTCGACGAAGTGGTGCGCGCCTCCGACGTGCTGGTGCTGGGCAACGGCGACGAGCTGTTCGTCGACATCGTGAACAAGGCGCCGGCGGGCAAGAAGGTGGTCGACCTGATCGGCTTCATGCCGAGCGTCACGGACGAGCGCGCCGAAGGCATCTGCTGGTAAGCGCCACGCGCCCCTGTAGGAGCGGGCCATGCCCGCGAAGAACGAACGCTCCGGCGGTCGCGGGCATGGCCCGCTCCTACAACACCCCTGCCCAACGTGACGGTTCTGATGATGGACACATACAAGCGAATCCTCGGCGAAGCCAGCGGCTGGCTGGCAATGATCGGCGGGCTGATGCTGCTGGCCCTGCTGGTGCCGCCGTCGGTCTTCGATGCCGAATCCCGGGACTTCCTCCTGCTGATCGGCGCGGTCGGCATCTGGCGCTATTCCATGGGCGGCCTGCATTTCCTGCGCGGGATGCTGTTCCTCCACGTGGTCTACCCGCACTACCGCCGCCGGCTGCGCAAGCTCGGCAGCGCGGCGGATCCGTCCCATGTGTTCCTGATGGTCACCAGCTTCCGCATCGACGCCCTGACCACCTCCATGGTCTACCGCTCGGTGATCCAGGAAGCCATCGACTGCGGCCTGCCCACCACCGTGGTGTGCTCCATCGTCGAGCTGTCCGACGAGGTGCTGATCAAGCAGCAGTGGCAGAAGCTCAACCCGCCGGAGCACGTGAAGCTCGACTTCGTGCGCATCCCCGGCACCGGCAAGCGCGACGGCCTGGCCCACGGTTTCCGCGCCATCTCCCGGCACCTGCCGGACGAACATGCGGTGGTCGCGGTGATCGACGGCGACACCGTGCTGGAGCAGGGCGTGGTGAGGAAGACCGTGCCCTGGTTCAGGCTCTTCCCCAACGTCGGCGGCCTCACCACCAACGAATTCTGCGAAGTGCGCGGCGGCTACATCATGAGCGAGTGGCACAAGCTGCGCTTCGCCCAGCGCCACATCAACATGTGCTCGATGGCCCTGTCCAAGCGCGTGCTGACCATGACCGGACGCATGTCGGTGTTCCGCGCCCAGGTCGTCACCGATCCCGACTTCATCGCCGACGTCGAGAGCGACCACCTCGACCACTGGCGCCTCGGCCGCTTCCAGTTCCTCACCGGCGACGACAAGTCCAGCTGGTACAGCCTGATGCGCCTGGGCTACGACACCTTCTACGTGCCCGACGCGGCGATCAATACCGTCGAGCACCCGCCGGAGAAGAGCTTCCTCAAGGCCAGCCGCAAGCTGATGTTCCGCTGGTACGGCAACAACCTGCGGCAGAACGCCCGCGCCCTCGCCCTCGGCCCGCAGCGCCTGGGCTGGTTCACCAGCGTGGTGCTGTTCGACCAGCGCGTGTCGATGTGGACCTGCCTGCTCGGCCTGACCGCCGCGCTCATCGCCAGCATCAAGTACAGCATCGCCTACCTGCTGGTGTACCTGCTGTGGATCGGCCTCACCCGCCTGGTGCTGACGCTGCTGCTGTCGCTGTCCGGCCACCACATCGGACCGGCCTACCCGCTGATCCTCTATTACAACCAGATCGTCGGTGCCCTGGTGAAGATCTACGTGTTCTTCCGCCTCGACCAGCAGTCGTGGACCCGCCAGAACACCAAGCTCGACCGTGGCCTGGCCAGCTTCCAGCGCTGGTTCAACACCTGGTCGTCGCGCGCCATGACCTTCTCCGCTGCCAGTGTGTTCGTCGCCGTGCTGCTGACGATCGTGTGAATCCGCCCCGAACAGGACAACGCCACTGCCGCCCGTGCGGCCGAGCCAGATGACAGGAAACGAAGCCCATGAATACCGCCGTCAACGTCAACGTCGTGCATGAATCCGAAGCCCAGCGCCAGCACGCACGGGTCAAGCTGCCCGCGCGCATCCGCTACATCGGCGCCAACCGCGAGGGGGTCGACGCGCGCCTGCTGGACATCTCCGCCGGCGGCTTCGCCTTCACCGCCAGCGCCGCGCCGGTGCAGGTCGGCGACCTGTACAAGGGGCGCCTGCTGTTCCAGATCGACAGCATCGCCTTCTCCCTGGAGGTGGAATTCCAGGTGCGCAACTTCGACCCGGCCAGCCGACGCACCGGCTGCGAGTTCCAGAACCTCAAGCCGCGCGAGGTCGCCGCGCTGCGCTACCTGATCACCTCCTTCCTCGCCGGCGAGGTCATCAGCTTCGGCGACATGCTCGCCACCCTGCAGCGCGAGAACTTCACCAAGGCCCGCAAGCACGGCGCCGCCGGCGGCGGCATGGGCTTCTTCGGCCGGGTCCGCGCGGTGACCCTGAGCACGGCGATCTTCGTGGTCGGCGTCGGCGCCTTCGGCTTCATCCTCAACCAGCTGTACAACCTGTACTTCGTCACCCGCGCCGACTCCGCGGTGGTCAGCGTCGCCAGCCAGCAGATCACCATGCCCCGCGAAGGCACAGTGGAAAGCCTGGTGCAGGCCAACGCCGAAGTCGCCAAGGGCGCGCCCATCGCCACCTTCTCCGCCAACCTGCTGGACCTGCTCAAGGGCAACCTGAACGACGACCAGCTCAACCCCGGCAACATCGAGAAGCTGTTCGGCCGCACCCTCAAGGGCACCCTCACCAGCCCCTGCGACTGCCGCGTGGTCGAGCAGCGCGTGGCCGACGGCCAGTTCGCCAACAAGGGCGAGGTGATCTTCACCCTCGCCCCGCGCGACAGCACCGCCGCCATCGAGGCGCGCTTCCCCTACCGCGAATCCGCCGACCTCGCGCCGGGCACCGCGGTGAACTTCCAGGTCGCCGGCGACAGCGAGGTACGCAGCGGCCGGATCATCCGCACCGCCCCGGTGGACGGCGACCTGGCCTCGGAAGTCCGCGTGCAGATCCAGCCCGACCAGCCGCTGGACAGCCAGTTCGCCGGGCGCCCGGCCGAAGTCAGCATCGGCGGCCTGCCGGGCCGCACCCTGCTGAACAAGGCGATGGCCCTGGCCACCGCGCGTTGAGAGGTACGCCGAGATGAACTTCCCCGTCGAACGACTGGCCCTGGCAATGGCGATCGCCGTCGCCGCAGGCTGTGCCGGGCTGCCCGACGAACGCCTGGCCCGCGAGGCCATGGAGCGCGGCGACGTCACCACCGCCCAGGCCAACTACCAGGCCCTGGCCGCCATGGGCTACGCCGACTCGCAGATCGGCCTGGCGGAAATCCAGGCGGCCAACGGCGACGGCGCCGCCCAGGCCCGCGCCGAAAAGCTCTACCGCGAAGCCGCCGAGACCTCGCCCCGCGCCCGCGCGCGCCTCGGCAAGTGGCTGGCGGCCAAGCCCGGCGCCAGCGACGCCGAGCATCGCGAGGCCGAACAGCTGCTGAGCCGCGCCTTCGAGGAAGGCGAGGACAGCGCGCTGGTGCCGCTGATCGTGCTCTACCTGCAGTACCCGCAGGCCTGGCCGGAGGTGAACCCGCAGCAGCGCATCGACCAGTGGCGCGCCCGCGGCCTGCCGCAGGCCGACCTGGCGCAGATCGTCCTCTACCGCACCCAGGGCACCTACGCGCAGCACCTCGGCGAGATCGAGCAGGTCTGCCAGCGCTGGCTGACGCGCATGGACGTGTGCTGGATGGAGCTGGCCACCGTCTACCGGATGCAGGGCAACGCGGATAAGCAGAAGGCCCACGTCGAGGCGCTCAAGGCTGGCTGGAAGGCCGGCAAGGTATCGCCCGAGCGGGTCGAGTCGGTGGCCCTGGTGCTGGCCGACGCCGACCTCGGCAACGCCGATCCGCAGGCCGCGCAGGCGCTGCTCACGGAACTCGCGCCGCAATACCCGGCGGCCTGGGTCGACCTCGCCAGATTGCAGTACGACAACCCCGACCTCGGCGACCTGGAGCAGATGCTCGACTACCTGAAGAAGGGCCAGGAAGCCGCCCAGCCGCGCGCCGACCTGCTGCTCGGACGGCTGAACTACGACGGCAAGTGGATGCCGCAGGACCCGCAGAAGGCCGAGCAGCACCTGCTCAAGGCCGCAACCAGCGAGCCGCAGGCGCACTACTACCTCGGGCAGATCTACCGCCGCGGCTTCCTTGGCCAGGTCTACCCGCAGAAGGCCGTCGACCACCTGCTCATCGCCGCCCGCGCCGGCCAGGCCAGCGCCGACCTGGCCCTGGCGCAGCTCTTCTCCCAGGGCCGCGGCATCCGCCCGGACCCGGTCAACGCCTGGGTCTTCGGCCAGCTCGCCCAGCGCCAGCAGGTGCCGGCGGCCAGCGACCTGCTGACCCAGCTCGAACCCCAGCTGCAATCCGCCCAGCGCGCCCAGGCGGCGCAACTGCTCAAGCGTGAGGAGCAGGCGCGCGGCAGCAACTGGCAGGCCAGCGTCGGCCTGCTGCAGAACAGCCAGGAACAGACATCCCTATGAAGCGTATCGAACCGATGACCCCGCTTTTCCAACCGCGCGAACTGGCCCGTGCCGTGCGCCGCGCCCGCCTGCTGCCGGCCATGCTCGGCGCCGGCCTGAGCCTCGCCGGCACCCTGCTGGCCAACTCCGCCTGGGCGGTCGAGGAACCGCCGAAGAACTTCGGCATCGACATCAAGATCACCGCCGAATCCGAGGACGACCGCGACCTCGGCACCGCCCCCGAAGGCGACGTCAACGGTCTCGCCCTCGACCTGCGGCCCTGGGCCTTCGGCCAGTGGGGCGACTGGAGCGCCTACACCATGGGCCAGGCGGTGGCGGCCACCGACACCATCCAGACCGATACCCTGCAGGAAGACGAAAGCGGCAACCGCAACGACGCCCGCGAGCGCGACGACAGCTATCTCGCCCTGCGCGAATTCTGGGTCGACTACGCCGGCCTCACCGCCTACCCCGGCGAGCACCTGCGCTTCGGCCGCCAGCGCCTGCGCGAGGAAAGCGGCCTGTGGCAGGACACCAACATCGAGGCGCTGAACTGGAGCTTCGACACCACCCTGCTGCGCGCCCATCTCGGCGCCGCCCAGCGCTTCTCCGAGTACCGCACCGACCTCGACGACCTGGCGCCGCAGGACGAGGACCGCACCCACGTGTTCGGCGACATCTCCACCCAGTGGATGCCGCACCACTGGGTCGGCATGCGCATCCACCACTCCGACGACAGCGGCAACCTGAACGACCCGGGCGAGGTGGTCGACGAGCTGGACAAGACCTCCACCGGCAAGCTCACCTGGCTCGGCATCGAGGCCAACGGCGACGGCTACGACTACCGCTCGCAGATGCCGCTGAACTACTGGGCCAGCGCCACCTGGCTGACCGGCGACCGCGACCGCCTGACCAGCGCCGTGGTCAACGGCGACCGCATCGCCACCGGCAAGCAGAGCGGCGACGTGGACGCCTGGGGCGTCGACCTCGGCCTGCGCTGGAACATCGACGAGCAGTGGAAGGTCGGCGGCGGCTATGCCCGCGGCAGCGGCGGCGGCGATGACGGCGAGGAGCAGTTCCAGCAGACCGGCCTGGAGAGCAACCGCTCCAGCTTCACCGGCACCCGCTCCCGCGTGCACCGCTTCGGCGAAGCCTTCCGCGGCGAACTCTCCAACCTCCAGGACGCCACCCTGTTCGGCTCCTGGCAGCTGCGCGACGACTACGACGCCAGCCTCGTGTACCACAAGTTCTGGCGCGTCGACGGCGACTCGGACATCGGCAACAGCGGCATCACCGCACCGCTGGTGAACGACGACAAGGACATCGGCCAGGAAGTCGACCTGGTGGTGACCAAGTACTTCAAGCAGGGCCTGCTGCCGGCCTCCATGAGCCAGGCGATCGACGAACCCTCGGCGCTGGTGCGCTTCCGCGGCGGCCTGTTCAAGCCGGGCGACGCCTACGGCAGCGGGGTCGACTCGACCATGCACCACGCCTTCGTCGACGTGATCTGGCGCTACTGAGGATGGCCGGGATGGGTTGTTCACTGGATTTCCGCAGTTCATTGGATCCCCGCGTTCGCGGGGATGACGGAGTGGTTGCGGGCCGCGAGGCATTGCCCGGCTTCCGTCTCCCCCGCGAACGCGGGGGCCCAGTGGACAGCCCCCGCCGCCCGCAAGGAGACAAGGCCATGAAGCATCCGAGCCCTATCCAGCGACCGCTGGCCGCCGCCCTCCTCGGCACGCTCCTGCTCGCCGCCCCGCTCACCTGGGCCGCCGAGAAGCAACCCGACCAGCCCGGCCGTACCCAGACCCTGAAGGAGTCCGGCAACTACACCGTCACCACCGCTCCGGTGGAGCCGCTGCACCTGGAGCCGCCGAAGCTCCCTGATCTCTCCGGCTACACCGCCGAAGCCGTGGAGAAGAAGATCGACCGCAGCAAGCCAGGCAAGGCCGTGGTGCAGCGCATGGTGCAGCAGCAGCCGCTGAAGGAATTCACCGGCGGGCAGAACCGCCTGTCCGAGTGGGTGAAGCGCCAGCGGCAGATGCCCCAGGCGATCTTCATCGAAGGCGGCTACGTCAACCTCGCCCAGCTCGCCGGCAAGCTGCCGAAGGCAGTGCTGGAGCAGGTCGAGCCGGGCGTGTTCGTCGCGCGCCGGCCGATCGTGGTCAGCCAGGGCGCGACCCTGGAAATCGACGCCAAGGTCAAGGAACTGCGCCTGTCCCAGGATCGCGGCGCGTTCATGGTCAACGACGGCAAGCTGTTCGTCCGCGACACCAGGATCACCGCCTGGAACGAGGCGAAGAAGGAGCCGGCCTGGTACCGCACGCCCAACGAATTCCGCCCGTTCCTGATTTCCTGGGGCGGCGCCGAGGCCTACCTGGTGAACAGCACCTTCACCAGCTTCGGCTACAACTCGTCGAAGGCCTACGGCATCTCCATCTCGCAGTACAGCCCGGGCATGGACAAGATCATGAAGCGCCCGCGGCCGAAGGGCTGGGTGATCGGTTCCACCTTCATCGACGCCTGGTACGGCTTCTACTGCTACGAGGCCGACGACCTGGTGGTGAAGGGCAACACCTATCGCGACAACATCGTCTACGGCATCGACCCGCACGACCGCTCGCACCGCCTGATCATCGCCGGGAACGAGGTCCACGGGACGAAGAAGAAGCACGGCATCATCGTTTCCCGCGAGGTGAACGACAGCTGGATCTTCAACAACAAGACCTACGACAACAAGCTGTCCGGCATCGTCCTGGACCGTAACTCGGAAGGCAACCTGGTCGCCTACAACGAGGTGTACCGCAACCATTCCGACGGCATCACCCTCTACGAATCCGGCGACAACCTGATCTACGCCAACCAGGTGCTGGGCAACCACCGCCACGGCATCCGCGTGCGCAACAGCGTGAACATCCGCCTGTACGAGAACGTCGCCGCCGGCAACCAGCTGATCGGCATCTACGGCCACATCAAGGACCTCTCCAACACCGACCGCGACATCGACCTCGACCCCTTCGACACCAAGGTTTCGCTGATCGTGGTCGGCGGCAAGCTGATCGGCAACGGCTCCGGCCCGCTCTCGGTGGATTCGCCGCTGTCCCTCGAACTCTACAAGGTGGCGATGCTCGCCCCGACCAAATCCTCCGGCATCAGCCTGCCCGGCATCCTCGGCGAAAAGCAGGACGAGATCCTCGACCTGCTGGTGCGCCAGGAACGCGCGGTTCTGATCGACCCCGTGGAAAGCCAGGCCGAACTCCAGGACTGAGGACCCAGACGCATGAAGACTCGCACCATCACCCTCTCCGGCCTCGCCGCCGCCCTGCTGCTGGCCCATGGCGGCGCCAGTGCCGACCAGGCGCCGAGCTACCGCGCGCTGCCCGCCGGCGGCCTCTGCGCCACGGCCGCCGACGACCGCGCCTACAACACCAAGTACCTGGGTTTCTTCACTCATCTCGTGCCGGCCCAGGAAGACTGGCTGTTCCGTACCACCTACGACCTGCGCACCGACTTCGGCACCACGCCGGAAGGCTGGCGCAACCTCAAGGCGCTGCGCGACGGGCTCAAGCGCAAGGGCATCGAGCTGGTGGTGGTCTACCAGCCGACCCGCGGGCTGGTGAACCGCGAGAAGCTCAACCCGCAGGAGAAGGCCAGCTTCGACTACGAGCTGGCGAAGAAGAACTACCTGGCGACCATCGCCCGGTTCCGCAAGGCCGGCATCTGGACGCCGGACTTCTCGCCGCTGTTCGACGAGCAGGAGGAACACGCCTACTACTTCAAGGGCGACCACCACTGGACGCCCTACGGCGCCGAGCGCAGCGCCAGGATCGTCGCCGAGACGCTGAAGGAGATTCCCGCCTACGCCGACATCCCGAAGAAGGAGTTCGAGAGCAAGCGCGTCGGCCTGCTGTCCAAGCTCGGCACCCTGCACAAGGCCGCCGCGCAGCTCTGCGGAACCAGCTACGCGCCGCAGTACGTCGACCGCTTCGAGACCGAGCCGGTCGGCGCCAGCGACGGCGGCGACCTGTTCGGCGACGGCGGCGATCCGCAGGTCGCCCTGGTGGGCACCTCCAACAGCGGCCCGGCCTACAACTTCCCCGGCTTCCTCGAGCAGTACGGCAAGGTCGACATCCTCAACAACGCGGTGTCCGGCGGCGGCTTCGACAGCTCGCTGCTGGCCTACATGAGCAGCGAGCAGTTCCACAAGAAGCCGCCGAAGATCCTCATCTGGGAATTCGCCACCCACTACGACCTCGCCCTGAAGAGCTTCTACCGCCAGGCCCTGCCGCTGGTGGGCAACGGCTGCACCGACGGCAAGCCGGCGCTGGCCCGCACGGTGAAGCTGCACCCGGGGCGCAACGAGGTGCTGCTCAACAGCGGCGCGCTGCCGATCCGCTCGGGCTCCTACGTCGCCGACGTCACCTTCAGCGACCCGTCGATCCACGAGTTCAAGAACACCATCTGGTACATGAACGGCCGCCGCGAGGAGCTCAAGCTCGACCAGTCGGCGGCGGTGGATACCGGTGGCCGCTACGTGTTCTCCCTGCGCAAGGACGAGGACTGGGCGAACCAGCAATTCCTTTCACTGGAAATCGAGGCCCCGGCGCAGATGCCGGCGGGCCTGCAGGTCGAGGCCAAGCTGTGCCAGGCGCCAGGCGCCGGGGCTGAAGTGGCCAAGAGGTAACTATCGATGATCAGCAAACCCCATCTGCCCAGGTTCCTTTGCGGCGTCCTCTCGGTCGCCGTCATCGGCGTGCTCTACGCGCAGAGCAGCCAGGCCGCCGACCTGCTGCCGCCACCCGGCTACTTCGCCGCGGTCCCGGAACAGAAGGCCGGCTCCGGCAAATGCCCGACCGCGCCCCGGCCGTACACCGGCAAGCTGGTCTTCACCAGCAAGTACGAGGGCTCGGACTCCTCGCGGGCGAAGCTGAATGCCGCCGCGGAAAAGAAGTTCCGCAAGCAGATCGCCGAGATCACCGATATGGAACGCGGCACCGCCAAGCTGATCACCCAGTACATGCGCCATGGGCGCAAGGCGGACCTGGACTGCGCCGTCGACTGGCTGTCGCGCTGGGCGCAGGCCGACGCGCTGGAGAGCACCGAGTTCAACCACACCGGCAAGTCCATGCGCAAATGGGCGCTGGGCAGCCTGTCGTCGTCCTGGATGCGCCTCAAGTTCTCCAGCAGCCGCCCGCTGGCCGCCTATCCGCAGCAGGCGCGCGTGATCGAGAAGTGGTTCAGCAAGCTCGGCAGCCAGGTGGTGCGCGACTGGAGCAACCTGCCGCTGAAGAAGATCAACAACCACTCCTACTGGGCCGCCTGGTCGGTGATGTCCACCGCCGTGGTGACCAACCGCCGCGACCTGTTCGACTGGTCGGTGAAGGAATTCAAGGTCGCCGCCAACCAGGTCGACGCCAACGGCTTCCTGCCCAACGAGCTGAAGCGCAACCAGCGCGCGCTGGCCTATCACAACTACTCGCTGCCGCCGCTGACCATGATCGCCGCCTTCGCCAAGGCCAACGGCGTCGACCTGCGCCGCGAGAACGGCGGCGCCCTCGAGCGCCTGGCCGAACGGGTGATCAAGGGCGTCGACGACCAGTCGCTGTTCGAGAACAAGACCGGCAGGAAACAGAACATGAGCGACCTGAAGGACGACAGCAAGTTCGCCTGGCTGGAGCCGTACTGCGCGCTCTACCAGTGCACGGCGAAGGCCCGCGGCTGGAAGGAGGACAAGGGCCCGTTCAACACCTACCGCCTCGGCGGCGAGGTGAGCCGGGTGTTCAACGGCAAGGCGCGAAACAACGGCGGATA
The DNA here is from genome assembly GCF_900103845.1 of Pseudomonas jinjuensis. Taxonomy (GTDB): domain Bacteria; phylum Pseudomonadota; class Gammaproteobacteria; order Pseudomonadales; family Pseudomonadaceae; genus Pseudomonas; species Pseudomonas jinjuensis. The sequence goes on from NZ_FNIJ01000008.1 coordinate 291,761, forward strand.
ACCGAGGCACGAACCAACGTAGGGCGCATGACCGTTCGCGGTCATCCGCCATCGCGGCACCACGAAACATCGGCGGATAACGCCTGGGGCGTTATGCGCCCTACGGCCGGAACCTAGATCCAAACCCGACCCATGCACCAGACACGGGCGGGCGCACCAATCGCTTTTGCAACACCGGGGAGGAACTGGCGGATCGCACCGACCGTTCCTTGCGAACGGCGCTCGATCTGAACGATTGAAGCTCCAGAGAGAGACGTGGAATGGTCTTTTCCTCCAACGTGTTCCTGTTCCTGTTCCTGCCGATATTCCTCGGCCTGTACTACCTGAGCGGGAACCGCTACCGGAATCTTTTGCTGCTGGTAGCCAGCTACATCTTCTACGCCTGGTGGCGCGTGGACTTCCTGCTGCTGTTCGCCGGGGTCACGCTGTTCAACTACTGGATCGGCCTGCGCATCGGCGCGGCCGGCGTGCGCACCCTGGCCGCGAAACGCTGGCTGATCCTCGGCGTGGCGGTCGATCTCTGCGTGCTCGGCTACTTCAAGTACGCCAACTTCGGCGTCGACAGCCTCAACGAGATCATCACCTCGTTCGGCATGCAGCCCTTCGTGCTGACCCACATCCTGCTGCCGATCGGCATCTCCTTCTACACCTTCGAATCGATCAGCTACATCATCGACGTCTACCGCGGCGACACCCCGGCGACGCGCAACCTGATCGACTTCGCGGCGTTCGTGGCGATCTTCCCGCACCTGATCGCCGGCCCGGTGCTGCGCTTCCGCGACCTGGTGGACCAGTTCAACCACCGCACCCACACCGTCGACAAGTTCGCCGAAGGCTGCACCCGCTTCATGCAGGGCTTCGTCAAGAAGGTGTTCATCGCCGACACCCTGGCGGCGGTGGCCGACCACTGCTTCGCCCTGCAGAACCCCACGACGGGCGACGCCTGGCTCGGCGCGCTGGCCTACACCGCGCAGCTCTACTTCGACTTCTCCGGCTACAGCGACATGGCCATCGGCCTCGGCCTGATGATGGGCTTCCGCTTCCTGGAGAACTTCAACCAGCCCTACATCAGCCAGTCGATCACCGAGTTCTGGCGGCGCTGGCACATCAGCCTGTCCAACTGGCTGCGCGACTACCTGTACATCAGCCTCGGCGGCAACCGCGGCGGCGAGCTGAAGACCTACCGCAACCTGTTCCTCACCATGCTGCTCGGCGGCCTGTGGCACGGCGCCAACTTCACCTACGTGATCTGGGGCGCCTGGCACGGCGCGATCCTCGCCATCGAACGCCTGCTCGGCGTCAAGGCCGCGCCGCGGGTGTTCAACCCGCTGAAATGGGCGCTGACCTTCCTGCTGGTGGTGATCGGCTGGGTCATCTTCCGCGCCGAGAACCTGCACGTGGCCTGGCGCATGTACGAGGCGATGTTCAGCTTCGGCGACTGGCGCCTCTCCGAACTCAACCGCGCCAGCCTCACCGGCCTGCAGGTCGGCACCCTGGTGGTCGCCTACCTGGTGCTGGCGGTGTTCGGTCTGCGCCAGTTCTACCGCCACCCGCTGGACCAGAAGGCCAACAAGACCGAGGCCATCGAGCCGACGGCGGTCGTCGCCAGCAGCGGCGGCGCCCTCGCGGTGATGCCGGAGCTGGCCATGCGCGCCGCCCTGCTGCTGCTGTTCGCCGCCTCGGTGCTGAAGCTCTCCGCGCAGAGCTACTCGCCCTTCCTCTACTTCCAGTTCTGAGCGAGGCCGCAACCATGACCATCGCGAAACCGCTGCAATACACCTACATCGCCCTGTTCGGCGGCATGCTGGTGGGCCTGGCCGGCTGGTCGACGAAGAGCTTCCCGAGCTTTTCCACGGCCGCCGACACCCCGCTGCTCAACGGCAAGCTGGCCCACGCCTTCGAGAAGCACTACGACGCGGAATTCCCGGTCAAGCGCCTGGGCACCAACCTCTGGGCCGCGCTGGACTACACCCTGTTCGACGAAGGCCGGCCGGGCGTGGTGATCGGCAAGGACGGCTGGCTGTTCACCGACGAGGAATTCAAGCCGGCGCCCAGCGCCACCCAGCTCGACGACAACTGGGCGCTGATCCGCGGCGTGCAGCAGGAGCTGGAGCGCCGCGGGGTGAAGCTGGTGCTGGCGATCATCCCGGCCAAGTCGCGGCTGTATCCGGAATACCTCGGCAGGGAACAGCCGGCGGCGCTGCACGCGGCGCTCTACCGGGACTTCCTCAACCGCGCGCGGCAGTCCGGCATGGCCGCCCCGGAACTGCTGGAAACCCTGCGCCAGGCCAAGGACAACGGCCAGGTGTTCCTGCGCACCGACACCCACTGGACGCCGCTCGGCGCCGAGGCCGTGGCCCAGCGCCTGGGCGCCGCCATCCGCGCCGGCGAGGGCCGCGACCTGCCGCAGCAGGACTTCGTCACCGAGACCGGCAAGCCGGCGGCGCACAAGGGCGACCTGCTCAGCTTCCTGCCGCTCGACCCGCTGTTCAGCGAACTGCTGCCGCAGGCGGACCAGCTGGAAGCGCGCAAGACCCATGCGGCCGACGACGCCGCCGGCGCCGACCTGTTCGGCGACAGCGCGCAGCCGCAGGTCGCCCTGGTCGGCACCAGCTTCAGCGCCAACCCGCGCTGGAACTTCGCCGGCGCGCTGAAGCAGGCGCTCTCCGCCGACCTGATCAACTACGCCAAGGACGGCAAGGGTCCGCTCGACCCGATGCTCGAACTGCTGCAGGACGAAGGCTTCAGGCAGAAGCCGGCGCGCCTGCTGGTCTGGGAATTCCCCGAACGTTACCTGCCGATGCACAACGACCTCAGCCGCTTCGATCCCGAGTGGCTGGCGCAACTGCGCGCGGCGGGCAACCGCGATGAACGCCTGGCTGCGACCCAGCCCGGCACAACGGCGGCGCATTGAATGCCGCATGCAAGCAGGAGGTATACCTCGATGATCCGTCAGAAGAACCGTAGCTGGATGGCCCAGGCCTGCGCCCTCGCCCTCGCCCTCTCGGCATTCGGCGCCCAGGCCGGCGAAGGCGCCCTTTATGGTCCGCAGGCGCCCAAGGGCTCGGCCTTCGTGCGCGCATACAACGCCGGCAACTCGGAACTGTCCGTCAGCGTCGGCAACGCCGCGCTGAACGACGTCTCGCCGCTCGGCTCCAGCGACTTCAAGTTCCTCCCGCCGGGCAACTACACCGCCCAGGTCGGCAGCCAGAGCCTGCCGGTGAAGCTCGATCCGGACAGCTACTACACCCTGGTCAGCCAGCCCGGCGGCCAGCCGAAGCTGGTCCCCGAGCCGCCGTTCCGCAACAAGCAGAAGGCCCTGGTGCGGGTGCAGAACCTCTCCGGCAGCAAGCTGACCCTGAAGACCGCCGACGGCAAGACCGCCGTGGTCAGCGACGTCGCCCCGCAGAGCCACGGCGACCGCGAGATCAACCCGGTGAAGGTCAACCTGGCGCTGTTCGACGGCGACAGGAAGGTCAGCGACCTCAAGCCGGTCAGCCTGGAACGCGGCGAGGTGGTCTGCCTGTACGTCACCGGCAACGCCGGCAAGCTCTCGCCGGTGTGGGTGAAGCGGCCGGTGAAGGCGGATTGATGACTGTTCATTGGATCCCCGCGAACGCGGGGATCCAATGAACAAGGAAACCCAACCGAACAAAAAAAGACCGGCCCCAGTCCGGCACCCGCCAGCAAGGCACGAACAGGAGAGGCTCCCCCGGGAGCAGGCATCCAACAGAACGCACGACGCTTAATGGAGAACAACCGATGATCCCAGTAATCCTTTCCGGTGGCAGCGGCTCGCGACTCTGGCCCCTTTCCCGCAAACAGTATCCCAAGCAGTTCCTCGCCCTCACCGGCGAGCACACCCTGTTCCAGCAGACCCTGGAGCGCCTGGTCTTCGACGGCATGGAGGCGCCGGTGGTGGTGAGCAACAAGGAGCACCGCTTCATCGTCCAGGAGCAGCTCGAACAGCTCGGCCTGAAGACCCAGGCCATCCTGCTCGAGCCCTTCGGCCGCAACACCGCGCCGGCGGTAGCCATCGCCGCCATGAAGCTGGTCGCCGAAGGCCGCGACGAGCTGCTGCTGGTGCTCCCCGCCGACCACGTGCTGGACGACCAGCGCGCCTTCCAGCGCGCCCTGGCGCTGGCCACCAATGCCGCGGAAAAGGGCGAGATGGTGCTCTTCGGCGTCCCCGCCATGCGCCCGGAAACCGGCTACGGCTACATCCGCGCCGCCACCGGCGACGGCCTGCCGGAAGGCGTGCAGCGTGTCGAGCGCTTCATCGAGAAACCCGACGAGGCCCGCGCCCGCGAGTTCGTCGAGGACGGCGGCTACTACTGGAACAGCGGCATGTTCCTGTTCCGCGCCAGCCGCTACCTGGAGGAACTGAAGAAGCACGACGCCGACATCTACGACACCTGCCTGCTGGCCCTCGAACGCAGCCAGCACGAAGGCGACCTGGTCAGCATCGACCCGGCCACCTTCGAATGCTGCCCGGACAACTCCATCGACTACGCGGTGATGGAAAAGGCCGGGCGCGCCTGCGTGGTGCCGCTGGCCGCGGGCTGGAACGACGTCGGCAGTTGGTCGTCGATCTGGGAAGTCCACGACAAGGACGCCAACGGCAACGTCACCAAGGGCGACGTGCTGGTCCACGACAGCCGCAACTGCCTGGTGCACGGCAACGGCAAGCTGGTCTCGGTGGTGGGCCTGGACGACGTGGTGGTGGTGGAAACCAAGGACGCCATGATGATCGCCCACAAGGACCACGTGCAGGACGTGAAGAAGGTGGTCAACGAGCTGGACGCCCAGGGCCGCAGCGAAACCCAGAACCACTGCGCCGTGTACCGCCCGTGGGGCTGCTACGACTCGGTGGACATGGGCGGGCGCTTCCAGGTCAAGCACATCACGGTGAAACCGGGCGCGCGCCTGTCGCTGCAGATGCACCACCACCGCGCGGAACACTGGATCGTGGTCTCCGGCACGGCCCAGGTGACCTGCGACGAGCAGACCTTCCTGCTCACCGAGAACCAGTCCACCTACATCCCCATCGCCTCGGTCCACCGCCTGGCCAACCCCGGCAAGATCCCGCTGGAGATCATCGAGGTGCAGTCCGGCAGCTACCTCGGCGAGGACGACATCGAACGGCTGGAAGACGTGTACGGCCGGGCCGGCGAGAACGAGGTGAAGCTGCAGGTGGTCGGCCGCTGAATCCTCGACCTTGAACCCTGAATCCGATGGAGCAGCTCCCATCGGAGCCTTGCCCCCGCGCCTGATAAGCGCGGGGGATTTTTTATGGGCTTCAGGGACGCAGGACCAACCGACTTCGCGCCATGGCCAAGCGCTGGTGTAGGGCGAATGAAGCGGAACGCTTCATCCGCCGACAAGGCCACGCCGATGGGATGGCGGATAACGCTGGCGCGTTATGCGCCCTACGCAGGGTGGTCATGCAGAACCTGTAGGAGCGGGCCATGCCCGCGAAATGACGCGGCACGCTGTGTCGCGGGCATGGCCCGCTCCTACAAAAGCTTGGTTCCCACGCAGCGCGGGAACGACGACCTACAGCTTCTGCGCCCACTCCCGCAGCACGAACTTCTGGATCTTCCCGGTCGAGGTCTTCGGCAGGTCGGTGAACACCACGCTCTTCGGAATCTTGAACCCCGCCAGGTGCTCGCGGCAGAAGCGGATGATCTCCTCCTCCCCGCAGCCCGCATGCTCGCTCTTCAGCGTGACGAAGGCGCACGGCGTCTCGCCCCAGCGCTCGTCCGGGCGCGCCACCACCGCCGCTTCGAGCACCGCCGGATGGCGGTACAGCACGCCCTCGACCTCGATGGTGGAGATGTTCTCGCCGCCGGAGATGATGATGTCCTTCAGCCGGTCGCGGATTTCCACGTAGCCGTCCGGATGCCACACCGCCAGGTCGCCGGTGTGGAACCAGCCGCCGGCGAAGGCTTCCTCGGTGGCGCTGGGGTTCTTCAGGTAGCCCTTCATCACCGTGTTGCCACGCATGAAGATCTCGCCGATGGTCTCGCCGTCGCGCGGCACTGGTTCGAGGCTGGCCGGGTCGGCGACCATCACGCCTTCCAGGGTCGGGTAGCGCACGCCCTGGCGCGACTTGATGCGCGCGCGCTCGTCCAGCGGCTTCTCGTCCCACTCGCCTTTCCAGGCACACACCGTGACCGGGCCGTAGACCTCGGTGAGGCCGTAGACGTGGGTGACCCTGATGCCCATCTCCTCCACTGCGCCGATCACCTTGGCCGGCGGCGCGGCGCCGGCGACCAGCGCGTTGACCGGATGGTCGATGGCGGCCTTGGCCGAGGCCGGCATGTTGACCAGCGCGTTGAGCACGATCGGCGCGCCGCTGAAGTGGGTGACCCGGTGCTCGCGGATCAGGTTGAAGATCTTCTGCGGATCGACCCGGCGCAGGCAGACATGTACGCCGGCCATGGCGGTGACGGCCCAGGGGTAGCACCAGCCGTTGCAGTGGAACATCGGCAGGGTCCACAGGTACACCGGGTGCTGGCCCATGGACCAGATCATCTGGTTGCCCAGCGAGTTCAGGTAGGCGCCGCGGTGGTGGTAGACCACGCCCTTGGGATTGCCGGTGGTGCCGGAGGTGTAGTTCAGCGAGATGGCGTCCCACTCGTCCTGCGGCCACTGCCAGGCGAACTCGGGATCGCCCTCGGCGAGCAGCGCCTCGTAGTCCAGGCTGCCGACCAGCTCTCCCTCGCCGTATTCCGGATCGTCCACGTCGATCACCAGCGGCGGATGGTCGAGCATGCCGATGGCGGCGCGGATGACGTTGTGGAACTCGCGGTCGGTGATCAGCACCTTGGCCTCGCCGTGCTGCAGCATGAAGGCGATGGCCTCCGCGTCCAGGCGCACGTTGAGGGTGTTGAGCACCGCGCCGATCATCGGCACGCCGAAGTGCGCCTCGATCATCTCGGGAATGTTCGGCAGCATCACCGCCACCGTGTCGCCACGGCCGATGCCGCGTCCGGCCAGCGCGGAAGCCAGGCGGCGGCAGCGCTGGTAGGTCTCGCGCCAGTTGCGGCGGATGCTGCCGTGGATCACGGCGGGGTAGTCGGGATAGACGCTGGCGGTGCGCTCGATGAAGCTCAGCGGAGTCAGCGCGGTATGGTTCACGGCAGAAGGAGCGAGGCCCTGTTCGAAGATCGACATGGAGACACCCTGGGGCTGATTTTTAGCATTGTTCTTTGTAGTGCCGGCGGCTGACCGACTACATGGGGCGTTTTATAGCAATCGACCGATTGATATGGAAGTACAACCTAAGCCGTATAGTATATTTACCATATATCTTCAGCAGGGCTTCCCATGCAGCACCTGAACACCCTGGTCCGCCTGATCCGCGAGCAGGCGCCCCTGCCTTCCCGCGCCGCCGCCCTGTGTCGATTGTGCGACGAACGGCCGGGCGTGGTCCGCAGCCTGTACCTGGGCTGGAAGGCCGCCTCCCGGACCTACGAAGCGCTCGGCGGCGGCAACCTGCCGCCCGGCCTCGGCGATCCGCTGCAGGCCAGCGACGCCGAACTGCACACCGCCCTGCAACAGCGGCCGCAACTGCCGCTGGCGGAGCTGGGCCGGCTGCCATGCTGGCTCGCCGGCCGCCTCAAACGCGCCGGCGTGGGCCAGGGAATAGCGCTCGCCCTGGCGCTGGACGACGGGCAGGACGGCCTGCTGCTGATCGAAAGCAGCGGCGAAACGGGCGACTGGCTGGGCTGGATCGGCGAACTGCTCGCCGGACTGGTCAGCCTCGCCGCCGGCGCCCTCCCCGTCGCCCCGCTGCTCGCCGCCGATCCGCTGCCGACCCTGCTGCTCGACGACCAGGCGCAGGTGCTGGAAAGCAACGACGCGCTGCAGGCCCTGCTCGGCGAAATCCCGCAGACCGACGGCGCCGCCCTGCTCCCGGCCAACCGTGCGCAACTGGTCCGCAGCTGCCTGCAGCAGGGCCGAGCGATCCATGAAGTGCCCAGCCAGGCCGGCGTCCGCCAGTTCCTCTGGACCTTCATCCCCGAACCGGCGCAGCAGCGGGTGCTGGCGCGCTGCCGCGAATCCACCCGGCAGCTGCACGCCGAACGCGATGCCGCCAGGACGCGGCGGCTGTACCGGCTGATCATCGAGAACACCACCGACCTGATTTCCCGGCAAAGCCTCGACGGCGAATTCATCGATGCTTCCCCGGCCTCCTGGACCCTGCTCGGCTACTGGCCGGAGGAACTGCGCGGCCGCCACCTGCCCGAGCTGATGCACCCGCAGGACCGCGAGCAGTTCGCCGCCCGCCGCGACATCCTGCTGCAGGACGGCTACCTCACCGAGACCTACCGCCTGCGCCATCGCGACGGCCACTACCTGTGGTTCGAGACCGCCAGCCGGGCCATCCGCGAGACCTACACCGGCGCGGTGGTGGAAGTGATCAGCGTGTCCCGCGACATGACCGAGCGCGAACTGCGCGAGGCCCAGCAGCGCCGGCACCAGGACGAACTGGCGCACACCGCGCGGCTGGTGACCCTCGGCGAACTGGCCTCGGGCATCGCCCACGAGATCAACCAGCCGCTGGCCGCGGTGGTCAACTACGCCAGCGCCAGCCAGCGCTACCTGCAGGCGCTGGACAGCAACCCGGACGCCGCCAGCCGCGTCGCCCAGGGCCTGCAGCGGATCACCGAGCACGCCAACCACGCCTCGGAGGTGATCCGCCGCCTGCGCGCCTTCCTGCGCAAGGGCCAGCGGCGCATGCAGGCGCTCGACCTCAGCGAGCTGGCGCGCGAATCGCTGCACCTCTGCGGCTGGGAAGCGAACCAGGCGAAGGTGACGATCGACCTGGCGCTGGCGGACAATCTGCCGCCGGTCTATGCCGACCGCGTGCTGCTCGAACAGGTGCTGCTCAACCTGCTGCGCAACGCCATCGAGGCCAACCGCGAACGCCACGCCGGCGAGCCGTCGCGCATCGTCATCGGCAGCGCGGCGGCGCCCGACGGCGTGCGGGTGTGGGTCGAGGACAGCGGCGCGGGGCTGGCCGGCGACGAGCTGGAGCGGATCTTCACGCCCTTCTACACCAGCAAGCCGGAGGGGCTGGGGCTCGGCCTGTCGATGAGCCGCAGCATCGTCGAAGGCTTCGGCGGCAGCCTCGACGCGCAGCCGGCCGAGGGCGGCGGACTGCACATGGAATGCCGCCTGCCGGCCGGCGAAAGGGGAAAACGGAATGCCTGAACGGGAAAATGCGACGAACCTGGCCGACGAGCCGCTGGTGTACGTGGTGGACGACGACCTCGGCATGCTCGACTCGACGGTCTGGCTGCTGGAATCGGTCGGCCTCAAGGCGCGGGCCTTCACCAGTGGCCGCGACTTCCTCGACGCCTGCGACCCGGGCAGCCACGGCTGCGTGCTGCTCGACGTGCGCATGCCCGGCCTCGGCGGGCTCAGTGTGCAGGAGGAAATGCGCCGGCGCGGCATCGACCTGCCGGTGATCTTCGTCAGCGGCCACGCCGACGTGCCCATCGTCATCCGCGCCTTCAAGGCCGGCGCGGTGGACTTCATCGAGAAGCCCTACAACGAGCAGCTGCTGCTGGACAGCGTGCAGCAGTCCCTGCAGGCCCGCGCCGAGCACCACACCAGCCGCGCCGACCTAGGCGAACTCGACACCCGCCTCGCCGCCCTCACCCCGCGCGAACGCGACGTGCTGCTGCCGCTGGTGCGCGGCTACACCAACCGCGAAGTGGCCGAGCAACTGGACATCAGCGTGAAGACCGTCGACCTGTATCGGGCGCGGGTGATGAAGCGCATGCAGGCGGAAACCCTGGCGGACCTGGTGGGGATGGCGATCGCCGCGGGGCTGGTCGATCCGCTGAACCTGCGGCCGGAAGCGGAAGCGTCGTAGGGCGAAGCTCCCCTGTAGGGCCATGCCCGCGACATGTCGCGGCACGGATTTTCGCGGGCACGGCCCGCTCCTACAGGTTCATTCCCATCGCTCCCACGCTTCCCCATGGGACGATAGACTGACCTCACATTCCAACGGAGCTCCACATGCTCTTCGGCATCCTCCTCATCGCCACCTGGGTCGTCCTGCTGATCGTCTACCCCACCCGCGCCCTGCCCGTCTCGGCCGCGGCGCTGGCAGGGCTGGCGCTGGTGGCGCTGTGGGCGATCTGGCAGGACAGCAGCGAGCGCCGCGATCTCGAACGCCTGGAACTGCGCATCGCCTACGCGCCCACGCAATGCCCCGCCGACCGCCCGCTGGCGCTGACGCTGAAGAACGGCAGCCAGCGCCCGCTGCGCGAGCTGCGCTGGAAGATCGCCGCCTACCGCCCCGGCGACACCACCGACCTCGCCGAGAACCTCTACGAAGCCCCGCGCTACCGCGGCCCCGGCGCGCTGCTCGGCGGGGACAGCTGGAGCGACTGCCTGCCCGTCCCACCGCTGCGCCCCGGCTATCGCGCCAGCACCCTGGAATTCCGCGCCGAGCGCATCGAGGGGAGTTTCGGCGAATGACAGATGGCGCCAGCGGCTGGCACGATCAACCGGTAATCACGCAAGGATTCGCCCATGACCACACCCGTCGCCCTCATCACCGGCTGCTCCAGCGGCATCGGCCGCGCCCTCGCCGAGGCGTTCCTCGGCGCCGGCTACCAGGTCTGGGCCAGCGCCCGGCGCGATGAGGACGTCGCCAGCCTGAACCTCGCCGGCTTCCACGGCGTGCGCCTGGACGTCAACGACGAGGCGGCCGTCGCCCAACTCGTCACACGCCTGCAGATGGAAGCCGGGCGCCTCGACGTGCTGGTCAACAACGCCGGCTACGGCGCCATGGGCCCGCTGCTGGACGGCGGCACGGAGAACATCCGCCGGCAGTTCGAGACCAACGTCTTCGCCATCGTCGGCCTGACCCGCGCGCTGTTCCCGCTGCTGCGCCGGAGCCGCGGGCTGGTGGTGAACATCGGCAGCGTCTCCGGCGTGCTGGTGACGCCCTTCGCCGGCGCCTACTGCGCCTCCAAGGCCGCGGTCCACGCGCTGTCCGACGCGCTGCGGCTGGAACTGGCGCCGTTCGGCATCCGCCTGATGGAAGTGCAGCCGGGGGCGATCGCTTCCAGCTTCGGCGCCAACGCCAACCGCGAGATGGAGAACGTGGTGGACGAACACTCGCCCTGGTGGCCGCTACGCGAGTCGATCCGCGCCCGCGCCAACGCCTCGCAGGACAAGCCCACCCCGGCCAGCGAATTCGCCCGCCAGTTGCTGCACGCGGTGCGCACCCAGCCGGAGCGGCGCCTGCTGCGCATCGGCAACGGCAGCCGGGCGCTGCCGTTCCTGGCCCGCTGGCTGCCGGCGGCGCTGGTGGACAAGGCGCTGAAGCGCCGCTTCGGACTGGACGGCCAGCTATGAGCGCGAACATCGCCATCCGCTACTACGCCTTCGCCGGCATCGCCGTGGCGGTGCTGCTCAACGTGCTGCTGCGCGCGGTGATCAAGGTCGGCGGGCTGCCGGCCAACCTGCTGGTGGCCGCGCTGATCGGCGCCGGCATGGCCTTCTGCTTCGCCCGCATCGTCCGCCGCGAAGCCTCCCTCGGCGAGCGCTGGCGCCTGCTGGCGATCTACGGCGGCACCCTCGCGCTGTGCTACCTGTGGCTGGTCGGCATGGCCGCCTGGAAGAACCCGCCGGGGCCGGCCGCCCTGCTGCTCTACCTGCTCAACTACCTGTGCTACCCGCTGGCCGCCTGGTGGTTCTTCCGTCCGTCGGTGATGGCGCGTTTCCTGCCGCGCTGAGCAGCACGCTTCACGCTTTTTTCACGGCCTTTTCATCCACGCTTTACGGCGAAGTCTTCAGGATTGCGGCACCGTTCCTGAGGACCCGCCCGATGAAGCCGTCCTTCCGTCTCGAACCCTTCCTGCGCGGCGCCTGTTGCGTCGCCGTGCTGCTCGGCCTGCTCGCCGGCGTGCCCGGCGAAGCCGCGCCCGCCGCCCGGCCGCAAGTCTGGGCGCAGCCCGTGGATACCTCGTTCAACCTCTACCGGATGTCGCCGACCCTCTACCGCAGCGCCCTGCCGGACCAGAGCGACGTGCCGCTGCTGGACCGGCTACGGGTGCAGACCGTGGTCAGCTTCATCAAGGACGACGACCGCCAGTGGCTCGGCGAACTGCCGGTCAACCTGGTCAGCCTGCCGATGCACGCCGACCGGGTCGACGACGCCGACGTGCTGAAGGTCCTGCGCACCCTGCAGGGCGCCGAACGCAACGGCCCGGTGCTGATGCACTGCAAGCACGGCCGCGACCGCACCGGGCTGTTCGCCGCCATGTACCGCACGGTGATCCAGGGCTGGAGCAAGGAAGAGGCGCTGCAGGAAATGCAGCAGGGCGGCTTCGGCGATCCGAAGCACATGGACGACGCCGTGGCCTACGTGCGCGACGCCGACATCCCCGCACTGCGGAAGGCCCTGGCCAGCGGCGAATGCAGCACCACGCTGTTCGCCAGCTGCCAGGTCGGCGAATGGCTGACCAGCCTGGTCACGCCGGCCGAGGCCAACGCAGCCAGCCGCTGATCGCCCCGCGCTCCCCACCGCGAATCGCCCGCATGGAACGCCTACGGATCACCAGAACGCCAGACCTGTAGGAGCCAGCTTGCTGGCGATCCGGACTTGCCGGCGACCACTGAGCTGCCGGCTGGCATGGATGATCGCCAGCAAGCTGGCTCCTACAAGGTTCGGATGACTCCGTGCGCATTCACCCCCGCCATCCTCGCGAATGCGGGGACGCCTTCAGAACTTCCCCGGCCCCATGTAACCGAACAGGTAGCCCGCCACCTTGCGCATCTGAATCTCGTCGGAGCCCTCGGTGATGCGATAGCGCCGGTGATGCCGGTAGATGTGCTCGAACGGCTTGTGCCGCGAATAGCCCAGCCCGCCGTGCACCTGCATGGCGAAGTCGGCCGCCTCGCAGCACAGTCGGTTGGCGGTGAAGTTGCACATGGAGACCTTGTCGGACAGGCGCTTCTCCACTTCCGGCTTGGGCATGCGGTCCATTTCCCAGGCCGTCTGGCGGATGAAGGTGCGCAGCATCTGCACCCGCGTGGCCAGTTCGACGAGGGGGAACTGGATGCCCTGGTTGCGCGCAAGGTCCTCGCCGAAGGGCTTGCGTTCACGGGCGTACTTCACGCTTTCGCGCACGCAGTAGTCGGCGGCGCCGAGGCTCGCGGCGGCCTGGCGGATGCGGTTCTCGTGGACGAAATGCTGGGCCAGGGACAGGCCGCGCCCGGGCTGGCCGAGCATGGCCGAGTCCTCCACCCAGACGTCGGTGAAGCTGACGCGCGGGTGGTCCGTCGGCATGTTGAAGGTCCACAGGTATTCCTCGATACGCACGCCTTGCGCCTGCGCCGGCACCAGGAAGGCGCTGATCCCGTGGGCGTCGCCATCCGCGCCGGACGTGCGGGCGAACAGCAGGCAGTGGGTGGCGGTGTGCATGCCGGTGGTCCACATCTTCTCGCCATCGATGCGCCAGCCGGCCACGCCATTGCGGGTTTCCGCGACCGCGCGGGTTTCCATGTGCGTGGCGTCGGAGCCATGGTTCGGCTCGGTGAGGCCGAAGGCAGTCTTCATCTCTTCGGAAAGGATCGCCGGGATCATCTCGCGCTGCTGCTCGGGGGTGCCGAAGTCACGCAGCATGAGGACGAAGGGCTTGTTGCCGACGATCGAGTGCTCGTTCTGCAGGTCGTTGTGCAGGCCCAGCCCCCTGGCCGCCAGGTGATCGCGAATCACCGCCATCGCCAGGTTGCCGGCACCCTTGCCGCCGTAGGCTTCCGGCAGCGCATAGCGCAGGTGGCCGGCACTGTCGGCACGGCGGCGCGCCTCGGCGAGCAGCGCCTCCCATTCCGGGCGCGGCAATCCTTGATTGTCGAAATCGGTACGCGCCCACTCGCGGCGGTGATCGAAGAAGCGCTGGTTGTCGTCCTGCGCCTGCAGCGGCTCGATCTCGGTGACGATGAAGTCGTCCAGCGTGTCCAGGTAGGCCTGCAGTTCCGCCGGCAGGGTGAAATCCATCTTCAAGACTCTCCTTTCTGGTCGGCGACGAGACGCCGGTAGGTGACGTAGTTCGGCTGGTCGATGGCCACTTTGGCCAGGGTGGTCAGCCACAGGTGTTCGAACAGGCCGGGGCTGTCGAGGTCCAGCTCGCCGGCGTCGATCCGCTGGCACAGGCTGCGGTTGAGGCTTTCCAGGTCGGCGTCCTCGCCCAGCAGTTCGCCCAGGCGCTGGCGTTCCTCTGCCTCCTGGCGCGGCGCGAGTTCGAGCTCCCGGCGCACGATGTCCAGCACGTTGGCCGCCACGCGGGCGTGGAAGGCGGTCTGTCCGCTGAGCGCGGGCATCGCCTGTTGGCGAAGAAATTCGGCCACTGCCTGGAGCAGTTCGGTGGCCTTGGGCAGGTCTTGCATCGGCTTATCCCCTCACGCTGGCGAACAGTTGCATCAGATCGATCTCGGTCTCCGAGCTGCGCCGGCCGATCGCCGCGCGCTCGACGCTGCGGGGGGCGTCGGGCTCGCCGATGCGCGCCATGGTCTGGCAGCCGATGCCCCATTTCAGCGTGCCGAGCATTTCCCAGTAGCGGACGCGCTCGGCATCGACCACACCGCCGCCGGCCCGGTAGCCGTCGAACAGTTCCTCGCGCAGGCCGAAACCGCCCACCGGCTTGTCCGTCTCGCCGAAGCGCCAGGAGTTGACGCACAGCCAGCCGAGGTCCTCCATCGGATCGCCCAGGTGCACCAGCTCCCAGTCGAGCACCGCGCGCAGGCCGTTTTCGTCGACCATCAGGTTGCCGTTGCGGAAATCGCCGTGCACCAGCACCGGCGGGCCGTCCAGCGCCGGGGCCTGTCGCCGCAGCCACTGGAACGCCAGGGAGAACACCGGCTTCACCGTGCCGCGCTGGCGATGCCGTTGTTCGAATGTTTCGAGTTCTTCGCGCGCCGGCGCCACCCGCAGCTCCGGCAGGCCATCGAGGGGAATGCGGTGGATGCGCGCCAGCGCCTCGCCGCACTGCCAGGCCAGCCGCTCGCGGGCGCCGGCCAGGGACGGATCGCGGACGATCTTCGCGCCCAGGGTCTCGCCCGCCAGCCGGCTCATGATGAACCCGCGGCCGAGCCCGTCGGCGGGTTCGAGAATGCAATGCACCTGTGGAACAGGAACGCCGCCGGCCTCCGCGCGCATCAGTACCCGCGCCTCGTCGTCGAGGCCGATGCAGCTGCTGGTGGACGATACGACGCCGTGGTCGCAGCGCAGGATCAGCCCCACCGGGCCGCTGTCCTGCAGCAGGTCGAACGACCAGATCGCCTGGTTGGCGCCGCCGGACAGGCGGCGTACATCGGCCACCGTCCCGGTGCCGCCGGGCAAACGGCGGACAAGGGCTTGCAGGCTGCACGCTACCTGCGCAGCCAGAACTTCGGGATTGCTCATCTAGGGTCCTCGTTGCGGAGCTGCCCACCCGCCGAATGCATGTCCGGGCGGGCGGTCAGTCGATGGCGAAGTCAGGAAGCGGAGACGTCACGGCGCGCGCCGATGCGCGCCAGGAGCTTGAGCAGCGCGACTTCGCCCGCCAGCAGGATGCCCCCGCCGACGACGATCAGCCCGCTGATCTCCAGCGGCGGTTCGGCGAGGTGGGTGGCCAGGGCGACGGTAAGGAAGACGAAGGCGCTCTGGTTGATGAACAGCGGTGCGAGAAGACCGCCGCAGAAGATGATGTAGACGCCGACGAACAGCACCAGGGCGGTCGCGACGATCGGCTCCATCAGGGTGTTGAGCAGGCCGATGGAAACCACGATCGCCCATGCCAGCCACACCCCGGTGACGGCGCCGCAGATGATCTCGGGGATGCGCTTGACGTCCTTGTTGTAGATGCTGAACAGGATGGCGCAGAAGAACGGCGCCCAGATCGCCTTGAAGCCCAGTTCGACCCCGACGATCGCCACACCGACGACCCAGGCCACCAACACTCCGGCGTCGGCGAAAAGCTTGGGACGGATTTCCGGTACTGCATTGCTCATAACGCTACCTCATTCTTGTTTTTGTATCGTGCGGATCGGTAACGAACCATGGGAAATGGCTGCGCGGACCAGCTTATCCAGCCGGGCTGGAGGTCAAATCGGTCGAAGGAGGTATCCGGGCTCTAGTCCCGGAAATGCGCTGGACTCTTTCGGACTTTTCCTGGACCTGCCGGGTCTGAACCAGGAGATCGGCCACTGGGACCAGCGGAATGGAGTTCCTCGACCTGCTGCAATGGCCAGCGATGCTGGTCACCGTGCTCGCCGCCTGGCTTGTCGGCTCGCGCCAGCGACGCAGGCGCCGGCTCGGCTTCTGGACCTTTCTCGCCAGCAACGCGCTGTGGATAGCCTGGGGCCTGCCGGCCGGCGCCTATGCGCTGGTGCTGCTGCAGGTGTGCCTGGCGGCGATGAACATCCGCGGCAGCCACAAGGCGCGGAAGGAAGCACCCGGGTAGGGCGAATGATGCGCCAGCATCATCCGCCGAT
>NZ_FNIJ01000006.1 GCF_900103845.1 Pseudomonas jinjuensis
TCTTATCTCACAAGCACCCACACGAATTGCTTGATTCGACTTGTTAAAGAGCAGTTGGTTGAGGCCTTCGCTTCAACCGAGGCGCGCATTCTACGCTAACCTCTCTTTCCGTCAAGCGTTATTTTCGAAATTTTCGTTTCTACTCAATCGCTTGCGCTTCCGTGAAGGTCGAGACCTTCGCATCAGCGGGAGGCGCATTCTACAGCAATCAGTTTCACTGTCAAGCACCTCGATGATCGTCGCCAACCACCACTCCAACCACCTCACCACGCTTAAGTGCTTGATTTTCAAGAACTTCGTCGGCGTCGTCGACTGGAGTGGGGCGCATTATAGGGACCTGGAAATTCCCGTCAACGACTTTTTTGAAAATTCTCAAACCAGGGATACGCCTGCACGACCGAACAAACGCTCATTCAGCCCAACCGGCGCTCCTTGGCAGGACGCAGCCGCAATTGGATATGCAGCGGCACACGCACCTCTGTATCTATGCGTTCCGGTGATGATTTGATGAGGATGAGTTGGCGACCGGTCGGCTTCCAACATCTTGTTGCCACATCTCAGGGCATCGATCTGAGTTCATCCAATGGTGGAACGGTTTCTCAAGGAGACACCATGCCCGGCCCTCGCTCGCCTCAGCAAGGCCGTCCACCCTTGTACAAAAACAAAAGGGGACACAATGCGCGCAGAATCAGGCCTGTTGAAAGGCCTCAACCCTCATGTAACCCTCACCTCGATAGCCACCGTGATCCTGTTCGTACTGTTCTGCGCGTTCACGGACGAACAAGCCGCGAAGACCTTCGAATCGGCCTCGACATTCATCCTCAACAACTTCAAGTGGTACTACCTGGCGCTGACAAGCGGGATCCTGTGCCTTCTGCTGTACATCACCACCAGCCGGTTCGGGCACCTGAAGCTGGGCGCCGACCACGACGAGCCCGAGTTCAGCTTCGCTTCCTGGATCGCCATGCTGTTCAGCGCCGGCATGGGCATCGGCCTGATCTTCTGGTCCGTCGCCGAGCCGATGCTGCACTACGCCAGCAACCCGTTTTCCACCGGGCTGACCGATGAATCCGCCAGCATGGCGATGCGCATCACCCTGTTCCACTGGGGCTTCCATCCGTGGGCGATCTTCGCCCTGATCGGCCTGAGCCTGGCCTACTTCGCCTATCGCAAGGGCCTGCCGCTGGCGCTTCGCTCACTGCTCTACCCGCTCATCGGCGACCGCATCTATGGCTGGATCGGCCATATCGTCGACATCATGGGCGTGGCCATCACCGCCTTCGGCGTTTCCCAGTCGCTGGGCCTGGGCGTCGCGCAGATCAATACCGGGCTTCATCAGATATTCGGCCTGCCCATCAGCATCGGCCTGCAGCTCACCATCATCCTGATCGTCACCGTCATTGCGTCCTTCTCGCTGCTGGCCGGCCTCTCCAAGGGCATGAAGCGGATCTCGACGCTGAACATGTACCTGTCGTTCGCCCTGATGCTGGTGGTCCTGGCCATCGGTCCGACCCGCTACATCCTCAACCTGATGTTCGAATCCACCGGCGACTATCTGCAGAACCTGCCGGCCCTGAGCCTGTGGATGGACACCCAGAAGGACAGCGACTGGCAGAACTGGTGGACCGCCTACTACTGGGCCTGGTGGATGACCTGGGGTCCGTTCGTGGGCCTGTTCATCGCACGCATCTCCAAGGGCCGCACCATCCGTGAACTGGTGGCGGGCGCCCTCTTCGTGCCCACGCTGGTGACCATCCTCTGGATGGCCGTCTTCGGCGGCTCCGCCCTGAAGAGCGAGCAGACCGATCGCCAGCAATATCAGCAGGCGATCACCAGCGGCGAACAGATCCAGGAACAGGACAAGTTCGAGGGAGGGGCCGTTCTCCAGGCGACCAGGAAGGATCACACCGCCGCCATGTTCACCCTGCTGGAGAAACTGGATGGCCCGGCGGTCGGTGGAGCCTTGTCCATCCTCGTCTGCCTGCTGCTCGCCGTGCACTTCGTCACCACCGCCGACGCGGGAACCCAGGTGCTCTGCACGCTGAACGCCCTGGGCAGTACCAACCCACCCGGCTGGATCAGGCTGCTCTGGTGCATCCTGGAAGGCGCCATTGCCGCCGGCCTTCTGCTGGCGGGCGGCCTCAAGGCCATCCAGATGGCCAGCATCGTGGTAGCGCTGCCCATCGCCATCCTGATGATGTTCATGAGCTATACCCTGCTCCGCAGCCTGCGCGAGGAAACGCTGGACGGCCTGTCCCACCTGCCGCCGGGTAACCGGCGCTCCGTGCAGGAGCATGCCCATGAAGGCCTCGCGCATCGTCGCGGACCGGCACTGGGTGGGACTGCAGCTGCAGCGCTAACGGCCAAGAAAGCCGGCTGATGGCGACGAGAAGCCGCCAGTCGAACCTGGCGGCTTCGGCATTTTCTGGCCCCCGTCTTTCCCGCGTCGGAATCCATCCCCCAACGCTCCACGTCCATTCAGAATGGGCAGCCCCCTACTCCTCTATCCGCCGTTCGTACTCCGGCGGCTGCTCCATATCGTCTTCCCGGCCGTTGTCGGGCTTCTGCATCGGACTGCCGCCTTGCGGCCCAGGCGATTTCTCCGGAGGAGGAACCTGTCCCGGTTGCGGCTCCTGTTCCGGCAACCAGTTGGGATCGCCCGGCCTGTCCGACGGGTGTGGCGCGGGATTCGGCTGATCGCCCCGGCCCGGGCTTTCGCCCTGCCCGGGAGTCCGCTCGGGCTGCCCCGGATTGGGCCCCTGGCCCGGCTGCCCCTGATTCTGAATACTCATGGCGAGTGCCTCTTAATAAAGAAGAGTGACATCTTGTTGAATGGGCCGGAGCCGTTGTCGTTCAGAGATAGCGACCGGTGGCAATGACTGGCCCGGCCGCCGGCATTTCCGTACCATTCCCGCCCCTTTCGATCCCAGCAGCACCTCAGGTAAGCCATGAAACCAGCCCGTCTGCGCGCCGATGTCCTGGCCGGACTCACCACATCCTTCGCCCTGGTCCCGGAGTGCATCGCCTTCGCACTGGTCGCCCATCTCAACCCGCTGATGGGCCTGTATGGCGCCTTCATCATCTGCACCCTCACCGCCCTGTTCGGCGGCCGTCCGGGAATGATCTCCGGCGCGGCCGGCTCGATGGCCGTGGTGATAGTCGCGCTGGTGGTGCAGCACGGCGTGCAGTACCTGCTGGCCACCGTGCTGCTGGGCGGGCTGATCATGATCGCCTTCGGCCTGTTGCGCCTCGGCAAGCTGGTGCGCATGGTGCCGTACCCGGTGATGCTCGGTTTCGTCAACGGATTGGCGATCATCATCGCGCTGGCCCAGATGGAGCATTTCAGGGCCGGCGAAACCTGGCTGAGCGGGACCTCGCTGTACCTGATGCTCGGCCTGGTGGCGCTGACCATGGCCATCGTCTACGTGCTGCCGCGCCTGACCCGCGCCGTACCCCCGGCGCTGGTGGCGATCCTCGGCGTGGGCCTGCTGGTCTACCTGCTCGGCCTGCCGACCCGCACCCTCGGCGACATGGCGCACATCGCCGGCGGCCTGCCCGCCCTGACCCTGCCGGAAGTGCCGTGGAACCTGGACACCCTGCGCATCATCGCCCCCTATGCGCTGCTCATGGCGATGGTCGGCCTGCTGGAAACCCTGCTGACCCTGAACCTCACCGACGAGATCACCGAAAGCCGCGGCTATCCGGATCGCGAGTGCGTGGCGCTGGGCGCGGCCAACATGGTCTCCGGGCTGTTCGGCGGCATGGGCGGCTGCGCCATGATCGGCCAGACGGTGATCAACCTCAGCTCCGGCGGCCGGGGCCGTCTCTCCGGTGTGGTCGCCGGGGTGATGATCCTGCTGTTCGTGCTGTTCCTTTCCCCGCTGATCGAACGCATTCCGCTCGCCGCGCTGGTCGGGGTGATGTTCGTGGTCGCCCAGCAGACCTTCGCCTGGGCCTCGCTGCGGGTGATCAACAAGGTGCCGCCGAGCGACGTGCTGGTCATCATCGCGGTGACCGTCATCACCGTCTTCACCGACCTGGCGACGGCGGTGCTCTGCGGCATCGTCATCGCCGCGCTGGAATTCGCCTGGAAGCACGCCCGCGAACTGTACGCCGACAGCCACCTGGAAACCGACGGCAGCAAGCTGTACCGCATCCACGGCACCCTGTTCTTCGCCTCGACCACGCCCTTCCTCGAACAGTTCGACCCGGCGGGAGATCCGGCGCAGGTCACCCTGGACTGCCAGCATCTGAGCTTCGTCGACTACTCGGCCATCGCCGCGCTGAAGACTCTGCGGGAACGCTATGACAGGGCCGGAAAGCACCTGCGGGTGGTGCATCTGTCGGAGCGCTGCAAGCAGTTGCTGAAGCGGGCGGGGATACAGCACGGGTGAGGACTGCCGAGTACGCTAGCTGACGTTTTCCCCAGCCCTGGCGTTACGGCCCTTCCGCATCCCTGTCGCCCGCCCCATCCTGCGTGCCAGCGGCTTCGGATGGGGCGGGCCGGGTGTCAGTTCAGCAGGGAACGCTTGCGTGCGTAGCCGAAATACACCGCCAGGCCGATGAGGAGCCAGCCGCCGAAGGCGATCCAGGTGGCGGCCTGCAGGAAGGTCATCAGCGTGAGGCAGAAGCCGATGGCCAGCAGCGGCACGACGGGGACGGCCGGGCAGCGGAAGGCCCGCGGGAGATCCGGACGGTTCTTGCGCAGCACCATCACCGCGACGGCGATGAGGCAGAAGGCAGCCAGGGTGCCGATGTTGATCAGCTCGGCGAGGACGCTCAGGGGAACGAGCGCGGCCACCAGGCCGAACACGATGCCGACCATCCAGGTGGCGAAGAACGGCGTGCCGAAGCTGGGGTGAACGCTGGCCAGGCGCTGGGGCAACAGACCATCGCGCGACATGGCGAAGATGATGCGGGTCTGCCCGTAGGCCATCACCAGGATCACCGTGGTCATGCCGAGGATGGCACCCAGGTCGATGAAGCCGGCGAACCAGTTTTCGTTGGCGCGCTGCAGCGCCAGGGATACCGGGTGGTCCACGCCGAGGAACTCACGGTAGGGAACGATCCCCGTCATGATCATGGAGACCGCGACGTAGAGAATGGCGCAGGCCGCCAGCGAACCGATGATGCCGATGGGCAGGTCGCGGTCCGGGCGTTTGACCTCTTCGGCCGCCGACGATACGGCGTCGAATCCGATGAAGGCGAAGAACACCAGAGCCGCTGCGCTGAAGATGCCGCTGTAGCCGTAGGGTGCGAACGGCTGCCAGTTGGCCGGCTGCACATGGTTGGCACCCACCACGATGAACAGCAGGACCACGGCGATCTTGATCGCCACCATCAGGTTGTTGATCCGCGCCGATTCGCGAATGCCGAACGACAGCATGGCGGTCAGGCCGATCATGATCAGGAACGCGGGCAGGTTGATCCAGGTTTCCACGCCGGGGACCGCCCCCGGAGCCGCCGTGAGTTCAGCCGGCAGGAAAATCCCGAAGCCGCTCAGCAGCGACTGGAAGTACCCGGACCAGCCCACGGACACCGCTGAACTGGCCAGGCCATATTCGAGCATCAGATCCCAGCCGATGATCCAGGCGACCAGTTCGCCCAGGGTGGCGTAGCTGTAGGTGTAGATGGAGCCGGCAACGGGTACCGACGAGGCGAATTCGGCGTAGCAGAGCGCGGCGAAGGCACAGGCCAGGGCGGCGATGACGAAGGAAATGGTCAGGGCGGGACCGGCGGTCAATGCCCCCGTTCCGGTCAGCACGAAGATACCCGTACCGACGATTGCACCGATGCCGATCAACACCAGATCGAAAGGCCCGAGGACCTTCTTCAATCCGCCAGGTGCCTGGCTGCTCATGACCATCGCATCGAGGTTCTTGGTTCTGAATAGGCTCACAGCTGCCTCCGGGGGCTACTTGTTCTTGTTGGGCTGAGGCGGCCTGTCTCCGTGCCGAAGACGTGGTGGAAGGGACATCAGCGCTGCGGAGAAAGCTCGGGCCGTGGCTGAATGTTATTTTTTTGATCAGGAAATGTTCTTTCCTTTTATTTTGTTTTTTCCTGTTTCTGGTTAATAAAATTATCCAATCCCCCCAAAGCGCAGAGCTGACGCGGGTGAGGCGGACCGGACCATCAACGGGAGGACAAGGCATGGCAGAACTGGACAGCATCGATCGGGCGATCCTGGAAATACTTCAGATCAATGGCCGGCTGACCAACGCGGAGGTGGCATCCAGGATCAACCTGTCGCCACCCGCCTGCTGGAAACGGCTCAAGCGCCTGGAAGAAGAGGTCATCGTCGGCTATCACGCCACCTTGAACCAGGAAGCCCTGGGACTCGGCCTTTTCGCCTTCATCAGCATCACGCTGGACTCCCACTCCGAGGAGGCGATGCAGAAGTTCGAACAGGGCATCCAGAAACTGCCGAACGTAGTGGCCTGCCACACCGTCTCGGGGCGCTACGACTACCTGCTGCAGGTCGTCGTGAAGGACATGGCGGCGTTCCACGAACTCGCCCTGCATCGCATCCGCCCCCTGGGCAACGTCAAGGAGATGTACACCGGTTTCTCGCTGAAGGAGATCAAGCGCTCGCCCTGCCTGCCCATATAGCGACTGACCGCAACCGGTGCCTCCGCTGTCGCCGGTGTGCCGGGGAAGGGCTTGCCATGGCCTGGCAGTAGCGGAAGCGGTGATTCTTGCGCGAAGTGGCAGCGCCTCTCCGGAAGGAGGGGTCATCAACTTCTCGGAACAGGCTGGTGGGGTAATCAACTATCGAGCGGTACTCGTCGGCCTTGGTGTTGCCACGAGCGTCGTACTCACGGGCCCGGAGCGGCGGCCAAATCCCAAAAGACGAGCAGAAGGTGTCGCTCGGCGATACGAGCATCCATTCTCGAAGGGGCTCATGCCCGCCAGGGAAGAGGCGGTGCAATCAGACGCGGTCCATCGAATCCGACCACCTCGCCGAACCTCGCACTCCCCTCCTCCCATTCACGCTGGGCCAGGGCGATCTCCTCCCTGCTGTGCCCCACGAAGTTCCACCACAGGAAGATTTCCTCCGTGAACGGCACGCCACCGAGCAGGACGGCCCTTGCCCCGGCGGGAGCTTCCAGCTCGAGCGACTCCAGTCCCCGCCCGAGATAGGCCAGTTCGTTCGCGGCGAAAGCCGTGCCATTCACCCGCCATTCGCCGATCAGGGGCAGGACGCAATATTCGAAGCCGGGATCGAGATTCAGCCTGGTGCTCGCAGCGTCGTTCGCCGCCAGATCGAGACCAACCAGCGGCGAGAAGGTAGCGGCCGGCGAGGTGCGCTGTTCGAAGCTCCCGGCGAGGAGCGTGAAACCGAAGCCCTCCGACTGCCACCGGGGCAGATCGGCATGGTGAGTGAACACCGGCGCTCGTTCGCGCTCAGACGCCGGCAAGGCAATCCACAACTGCACGGCATGCAGACGGCTCTCGCCTGGCAGGGTCTCTTCGGTGTGGGTGATCCCGTAACCGGCGGTCATCAGGTTCACCTGGCCAGGACGGATCACCTGGGCATTGCCCAGACTGTCGCGGTGAAGCACTTCGCCTTCGATCATCCAGGTGAAGGTTTGCAGGCCGATATGCGGATGTGGTCCCACGCGCAAACCGTCGCCGGATTCGAAGATCGCCGGGCCGGCATGGTCGAGGAAACACCAGGCGCCGACCATGCGCCTATGGCGTGAGGGGAGCAACCGGCTGACCGGGATTCCGCCGCCAATCTCGGCAGCGCGGGCGACGATTCGCTGTATGGACCGATTGCCATCGTTCAACGGACAGTCGTAGGAGGATGACAGTTCGCATTGTGTTTCGTGGGTGCTCATCGCTTGGTCTCTCTTCTCCGGGGCTGCTTATTTCCGGTGACTCAAGGTCCAGTCCTGGAGCGCCATGAGCAGTCCGCGGAGATACTCGCGGGTCGTCTCGTCGGTGAGGCGGCCCCGGTCATCGAACACCTTCTGGGCGGTGGAGATCATCAGTTCGGGCCGGTTGAGCGGGCGCATGTCCAGGAAGACCATGCTCTGCCGCAAGTGGTACTGCGCCCTTGCCGTGCCGAAACGACCGGCACTGGCCCCCATCAGGGCGACAGGCTTGCCGGCGAATGGTTGATCCGGCGGACGCGAAACCCAGTCGATGGCGTTCTTCAGCACCCCTGGCACTGAATAGTTGTACTCCGGCGTGGCGATGAGCAGCGCATCGGCAGCCCGGATCTGTTCGCGCAGGTGCTCGACGGCGGGAGGAAAGCCTTTCGCGTAGACATCCTCGTCATACAAGGGGATCTCCGTGATATCCGCCAGTTCGATTCTCATGCCCGCCGGCGCCAGGTTGCTGGCCTCCCGAAGCGCTGCGGTGTTGAACGAACCACGCCGCAAACTGCCGGAGATACCCAACACATTGATCCTGGGAGATTCATTCAAGGCAGCTCTCCTCACATGAACGGTTTGCCAGAGATGACGACCTTCGGTCAGCACCTTCCCGGAAATCGGCCATCCTGGCCATTGCAGCCGAACCGCGGCCCCGCAATTCCACTGCGGAGATTGAAAAGACTAGTCAACGACCTGGCCTGCGATGCGACCTTCAGTCGCCAACGGAAGCAACGGTAATTCCGCAACGAAGCCCTTGGTAGGCCTATCAGCCAGCTCTCAGAGTTCCATTCCGTGAACACTGGACTCCACAGCTCCGGCAGGCATTTTCCCGCTGTCGATGGCGTAGCTCCTTCGAAGAGCCAATGGAAGTCATCTGAAGCCGATCTGGATATCAGCCAAGTCGCCTATTGAATGGTGCGGAGGGGGGGAGTCGCCAACGGTGTGCCTCCTGGAAAGATTCGGTATTAATTCTGATGCGTCATTTCTCGCTCAGGGGCTACTTACCGGTCAGGTCTCCGCAGGAGCGCCGTATGCTCCAGAGCGCTTTTCAGGAAGAAGCTTAGTTTCGCCATAACCATTGCCTCCGGGCTGAGTTTGAATTGAATTACTCATCCGAAGAGCTGGCCGGTTACCCCCGAGCGAAAAGACTGCAAAGAATGCCAACTACACCTTGACGACCAGGTCCGGAGTGAATCGTTCTGAGCGCATTTTGAGCAAGTTTGCGCACGTCGCTGAAACAAAAAGCTCAAGCTGCTAAGTGCTTGAGCTTCTTCGAGAGTTTGGGTGGGACGGAGTGATTCTAACACTCTACCCCTCGCACCCCATGCCAGTGGTCGACCTCGTAACTCACTGATTTTTCTAACATAACCTAGGGCGCTCGCTGCAACCGATGTCCTACGCAACCTGACGGTTTTCAACGACTTCCCGCAAAAGTCCCTGACCGGGATGGCACGTCCTGCTGCCATTAGGGACGACCGGCGATCCACTGCGCGGCGCGCTCGAACAGCCTTTGCGCGGTAGCGTGGAGTTGCTGGCCAATCTCGCGCGGAGCCTTACCGGCGCACGCACGGGCATGGGTACCTTCCAGAACGATGCCCAGTTTGTAGCAGGCCAGCACGGCGTACCAGTGCACATTGTCCAGGTCTCGCTGGCTGCCCTTGGCGTACCGGGCTACCAATTCATCGGCCCTGGGGAAGCCCACCCAGGGTTGGGGTGCTGCCGGCCCAGCGGATACACCATTGGCGTCCGGCCAGGTAGCCAGCATCCAACCCAGATCGAGCAACGGGTCGCCCGCCGTGGTCATTTCCCAGTCGACGACCGCGGCCAGTGCGGGGCCATCCTTGCGGAACATGACATTGGCCAGATGGTAGTCGCCGTGCATCAGCCCCGGCAGGAACGACTTCGGCCGCTTCTCCTCCAGCCAGCGGCCGATACTTGCCACATCACCCAGCGCTGCCGTGCCGGTCCACCCGGCGTACTCGGCGTAACCGTCCAACTGTGCCTTCCAACGCGGTACCTGACGCTCGAGGAATCCGTCGAGCCTGCCCAGATCGGCCAGGCCAACGCCCTTCAGATCCACCCGCCCCAAGGCCGCCGCGCCATCCGCCAATGCCAAACCCATGGCGTGCCGGATGGCAGGATCGCTGGCGTGCAGTTCCGGCATCTCGGCGCAGGCGTTGAAGCCCTCGACCGGTTCCATGAGGTAAAAGGCCGAGCCCAGTACCTCAACGCTTTCACAGCCGGCGATAAAACCGGCGTGCGGCACCTCGGTGTCCTTAAGGGCCGCGAGCACCCGCATCTCGCGGCGCATGGTGCTGTTGCCATCGACCCGCGGATGCAGCGGCGGGCGGCGCAACACGAAGTCGCGCCCGCCACGCTGAAAACGCAACAGCAGATTCTGGGTGCCGCCGGCCAGCGACTGCGCACCGACGATGGGGCCCTCACCCAGCCCCTGCTCATCCATCCACCCGATCAGCCGTTCAATGTCCACTAGTGCCTGCCAGCGCAGGCCGTTTGCCAGATCACTCATCACTCATCCCTCTTGCATCGGATAGGTCACAGCACTGCCTGCAAGTCTTCGAGGGAATCGCCGTACAGGCCGAGAGCTCTTTCGCGCTGACGCGGCAGGTGATAGGAGGGGAACAGATCGGTCGTCGGCTGGTAGCCGGCCAGCACCTCGCGCGCCACAGTGACCTTATGCACTTCGGTGGGGCCGTCGGCGAGGCCGAGGAAGAAGGAGTTGATCACGCTGTGCACGAACGGCATCTCGTCGGAGACCCCGATCGAACCATGCAGGTGCAGGGCTCGTGCCGCGATGTCGTGAAGCACCTTGGGCATCAGTGCCTTGACCGCGGCGATATCCTTGCGCACCCGCTTGTAGTCCTGGTGCTTGTCGATCAGCCAGGCCGTGCGCAGCACCAGCAGGCGGAACTGCTCCAGCTCCATCCAGCTGTCGGCGATCTTGTCCTGCACCAGCTGCTTCTTCGCCAGGCGCTCACCCTTGGTCACCCGCGAGAGCACACGCTCGCAGGTCATGTCGAGGATCGCCTTGCACTCGCCGATGGTGCGCATCGCATGGTGGATACGGCCGCCGCCCAGGCGGGTCTGGGCCACCACGAAGGCCTGGCCTTCGCCACCGAGGATGTGGTCGGCCGGCACACGCACGCTGTTGTAGCGAAGGTAGCCATGGGTGGGCACCTTCTCAGAGGCGAAGCCTACGTCGCGGATGATTTCGAGGCCGGGCGTGCCGGCCGGGACAATGAACATCGACTGTGCGGAAATCAACGGTGCATCCGGATCGGTCACCGCCATGACAATGAAGAACTCCGCGAAGCGTGCGCTGGAGGAAAACCACTTCTCGCCATTGATCACCCATTCGTCACCGTCACGCACCGCGGTGGTGGTGAATACCTGCGGATCGGCGCCGCCCTGGGGCTCGGTCATCGAGAAGCAGGAAACGATCTCGCCGGCCAGCAACGGCTCGAGCCAGCGCTTCTTCTGCTCGGGCGTGCCGAAGTGGGCGAGGATTTCGGCGTTGCCACTGTCCGGCGCCTGGCAGCCGAAGACGATCGGTGCGAAATCGGAGCGGCCGAGAATCTCGTTCATCAGCCCCAGTTTCACCTGGCCGAAGCCCTGCCCGCCAAGCTCGGGGCCCAGGTGACATGCCCAAAGACCACGGGCCTTGACCTCCTGCTGCAACGGCCGCACCAGGCGAATATTGGCTGGGTTCTTCACGTCGTAGGCGCAGTCCAGCACATGGTCGAGGGGCTCGACGCGGGTACGGACGAATTCATCGATCCAGTCGAGTTGCGCCTGGAATTCGGCATCGGTTTCAAAAGACCAGCTCATGGGTAGTTCTCCAGAAAAATCAGGGTCAGGCCAGGGTCAGGCCGCCGTCGACGATCAAGGTCTGTCCGACGATGTAGGAGGCCAAGGGCGACGCGAGGAAGACGACGGCACCGGCCATTTCCTCGGGAAGCCCGGTACGGCCGAGCGGGATGCGGCCAAGCAACGCGGCGAGGCGCGTCGGGACCTCGGTGGTTACCTTGGTCAGCTTGGTCTCGACCAGCCCGGGAGCGATGCCGTTGACGCGGATACCCTCGCCCGCCCAGGCCTCTCCGAGGCTGGCTGTCAGGCCGACGACCGCGTGCTTGGAGGCCGAATAGGCCGGGTTGCCACGCGCGGAACGGAAACCGGTGGTGGAACTGAGAGTCACCACCGAACCCCGGCTCTCGCGCAGCATCGGCTGGAACTTCAGTGCGCAGGCCATCTGGCTGGCCAGGTTGACCTGCACCACCTTGTCGAAGCCTTCCATGGCGAACTCGGCGCGCTTGTAGAGGACGATGCCCTGGGCAAGCACCAGTACGTCGAGACGCTCAAAGGCGGGCTGGGCGGCCTCGATGGCAGCCTGGGTGGACACATCCACCTGGGCGTAGTGCAGGCCTGTCAGGTCGGAGCCCTCGTCCGGGTGGTAGTCGCCGGCCCCGGCCCGTGTGCCCCAGACGTGTACCTCGGCACCGAGGCGGCGGAAGGCCTGGGCGATGCCATTGCCAATACCGCTGGAGCCACCGACCACCAGCACGGTCTTGCCGCTGAAGTCGAGGGCGGTGGCGAAATTCGGGGGAATGGGAGACGAAATTGTCATGCTGTGTACAGTCTCTTCAGATGGAGTGGAACACCGGTTGCTCCGCCGGCATCGCCGACGCGATGGTCGTCGCATCCGCCGCGGTCAGGCGGCGGTCATGCCGCCGTCCACCGCCAGCGCCTGGCCGGTGGTGAAACTGGCGCCGTCGCTGCACAGGAACAGCACGGCGGCGGCGATCTCTTCGGGCTGCCCCACGCGACGAATCGGGTGCATGGCGGCGGACCGCTCCGGTATTTGCGGGTCGTGCTCGGCCATCTGCCGATACATCGGTGTGTCGATCACTCCAGGACAAATGGCATTCACCCGGATGCCCTTCTTCGCGTACTCAATCGCTGCCGACCGGGTCAGGCCAATCACCGCATGCTTGGAGGCCGCGTAGATACCCATCTTCACCACCCCCTGCAGGCCGGCGACCGAAGCCGTGTTGACGATGGCACCACCGCCCTGGGCGAGCATCTGCTGCAGCTGGTGCTTCATGCACAGCCAGACGCCCTTGACGTTGGCGTCCATGATGGAGTCGAACACGGCCTCGCTGCTGTCGGCCATGCGTCCCTTTTCCCGCTCGATACCCGCGTTGTTGAAGGCGTAATCGAGTCGGCCGTAAAGGCCCACGGTCCGTTCCACCAGCGACTTCACCTCGGCTTCGCTCGCCACATTGCAGCGAACGAATGCCGCCTCCCCTCCATTCTGCCGGATCAGCCTCACCGTCTCCTCGCCCCCTTCGACGTTGAGATCGCTGACAACCACCTTGAGACCTTCGGCAGCGAACGCTTGGGCGGTCGAGCGCCCGATGCCGCCTGCCGCGCCAGTGACCAGGGCGACCTGACCAGAGAAATTCATAACCATGCATTGCTCCTGTGGGCGGCGCCTGGCGCCGCTGTTGTCGTGAAACTCCGGACCTCCGGCGACGTACGAATCATGCGAAGTACCGAGTGCAGTACGGCATCCGTTGCAATGAGAGCGCTGAACAGCCGGCGAGCCACGGTGATCAGAGTTCCCAAGGCCCCCCGCCACAGACCAGGGTCTGCCCGGAGACATAATCGGATTCGGCTATGCGCAGCAGGTACACCGCGACCAGAACCGGTGACCAGAGCCACTTTGCCTTCAGGCCTTTTCATCATTCTTCCTCGTTCTGGAACTGTGGACGCCCCCTGGCAGCAGCCACGCGGGGAGTCACGCGACACCGTGCCTCCGGATCGGCCAGAAAGGCTTGCGTAACGCGGTTTTCAGTACCTTGCCGACAACGGACAGCGGCAGGCTTTCGCCAAACCCGGTCGATGCGTGATCTGCATTGGTAAGGAACTGTCCGGCAAGGTAGCCAGCCGATCGCGGCTCGCCCCCACTCGAGTAGGGGTGAATTCCCCACCCCCACCCATCAGCGAACGCCGCGATACGCCAGGCGACGCTCACCAGCGGCCACTGGCCCATTGCAGGAAGTGGCCAGGTCACCGGGACCTTGTACCCTTACAGGTTGAGCAGGGGAGTATCCTTGCGCTTGGAGGTAGCTCTTGAAGTCTTCATGCCGGAGCGGTTATTGGTAAATAACTGTCCTGCGCAGCATCCATGCCATGCATGGGGTGTACCCACTCCACTACGGGCGATCACCCCCTTCATCGAATTACAACAAGTGTCGCTTCATGAACCCGATGCCCCAATTGATCACCACCAAGTTCGCACCGCCTCGCATCAGCAGCCATGCGGTGCCACGCGAGCAGCTGCTCGAACGCCTGGGCAAGGCACACAACGCCCGCCTGGTGCTGGTGACCGGCGGTGCCGGCTATGGCAAGACCACCCTGCTGGCGCAGTGGAGGCAAATCCTGATCCGGGAGGGGGCCGATGTGGCCTGGCTATCGCTGGCGCCTGAAGACGAGACCTTGAGCCTCTTCGGCGCCGACCTGCTGGGCACCCTGCTGCAAGCGGGCCTGCCGCTGGAAGACAACCTGTTCAAACTGCTCGAGGCCGGTACGCAGGAAGGTGCGCGGGCCTTTGCATCGGTACTGATCAATACCATCGCACGGGTCAGCGCACGCCTGTACCTGATCCTCGACGACTTCCAGCATGCCAGGGACCCGCGCATCACTGCGATGATGCAACTGCTGATCGACCGGGCTCCCACCAACCTTCACCTTGTGCTTGCCTCGCGTGACATGCCTGGCCTCCTGCTGGGCAGGCTCCGCGGCATGGGGGAAGTGTGCGAGATCGCCAGTTCCGAACTGGGCTTCAGCTTCCGGGAGTCAGAGGCATTCCTCAAAGCCTGCCTGGGCGACGACGTCAAACTGGATGTTGCCCATTCGATTCACGACATCGCCGCCGGGTGGCCGATCGGACTGCAACTGATGGCGAACGCACTGAAAGGCAGCCCCCGCAAACAGGCGCTGACTCCCTTGCCGCAATACCAGGCGGGACTTGCCGACTATCTGGCCGAGGAAGTCCTCGCCCCACTGCCGCAGGCGCTGATCGACTTCCTGCAAAAGATCGCGATTCTCCGTCGCTTCAATGCGGCCGTCGCGGCTCATGTGGCGGACTCGCTTGATGCATCGGAGCTGATTGCAACGCTCCAGACGCAGAACCTGTTCGTGCTGCCGGCCGGAAACGAGGGTGGGCATCAGTGGTACCGGCTGCATCCCTTGTTCGCCGAGTTCCTCGGTCAACGCCTGGCCGCCTCGCCAGTCGATGTTGGCCTCCTGCACCGCAAGGCTGCGCAATGGTTCGAGGGCGCCGGCCTGATTGCCGAGGCCGCGCGCCATGCCATCCTCTGCGAAGACCTGGATGTCCTCATCGAATTGCTGGAGCGCTCCCAAGGCTCCTACCACAGCGTCAGCAACCTCAATCAGTACACGCGCTGGCTCGACAGCGTGCCTCTGGAGCGGCTGGCCCAGCACCCCGGTATCCTGCTCATGGGGGCTTGGAGCTGCCTGCTGCTGGTGCAGACCGACAAGGCGGAAACCTGGCTTAACGCGCTCGAAACAACCCAGACGACCACGACCTGGACGCCGCACATCAGCCTGGTCAGGGCAACCATCGCACTGCAGCGCGACGACCTGGCCCGCTGTTTCGCCTTGCTCGAGACTCTGGAAGGCCGGCAGTTCACCCACCCGCTCTACGAACAGGTACGCAGCGCCATGTACCTCATGTGCCTCGCGTACATGGGGATGCATGACCGGGCTCGACAATACTTCAACGCGCCACGTACGCGACCGTTGCACGCCAGCACTGACGAGATCGCCTTGATCTTCCAGGCCACGGGGGCCCATGCGGCATTCATCGAGGGCGACATCCTGGAAGCCGAGCGTCTGGCCAGCGACGCGCTGCACCGCGCTGAACGGTTCCATGGCAAAGGTTCGGTCAGCGCCTGCAATTGCGCCGTGGTCCTGGCGGAAGCGCTCTACGAGGGCGATCGCATCGACGATGCGCGAGAGGCGATCACCAACCGCCTCGGCATGCTGCATTTCTCCACACCGACCTACATGATTCGTACGGCGGTCTGCTACATACGCCTGCAATACCATCAGGAAGGGGCACAGCGGGCACTGGACTACCTGACTAGGAAGATCTCCGGTTTCCGCGCCCTGGGTTGCCCGCGCGGTATTGCCAACATGCTGGTCGAGCAAGTACGCATCCTGCTGGGCAATGGTGACTGGCGGCAAAGCGAGGGGCCGCAGAAGGCGCTGGATGGCCTCGCCCAGGAGCATCAGAACCAGCAGACGCCAGTCGATGCCGAGATCGTTGCGCTCGCCACCCTCTCCCGAGCACGGCTGACATTGGCGAGACAGGAACCCGAGCAGGCGCTGAAGCTGGTCGACGACGCCCAACAGATTGCCGACCGCTACCAGCGCGGACAGTGGCAGGCACAGGCTGGTGTGCTGCGCGCCCTGGCTCTGGAGGCACTTGGCCGGGAGAGCGACGCCATGCAACTGCTGCGTGGGCTTCTCGATCAGGCTTACCGCAAAGGCCTGATACGCTCCTTGCTGGATGAAGGGAAACCCTTGCGCGAGCTGCTGCTGCGCCTGGATTGCCGGGATGACGCCGTGCTGGAGAGCTTCCGCCTGCGCCTGGCCGACGCAGCCCTGCAGGCGATCCCCAGCCCTTCCGGCACACCGCAGGGCGCACAGGCACTCAGCGCGGGAGAAAGCAACCTCCTCACCAAGCGGGAACAGCAGATCATCGAATTGCTGGAACAATCGATGTCCAACAAGCGCATTGCCCAGACGCTCAACCTGAGCCTGGAAACGGTCAAGTGGAACCTGAAGAACATCTACGCCAAGCTGGGCGTGGCCGGGCGCTACGAAGCGATCATCGCGGCCCGCCAGCAGATGGAAGACGACTGAGCCGAGCCGACATAGACTCGAAAGCCAGGCCGGCCTCGTACCGGCCTAGCAATCCATGCGCACGATGGCCGGGTGCTGGTCGTATGGCTGATAGCGTGACTGCCTGTCGCGTAACACTCTGATCATCGCCGTGCCAGGGTCCCGGCTGAGTACCAGACGTCCGCCGCTAGCCACGAGATGATCGAGCAACTGCTCCTTCTCATCGACTAGGTATTCGGGATTGCGATCGAACGAACTGGTGATATCCAGACGGAGCCAATGGATGCCCGGCACTAGATCCCCAGCGAACACCACAGCGCCGCCTGGCATCGCGATTTCAGGCAGCAATTGCCCAGGCGTATAACCGTCGCTGACATGGAAATGCCAGTCCGTACCGAAATCGGCGCATTGCCTGCCTTCAATTAGTTCTAGACGGCCGCTTTCCTCCAAGTGATCCAGGAGCTGTGGAACGAACAGAGCCCGGTCGCGGGGATGCGGATGGCATGCGCGCATCCAATGGCGCCTGCCGACAAAGTACCGGGCCGCAGGAAACAACAGTCGTGGCGTATCACCGTCGTGCACGGCCGCTTGCAGCTCCGCGGATAGGAAGGCGTGCAGATGGGTCAGCACCACCCCTTGGATATCTCGCTCGCCGAGGCCAAGTGCCTGCAGGCCGTCGAGCAGCCCCTTCCTATAGGGCTGGCAACGACAGGTGCGTGACGGTGGAGCCAACAGGGCATCGCTTCCCGCCAGCACCAGAATGTTTCGCCCGGCTTCCTGTACCAGCAGTGCCCGGGACTCCAGCCGTACACGGTTATGGTCGTCCGGCCTGAGCCAATCGACCCAGCACTGACGAGGCAGGGCGCCGAACACGGCTCCGCCGTCGAGCAGGCGGGCAGGTCCGAACAGTGTTGAGAGTTTGCGGTTCACGTCGATCGACCTCTACACCCGTCTTCATGTTTCAGGCGGAACCGGCCCTGTTCAGGCCGATGGCCTGATGCCGCAGCGCAGGGTGGCGGCGATGCGGCTTCGGCCTGCCTCAATCGCGCCCGGCGAACTCCGGCTCGCGCTTGTCGAAGAAGGCCTGGACGCCCTCCTCGAAGGTCGGCAGATCCAGCAGCTCGCCCTGGCGATCCGCCTCGTAGGCGAGCTGGCCCGCCAGGTCGTTGCGACTGGCCGCGTCGAACGCCCTGCGCGCCTCAACCACGCCATGGGCCGGTAGGCGGGAAAGCTGCAGGGCCAGATTCATGGCTGTCTCCGGCAATTGCTCGTCATCGACGCAGGCATGGACCATGCCCCAGTGCTCGGCCTGTTCCGCCGACCAGCGCTCGCCGGTAAGCGACAGTGCAAGCGCACGTGCGCTGCCCAGCATGCGCTGGAGGAACCAGGTTCCACCGAGGTCAGGAATCAGGCCGAGCTTGGTGACGAAGGGCAGGTAGAAGTAGGCCGAGCGTGCAGCGACTATGACATCACCGGCCAGCGCAATGCCCACCGCGCCACCGGCCACGCCGCCATTGAGCGCGACCACGACCGGCACCGGCAATTCGCGCAGCTCGGCCGTCACCTTGTTGAACACGTTGCGCATCATCCTGGCGACGTTCTCGCCGCGGCTGAGGCCCAGGTCGTTCTTCCGGGTGAGCGCATCCAGGTCGGCACCAGCGCTGAACAACCTGCCGTTGGCGGTCAGCAACAAGGCGCGTACCGCCTTGTCGCGGCGCACCTCGGCCAGGGCGTCGAGCACCTCCAGAAGCATGGCTTCGCTGAGCGCATTCAGGGATTTCGGCTGGTTCAAGGTGATGACGGCAACGGCGCCTTCCCTGGCGCAGGTAATCGACTGGTAACTCATGACTGGCACCCGATGGTTGATTGCTGGCAAAAAAAAAGCCGGGCCGCGAGGCCCGGAAAGGATGACCACAACGCACTACAGGCAGTCCGGCCGCCGGTCCCAAAGGACCTGCGTCTCCAGGCGGAGAGCCAACCCGAGGGTGAGTTGGTCGGGACGACCGGGGACCAGATTAGAGGCGGGACCCGGCTCGGCCACCGCTCATGGAGAGGGGACCTCCCCCACCCCACCCTGCCTATTGGTCCTTCGCGCCGACCTGGCCCGAGGCGGCCGCGGCACTGGTCATGCGCGGTGCGCCGGAGGGGTCCATCAGCGTGCCGAAGCGCATCAGGTTGTGGCTGTGGCACACCTGGTGCAGGGCGAAGGCGGTCTGCATGGCGTTGACGCGGCCCTGGGCATCCTGGGCGGCATTCAGCGCCTCCTTGGTCAGCTTCAGCGCGAACAGCGGCTTCTGTGCAATGTTCGATGCCAGCGCCAGGGTGAAGTCAGCCAGTTTCTCCGGCGCCACCACGTGGTTGACCATGCCCATGCGCCAGGCGTCCTGGGCGGTGAGCCAGCCGGAAGTGAAGAGAAATTCCTTGGCCTGGCGCAGGCCCAGCTCCCAAGGGTGGACGAAGTACTCCGCGCCGCAGATGCCCATGGCCACGGTGTTGTCCATGAACAGGGCGTCCTCGGCGGCGACTATCAGGTCGCACGGCCAGACCAGCATCAGGCCGCCGGCGATGCACTTGCCTTGTACCTGGGCGATGGTCGGTTTGGCGATGTTGCGCCAGCGCTCGGAGAAGCCGAGGTAGATTTCCTTTTCCCGGGTCATCTGCGCCTCGGTGCCAGAGGTGCAGCAGCCGAAACCGCACCAGGTGCCCACGGTCTGGTAATCGGCCATGGCTTCCATGGCGTTTTCCTCGGTTACGTCATGGCCGGCGGAGAAGTGCTCGCCTTTCGCCGCGAGGATAATCACCTTCACCTCGTCGTCGCCGTTGGCCAAGTCGAAGGCGCTGTTCAGTTCGTAGAGCAGGCGGGTGTCCTGGGCATTGCGCTTTCCCACCCGGTCGAGGCTGATGCGTGCGACGTGGGGCGCCGGCTTCTCGAAGGCAATGGTCTGGAAATCGGTAGCGGGAATCTGGCTCATGGTTTTCCTCGATCATTCTTGGTTGTCTTGTTCCAGGAGCGCGACTCAGGCGATGCCGCGCTGCTGGTTTTCCCAGAACGGCTTGCGCAGTTCGGTCTTCAGCACCTTGCCCACGCCCGACAGCGGCAACGCATCGCGGAACTCCACGCTGCGCGGGCACTTGTAGCCGGCGATGCGTTCGCGGCAGTGGGCGACTATCGCTTCGGCCGTGGTGCTGGCCTCTGGCTTGAGCACGATGACGGCATGCACCGTCTCGCCCCATTGCGCGCAGGGGATGCCGATCACCGCGCTCTGCGCCACCGCCGGGTGGCTGGCGATGGCGGTCTCGACCTCGGCGGAGTACACGTTCTCGCCACCGCTGACGATCATGTCCTTGAGCCGGTCGCAGACGTAGACGAACCCGTCGTCATCCATGTAGCCGCCGTCGCCGGTGTGCATCCAGCCATTGCGCAGGGCTTCGGCGGTGGCCTCCGGCTTGTTCCAGTAGCCGAGCATGACGTTGGGCCCGCGCACCACGATCTCGCCGACGGTGCCACGGGGCACTTCGCGGTCGTTGCCATCGAAGATGCGCACCTCGACGCAGGCCCCCGGCCGTCCGGCCGAGTACATCTTGCCGCTCTGCTGGTGCTCGGCACTGTGGTATTCGGCGCTGAGCGTCGTGGCGAGCGGCGCCAGCTCGGTCATGCCGTAGCCCTGGAAGAAGCCGGCCGCGGGGAAGGCCTGGCGGGCGCGGTCTAGCAAGGTGGCGGTGATCGGCGAGGCGCCGTAGCAGATGGTGGACAGCGAGCCGAGGTCGAGGACGGTCGCCTCCGGGTGGCTGTCCCGCCAGTCCAGCAGCATCTGGATCATGGTCGGCGCCAGGAGGGTCTGGGTGACGCGCTCCCGGGCGATTGTCTCCAGCACCACCTGCGGTACAAAGGACGGCAGCACGACGTGCGAGCCGCCAGTGATGAACAGGCCGTTCATGGCCCAGTAGTCGGCCAAGTGGAACATCGGCATCGCGTGCAGGAACACCTCGTCGCCGCCGAAGACGCCATTGGCCACGCCAGCCATCGCCGAGAAGCCGATATTGCTGTGAGTGAGCATCACGCCCTTGGGAAAGCCGGTGGTGCCACCGGTGTAGAAGATGCCCAGCAGCGAGTCGCCGCCACGGCGCGCGTCCTCCACCGGCACGGCCGCCTCGATCAGTGCCTCGTAGGAGAGCATGCCGGGCGGCGTATCCCCGTCGCCGGCATGGATCAGCGTGCGGACGGTTTTCGCCTGCGCCACCACCCGAGCACCGAGCTCGATGAAGGCGTCATCGACGATCAGCACGGAGGTGCCGGAGTCGTCCAGGGAATAGACGATCTCCGCCTCGCTCCAGCGGATGTTCACCGGGTTGAGCACGGCTTCGGCCCAGGGCACCGCCAGGTAGTACTCGATGTAACGCTGCGAATTGAGCGAGAGCATCGCCACGCGGTCGCCGCTGGCAACGCCCAGCCGCTTCAGCGCACCGGCGAGGCGGGCGACGCGATCGCCGAGCTGGCCGAAGCTGAGGCTGCGGCCCTGGTCGAAAATGGCCCGGGCGCTGGGACGCTGCTGCAGGTGCCGGTGCAGCCCTTGGGTGATGTACATGCAAAGCTCCGTTCGTGTTGTCGGGCCGTTGGCGGCCAGCGGTTTCAGAGGGAACGGCCGACCAGCTCGCGCTGGATTTCGTTGGAACCGCCATAGATGCGCTGCACGCGGGCATCGGCCCACATGCGGGCGATGGGGTATTCGTTCATGTAGCCGTAGCCACCGAAGAACTGCAGACAGCGGTCGAGCACTTCGCCCTGGCGCTCGGTCAGCCAGAACTTGCACATCGAGGCCAGGGTCGAGTCCAACTCGCCCTCGACCCAGCGCTGGATCATGTGGTCGCACAGGGTCCGCGAGGCGAGCACGGTGGCCTTCACCTCGGCCAGCACGAAGCGGGTGTTCTGGAAGTCCAGCACCGGCTGACCGAACACCTTGCGTTCCCGGGTGTACTCCAGGGTCAGTTCCAGCGCACGCTCCATGACGGCCATCGCGACGATGGCGATCTGCGCGCGCTCATAGGGCAGTTGCTTCATCATCGAATAGAAGCCCTGCCCTTCTACGCGACCGAGCAGGCAATCCGCCGGCACCTCGACGTTGTCGAAGTACATTTCCGAGGTGTCCGCCGTCACCTGGCCGACCTTGTCCAGGCACTTGCCGCGCTGGAAGCCGGGCGTCGCAGTGTCGACGATGAACAGCGAGATGCCCCTGGAGCCCTTGGCCTCCAGGTCGGTCTTGGCGACCACCACCACCATGTCGCTGATCTGGCCATTGGAGATGAAGGTCTTGGCGCCGTTGATGACGTACTTGTCACCGCGCCTTTCCGCCCGGGTGCGTATCGCCTGCAGGTCGGACCCGGTACCCGGCTCGGTCATGGCCAAGGAGCAGATCACCTCGCCGGAAGCGATCCTCGGCAACCACTGGCGCTTCTGCTCCTCCGTGCCGTCGTTCAACAAGTAGTGGCCGACGATGTGGTTCATCATCAAGGTCGCGCCACCGACGGTTCCATGGAACAGCTCATGGTTGGCCACGGCCACATGGGCCGCGGTACCGCCGCAGCCACCGTATTCGATGGGGATGTCCGGCAGGATCATGCCCATCTCGCCCATCGCCAGCCAGGCTTCGCGGCTGACACGGTGCTGCTGGCGCCACTGTTCTTCCTGCGGTGCCAGGGTCTGGGTCACGAAGCGCCGCACGCTGTCGGCGAACTGCTCGAGTTCTTCGGTCATCCAGGGGGAGCGGTAGTTGTCCAGCATGGTGATTGATCCTCAGGGTCAGATGTTGCCGTAGCCGCCGCCGCAGACTATCGTCTGCCCGGAGACATAGTCGGATTCGGGAGTGCACAGCAGGTACACCGCGCCCGCGGCCTCTTCGGGGGTGCCGCTGCGGCCCAGCGGGATGGAATGCTTGAGTACATCGAGCCCGCCCTCCCGCAGGCCGGTCGGCAGCTCGCGGCCGTCGACCACCACAGTGCCGAGCTGGGCGCCGGGCTCGACGCGGGTCAGGCGGGTGTCGATGAAACCGAAGGCCACGGCGTTGACGTTGACCTTCAGGCGGCCCCACTCCTTGGCCAGGGTCCGGGTCATGCCGAGCAGGCCGGCCTTGGCGGAGGAATAGGCCACCTGGCCAGCTTCGCCACCGGCGAGGATGGACGAGACATTGACCACCTTGCGCAGCACCTCGCGGCCTTCGGCGGCCTCCTGCTTCGCCGCGGCGCTGATGATCGGCTGGGCCGCACGCAGGATGCGGAACGGCGCGCTCATGTGGCAGTCGACCATCGCGTACCACTGCTCGTCAGTGACCTTCTGGATCACCCCGCCCCAGCCGTAGCCGGCATTGTTGACGATGATGTCGATGCCGCCGAAATGCTCGACCGCGGTGTTCACGAAGCGCTCGGCAAAATCCTCAGCGGTGACGCTGCCGTTGCAGGCCACGGCCTCGCCGCCGGCGGCACGGATTTCCGCCAGCACGGCTTCGGCCGGCGCTGTGTCCAGGTCGTTGAGCACCACGCGGGCGCCCTCGGCGGCCAGTTTCAGGGCCACACAGCGGCCGATGCCGCGACCGGCCCCGGTGACCAGGGCAGTCTTGCCTTGCAGTGTTTGCATCTCGGTACTCCTGCAAGTCGGGGATGGAAGAGCTCTTGATCCAACTGTTCAGGCAGTTCTCGGGCGCCGCGCCTCGTTTGCGAGGCACGGGAAAGCTCTTCGGAATGATTGGAGGTCCGGCCGCGTCGATTGCGGCCAGCTCGGCTTCAGGCGATGCCGCGCGCGTGGCCCTCCCAGAAGGGTTTGCGCAGTTCGGTCTTCAGCACCTTGCCCACGCCGGACAGCGGCAGGCTGTCGCGGAACTCGACGCTGCGCGGCAACTTATAGCCGGCGATGCGCTCGCGGCAGTGCGCGACGATGTCCTCGACGCTGGCCTTGGCGCCCGGCTTGAGCACGATCACCGCATGCACCGTCTCGCCCCACTTGGCGCAGGGGATGCCGATCACCGCGCACTGCGCCACGGCCGGGTGGCTGGCGATGGCGCCTTCGACCTCGGCGGAATAGATGTTCTCGCCGCCGCTGACGATCATGTCCTTCAGGCGGTCGCGGACGTAGAGGAAACCATCCTCGTCCATGTAGCCGCCGTCGCCGGTATGCATCCAGCCGCCGCGCAGGGCTTCGGCGGTGGCTTCCGGCTTGTTCCAGTAGCCGAGCATGACGTTCGGTCCGCGCGCCACGATTTCGCCGGTGGTGCCGCGCGGTACTTCGCGGTCCTCGCTGTCGACGATGCGCACCTCGACACAGCTCACCGGCCGCCCGGCGGAGTACATCTTGCCGCTGGCCTGGTGTTCGGCGCAGTGGTATTGCGCGCCGAGCACGGTTATCGCCGGGGCCATTTCGGTCATGCCATAACCCTGGACCAGCCCGGCCGAGGGCATGGTCCCGCGCACTCGCTCGAGCAGCGCCGGAGAAATGGGCGATGCCCCGTAGAAAATGGTGCGCAACGAGCCCAGGTCGAGTCCCGCTGCGACCGGGTCCGATTCACGGCAGTCCAGCAGCATCTGGATCATGGTCGGTGCCAGCAGCGTATCGGTAGCTTTGTCCCGGCTGATCAGCTCCAGCGCCTCCCGGGGCCGGAAGGCCGGCAGCACCAGGTGCGTGCCGCCGCTGATGAACAGGCCGTTCATCGCCGACAGGTCAGCCAGGTGGAACATCGGCATGGCGTGCAGGTAGACGCTGTCCTCGCGGAAGGCCAGACCGTCGCGCAGGGCCATGGAGGAGAAGGCGAGGTTGTTGTGGCTGAGCATCACGCCCTTTGGGAAACCGGTGGTGCCACCGGTGTAGAAGATCCCCAGCAGCGCGTCGCCGCCCCGGCGCACATCCTCCACCGGCGGGTTTTCGGCGATCAGCGCTTCGTAGGAGAGCATGCCCTGCGGCGCCTCGCCGTCGCCGGCATGGATCAGCGTGCAGATGGTCTTAGACTTCTCGGCGACCTTGAGCGCCAGCTCCTTGAAGCTGTCGTCGACGATCAGCACGGTGGTTTCCGAGTCGTCCAGGGAATAGACAATCTCCTCCAGGCTCCAGCGGATGTTCACCGGATTGAGTACCGCGTCGGCCCAGGGCACCGCCAGGTAGTATTCGATGTAGCGCTGGGAGTTGATCGACAGCATGGCGACGCGGTCGCCGCTGACCACGCCGACGCGCTTCAAGCCGCCCGCCAGGCGGGCGACGCGGTCGCCGAGCTGGGCGAAGCTGACGCTCTGACCCAGGCTACGGATGGCGATTGCATGCGGGCGCTGTTGCATGTGGCGGTGCAGCGCTTGAGTAATGTTCATCAAATACCTCCGATCTTATTTTTGTAGGAGTTCGCCAGGCTGTGTTCGCGGCGCCCTCAGGGCCTTCCGGCGTCCTTGCGCATCATTCGGTTTCAGCGGTGCCGGCCATCGCTTGCCGTCGCCAGTTGCTCCATTGCTCCTGCAGTCGCCGGGCCGGCTCGCCATCGGCACGGTAGGCGTGGCAGGCGCCGATGACGAAGGGCCTGGGCGGCTCGTAGCCCGGTTCCGCAACAGCCCGTTGCCGCATCGCTTCAACCTGCAGGGGCATGCTGCTCTGGTACAGGGTGGTGGCCATGGGGCCGAGCAGTTCGGTCAGGTGGGTGCAGCCCTGAATGCCGCCCATGCGCTCCTTGACCCGCCGAGTGAAGCCGGGGCCGATTCGCAGGCCCTCCAGGGCCGCGTAGGCGGAGGCGATGCCCGGACATTCGGGCGTCGGTGCCGCTTCGGTCACGGCGCTGACCTTGCGGATCACGAACTCTTCATCAACGACCATGACCACGCGCATCTGGTGCAAGGGCTCGCCAGCCCGTACGGTGCGGTACACGTCGACCATGTCGCTCGGTTTGGTGTCGAGCAGCCGGCCTTCGACCTCGATCAGGCCATCGTCGCGCAGGTAGCCGGTGCAGGTAACCTGGCGGGTATGCAGCAGGCGCCGGCCGGGCTGGTGAGTGGGTTGGTCCGTCATCAGGGCAGTCTCGGGAAGCTGTTCAGCCAGTTTATGCCTCGTGCGGCGCGCCTTTCGGTACGCCGACACAGGGCGCCAACAACGGCGCTACGCACGTCGCACCCGCTCAGAGCGAACGGCCCACCAGCTCGCGCTGGATCTCGTTCGCACCACCGTAGATGCGCGCGACGCGGGCATCGGCCCACATGCGGGCGATGGGGTACTCGTTCATGTAGCCGTAGCCGCCGAAGAACTGCAGGCAGGTGTCGATCACCTCGCTGTTGCGCTCGGTCAGCCAGAACTTGCCCATGGACGCCAGGGTGGAATCCAGTCGGCCCTCGATCCATTCCTGGATCATGTAGTCGCAGAAGGTTCGCGAGGCCAGTACAGTGGCCTTGGCGTCGGCCAGCTTGAAGCGGGTGTTCTGGAACTCCAGCACCGGCTTGCCGAATACCTTGCGTTCCCGGGTGTACTCCAGGGTCAGCTTCAACGCGCGCTCCATCTGGGCCGTAGCGGCCATGGCGAGCTGCGCCCGCTCGTAGGGCAGCTGCTTCATCAGGGTGTAGAAGCCCTTGCCTTCCACGCCGCCGAGCAGGCAGTCGGCCGGGACCTCGACATCGTCGAAGTACATCTCCGACGTATCGGAGGACGTCAGCCCCACCTTGTCCAGGACCTTGCCACGGCGGAAACCTGGTAGCCGGGTGTCGACCAGGAAGATCGAGGTGCCCTTGGCGCCTGCGCTCAGGTCGGTCTTGGCCACCACCGCCACCATGTCGCTCAGTTGGCCGTTGGTGATGAAGGTCTTGGCGCCGTTGATCACGTACTTGTCACCGTGCCTTACCGCACGGGTGCGCACGGCCTGCAGGTCGGAACCGGTGCCCGGCTCGGTCATCGCGACGGAGCAGATCACTTCGCCGGAGGCGATCCTCGGCAGCCAGTACTGCTTCTGCGCCTCAGTGCCGTCATCGAGGATGTAGTGGCCGACTATATGGCTGATGCCGAGCCCGAGGCCCGCAACGCCGGCGTAGCTGAGTTC
Organism: Pseudomonas jinjuensis; assembly: GCF_900103845.1. GTDB lineage: Bacteria > Pseudomonadota > Gammaproteobacteria > Pseudomonadales > Pseudomonadaceae > Pseudomonas > Pseudomonas jinjuensis. The sequence continues at coordinate 26,876 of NZ_FNIJ01000006.1, forward strand.
GTTAATCACCGCCGCCACATGCGCCGGGGTACCGCCGGAACCGCCATACTCGACCGGCACGTCAGGCAGGATCATGCCCATTTCGCCGCAGGCCAGCCAAGACTCGCGGTCAGCCTGGTGCTGTTCGCGCCACTGCTCTTCACGCGGCGCGAGGGTCTGGGTAACGAAGCGGCGCACGCTATCGACAAATGGCTCGACCTCGTCGTCAAGCCAGGGAGAGCGGTAATTTTCCAGCATGGCGAAAACCTCGAATTCTTCTTGATCCTTGTGCGCCCGCCCTCTCCCGCTGATGAGAGAGAGGGCGAACGGGAAGCAGCGCGGGGCCTCAGATGTTGCCCATGCCGCCGCCGCAGACGAGGGTCTGGCCGGACACGTAGTCGGACTCCGGCAGGCAGAACATCACCACTGAGCCGGCGGCTTCGGCCGGAGTGCCCGGACGGCCCAGGGGGATCACGTGCTTGGCGCTGTCGACCACGGCCTGCTGGACGCCGACCTTGATCTGGCGACCCTCAATGTTGACGGTCTTGCTGTCCTCTCCGGCCAGCGCCTGGGTCAGGCGGGTCTCGATGAAACCGAAGGCAACGGCATTGACGTTCACCTTCATGCGGCCCCACTCCTTGGCCAGGGTCTTGGTCATGCCCAGGATACCGGCCTTGCCGGCGGAGTAGTTGGCCTGGCCGGGGTTGCCGCCAGCGGCAACGGAGGAAATGTTGACCACCTTGCGGAACACTTCGCGGCCTTCGGCGGCTTCGGCCTTGGCAGCGGCGCTGATGACTGGCTGGGCGGCACGCAGGATGCGGAAAGGTGCGGTCAGGTGGCAGTCGATGATGGCGTACCACTGCTCGTCGGTCATTTTCTGGATCACGTTGTCCCAGGTGTAGCCGGCGTTGTTGATGATGATGTCGATGGCGCCATAGTTCTCGACCGCGGTCTTGACGAAGCGATCGGCGAAATCGACGGCGGTGACGCTGCCGACGCAAGCCACGGCGTCACCACCGGCGGCACGGATCTCAGCGACTACTTCTTCGGCCGGAGTCGCATCCAGGTCATTCACCACCACCTTCGCGCCATAGGCGGCCAGTTGCAGCGCGACTTCACGGCCAATGCCACGGCCGGAGCCGGTAACCAGGGCGACTTTGCCTTCGAGCTTTTTCATCTTGCTTTACCTTCGATTCTTGTTGGTTGTGTCAGGGATCAGGCCAGAGCGACCACGGCTTCGCCGAGCAGCTTCTCTTCGCCGTGCTGGTTGCCGCAGCGGATGGCCAGGCGCACGCGCTTCTCGCCGCTTTCCTCGAACTTCTCGACGACCTTGCCGGTGCAGGTGGGGATGTGGCCGAGCTGGGTGATGCCGGTGAAACGCATCGCCAGGCTGCGCACCTGCCGCTGGGGCACCCACTGGGTCACCAGGCGGCCCAGGTAGGCGGCGGAGAGCATGCCGTGGGCGAACACATCGGGCATGCGCGCCTTGCGGGCGAAGTCGAGGTCGATGTGGATCGGGTTGTGGTCGCCGGAGGCGCCGCAGTAGAGGGCCAGGGTGGTGCGGTCGACCGGCTGCAGTTTCAGCAGCGGGATTTCATCGCCAACCTGGATATCGCTGTATTGCACGGTAGTCATCGAAGGCTCCTCAACGCTGGACCAGAGAGCAACGCAGGTCGGCGATGTGCTCGCCATCCTGGTTGGTCACGCGGGTGTCCTGCACCACGAACTGCAGGGCGCCGCCCTTCTTCTCGTAGACGTCGGCCACGCGGGTATCGAAGGTCAGCACATCCCCGGCGACAGCGGGCTTGTGGTAGCTGAACTCCTGCTCGGCATGCAGGATGCGGCCGAGGTCCCACTGCAGCAGGGCGAGGAACTCACCGAGGTCCCGCCCCTCGCCTTGCAGGCAGAAGAGGAAGGTCGGAGGAACGGGCAGGGACTTGTAGCCGGCGGCCTTGGCGGCGGCTTCGTCGCTGTACACCGGGTTGGTTTCGCCAATGGCCTTGGCGAAGAAACGCAGGCGGCCCTTCTCCACTTCGGCGGTGGTCACGCCGAGCGAGCGGCCGATCAGACTCTTGTCTGCCATCTCGGAATTCTCCTTGCAGGAAAGCGGCACGCCCTTGACGGGCGCGCCATGGAAATCAAACGCGGCCGAACAGGGTGACGACGCAAGCGCCGCCCAGGCCGAGGTTGTGCTGCAGGGCGAGATTGACGCCTTCGACCTGGCGCGCCTCTGCGGTGCCGCGCAACTGGTGGGTCAGCTCATAGCACTGCGCCAGGCCGGTGGCGCCCAGCGGGTGGCCCTTCGAAAGCAGCCCGCCGGACGGGTTGGTGACCACCTGGCCACCATAGGTGTTGTCGCCGTCGAGGACGAACTTCTCGGCACCGCCCACCGGGCACAGCCCGAGGGATTCGTAGGTGAGCAGCTCGTTGTGGGCGAAGCAGTCGTGCATCTCGGCCACACGGATGTCTTCCGGGCCGACGCCGGCCTTCTCATAGACTTCCCGGGCCGCACGCTGGGCCATGTCGAAGCCGACCATCTGGATCATCGATTTCGGCTCGAAGGCAATCGGCGTGTCGGTGGTCATCGACTGGGCGAGGATCGCCACGTCAGTGCGCAGACCGTGCTTCCTGGCGAAGGCCTCGGTGCAGATGATCGCGGCGGCGGCGCCACAGGTCGGCGGACAGGCCATCAGGCGGGTCATCACGCCCGGCCAGATCACCTGGTCGTTCATCACGTCTTCGGTGGTGACCACTTTGCGGAACAGCGCCAGCGGGTTGTTGGCCGCATGGCGGCTGGCCTTGGCGCGGATGGCGGCGAAGGTTTCCAGCTTGGTGCCGTACTTCTGCATGTGTTCGCGGCCGGCGCCACCGAACTGCTGCAGCGCCATGGGCACACCAATCGCGGCGCCATCGGCGGTCAGCTCGCCCATGACTTCAAAGTGCCTGCCCAGGATCGACGGACGATCATTGAACGTCGCGCCCAAGGCGCCCGGCTGCATCTGCTCGAAGCCCAGGGCCAGGGCGCACTCCGCTGCACCACTCTCCACCGCCTGGCGCGCCAGGTACAGGGCGCTGGAACCGGTGGAGCAGTTATTGTTGACGTTGACCACCGGGATGCCGGAGAGGCCGACTTCGTACAGTGCCGACTGGCCGCACGTGGAGTCGCCGTAGACGTAGCCGACATAGGCCTGCTGGACCAGGTTGTAATCAAGGCCGGCATCCTTCAGCGCCAGGCGAGTCGCTTCGGCGCCCATCTCGATGTAGGACCCGCTGGCGCCCGGCTTGAGGAAGGGGATCATGCCGACCCCGGCAACGTAAGGTTTCTGCGACATCACAATCTCCACGATGAGTTGAAGTTGCTTGGATCACGTCGGGTGACCCCAGCGAACGCTTGGCTATCGTTGCGAATCGGCCACAGGCTGTACCCGCTCGGGATGAGGGGACGGGGGTGGGGGTGGGGTGGCCTGGACCGAAGTACTGAGGCGCCAGTCGTGAGATTGCGAAGAAGGAGAACAAAAAAGGGAAGGGCATTTCTGCCCTTCCCTTTTGGGAAGCCAGCAATTGAGCGGACTGCAGATCGCCCTGCCCTGCCAAGCCGTACAGGCTTACTACAAGGGCCGTAGGATGGGTTGAGCGAAGCAATACCCATCAACCATGGCCGGGCACTCCCACGATCGGTATCGCAAGCTCAGACTACGCGTCCCGCCCCATCCTACAGAGCAGGAACTCCCTTTGCGGGAGAGGAGGACGATCAGGCAATCACTCCACTGGCCCGCAAACCGGCAATTTCCTCCTCGCCAAGCCCCACCTCCCGGAGAACTTCCAGGGTATGGGCGCCATTTTCCACCACCTCGCCGGCGCGCAACGGCGTGCGACTCAGGCGTGGCGCCGGAGACGGGTGCAGCACGCCACCGGTCTCGATGAAGATTTCACGCGCCTTGTTGTGCGGGTGCTCGGGCGCCTCGGCGAACGTCATCACCGGCGCAACGCAGGCATCGGTGCCTTCGAGCAGAAGCGCCCACTCGTCCCGCGAGCGAGTCAGGAACATCTCCTCCAGCTTCCCGCGCAGCGTCGGCCACTCCTGGCGCGCCCACTGGTCCTCGAAGGCCGGGTGCTCGATCCCGCACAGTTCCAGCAGCAGCCGATAGAACTGCGGCTCGATCGGGCCGATGGAAATGAACTTGCCGTCGGCACAGGTGTAGCAGCCGTAGAAAGGCGCGCCGCCGTCGAGAATGTTCCGCTGCCGCCCGTCGCTCCAGCTTCCCTGCTGACGCAGGTCGTAATACATGCTGCTGAGCAATGCCGTGCCATCGCAGATAGCTGCATCCACCACCTGCCCCTTGCCCGACTTGCGCACCTCCAACAGCGCGGCAAGCACCCCGGCGACCAGGAACATGGCACCTCCCCCCATGTCGCCCACCAGGTGCAACGGCGGGGTTGGCGCGCGATCAGCATGGCCCATGGCATGCAGCGCACCGCTCAGGGAGATGTAGTTGAGATCATGACCGGCGGCCTGGGCGAGCGGACCACTCTGCCCCCAGCCGGTCATGCGGCCGTAGACCAGCTTCGGGTTGCGCTGCAGGCACAGGTCCGGTCCGAGCCCGAGGCGCTCCATCACGCCCGGGCGAAAACCCTCGACCAGCACATCGGCGTCATCGATGAGCTTCAACAGCACCTCGGTCGCTCCGGGCTTGCGCGGATCGATGGCTATACTGCGGCGACCGCGACCGAGCAGGCTGCCATCGGCATTGAGGAAGTTGGCCACCTGACGATCGACGCGTATGACTTCCGCGCCCATGTCGGCGAGCATCATTACGGCGAAGGGTGCCGGACCGATCGCGTTCATTTCGACTATTTTCACACCAGCCAGTGGTCCTGCCATCTCATCTCTCTCGTGTCGTTGCATGAGTACCTGCCATCCGGAACGGAGCCGAATCACGGCAAGACACTAGATTTCCAGCGCCATGGCGTACCCACCCACGTGGAGGAAAGCGGCCCACCCCACCCCTCCCGACGCCCACGCAGGGTGAAAATCCGCGCGGCGAATTTCCACCGCAGCCAACGGTGAAACCTGCCCGGCCAGCATCCACGCCCCCTGCCCCCCCCCCCCTTTCCCCCCACCACGAGTGGTAGAACCCATCGGTCACGCTCCTAGGATCGGTCCTCAGCCCCCTCCCAAAACAACAAGAAACCGCTGAGGAGTACCCGCAAGTGCCCATCGCTTTTCCCCTCCCACCAACTTCGTTGCCCGTCCAGGCCGACGGCGATTCACCTTTCGACAGCCTCTTCTTCCCCCGTCGGAGCGCCGTATGAACACAACAAGAAACCGAGCCTTCCGCCTGCATCGACTGGCAGCCGCGGTGGCCCTGGGCGTGAGCGCACAGGCCCATGCCATTGACTTCAACATCGGGGAGCTCGAAGGGAAGTTCGACTCATCACTGTCCATCGGCGCTAGCTGGGCGGTTCGGGGCCCGGACCCGGATTTCATTTCCAACGCCAACGTGCTGGGCATGCGCGGTGAGTCCTCGACCCGGACCGCCGACGACAATCGCCTGAACTTCAAGAAGGGCGAGACCTTCTCGAAGATCTTCAAGGGCGTGCACGACCTGGAGTTGAAGTACGGCGAGAGCGGTATGTTCGTGCGCGGCAAGTATTGGTACGACTTCGAGCTGAAGGACGAACACCGCCTGTTCTACGACATCGACGACAGCGGCCGCGATGACCTGGCCAAGTCCTCGGGCGCGGAGTTTCTCGATGCCTTCGTCCACCACAACTACTACCTGGGGGACCTTGCCGGCAACGTGCGCCTCGGCAAGCAGGTGGTGAGCTGGGGCGAAAGCACTTTCATCGGCAACAGCATCAACTCGATCAACCCGATCGACGTCGCTGCCCTGCGCCGTCCGGGCGCCGAGATCAAGGAAGGCCTGATCCCGGTGAACATGTTCTATATCTCCCAGGGCCTAACCGACAACCTTACCGCCGAAGCCTTCTACCAGCTGGAGTGGGACAACAGCGTCGTCGACAACTGCGGCACCTTCTTTGGCAGCGATGCCGTCGCCCAGGGCTGCAACGATCGACTGGTGGGTGCCGGGCCGGACTTCGCGCAAGGCGATCCACGGGCCAACACCGGCAATATCGGCGTCGTCGCGGCCGGCCAGGGCAACGCCTTCGAACCGCGCCTCCCGGACAACGACGCCCGCGACAGCGGGCAGTACGGCATCGCCCTGCGCTGGTTCGTGCCGGAGCTGAACGACACCGAGTTCGGCGCCTACATGATGAATTACCACAGCCGCAACCCATACATCAGCTTCAAGCAGACCACAGTGGCGCCCATCACCGGCGCGCAGGTGCAAGGCATCGCCGGCCAGGTGATCGCCGCCGGCGGCACCCTCGCCCAGGCGCAACGGGCTGTGCTGGGCGCTGTCGGCCAGAACCAGCTCGACCGGCTGCGCAGCACGCGCTTCTTCATCGACTATCCGGAAGACATCCGCCTCTACGGCCTGAGCTTCCAGACCAATGTCGCCGGTGCCGCGCTGGGCGGCGAGATCAGCTACCGGCCGAACATGCCGCTGCAGATCAACACCACCGACGCCAACCTAGCCGCGCTGCAGCAAACCGACATCAAGACCTTCAGCCAGCAGGTTTCGCCGGTCTTCGTCAGCGGCGAAGCATCCGTTGCGCCGGGTGGCGATTTGCCCGGCTACAAACGCATGCCGGTGTTCCAGGCGCAGATGACCGCCACCCAATTCTTCGATCGGTTCTGGGGCGCCGACCGCCTGACCCTGGTCGGCGAGGTGGGCTACAACCGCATCAACGGCCTGGGCAGAACCGACGGTACCGACATCCGCTTCGGCCGTAATCCGATCTTCGGCCCAGGGCAGCTCGTGCCGGCGGGCACCAGTCTGTGCGTCGGCAGCAACCCGGGTACGCCGTCGGCCAGCAACCCGCAGCAGGAGTGCAACGACCACGGTTTCTACACCACCCACTCCTGGGGTTATCGCGCCCGCGCCAAGCTGGACTACAGCAACGTGCTCGCCGGCATCAACCTGTCGCCGAACCTGGCCTGGTCCCACGACGTGGATGGCAACGGCCCGAACTTCGAGGAAGGCCTAAAGGCCATCAGCATCGGCGTCGACGCCGACTACCTGAGCACCTACACCGCCAGCCTGAGTTACACCGACTTCTTTGGCGGCGATTTCAACACCAACGGTGACCGCGACTTCGTCGCGCTCAGCTTCGGCGTGAACTTCTAACGCCAGCCCGGCAGAGGACCAGAGCATGAAATCGAGCACTATGTTGAAAACCGGCGCCCTGGCGCTGTCCCTGCTGTCCTGCAGCGTGCTGGCGGCGGTATCCCCGGAAGAAGCAGCCAAGCTGGGCACCAGCCTGACTCCGCTCGGCGCGGAAAAGGCTGGCAATGCCGACGGCAGCATCCCCGCCTGGGCCGGCGGCCTGCAGCCGGGTGCGGCGCCGGTGGATGCCAATGGCTTCCTCGGCGATCCGTTCGCGGACGACAAACCGCTGTTCGTCATCACCAAGGACAACGTCGGCCAGTACAAGGACAAGCTGACCCCGGGGCAGCAGGCCTTGTTCAAGCGCTACCCGGAGACCTACAGGATTCCGGTGTACCCGACCCGCCGCAGCGCCGCGGCGCCGCAGGCGGTCTACGACGCAGCGAAAGTCAGCGCGGTGACCACCGAGACGGTAAACGACGGCAATGGTCTGAAGAACTTTGAGCAGTCGCGCAACTACGCCTTCCCGATCCCGAAGAACGGCGTCGAAGTGGTGTGGAACCACGAGACCCGCTACCGCGGCACCAATGGCAGCCAACTGGTGTCGCAGATCACGCCCCAGGTGAACGGTGACTATACCGTCGTGCAGATGGAAGAAACCTTCGCCTTCCCGGCGACCTTGAAGGATGTAAACCCCCAGGAGGCCTCGAACATCCTCATCTACTACAAACAGAAGGTGCTCTCGCCGGCACGCCTGGCTGGCGGCGCGATCCTGCTCCACGAGACCCTCGACCAGGTCAAGGAACCGCGTATGGCCTGGGCCTACAACGCCGGCCAGCGCCGCGTGCGCCGCGCCCCGCAGGTCGCCTATGACGGTCCGGGCACCGCAGCCGATGGCATGCGTACGGCGGACAACGGCGACATGTACAACGGCGCGCCTGACCGCTACGACTGGAAGCTCATCGGCAAGCGGGAAATCTATATCCCCTACAACAACTACCGCCTGTGGTCGCCGAAGCTGAAGTACGCGGACATCATCCAGCCCGGACACATCAAGCAGGACCTGACCCGTTACGAACTGCACCGCGTGTGGGAGGTAGAAGGCACCCTCAAGCCCGGCGAGCGGCACATCTACGCCAAGCGCCACATGTACTTCGACGAGGACACCTGGACCCTGGTGGAGGTGGATCACTACGATGGCCGCGGCCAGCTCTGGCGGGTTGGCGAGGGCCATCAGGTACTCAACTATCAGGCCGGCGTCAGCTCCTACGCCGCGGTCAGCCTCTATGACCTGGTCGCCGGGCGCTATCTGGTGATGAACCTGATCAACGAGGCCAAGCGCGGTATCACCTATGACCTACAGTTCAGCCTGAATGACTTCACCCCGGCGGCACTGCGCAACGCAGGTATTCGTTGAGCCAAGTACCTTTGCCCCACATATACGCACAAGGCCCGACCTTCGCTGGTCGGGCCTTTGCCATTCAGGTATGACCGGTAATCACAGGTGCCATACCCGCAGTTCACCGCCCCTCTTATATCCCCTCATCTGAACCTCACCTCCAAGCGGGAGAGGAAGTCTTTCGCACAAGCGGGTCAACCAAACGGTACCCTTCGCGGTTATCCAGCATGTGCAGCGCGCTCGAATACCTCGTCCGCCCACTGGTTCAGACTTTTTCCGGCAGCCTGAGCAGCGACTGTGGCCGCAGCATGTATTTCAGGGCGAATGCGCAGCATCACCTTGCCGGACGCCGGCTTCTCCGGACTAACCCCACGCTCGGCACAATCGTCCAGGTAATCATCCACAGCCAAATGAAACTCTGCGCGTAATCCCGCCACTGATTCTGCATGAAAGCTAATGATGTCCCGCACGCCCAACAAACGGCCAACGAAAATATCATCACGCTCATCAAACTCGATGCGCGCAACATAGCCTTTGTAACTCATGCTATTCATGGTTCAACTCCTGCCCGCTGCAAGAACTCGCGAGCCTCTTCTACCTGATACTTCTTTGCCTCTTTCCCGGGGTGCGGACGATGGCAGCGCCATTGCACGTTTCCCAGCAAGAGCTTGACCCGGGATCCCTCGCGCTCCAGCACCTGACCGCCTAGGTGTAGAACCAAGGCTTCGATATCGGAGAACACCACCGCCGCACTAGTCGGCGTACGGAAAATGGCCTCAAGGGTTTTACGGTGTCGATTTTTCATGGCAGAGATGATAGCAGAAATAGATAGCACAAAAAGCCGTTCAACCAGGGAGGCTCCGTTGCGCGTGGCAACCGCCGTCCGGCATGGGCTGATCCACTACAGGTAGGCGGCCACCAAAACGCTGTAATTAACCGCTGTAGGGCGTGCTGAGGAGCGTCCTGACAAGCTAGGGAGTACTCCATCGCACCCCTATACCCCATGCCGGTGGCCGAGTTATAACATATTGATTTTTATAGCATCAGCTAGGGCGCTCGCTGCAACCGATGTCCTACGCTACCTGACGGTTTTCAACGTTTTCCCGCAAAAGTCCCTGCTCCGAAGTAAAGCTTCCGCATAGCTATAGGGATGGAGCAGCATCTTCAAACCAGCTCAACTGGGCTACGGTCATACAGGAATGGCACAACCCCAAGTCAATTCCAGCTAGCCATACCCAGTTGTGAGCATTTCCAGCCAGGCGCCTCACTACTCACCAGGCCGTAAGCAATACGTCGCAGAAAATCCATTTCAAGAACACGTTGTGTCCACATGTCGTCACCAGCGACACGAGAACATAACGTGTCGCCAAATTCAAAAAACGACGACACGTTATGCGCACATGTTTACACGGACGCCACGAAACGGGCCCTCTCCAGAGGGCCGCTCCTTTGGATGGATACCCCAAGGCCCCGGATCACACCATGACTACAGCCAACCTCCCCTGGCAGGCCGACAAGCCCTATAACGATCTGCCGCCCCTGCCGCCTACGGCTGAACTGGAAATTCCCTCGACCAGATAGGTCACTTGGTACCTCCGGCGCCCGAACCTCACCAGCCCACCCCCGATCTTCGCTTCGTAGCCGGCGCCACTGTTCTTCCTCAAGGCTTCAGGCACACACCAAGCGTCAGCGAACACACCCTGATGCGTATCTCCTGGCTGGATGCACTTCTAGTTGCGCAGCGACCTGCCCCCCATGCGGCTTTGAGCCTGGGAGAAATTCCTGGTGCTCCAAACCTCGAACAACTCCGTTTCGTTTATTGCGATTTTCGTTTATTTCGAATATAAAGGCTACGTTGGTGCGAAGCCGCAATCATGCGCACCGTTCGAAACAGAGCATTCTTTGGAGAAAGCCATGACCACCGCCGACCTCAATCGCACAATTCTCCCTGACGAGAAGGAGATTGCTGCGGCTGTGGAATCACGTCGCCAGTTGGCAGCATTTCTCTCAACCAAGCTAGAGACTCAACGCATCGAGCTGGTTGATGAGCAGCAGAAGCGCCAGGTTGTCGAGATGCCAGCATTCGCGCTGCGCTTGCTCGACAATATTCTCAGTGAGCTGGCCCTGGGAAACGCCGTAAAGGTGGTGCCCATCCATGCGGAACTGACGACCCAGGAAGCGGCTGATCTGCTCAATGTCTCGCGGCCGCACTTGGTGAAACTGCTCGATGAGGGGGTGATTCCTCACACCAAGACTGGTCGTCACCGCCGGGTCAGGTTCGCGGATCTGATGGCGTACAAGGAGCTGCGAGACCGTGCTAGCCGTGAAGCCATGGATGAGCTTGCCGCTCAAGCCCAGGAGTTAGGGATGGGGTACGAATGAGGCATACACCCTTTACTGCCATTTATGATGCGAATGTTCTCTACCCTGCCCCTCTTCGTGACTTCTTGATGCATCTTGCTCTGACTGGCGTGTACCGCGCACGCTGGACCGCGCAGATCCATGATGAATGGAAGCGTAACCTTCTGCTGAATCGAACCGACCTTACTCAGGAGCAGGTCGATCGCACCTCGGCACTGATGGATCGTGCTGTGCCCGACGCACTTGTGACGGGCTATGAGTCCCTCTGTGCAGGTCTGGACCTTCCCGACGTGGATGATCGTCATGTGCTTGCCGCAGCGATCAAATGTAATGCTTCAGTTATCGTGACCTTCAACCTGAGAGACTTCCCCGATTCGGTGCTCGCGCCACTCGAAATCGAGGCGTTGCACCCTGATGATTTCATCGCTGACCTTTGGGATTTGGATCAGGCGGCAGTCTTAGAGGCTGCGCAGCGCCAACGAGCATCCCTAAGGAACCCGCCCCATACTGCGCGGGAGTACCTCGATAAACTGCTTCAGCAGGAGCTAACCCAGACCGAGAGGCTGTTATCGAGCTTCGAATTGGTGATTTGATCGTTCGTACGGTCGCGGCCAGCACGATGCCAACGTGTCAAACGCACGCTGCTATTGCACAGGTCGCATGGAAATTCCTGGCAATGCTGCTTTTTCCCTTGGTTTTCAAAGTCAGGGAGGAGCTTGCCGAGGTCTGCATCATTCGGGGACAACTGCTCCGCTCACGGCAATGGCACGTAAAGCCTGGACCCAGTGCTTCAACCACCAGGCACCAAGATAACGGCCATACCTTGGCGGTTGCGCCCCAGAATCAAATCTAATCAGCATACTGGCCCGGATGACGCCCCCGCTGGAGTGCTGTCGAGCACTACCGCAACTCCACCAGAACCGCAGGCACAGGGGAAAGCCTAACGATGACGAGCCCCCTGCCCTGCGTATTCAGGTGAACGGCTATCGGCGTCTCTATTTCACCTCTTCGATTTCACCAGGGCGCCAGGTCTGGTCGAACCAGGGCTCGAGCGGACCGTACAGCCGGAACAGCGTGTACCAGGCTTTTCCAGGTACGGTCTGGATCCAGTTAGCGTCCTTGCCTTCCGGCGCCTTCGGGCCGAAATACAGGTCAACGGAGCCGTCTGCGTTGGCGATCAGGTCATCGCGCTTGTTGTTCTTGCTGGGAAATGTCTGTCCTGTTTGCAGCTCGGACCGGGTTTGCGGGTCGTAGACCACTATGGACCAGAAATTCTTGGCGGGTGCGTTGGCGGGGATGTTCAGCCTGTAGGTTTTGCTGCCGTCCAGGTAGGCACCCTTCCTGTCAGTCGCCGCATAGGCGTACTGCGAGCCCGCCCCGACCATCTTCAACACCATGGCCGGGGTGTTGACGGTGGCCTGGTAGAAGAACAGCGTCCGCGCATCCAGATTGCGGCCGCCCATGCCTTTGTCTGATAGCCACTGATAATCGCCGCCGATGAATGCATGCGTCCATGCACTACCCGGATAGAGAGGGGCGTCTTTAAAGCGCGGCCGGAAGCTGATTGCCCGGGCGGTCGCGTTGCCGATGGCGACCGCCTCGGTGAGGATCTTCCGCATCCGCGCGTCCGGTGCGAAGGGTTCACCCTTCTCGATGCCGATAGCGGCGAACAGCCCACGGAGTTCCGGGTCAAGCATCGACACCGGCTCGCGATCGATCACGGTATGCAGCTCTTCGTAGAACTTGAGGTTGTTGGCGTGGATGGTGTTGAAGAATTTCCGCGAGGCGCTGACAAACTCCATCTTCGGAGGATTGCCCTTGCTGGACAACGGATAGACCTTTACTCCGCTTTCGAACATCTTGGTTGCGGCATCGGGTTTGCCGTCCACCAGGAAGCCGCGCAGGATCAGCCAGTTGACGTAACTGGTCGACCTGGAAACGAAGTATTTCTCACCTTCGACGACAGCTTCCATACCACCCACTGGCGGATCGAGATCCCCCTTATAGTCCGGTGGCAGGATCAGGTACTTACCCCCCTTGCCGCGGTCAGGGCCGGGGGCGCCCATGTCCGTTACGAAGCGGAAGTACGCGTCGTTGACAGTCCCAGGGCCCGACCCTGGTGGAATCTCGACAACGGTTGCGCCGTCCTTCTCGAGATTCAGGAACACCGACAAATAGACCGTGTCGGTGTTGCCGGTCAGCATCAGAGGAGCCGAATCCAGCAACTTGTCCATGATGAGTGCCTTGTTCGAGGCATCCACCCCCATGCTGAGGTGACCCAGGCGCAGCCCTTCAATGGAGGTGGCGGGGATACCATTGAGGAAGGTCTCCACGCCTCGCATGAGGTCGAGGTTGTCATACAGCGCCTCGACCGTCGCCGCATCCGGCATTCCGTCGAAGAAACGCAATGTGCCCAGTCGGGTTTCGACGGAGTCCGGGGTCATGACCTTGTCGGGAATCCGGTAGTTGTAACCCGGTGTCTTGTCCTGCGCTACGGCAACTGATCCGCAACTCAGCATGGCCAACGCGGCCAGGCACATCCTGTATTTGGGCGTCATCGGAACTCGCTCTCTTTATTCGCTTGGCTATCTGACAGGGCACGCTGAGACGGCTCAGCGGCACTACGTTATATGGGCGTCACACAATCGGTGCAGCCCCTGACCGGGGCCAGTCTTCCCCCCTTCAAGACCTCAAAACCTCGGTGGTGAGCTCATCAATGAGAGGCTTGAGATCAGCACTGTCGTTGAACAGCGTCTTCCCAAAGCCCTTGCGCACGACGCGCAGCACGGCCTTGCCAGCGCTGGTGTCGATCAGTTCCCCTTCCATATACAACTCGGCATCCTCGTCGCGCTCACTAGCGGCAGCCACCGGCAAAGCGCGACAGCATTCTGCAAAACATAAAAAGCCATGGCTCAGGTTCCACCCCCAGCAACGAGGGGGCATGACGTTGAACAAGACGGGAAAGCAACCAGAGCTCAGGCCTCGGGGCGCCGACGCTGTACTAGGATGAGGCCATGACATATCGGCCGCGTGGTATCTGGGAGTGCCGAAGGTGAGACAAGGGGATTACCGCCCCCTCCGAATCAGGCTTGCGAACAATGAGTAGCCCAATGGGCCCCAATGCCAACTGCATTGGGGCATCTCACCAAGGCAGCTAATTGACGCGGACGATCTGCGGCGGAGTCCAGCTACCATCCAGGATCGAGGGGTTGCCCTCCTTCGGCCAGTACATTCGCATCATTGGCAGGAAATCACCTTGAGGTGCCGGCAGCCAGTTGGCCTCCTTGTCCTTGCCGGGAGACTGGTGTTGGAAGTACAGCGTAAGCGAGCCGTCGGCGTTGTATTGCAGATCGTTGCGCGCGCTGACGGTGAACTTGCTGAGCGGGTTCGGCACGAACCACCAACCTTTGTCGATCTCATACATGGTGATGGACCAGAAGCCGTTCGCCGGGGGCGTCTGCCCCTTGGGGAACGTCAGGGTGTACTTGTTTGCGCCGTTGAGTTTCTGTCCGTCGCTGTCCACCTCGGTGTAGGGATACACCGCGTCCCTCTCCACGTTTGCGGGCCAGCCGAAGGCTGCGACTACGGCACGCTTCATATAGTCAGTGCCGTATACACCAAGCCCCTTGGTGTAGGTCCAGCCGTTGACCTTGTGTCCCAGGGTGCCTTGGTTGGCCCCGATCTCCTTCAGGGCGACCTCTGGCAGGTCGCTCAACTTCGCTTGCAGCGCCGAGTCCAGGTTGCCGAGTTTGAACGGCTTGCAGGGTTCGATGCCAAGCTTGGCCATGCGGACCAGGATAGCGCCGTCCTCAGCGGCGGGAGGCGCCGCTTCACACATCAGTTCGGCGAGCTTGTTGAAATAGGTCTCGGTACTCATGCCGAGAATGACTTCCTGCGGTTTGGCCGTCATGCTGAAGCCCGGATTCGGATCCACTGCTGGAGCCTTGGGCGTATAGGGTTTACCCCAGGCCGACAGCGGGGTGAGCTTCAATTGCGCCTGTAAGGCATTGACGGTCGCGTAATCCTTGTCGGTGCCGTTGGCGTAGGTGCGCCCCAGAATCAACATCTTTCGGGTGGCGGATTTGATCTGCTTCATACCCTCGGGCACCTTGCCCTCCCAGCCCGGCCCGGTCAGCAGATAGTTGGCCGCAGCGCCGCCTGCGGTGCGCGCCCCAGGCGAGTCGAAGATGGTCATCCACAGGTTGTACATCGGCATCAGGTAATAACGATCGCCCATGTCGGGATGACTGAATACCTGCGGCTCGCTCAGATCCGCCCAAGCAATCGAGTAGAGCGTGTCGGCATTCGGTGCCGACACGCCGCGGTACCCCGCCGGCGGATAACGCTTGACGTTGAAGAACTGCCCCATGGGGGCATGTTCGTTGTCCACCTTGTCTACGTTGGTCATCTGCACACGGGTGACCTCGGTAGTCATCAACGAATAGCCGTAGACGTAGGCGTCCTTGGCAATCTGCAGGAGTTCGTCCTGATCGGCAGCCGATGCATGGCCGGCTAGCCCCTGGCTGATAGCGGCAGCCAGCATGGCTGTAGATGCAATTTTCATATGCATTCTCCTTGGCTATGAGACGGTTTTTGCGCACAGGAACACAGCGCGGTCTGGATATCGAATCACTTACTCGCGCACAGTCCCCTGCAGGGCTAACGGAACTTCAAAACGTCGGTGGTGAGTTCGTCGACAACCGGCTTGAGATCGGCGAATCCAATAGCCTGGCGGTCATTGCTCAGCGTCTTCCCAAAGCCCTTGCGCACGACGCGCATCACGGCCTTGCCGGTGCTGGTGTCGATCAGCTCCCCTTCCAGGTACAACTCGGTATCCTGGTCGCGCTCGCCGGTGGCGGCCATGGTGCCGGCCACCACCAGAGCGATGGGGATGACCTCATAGGGCTTGAGCCCCTCGGTGTTGGCACTGACGCCGGTAATGGCCCCGCGAAACTCGAGGGTGCGAGGCCCGGTGGAGAAGCCCACCAGTTGGAACCTGCTGGACAACGCCTCGCCCAGGCGCGCGTTGGCGTACTTCAACAGTTCGTCGTAGGTCTGCTGCCCAATGCGATCTGTCGTTTGCGGGGTGGGGTAAAAGCGCAGCGGCTGAAAGATCAGCTTGTCGTAGTTGGCCACATTGAACGCGGGATCCACCCAGCGCAGGGCCTTCTGGCCGCTGGCGGTTTCGACGGTTTTCAACCCGTCGTAGCTGGGAAGAAACCCTGAATACTGCTCCTGGCTGACCGTTTTGCTGGTGCAGCCATTCAGTAGTACTGCGGCAGCCACGAGGCTGCCTGCCATCAGGGTCCTGGTCTTCATCATGATCGTGCTCTCTCCTTGTTGGACATTAGATTCTACGAGTCCCTGTACATGCATGCGTTGTGCATCCAACCGCGTCACGGACCACCACTCACAACACTCAGAAGCGCCAGGTAGCGCTGGCACTGAGCGCCTGGATCCAGGCATTGTCGAATTCGCCGGAGACCCGCTGGGGGTCATTCACGGGAAGCGACTTCTCCTGGCTGATCTCCATGTCCCCGAGCCAGACCATTTCATAGCTCAGGTTCATCTCGGTCTGGGCATCCAATGCATAGGTCAGGCCCGTGCCGATGCGCCAGGTTTCGGCCATCGGCACCGTGAGCGTGCGATCCTCGTCATCCACCGGCGAGCTGTCGTAGCCCACGCCGAAACTCCACATCCACCGTGGATCGAACCGGTACTGGGTGCCGACAGAGAGATGCCAGGTATCGTGATAATTCGCCTCAAGCGTTGCTGAGCGAGGCTGATTGCTGTCCAGATCGACGCCCACCTCACCAAACCTGGACCAGTCTTGCCAATTGGCACTGGCCAGGAGTGCCCACTGCTCATCGAGCTGGTGGTAGAGGCTGAAGGTCAGGGTTTGTGGCACATGCATATCGATGCGGGTGGCGGCATCGAGCAGCCCGCGATCGCGCAGCAAGCGCGTCGTCACGGGGCCGACACCCTGAAGGTCCAGGCCATCCTCGAACTCGATGTCGATCTCGCTCGTATAGCTCAGGCCCAATCGCGTCCCGGGAGCAGGGGCATAGACAACCCCCAGATTGCCGCCATAGCCCCAGTCATGATCCTGGTATTTCAACTGGCCGTCCGGGCGCTGGAGCAGTCCCAGCGGATCGTTGTTCACGGCCAACTGGGTATCCAGCGTGGCATAGAAAGCACGCAGGCCAACGCCGAATGCCCACTGCTCGTTGAGGCGATAGGCCAGTGCCGGCATGAGCGACATACCGAGCAATTCGCCGTTCTGCAGGAAGTAGCGGCCGCTCCAGTCATTCTCATAATTGAGATTGAGGCCGAAGTCACCGTAGCTGGCAAACCCGACCGACCAGCCATCGCCGATTTCCCGGGTCACGAACAAGCTCCCGCCTGGGGACCACTCCATCGCGTTGCCGCTGTCTCCCCCTGCGACGTTGGTGTTTGCGTCCAACTCGAAGTCCAGGTTGCTGTGCAGCACCTGGGCGCCAGCGGTGATCTGCGTACCGGGCAACCAGGCCATACCCGCCACGTTGCTGGCGAGGGTGGCAGGCCCCTGGGCTCTGGCTGCGGCTCCCGCATTGGCCAGCCCCACGTTGTCCGTGCCGATCTCATAGAGCATCAGGCCTCCGGCCAGCAATTGACCGGGCAACACCATGAGGGCGGCTGAAACTGCCATGTAAAGACGTGGAGTCATCCTTTTATCCTTGTTTGCGATACGTGCAGCGATGCGCCTCTCCTGCTTCACCAACTCGATGTCACCTGGTGGCCAGGACGTGTCGAAGTCAGCCTATAGCGGGTTGAAGAGACGCAAGATAGGTATATAGCTGGTCAGAAATCCGGCGTTGAACAATCCGAGTTTCCTGTGAGTGAGGCTCCAGTCCGATTCGGCGTGCGCAACTGACCCTTCTGCGCTACCCGTAGCCCCGTCACTCGTACGAACTCCCCTTTTGGAAATATGGGGACAGTACGTACCCCTCTGCCAACGTAGTGCAACTGAGCCGTTATCGTAGCAACCGCCTGTTCCTGGCGCTGGTCAAAAGCACATTCCGTCTTGATTCGAGGGGTGCCGTGCATATGGCAACTAGCCGCCATATTCTTTCGCCGGGGGAAAGACCCCGTCTACCATTCGAGTGCAAACTTTGCCCGAATTGTGAAAGGGTTTGCGTAACACGTGATTCGCACCGGAGGTTGCCATCCGGTTGCAGACGACAGCGTCAGGTCGCTGGGGACACCAATGGATACTCAGATAGAAAGGAAACCACTCGATCGATTTGCGGTCATCCGGACCGACGACGTCGAAGAGATGAGAGTGGCGGCCAGCCCATTTTACGGTGAGCTGTATTTTTCCGTCGCCGATGACTACAGAGACTTTCGCGCCCGAGCCAACCATTGCCAGCTCAACGATATGGCAATCTCCTATGTGAGTTTTGGGAGCGCAGTCGATCAGGCCTATTACCCTGACACTTCGGCCAGCTACGCCGTACCGATTGCCATTGCCGGAACCGGCTGGGGCAAAACGCGGGGCCAAAAGGTGAGTCTTGCCGGACGACAAGGCTTGATTGCATCACCGGGTGGGCGAACCGAGTTGCACTCCGATCCCGACTTCGAGGAGATCGCAGTCTTGCTGGACGCCTCTGTAGTAGAGCGAAAGCTCGCCTGCCTGGTCGGCGCTGAAGTCAACGGGGGCGTCATCTTCGACCCGGCCTTCGACTTCGAAAATCCGGTCGGCCGACAATGGTGGCGGCTGTTGTGCTTTCTCATCGGGGAGGCCGAGGCGTGCGAGGTCGGCATTCCGCTGACCTCATTGAGTGAGATTGAGCAGGCGCTGATCGTCATGTTCCTCAAGGCCAGCCGCCATAGTCTCAGTCACTTGTTGAATGGTCCGCACCGCGATGTCGCACCCAGAACAGTCCGGCTTGCGGAAGAGTACATCGAGGCTCACTGGGACCAGCCCATCACAGTGGAACGCCTGGCGCAGCTTACCAATGTCAGCGTGCGCAGCTTGTTTCATTCCTTCAAGAAGAATCGCGGTTACTCTCCGATGGGCTTCGTGAAGCAAGTGCGCCTTCGCCACGCACGCCAGATGCTATTGAGCGGCCAACCGGGGACGACCGTCGCGGCGGTCGCCTATAAATGCGGATTCGGCAATCTTGGCAATTTCGCAATGGACTATCGCAGAGCGTTCGGTGAACTTCCGTCGAGTACAGTGAAGTCCGCATGGAATTCGACAACCCCAACCGAGCAAGCTGCGCGCTGAGCCCTCCCCCCTGCGTTCCAGAAGACATTGCAATCTGCACTTGCGGAAACATCTCCGGCGGCACTCGCGCGCCGGATGCGTGCGTCCCTAGTCCCCCTCGGCGTGGGGGGGTTCAAAAAACACCCGCTCTCTATCTTTAAGTCCAGTCAACAGGTGCTGGATTCGACTCCACCCGGCGCGGCGAGCCGCACCTGCTGAGCTCAGACATTGCTCGAACAGCAGGTGAAGAAGATGAAAACGACAATCGTGCTATCGGCCGTCGCCTCACTGGTCGTGATCGCCACTTTCCTCGGCGCCGCGTGGATACCGTCCCGGCAAATTGCCGCGAATGAATGCCAGGCGAACCGAATTGCCTGCTTTCCGCCCGCAGTGAGTTTCGCGTCCCTGCACTGAAACCCGCATCGCTCCCCTGCCCCGTATTCCTTCAACAGCAGCAAGAACAAGAGAACACACGAAATGGCTAAGTACCCCGTCGTTGTCTACGGCGCCAGTGGCTACACCGGCATGCTGACCATGGATTGGCTGATCGACCAGAACATCCCCTTCACCGCCGTGGCGCGCAACGCCGGACGGGTGCGCGAAATGATGGCGCAACGCGTGGTACGCCTGGAGTCGGCCACCTACGAGATCATCGAGGCCGAGCACAATGTCGACTCGCTGATCGAAGCGTTCAAGGGCGCCAAGGTCGTCTGCAACACCGTCGGCCCCTTCACCAAGTTCGGCCTGACCGCCGTGGAACTGCGCCACCTTCGCTGTTTCATCGCCGTAGCAGAAGAACTGCACTTTGCGCGTGCCGCCGCGCGCCTGCATATCGAACAGTCGCCCCTGTCGCGGATCATCAAGGAGCTGGAGTACCGCCTGGGCGTGCAGCTATTCGAGCGCACCACACGGCGCACGCGCCTGACCTGGGCCGGCAAGGTCCTGTTGGAAGAAGCACGTCGGGTGCTGGCCGTGGTCGACCAGGCCAAAGCCAGTGTCAAGAGCGCGGCGGCCGGCTACCGCGGGCGCATCCGCATCGCGCTGTCCGATGGCATCCCACAGGCACGCCTGGCCGCCCTGCTCGCCCAGTGCCGCGAGGAAGAACCAGAAGTCGAGATCTGCCTGTCGGAGGTTACCTTCAGCGAGCAGGTCAGAGGCCTGAACGACGACCTGTTCGACATCGGGTTCGCCCAGTCCGACGAGGTTGGTGATGGCCTGGTGGCCGAGCCGGTCTGGTTCGATCCGCTGGTAGTGGCGGTGCCGGCACGCCACCCGCTGTTGACCTATCGGCGCGTGCCGCTCGACGAGGTGGTGCGCTATCCGCTGGTGCTCTGCGATCCGCAGGTCTGCGAAGGCTTCTGGAGGCAACTGCAGCGTGTGCTAGGAACGGTGGATGCACGGCTGACCATCGCTGACCGCGTTCCCACCTTGGACCTGATGATGGCGCTGGTAGCCGCGGGTTACGGCCTGGGTTTTTCCAGCCTGGCGCGCATCACCGAACTCAACAACCCGGACGTCGTGGCCCGGCCGCTGGCCGGCTGCCCCGCGATGCTGACCACCTACCTGGTACGACGCCAAGGCGAACCGGCCGAACAACTGGCCCGGTTCATCGGGCGGGTGAGTCCGGCGGAAAGCCAGGCGTTGCTGCCTGATCACACATCACAGAAGGAAATCGCCTGATCGCCACAGGCACTAGATCTCCCCCTCGCGGCGAGCCCTCTCAGAAGAGCGTCTTAACGGCAGCCCAGCCAGGCTGCCGCATTTCTTGTATCTGGCCACCTGCTCATTTCTTGACAAGAAGACACTCACCATTAAATATACGCAAATAGCGCACATATATGAAAGCATTGTTCGTTGAGCTGTCACCCTCTGAGCGCAATCGAAAAGCCCACCTGGATGACGACGAGTACTCTCTATTCCAGCAGATGCTCTTGGCCAACCCGGAGACAGGCGCAGTCATCGCCAACAGCGGTGGTCTGAGGAAGGTCCGCTTCGGATCGATCAGGCGCAACAAAGGGAAGCGCGGTGGTGTTCGGGTAATTTACTACTACTGGCACAGCTGCCTGCAGTTCTGGCTCTTCACCCTGTATGACAAAGACGAACTCGATGACCTGAGCAGTGACCAGCGCAGGCAGTTGAAAGCGCTCCTTGAGCGCGAAGTGAAGACGAGGCAAGCACCATGACCAAACGCGATATTTTTTCCGAGCTGATCGAAGGCTTCGACGACCTGGCCGCAGCACGTGAAGGCAAGCGTACGCTGCGTACCCACAAGGTCGAATACAAGCCAATCGAACCCGCGACAGGTGCAGAAATCGTCGCACTGCGCGAAAAGCTGCAGATGTCCCAGGGTGTATTTGCCCAGGCCATTCACGCCAAGCCAGCAACCCTCAAGAACTGGGAACAGAACCGCTCAAAGCCCAACGACCAGGCCACCGTCCTGATCCGTATCCTGAGCAAGCATCCAGAGCTCATTCGCGAACTGGCGTAGATCAGGAAGCGCTGCCGAGCCACTGCATCCCCCGCAGGTAATGCTGAAAGGTAAGGAACCAAGGCTTCACTGCCAACCTGATCGCGCAGAGCCGGCCATCGGCCGCCATACGCCACCCTCATCTAGGATTTCATCAGGTATATCGCAGCCAAGTGTCCTGGATAGAACCAGTAACCCCAGCGGCCAACGGGCCAGACTGTCCAGGGCATGGGCTGACGCAACAGGGCTAACCCAAGCAACACGGCTGCGCCTGCCATGGCGAACATGGCCAGGGTCTCCGGCACTATTCCCCACTCCACCAACCAGCGGTTGCGGCTATTTGCCAATACCGCCAGGGCTGCAGGCAATAACCACCAACGAACACCCATTAGCCCGACAACGAAGGCAGCAGGCAACATCACGCCGATTACCCCGTACATCAACTGTCTATGTAGCAACAGGGCGACGACCAGTGCACTGGTAGCTATGAGCAGACTTTTGCGATCTGCATGGTGAACGCCCCAGGCCACCAGCAGGCCGAGCGACAGGGTCGGCATCACGTTGAGCGTCGCGCTCTCCGGCGAGAGCAGGCGGTAGGGCAGCTCCGAGAGCAGGGAGAAGGCCAGCAACCAACCGAGGTAGCGCGCATTGCTCTCGCTGAACAACTCGCCGGATTGAGTTCTGACCACGTTGGCGGCGATGCCCAGGCAGAACAGCGGAAACGCCAGGCGGCCGATGACGAACAGGCCATAGGTGTCCGGCCACAGATAACGCAAGTGGTCAATCAGCATGCTGAGCATGGCCAGCCACTTGACCAAATCGAGCCCGGCGTCGCGCTTCATCCCAGCAGCCCAAGCGTCAACGCGGCCAGTGCCAGATAACGTCCGGCCTTGGCTACCAGCACGATCAGCAGGAAGCTCCAGAACGGCTCGCGTAGGGTGCCGGCGATGACGGTCAGCGGGTCGCCGATGATCGGCACCCAGCTCAGCAGCAGTGACCAGCGCCCGTAGCGATGGTAGGCCTGCTGGGCGCGTTGCAGCTTGTCCTCTGGCACTGGGAACCAGCGTTTGTGGCGAAAGTGCTCGATGTAGCGGCCCAGCAGCCAATTGACCACCGAGCCGAGCACGTTACCGAGCGTGGCCACCAACAGCAGCATGGCCGCTGGTTGCTTGGCAGCCAGCAGCAGGCTGGTCAGCACTGCCTCGGACTGCAGCGGCAGCAGGGTGGCGGCACCGAAGGCTGCGACGAACAGCCCCAGGTAGGCGGAGAAGTCCCACACCTCAGATGTTCAGCCCGGCCCAGCCGTGCAGGCCGACATAGATACCCACGGCGATGATCAGCAGGCTCGACAGGTAGGGGGCACGGCGCGCCACTACGCCCAGCCAGGGCCAACGATTGGTGGCATGGCGAGTGCCAATGGCAGCGGCGACGCCCACCGCAACCAGGGTCAAGGCCAGACCGACACTGAAGCTGAGCACTAGCACGGCACCCAGCGTGACTTCCTTGACCTGCAGGCAGAGCAGCAGCACGGTGATGGCCGCCGGGCAGGGGATCAGGCCACCCGTCAGGCCGAACAGGATGACCTGGCCAGTGCTGACGTTACGGCTGGCGAAACGGCGCCGGATGTCGTTGGCGTGAGCCCGTTCGTGGGCGTCCTGGTAACCCTCCAGTGACAGCTCCAAACCTTCCAGCTCGGTATGCGCGTGGTCATGCTCGTGGAACTCCAGGTCGTAGTCGTGGGAGTGGCCGCCATGGCCGAGGCTCAGACGCACGTTGAACGCGTGGGGCTCGGGAATTTCATCCACGGACTCCAGGTAGCCGTCGCGTTGGGCAAAGGCGAAGCGGCGCATGCTGCCATCCTCGCGGGTGGTCTGCAGGACGACATCGGTGGCTTGCCACGTGTGACCACTGAGAGTTTGCAGCCGCCAGCGCGGCGCTACCCCTTCCTCGAAAATCGACAGCTCGATGCGCCCATGCCCCGTGTCGATGCGGCGGGTTTCGTCGTGCGCATGGTCATGCGCGTGATGATGATCATTGCCCTGCTCGAAACGCCACATCTGCTCCCCGCGCCAGGTGCGCCAGAGCATCCACAGGGCGATGGCTATGATCAGCACCGCCGAGGCGAGCTGGAAGTAAGGCTCGGTGGTCTGCGCGTCGAGGTTCTGCCCGAGATACATGCCACCGATGGCAACCAGCCAGACCACGGCGGTGTGCGAGGCCGTGGCGGCCAGGCCAAGCAGAATGGCTTGGCGCACCGTGCCGCGAATGGCCACGATGAAGGCGGCCATCATGGTCTTCGAATGGCCGGGCTCCAGGCCGTGCAGCGCGCCCAGCAGGATGGCGGTGGGGATATACAGCCAGGCCTGCGAGGCCCCTTGCTGGAGAATTTCGGCGAAGGACGACATGGCAGGGTGCTCAAAGGTACTTGGTGATCTGCTTGAATTCTTCCAGTGGCGCCCGCTCACCGTTGGTAAGGGCGCCGACCGTGTGTTCCAGGCAGTGGTCGATGTGATCCTGGATCAGCGTGCGTTTGGCCTGACACACCGCTTTCTCGACCGCATGCAGTTGCTGGGCAATGTCCACGCAGGCGCGCCCGTCCTCGATCATGCCGACGATGCTGCGCAGGTGGCCCTCGGCACGCTTCAACCTTTTGATGATTTCCTTATGACTTTGGTGCTGATGTTCGTGTTCGTGCTTGCCCATCGCCGAGTCTCATGCAAGGATAACTGCCGCCGCATCCTATCCCCCTGGGGGGGATGCGTCAAACCAGACGCTCTCCCCTGTCGAGTCGTAATTTGTCCGTCGATGCTGAGCCAAATCGCTACCTGTCGATCCCTTTCCGTCCTGGCACTGCTGTCGCTATTGTTGTGGACGGGGCATGCGCTATCGGGCTATTCCGCAGGCAATGGATCGGCTGCGCAAGCGAATTACGACGACCATCCGCACAGTCACGACGACTCGTTCGGACAGGATTTTCAGCTGTGGGGAGACCACCAGCACTCATCGCTGATGGCCGATCATGTGCATGAAACGCCGCACCTGAGCGCCTGGCTGCCAGCGCCTGGGCGTGTGTCCGCAGGGCAGCCCGCGTTTGCCTATGACCAGCGGCTGGCCCACGGCCCCCGCACGCGCATAGAGCGCCCTCCACGATCCTGACGGGTGTTCTGACTCTGGCCCTCGTGGCCCAGACCTCATCAACTTAGGATCTCCTTATGCAATCGCTACCACTTCGCGGTCACGGCGCCCTGCGTCGACCGTTTCTATTGCCCCTGCTGGCTTTCGTTCTGCTGCTGATAGGCACGCCCGAGGCGCTCGCCCATGGCGTGCCCGAAGGCGACAAGGGTTTCATCCAAGAAAGCAGCGGCGTGCTGCTGATGCCGTTCGTGTACATGGGCGCCAAGCACATGATCACCGGCTACGACCACCTGCTGTTCCTGTTCGGGGTGATCTTCTTCCTCTACCGCCTCAAGGATGTTGGGCTGTATGTCACGCTGTTCGCGCTCGGCCACTCGATCACCCTGCTGTTCGGGGTGCTGAGCAATATCAGCATCAGTCCCTACGTGATCGACGCCATCATCGGCTTCTCGGTGGTGTACAAGGCGCTCGATAACCTGGGCGCCTTCCAGCGCTGGTTCGGCTATCAGCCCGATACGCGCGCGGCCACGCTGATCTTCGGCCTGCTGCATGGCTTCGGCCTGGCGACCAAGATCCAGGAGTTCGAGATCTCGCCGGATGGCCTGATCGCCAACCTGATCGCCTTCAATGTCGGCGTCGAAATCGGCCAGCTGCTGGCCCTCGGCACCATCCTCATTCTGATGGGCTACTGGCGGCGCACCGCCAGCTTCTGGCGCCATGCATACACCGCCAATGTCGCCATGATGAGCGCCGGTTTCCTGTTGATGGGTTACCAGCTCACCGGCCTGATCGTCTCCCAGTAAGGAATTCCCCCATGTTCAATAGCAAAGCCCCAAGCCTCAACGAACTGCCGAGCAGCCAGCAGTTGCTGCGTTCCACCGTCATCGCCCTGATCGTCGCGATGGCCCTGCTTGTCACCGTGGTGATGCCGTCGGAATACGCCGTCGACCCGACCGGCGTGGGCCGCATGCTGGGCCTGACCCAAATGGGCGAGATCAAGCAACAACTGGCCGAAGAAGCCGCCGCCGAGAACGCACCCCCGGTCGCGCAGGCGCCTGCGGTGGTTCAGCCCAGCGCGCAGCCAGCCCCCGAGGTGGTGGTGGCCGAAGTTGCCCAGCCGTCCGCGCCCGTAGTGCCGGCAGCGCCGGAAGTGGCAGGTCTGAAGCACGAGATGAGCATTGAACTGGCTCCCGGCCAGGGCGCCGAAATCAAGCTGGAGATGCTCAAGGGCGCCAAGGTGAAC
The DNA here is from genome assembly GCF_900103845.1 of Pseudomonas jinjuensis. Lineage (GTDB taxonomy): Bacteria > Pseudomonadota > Gammaproteobacteria > Pseudomonadales > Pseudomonadaceae > Pseudomonas > Pseudomonas jinjuensis. Next base: position 52,940 of record NZ_FNIJ01000006.1, read on the forward strand.
TACTTCTGGACGGCCAATGGTGGCCAGGTCAACTACGACACCCACGGTGATCCCTACAACGCACCGCGTGACTTCTACCATGGCTACGGCAAGGGTCGTTTCACCCCGGAAGACAAGGGCGTATTGGAGGCGGCCTTCGACGGGAAGCACGGCTGGTTCTGGCGTAACCGCACTGATAAACCGGTAACCGTGACGCTGCGCACCGAGGGTGAGTACATCGCGATCAAGCGCGTGATCTGACGTTAAAAAGGAGGGCTGTGCTGGTTTGCACAGCCCTCGCCGAAGTCCGCTTCTGGCCGGTTTCTGCCAGTAGCCAGGTGTAGTTTCTGATAGACATCTACCTCGTGTACACACCCTGCTGAGTTTTTCCACCGACCGCCACAGCCAGCTGTGTTGCCCCTACCTCCTTAGTCCTCGCCGAAACGGTCTTTGACCCCTTCCGTCCCAGTACCGAACCTCTCATCCGCAGCACATCTGCGTGCCGTGCGTTTTGTCTGGGAGCTTGGGTTCAGGGATGCATGCAACAACGGTTCTGTACGGCCAGGTGCTGGTGGTGTTGGCCATTACCCTGTCCGGGGTGTGGGGTGCCACGCAGTGGACGGCTGCTGCGCTCGGTTACCAGGCTCGCCTTGGCGCGCCCTGGTTCGAGTTGCTGGGCACGCCGGTGTATCACCCCTGGCGTCTATTCGAGTGGTGGTTCGTCTTCGATGCCTACGCACCGGACGTATTTAATGTCGGCGGCAGTATCGCTGCTTGCAGTAGCCTGCTGGCGTTGGTGGTGGCCATTGGTATGGCGATCTGGCGTGCACGCCAGGCTCGCCGGGTCACCACCTACGGCTCCGCTCGCTGGGCCGATGCGGATGAGGTGCTCAGGGCTGGCCTGACCCAGCCCGCGGGTGTGTTCCTCGGCCAGTTCGACGATCAGTACCTGCGTCACGAAGGCCCCGAGCATGTGCTGACCTTCGCGCCGACACGCTCGGGCAAGGGCGTCGGCCTGGTTGTGCCTACCCTGCTCTCCTGGCCGGCCTCGGCGGTGATCCACGACATCAAGGGTGAGAACTGGAGCCTGACCGCGGGCTGGCGTTCGCGCTTTTCCCACTGTCTGCTGTTCAACCCCACCGACCTAGCCTCGGCCGCCTACAACCCGTTGCTGGAAGTGCGTCGCGGTGCCCACGAGGTGCGCGACGTACAGAATATCGCCGATATCCTGGTCGACCCAGAGGGCGCACTGGAGCGGCGTAATCACTGGGAGAAGACGAGCCATGCGCTGTTGGTTGGCGCCATCCTCCACGTGCTCTACGCCGGCCAGGACAAGACCCTGCGCGGCGTCGCCAACTTCCTCTCCGATCCGGCCTGCACCTTCGAGCTGACGCTGCACCGGATGATGACAACGCCGCACCTGGGCGATGCGCCGCATCCGGTGGTGGCCTCTGCGGCGCGGGAGGTGCTGAACAAGAGCGACAACGAGCGCTCGGGCGTGCTGTCCACGGCCATGTCCTTCCTCGGCCTGTACCGCGACCCGACGGTGGCCGAAGTCACCTCGCGCTGCGACTGGCGCATCGCCGACCTGATCTCCGCCGAGCATCCGGTGTCGCTGTACCTGGTGGTACCGCCCTCGGATATCAGCCGCACCAAGCCGCTGATCCGCCTGATCCTCAACCAGGTCGGCCGGCGCCTGACCGAGTCGCTCGACGGCTCCGACGGCATCGAGCGCCGGCATAAGCTGCTGCTGATGCTGGATGAGTTTCCGGCGCTGGGGCGGCTGGATTTCTTCGAGACGGCGCTAGCCTTCATGGCCGGCTATGGGCTGCGCGCGTTCCTAATCTCTCAGTCGCTGAACCAGATCGACAAGGCCTACGGCCAGAACCACTCGATCCTCGACAACTGCCACGTACGGGTGACCTTCGCGACCAACGACGAACGCACCGCCAAGCGCATCTCCGAGACCCTGGGCACTGCCACCGAACTGCGCGCGCAGCGCAACTATGCCGGCCACCGTCTGGCGCCCTGGCTGGGGCATTTGATGGTGTCGCGCCAGGAAACCGCACGCCCACTACTGACTCCGGGTGAGGTGATGCAACTGCCCAGCGACGAGGCCGTGGTTATGCTCTCGGGCCTCGCACCGATCCGCGCGAAGAAGCTGCGCTACTTCACCGACGCCAACTTCCAGAGCCGGGTGCTGCCGACGCCGCGCTTGCAGCCGGGCCGCTACGCAGACGTACCAGCGCCACGCCCAGACGACTGGAGCAGCCTGGCTGTGACTGCGGCCGTTACAGCATCGCCGGCCGACCTGAGCGACGACTCGACCATCGAGGACGGCGGCCCACGCCGTCAGCCCGAACTGGCGGTGCTCGCCCAGTTTCCGGATCACGACGAGCTGACCAGCGACCTGCTGTTGCTCGACGAGGACGACATTCCCACGCCCTTCCCCACCCAGCCGGACCCACGCCTACAGCGCGTCGCGCGGCTGGCCGCCCTCGACCCTGACGATGGAATAGCCCTATGAGCCGAGCCCGCCTCAACCTGTTTATCCAACCCGAACACGCCAAGCGCCTGAACGAGCTGGCGATCACCAAGGGCGTATCGAAGTCCTCGATCATCGCCGCGGCGCTGGCCTCCTGGCTGTCGCCCGAGTCCGGCGAGCAGCGCGAGGTGGCCATGGCCAAACGCCTGGATCGCCTGTCACGTCAGTTCGAACGTCTGGAGCGCGACCAGCACATCCTGATCGAGACCGTGGCGCTGTACGTGCGCTACTACCTCACGGTCAGCACGCCAGTGCCCGAGACACATCAGGAGGCGGCCCGCGCGCAGGGCAAGCTGCGCTTCAGCCAGTTCGTCGAGCAACTGGGGCGTCACTTGCAGCGCGGGCGCAGCCTGGTCAGAGACGTAAATGAAGAGATTCAGGCAGAGGCTCAGGTCTCGGGAGAACGTCCATGACCGCCGCAACTTCCAGCGTACTGGGCGCAGCGGCGGCTTCCCTGAATCGGCGCACGCACATGCTGCGCACGGCGATGGGTCCGCTGATCGCTGCAGCTCTGGACGACCCCGACGTGGTCGAGGTGATGCTCAACCCCGACGGCGTACTCTGGCTGGATCGCCTTTCCGCCGGCCGCTCAAGGTTGGGTACGCTGGCGGCCGGCGACGGCGAGCGGATCATTCGCCTGGTGGCCGCGCATGTCGGCCAGGAGGTACATCGTAACAAGCCGCTGCTCAGCGCCGAACTGCCAGAGACTGGCGAGCGCTTCGAGGGTGTACTGCCGCCTGTGGTGGCCGGACCGACCTTCGCTCTACGCAAACGCGCAGCCGGCGTCATCCCGCTGCAGCAGTACGTGGCCGGCGGCATCCTCAGCCCTACCCAGGCCGAGTACCTGCGCGTGGCCGTGCACGAGCGGCAGAACATTCTGGTGGCCGGCGGCACCAGCAGCGGCAAGACCACCCTGGCAAATGCACTGCTGGCCGAGGTGGCCGGCAGCGGCGACCGCGTGCTGGTGCTGGAGGACACGGTCGAGTTGCAGTGTCTGGCCCTCGATCACGTCGCCCTGCGCACCAAGCCCGGTGTGGTGTCGATGGCCGACCTGGTGCGCAGCACGCTGCGCCTGCGGCCCGACCGCGTGGTGGTCGGCGAGGTGCGCGGCAGCGAGGCGCTGGACCTGGTCAAGGCCTGGGGCACCGGCCATCCCGGCGGTATCGCCACCATCCATGCCGGCTCCGCCCAGGGTGCGCTGCTGCGCCTGGAGCAACTGATTCTGGAAATCGCCCTGGCTGCGCCGCGGGCGCTAATCGCCGAGACGGTCAACCTGGTGGTGTTCCTCGCCGGGCGCGGTCGCGCCCGCCATGTCCAGCAGATAGCCCGCGTCATCGGCCATGACGAGCGCGGCTACCAGCTCAGCTCCATCGACACCCTCCTTCGCTCCACCTCTGCCTAGGGAACTCAGCCATGACTGTCCTTCAGCTTTCAGCTGTTTTTCGTCACCGCGTCGTCAGTAGCTTAATGCTCGGCGCCCTCTGCCTAGGTGCCTCCCTGCCGGTGCTCGCTGCCGGCTCCGGCATGCCCTGGGAAGGACCGCTGCAATCGATCCTCGACTCGGTACAGGGTCCGGTGGCGCGCATCATCGCGGTGATCATCATCATTACCACAGGCCTGACGCTGGCCTTCGGCGACACCAGCGGCGGCTTTCGCAAGCTGATCCAGATCGTCTTCGGCCTGTCGATCGCCTTCGCTGCGTCCTCGTTCTTCCTCAGCTTCTTCAGCTTTGCCGGCGGGGCGGTGATCGCATGAACGGCGAGCGCGAACTCATACCCGGCTTTGAGGTGCCACTGCACCGCTCGCTGGCCGAGACGATTCTGCTCGGCGGCGCGCCGCGCAATGTGGCGATCCTCAACGGCACCCTGGCGGCCGTAGTCGGCCTGGGCCTGCAGCTGTGGCTGCCAGGCCTGGCGCTCTGGTTGGTCGGCCACTCGTTGGCAGTGTGGGGCGCCCGCCTGGACCCGCAATTCCTGCAGGTCTTTGCCAGGCATATCAAGCAGCCATCGCTGCTGGATGTGTGAGGAGGCCGCCATGCTGAATCTCACCGAATACCAGCGCCGCCCCACCCAACTCGCCGACTGGCTGCCATGGGCCGGCCTGGTCGCACCCGGCGTGGCGTTGAACAAGGACGGTTCGTTCCAGCGCAGCCTGCGCTTTCGCGGGCCGGACCTGGACAGCGCCACCCAGGGCGAGCTGGTGGCCACCTCGGCGCGCCTGAACAATGCCCTGCGTCGCCTTGGCTCGGGCTGGGCGCTGTTTATCGAGGCCGAGCGCCTGGCGGCAGCCGACTACCCTGACAGCGATTTTCCCGAGCCATTGTCATGGCTGGTGGACGAGGAGCGCCGTGCTACCTTCGAGGCGCAGGGCAGCCACTTCGAGAGCGTCTATCACCTGACACTGCTCTACCTGCCACCGGAGGAGTCGCGCTCGCGCGCCGCCGGCCTGCTCTACGAGCATCGGGCGCAGCGTGGTGTCGACTGGCGCGAACGACTGGCTGCCTTCGTCGCCGAGACGGATCGTTTCTTCGACCTGCTGGACGGAGTGATGCCTGAGCTCGCCTGGCTCGATGACAGCCAGACGCTGACTTACCTGCATGCCACGATTTCGACCCAACGCCAGCGGGTGGCTGTACCCGAGGTGCCCTTCCACCTCGATGCCCTGCTGGCCGACAGTGCTCTAACGACTGGCTTAGCGCCGCGTCTCGGTGAGATGCATCTGCGCGCGCTGTCGGTACGCGGCTTTCCCACCTCGACCTGGCCGGGCATGCTGGACGACCTCAATCGCCTGGGCTTTGCCTATCGCTGGTCGACCCGTTTCATCTGCCTGGACAAGGACGAGGCCGATAAGGAACTGGTACGCCTGCGCCGACAGTGGTTCGCCAAGCGCAAGGGCGTCCTAGCGCTGCTGCGCGAAGCGATCTTCCAGCAGGAGAGCCCACTGCTCGACAGCGACGCTGCGAACAAGGCCAGCGATGCCGACGCGGCGCTGCAGGAGCTCGGTGCCGACCAGGTCGCCTTCGGCTATGTGACAGCCACCGTGACACTGAGCGATGCCGATGCCCAGGTCGCCGACGAGAAGCTGCGCCGGGTCGAGCGGGTGATCCAGAGCCGCGGCTTCGTCACCATCGCCGAGAGTCTCAACGCGGTGGAGGCCTGGCTATCGTCGATCCCCGGCAACGCCTACGCCAATGTCCGCCAGCCGCTGATCTCCACGCTCAACCTGGCGCACCTGATGCCGGTCTCGGCAGTCTGGGCTGGCCCGGCACGCAACGAACATCTGGATGGCCCACCATTGGTGATCACCCGCACCGATGGCGCCACACCCTTTCGCCTGGTTACCCACGTTGGCGATGTCGGACACACGCTGGTGGCTGGCCCAACGGGCATGGGCAAATCGGTGTTGCTGGCGACGCTGGCCCTGCAGTTTCGGCGGTACCCGGGCTCGCGACTGTTTCTGTTCGATATGGGGCGTTCGTTGCGCGCGACTGTGCTGGGCCTGGGTGGCGAGCACTACGACCTCGGAGGCGATGGCGACCTGGCCTTCCAGCCCCTCGCGCGCATCGATCAGCCGGGCTATCGCGCCTGGGCTGCAGAATGGCTGGAGGCTCGCCTGCTGCACGAAGGCGTTGCCGTCGGCTCCGAGCAGAAGGCCGCACTGTGGACGGCACTCGACAGCCTGTCCGGCGCGCCCGAGGCGCAGCGCACACTAACCGGTTTGTCGGTGCTGCTGCAGGACAACGTCCTGCGCCAGGCACTACAGCCCTACGTACTGGGCGGCGCGCATGGAGCGTTGCTGGATGCCGATCAGGATCGGCTGGGCAGCGCCGACGTGCAGTGCTTCGAGATGGAGGAGTTGATGCACAGCAAGGCGGCGGTGGCCGCCGTGCTGAGTTATCTGTTCGCCCGCTTCGAGGAGCGCTTCGATGGCGCGCCGAGCCTGCTGATCCTCGACGAGGCCTGGCTGTTTCTCGATGATCCGCTGTTCGCCGCGCGCATCCGCCAGTGGCTCAAGACCCTGCGCAAGAAGAACGTCAGCGTCATCTTCGCCACCCAGTCGCTGGCCGACATCAAGGACTCCAGCATCGCTGCGGCGATTATCGAGAGCTGCGCCAGCCGCATCTTCCTGCCCAACCCGCAGGCGGGCGAGCCACAGATCCGAGGCATCTACCAAGGCTTCGGCCTCAACGACCGACAGATCGAGATCGTCGCCCAGGCCACGCCCAAGCGTGATTACTACTACCAGTCGCGCCTGGGCAACCGCCTGTTCGACCTCGACCTGGGGCAGGTAGCGCTGGCCTTCGCCGCCTCGGCCAGCCCGGCCGAGCAGCGCGAGATCGACCGCATTTTGCACACGTCCGGTGCCGCCGATTTTGCCCCTGCCTGGCTGCGACACCGCAGCCTGAACTGGGCCGCAGACCTGCTCACCGCTTATCCCTCGTCACGCAAGGAGTGCCTGCCATGAGATCCCCTGTCCACAATTTCCCCTGCGCAACGCTGCTGGTACTGGGTCTGCTAGCCGTGAAGCCGGCCAACGCTTTCACCGTAATCGATCCGACCAACTTGGTGCAGAACACCCTGACTGCAGTACGCACCCTGGAGATGGCGAACAACCAGGTTCGCCAGTTGCAGAACGAGACCCAGATGCTGCTGAACCAGGCCCGTCATCTGCAGCGGCTGGACTACAACGTGGTCAGCCAGTTGCGCGCGAGCCTGGCCAATACCGAGCGGCTGCTCGCCAAGGCGCAAGGGCTGGCCTACGAAGTGCAGCGCCTGGATCAGGAGTTCAGCCGACTCTACCCGAGCGAGTACACCGGCGACGTCAGCAGCCAGCGCCTGGCAGAAGAGGCGCGGGAGCGCTGGCAGCAGGGCCTCGACGGGCTGCATACGGCGCTGCGCGTGCAGGCTCAGGTGACGCAGAACCTAGCCGAGGATGAAAGCGCCTTGGCGGCGCTGGTGCAGCAGAGCCAATCCGCGGGGGGTGCCTTGCAGGCTGCTCAGGCCACCAACCAGTTGCTGGCCCTGCAGGCCAAGCAGTCGATCCAGGCTCAGCAACTGCAGATCACCCAGAACCGCGCCGTCGCCCTGGAGCTTGCCCGCCAGTCTGCTGCGGCCGAGGAAGCACGCGAACGGCGACGCCGATTTATGGGCAACGGCACGCCCTACACCCCCTACCCCGTGCAGTTCTATCGCTAGGGAGGCGGCTTCATGAGATTCCTGACACTGCTGACACTGCTGCCGCTGCTGGTGCTAGCCGCCTGCGGACAGGCTGACAACGGCGTCATGGCTAAGCAAGACGATGCGACTGAGCGCTTCTACTCCGGCTGTGCCCGGCACGGCGAGTTTCTCCGGCTTACCGACTTGCCCGCGATCCCGCCAAGCTTCGACGAGGACGTGCAATGAACGACGTCAGCGTTATCGACCGCTTCCTCGAGGTGTTCGGGCTATATATCGACACCGGCTTCGGCCTGCTCGGCGGTGAGGTGGCCTTTCTCACCATGACCCTGGTGGTGATCGACATGACCCTGGCCGGGCTGTTCTGGGCCATGGGCGGTGAGGACGTCAGCGCCAAGCTGATCCGCAAGATCCTCTATGTCGGTGCCTTCGCGTTCATCATCGGCAACTTCAACGCACTGGCGAAGATCATCTTCAACTCCTTCGCTGGGCTAGGGCTACTGGCGGCGGGATCCGCGCTAAGCCCTGCGGAGTTCCTGAAGCCGGGCCGGCTGGCTGCTATTGGTATCGACGCTGGAGGCCCTCTGCTCGAGCAGATCAGCATGCTCAGCGGATTTCCGGAAGTCTTCGAGAACCTTCACAGCATCCTGGTGCTGTTCCTGGCTTGGCTGGTGGTGATCGTCAGCTTCTTCTTCCTGGCCATCCAGCTGTTCGTCACCTTAATCGAGTTCAAGCTGACCACCCTCGCAGGCTTTGTGCTGGTGCCCTTTGCGCTTTGGAACAAGACCGCCTTTCTCGCCGAGAAGGTACTGGGCAATGTGGTCGCGTCCGGCATCAAGGTGCTGGTTCTGGCGGTGATCGTCGGCATTGGCAGCGGGCTGTTCGCCGAATTCCAGGCCGTGCCGGACGAGCCCTCCATCGACCATGCGCTGGTGGTCATGCTCGCCTCGCTGGCCTTGCTCGGCCTGGGCATCTTCGGGCCGGGCATTGCCACCGGGTTGGTCTCCGGCGCACCGCAACTTGGTGCTGGTGCCGCGGCCGGTACTGCGCTGGGTGCAGCGGGCATGGCGGCGGGGACCGCTGCAGTAGCCACAGGTGTCGGTGGCGCGGTAGTGGCCGGTGCCCGCATGGCGCCCGGTGCGGCGCGCTTGGCAATGGGTGGCGCTCGCTCTCTGGCAGGAGCCCCTTCCGGCGCTGCAACAAGTGGCGCGCCCGCCGCTTCCGATCCTGCAACCGCCCCAGCCAAACAGCCCGACTGGGCCAGACGCCTGCAGCGCAGACAACAACTCTCACAGGCCACCAGCACGGTCGCCCACAGCCTGCGCGGTGGCGATGGCGGTGGTTCATCACCTGGGCCGCAGATCCGCGACCCGTCGAATTCGTGAAGGAGAACGAGGATGCGATTCAGACGTCCGCGGGCGTGCTACAGCGACAGCCCGCAACCGAGCACGCCCTACCAGGCGGCGGCACAGGCCTGGGATAGGCGTATGGGCAGCAGCCTGGCACAGGCGCGCAACTGGCGGCTGATGGCTTTTGGTTGTCTGGGCCTGGCGCTGCTGATGGCCGGCGGGCTGGTCTGGCGTTCGGCGCAGTCGACGGTGACGCCCTATGTGGTGGAGGTCGACAACCTCGGCCAGGTACGCGCCGTCGGCGAAGCCGCCAGCCCCTACCAGCCCCAGGATGCGCAGATCGCGCACCACCTGGCGCGCTTTATCGAGCAGGTGCGCTCGCTGTCGATTGATCCAGTGGTGGTGCGGCAAAACTGGCTGGAGGCCTATCACTCCACCACCGACCGAGGCGCGGCCACCCTCAACGACTATGCCCGCGCCAATGATCCCTTCACCCGGGTCGGCAAGGAGTCGATATCGGTTGAGGTCACCAGCGTGGTGCGTGCCAGCGACAGCTCGTTCCAGGTGCGCTGGATCGAACGCCGTTTCGTGAATGGGTCAGCGGACGGGCTGGAGCGCTGGACGGCGGTGATCTCGCTGGTGCTACAGCCTCCACGCACCGAGGAAAAGCTGCGCCGCAACCCGCTCGGCATCTACGTCAACGGCCTGTCCTGGAGCCGTGAGCTGGACACTACGGAAGGAGCCAAGAACCCATGAAGACCGCCTTGAACCTCTGCATCTGCCCTCTGCTGCTGAGCATGCTGGCCGGCTGCGCCAGCCAGGAACCGCCAGTGATCGCGCTGGATGAACCGGTAGAAGCGCAGCGCCTGCCGGAGCCGCCCAAGCCCATCGAGGTGGTGGAAGTCCCCAAGCCCCTGGCCCTGCCAGCGCAGCTGAAGCCGCTGCCGGGAACACAGCGCAGCAAGCCGGCCAAGGAACCGGCCGATGAGCGCGTGCGGGTCTCGCGCGCCAATCGCGAGGCTCGAGTCGCGCCGAGCCGGGAAGGCTACATCAACGCCATCCAGGTCTGGCCCTACTCTGATGGCGCGCTGTTCCAAGTCTATGCCAGTCCGGGCAGGGTGACGACGATCAACCTGCAGCCCGGCGAGGAGCTGATCACCGTGGCCGCCGGCGACACCGTGCGCTGGATCGTCGGCGATACCACCAGTGGTAGCGGTGACGAGCTGCGCACCAGCGTGCTGATCAAGCCGACGCGCGTTGACCTCAAGACCAACCTGGTAATCACCACCACGCGCCGTACCTACCTTATTGAGCTGACCTCCACCGAACACGCCTGGATGGCGTCGGTGTCCTGGGACTACCCCCAGGACCGCATGCTCGCGCTGCAACGCCGCGCCAGCGCCGCCCATGCCGCAGCACCGGTGGATGTCGGCCTGGCGCTGGAGCAGCTGCGCTTTCGCTATGCGATCAGCGGCAGCAATCCACCCTGGAAGCCGCTGCGCGCCTTCGACGACGGCCGCAAGGTGTATATCCAGTTCCCCGCCGGTATCGCCCAGGGCGAGCTGCCGCCGCTGTTCGTGATCGGCCCGGAAGGCGACGGACAGTTGGTCAACTACCGCTTCCGCTCGCCCTACTACATCGTCGACCGTCTGTTCGGTGCAGCCGAGTTGCGTTTGGGCGCCGACAAAGGTGACGTGGTGCGGATCGAGCGCACCGATGTCGTGGCACGGAGGCCCTGAGCATGGCGGCCAAGGACGACATCCAAAGCCCGACTAACTCGCTTCCGCCGAAGGAAGCACCTGAATCGCTGGAGCTGCGCGCCAAGCCGCGCCCTGTCACCCGACTCAATCCGCGCATGCTGGCCGTAGTGGTCGGCGGCCTATCGGCCGCAGTGCTCGGCGCCATGCTGTGGTCGCTGCAGCCTCAGCAGCGCCGCCAGGGCACCGAGCAAAGCGAGCTGTACAACGTCGACCGTGTGGCGCGCTCCGAGGGGCTGGAGCAGTTGCCGGCAGACTACTCGCAGTTGCCGCCTCCACCTGAGCCCGAGGTACCGCAACTGGGGCCGCCGCTGCCCGGTGATCTGGGCGGCCCGATCCTCAAGGCCGAACAGTGGGCGCAGGGCTATGGTCATGGTCCGGATGCCGCTGAAACCGAGCGCCTTGCCCGGCTCAAGGAAGCCGAGGAAGCCGCGCAGTCCTCGGTGTTTTTCCAGACCAGCAGCGCGAGGAAATCGAACGCTGCATCCGCTGGGAGTGCCCAACCCGATCCCATGACCCTGGGTATGGCCTCGTCAGGCACGTTAGCCCCAACTGCAGGAACGCCGACCCAGCAGGAACGAAACGAGGCGTTTCTCAGTAAATCCGTAAACGCACAAATCCGTAATTCCGGATTGCTGCAGATGCCTGAGTCGCCCTACCAGGTGATGGCCGGCACCGTCATCGCGGCAGCGCTGGTCACCGGCATCAAGTCAGATCTACCCGGCGACGTGATCGCCACGGTGACCGAACCAGTCTACGACAGCGCCACCGGCCAGCACGTGCTGATCCCCCAAGGTGCGCGCCTGCTGGGCCGCTACAACAGCCAGGTGACCTACGGGCAAAGCCGCGTGCAGGTGGTGTGGCAGCGGGTGATCTTGCCGGACACCTCATCCTTCCAGCTCGACAACCTGGTCGGTACGGACGCCGCCGGCTATGCCGGTCTCGAGGATGGCGTCGACTGGCATTGGGATCGGATCGTCGCCGGCGCGGCCATGACCAGCCTGCTGGGCATCGGTGCCGAGCTAGCGGCACCAACGAGTCGCACCGACGGCGATCGTATCATCATCGCCGGTCGCGACAGCCTGCAGGACACGGTGAACCAGGTCGGCCAGGAGATCACCCGACGCAACCTCGACATCCAGCCCACGCTGACCCAGCGCCCTGGCCTGCCCCTGCGCGTGATCGTCAACCGAGATCTGGTGCTGCGCCCCTACCAACCCGTCACAGTTCAACAAGGGAGCCCGGAATGAGCACGACCAAACTGCGTCTCGGCCCGCTGCCGAAAACTGAGAACCTGAAGCTGACTTTCACCTGTCCGGCCAGCCTGAAGGCCGACCTCGAGCGCTACGCGGCGCTGCACTCACAGACTTACGGTGAAGAGGTCGACGCCCTGACGCTCATTCCGCACATGCTGGAGGCGTTTATGGCGAGGGATCGAGTATTCAGGAGAACGAATACTAAACAAGGCTCCGGTAACTGATGGGCCTACATCCGCCCCGCAGTAGCCGTGATGGCGACGGCAGAATATCCACACACGATTGAAAACCGTGACCTAATACATCACACTCATTACCATGATCGTAAGCTTCCGGCACAAAGGTCTACGCATTTTCTTTGAATCTGGCTCAACCAAAGGCATCCGGGGCGACCACGCAAAGCGCCTGGGCCGAATGCTGAGTTTTATGGATAGAGCCAATGAACCCGCCGACCTCGACATCCCCGGTTGGCGGCTACATCCCCTCAAAGGGGAACTGGAAGAGTTCTGGTCACTCACCGTCAATGGAAACTGGCGAGTGATCTTTCGATTCGTGGGTAGCGACATCGAACTCGTCGACTACCTTGACTACCCCTGAATGGGAGGGGGTTATCCATGACCATGTTCAACCCGCCGCATCCTGGTGCAACCCTGCTTGAGGACGTGCTTCCCGAACTGGGCATCAGCATTGCCGAACTTGCCCGCCGCCTTGGCTTTGCGCGGGAATCCCTGTCTCGAGTTTTGCACGGCCATGCACCGGTCAGCCCAGACTTGGCCGTTCGGCTGGAATTGGCCGGCATCGGTAAAGCGCGCACCTGGCTAGGCGTGCAAGCCGACTACGATCTGTGGCAAGCCAGGCATCGCGAACAGCCGCACATCGAACGCTTTGCTGTGATTGCTTAGTTCCTTATGGAAGGTGACGACTGATAACGAGGGAGGCGACTTCGATGAGAGGAAAGGCTTTTGGAACCAATTCAAGCCCGCTATCGACCTTTTTCAGGAGCAGCTCTGATACGGCCAAGCGCGCTGCTTACGGCGCAGCAGCTGAGCGTGCTATCGAAAGTCAGCGCAAGGTACTCGACGAAGCGAAACGCATAAGAGAGTTGACTCTACTAGTACGACCGGTTGGAGGCCGACCTTGAGCGGTATGCGATATTGCGCTTAAAAACCTTTGGCGAAAGCCTGCCATATATCGAGGCCTGCACTGCCATTCTAGCCAAAGGTTTTCATAAACGGCTCAGCACAATGTCTGATTGCCGCGACCACATGCGGTGCTTGCTCGCCCAGTTCGGTTGAGCGTGCCAGTACCCGCTCAAGCGCGCTCAACTGCCCGCGGATTACTTCCTCTGGCCGCACTACATCACAGACTTGGGCGAAGTCCAGTAGCCCTTGGCGCGACGCAAAGAGCGATTTGTTGCCCACGAGATCCAGCGCTAATACGTCCCCAGGAATATAGGCAGTGGTGTTGACGATATCGTAGGCTGGGGCGAGCCGCGCGTCGCGCTGGGTCGGATTGGAATACAGCAGTCCGAAGTTTTTCAGATGAGCATCGCCGTTACCAACGATGCAGCTCAAGGTCACGATGGCGAAAAGCTGTGCCAGCGATTCTTGCACCTGCTCAGGCCCGCAGAACAGGCGTATGGCTTTGGCGATGGCCGAATAGCTCTTGCTGTACTTTTGCTCCGCAGCCAGCCCCATTAATGCGGCCATGTCTTCGAAGCCGATAGGATTGAGCTGCTTATCCCGGTCGAAGCGGCGCATGACGAACAGCTTGGCGTTATCGGAGAGGTAGAATTCCGGCACAGCAATGCCCACCTCCTTTGCCACGGACATGCAAAGAAACTCGTTGATCGCCAGCCCCGGAAACTCATCCCGACCGCTCTTGATGATCAGGTCAGAGGTTTTCGAGGTGAAGCGTTGTGGCGCTGAGTCCTGATGCTCCGGCACCAATACCTTAGGCTGAACGCCCGATATACCAGCACGTAGGATGTAGCGATCCACCAGGCCGGCAAAAATATCTTCTGCACCGTCCCAGGCGAGGATCTCTTCCAGTTTTTCTCCCGGAAACTGCTGCCTGCGCAACAGCGCATCGACCTCAGGCGAACTGACCGCCACCCGCCCGATAGGCGAACTGCTGCCAGACAGCGCCAACAGCAACATCGGGTCAACGTTCGCCACCTTGGCCAGACGGTTGCGCAGCTGCTCCAGGACGTAACCTTCAGGCAGGTTCATCTGGAAAATGGGGTGCAGCTCCCGATGGCGATATTCGTCCAGGCGCACCGGCATTAGCAAGCTGATCGCTGCCTGCGTCTTGGCGTCCTCATGGTAACGGAACAGATAGTCTGTGCCGCTGGTAAGAATCTTCCCGCTGTCACCCTCAGGCGTCACAACCTGCAGCACGGCCGTCATCAGTCGAATACTCCATTGATTTCGTCCAGAGTGGGCATGGCTGCCGGCACCACGTTGAGTTCAGAGTCGAGGGCGGCCAGCACTCTCGCATAGGCAATCATCCCCACCGAGAGGTCGCCCTTCTCGATGGCGATAACCTTTTGCCGGGTGATGCTCGCCAGGGAAGCGAGCGCGGCCTGCGTCAGCCCTCGATTCAGGCGGCGCTGCCGCAGCTGCTCGCCAAGTCGCTGTGTGATGAGGGTATAGTCCATGTTCTGTATACGAGACAACTTACGTTATATGTAACGTATACCGAACCAGCGGAGAAATCAAAGCGAATGGGCTGATAAGACCAAGAATTGACGCTGCCCGGCCATGTAGCGAACCAACGTTAAGCTCTCAAACAAGTTGATCGCCGCTGCAAATCGCGGTTCCTTCGCCAAGGTCGGCAGAATGTCCACCACCAATAACTGGACGCGATCGTTGTAGCGTTTACCCAAGGTGCTCATCAAGATCCGCCGGCAAGGTTATTTGGTAGGTTGGGTTCAAGCGACCACCGGGAACCAGGCAACGCTTTCCCTTCCCTAGATAGACGCCGTCCAACGAGAGATGATCCACCCAGGCGTGCTGGTGGCGTTCTGCGAGGGCTAGGAACAAGCGCTTGGCTTTTATGCTGGAGCAATGTCGCAGCAGCATGCTTACCCTTTGGGGACGAAGGTTGTCCGCGCCCTGCATCAGCGCATCCACTTCATAAACGAGCGACGCGTCTGACACGCCATCACACAACTCGAGGATTGCGCGCTCAGGTGTCGCGACTACGATGCGGCCGCGGTCGCCATCAGCATCCACCCACTCGAGCCCAAGCCCCCTTAGGGCTTCGTCATCCATGTCGGCCTGGAATGACAATGCCGACAGATTGAATGGGCTTTTGCCGCACAGCACCACCTCAGCCTTCAAGGGAAGTTTTTCCACCCAGCCAGGGAGGCTTCCAGGGCCATATAGAGTGACCCTCTCACGCTCGCCCAACCGCAGGTAGTGCTCGTGCCCATGCCAAGCCAAGGCAAAACGCCCGCCAACATGCAGCGGCAATCGCTCTCCTTCCTGCAGCGCGTGCACTACAGCAGCCCAGGTGAGACGTCCGCCTCGTCGTTGATATATTCCACGCGCAGGCGATTCCAGCCAGCCGCTCGCGATATATCGCGCTACCAGGTTGCTGCTGTAGCCATGAGCCTTCAACCAGCCACTGGATACCAGGTCGCTGTCGCCGAGCCCTGCAAGCAAGGAGTTTAGTTTTTCAGATTTTTGCACACTCATAGTGAGCAAAATTTAGTTTTTATAAACCACACAAGGAACTCTTGAACATTGCTATAGGCGCTCCCTAGGCCCCTTCCATTCCAGCAACGCCTGTAGCGGATCCAGCTCGCCAACAAGCTCACGCGCTTGGGCGAGCTTGTCCATCGCAATGCATCGCTCGGTTTCGGGCAGATTCGATACGGAGCTCTCCGCATCACTGAAAAAGGCCTGGATCCGCTTTATGTCATCCCACTGCTTGATGGCACACAGCAAGTCAGCCCTCGCCTGCTCCCTTGCCTCGTTTTGCAGTCGAATCCGTTCTCTTTCCTCGAGCCGGCATAACTGCTCCCTCCACTCCTGCTGCCGAATCCTGGCCTGCTCCTCGGCCTCTTCTACCAATCGAGCAATTACAGGCGCGGCGTCTGTGAGCTGCTGAACGATATCATCCAACTGGCCACGCAGCTGGCTTTGCTTGACCTCCTTCCAACTTTGAGACCAATCCGCACCTGGGTAGGGAGAGAAAGCCCTTATGCATAGACGGCCCGTCGCGAAGTCCATTCGGGTCGTCCAGTTCCAGGTTGAACTCAAGCGGCGCAGTTGCTGCGCCGAGATCTTAGAGGTAGGGATGTACTCACCATCGATATTCCGAGCCTCCAATTCCTCAGTCATCTCAAACAGTGTCAGCCCGATGGCAACCGTCCCGACGAAAACCACTGTGGGCTTGGAAGGTGACCACAACGCCGGATACCGGTGCTTTGGTTTCTTGGGTGGGTGCTCATGCTCATCAAACGAGGCACGGGCATAGGTGCGGTCACTCGGAGCAAACATCACGCGATGACCAGCAGCCTCCAGCTTGAGAAACAGCTGATTAGCCAGCTTGAGGGCAGGCTCCAGTTGCGGTTTGGTCACCACAACATCCACCAGGCGCTGCTTCCCGGGCTTGAGGAAGCCCTGGTCGATGACGCGCCCCCGCTCAAAGATTTCATGCGCCCCCACGACAACAGGATGCTGCCTTGATCGTGATATGCGGAGCTGTTCGGGTTTTATTTTGCGCGGTGCGGGTGCCTTCGGTAACGGTCGAGAAACAGCACCAAGAGCATCTCCCCTGCGCCAGACCTGAAGATCACCAGGCCCAGCCTCAGGCAGCGGTGGCTGAGGACTTGGCATTCCATTCTCCAGCTTTACCCAGTGTCCACGCGGCGGCCGCGGGACATTCATGCGGGCACACACGCGCGCCAAGAAGCTGGAAGAAACATGGTGGTGATCCGCGATCTTGGTCATGGGACGCCGCCACACCTCTGCGTACATCTCCTCACGACTGACCGGGCCACCAGGGCTGGAACCAGGTTGCTGGGATACCTCTTCGGAAGACACGCTTCAATCCTTAAGCCTGAGATCGCCGGACCAGCCAACGACTGACCCTACGTCACGATCCATCAGGTCAAACCGAGCCAAAACGGTTGTTGTACCAAACCCTCCGCAGCCCCCTCCACCACGTTGTTCACCCAGCGAGCAGCGAACAGCATCTGCAGCACGGATTAGGGCCGATAAGGAGGCGACATTCATGCCCGCATCATCTGAACAGATAGCCGCACGCTTGATCACCTGCCCACCCCGAATCCTGCGAGCCAGTGCGGCCCCCGCCTACCTCGGCATGTGCCGCACGGAGTTCAACAAATCCGTCCGGCCTTACGTGCGGGAATTCCGCATTGGAGTGCAAGGTATCGGCTTTGATCGCGAAGAACTGGATGCCTGGGCAGACGCCTACATCGACCGGGCCATCATTGAAAAGGAAGGTGCCAAGGGACATGATCACTCCCGCAGCGAGCGCCAAGGAGAAAAACCATGGCGCGAAAAACCATTAGCGGCCTCTACCAAAGGAACGGGATCTGGCACATCGACAAGGTCTTCAGAGGTCAGCGAATTCAGGAAAGCACTGGATCAAGCGATAGGAAGGAGGCAGAGCAGTACCTGATACACAAGCTGGAGAAGCTCCGGGAACAGAAGATCTACGGCGTCCGCACGATCAGAACCTGGCGGGAAGCCGCTACGCGTTACCTGGTCGAGTACAAGGATCAGCCGTCGATAGGCCTCACAGCCATCTATCTGGAGCAGTTGGACCCTTATATTGGCGACCAGCCTCTGACTCATGTCGACGACGAGACCCTGGCTCCCTACATCAGGGATCGACTCAAGAGCACCAGAACCAGCGATGGCAAGTTGAAGCCTGGAGTTTCACACCGCACGGTGAACATTGCCCTGGAGCGCGTCATACGCATTCTGAACCTGTGCGCCCGAAAATGGCGTGATGAGCAGAAGCGTCCCTGGCTCGACGTAGTGCCAATGATCACCAAGCTGGAAGAGAAGAAAACCAGACGCATGCCCTACCCGATGTCATGGGAAGAGCAGTCCATTCTCTTCGCCGAACTGCCCGATCATTTGCGCCGCATGGCCCTGTACAAGGTCAACAGCGGCTCACGCGAGCAGGAGGTCGTGAAGCTTCGCTGGGATTGGGAGATACCAATCCCAGAGCTCAACACCAGCGTGTTTCTCATACCGGCGAATTTTGGTGGTCGACATGAGAGTTCCGGGGTCAAGAACGGCGACGAGCGGCTCGTGGTGCTCAACAACGTGGCCAAGTCGGTCATCGAGGGGCAGCGCGGGCTGGATCCGATCTGGGTGTTTCCTTACGGACAACCCGATCGACATGGTAGGGCCACTCCCGTTCATCGGATGAACGACTCGGCATGGAAGAAAGCCCGGGTTAGAGCCGCGAAGAAGTTCCAGGAACGCTTTCTGCGCCCTGCTCCACCTGGGTTTGCTTCGATCCGCGTTCACGATCTGAAGCACACCTTCGGTCGAAGGCTGCGAGCAGCGGGTGTGACGGAGGAAGACAGGAAGGCTCTGCTGGGCCACAAGAACGGCAGCATCACCAGTCACTACTCAGCCGCCGAGCTGGGCAAACTGATCGATGAAGCCAACAGGATTTCGGCTACCGACTCGCGCGGGCCGGCCCTGACAATTTTGAGGAGGATGGCAGGATGAAAAAAGTCCCGCAAAAGTCCCTGACACAAAAAAGCCTGATCATCACTGACCAGGCTCTAATGTAGGGATTTGTTGGTCGGGACGGAGTGATTCGAACACTCGACCCCTTGCACCCCATGCAAGTGCGCTACCAGGCTGCGCTACGCCCCGACAATGCTTACAAGTCTCCTTGGAAGCGGATCGCACTATACCTCAAGCATTTCTGCCCGGAAAGCGCTTTTTTCATTTTTTTCAGCTACTTGCGCAGCACCTGCAGGACATCTTCCAGCTCGGTGATCATCTGCCGGATGAGTTGCTTGTACTGCGTGACATCCTCGCGGGCGTCGTCGCTGGAGAGGCGCTGGCGGGCACCGCCGATGGTAAAGCCCTGGTCGTAGAGGAGCGCGCGGATCTGGCGGATCATCAGCACGTCCTGGCGCTGATAATAGCGGCGGTTTCCGCGGCGCTTGACCGGGTTGAGCTGTGGGAATTCCTGTTCCCAGTACCGCAGCACGTGCGGCTTCACCGCGCAGAGATCGCTGACTTCGCCGATGGTGAAGTAGCGCTTGCCCGGAATTGGCGGAAGCTCGTCGTTATGACTTGGTTCCAGCATAGGCCTCAACCCTGGCTTTCAGTTTCTGCCCTGGACGAAAGGTGACAACGCGACGGGCCGTGATCGGGATTTCCTCTCCCGTCTTTGGGTTGCGTCCGGGGCGCTGGCGCTTGTCGCGCAGGTCGAAATTGCCGAAACCGGACAACTTCACCTGCTCGTTATGCTCCAGCGCCTGGCGGATCTCTTCGAAGAAGAGCTCCACCAGTTCCTTGGCTTCCCGCTTGTTCAGGCCCAGCTCTTCGTATAGACGTTCGGCAATTTCAGCTTTCGTCAGAGCCCCCATACGCTACTTCCTTAACGTGGCGTTGAACCTTTGCTCCAGCGAGGCGACGATATTTTGCGTAGTGGCATTCACCTCGTCATCGTTAAGAGTGCGTGATGGATGCTGCCAGGTCAAGCCGACGGCCAAGCTTTTTCTAAGCGGATCAATGCCTTTTCCGTGATAGACATCAAACAGCCTGAGGTCGGTGAGCCACTCCCCTGCGCTCTCGCGGATCGCTGCGAGGACGAATTCCGCCGGGGTGTCGCGGTCCACCAGCAGAGCGAGATCGCGGCGCACTTCAGGGAATCGGGACAGTTCGCTGAACTTCGGCAGGAGCCCGCGCGCCACTTCGGCCAATACCAGCTCGAAGAGATAGACGGGGTGATCCAGACCCAGCACCTTGGCCAGCTCGGGGTGCAGCGCACCGAGATAGCCGACCAGCGCACCATCGCGCTCGATCCGGGCGGTCTGTCCCGGATGCAGTGCCGGATGCTCGCCGGGCACGAAGGTGAACGCTTCCAGGGCGCCAGCGCTGCCAAGAAGCGCTTCCACATCGGCCTTTACGTCGAAGAAGTCGATGCTGTCGCGACCGTTGGCCCAGCCTTCCGGCTGACGGCTGCCGCAAACGACGCCAGCCAGCATGTTTTCCTGCTTCAGGCCTTCGAGTTGGCCGATGAAACGCAGGCCGCTCTCGAACAGGCGAACACGGGGCTGCTGGCGATTCAGGTTGTGCTGCAGCGACTTGATCAGGCCCGGCCACAGCGAGGCGCGCATCGCCGCCATATCCGCGGAGATCGGGTTGGCCAGAGTCAGCGGCTTGACGCCAGGATGGAACAGCTCGAACAGCTTCGGATCGATGAAGCTGTAGGTGATCGCTTCCTGATAGCCACGGGCGACCAGCAGGCGGCGTAGTGCCGGCAATTCAGCCTGGGACTCGGATTTGGTGTTCGGCGCCAGGCGTGCCTGCGGATAACGGACCGGCAGACGGTTGTAACCGTACAGGCGGGCCAGTTCCTCGATCAGGTCGACTTCCAGGGACACGTCGAAGCGATGGCTCGGTACACCTACCTGCCAACGCCCCTCTCCATCGGCCTGAACCTCGAATTCCAGCGCAGTCAGCAGGCGCTCGATTTCGGCTGCATCCATATCCATGCCGAGCATCTGCCTGACGCGCTCGGCACGTAGCGTCACCGAGCTTGCCGCCGGCAGATCGGCTTCGCTAACCTGCTCGACAATCGGACCGGCCTCGCCGCCGACGATCTCCAGCAGCAGGGCAGTCGCCCGCTCCATGGCACGGCGAGCCAGTTGCCAGTCCACGCCACGCTCGAAGCGATGGGAAGAGTCGGTATGCAGGCCGTAGGAGCGCGCCTTGCCAGCCAACGCGATGGTGTCGAAGAAGGCACTTTCCAGGAACAGGTCGCGGGTCTTGGCGCTGACGCCACTGTGCTCGCCACCCATCACGCCGGCTATCGCCAGCGGGCGCTCGTGGTCGGCGATCACCAGGGTGTCGGCACGCAGGGTGACCTCCTGACCATCCAGCAGGACGAGCTTCTCGCCCTCTTCCGCCATGCGCACGCGGATGCCGCCCTTGATCTCGTCCAGATCGAAGGCATGCATCGGCTGGCCCAGTTCAAGCATCACGTAGTTGGTGATGTCCACAGCCGCATCGATGCTGCGGATATCCGAACGACGCAGGCGCTCGACCATCCACAGCGGGGTCGGACGACTCAGGTCGACGTTGCGAATCACGCGACCGAGATAGCGCGGACAGGCCTTGGGTGCCCGCAGTTCGACGGGACGCACTTCGTCATGAGCCGGCGCTACGTTGTCGATCTGCAGCGGAGTGACGTGAGCGGCGTAAAGCGCACTGACTTCGCGCGCCAGGCCGCTGAGCGACAGGCAATCGCCACGGTTCGGCGTCAGGCCGAGCTCGATGGTGACATCGTCCAGTTGCAGGTAAGTGCGAATGTCCTGCCCCACCGGAGCGTCCGCAGCGAGTTCCATCAAGCCGGAGTTGTCGTCGCTGATCTCCAGCTCTTTCGCCGAGCAGAGCATGCCGTTGGATTCGACGCCGCGCAGCTTGGCCTTCTTGATCTTGAAGTCGCCCGGCAGTTCGGCACCGATCATGGCAAACGGAATCTTCAGGCCCGGGCGCACGTTGGGCGCGCCGCACACGACCTGGAAGGTTTCGCTGCCGTTGCTGACCTGGCAGACACGCAGCTTGTCGGCATCGGGGTGCTGCTCGGTGGCAAGCACTTCACCCACGACGATGCCGCTGAATACGCCCGCGGCCGGAATCACGGCATCGACCTCGAGGCCGGCCATGGACAGACGAGCCACCAGCTCGTCACGGGAAACCTGCGGATTTACCCAGCTCCGCAGCCACTGTTCACTGAATTTCATCCTGCTCTCCTAGAATTCGTTGACGTTCGTGCGGCCTAGCGGAATTGCCCGAGGAACCGCAGATCGTTGTCGAAGAACAGGCGCAAGTCGTTCACGCCATAGCGCAGCATGGCCAGGCGTTCGACGCCCATACCGAAGGCGAAGCCCTGATACTTCTCCGGATCGATGCCGGACATGCGCAGCACGTTCGGGTGCACCATGCCGCAGCCCATGACTTCCAGCCAGCCGGTCTGCTTGCATACGCGGCAGCCCTTGCCACTGCAGATCACGCACTGAATGTCGACTTCCGCCGAAGGCTCGGTGAAAGGGAAGAAGGACGGGCGGAAGCGTACTGCGAACTCTTTCTCGAAGAACGCGCGAAGGAATTCCTCGATGGTGCCCTTGAGGTCGGCGAAGCTGACGTCCTCGTCGATCAGCAAGCCTTCCACCTGGTGGAACATCGGCGAGTGGGTCAGGTCGGAGTCGCAGCGGTACACGCGGCCCGGGCAGACGATGCGAATCGGCGGCTTCTGGCTTTCCATGGTGCGGACCTGTACCGGCGAGGTATGGGTGCGCAGCAGCATGTTCGCATTGAAATAGAAGGTGTCGTGCATGGCACGAGCCGGGTGGTGACCCGGAATATTGAGCGCTTCGAAGTTGTGGTAGTCGTCTTCGACTTCCGGACCCTCGGCCACTTCATAGCCGATGCGGGTGAAGCACTGCTCGATGCGTTCCTTGGTACGGGTGACCGGATGCAGGCCACCGGAAGACTGGCCGCGACCGGGCAGGGTCACGTCGATACGCTCGGCTGCCAGCCTTGCCGCCAGGGCTGCGCTTTCCAGTTCGGACTTGCGCGCGTTCAGGGCATCCTGAACCTTTTCCTTGGCAACGTTGATCAGCGCGCCGACTTTCGGGCGCTCCTCGGCCGGCAGGTCGCCCAGGGTCTTCATCACCTGGGTCAGCTCGCCTTTCTTGCCGAGATAATGAACCCGGATCTGCTCCAGGGCGTTGACGTCTTCGGTGTGTCGCACAGCCTCCAGGGCTTGGGAGACCAGCGCGTCCAGGTTTTCCATGTACCAACTCCAGATACAAAATAGGGGAAGAGCGGTTAGGCTCTTCCCCTATCGGTGACGTTACGTCCGAGCCGAAACTCGGTGATTGTCTTAGGGCTTAAGCCAGGCTTGCCTTAGCTTTTTCGACAATCGCGGTAAACGCCGCTTTTTCGTTCACAGCCAGATCGGCCAGTACCTTACGGTCGATCTCGATGGCCGCCTTCTTCAGGCCGGCGATCAGACGGCTGTAGGACAGACCGTTCTGACGAGCACCAGCGTTGATACGGGCGATCCACAGGGCGCGGAACTGGCGCTTGCGCTGACGGCGGTCACGGTAGGCATATTGGCCAGCCTTGATTACCGCTTGCTTGGCAACGCGGAACACGCGCGAACGTGCACCGTAGTAACCTTTGGCGAGCTTCAGAATTTTCTTGTGACGGCGACGAGCAATGACGCCACGCTTAACACGAGCCATTTATAAATCCTCTACCAGAAATCAACGCAGACGCAGGGAGCGTTCTACACGACGCACGTCGGAAGCGGCGAGCAGCGAGCAGCCGCGCAGCTGACGCTTACGCTTGGTGGTCATTTTGGTCAGGATGTGGCTCTTGAAAGCGTGCTTGTGCTTGATGCCACCAGCAGTCACTTTGAAGCGCTTCGCAGCGCCACTCTTGGTCTTCATCTTTGGCATGTTTGGTACTCCGCATTCGTTAACAACTGATAACCATCAGGCCTGCCAGTGCCCGGGAGGTTATTTACGCTTCTTGGGAGCGATGACCATCATCAGCTGGCGTCCTTCCAGCTTGGGATGCTGTTCAACGGCACCGTATTCAGCAAGGTCCTGTTCGACCCGCTTCAACAGTTCCATGCCCAGCTCCTGGTGAGCCATCTCACGACCACGGAATCGAAGCGATACCTTGGCCTTGTCCCCTTCGCTAAGGAAACGTACCAGGTTGCGTAGTTTTACCTGGTAATCCCCTTCTTCCGTCCCTGGACGAAACTTGATTTCTTTGATCTGTTGCTGGTGCTGATTCTTCTTGGCCGCAGCAGCCTGCTTCTTCTTCTCGAACAGGTGCTTGCCATAGTCCATGATGCGGCAGACAGGAGGTACCGCATCGGCAGAAATTTCTACCAGATCCAGCTTGGCGTCTTCAGCATAGCGAAGCGCCTCATCGATAGAGACCACGCCAATCTGAGCGCCGTCGGCGCCAATCAATCGAACCTCTCTGGCCGAGATGTTCTCGTTGATCGGGGGCTTGGGTACCGCTCGCTTATCCTGCCTCATTTCACGCTTAATAATATTTACTCCGAGTCTTGGCGACCACGCCGGGATACCGTCCGAGCCAGCAGCTCGGCGAACTGGGAAACCGGCATCGAGCCGAGGTCTTCCCCTTCGCGCGTACGTACAGCGACGGCTTGCGATTCAACTTCCCTATCACCGATGACCAGCAGATAGGGAACCTTGAGCAAAGTATGCTCGCGGATTTTAAAGCCGATTTTCTCGTTTCTCAAGTCGGACTTGGCACGGAATCCGCTTTCCTCCAGACGGCGAACCACCTCCTCGGCGAATTCGGCCTGCTTGTCGGTGATGTTCATCACCACAGCCTGGGTCGGAGCGAGCCATGCCGGGAACGCGCCCTCGTAGTGTTCGATGAGCATGCCGATGAAGCGTTCGAAGGAACCGAGGATGGCGCGATGCAGCATCACCGGGTGCTTGCGGCTATTGTCCTCGCTGACGTACTCGGCGCCGAGGCGCGTCGGCAGGTTGAAGTCGAGCTGCAGGGTACCGCACTGCCACACGCGGCCGAGGCAGTCCTTGAGGGAGAACTCGATCTTCGGACCGTAGAAGGCGCCCTCGCCCGGCTGCAGGTCCCACTTCAGACCTGCATGATCCAGCGCGGCCGCCAGCGCGGCTTCGGCCTGATCCCACAGCTCGTCGGAACCGACGCGCTTGTCCGGACGAGTGGACAGCTTCAGCTCGATATCGGTGAAGCCGAAATCGGAATAGACATCCAGGGTCAGCTTGATGAACGCCGCGGCCTCGGCCTGCATCTGCTCTTCGGTGCAGAAGATGTGCGCATCGTCCTGGGTGAAGGCGCGCACGCGCATGATGCCGTGCAGCGCACCGGACGGCTCGTTGCGGTGGCAGGCACCGAACTCGGCCAGACGCATCGGCAGCTCGCGGTAGCTCTTCAGGCCCTGATTGAACACCTGCACGTGGCACGGGCAGTTCATCGGCTTGATCGCGTAGTCGCGGCTTTCCGATTCGGTGGTGAACATATTCTCGGCGTAGTTGGCCCAGTGCCCGGATTTCTCCCACAGGCTGCGATCGACCACCTGCGGAGTCTTGATCTCCAGGTAGCCATTCTCGCGCTGCACCTTGCGCATGTACTGCTCGAGCACCTGGTAGACGGTCCAGCCGTTCGGGTGCCAGAACACCATGCCGGGCGCTTCTTCCTGGGTGTGGAACAGGTCCAGGCGCTTGCCGAGCTTGCGGTGATCGCGCTTCTCGGCCTCTTCGATACGCTGGATATAGGCGGCCAACTGCTTCTTGTCGGCCCATGCGGTGCCGTAGATGCGCTGCAGCTGCTCGTTCTTCGAATCGCCGCGCCAGTAGGCGCCGGAAATCTTGGTCAGCCTGAAGGCCTTGAGGAAACGGGTATTGGGCACGTGCGGACCACGGCACATGTCCACGTATTCCTCGTGGTAGTAGAGGCCCATGGCCTTCTCGTCGGGCATGTCGTCGACGAGGCGCAGCTTGTAGTCCTCGCCGCGGGATTTGAAGACCTCGATGACCTCGTCACGCGGAGTCATCTTCTTGATGACGTCGTAGTCCTTCTCGATCAGCTCCATCATGCGCTT
Source organism: Pseudomonas jinjuensis (assembly GCF_900103845.1). GTDB lineage: Bacteria > Pseudomonadota > Gammaproteobacteria > Pseudomonadales > Pseudomonadaceae > Pseudomonas > Pseudomonas jinjuensis. Next base: position 78,875 of record NZ_FNIJ01000006.1, read on the forward strand.
CTCGATCGCCGCCATGTCTTCCGGCGTGAAAGGGCGCTCGTAGGAGATGTCGTAGTAGAAACCTTCGTCGATGACCGGACCGATCACCATCCTGGCGGTCGGGTACAACTGCTTGACCGCATGACCAACCAGGTGCGCGCAGGAGTGGCGGATGATCTCCAGCCCCTCTTCGTCCTTCGGCGTGATGATCTGCAGGGACGCGTCGCTGTCGATCAGGTCGCAGGCATCCACCAGGCGGCCGTCGACCTTGCCGGCGAGGGTCGCCTTGGCCAGGCCTGCGCCAATGGATTGAGCCACCTCGGCCACGCTGACCGGGCGATCGAAGGAACGCTGACTACCGTCGGGAAGAGTAATGATGGGCATGGCGCCTCCTCTCCTAGTGGTGACCCCTACGAAAGGCCACATGGGTTGGGATGTGCCAGTAAGCGTCGCCCGCCGGGCATGCCTGCCTCACAGTGGCAGGCGCCTGTTCGGCACCCTGCGCTGACGCGCGCGGACGGAGATCACTGGAAAGAATTCGGTGAACATCTCGCGGACCGAACCGGCCCGCGAAAAGGCGCAATGGTACTGCAACTTTGCCGAACTGACGAGCGGCACATCGGGCGACCGGATCAGAACTGCCCGATGAATTCCAGAACCGCCCGATTGAAGGCCGCCGGGCGCATCGCATTCATGCCATGGGAAGCGCCGGCGATAACCTTGACGCGGGCATCCGGCAGGCTCCTGCGCAAGGCTTCGGCGATGCCCGGGAACGGCACCGGACTCAACTCGCCACTCAGCAGCAAGACCGGCACCGCCAGGCCCGCCAGCTCCCGGCGCCCCAGCGGCGGCAGTTGATCGCGAACCTGGCCGACCAGGGTCATCGCGTTGTCCGCCGCCATTTCGCGAAAGTGCTTCGAGGAGCGCGCCCAGATACCCTGGCCGCTGACGGTATCGATAAACAACCGCAGCCCTTCCTCGATATCGCCCTGCTGGATCAACTGCAGCGCCCGCGCCCTGAACTGATTGCGCTCACCCGGGGAAACCGGAGGCTCCAGGCCTGCGAAATGAAACACCTCATCGGCGAAATCGCCGCCGGGATCGGCCAGCGAGAGCGTGCGCAAACGCTCGGGCGCCGCCAGCGCCGCGCGCAGACAGATATTGCCGCCGCGCGAGTGACCGAGCAGATGTACCGGCTCACCCAGCCGATCCAGCAATTCCAGCAGGTCGTCCACATGCTGCCGGGTGGAAAAATCCCCGCCGCGCCCATCCCAGGCCTCCGGGTAGTAATGCCGCAGGCTCGGTACGATCAGGCGGTAGTCCTGCCCCAGCCCGCGCATCTGCCATTGCCAGTAGCGGTAATCGCACAGCGAACCATGCACCAGCACCAGCGGCACCCCTTCCCCCTCGTCCAGGCAGGCGAGTTCATAACCGTTGACCCTATACGAAAAGATCGTCGAGCCCATCGAACACCTTCGACAACTTGTTTATCGGATAGCCGACCCGATCAATCACCCACAAATCGAGTGGAATATTGCGCGGCGCCGTATTATCCATGCCGACCGCGATATGTGCCAAATTGCCCGACCCACGATAATGGCCGGATATTTATCGCCCTTGAATGGAGATTCAAAACTCAACCGAACAATCAGAGTTGACGTATTCCCGTACAAACTTGGAAAATCGGTTGATAACTCAAACACAACCCTGGGAGTGAACGATGTCCAAACTCGCGGAATTCCGTGCCGCCGAACGCCTGCTTCAAGAACAACTCGCCCTGCTGGAAAAACTGAAAAGCGACAGTTCCCTGAAGAAGGAACTGGAATTCAAGGACAAGCTGCAGTCCCTGATGGACGAGTACGGCATGAATCTGCGCAACGTGATCGAGATTCTCGACCCGCATACCCCGGTCGCCGCGGAACCCGTACAACAGCGCCGCAGCCGCCAGCTCAAGGTCTACCGGAACCCGCACAGCAGCGAAACCATTGAAACCAAAGGCGGAAACCACAAGACCCTGAAAGCCTGGAAACAGCAATACGGCGCAGAAACCGTGGAATCCTGGCTGCAGTAATCCCCGGCCACCCCGCGGCAGATCGAGCGCTGTCGCGGGAATATTCGCCCTAGCAATAATCAGACCAACGGCAACGACCAAGACTTTCCCCGACCATCGATAGTCGGTTAGAATCGCCCCCTGCGAATATCGAACAGAAGACCGCCCCTCCCAGCAAAACCCTCTTCCGGGCATTCAACTGGGCACCACAGGGCCACGGTCAGCGCACTTTCCCGCGATTCAATTCCTCCCCGGCCAATCCGGAATGGACTGGGATATCGCCACCAGCGAAAAGCGCCCCGCCCAGGACTGACGCCAACCGGCAAGCATCCTGACCCCACACTTCCAGTTACCATTCGCTGCCATATTCCGGTCACACAATCCTTGCATTCTTGCACCGGAGCTTTTTACGTTTTATGCGGTCCCAGTACCGTTGAATATGAACACGAGAACGACAATATGAAGACTTCCATTCAGATCCAGGAGGCGATCGGCACTCTCACCGAGGCATTCGCCCCGCTCCATTGCATCATCATGGCCAAGCGCAAAGACAGCTTCAGCTTCACCCTGGTGAACGAACACGGCATCGCCCGGCACAGCGAACGCCTGTACCCCCAGCAATACAGGGACCCGCAGCCGCTGCAGGCGGTGATCGAGCGCGTACAGAATTCGCTCACCGCCTGAGAGGCGCGGAAAAGAGCCCCTGATCCTCCAGGGGCCTTGATTCCTCTCGACGACGTCCACCTGGCCGACAGCCGGCCGCCCTTCACAACGACATCAGAAACTCAGATCCAGCCTTGTCCACAGGGTCCGCCCGGGCTCGTCGATCGCCACGGCCTCGGCCGGATAGCCGAATCCGGCATTGCCGGCGAGATTGAGATGCTCGGCGTAATCCTTGTCGAACAGGTTGTCGATACCGGCACTCAGCTTGACGTGCTCGCTGACCCGATAGGCGCCATTCAGGGAAAAGACGCCGAAGCCCGGGCTCTTGTCGAAATCCTGGCCGACCACGTTGCCCTTGCCCTCGGCCACCCGATTCTGCTCCGCCACCAGGCGCCACAGGGCGCCGGCACTCCAGTCATCGCGCTCGTAGGTCGCCCCCAGGCGAACCTCCAGCGGCGGCATCTGCGGCAAGGCTTCATCATCCGAGCTGTTCTTGCCCCAGGAGTAGGCCAGGGTGGCATCGGTCTTCCAGTGCTCGTCGAGGCGATAGCTGGCGCCCAGCTCGCCACCCATGATGCGCGCATCGATATTGTCGGCGCTGGAGCGGCGCATGCCCCCCATGCCGCCGGTGTAGTCGAACAGGATGAAATCGCGCACCTGGCCGACATAGGCGGAAGCCCAGGCCTGCAGGTCGGCTCCTGAATACTGCATGCCGATGTCGAGCTGAGTGGTCTTCTCCGGCTCGATACCATCGAACGCATTGACGCTGCCCGCGGGACCGGAATTCGGCGAGAACAGCTCCCAGTAATCGGGGAAACGCTGCACATGACCGAGGCCCGTATAGAAAGTGGCAGGCATGCCCGCCAGATCGTGCTCGTAGCGAACGAAGCCGCTGGGCAAGGTGTCTGCACGGGTTTCGTCGGCCGTCGGATTGGGCATGCTGCCCATCATGCCACTGCGGACCTGCCGGTAATCCTTGGCCGAAGAACGATCCAGACGCACACCGCTCACCAGACGGTCACGCTCGGCGGCATACCAGGTAGCCTCGGCGAACGCGCCGTAGCTGTGCATCACTGCATCCTTGTCCCAGGGGAACCGATCGGCATCCGTATAGCGGCCGCTCATCATGTCGTAGGCGGACTTGCGCCCACGATGCTCGCTGCGCAAGGCGTCCAGGCCAGCGACCAGCTCCATCTCGCTCCATTTGAAGGTGGCAGCGAAACGCCCGCCCAGGGTGCGGCGGTCGACCTCCGAGGCCATCGGCATGGGCATCATGCTGGCCGGATCGGGCGTGCGCAGGCTGAAGTTGTCCATCACGTGGTCGGCGTAGTTGTAGTAGAGCTGCGCCTCCAGCTTGTCCAGGACACCGCCCAGATTGGCCTTCTCGAAGCGCAGCCCCAGGCTGTCCCGCTGGAACTGCGCGCCATCCATGCCACGCCCGGCGTAGCGCGCCTCGCCATCGCCCCGCCCGGCGCTGAGTTCCACGACGGCGTCGGCATCCGGAGTCCAGCCCAGGGCCACGTCGCCATTCCATTTCCGCCAGCGCGAGGGCACGGTATCGCCATTCCCATCCTCGTAGTCATCGGCCTGCGCATGATTGCCGATCACGCGCAGATAGCCCCGCTCGCCACCGACGGCGCCATCCACAAGCTTGTCCAGGCGCCCGTTGGAACCGGCCAGCAGACTGCCGCGAATGCGACTGCCAAGTTCGCCGAAACGCTCGGGCTCGCGCTCGAAAAGCACGGTGCCCGCCGAGGCGCCAGGGCCCCAGAGCACGCTCTGCGGCCCCTTGATGACCGTCAGCTTGTCGTAGGTTTCCGGCGCGATATAGGAACTCGGCGCATCCATGCGCGCCGGGCATGCGCCGAGCATCAGGCCGCCGTTGGTGCGCAGGTTCAGGCGCGAACCGAACATCCCGCGCAGCACCGGATCGCCATTGGTGCCGCCGCTGCGGATGGCGGAGAAGCCGGGAATGGTCTTGAGGTAATCGGTGGCGTCGCTGGCCGGCACCGGCTGCCGCGCCTCCCGCGGATCGGCCACGATGGTCAACGGCGAACTCTGCTGCACGGCGGTGATCACCGTGGGCGGCAGTTCGATCTCGTCCTTCTGTGGATCATCGGCCAGGGCGGATGCGGAGATGGCCAGCGCCAGGGCCTGGAAAGCGAACGGCATGCAGCGGCCGGCGCGCGCCGGCACGAAAGAAAGGTATTTCATGGGACTTTCCTGAAATTCAGAGACAGCGGAACGCCCTCGCGACGAGGGCGAGTTGCGATGAACTCAGGAAATCGCTGGCGGAGCCCGATTGGGCGGCGCGACCAGGAACGGCGGCGCCAGGCCGAGCGGCTCGGCGAAGCGCGGACGCTGGACCGCCTGGACCAGCGGCGGCGGTGGCGGACTGAAGAGGAAGCTCTGCAGGACAGCCACCTGCACGCCACACTGGGCACAGGGCAGCTGCGGACTGATGGAATCGTCCTTCTCGCCAAGCTGCCACTGCATCCCCTGCGAAGTGCACATGAGCATGAAGCCGTCCGCGCTCATCTGCGGCAACGCCCACAGCGGCATGCTCACACGCAGGAGCATGCCCACCAGGGCAAAGGCATAAAGCCAGTCGCGGAAATTTCGGCTTAGCGGATTCAGGGTCAGCATCCTTCTGAATCCGCGCATTCTAGAGGCGCGAGCAGCAAACGCCTGCCAGACACGGTGTCGCAGGAGGCCGAGAAGCAAATCGGCGGGCGCTTTGGCGAAGGTGTTCGACGCCGAGGGCGGGCGAAGGGCCGGTCAGCCTTTATCAATGACTGTCCGCGAAAGCGCTATGCTTAACCCGCTGCCTGCCCTGTTTAGTGGTTCCGTCCTGATGCCCAGTCTGCTCGATCGCCATCTCCTCGGTTTCCCTTCACTTCGCATCCAGCCCCGGCCAGGCCTCCTGCCTGCACCTCTCACCCCCTGGAGATTCACACCATGGCAAATCGCCAAACCGGTACCGTCAAATGGTTCAACGCTGAAAAAGGCTTCGGCTTCATCACCCCGGAAAGCGGGCCGGACGTGTTCGTTCACTTCCGCCAGATCGAGACCACCGGCTACAAGACCCTCGACGAAGGCCAACGCGTCAGCTTCATCGTGACTGCAGGCGCCAAAGGCCCGCAGGCCGAGCAAGTACAGATTCTGTAACGAGGCTTCAACGCAAGGAGTTCCGCATCGCATTGCGGGGCTTTTTGCTGTCTGCGCGATCTGGATTGGCTGGGATTTCTACGTGCAGGCACCGATGGGCACGCCAAGTGGGAGATGACCAGAAGGGTCATAAGGAGAAGCAGATCGAAGATCAGCGCACGCGGGTCAGCTTGAAGAATCCGGGGCGTTTTCCCAAGATTTTCCCAAAACAAAAAGGGCGATCCTTTCGGATCGCCCTTCAAGTACCGTCGTAGACGGCTTCGATTTGGTAGGCACAATTGGACTCGAACCAACGACCCCCACCATGTCAAGGTGGTGCTCTAACCAACTGAGCTATGTGCCTGTCGATGTGGGCGCATTCTACGCGATGAAATTCATGCGTCAAGCGCTTTTTTCAGCTAACCCTATGAAAAAGTGAATTTTTTTATGTTCGGCCGGCCGTCAAAAATTTTGCACAGCCTCTAGCCGACCGATTCGGACTCGGGTAGCATCGGCACATCTCGTAAAAAATAACAAACACAGGTGCAATATGCCGCACACTCCATACCCCTCCTCCTACTATGCTGCGTCGGCCAATCCGGTCCCCGCTCGCCCCGAGCTCAAGGGTGAGACCGAAACCGATGTGTGCATCGTGGGTGCTGGTTATACCGGCCTGTCGACCGCCTTGTTCCTGCTGGAAAACGGCTTCAAGGTCACCGTCCTGGAAGCCGCCAAGGTCGGCTTCGGCGCGTCCGGGCGCAACGGCGGGCAGATCGTCAACAGCTACAGCCGCGACATCGATACCATCGAACGCACCGTCGGCCCGAAACAGGCGCAGCTGATGGGCCAGATGGCCTTCGAAGGCGGCCGCATCATTCGTGAGCGCATCGCCAGGTACGACATCCAGTGCGACCTGAAGGACGGCGGCGTGTTCGCCGCGCTCAGCGCCAGGCAGATGGGCCACCTGGAAGCCCAGAAGAAGCTGTGGGAGCGCTACGGCCACACCCAGCTGGAGCTGATGGACGCCCGCCGCATCCGCGAAGTCGTGGCTACCGACAGCTACGTCGGCGGCATGCTCGACATGAGCGGCGGCCACATTCATCCGCTGAACCTCGCCCTGGGCGAAGCGGCGGCGGTGGAATCCCTCGGCGGCGTGATCCACGAGCAGAGCCCGGCGACCCGCATCGAGCGCGGCGCCAATCCGGTCGTGCACACCCCGCAGGGCCGCGTGAAGGCCAGGTTCGTGGTGGTCGCCGGCAACGCCTACCTGGGCAACCTGGTGCCGGAACTGGCTTCCAAGGCGATGCCGTGCGGCACCCAGGTGATCACCACCGAGCCGCTGAGCGACGAACTGGCGAAGAGCCTGCTGCCGCAGGACTACTGCGTCGAGGACTGCAACTACCTGCTCGACTACTACCGGCTGTCCGGCGACAAGCGCCTGATCTTCGGCGGCGGCGTGGTCTATGGCGCACGCGATCCGGCGAACATCGAGGCGATCATCCGGCCGAAGATGCTCAAGGTCTTCCCGCAGCTGAAGAACGTGAAGATCGACTTCGCCTGGACCGGCAACTTCCTGCTGACCCTGTCGCGCCTGCCGCAGGTCGGCCGGATCGGCGACAACATCTACTATTCGCAGGGCTGCAGCGGCCACGGGGTGACCTACACCCACCTGGCCGGCAAGGTCATCGCCGAGGCCCTGCGCGGCCAGGCCGAGCGCTTCGACGCCTTCGCCGAACTGCCGCACTACCCGTTCCCGGGCGGCCGGCTGTTCCGCGTACCGTTCACCGCCATGGGCGCCTGGTACTACAACATGCGCGACAAGCTGGGCGTGTAGCCCGGAAAGACGAAAACGGCGCCTGAAATGGCGCCGTTTTCGTTTCAGCTATCCGGACAGGCCGGCAACACCTCGCAGCGACCGCCTCCTGCAGCTCCCGCGGCGGGCAGCGTGGAAAAGCGGCTGTCCAGCGGCGCCAGTTGCCGGGCGCATTGCCCGGCCTCCTTCGCCTGCACGGCACATCCCTTCTCTCCCAGCACATTGGCCAGGTTGTACCAGGCCGCGGCGAAGTCCGGACGTGCCGCCACGCTATGGCGCAAGGCCTGCTCCGCCTCGCCCAGGTCGCCGGATGCGTAGCGGGCATTGGCCAGGGCGAACCAGCCGACCGGATCGTCCGGCCAGGCGCGGGTCGCGCTCTGGTAGGCCTGGGTGGCCAGCGCCGGGCGGCCGGTTTCTTCCAGATCATGGGCGGCCTTCAGCCACGGGGTCGGCTCGGCCGTCGCGGGGAGACGATCCGTCGGCACCGTCACCACGGCCCAACGGTCGCTGCGCACCCAGGTCAGGTCGAAGCTGGTGAAGTCGATCACCAGCCGTTTGGTGATGCCCGAGCGCAGCACCAGTTCCTTGCGATCGAGGTCGTAGCCGACCACCACCGCGAAATGCCACATCGGCAGCCAGTCGAGCCCCTGGTTCTGCAACACCAGCACCGGATTGCCGGCCGCCACTTCGCTCAGCACATCCTCCAGCCGCGGCCGCAGCGGATAGACCAGCATCCCCTGCTCCCGCGCCGCAGCCACCAGCTCGACCTGCAGGCTGCCCTGGCGTCCGGGCAGATACACCCGCTCCTTCAGCTGCCGTGGAGTCACCCGTACGCCGCGCTGGTTGAGCATGGTGGCGAGTGCCGCCGGGCCGCACTGGAACTCCTGCTGCGGGAAGAACTGGACATCGCTCAGCTCGACGCGCGGCGGCAGCTCCGAGGTTTCCGGCGGCAACTGCGGCGTTCTCGCGCAGGCTCCGAGGAGCGCTGCAGCGAGAACGACGGCGAGGCCGCGCGGCCTCAGCGCTGGCATCTGACGAAGGTGAAGATATGGGTGATGCACAGCAGGTCGGTGATCACGAAGATCAGCAGTACCAGGAGGATGACCCCGACGATGCCGCCAGCCGGTGCCTTGTCCAGCTGCTGGTTGAACTGCGCCAGCTCTTCATTGGTCAGGCTGCTGATGCGCTTCTCGACCACGCTGCGCTCGACGCCCAGCTCCTTCAGCTTGTTCTGCACGCCCTCGTCGTCGAGCATCTGCAGCAGTTGCTGGCGGTCATAATGCTGCGCCTGCGTCTGCAGTACCTCGGCCGTCCCTACCATCGAAGCCTGCGCCACCGGCACCTGGACCACCAGACCCAACTGCGCGAAGGCCAGGATTGCCGCAATGCTTCTCATCTTCTTTGTTATGGTCATTCTTGGTCACCTCCTCATTGGACCGGCTCGTAGACCCGCGGACGTACCCTTGGTTCCGCCGCGGGGGCATCAGCTCTACGTCCTGAGCTGAAGATTAGGTCCCTCCACGAAGATTGCGTCGCTCAACTGACGTCGCTCCGAATCTGCGCGTGGCTTATGAGGGCGAAAATCACGCTGCCGCCGATGATGTTGCCGGTCAGCGTAGGCAGCGCGAAATCGATGAAGTAGGCCTTCCAGTCCACTTCGCCGGCCCAGACCAGATAGCCCGCTTCGCAGGTGCCCACCACGATGTGGCTGAAACCACCCAGCGCCATCACATAGGTCACCAGAAGGATGATCCAGACCTTCGCATTCTCGGCTGCCGGCACCAGCCAGACCATGGTGGCGATCATCCAGCCGGACACCATGCCCTTGGAGAGCATCTGCGCGCTGTCGTTCTTCATCAACTCGCGGCCGATTTCCAGGAAGGCCTCGTCGGTCTGCGCATCGAAGATCGGCAGATGCAGCATCGCGTAGGCGAACGCCAGCGCGCCGATCACGTTGCCGATCAGCACCACGGTCCACAGCCGCAGCAACTGGAAGGCCCGGTACCCGGATGGCTCGCTCATCAGGGGCAGCACGGCGGTCAGGGTGTTCTCGGTGAACAGCTGCTGGCGCGCCAGGATGACCGCCAGGAATCCGACCGGATATCCCAGGCTGGTGACGATGACTGCGCCGTCATGCTCCGGCAGCCTGGCGCGGAACAGTCCCATCGCCATCAGCGAAAGGCCGATGGTCAGGCCGGCGGCCAGTGCCGACCAGCCAAGCGCCGCGACCGTGCGCTCCAGTTCGTGATTGCCCTGCACGCGGATGACTTCGTGCAACACCAGGGCTCGTGGCGGCTGACCTTCCTTGACCGCCCTGCGCTCTTCCGGGGAAAGATCGGCGGCCGTGTCCGCATTCCCGTCTTTCCGGTCGAGTTCGAAATCGGAGGGGGCTGGCTCAGCGAAGGCAGGTGGCGGCGAAGTCTTGCGGTTTCCCATTGGGCAGCCTCCAGGCGCGGTAATAGCTTAGGCTGCGCCAGCACTGCGCCAGTTCCCTGAATATTCGGCTGCGCCGATCCGTCCTGTTCACGGGTGAGACGCGAATCGACACTGCGGCAGATCAGCCGCCGGTCATGCTCATGAAGCGGATCACCTGGACCTGCTCGGCAGCGTCGAAATGATGCCGCTCGGGCTTCAGCCGCAACGCCTCGATCAGCGCATCGCGCAGGCGCTGGCCGTCACCGGGATGGGCGCGCATCAGCGAACGCAGGTCGAGCGCACCTTCGTGGCCGAGGCAGAGCACCAGCTTGCCTTCGGCGGTAACGCGCACGCGGTTGCAGTCGCCGCAGAAGTTGTGGCTGTGCGGGGAGATGAAACCGATCCGGCTGCCGTGGCCGTCGATGCGGTAGTAGCGCGACGGCCCGCCGCTGCGCTCCAGGCTCGGCGTCAGGCTCCAGCGCTCGGACAGCATCCGCCGCACCTCGTCGCTGCTGCACAGGGTATGCGCGCGACTGTGGCTGCTGACGCTGCCCAGCGGCATTTCCTCGATGAAGCTGATGTCCAGGCCGCGCGCCAGGGCGAACTCCACCAGGTCGCAGACTTCGTCGTCGTTACGGCCCTTCTGCACCACGCAGTTGAGCTTGATCCGCTGGAAACCGGCCGCCCGCGCCGCGTCGATGCCGGCCAGCACCTGTTCGAGGCGGTCGCTGCGGGTGAAGGCGGCGAAACGCTCGCGGCGCAGCGAATCGAGGCTGATGTTCAGCCGGTCCACGCCGGCGGCCCTGAGCTCGGCGGCGCGCTCGACCAGTTGCGAGCCGTTGGTGGTGATCGCCAGGTCTTCCAGCTCGCCGCGCGCGCCCAGCCGCTCCAGCAGCGAAGTGACGCCCTTGCGCACCAGCGGCTCGCCACCGGTGACGCGGATGCGCCGCACGCCGAGGGAAATGAAGGCATCGGCTAGCGCGTACAGCTCTTCCAGGCTCAGCACCTGGTCGCGCGGCAGGAACTGCATGTCCTCGCTCATGCAGTAGGTGCAGCGGAAATCGCAGCGGTCGGTGACCGACAGGCGCAGGTAGGTGATGCGGCGGCCGAAGGGATCGACCAGTTGGGTATCGGACATGGCGGTGGCTTTCTTGTAATGGCCCGGACAGGGTCGTCTACGAATACACCAGCCCGCGCAGAATGTATACAAAAACCCTGGCAGCCTTGCCGGCCGCGGGTTGAGAGGCCGCGCGACGCGGTGCTACCATCCCCGGCCCGCCTCCGCGGCAGCCCGTAGCAAGAAGATAGTTACCATGACCAGCATTCGCGAGCGCAACCGGCGCCTCATTCTCCGTGCCGCCAGCGAAGAGTTCGCCGAAAAGGGCTTCGCAGCGACCAAGACCAGCGACATCGCCGCGCGCGCCGGACTGCCCAAGCCGAACGTCTACTACTACTTCCAGACCAAGGAAAACCTCTACCGCAGCGTGCTGGAGAGCGTGGTCGAGCCGCTGCTGCAGGCCTCCGCGCCGTTCCGCGAGGACGACGAACCGAGCGAGGCGCTGAAGGCCTACATCCGCTCCAAGGTGAAGATCTCCCAGGAACTGCCGCACGCCTCCAAGGTGTTCGCCAGCGAACTGATGCATGGCGCGCCGCACCTGCCGAGGGAATACCTCGACGAACTGAACGCCCAGGCCCAGCGCAACATCGCCTGCCTGCAGAGCTGGATCGACCGCGGCCTGCTGGCGCCGGTGGACCCGCACCACCTGCTGTTCACCATCTGGGCGGCGACCCAGACCTACGCCGACTTCGACTGGCAGATCTCCATGGTCACCGGCAAGGACAGCCTCAGCGACGCCGATTTCGAAGCGGCGGCCGAGACCATCACCCGCCTGGTGCTGCGCGGCACCTCGCCGGACGAGCCGGGCGAACGCAAGAGCGAAGGCAGGTTGCGGCCGTTGCCGTTGTAGGGCGGCCGTCGTTCCCACGCTCCATCCGCGCCATTTCGCGGGCATGGCCCGCTCCTACAGGTTTACCCACGTGCACTCAAATAACGGCTGGACGTAGGGCGGGTGAAACCCGCCGGTAATTTCGCACCAGAATCGGCGGGTTGCACCCGCCCTACCGACTGGCGATCCGGTTTTCCTTCAGCGCCGGTGTGGCCGGATAGTGCTTCTTGTAGGAGTGGGCCATGCCCACGACCGACCGCGATGTCGCGGGCATGGCCCGCTTCCTACAGGTTTTCCCCTGCGTTCGCAGAGATGCCCCGGTTGACAGCGGACCTGTAGGAGCCAGCTTGCTGGCGATTGCCGTGTTCTCCTTCCACGCCGACGTTGAGGGAAAACCTGGTTCGCCAGCAAGAACTAGGCGTCCCCCTGGCTCCTACAGGTATGGCGTCAAGTGGACCATGAGCAGCCACGTAGGGCGCATAGCGCGCCAGCGCTATCCGCCATCCCATCGGCGTGGCCTGGTCGGTGGATGAAGCGTTCCGCTTCATTCGCCCTACACCAGCGATTGGCCATGGAGCGAGACAGTTGCTCCTACAGTAGCCGGAGATCGCGTTCACGGATGGTTCCCACGCGGGAGCGCGGGAACCATCTCCCGTAACGATCAACCGATATCCGCCACCAGCCCCACCGACTGCACCCCACGCACCGCGCACTGCTCGTCGATGTCCGAGGTATCGCCGCTGATGCCGACGGCGCCGACCACTTCATTGGCCTGATTGCGGATCAGCACGCCGCCCGGCACCGGGATCAGGTTGCCCTGGGCCAGGGTGTTCACCGCCGAGATGAACGACGGCCGCTGCTGCGCGTCCGCCGCCAGCACCCGCGACGGTTTTCCCAGGGCCACCGCGCCCCAGGCCTTGCCGATGGCGATCTGCGGCCTGAGCATGCTCGCGCCGTCCTCGCGCTGCAGGGCGACCAGATGGCCGCCGGCGTCGAGCACGGCGACGGTCAGCGGCGCGGCGGACAGTTCGCGGGCGGCGGCGAAGGCGGTGCGGGTGATGCCGATGGCGGTTTCCAGGTTGATCGAGCTCATTGTCGTTGTCTCCTGAATGATGAAAGGAAGCGTGTTGCCCACCTTGCGCAGGGCGCGGGGTGGAATCCGGAATTGGCCACAATCTAGTAGCCCATCGGCCATCCGCAGGCAACGAAAAACGACGATTTTAAGGAAATTTTGTATACATTTTTTCAAACGACAGTTTTATAAGCTCGCTATCGTTGCGCTCAAAATATTGATTTTATTGAAATAAAATGAAAATCCCGACGATTGGAAGCGTATACAGCCGCTCTTGACCCTCGGCAAAACGCATGGCTATTATCACCTCACTTTTGTACACAATCAGTATAAAAACCGAGGAACAAAATATGGCCAGAATGAGAGCAATCGAGGCTGCCGTACTGGTAATGCGTCGTGAAGGCGTGGATACCGCGTTCGGCGTGCCGGGCGCCGCCATCAACCCCATGTACGCTGCGCTGAAGAAAGTCGGCGGCATCGACCACGTCCTGGCCCGTCACGTCGAAGGCGCGTCGCACATGGCCGAGGGTTACACCCGCACCAGGGCCGGCAACATCGGCGTGTGCATCGGCACCTCCGGCCCGGCCGGCACTGACATGATCACCGGCCTGTACTCCGCCTCGGCCGACTCCATCCCGATCCTCTGCATCACCGGCCAGGCGCCGCGTGCCCGTCTGCACAAGGAAGACTTCCAGGCCGTCGACATCTCCAAGATCGCCGCGCCGGTCGCCAAGTGGGCCACCACCGTGCTGGAACCGGCCCAGGTGCCCTACGTGTTCCAGAAGGCCTTCCAGCTGATGCGCAGCGACCGTCCCGGCCCCGTGCTGATCGACCTGCCGTTCGACGTGCAGATGGCCGAGATCGAGTTCGACATCGACGCCTACGAGCCGCTGCCGGTGAGCAAGCCGAAAGCCACTCGCGTACAGGCCGAGAAGGCCCTGGCGATGCTGAATGACGCCGAGCGCCCGCTGCTGGTCGCAGGCGGTGGCATCTTCAACGCCAACGCCGCCGACAAGTTCCAGGAATTCGCCGAGCTGACCGGCGTTCCGGTCATCCCGACCCTGATGGGCTGGGGCGTGATCCCCGACGACCACCCGCAGATGGCCGGCATGGTCGGCCTGCAGACTTCGCACCGCTACGGCAACGCCACCCTGCTGGAATCCGACCTGGTGTTCGGCATCGGCAACCGCTGGGCGAACCGCCACACCGGCACCGTCGAGGTCTACACCGAAGGCCGCAAGTTCATCCACGTCGACATCGAACCGACCCAGATCGGCCGCGTGTTCATGCCCGACCTGGGCATCGTTTCCGACGCTGGCGAAGCGCTCGATACCTTCCTGGAAGTGGCCCGCGAGTGGAAAGCCGCCGGCAAGCTGAAGTGCCGCGCCGCCTGGCTGGAATCCTGCCAGCAGCGCAAGCGCACCCTGCAGCGCAAGACCCACTTCGACAACGTGCCGGTCAAGCCGCAGCGCGTGTACGAGGAGATGAACGAGTTCTTCGGCAAGGACACCTGCTACGTCAGCACCATCGGCCTGTCGCAGATCGCCGGCGCGCAGTTCCTGCACGTCTACAAGCCGCGCCACTGGATCAACTGCGGCCAGGCCGGCCCGCTGGGCTGGACCATTCCGGCAGCGCTGGGCGTGGTCAAGGCCGACCCGAGCCGCCAGGTGGTGGCGCTGTCCGGCGACTACGATTTCCAGTTCATGATCGAGGAGCTGGCGGTCGGCGCGCAGTTCAAGCTGCCGTACATCCACGTGCTGGTGAACAACTCCTACCTGGGCCTGATCCGCCAGGCGCAGCGTGGTTTCGACATGGACTACTGCGTGCAGCTGGCCTTCGACAACATCAACGCCCCCGAGCTGGAAGGCTACGGCGTGGACCACGTCGCGGTGGTCGAGGGCCTCGGCTGCAAGGCGATCCGCGTGTTCGATCCGAACCAGATCGGCGCCGCCCTCGCCCAGGCTCGCGAGCTGATGCAGCAGCACCGGGTTCCGGTGGTGGTGGAAGTCATCCTGGAGCGGGTGACCAACATTTCCATGGGCACCGAGATCAACGCGATCAACGAGTTCGAGGACCTGGCGAAGACCGGCGCCGACGCGCCGACTGCAATCTCTCTCCTGGATTAAGCCGCTGCTGGACTGATGTTTTCTGGATCCCCGCGTTCGCGGGGATGACGGGAGCCCAGGCGACCCCAGGCGCAACGTCGCCCCCGCGAACGCGGGGGGCCAATGAACAGTTTTGCCGAATACACAACTGGAGGCCCCTGACATGCCCCGTTTCTGCGCCAACCTGTCCATGCTGTTCACCGAGGTGGACTTCCTCGACCGCTTCGAAGCCGCCGCCAAGGCCGGCTTCAGCGGTGTCGAGTACCTGTTCCCCTACGACTTCGAAGCCGAGACGATCAAGGCCCGGCTGGATGCCAACAAGCTGGAGCAGGTGCTGTTCAACCTTCCTGCCGGCGACTGGGCCAAGGGCGAGCGCGGCATCGCCTGCCATCCGGACCGCGTCGAGGAATTCCGCGCCGGCGTGGACAAGGCCATCGCCTACGCCAAGGTGCTGGGCAACACCCAGGTCAACTGCCTGGCCGGCATCCGCCCGCAGGGCCATGACTGCGCGACCATCGAGAACACCTTCCTGAACAACCTGGAGTACGCGGCCGACAAGCTCGAAGCCGCGGGCATCACGCTGGTCATGGAAATGATCAACACCCTCGACATCCCTGGCTTCTACCTGAACAACACCAGACAGGCGCTGGAGATTCGCGAGAAGGTCGGCAGCGCCAACCTGTTCCTGCAGTACGACATCTACCACATGCAGATCATGGAGGGCGACCTGGCCCGCACCATGGAAAAGAACCTGGCTGCGATCAACCACATCCAGCTGGCCGACAACCCGGGCCGCCACGAGCCAGGCACCGGCGAGATCAACTACCGCTTCCTGTTCCAGCACCTCGAGCGCATCGGCTACCGGGGCTGGATCGGCTGCGAATACAAGCCCGCCACCACCACCGAGGCGGGGCTGGGCTGGCTGAAGGCGCACAACGCCATCTGACTTATCGACGGCCTGCCGTTCGTAGGATGGGTTGAGCGAAGCGATACCCATCGAGCCTGAACCGAACCCCAGTGATGGGTATCGCAGGCTCAACCCATCCTACGGCCACACGCCGGCACAACAACATCACGAAACCAGGAGACATTCTCATGGCCAAGATCGGATTCATCGGCACCGGCATCATGGGCCTGCCCATGGCGCAGAACCTGCAGAAAGCCGGCCACCAGCTGTTCCTCTCCACCCACCACGACAAGGCCCCTGCCGCCCTGC
The DNA here is from genome assembly GCF_900103845.1 of Pseudomonas jinjuensis. GTDB lineage: Bacteria > Pseudomonadota > Gammaproteobacteria > Pseudomonadales > Pseudomonadaceae > Pseudomonas > Pseudomonas jinjuensis. The sequence continues at coordinate 95,281 of NZ_FNIJ01000006.1, forward strand.
TGGAAGCCGGCGCCGTCGCCCTGGCCAACCCGAAGGAAGTCGCCCAGGAAGCCGAGTTCATCATCGTCATGGTGCCGGACACCCCGCAGGTCGATGACGTGCTGTTCCGCAAGGACGGCATCGCCGAGGGCGTCGGCCCGAACAAGGTGGTGATCGACATGAGCTCGATCTCCCCCACCGCCACCAAGGTCTTCGCCGACAAGATCAAGGCCACCGGCGCGCAGTACCTCGACGCCCCGGTTTCCGGCGGCGAGGTCGGCGCCAAGGCGGCGACCCTGAGCATCATGGTCGGCGGCTGCCCGAACACCTTCGAACGCGCCCTGCCGCTGTTCCAGGCGATGGGCAAGAACATCACCCGCGTCGGCGGCAACGGCGACGGCCAGACCGCCAAGGTCGCCAACCAGATCATCGTCGCGCTGAACATCCAGGCGGTGGCCGAGGCCCTGCTGTTCGCCGCGCGCAACGGCGCCGATCCGGCCAAGGTGCGCGAGGCGCTGATGGGCGGCTTCGCCTCCTCGCGCATCCTCGAAGTGCACGGCGAGCGCATGGTCAAGGGCACCTTCGATCCGGGCTTCCGCATCAGCCTGCACCAGAAGGACCTCAACCTGGCACTGGCCGGCGCCCGCGAGCTGGGCCTGAACCTGCCCAACACCGCCAACGCCCAGCAGGTGTTCAGCACCTGCGCGGCCATCGGCGGCAGCAACTGGGACCACTCCGGCCTGATCAAGGGGCTGGAGCACATGGCCAACTTCTCGATCCGCAAGGAATAACGCGGGGGCTTCCGTAGGATGGGTTGAGCGAAGCGATACCCATCGAGCCAGGCTCGAACCCGGATGATGGGTTTCGCAGGCTCAACCCATCCTACGAAGGCATGAAGCACTGCCAAGAGTTTTCGAACACCCGGCCGGCGGGATTCACGGCCTCGCCGGCCGGGGCGTTCGAAGCCATCGCTGAGGCGCTTGTCCACAGGCGCCTGAGCCATGGGACCAAACAAAAATCACAGGAGCCCGACATGACCCTCGACCCGCGCGTCTTCCTTCGCGACCTGTTCGACACCGCCATCGCCGCCGCCCACCCGGCCCAGGTGCTGGCCCGCCATCTGCCGCGCGTGCACGGCGGGCGCACCATCGTGATCGGCGCCGGCAAGGCCGCCGGCGCCATGGCCGAAGTGGCCGAGCAGCACTGGAACGGTGAGGTGGAAGGCCTGGTGGTCGCACCCTACGGCTACGGCGCCGACTGCAAGCGCATCGAAGTGGTGGAAGCCGCGCACCCGGTGCCGGACGACGCCGGCGAGCGCGTCGCCCGCCGCGTGCTGGAGCTGGTCAGCGGCCTCACCGAAGACGACCGCGTGGTCTTCCTGCTCTCCGGCGGCGGTTCCGCCCTCCTCGCCCTGCCCGCCGAAGGCATCAGCCTCGACGACAAGCGCGCGCTGAACAAGGCGCTGCTGAAGTCCGGCGCCGCCATCGGCGAGATGAACTGCGTGCGCAAGCACCTCTCGGCGATCAAGGGCGGCCGCCTGGCCCGCGCCTGCTGGCCGGCCAGCGTATACACCTACGCGATTTCCGACGTGCCCGGCGACGAGGCCACGGTGATCGCCTCCGGCCCCACCGTGGGCGACCCGACCACCTCCGCCGACGCCCTGGAAATCCTCAAGCGCTACGCCATCGACGTGCCGGCGCATGTCCGCACCTGGCTGGAAGACCCGCGCTCGGAAACCGTGAAGCCCGGCGACGAGCGCCTGTCGCGCAGCCACTTCACCCTGATCGCCACGCCGCAGCGCGCCCTCGACGCCGCCGCCGAGAAGGCCCGCGCCGCCGGCATCGAGACCATCATCCTCGGCGATCTGGAAGGCGAATCGCGGGAAGTGGCCAAGGTCCACGCCGGCATCGCCCGCCAGGTGCGCAAGCACGGACAGCCGCTGGCGGCACCCTGCCTGATCCTCTCCGGCGGCGAGACCACCGTGACCGTGCGCGGCAAGGGCCGCGGCGGGCGCAACGCCGAATTCCTCCTCAGCCTCACCGCCGATCTCAAGGGCGAGCCCGGCATCTGGGCGCTGGCCGGCGACACCGACGGCATCGACGGCATGGAAAGCAACGCCGGCGCCCTGATGAGCCCGTGCAGCTACCGCCGCGCCCTCGAATCCGGCCTGAACCCGCTGCGCGAGCTGGACGACAACAACGGCTACGGCTTCTTCGCCGAGCTGGACGACCTCGTCACCACCGGCCCGACCCGCACCAACGTCAACGACTTCCGCGCAATCCTGATCCTCGAGGCCAGCGAAAAATGACTCCAGATAAAAAGGTAAAAATCCTCGCCACCCTCGGCCCGGCGATCAAAAGCCGCGAGGACATCCGCGCCCTGGTGGAAGCCGGCGCCAACCTGTTCCGCCTGAACTTCAGCCACGGCGAGTACGCCGACCATGCCCAGCGCTACGCCTGGGTGCGCGAGGTCGAGCAGGAGCTGAGCTACCCGATCGGCATCCTCATGGACCTGCAGGGGCCGAAGCTGCGCGTCGGCCGCTTCGCCAGCGGCGCGGTGCAGTTGCAGCAGGGCCAGACCTTCACCCTCGACCTGAACGATGCGCCGGGCGACGACAAGCGGGTCAACCTGCCCCACCCGGAAATCATCGCCGCGCTGGAGCCGGGCATGAGCCTGCTGCTGGACGACGGCAAGATCCGCCTGCAGGTGCTCGAAGCCCGCAGCGACGCCATCGAGACCCGGGTGATGAACAGCGGCGAGCTGTCCGACCGCAAGGGTGTCAATGTCCCCGAGGCGGTGCTCAAGCTCAGCCCGCTGACCGCCAAGGACCGCCGTGACCTGGCGTTCGGCCTGGAGCTGGGCGTGGACTGGGTGGCGCTGTCCTTCGTGCAGCGGCCGGAAGACATCGAGGAGGCCCGCGCGCTGATCGGCGACAAGGCGTTCCTCATGGCGAAGATCGAGAAGCCCTCGGCGGTGCAGTACATCGAGGAGATCACCAGGCTGGCCGACGCCATCATGGTCGCCCGCGGCGATCTCGGCGTGGAGGTGCCGGCGCAGAACGTACCGGGCATCCAGAAACGCATCATCCAGGTCTGCCGCCAGCTCGGCCGGCCGGTGGTGGTGGCGACGCAGATGCTCGAATCCATGCGCTTCTCCCCGGCGCCGACCCGCGCCGAGGTGACCGACGTCGCCACCGCCGTCAGCGAAGGCGCCGACTGCGTGATGCTCAGCGCCGAGACCGCGTCCGGCCAGTATCCGCGCGAGGCGGTGGAGATGATGGCGAAGATCATCCGCCAGGTCGAAGGCGAGCCCGATCACCAGGCCCAGCTCGAACTGAACCGCCCGGAGCCGGAATCCACCGTCTCCGACGCCATCAGCTGCGCGATCCGCCGGATCAGCCGCATCCTGCCGGTGGCGGTGCTGGTCAACTACACCGAATCGGGCAGCTCGACCCTGCGTGCCTCCCGCGAACGGCCGACCGCGCCGATCCTCAGCCTGACTCCGAACCTGCGCGCGGCCCGCCGCCTGACCGTGGCCTGGGGCGTGCACTCGGTGGTCAACGCCCAGCTCGCCCACGTCGACGAGATCTGCGCCACCGCCCTGGACATCGCCCTCGGCCAGCGCATGGCGCGACGCGGGGATACCGTGGTGATCACCGCGGGCGTGCCGTTCGGGACGCCGGGAAGCACCAACATGCTGCGGATCGAGACGGTGGCGAGCTAGATCGGCAGACGCAGGGTGGATGAGGCTTTTTTCATCCACCATTGCGGGCCGGCGGCGCGCCGAAGCCCTCACCCCAGCCCTCTCCCAGAGGGAGAGGGGGCGCCACGGCGTCGGGATGAATGCCGTGCCAACCGGCAACAGCGAACGGTCCCCTCTCCCTCAGGAGCGGGGCGCGCAGCCAGGGTTAGGGTGAGAGAGGAAACAACGAACACAGGCTCCTGCCCCAGGCAGCAGCCTCAACCGAGTCACTCCCGGACGGACGGGGCCGGGAAAACGGGGCCGCGACCCCGTCCGTCCGGGATTGGCCTTGAATGGCCACGAACGCTGTCGGCCCATAGCCGCCGTCACACGGCTCCCACGCAGGCTATGGACATTGAAGGCTGCCGACTGGCAGCCTCTTTTTATTCCGGAAACCGCCCACACCACACCATGCATCACGTCCTGCGCCGATACCTGCTCGGCTTCAGCCAGATCTTCCTGCAGACCGACCAGCGCTTCGGCCTGGTCATCCTCGCCAGCATCGCCCTCGCCGCTCCGCGCCTGCTGCCCGGCGCCCTGCTCGGCGCCGTCGCCGGTCCGCTGGCCGCGCGGCTGCTGCGGCGCTCGCGGGACGACATCGATGCCGGCCTGTACGGCTACAACGCCATCCTGCTCGGCCTGCTGCTGCCGTTCCGCTTCCAGTGGTCGGTCACCCTGGTGCTGCTGATCCTCGCCGCCAGCGTGGCCAGCGTGATCGTGCAGCACCTGCTCCAGGCGCGCCGCCTGCCCGCCTACACCACGGCCTTCATCGGCCTCGGCTGGCTGCTGCTGGCGCTGGACGGCGCGCTGCAACTGCAGGAAGCGCCCGCGGCGGCCTGCTGGAGCTGCCTGGTTCCGCAACTGGACGCCGTGGCCCTGGGCATCGGCGAAGTGATCTTCCTCGGCGAGCCGCTGGCCGGCCTGCTGCTCTGGCTCGGCCTGCTGCTGGCCGACCGGCGCTGCGCCAGCTGGGCGCTGGCGGGTTCGGCGGGCGCCCTGCTGATCGCCCATCTCGCCGGATTGCCGCAGGCGTCGGCGCAGGCCGGGCTGCTCGGCCTGAACGGCGCCCTCGCCGGCATCGCCCTGGGCCGCGGCCTGACCCGGCCCTGGAGCGGCGTCTGCGCCGTGACGCTGGCGGTGCTGCTGCATCCCAGTCTCGCCGCGCTCGGCCTGCCGCCGCTCACCGCGCCGTTCGTCCTCGCCTGCTGGCTGGTGATCGCCGGCCAGCGCCTGCTGGAGCGCCGGGAGCAGCGCGCCCGCTCATCCGGCGCCCTGCCGTAATGGATCAAGGTCGTCCGCGCCGACGCCGCGCATACTCGGCAAACCTGTCGGCGCGGCGACGAGCGACCCCACAAATGCCTCCGCTGCCGGCATAATCCGCCCCCCTGCTCTTTCGCCCACAAGGCGGAAGCCCTTCCACCTGCAGCGATGGAAAACATGACTCTTCCAGCCCCCACCCTTCTGCAGCGACTCAAGCGTACCAGCCTGGTCATGCGGATCTTCATCGGCATGCTCCTGGGCATCGCCCTCGCCTGGCTTTCGCCACAGGCGGCCCTGTCGGTCGGCCTGCTCGGCAAGCTGTTCATCTCCGCCCTGAAGGCGGTGGCACCGATCCTGGTGTTCGTCCTGGTGATGTCGTCGATCGCCAACCACAAGCAAGGCCAGCGCACGCATATCCGGCCGATCCTGCTGCTCTACCTGATCGGCACCTTCTCGGCGGCGGTGGTGGCGGTGATCGCCAGCTTCGCCTTCCCGTCGACCCTGGTGCTGAACGCGGCGGCCCAGGAACTGGCACCGCCCGGCGGCATCGGCGAAGTGCTCAACAGCCTGCTGTTCAGCGTCACCAGCAACCCGGCGAAGGCCATCCTGGACGCGAACTTCATCGGCATCCTGGCCTGGGCGGTCGGCCTCGGCATCGCCCTGCGCCATGCGCGGCAGAGCACCCGCGACATGCTCGAGGACATGTCCAACGGCGTATCCCTGATCGTCCGCGTGGTGATCGCCTTCGCCCCGCTGGGCGTGTTCGGCCTGGTCGCCAGCACCCTCGCCGAATCCGGCTTCGACGCCCTGCTCGGCTACCTGCACCTGCTGCTGGTGCTGGTCGGCTGCATGCTGTTCGTGGCGCTGGTGGTCAACCCGGTCATCGTCTGGTCGAAGATCCGCCGCAACCCCTATCCGCTGGTCTTCACCTGCCTGCGCGAGAGCGGCATCACCGCCTTCTTCACCCGCAGTTCGGCGGCCAACATCCCGATCAACCTGCAACTCTGCGAGCGCCTGGGCCTGCATGAGGACACCTACTCGGTCTCCATTCCGCTGGGCGCGACCATCAACATGGCCGGAGCGGCGGTCACCATCAGCGTGCTCACCCTCGCTGCGGTGCACACCCTGGGCATCCCGGTGGACCTGCCCACCGCCATCCTGCTCAGCGTGGTCGCCTCGGTCTGCGCCTGCGGCGCCTCCGGCGTGGCCGGCGGTTCGCTGCTGCTGATCCCGCTGGCCTGCGGCCTGTTCGGCATCTCCAGCGAAGTGGCGATGCAGGTGGTGGCGATCGGCTTCGTCATCGGCATCCTGCAGGACGCCTTCGAAACGGCGCTGAACTCCTCCACCGACGCCCTGTTCACCGCCGCGGCCTGCATGGCCGCCGGCGATGTGGACGAAGTGGCTGGCGAAGAAGCCCTGTGAGCCCGACCGCCGCCGCTGCATCCGGCAGCGGCGGCGGTGCGCATAAGCAAATAGCCTTAAAGTATTTAAGCGACATATAACCTGACGGCATAATCCCAGGCCTACGACACTGCCCGAAGGAAGCTCCCGTGAAACGACTCTTCAGCGCCTCGCTGCTGGCCGCCGGACTGGCCCTGGCATCCGCTGCCCAGGCCGCCCAGCCCCTGCTCAACGTCTCCTACGACGTGATGCGCGACTTCTACAAGGACTACAACGCCGCCTTCCAGAAGCACTGGCAGGCCGAGAAAGGCGAGAAGCCCACCATCCAGATGTCCCACGGCGGCTCCAGCAAGCAGGCCCGCTCGGTGATCGACGGCCTGCCGGCCGACGTCATCACCATGAACCAGGCCACCGACATCGACGCCCTCGCCGACCACGGCGGCCTGGTGCCGCAGGACTGGGCCACGCGCCTGCCGAACAACAGCGCGCCGTTCACCTCGGCCACCGTGTTCATCGTGCGCAAGGGCAACCCCAAGGGCCTGAAGGACTGGCCGGACCTGCTCAAGGACGGCGTGCAGGTCGTGGTGCCGAACCCGAAGACTTCCGGCAACGGCCGCTACACCTACCTGTCCGCCTGGGGCTACTCGCTGAAGCACGGCGGTGACGAGGCCAAGGCGAAGGAATTCGTCGGCCAGTTGTTCAAGCACGTACCGGTGCTGGATACCGGCGGCCGCGCCGCCACCACCACCTTCATGCAGAACCAGATCGGCGACGTTCTCATCACCTTCGAGAACGAAGCCGAGATGATCGCCCGCGAATTCGGCCGCGGCGGCTTCGAGGTGGTCTACCCGAGCGTCTCCGCCGAGGCCGAACCGCCGGTAGCGGTGGTCGACAAGGTGGTGGACAAGAAGGGCAGCCGCGCGCTGGCCGAGGCCTACCTGAAGTACCTGTGGTCCGACGAGGGCCAGACCATAGCGGCGAACAACTACCTGCGCCCGCGCAACCCGGAAATCCTCGCCAGGTTCTCCGACCGCTTCCCGAAAGTGGACTTCTTCTCGGTGGAGAAGACCTTCGGCGACTGGCGTTCGGTGCAGAAGACCCACTTCGTCGACGGCGGCGTGTTCGACCAGATCTACACGCCGAACTGATCCATCCGTACGGGAATGGCAAGAGCCGGAGATGCCCAGCGTCTCCGGCTTTTTTGCAGGAGCGAGCTTGTTCGCGAAGCGCATTACGCCGTCACGTCCCGGAGAAGCAACTGGGCCGCAGAAGCGCGCCATGCGCGCGACAGTCACGGTCGCGGGCATGGCCCGCTCCTGCAACCCCGCCATCCAGACTCGCGCAGCGCCGCCTGCACCAGGCTCGGTCGGAGCCGTTCCCGCTGTTCATCCAGTCCCCGGAGAACCCCTGACGCGCAACCGTCATGATTCCAGCGACGGCCGGCTGGCTCGCCGGCTGGGGCTTGGTTAAGATTCTTCGAGTCGCAAGTCCGCGACTGCCAACACGCCACAGGGATATTCAGCGCATGAAGCCCATCGTCTCGGAACAATCGGGCAGCCCCGATATCGCTGTAACCCTGGGTGAGCACCATTCCCGCGTGTTGGCCTACATCACCGTCGCCGCCAGCATCGCCGCGGGCACCCTGAGCGGCTACTTCGGCTACGAGATCCTCTGGATGGTCCCGTACGCCCTGCTCTACCCGCACCTGGCCTACTACCTGAGCCGCCGCTTCAAGACCGAAAACCCCGACCGCACCCGCCAGTTGCTGCTCTACATCGACGCCGTGCATGCCGGCGCCAGCGCGGCGCTGCTCGGCTATTCGGTGGTGCCCAGCCTGATGCTGATTCTGGTGCTGGCCTTTTCCGCGCTGGTGCTCGGCGGCCTGCGCTCGCTCGGCCTGATCCTGCTGATCGCGCTGAGCGCCGCGATGTTCACCGGGGCGCTGACCATGCCCGGCTTCAAGGGCGAGACGCCGGTGCTGGTGTCGCTGGTCAGCATCCTGCTCTCGGGGCTGTACATCGGCATCATCGCCTACTTCGTCCACCAGCAGGGGCTGCGCCTGGCCCAGGCCCAGGAGGCGATCACCCGCGAACAGGAAAAGGCCGCGCGGCTGGCGCACAACCTCGCCAAGTACCTGTCGCCGCAGGTGTGGGAGTCGATCTTCAGCGGGCGCAAGAGCGTGCGCCTGGAAACCCAGCGCAAGAAGCTGACGGTGTTCTTCTCCGACATCAAGGGCTTCACCGAGCTGTCCGAGGAGCTGGAAGCCGAGGCGCTGACCGACCTGCTCAACACCTACCTGAACGAGATGTCGAAGATCGCCCTGAAATTCGGCGGCACCATCGACAAGTTCGTCGGCGACGCGGTGATGGTGTTCTTCGGCGACCCGGCCACCCAGGGCGCGAAGAAGGACGCGGTGGCCGCCGTCTCCATGGCCATCGCCATGCGCAAGCACATGAAGGTGCTGCGCCAGCAGTGGCGCGCCCAGGGCATCACCAAGCCGCTGGAAGTGCGCATGGGCGTGAACACCGGCTACTGCACGGTGGGCAACTTCGGCGCGGCGACGCGCATGGACTACACCATCATCGGCCGCGAGGTGAACCTCGCCAGCCGTCTGGAAAGCGCCGCCGAGGCCGGCGAGATCCTCATCAGCCACGAGACCTACTCGCTGGCCAAGGACGTGATCATGTGCCGCGACAAGGGCCAGATCAGCGTGAAGGGCTTCAGCCGGCCGGTGCAGATCTACCAGGTGGTCGACTTCCGCCGCGACCTGGGCGCCAGCTCCAGCTTCATCGAGACCGAGCTGCCAGGGTTCTCCATGTACCTGGATACCAACAACGTGCAGAACTTCGACAAGGAACGGGTGATCCAGGCGCTGCAGCAGGCGGTGGAGAAACTGAAGGACAAGATCATTCTCTGATCCCGGCAGGAACGCGCCAGGCGCGCTATTTCGCGGGCATGGCCCGCTCCTACAGGTTCGGCGTAACCATCCGGGTAGGGCGTATAACGCGCCAGCGTTATCCGCCACCACATCGGCACGGTCTCATCGGCGGATGAAGCGTTCCGCTTCATTCGCCCTATCCCTGCTCGCTCCCACCCTCCCGCCCGCGTCCGGACGCAGGAGCGTCCATGGATGCATTCCCACGCAGGAGCGTGAGGAACGCTGGAGGGTGCATCGCGCTCTTCATAGGACCGAGGGGGACGCCCAGTCCTTGCTCGCGAAGCAATGTTCCAGCCAGCATTCGCCACCAAGCTGGCTCCCGCCCCCGTTCACAAAAAAGCCCGCTCTTTCGAGCGGGCTTCGCATTTGCCGAAGAGGGGGCGCCTCAGCTGACAGCCTCCTGCGCCTCGACGGTGACCGGACCCGCAGCCAGCTCTTCCTGCAGGGTGTTCTCGTCGAGCTGCTTGCACCACTTCGCCACCACCACGGTGGCCACGCCGTTGCCCACCAGGTTGGTCAGCGCGCGGGCTTCGGACATGAAGCGGTCGATGCCGAGGATCAGCGCCAGGCCGGCGACCGGCAGGTGGCCGACGGCGGACAGGGTCGCGGCGAGGACGATGAAGCCGCTGCCGGTGACGCCCGCGGCGCCCTTGGAGGCGATCAGCAGCACCGCCAGCAGGGTCAGCTGGTGGGTGATGTCCATCGGCGTGTCGGTGGCCTGGGCGATGAACACCGCGGCCATGGTCAGGTAGATCGAGGTGCCGTCGAGGTTGAAGGAGTAGCCGGTGGGGATCACCAGGCCGACCACGCTCTTGTCGCAGCCGAGCTTCTCCATCTTGGCGATCATGCGCGGCAGGGCCGACTCGGAGGACGAGGTGCCGAGCACGATCAGCAGTTCTTCACGGATGTACTTGATGAACTTCAGGATGCTGAAGCCGTGGGCGCGGGCAATGCCGCCCAGCACCACCAGCACGAACAGCAGGCAGGTGATGTAGAAGCACGCCATCAATTGGCCCAATTGCACCAGCGAGCCGACGCCGTAGGCGCCGATGGTGAAGGCCATGGCGCCGAACGCGCCGATGGGAGCGACCTTCATGATCACGTTGATGATGTTGAACATCACGTGGGTGAAGCGCTCGATGAACTGGAAGATCGGCTGGCCGTAGCTGCCCAGGCGATGCAGGGCGTAGCCGAACAGCACGGAGAAGAACAGCACCTGCAGGATGTCGCCGTTGGCGAAGGCGCCGACCACGGTGTTGGGGATGACGTTCAGCAGGAAGTCGATGGTGCTCTGCTTCTCGCCCGCCGCGGCATAGGCGGCGATCTTGCTGGCGTCCAGGCTGGCCGGATCGACGTGCATGCCGACGCCCGGCTGCGCGACGTTGACCACCACCAGGCCGATGATCAGGGCGATGGTGGAGACGGCTTCGAAGTACAGCAGCGCCATGCCCCCGGTCTTGCCCACGGCCTTCATGCTCTGCATGCCGGCGATACCGGTCACCACGGTGCAGAAGATGATCGGCGCGATGGCCATCTTGATCAGTTTTACGAAACCATCGCCCAGGGGCTTCATGGTCACGGCGACCTGCGGGTAGAAGTGGCCGAGCGCGATGCCGATGGCGATGGCGATCAGCACCTGGGCGTAAAGGCTCTTGTAGAAGGGTTGCTTGGTCATGGCAGCTGGGTCCTCACGGGTATGCGCGTTGGCCGCGCGACACCGAAAGCGTTATCTCCCTGGCTGGGAGAATTTGTTTTTGGGGACTGCCCGCAGGCAGGCCCTTACCCCTTATGGCAAGCGCTGTGCCAAACTCGCCAAAATATTATTTTTATTTAAATTCAATGACTTATAAAAAACACAAAGCTCCGGGGAGGAAAAGGATGGCGGATATCCGCCTGCCCGGCGGCGGATTTCCCGCCTGTTGGCGGATATCCGCCAGGCTCGCCGACCCGCTTTTCCGCCCGGGCGAAACGGCTGGCTATGCTTGCCTTTTCCGTGAACGAGCCAGAGGAGCCGCCATGAAGAGCAAGCCCTGTCCACGCCCGATCCTGTACGGAACGCTGGCCGCCCTGCTGGTCGGCATGAGCCCCCAGGCTCTGGCCGCCGACGACGAGGTAACCCCCGACCAGGTGGTCGGCGCCTTCGAGAAGCTGTTCGGCGTGACCAAGGGCGAACGGCGCAACCACACCAAGGGCACCTGCGCGGTGGGCGAATTCGTCGGCCTGCCTGCGGCGGCGGATTACACGCGCTCGGCGATGTTCTCCGGCAAGCCGGTGCCGGTGGTGGCGCGCTTCTCCCTCGGCGGCGGCAACCCGAAGGCCTCGGACGCCGGCAAGAGCCCGCGCGGCATGGCCCTGGAATTCCGCCTGCCGGACAGCGCCCTGCAGCACATGACCATGCTCAACGTCCCGGTGTTCGGTGCGGCGGTGCCGCAGACCTTCTTCGACCAGCTGCAGGCGCTGGTGCCCGATCCGCAGACCGGCAAGTCCGATCCGGAAAAGCTCAAGGCCTTCGCCGCCAGCCATCCGGACAGCCACGCCCTGGGCCAGTTCATGGCCAGCCACAACCCGCCGCCGAGCTACGCCAACGCCGCCTACTTCGGCATCCACACCTTCAGGTTCACCAATGCCAGGGGCGAGGTCACACCGGTACGCTGGCGCTTCGTCCCGGCCGATGGCGAGAAGCAGCTGACCGCGGAGGAAATGAAGACGCTGCCCGCCGACTTCCTCGAGAAGCGCCTGATCGAACGCGCCGGCCAGGGACCGATCAAGTGGGACATGTGGATCGCCGTCGGCCAGCCGGGCGATCCGCAGGACGACCCGACCAGATCCTGGCCGGACGACCGCAAGCAGGTGCAGCTCGGCACCCTGACGCTGACCCAGGCCATGCCACAGAAGGGCGCCGAGTGCGAGAAGATCAACTTCGACCCGATGGTGATGGCCGACGGCATCTCCGCTACCAACGACCCGGTCCTGCGCTTCCGCTCGCCGGCCTATGCGGTGTCCTTCGCCAAGCGGTTGAGTGGGCAGTAGGAGACGCGGGAGCGTCGGGGGCGGCGTTCCCACGCAGGAGCGTGGGAACGATATGAAATCCGCGTTGCGCCAGGTCGCGGGCATGGCCCGCTCCTACAGTCGTGGCAACCGCATGCGCTTTCATGGTTCCCACGCAGGAGCGCGGGAACGATATGACTGCCTCGACCTGTAGGAACCATGCCCAGCCGCGTCGAACTGGCAGCGCGACATCTTCCCGTCTAGGCTCAAACGACGCACCCATGGGGTGCGGCCATAACTATCAAAAGCAACACCGAACCGTGATTCAGCCTTGCTACCGCTCTCCCAGGGAGTGCATCGATCCATGAGTCGATGCGGGAAGGTACCCGGCTGGTGAAAAAAGTCGCGTGACGCACCCAGGGGAAGAGTGCTCATGACAACGAAGGTTCCAGCCCGTGACCAGTATCGGGCCCTTGGCCTCTCGACACTGGCCTTTACCCTCTGCTTTGCCGTCTGGACGCTGTTCTCGATCCTCGGCCTGCAGATCCGCGAAGAGTTCGGCCTGACCGACACCCAGCTCGGCCTGCTGATGGCCACGCCGGTGCTGACCGGTTCCGTCTCGCGGATCTTCCTTGGCCTGTGGACAGACCGCTACGGCGGACGCTGGGTGTTCGGCATCCTGATGCTGGCCTCCGCCGTCTGCGTGTACCTGCTGACCTTCGCCGACAGCTTCGCGATGCTGCTGGTGGCGGCGCTGGGCGTGGGTCTGGCGGGCGGCGGCTTCATCGTCGGCACGGCCTATACCGCCGCCTGGTTCGAGCCCGGCCGGCAGGGCACGGCGCTGGGCATCTTCGGCGCCGGCAACGTCGGCGCCGGCCTGACCAACCTCGCCGCCCCGCTCCTGCTGCTGGCCCTGGGCTGGCGCGGCGCCGCCCTGGTGTACGCGGCGGTGCTCGGCGCAATGGGCATCGGCTTCATCCTGTTCGCCAAGACCGATCCCCAGGCCGCTACCCGCCAGGCCCGCGCCATTCCGCTGGCCGAGCAACTGGCGCCGCTGACCGAACTGCGCGTCTGGCGCTTCTCGCTGTACTACTTCTTCGTCTTCGGCGCCTTCGTCGCCCTCGCGCTGTGGCTGCCGCACTACCTGATGGAGGTGTACGGCCTGGGCCTGGCCGCCGCCGGCACCATCGCCGCGCTCTACACGGTGCCGGCGTCGGTGTTCCGCATCCTCGGCGGCTGGCTGTCCGACCGCTACGGCGCGCGCAGGGTGATGTACTGGACCCTGGGCATATCGGCGCTGTGCACCTTCCTGCTCAGCTATCCGCCGACCCGCTACGCGGTCACCGGGATACGCAGCGAGATCGAGTTCTCGATGACCCTCGGCCTGGTCGGCTTCACCCTGGTCATCGCGGTGCTGGGCTTCTTCATGTCCCTGGGCAAGGCGGCGGTGTTCAAGCACATCCCCACCTACTACCCGAACCACGTCGGCGTGGTCGGTGGCCTGGTGGGCATGATCGGCGGCCTCGGCGGCTTCCTGCTGCCGCTGACCTTCGGCATGCTCAACGACGTGGTCGGCATCTGGCAGAGCTGCTTCATGCTGCTGTTCCTGATCGCCGCCGGCGCCCTGCTGTGGATGCACTACGCGATCCGCATGGCCGAGCGCGTGGAATGGGCCGAGCACCTGGAATCCCGCGACCTGCCGGAACTGTCCACGCCCAGCAGCTTCGTGCTGCGCGACTGGCATCCGGAGGACCCGGCGTTCTGGGCGGATACCGGCAAGCGCATCGCCACGCGCAACCTGTGGATCTCCATCCCCAACCTGCTGCTGGCGTTCGCCATCTGGATGGTCTGGTCGGTGGTGGTGGCCAAGCTGCCGCTGGCCGGCTTCGAGTACAGCGCCAACCAGCTGTTCTGGCTGGCCGCCCTGCCCGGCCTGTCCGGCGCCACCCTGCGCATCTTCTACAGCTTCATGGTGCCGATCTTCGGCGGCCGGCGCTGGACCGCGCTGTCCACCGCCTCGCTGCTGGTGCCGGCGCTGTGGATCGGCTTCGCCGTGCAGAACCCGCAGACGTCCTACCTGGTGATGCTGATCCTGGCGCTGCTCTGCGGCCTGGGCGGCGGCAACTTCTCGTCGAGCATGGCGAACATCTCGTTCTTCTTCCCCAAACAGGCCAAGGGCGCCGCCATGGGGCTGAACGCCGGGCTGGGCAACCTGGGCGTGAGCGTCATGCAGTTCCTGGTGCCGCTGGCGATCACCATGACGGTGTTCGGCAGCCTCGGCGGCCCCCCTCAGATGACCACCGAGGGCACCCCGCTGTGGCTGCAGAACGCAGGCTTCATCTGGGTGCCATTCATCATCGTCGCCACCCTCGCCGCCTGGTTCGGGATGAACGACATCGCCAGCGCCAAGTCCTCGTTCGCCGACCAGATGGCGATCTTCAAGCGCAAGCACACCTGGCTGATGAGCGTGCTCTACACCGGCACCTTCGGCAGCTTCATCGGCTTCTCCGCCGGTTTCCCGCTGCTGGCCGGGCACCTGTTCCCCGGTGTCGACGTGCTCAAGTTCGCCTTCCTCGGCCCGCTGATCGGCGCCCTCAGCCGCGCCTTCTCCGGCGGCCTGGCGGATCGCTTCGGCGGCGGCCGGATCAGCCTCTGGGTATTCGTCGCCATGGCCGTGTGCGTCGGCGGCGTGCTGTTCTTCATCGCCGGCAAGGACCAGCCGGGCGCCTTCTGGGGCTTCCTGGTGGTGTTCCTGCTGCTGTTCTTCTTCTCCGGCGTGGGCAATGCCAGCACCACGCAGATGATCCCGGCGATCTTCCGCAGCATGACGCCGCGCCTGTTCCCCAACCTGCCCGCCGAACAGCAGGCGCTGCAGAGCGAGAAGGAATCCGCCGCCGCGGTGGGCTTCATCTCGGCGGTGGCGGCCTACGGCGGCTTCTTCATTCCGAAGTCGTTCGGCAGTTCCTTCGACCTCACCGGGGGCCCCGAATGGGCGCTCTACGGCTTCATCCTGTTCTACCTGCTGTGCATCGTGCTGACCTGGTTCTTCTACACCCGCAGTAACGCCGAGGTGCGCTGCTAGCCGTAAGAGCCCCCAGCCAAGGAGGAGAAACATGAGCTTCTTCATCGACCGCCTGCGCTACCTGGTCAAGCGTCCGCCGGAATTCGCCGGCGGCCACGGCGAAACCCGCGACGAGAGCCGCGCCTGGGAGGACGGCTACCGCCAGCGCTGGCAGTTCGACAAGATCGCCCGCTCCACCCACGGGGTGAACTGCACCGGTTCGTGCAGCTGGAAGATCTACGTGAAGAACGGCCTGGTGACCTGGGAAACCCAGCAGACCGACTACCCGCGCACCCGCCCCGACCTGCCCAACCACGAACCGCGCGGCTGCCCGCGCGGGGCCAGCTACTCCTGGTACCTGTACAGCGCCAACCGCCTGAAGTACCCGATGGTGCGCAAGGCGCTGGTGCAGCTGTGGCGCGAGGCGCTGGCGACCCACAGCGACCCGGTGGAGGCCTGGGCGAGCATCGTCGAGGACCCGCAGAAGGCCAGGCAGTACAAGTCCATCCGCGGCCGCGGCGGCTTCGTCCGCGCCGACTGGGACGAGATGCAGACGCTGGTCGCCGCCGCCAACGTCTACACCATCAAGCAGTACGGCCCGGACCGCGTCGCCGGCTTCTCGCCGATCCCGGCCATGTCGATGGTTTCCTACGCCTCGGGCACCCGCTACCTGTCGCTGATCGGCGGGGTCTGCCTGAGCTTCTACGACTGGTACTGCGACCTGCCGCCGGCCTCGCCACAGGTGTGGGGCGAGCAGACCGACGTGCCCGAGTCCGCCGACTGGTACAACTCCGGCTACATCATCGCCTGGGGTTCCAACGTTCCGCAGACCCGCACCCCCGACGCGCACTTCTTCACCGAGGTGCGCTACAAGGGCACCAAGACCATCGCCATCACCCCGGACTACGCGGAGATTTCCAAGCTCTGCGACGAGTGGATGAGCGCCAAGCAGGGCACCGACTCGGCCCTTGCCATCGCCATGGGCCACGTGATCTTCAAGGAATTCCACCTTGAAAAGCCCAGCGCCTACTTCACCGACTACATCCGCCGCTACACCGACATGCCGATCCTGGTGGAACTGGAGCAGCGCGAGGACGGCAGCCTGGTGCCGGGCAAGCAGCTGCGCGCCAGCGACTTCGACGGCAACCTCGCGCAGGCCAACAACCCCGAGTGGAAGACCGTCGCCTGGGATGAGCGCAGCGAGCGCCTGGTGGTGCCGCGCGGCTCCATCGGCTTCCGCTGGGGCGAAAGCGGCCACTGGAACCTGGAGCCGGTGGACGCCGACGGCCAGGAGGTCAGCCTGCGCCTGTCGCTGCTCGGCCACCACGACGAAGTGGCGCGGGTGGCCTTCCCCTACTTCGGCGGCATCGAGCGCAAGCACTTCCCCAATGTGCCGCTGCGCGACGTCATCTATCACCACGTGCCGGCCAGGCGCCTGAAACTGGCCGATGGCCGCGAGGTGCTGGCCGCCACGGTGTTCGACCTGACCGCCGCCAACTACGGCATCGACCGCGGCCTCGAAGCCACCGTCGGCGGCAGCGGCGCGGACGACGGCGCAACCGCCTACGACCAGCTCAAGCCCTACACCCCGGCCTGGCAGGAGGCGATCACCGGAGTGCCGGCGGCGCAGATGATCCGCATCGCCCGCGAGTTCGCCGAGAACGCCGACAAGACCCACGGCCGCTCCATGATCATCGTCGGTGCCGGGATGAACCACTGGTACCACATGGACATGAACTACCGCGGGCTGATCAACATGCTGATCCTCTGCGGTTGCATCGGCCAGAGCGGCGGCGGCTGGTCGCACTACGTCGGCCAGGAGAAGCTGCGCCCGCAGACCGGCTGGACGCCGCTGGCCTTCGCCCTGGACTGGCACCGCCCGCCGCGGCACATGAACGGCACCTCGTTCTTCTACAACCACTCCAGCCAGTGGCGCTACGAGAAGCTGGAGGTAAGCGAGCTGCTCTCCCCGCTGGCCCGCCCGCAGGACTTCAGCGGCAGCCTGGTGGACTTCAACGTGCGCGCCGAACGCATGGGCTGGCTGCCCTCCGCGCCGCAGCTGGGCATCAACCCGCTGCGCCTGGCCGCCGCCGCCCAGGCCGCCGGCAAGAGCACGGTGGACTATACCGTCGAGCAACTGAAGAGCGGCCAGTTGCGCTTCGCCGCCGAAGACCCGGACAACCCGCAGAACCATCCGCGCAACCTGTTCGTCTGGCGCTCCAATCTGCTCGGCTCCTCCGGCAAGGGCCACGAGTACATGCTCAAGTACCTGCTCGGCACCCGCAACGGCGTGCTCGGCAAGGACCTGGGCGTGTCCGGCAAGCAGAAGCCCGAGGAAGTGGTGTGGAAGGACGACCCCATCGAGGGCAAGCTCGACCTGCTGGTGACCCTGGACTTCCGCATGTCCACCACCTGCCTGTACTCGGACGTGGTGCTGCCCACCGCCACCTGGTACGAGAAGGACGACCTCAACACCTCGGACATGCACCCCTTCATCCACCCGCTCACCGCCGCCACCGATCCGGCCTGGGAAGCGCGCAGCGACTGGCTGATCTACGACGGCATCGCCCGCGCCTTCGCCCGCCTGTGCGTCGGCCACCTGGGCGAGGAGACTGACCTGGTGACCCTGCCGCTGCAGCACGACAGCCCCGGCGAGCTGGCCCAGCCCGAGGTGCGCGATTGGAAGAAGGGCGAGTGCGAACCGATCCCCGGCAAGACCATGCCCTCGCTCATCGAGGTCAAGCGCAACTACCCGGAAACCTATGAGCGCTTCAGCTCCGTCGGCCCGCTGCTGGACAGCATCGGCAACGGCGGCAAGGGCATCGCCTGGCAGACCCAGGAGGAAGTCGACCTGCTCGGCAAGCTCAACTACCGCAAGCTCGACGGCTCCGCCGAGGGCCGGCCGAAGATCGCCTCGGCCATCGACGCGGCGGAAATGATCCTCGCCCTGGCGCCGGAAACCAACGGCCAGGTGGCGGTGAAGGCCTGGGCGGCGCTGTCCAAGGTCACCGGGCGCGACCACACCCACCTGGCGCGGCCCAAGGAAGAGGAGAAGATCCGCTTCCGCGACCTCGTCGCGCAGCCGCGCAAGATCATCTCCAGCCCCACCTGGTCGGGCCTGGAGGACGAGCACGTGAGCTACAACGCCTGCTACACCAACGTCCACGAGCTGATCCCCTGGCGCACCGTCACCGGCCGCCAGCAGTTCTACCAGGACCACCCGTGGATGCGCGCCTTCGGCGAAAGCCTGATGGTCTATCGCCCGCCGATCGACACCAAGGCCGCCGCCAGCGTCGCCGCGCCGAAGAGCAACGGCAACCCGGAGATCGCGCTGAACTGGATCACCCCGCACCAGAAATGGGGCATCCACTCCACCTACAGCGACAACCTGCTGATGCAGACCCTGTCGCGCGGCGGGCCGATCGTGTGGATGTCCGAGGACGACGCGCGGGCCATCGGCGTGGTCGATAACGACTGGATCGAGCTGTACAACGCCAACGGCGCCATCGCCGCGCGGGCGGTGGTCAGCCAGCGGGTGCGGCCGGGCATGACCATGATGTACCACGCCCAGGAACGCATCCTGAACATCCCGGGTTCCGAACTCACCGGCACCCGCGGCGGCATCCACAACTCGGTCACCCGCGTCTGTCCCAAGCCGACGCACATGATCGGCGGCTACGCCCAGCTTTCCTACGGGTTCAACTACTACGGCACCGTCGGCTCCAACCGCGACGAATTCGTCATCGTGCGCAAGATGCGCAACATCGACTGGCTCGACGGCGAAGGCAACGACTACCAGCAGGAGGCCGTGAAATGAAGATTCGCTCCCAGGTCGGCATGGTCCTGAACCTCGACAAGTGCATCGGCTGCCACACCTGCTCGGTCACCTGCAAGAACGTCTGGACCAGCCGCGAAGGCATCGAGTACGCCTGGTACAACAACGTCGAGACCAAGCCCGGCATCGGCTATCCCAAGGAATGGGAGAACCAGAAGAAATGGAACGGCGGCTGGGTGCGCAACGCCGACGGCACGATCAATCCGCGCATCGGCGGCAAGTGGCGGGTGCTGGCGAACATCTTCGCCAACCCCGACCTGCCGGAGATCGACGACTACTACGAACCCTTCACCTTCGACTACCAGAACCTGCACAGCGCCAAGCAGGGTGAGCACCAGCCGGTGGCGCGGCCGCGCTCGCTGATCAGCGGGGAGCGGATGAACAAGGTGGAATGGGGGCCGAACTGGGAAGAGCTGCTCGGCACCGAGTTCGCCAAGCGGCGCAAGGACATCAACTTCGAGCAGGTCCAGGCGGACATCTACGGGCAGTTCGAGAACACCTTCATGATGTACCTGCCGCGCCTCTGCGAGCACTGCCTGAACCCGGCGTGCGTGGCCTCCTGCCCGAGCGGCGCGATCTACAAGCGCGAGGAGGACGGCATCGTCCTCATCGACCAGGACAAGTGCCGCGGCTGGCGCATGTGCATCAGCGGCTGCCCGTACAAGAAGATCTATTACAACTGGAAGAGCGGCAAATCCGAGAAGTGCATCTTCTGCTACCCGCGCATCGAGACCGGCCAGCCCACCGTCTGCTCGGAAACCTGCGTGGGCCGCATCCGCTACCTCGGCGTGCTGCTCTACGACGCCGACCGCATCGAGGAAGTGGCGGCATCGAAGGATGACCGCGACCTCTATCACCGCCAGTGCGAGATCTTCCTCGACCCCAACGATCCGGACGTGATCGCCCAGGCGCGCAAGGACGGCATCCCCGACAACGTGATCGCCGCCGCGCAAGCCTCGCCGGTGTACAAGCTGGCCATGGACTGGAAGCTGGCCCTGCCGCTGCACCCGGAATACCGCACCCTGCCGATGGTCTGGTACGTGCCGCCGCTCTCCCCCATCCAGTCCGCCGCCGAGGCCGGCCACGTGGAGTTCGACGGCGTCCTGCCGAAGGTCGAGTCGCTGCGGATTCCGGTGCGCTACCTGGCCAACATGCTCACCGCCGGCGAGGAAGAGCCGGTGGTGCTGGCGCTCAAGCGGCTGATGGCGATGCGCGTGTACATGCGCGCCAAGCACGTGGACGGCACCCTGAACACCGAAGTGCTGCAGCAGGTCGACCTGAGCCAGCGGCAGGTGGAAGAGATGTACCGCTACCTGGCGATCGCCAACTACGAGGACCGCTTCGTCATCCCCACCGGCCACCGCGAGCACCTTCCCGAGGCCTATGCCGAACGCTCCGGCTGCGGCTTCACCTTCGGCGACGGCTGCAATGGCGGCAACAGCCAGGTCAGCCTGTTCGGCGGGCGCAAGCAGACCACCACGCTGGTCAAGCCGGTGCAGACCTTCGACCCGGTGGAGGACAGCCGCCATGGGTAACTACGAACCTTACGGCGGGCCGACGGTGGGCCTGCTCAGCCTGCGCGTGCTGGCGCGGCTGCTCGACTATCCCGGCGCCGAACTGCAGGCCGCCAGCGCCGAGGCGATCGCCATCCTCGACGCCGAGGAGCGCCTGCCCGCCCCCCTGCGCGCGCAGCTGACCCAGTGGTGCCGTGAGCTGGCCGCCGGCGACCTGCTCGACCTGGAGGAAGCCTACGTCGAACTCTTCGACCGCGGCCGCGCCACCTCGCTGCTGCTGTTCGAGCACGTCCACGGCGAATCCCGCGACCGCGGCCAGGCCATGGTCAACCTGCTGGCCGAGTACGAGGCCGCCGGGTTCCAGCTCGACGCCCGCGAACTGCCGGACCACCTGCCGCTGTTCCTGGAGTACCTGTCCACCCGCGACCACGGGGAGATCGGCCAGTGGCTGGGCGACATCCAGCACATCCTCGCCCTGCTGGCCGCGCGGCTGGAGGAACGCAACACCCGCTACGCGCTGGTGCCGCGCGCCCTCCTTGCGCTGATCGGCGCCACCGACGCCATCGACGAGCAGCGCCCCGTCGTCGCCGAGGAGAAACCGGACAACACGCCCCAGGCACTGGACGCGGTGTGGGAGGAAGAAGCGGTGCGCTTCAACGCCGAGACCGACAAGGACTGCAGCCTGCAGTCCGCCGAGGGACGCCGCCTGGCCGAGCGCAAGCGCGAGGCCATTCCCCAGGTCATCCAGATCATGCCGTCCGGCACCCCGTAAACGGAGGCTCATCATGCTCGCGGACTACCTGTTCCACTTCATCTACGGCATCTATCCCTACCTCGCCGGCGCGGTGTTCCTGCTCGGCAGCCTGATGCGCTACGACTACGGCCAGTACACCTGGAAGACCGGCTCCAGCCAGATGCTCTCGAGCAAGAACATGCGCCTGGCGAGCAACCTGTTCCACATCGGCATCCTGGCGATCTTCTTCGGCCACCTGATCGGCCTGCTGACGCCGCACTGGGTCTACGCGCCATTCATGTCCGCCGGCAGCAAGCAGCTCATGGCCATCGTCTTCGGCGGCGTGGCGGGGGTGCTCACCGCGATCGGCGGCGGCATGCTGCTCTGGCGCCGCCTGTTCAACCCGCGGGTACGCGCCTCGTCCAGCGTGATGGACAACCTGATCATCGCCCTGCTGCTGCTGCAGGCGATCCTCGGGCTGATCACCATCTTCGCCTCGCTGCACCACCTGGACGGCGGCATGATGCTGGCGCTGGCCAACTGGGCGCAGGCCATCGTCTACTTCCGTGGCGACGCGGCCGGCTTCCTGGTCGGGGCACCGCTGATCTTCAAGCTGCACATCCTCGTCGGCCTGACCATCATCCTGCTGTTCCCCTTCACCCGCCTGGTGCACGTCTGGAGCATTCCGCTGGGCTACTTCGCCCGCAACTACCAGATCGTCCGGCGGCGCAGCTGAGGAGTACCGACATGGACATGATCGCGGTCGAGAACCTGCCCAGCGGCCCGGCGCCGGTGATCCGCGTCGGCGACACGCTGCTCAGCGAAGCCGACATCGCCCGGGAGACGCCCTTCCACCCCTCCCCGTCGCTGGCCGAAGCCCAGCTCAGTGCGGTCCGCGCCCTGGTGGTGCGCGAACTGCTGGCGCAGCGCGCGGCCATGCTCGGCCTGACGGCGGGCAGCGAAGGCACGGACGACCAGGCCGTGGCCGTCCTGCTGGAGCGCGAACTGAGGGTCCCGGAACCGGACGAAGCCGCCTGCCGCCGCTACTTCGAGGCCCATCGCGAGCGCTTCTCGGAGCCGACCCGGCTGCGCGTCCGGCACATCCTGCTGCCGGCCGCGCCGGAGGACGCCCGCGCCCGCGATGCGCACTACCGGCTGGGCGAGAAGCTGCTGCGCGAACTGCGCGAGCACCCCGAGCGCTTCACCGAACTGGCCCAGCGGCATTCCGCCTGCCCGTCGAAGGACGAAGGCGGCGACCTCGGCTGG
The DNA here is from genome assembly GCF_900103845.1 of Pseudomonas jinjuensis. Classification (GTDB taxonomy): domain Bacteria; phylum Pseudomonadota; class Gammaproteobacteria; order Pseudomonadales; family Pseudomonadaceae; genus Pseudomonas; species Pseudomonas jinjuensis. The sequence continues at coordinate 117,997 of NZ_FNIJ01000006.1, forward strand.
CTGACCTCCGGCCAGACCGTCGCCGAACTGGACCAGGCGCTGCAGCGGCTGCCGGTGGGCCTGTACGAGCGCCCGCTGGCGTCGCGCTACGGCTGGCACCTGGTCAGCGTCGACGAGCGCCAGGAGCGCAAGGCCCTGCCCTACACCCAGGTGGAGCAACGGGTGCGGCACTGCCTGCGCGAGGAATCCACCCGCCACGCCCTGCGCCAGTACCTGCTGGCGCTGGAGACGGAGTTCGGCGTCGAGGGCTTCAGCCTCGCCGAGGACCCGAGCGCCCCGCCGGCCTCGCGCTGATCCGCCCGGGAAAACCCGCCGGGCGGGTTTTCCCCTTCAGAAGCGATAATCCATGCCGACGCTCAGGCTCCGGCCGTTGCCGCTGAGGAAGGTCGGCTGGCTGGCATCCGCGCGATTGCGGATCACGTAGCTGCTGGCATAGGTCTTGTCCGCCAGGTTGTCGCCCTGCACGTAGACGCTCAGCCCCTCGCTGGCCTTGTAGCTCGCCTTGAGCCCCCAGAGCGCATAGGCGTCCTGGTAGTTGTTGCGGGTGTTGGCATGGTCGGTCGGGGTGTCCTGGGGCAGCCAGCGCAGGTTCGGGCCGGCGCTCCAGGGGCCGCGGCGGTAGAGCAGTTCGGCGGCCCAGAGCTGGCGCGGCACGCCGGCGATGCGGTTGCCCTGGAACTCGCCGCCACGGAAGCGGAAGTCGCTGAAGGTCCACGCCACCCGGTAGGCCAGGTCGCCGCCGATGCTGGCCGCGGTCGGCAGCAACCCGTTCAGCCCCGCCTCCACGCCACGGTGGCGGGTGCGCGAAGCGTAGTTGTAGGTGCCCACCTTGACGCCCAGGCTGTCGCTGGTGGAGATCAGCTCATCGTCCACCTCGCTCTGGTACAGGCTGACGGTCCAGTCGGTCAGGGCGATGCGCCCCGCGCCGCCGATCTCGTAGGTGGTGGCGCTCTGCACATCGAGGTCGACCAGTTGCGCCCTGGCCAGGGCCGGTGCGACCGGCGGCACCTCGGCGGAGACGATTTCCCAGAAGGTCGGCGCCTCGTGGCTGCGGCTGACGTTGGCGTACCAGCGCTGCCGTTCGCTGGGCGTCCAGACCAGGCCGAGCTTGGGCGTGGCGAAGTTCCAGCCCTGGTCCAGGTGCCCGGCGCCATCGCGGGAACTGGCATCGCGGCTGACGTCGCTCCACTTCACCTCGGTCACCAGCGTCCAGTCCTGCGCCAGGCGCCAGTCCAGGCCGAGCAGCAGGTCGAGGTTGGAGGCGTCCAGGTCGAAGTTGCCGAAGCGCTGCATGCGGCTGCCGTTCTGCGGGTTGTTGGCATACAGCTCGCGGGTCATGTCGCTGTAGGCCCAGCTGGCGCCCAGGCGGTAGCCGAACAGCCGCTGCTCGCCTTGCAGCGTCCATTGCGCGCCGAGGGTGTCGCTGTCGGTCAGGGTGTGGCTGAGCGGGTCGGTGAAGTCGTCCTGGGTGTTCTGCCCGTAGACGCCGAAGCTCTGCTCCCAGCCGGCGCCGCTCCACAGGGTGCGGTTGGCCAGGCGCAACTGCTGGGTGTCGCGGTGCGGATCGCGCTTGTAGACGTTCAGCAGGCGGTCCTGCGGGGTGTTGCCGTCGCCCAGCACGTCGCGCGGATGCTCCTCCAGGCGCGCCTTGGTGATGACGTTGGGGATCTCGAAGGTCAGGTCGCTGTAGGACAGGTAGCTGCGGTTCTGCACGCCATCGCCCAGGTCGAGGCCGAAGTTGCCCTGCGCCACGGTGCGGTGGGACGCGGAGTGGTGGCGATAGCCGTCGTACTGGTCATGGCTGACGCTCAGCCGCGCATCGCGCCCGCCCTCCTCCACCCCGGCGGCGGCCTGCAGGCCCTGGCGGCCGAAGCTGCCGGCTTCCAGGCGTACCCGGCCGGCTTCGTCGGCGCCGGTCAGCGAGTTGAAGTCGAGCTCACCGCCCAGGGTGGTGGCGCCGGGGCTGCCGGCGTTGGCGCCGCGCCGGGCGCTGATCCACGCGGCGTTGCGCGGCTCCAGCAGGCCGATGACGAACGAGCCGTCGGCCTCGTTGAGCGGCAGGCCGTCCTGCAGCAGCAGCACGCCGCGGTTCACCGGGTTGCTCTGGATGCCCGAGCCGCGGATGTTCAGGCGCGGCTGGTCGGTGCCGCCGAAGAAGTCCTGGATGACCAGGCCGGGCTGGTAGTCCAGCGCGTCGCGCAGGGTCGCCAGGCGCGTCTCCTGCTGCGGCTCGGCCAGGTTGGTGCCGCCCGGCACGCGGGCCAGGCGCTCGCGCTCCGCCTCGGCCGGGAGGCGGACCGGCACGGGGCGCTTTTCGCTGATCTGCATCGGCTCCAGCTCGACCCGGTCCTCGGCCAGCGCCGACAGGGGCAGCAGGCCGAGGACCAGCAGGGGAAGTGAGAGTTTCGGGTGAAGGGAACGACTCATGGCAAACTCCGTCAGCACAAAATCCGGCTCACCAGCCCAGGTAGAACATGCCCTTGGCCAGCAGCACGATGCCGACCATGTGGGTGAACACGCTCAGGTGAATCCGGCGGAAATAGGTCGAATTCATGCGCCCGCTGAAGAGCAGGAACATGGCGGTGAAGAAGTGCCCGAGCACGCTCAGGGCGAGAAGGATCTTCAGGCTCAGCAAGGTGCCGAAGGAGGACGCCAGCGGGTCGGCCAGCAGCGGCAGGTAGCGCGTCCAGACCATGCCCAGGCCGGCGCTGAACAGCACCAGCAGCACCCAGGGCATCAGCCGCCGCGCGCGCCGGCCGATGCCCTGCTCCACCTCGCGCATCACCGCGGGCGGCACGTGCTTGCGCACGCTCTCCAGGATCAGCACCTCGAAGAACACCGTGCCGATGAAGATCAGCGCGGCGAACAGGTGCAGGGTCAGCAGGATGGGATAGATCATGGCGCGGGTGCCTCCAGGGCCAGCAGGGTCTGATGAAGTACGGTCGCCACCTGGTCGGCGGCGTGGCCGGTGAGATCGAAGGGCCGCAGGGAACCGTCGTTGACCAGCACGAAGCGCTCGACCAGCCCGACCAGTTCGGCCGGATGGTGGCTGACGCAGAGCAGGGCGGCGCCCGAGCGGGCGAGCCAGTCGCGGCAGAGATCGAGCAGCGATTCGCGCAGGGCCGGGTCCAGCGCGCTGAAGGGTTCGTCGAGCAGCAGCAGGTCCGGCTCCACCGAGAGCGCGCGGGCCAGGGCGACGCGCTGGGCCATGCCGCCGGACAGCTGGTTCGGCCAGGCACGCTCATGCCCGGCGAGGCCGACGCGCTCCAGCCATTCGCCGGCCAGGCGGCGGGCCGTCGCCTTGTCGTGGCCAATGGCGCGCAGGGGGATTTCCAGGTTCTCGGCGACCCGGCACCAGGGCAGCAGGCGCGGGTCCTGGAAGGCCAGCACGGCATGCCGGAAGCGGTTTTCCAGCGTGCCGCGACGCGCCTTCAGGGTGCCGGCGGCCAGCCGCAGCAGGCTGCTCTTGCCGGCGCCGCTGGGCCCGAGGATGCCGACCCGTTCGCCGGGTTGCAGGTGGAAGGTGGCGTTGGCGAGCACGAGGCGCTCGCCCATCGCCAGGTCGACGCCGCGCCAGTCAAGCATGGGCGGCCTCCTGCCAGCGGCCCATGCGGCGCTGCAGCGGTTGCAGCAGGACGAACTCCAGCCCCGCCACCAGCAGCAGGATCAGCAGGGTCCAGGCATACAGCCCGGCGCTGTCGAAGGTGCTGCGCGCATTGGCCAGGGCGAAGCCGGCGCCGCTTTCCGCGCCCAGCACCTCGGCCATCACCACCAGGCGCACGCCGCCGCAGGTGGCGATCAGCAGCGCCGCGCCCAGTGGCGCGGTCAGCGCCGGAATGTAGAGCCGGCGCAATTTCTGCCAGGGACTGAAGCGGTAGACGCGGGCCATTTCCAGCAGGCCGCGGTCGACCATCAGCATGCCCTTGACCGTGTTCACGTACATGCCCGGCGCCAGCATCAGCACGCTGATCAGCACCACCATCGCCGAACCCAGCCCGACCCAGAGCATGGCCAGCACCACGACCACCACCGGCGGCACCGACATCAGCAGCCAGCGCAGCGGCTCCAGCAGCCCGCGCACGCGGCCGTCCAGCCCGGCCAGCAGGCCCAGGCAGAAGCCCAGCAGGCAGCCCAGGCCGACGCCCAGGGCGATGCGCAACAGACTGGCGCCGGCGTGCAGGCGGAAGTCCGCCTCGAACGGCAGCCGTCCCATCGCCTGCAACGTCTGCAACGGGGTCGCCATGAGCAGCGGCCCCAGGCGCATGGCCAGCAGTTGCCAGCCAAGCAGCAGCAGGAGTCCGCCCAGCAGGGCCCAGCGTCGTGAAGTGGCTCGGCTCATGCTCATGGCCCGTAGAAGCTGGCGGGCGGCATGGCGCCGCCGATGGCCTGCGGGTGGCGCTCGGCGATCAGGCCGAACAGGGCTTCCAGCGAGGCGCGCGCCGCGCTGGCGGGGCGGCTTTCCAGGCGGGTGACGCGGATCGACTCCTCGACGGCCTCCACCGGCAGGTGCGGCAGATGCCGATGGACCAGCTCGGCGCAGTCACGGGGCTGCGCGCTGCACCAGCGCGCCGATTCCGCATAGGCCGCTTCCACCGCGCGCCCCAGGTCGCTGTCATGGGCTCGCTTGGCACTGGTCATCAGCCCCGCCTGGGGCAGCTCGGGCTGCCGGGGGAAGGCCTGCCGCCAGGCGCTTTCCAGGCTCTGCACGCGGTACAGCGGCGCGCCGCCCCGGGTCCGGTTGCGCCACAGCAGCAGCGACACCGCCGGTTCCACCAGCAGGGCATGCTCGGCGCGGCCGGCCAGCAGCAGCGCCTGGGCGTCCTGGCCGTCGCGCACCGGGCGCAGGGTCAGGTCCCGGCCCGGCTCTAGGCCATGGCTGAGCAGCAGTTCGTCGATCAGGATCGCCGGCAGGTCGCGCTGGAACGGCAGCACCACGTCCTTGCCGGCCAGGTCGGCGAAGCCCTTCACCTGCGGGTCGCGGCTGACCAGCCAGATGATGCCCCACACCGAGACGTTGAGCAGCCGCACCGGCAGGCCACGCCCGGCCATCAGGGCCGGCAGGTTGACCGGCGCCGCGCTGTAGTCGATTTCGTCGTTGGCCAGCAGCACGCGCAACTGGTCGGGGTTCTGCCAGAGGCGGAACTCGACGCGCCCGGCGTGCTCCTTCAGCGCGCCGGTCTCGACCATGTGCAGCAACGGGAAGCTGACCACGGCGGCCGGCCCGGCCAACCGCAGGACCGGCTCCCCGGCCGCTTCGACGGGCGCTGTGAAGACGGCACAGGCCGCCAGGAGAATGGAAGCCAGCCGCTGGGCGGTCCACCGATTGATAGATATGCGAATAAGTCTTATCTTCATTCGCACATCATCACAGCCAGCGCGTCAGTCACGAATGACAAATGTTAAGTTCGGGCCGGATCGTCTCGAATGCCGGCAACTGCTCGGCTCGATCCCCCTGTTCGCCGACCTGCCCGCCGACCTCATGGCGACCCTCACCGCCTCGGCCAGCCACCTGCGCGCCGAGGCGGGAAGCATGCTGTTCCGCGAAGGCGATCCGGCCGAGCATTTCCTGCTGGTGCGGCGCGGCTGCGTGGAAATGGTGCGCTTCACCAGCGATGGCGATGAGCGCGTGTTCCAGCTGTTCCGCGAAGGACAGCTGATCGCGGAAGCGGCCATGTTCATGCCCCACGGGCGCTACCCGATGAATGCCCGCTGCCAGTGCCCCGGCGAGTTCTACCGCCTGAGCCGCACGGCGCTGCGCAAGGCCTGCGAGAGTCACCCGCCGCTGGCCATGCGCATGCTGGAGAACCTCAGCCTGCGCCTGTACCGCCAGGTCAACGAAGTCGACTGGCTGACCGCCAGTTCGGCATCACAACGCCTGGCGGCCTACCTGCTCGCCCTGCACCGGCGCCAGGGGCAGAACCTCAGCCTGCCGATCAGCCAGCGGCAGCTCGCCACCCACCTGGGCATCCGCCCCGAGTCGCTCAGCCGCCTGCTGTCGGACTGGCAGCAGTCCGGACGCATCCGCGGCCGCCTGCGCCAGTGGGTCCTGTGCGACCTGCCCTACCTGCAACAGTTGGCGAGCGCCGCGGTGCGCGCCTTCTGAGCGAAAAGGCCGACTAAGGGGCGCCGGCCGCCTGCCGCCGCCATTGCGCGGGCGTCATCCCGGTCCAGCGCTTGAATGCCCGCCAGAAGGTGCTGGGCTCGGCGAAGCCCAGACCCTGCCCGATGTCCGCCAGCGCCTGCGAGCTATTGGCCACGGCGTGCAGCGCGGCGTCCCGGCGGGCCTCGTCGAGCAGGCTGGAAAAGTCCAGCTGCCGCCGCTGCATGCGCCGCGCCAGCGTGCGCGGGCTCAGGCCCAGCGCCTCGGCGGCGCGATCGCGGGTCGGAACCTGCCCGTACAGCTGCGAATCGATCCAGCGCCGCAGGTCCTGGACCAGCACCTCCGGCGGGGACAATGCCGCCAGGCGCGCCGCCGCGTATTCCTGGTGGATGCGGGCCAGCTGGGCGTCGGCCTGGGGCAGCGGCGCATCCAGCACGGCGTTGTCGATCAGCACGCCGCTGAAGGCCTGGTCGAACTCCACGGGGCAGCGGAACGCCGCGTGGTAGCCCGCCATCGGCCCCACCGCGCCCTGGCTGAACTGCACCTTGAGCGGACGCAGGAAAGTCCCCGAGATCCAGTGCGCGAGGGCCACCACGGAGGCCAGCACGGCTTCGATCTGGTGCGGGCTGAACGGCAGCCGCCCCTGGCGCGGGTGATACACCAGCCAGCTGGACTGCGCCCCGGGAAGCATCTGCAGGCGCCCGCCGTCGCTGATCAGGCGCTGGTACTTCTGCACCACGGCGATGGACTCGCGCAGGGTGGGCGCCGACTGCAGCAGGTAACTGACCGCATTGAAGCTGGCGGGGCCGACCAGCGCTCCCGCCTTCAGGCCGAACCCCGGATCCCCCGTGACCCGCGCCGCCGCGCACCACAGCCGGGTGATGTGATCGATCGGCCAGCGCTCGCGCGCCATCTCGGTCAGCGGAATGCCGGCGGCCCCGAGCAGCGCATCGCGCTCCACGCCCTGGCGCTGCGCCGCGCCCAGGACGGTATTGACCCAACTCATGGAAACGCTGGCCTGCAAGGTCAATTCCTCTGTCCTCCAAAGTCAATCTGCGCGGATCATAAGCAGCTATCGTCGTGCCCGACAAGGCGCCCTCCGGGAGCGCGATAACAAGAGGATCGACAACCATGACCCTGCAATCGGACCTGCTGGTGGTCGGCGGCGGACTGGCCGGCATCGTCACCGCGCTGGAGGCCCTGCGCGCCGGAAGGCGCGTCACCCTGGTCGACCGCGACACCCCCGAGCGCTTCGGCGGGCTGGCCCTGTGGGCCTTCGGCGGCATGGCGCTGGTGGGCACGCCGCTGCAGGCGCGCATGGGCATTCCCGATACCCCGGAGGTGGCGCTGCGCGACTGGCTGCGCTTCGGCGAACTGCCGCCGGACGACGAATCCTCCCTGCAGTGGGCGCGTCATTACGTGGAGCACTCGCGTTCCCGGGTCTACGACTGGCTGCTGGGCGAAGGCGTGAAATTCATGCCGGCGGTGAACTGGGTCGAGCGTGGCCTGCAGGGCGAAGGCAACAGCCTGCCGCGCTACCACATCGTCTGGGGCACGGCGCGCGAGCTGACCCGGCGCCTGATCGCCGCCCTGCATGCCGCCGACAGCGGCGGCCGCCTGCGCCTGCTGCACCGCCACCGCATCACCACCCTGGATCACCACGCCGGCAGGCTGCACGGCGCCGTGGCGGTGTGCGAGGACAGCGGCGCCGAGGTCCGCCTGCAGGCGCCGGTGGTGGTGCTGGCGATGGGCGGCATCAACGGCGGCCACGAGCAGACCCGCGCCAACTGGCCCTCGCAGCGCCCGCTCCCGGCCAGCCTGCTCAACGGCGCGCATCCCCATGCCGACGGCCGCCTGCACCACTGGGTCGCCGGGCACCTGGGCGGGCAGATCCGCCACGCCGGGGAGATGTGGAACTACGCCGCCGGCTTCCCGCACCCCTATCCGCATTTCGAGGGGCACGGGCTCTCCACCATTCCCTGCAAGTCCGCCCTGTGGCTGGACCACAGCGGCCGGCGCATCGGCCCGCAGCCGCTGGTCACCGGCTTCGATACCCACTGGCTGTGCCAGCGCGTGGCCGAGCAGGAGAAGCCCTGGACCTGGCACCTGCTGAACTGGCGCATCGCGGCCAGGGAGTTCGCCATTTCCGGCGCCGAGCACAACCCGCGCATCCGCGACCGGCAGTTCCCCGCCTTCCTCTGGGAAACCCTGTTCGGCAACCACCGCCTGGTTAGGCAGATGCAGCGCGAGAGCCGGCATTTCCTGGTGGACGACAGCCTCGCCGGGCTGGCCGCGAAGATGAACGCGCTGACCTGCTCGCTGGACGTCGACCCGGCCGTGCTGCAGGCCACCGTCGACGCCTTCGACGCCAACTTCGCCGCCGGCGGCCGGCTGCACAACGACGACCAGATCCGCCGCATCCTGCATGCCCGCCAGTGGGGGCCGGACCGTCTGCGCACCTGCAAGCCGGCGCCGCTGCAGAAGCCCGGCGCCGGCCCCTTCATCGCCATCCACGCGCAGCTGATCTCGCGCAAGAGCCTGGGCGGCCTGCGCACCGACCTGCACAGCCGCGTACTGGATGGCGCCGGCCAGCCCATCGCGGGCCTCTACTGCGTGGGCGAGGCCGCCGGTTTCGGCGGCGGCGGCGCCAACGGCAAGCGCTCGCTGGAAGGCACCTTCCTGCCCGGCTGCATCCTCACCGCGCGCGCCGCGGCCCACAATATCCGCCACGGCGGTTGAGTCGTCCGGCAGGGAAGTACACATGCGCAAACCCGCCTGCCCCGCCACGGCTAGCGACTATCGGGTGGCCGACATCGGCCCCTCCCATCTCGACTCCGTAGCCCGCTGCGCTACGCCCTGACACGCAAGGAGACTCCCATGCCCAACGGCGCTCAAGCCCTGATGAAGACGCTGGTCGATGCCGGAATCGAGGTCTGCTTCAGCAACCCCGGCACCAGCGAAATGCATTTCGTCGCCGCCCTCGACAGCGAGCCGCGCATGCGCGCCGTGCTCGCCCTGTTCGAAGGCGTGGCCACCGGCGCCGCCGACGGCTATGCGCGCATGGCCGACAAACCGGCCGCGACCCTGCTGCACCTGGGCTGCGGCCTGGGCAACGGCCTGGCCAACCTGCACAACGCGCGCAAGGGCAAGGTGCCGGTGGTGAACATCGTCGGCGACCATGCCACCTACCACACCCGGTACGACGCCCAGCTGCAGTCGGACATCGAGACCGTGGCGCGCAACGTCTCGCCGGGCTTCGTGCGCACCTCCACGCGCACCGCCGAACTCTGCGGCGACGCGGTGGAGGCCATCGCCGCCGCCCGCGGCTACCCCGGCCAGGTGGCCACGCTGATCCTGCCGGCCGACGTGTCCTGGGGCGAAGGCGGCCTGCCCTGCCCTCCACCGCCACCGCCCCACGCCGATCCTGCGGACGACGCCTGCGTCGAGGCCATCGCCGAGGCGATCCGCTCGGGCCGCAGGACGGCCCTGCTGCTGGGCGGCCGCGCCCTGCGCGAGGCCGACCTGCTGGCCGCCGCGCGCATCGCCGCGCACAGCGGCGTCAAGCTGCTCGCCGAGGTCTTCCCCACGCGTCTGCAACGCGGCGCGGGGCTGCCGCCGGTCGAGCGCATCGCCTACATGGCCGAAATGGCCGGCGTGCAACTGGCGCAGATCGAGGAACTGATCCTGGTGGACGCCAAGGCGCCGGTGTCCTTCTTCGCCTATCCCGGCAAGAAGAGCTACCTGGCGCCCGAAGGCTGCCGGGTCCACACCCTGGCCACGCCCTCGCAGGACACCACCGCCAGCCTGGAAAAACTGGTTGCCGCCCTCGGCGCCGGCCAGGCCGAGCCCTGGCTGCAACCGGCGCAGCGGCCGGGCCGCCCGCGCGGCAAGCTGACCGCGCCGAAGGTGTGCAAGGCGGTCGGCCACCTGCTGCCGGAGAACGCCATCCTGATCGACGAAGCCATCACCTCCGGGCTGATGCTCTCGGCGATGACGGCGGGAGCGCCGCGCCACGACCTCATCACCCTCACCGGCGGCGCCATCGGCCAGGGCCTGCCCAACGCCATCGGCGCGGCCATCGCCTGCCCCGAGCGGCCGGTGCTGGCGCTGATCGGCGACGGCACGGCGATGTACACCATCCAGTCGCTGTGGACCATGGCGCGCGAGCAGTTGAACGTCACCGCGATCATCTTCAACAACGCGTCCTACTCGGTGCTCAACGTGGAACTGGAGCGCGTCGGCGCGGACCAGGCCGGGCCCAAGGCCAGGTCGCAGCTGGACCTGCGCGGACCCGTGCTGAACTTCGCCCAGCTGGCCCAGGGCATGGGCGTGCACGGGGTTCGCGTGGATACCGCCGAGGACCTGGTGAAGGCGCTGGAATACGCGCTGGCCCAGCCCGGCCCGCACCTGATCGAGGTATTGGTGCCGGAATCGCTCAGCGGCGCCCGGCGCAAGCTGCTGCCCTACCTGCTGCGCGCGCTGCCCAGCCTGCCGCAGCCGGTGGCGGGCGCACTCAAGCGCAAGCTGGCGCCCTGATGTGACCGATGGCGGGGCTGGATCAGTTCCAGCCCCAGAACATCAGCCACCAGCCGCCCAGCACCGGCGCGCAGGCCAGCGCCAGGCACATCAGCACGGCTGGCTGGCGCAGGGGCGCGACGCCGCGCCGGCGGACGATCCGCCAGCCCAGCCACAGCGCCCAGGCGCCGGCGCCCGCCAGCAGCAGGGCCCGCGCCGGCTGCACCCAGGCGAGGGCCAGCCCCTCGTAGCGCAGCAGTTTCACGGTGGTGGCGGAAAGCCCCAGGAACAGCCCGCAGCCGCCCAGCGGAATCAGCGCCTGGGCCAGCTGCGTGTAGAGCGCCCGGCCCTGCCCCGACACCCGGCAGGCCAGGCGCAGCAGCGCCATCAGCCAGCCGCCCATGAGCAGCGCCCAGGCCAGCACGTAGAAGACCAGCACGCCGCCATCGAGCCAGGTGAAGGCATCGTTGTTCTGTGGGTAATGCGTCAGCAGCCACCAGGGCGCGTTGGCCTCCAGCGGCCAGACGATCCCCCGCTCCACCAGCCACTCCGCGCTGGTCTGCTTGAGCGCGATGAACCAGGGACTGAGCGTCCAGTTGAAGGCGCCCATGGCCAGGCCGATCATCCCGAACAGCAGCAGGCGCACGGGCCACCGGTTTTCCGTGCTCTGGCCATGCACGACGATTTCCTCGTTCGGCCAGCGCGGACTCAGGGCCACCGCGCCGCGCTGGCCGCTGCAACGGCCGCAGGCATGGCAGGCGGAATTGCCCTTCATGCGGCGGATGTCGATCAGCGGCGCGCAGTTCGGCGGCGGCAGATGCGGGCCGCAGTTGGCCTGCCAGCGTTCCTCATCGACGCGGAAATGCACCGGCGCCAACCGCGCCAGCAGGCCGAACACGCCGCTGACCGGGCACAGGTAGCGACACCACACCCGCTTGCCGCGCCCGTAGAGAAAGCCCACCAGCATCGCCGCCACGGTCGAGCCGCCGAGAATCAGCAGGGCCGGCCAGGCATAGTCGTAGACGCTGACCAGTTGCCCGTAGAGGGTGGTCAGGCCGAAGGCCACGAATGGCCAGCCGCCCCAGCGCATCCAGCGCGGCACGCCACGTCCGCGGCCGTGCCGGCTGGCCCATTCGCTGAGCGCGCCTTCCGGGCAGAACACCCCGCACCAGAGGCGGCCGAACAGCACCATCGAGAGCAGCACGAACGGCCACCAGATGCCCCAGAAGACGAACTGGGCGAACAGGCCGAGATCGGTGAGGATGCGCGCCTGCCGATCCGGCAGGTCGAGGAAGGCCGGAATCACCAGCAACAGCGCGTAGAACAGCACGATCAGCCACTGGATCGCCCGGATCAGCCGGGCGTGACGGCGCATCCCGTCGCCCAGGCGGGCCAGTCCGGCGGCCAGCGCGCTCATGCCGGCTGCACCTCGGGCGCACGCTCACGCCGCAGGCAGCAGAAGCCGGCCAGCGCCCAGTACAGCGCCAGGGCGAGCACCGCCGCCAGCGACGGCGCCGCACGGTAGCCGGCGAAACCGGCCAGCGTCGCGCCCAGGCCATGACCGTCGCTGAGCAGCGCGGAGGTGTCCCAGAGCGGATCGCCGAACACGCCGTAGACCCATTCCGGCACGTCCATGCCCATCAGTTGCCCGGCGACACGGTCGAGCGCCGCCATCAGCAGGGCGCCGCCCAGCAGCAGCAGGACCACCTCGCTGACCTGGAAGAAGCGCCGCCAGGACATCACCCGGCTGGACAGCTGCAGCACGGCGAAGGTGAGCAGCGCGAGCACGAAGCCCAGCGCCCCGCCGAGGGCGAAGTAGCCCAGCCCGGCGCCCTGCTGCTGCGCGCCGATGCCGTAGAGGAATACCACCGTCTCGCTGCCTTCGCGGGCCACCGCCAGCATCGCCAGCAGCAACAGCCCCCAGCCGCCGCCCTGCTGCATGCTCTGCGCCGCGCTGCTTTCCAGCGAGCGTTTCATGCCGCTGCCGTGGCGGTGCATCCACACCACCATCTGCAGGATCAGCAGGCTGGCGCAGAACACCATCGCCGCCTGGAACCACTCCCCGGCCGGCCCGGCCAGCCATTCGCCGGCGAGCATGAACAGCAGCGCCAGCAGGCAGGCCAGGAGCAGGCCGAGCGCGGTGCCGCCCCAGAGCATGCGCAGGCCGCGCGCCGGGTCGGGGCGGTGGCGCAGCCAGGCGTAGAGGATACCGATGACCAGAAGCGCCTCGACGCTCTCGCGCCAGACGATGAACAGGGACTGCAACATGACGGAGGCCTCGCGAACCGCTACCGGGCGACGATCTCGCCTTGCGGCAGATCCATGTGGAATTCATCGAAGAACGGATAGCGGCCGGGCCGCAGCGGGTGGATCACCACGAAGGAGGTGACGCCCGGCGACAGCACCTTCTCCACCCGCAGCGGCGTGCTTTCGAACTCCGCGGGGCCGCTGCCGTCGTTGCGCACGACGATCTTGAAACGCTGGCCGGCGGGCACCTCCAGGGTGGCGGGGGTGAAGCGCCCGTCGACGATGCTCAGTTCATAGACAGGCAGGGGCGCCGCCTGCAGGACGAGGCTGCAGAGGGCGGCGGGAAGGCAGATCAGGTAGCGGAACATGGCGGGCTCGCTGGCTGTGCGGAGGGAATGCCGCGACCTGCGGGATCGCGGCTGGCAGTCGAATCAGTAGCCACCCTTCTTGCCGATGCCGGCATAGGTGAAGTCGTATTCGACCTTGCACTCCTTGAACCAGGGTGCCACGCCGGTCTCCTTGTCCACATGGCGGCCGAACATGGCGTGGCCGTGCCCGGACGGCGGCAGGATGTTGTAGGTCAGGTGGTACTTGCCCGGGCCGAGCAGCTTGATGTTGTCGCCGTAGTGCGGGCCGTCGCTGGCCACCATGCCGTGGAAATCGCCCTTGAGCACCTGGTCGCTGCCTTCCTTGCGCAACTCGTAGCGCACCTGCAGGTAAGGCACCCAGCTGCCTTCCTGGAAGCCGTTGGCGTTGTCCTCGGTGGCGACGATGTCCGCCTCCAGGTGCACATCGGAATCCGCCGCGGCGCGCATCATCCCCGGCGGGTCCATCTCGATCGGCTGCAGGTAGACGGCCCCGATTTCCATGCCGGGACAGTGCTGCGGTTCGCCGATGGGATATTCCTTGGCCGCCGCCAGCGGGGCGATGCAGGCCAGCAACAGGGGAAGCGCGGGAAGGGTTCGCATGAGGATCTCCTGGGTCGGACGTTGGGTATTCGGGTCTGACCGAGGATTAAAGCCGCACCAGATTTATTGATAATGATTTGTATCAATATTCGCCTGCGCATACCTATTTCGCGCCGGGCGACCACCTCCCCCACCGACAACCCCCGCCCCCTCGTCTACCCTTGTCAGTCTCGTCCAGGAGGGTTTCCGCATGCGCCTATTCACCGTCCTGCTGCTCCTCGGCCTCGCCTTCGGCGCCCAGGCCGCGATCCAGACCAGGGAAATTCCCTACCAGGCCACCGACGGCACGCAGATGATCGGCTACTTCGCCTACGACGACGCGAAGGCCGGTCCGCGCCCGGGCGTGCTGGTGGTGCACGAGTTCTGGGGCCTGAACGACTACGCCAAGCGCCGCGCCCGCGACCTCGCCGCGCTCGGCTACAGCGCCATGGCCATCGACATGTACGGCAGCGGCAAGGTCGGCGCGCACCCCGAGGAGGCCCGCGGCTTCATGCAGGAGGCGCTGAAGAACGCCCATTCGGCCAAGGCGCGCTTCGACGCCGCGCTGGAGCTGCTCAAGCAGCAGCCGCAGACCGATCGCACCAGGATCGCCGCCATCGGCTACTGCTTCGGCGGCCGCGTGGTGCTGGACATGGCCCGCCAGGGCGCGCCGCTGGCCGGCGTGGCCGCCTTCCACGCGCCGCTGGGCACCAATACCCCGGCGCAAGCGGGCGTGGTGAAGGCCAGGGTGCTGGTCGAACATGGCGGCGCCGACAAGCTGGTGCCGGCGGATCAGGTCGCTGCCTTCAAGGCGGAAATGGACAAGGCGAAGGTGGACTACAAGTTCGTCGTCCAGCCGGGCGCCAAGCACAGCTTCACCAATCCGGACGCGGACAGCGCGCACCAGCACCACGGGCTCGATGTGGCCTACGACAAGACCGCCGACGAGAAGTCCTGGGCGGACCTGCAGGCGTTCTTCAAGGAGATATTCGGATAGCGGCGCTACAAATCGCGCGCAAAAAAAACGGGAGCCCATCCGGGTTCCCGCACTCAATCAAGTGTAAAGGCCGGAGATCGCAAAGGGAGCGACACTCCGACAACAACCTCACCTGCGTCCCGAGGGGAACGCAAGGAGAGTGTGTCAAATCCTTTCCGCGACATCCGTAGCGCTTTGGTTTGCATTTGCAATGGAATGTAAACAGGCCCCGCGGCTGGCAGGATCGCCCGCTGCCCGGCAGAATGCCCTGCATGCCGATTCCCGACGATTTCCTCACCCCGCCCCAGGCGCACTGGCCCCTGCCCTCGCCGCTCGCCGGCACGGTGCTGTGCAGCAGCCGCTTCGATCCCGCGCTCCTGGCCGACGACGGGGCGGCGCGCCACGGAGTGCCGCTGCCGGCCAACGTCGCCCGCGCGGTGGCCAAGCGTCGCGCCGAATACCTCGCCGGACGCATCTGCGCCCGCGACGCCATGGTCCGACTCGGGTGCCAGCCAGCGGTCCCCGGCACCGCCGAGGACCGCGCGCCGATCTGGCCGGCCGGGCTCTGCGGATCGATCACCCACAGCGAAGGCTGGGCCGCCGCGGTGGTCGCGAGGTCCTGCGACTGGCGCGGCCTGGGCATGGATGCGGAACAACTGCTGGAAGACCAGCGCGCCCTGCGCCTGGCGCAGGAAATCCTCACCGCCGACGAACTCGCCCGCCTCGACCCGCAACAGGCCGGCCTGCAGGTCACCCTGACCTTCTCGCTCAAGGAAAGCCTGTTCAAGGCGCTCTATCCGCTGGTGCTGCAGCGTTTCTATTTCGAGGATGCCGAACTGCTGGAATGGCGCGCCGACGGCCAGGCGCGCGTGCGCCTGCTCGTCGATCTCGGTGGGGAATGGAAACGCGGCCGTGAACTGCAGGGCCAGTTCGGCCTGTTCGACGGCCGCCTGCTCAGCCTGGTGGCGATTCCCGCCTGACGGATCAGTCGCGCGTCAGTCGGTAGACCGCTTCATCCAGCCGGGCCACCCCGCGCTGCTGGAACTTGCCGTTCTCCGCCAGCACGTCGCGCCGCTCGATTTCATCGACGCTCCAGGCCCCGGCGAACAGCTCGCGCACTTCCGCCGCGGGAACCGAGAACGGCGGGCCGCTCATCTGTTCCTGCGGGTACTCCAGCGTCACCAGCAGGCCGCGCAAGGGCCGCGGCAGGATGGCGGAAAGGTGGCGCACATAATCGATGCGCAGGTCCGCCGGCAGGGCGATCAGCGCGGCGCGGTCGTAGAGCGCCCGGCAACCGGCCACCTGTTCGGGACGCAGCTGGAAGAAGTCGCCGAGGATGATCTCCACATCGCCATGCCGGTATACCGGCATCTCTCCCTGGCGATCCACCTCGGGCTCGACGCCCTGGGCGGCGAAGAAATCCTCCACCGCCCGCTGCGCCAGCTCCACGCCCAGCACCCGCTGGCCGCGCCCGGCCAGCCAGAGCAGATCGAGACTCTTGCCGCACAGCGGCACCAGCACCTGCGCCCCGGGCTCGACGCCGAGGGCCGGCCAGTGCTGCCGGAGGTAGGGGTTGACCTGATCCTGGTGAAAACCGATCTCGTTGCGCGCCCAGCGCTCCTGCCAGAACTCTTCGTGCATGACTGCCCCCATCGCGACATTCGGGAAAGGGCCGCCCGCTGCGGCCCGAGGCAGGATATTCGCCGAATGGCCGGATAACAGGCTAGTGCTGGAAGGCCAGACCCAGCATCCGCGGCAGCCAGTGCTGCTGCAGCGCATTGCGTTCGCTGGCTTCGACGATCTTGAGGCTGACCCGTCCGTCGCGCACGCGGTGGACGAGCACTTCGGTGCCGTCATCCAGCAGGATGCGGTCACCTTCGGCGAGGGTGAAGGCCTGGGTGGGTTGCTCCATCTGTTGGCTCCTCGTTCTTGTAGGAATGGGCCCGGGAGTCTCCGTGCTTGAGCCGCCGCTGGGCCTGGGAGGCTCTCAGGACAGCATAGGCACGATTCGCCGAACCGGCTCGTTAGGAACGCTCTGAGGGATGGTTGTTCCCGGCCGGCCAATGTATCCGCCGGACGGCAGGAATGCGTTGAACACCATCAAGGAATGCGATGGTTATGTTCGAAAACCCATACTGGATTTCGATCATTCGTCCGCTGAACATGGAAGCATTCCGGATTGCGAGGTTCACCCATGCTTCCCTCCCTGTTCATCTCCCACGGCTCCCCCATGCTCGCCCTGGACCCCGGCGCCAGCGCCGCGCCGCTCCAGCGCCTGGCCCGGGAACTGCCACGGCCACGGGCGATCCTGGTGGTCTCCGCGCACTGGGAAACGCCCGACCTGCGGGTCGGCAGCGCCATGCAGCCGGAGACCTGGCACGACTTCCATGGCTTCCCGGACGAGCTGTACCGCGTGCAGTACCCGGCGCCGGGCTCGCCGGAGCTGGCCGCGCGGGTGTTCGAACTGCTCGCCGCCGATCACCTGCCGGCCACCCTGGATGCCGAACGCCCGCGGGACCACGGCGCCTGGGTGCCGCTCAGCCTGATGTACCCGCAGGCGGACATCCCGGTCGTGCAACTGTCCCTGCCCAGCCGCCTCGGCCCGGCCATGCAGGACCGCATCGGCAAGGCATTGCGTCCGCTGCGCGAGGAAGGCGTGCTGCTGATCGGCTCGGGCAGCATCACCCACAACCTCGGCGAACTGGACTGGCACGCCGGCCCCGAGGTGATCGAACCCTGGGCGCGGGAATTCCGCGACTGGATGGTGGAGAAGCTCGCCAGCGATGACCAGGAAGCGCTGTTCGACTACCGCCGCCAGGCACCCTGGGCGACGCGCAGTCATCCGCGCGACGAGCACCTGCTGCCGCTGTACTTCGCCCGCGGCGCCGGAGACGGGATGCAGGTGGAGCACGCCGGCTTCACCCTCGGGGCGCTGGGGATGGATATCTATCGGTTCGGATAAGGGCGAGCACCCCGGGATGCCCTTCGCGTAGGGCAGGTGAAACCCGCCGATCTTCCTGGCACCCGCCCTACATGCTGGCCCCGGCGCGACGGCCCCATGAAAAAGCCCCGCACTATGGCGGGGCTGCTTCATTCAGCGCCGAGGATCAATCCTCGCGATAGCGGCGCAGGCGCAGGGCCTTGCCGGCGACGCGGGTGTCCTTGAGCTTGCCGAGCAGGCGTTCCAGCCCCTCTTCCGGCAGCTCGATCAGGCTGAAGGTCTCGCGGATCTGGATGCGGCCGATGGCCTCGCGGGACAGGCCGCCCTCGTTGAGGATGGCGCCCAGCAGGTTCTTCGCCGCGACGCCGTCGCGCGCGCCCAGCGCGGTGCGGCAGCGGGCGCGGCCTTCGCTCGGCGGAGCCATCGGGCGGCGCTCGCCACCACGGTCGGCACGTTCGCCACGATCCGGACGGGCGCTACGCTCGCCGCGGTCGCTACGTTCGCCACGTTCATAACGATCGCTGCGCTCGCGCGGTGCGGCCGGGGTCAGCGGCTGTTCGCGGCGTACCGATTCCAGGTCCAGCGCCTTGCCGGCGGTGAGCTTGGCGACCAGCACGGCGGCCAGGGTCTCGGCGTCGGTGCCGAGGCGGCGGCACAGCTCGTCACGCACGGCGCCACGCTGGGCCACGGCGGTTTCCAGCAGCGGCTGCAGGCCGGCGGCGAGGCGCGACAGGCGTGCTTCCAGCACGGTCTCGGCGTCCGGCAGGCGTACTTCGCCGACCTTCTGCCCGGTCACGCGCTCGATCACCTGCAGCATGCGGCGCTCGCGCGGGGTGACCAGCAGCAGCGCGCGGCCTTCGCGGCCGGCGCGGCCGGTACGGCCGATGCGGTGCACGTAGGACTCCGGGTCGTACGGCATGTCGATGTTCAGTACGTGGGTGATGCGCGCCACGTCCAGGCCGCGGGCGGCGACGTCGGTGGCGATGACGATGTCCAGCGAACCGTCCTTCAGCGACTCGATCACGCGCTCACGCTGCGCCTGCGGCATGTCGCCGTTCAGCGCGGCGGCGCGGTAGCCCTGGCGCTCGAGCAGCTCGGCGATGTCCAGGGTGGCCTGCTTGGTGCGCACGAAGCCGATCAGCGCGTCGAACTGCTCGACTTCCAGCAGACGCAGGATCGAGGCGGCCTTCTGGTCGGCATGAACCATCAGGTGGACCTGCTCGATGCGCGCCACGGTCTGGGTCTTGGCGGCGATGCGGACGTGCTTCGGCTCGTTCAGGTGGCGCTCGGCGATGCTGCGGATCGAGGCCGGCAGGGTCGCGGAGAACAGCACGGTCTGGCGGCCTTCCGGCATGGCCTCGAAGATCACTTCGAGGTCTTCCATGAAGCCGAGCTTGAGCATCTCGTCAGCCTCGTCGAGCACCAGGCGCTGGACGGTGGACAGCAGTTTCTCGTCGCGGCGCAGGTGGTCGCACAGGCGGCCCGGGGTGGCGACCAGGACCTGGGCGCCCTGGCGCAGGGCCTTGAGCTGCGGGCCCATGGGCGCGCCGCCGTAGACGGCGACGATGCCGACGCCCGACAGCTGCTTGGAGTAGGTCTCGCACGCGGTGGCGACCTGCAGGGCCAGCTCGCGGGTCGGGACGAGGATCAGTACCTGCGGCTCGCGGCGCGCCGGGTCGATCTTCGACAGCAGCGGCAGGGCGAAGGCGGCGGTCTTGCCGGTGCCGGTCTGCGCCTGGCCGATCATGTCGTGGCCTTCGAGAATTACCGGGATCGACTGGGCCTGGATCGGCGACGGCTCTTCGTAGCCGACCGCGGCGATCGCCGCCAGAACATTGGGATGAATACCGAGCGCGGCGAAGCCGCCGGTTTCCTGGGTCATGGGTTTTGCCTCTAAGTATCCGCAAAGACCCAAGAGCCAGGCTGCGCATGCCCTGTACGACGGTGAAACGTCACCCAGGCAGCCGGAAAGAGGGGATTTGCGAAATCGATTGGAAGAAGAATTACGTCAAGGAGTGTCCGCACAGCGGACGCACAGACAGAGCGACAGCTCCGAAAGATGCGGGTCCCAGAACGGGGCTTTTTTGGCCGGCGCGCATCATACCGGAAATCCCGCGGAATGTGCGCCTTTTCCGATAGTCCCCGGCGAACGGTCGGATCGCAGACCGGCCGGATGGCCCCGCGCATGCCGGTTCCGCCCGCGGCGGCGGGCACGATTCCGGCCTGCGCAGCGCCCTGCCGCACAAGCCGTCCAGCCACCGTCACTGCGCCGGACGCAGCGACTCGATATAGCCCTGCAGCGGATAGCCGAGGTCCGGCTCCAGCGCGGCGGCACGCTTCTTCAGGGCAGGCAGGTCGAGTTCCTGGTCGAGGTCGGCCGGCACGAACAGGATCACGTTACCCTCCGGCACCGGGCACTCCAGGTAATGGTGGTGATAGCGGCCGCGCAGCAATGCGGCGCCCAGCGGCTTGCCTTCGTCGGTGCTCCACTGGTTGATCACCAGCCAGCCGCCCGGACGCAGGCGCTCGCGGCAGGCGCCGAGGAAGCCCCAGGCCAGGTGCGCCGGCGCCGGGCCGGTGTCGGTGTAGAGATCGAGGAAGATCAGGTCGGCCGGCTCACAACCGGCCAGTTCCTCCACCGCGTCGCCGATGCGCAGGTTCAGCCGCGGATCGTCCACCAGCCCCAGATGCTCGCGGGCCAGGCGCGGAATCGCCGGGCGCAGCTCGATGGCCTCCACCTCTTCCAGCGGCAGGTATTTCAGGCACGCCTGGGTCAGGCTGCCGGCGCCAAAGCCGAGGAACAGCGCGCGCTTCGGCCCCTCGTGGCAGAGCGCGCCGAGCAGCATGGCGCGCGAATAGTCGTATTCCAGCCAGCTCGGATCGCCGATGCGCACACAGCTCTGCTCCACCTCGTCGCCGAATTCCAGGTAGCGGTAGCCACCCTGCTCGACGATGCGGATCACGCCGAAGGCATCCATTTCCTCGACTATCAGGCGCTCGTCGCTCATCGACGCACCCTGTGGTTGACCTGTGCCACGCGAATTCCCCACTCCGAACAAAAGCGCAAGGATAACAGGCCGGACCGCCCCGGCTAGCTGATACCATGGAGCATCGCCCGCAACCCGCCGCACGAGTCACCGATGAGCCTGCCCTGGAGTCCCGATAGCTGGAGGGACAAACCGATCCAGCAACAACCCGTCTACCCGGACTCCGCCCGCCTGCACGAGGTGGAGAAGACCCTCGCCAGCTATCCGCCGCTGGTGTTCGCCGGCGAGGCCCGCGAACTGCGCCGGCAGTTCGCCGAGGTCACCGCCGGCCGCGCCTTCCTCCTGCAGGGCGGCGACTGCGCGGAAAGCTTCGCCGAGTTCTCCGCGGCGAAGATCCGCGACACCTTCAAGGTGCTGCTGCAGATGGCGGTGGTGATGACCTTCGCCGCCGGCTGCCCGGTGGTGAAGGTCGGGCGCATGGCCGGGCAGTTCGCCAAGCCGCGCTCGGCGAACGAGGAAACCGTCGGCGACCTCACCCTGCCCGCCTACCGCGGCGACATCGTCAACGCCATCGGCTTCGACGAGAAGAGCCGCGTGCCGGACCCGGAGCGCCTGCTGCAGGCCTATCACCAGTCCACCGCCACCCTCAACCTGCTGCGCGCCTTCGCCCAGGGCGGCTTCGCCGACCTGCACGAGGTGCACAAGTGGAACCTCGACTTCATCGCCAACTCGGCGCTGGCGGAACGCTACAGCCAGCTCGCCGACCGCATCGACGAGACCCTGGCGTTCATGCGCGCCTGCGGCCTGGACACGGCGCCGCAGCTGCGCGAGGTGAGCTTCTTCACCGCCCACGAGGCGCTGCTGCTGAACTACGAGGAAGCCTTCATCCGCCGCGACAGCCTCACCGGCGACTGGTACGACTGCTCGGCGCACATGCTCTGGATCGGCGACCGCACCCGCCAGCCGGACGGCGCCCACGTGGAAATGCTGCGCGGCATCGGCAACCCGATCGGGGTGAAGATCGGCCCGAGCATGGCCGATGACGACCTGATCCGCCTGATCGACATCCTCAACCCGGACAACGATCCCGGCCGCCTCAACCTGATCGTGCGCATGGGCGCGGACAAGGTCGGCGAAGGCCTGCCGCGGCTGATCCGCACCGTGCAACGCGAAGGCCGCCAGGTACTGTGGAGTTCCGACCCGATGCACGCCAACACCATCAAGGCGTCCAGCGGCTACAAGACCCGCGACTTCGCGCGCATCCTCGCGGAAGTGCGGCAGTTCTTCGACGTGCACCAGGCGGAAGGCACCTACGCCGGCGGCATCCACATCGAGATGACCGGGCAGAACGTCACCGAATGCATCGGCGGCGCCCGCCCGATCACCGAGGACGGCCTCAGCGACCGCTACCACACCCACTGCGACCCGCGACTGAACGCCGACCAGTCGCTGGAGCTGGCGTTCCTGATTGCGGAGACGTTGAAGCAGGTGCGGCGCTGAGCGATATCTGGTCGCGGGCATGGCCCGCTCCTACAACATCGCCGGCCTTATCGTTCCCACGCTCCTGCGTGGGAATGCCGCTCTCGACGCTCCCGCGTCGATGGGACGCGGAGCGTCCCCGGATGGGTTCCCACGCGGGAGCGTGGGAACCATGAACAACAGGTAGGGTGGATGAGGCTTTTTTCATCCACCATCGCGGCCATGGGCCATGGTGGATCGGTGGAGCTGATCCACCCTACGTCCTCCCCGACCCTATGCGAGCAATGCCCTGAGCCGCACGCCCAACGGCCTGCGGCATTCCACATGCACATCGGCCAGCCCCAGCCAGTCCGCCATTTCGCGCAACTGCGCGGCCAGGGCGATCAGTCCCGCCTCGCCCAGCCCCTTCTCCTCTTCGTGCACGGCGTGCACCGCCAGGCGCTCGCGGCCGCGTTCTGTGCGCAGGTCGACCCGCGCGGCGAGGCGTTCGTCGAACAGGAACGGCAGCACGTAGTAGCCGTACACGCGCTTGTGCTGTGGGGTGTAGATCTCCAGGCGATAGTGGAAATCGAACAGGCGCTCGGTGCGCGCCCGTTCCCAGACCAGCGAATCGAAGGGCGACAGCAGGGCGCTGGCCTTCACCTTGCGCGGAATGACCGGCTCGCCGGGGCAGTAGGCCGCCTGCCCCCAGCCATCGACGCGCGCCGGCAGCAGCTCGCCGGCCTCCACCAGTTCGGCCAGGCGCGCCTTGCTGTCCTCCGGCTTCAGGCGGAAGTAGTCGCGCAGGTCCTTCTCCGTCGCCACGCCCAGCGCGCCGGCGGCGTGCAGCAGCAGGCCGCGCTGGGCCTCGCTTTCATCCGGCTCCGGCTGTTCCAGCAGGGCCGACGGTAGAACCCGCTCGGGCAGGTCGTAGAGCCGCTCGAAACCCCGCCGCCCCGATACCGTCACCTCGCCGGCGGCGAACAGCCATTCCAGCGCGTGCTTTTCCGCGCTCCAGTCCCACCAGGGGCCGGCGCGCTCGGTGCGGGTGGTCAGGCTGCCGGCGCCGAGGGCGCCCTGTTCGCGCACGGCCTGCAGCACGCGCTCGATCACCTCGCGCTGCTCCCTGCCGAATCGCGCCAGCTGCGCATAGATGCCCTCCCCTCTGGCTGCGCGGCGCATGCGCCAGCGCATCAGCGGATAGAGTTCCAGCGGCAGCAGTGACGCCTCGTGCCCCCAGTATTCGAACAATCGCCGATGCCGCCCGGCGCTCCAGGCCGCCTCGTCGAGCAATGCTTGCGGATAGCCGCCGAGGCGGGAGAACAGCGGCAGGTAGTGCGAGCGCACCAAGGCGTTGACCGAATCGATCTGCAGCACGCCCAGCCGTTCGAACAGGCGCTGCAGATGGCGCCGCTGCACCGCTCCGCGCGGACGGCGTTCGGCAAAACCCTGGGCGGCCAGGGCCAGCCGGCGGGCTTCCTTCAGGGACAGCGATTCGATGGCGGACATGGACTCATTTCGCGACGGACGAGCCCATGATCCTAGCCGCTTCAGGCAGGCAAGGGCACGCCATGCGGAGCGGGATAGGGATTGGCGAAGGTGAAGGCTTCCGGCGAAGGACCCTGCGCCTGCAGTTTCAGCAACGCGTCGCGGGCGGATTCGACACCGGGCAGCTCGCCGGCCGGCAGCCACCAGAGCGCCAGGCTGGGGACGGTCAGGCGTTCCATCCATTCGCGCTTCTGCTTCAGGACCGCCAGGTGCTCGCCGGAATAGACGAAATCCCGCAGCGCCTCGACGGATTCCCACACCGACAGGTTGACGATGATCCGCTCGTCCTCGAAGGCGCGGATGGACGTCGCATCGCCCTCTTCGGTCTGCAGCCGCCAGACGAAACCGGGACTCGCGTCGGCCAGCCGATTGACGTGGTCGAGCTGGTCGACGAAGCCCTTCATCAGCGGGTGATCGAGAGGCTCGCGGGTCCTGGCGATGTTCACCTGGGCGAGATGGTAGGTGGCTGGCATGGCGGCATTCCCTTGCGATATGGACGGGTGGAGTGTAGGTGCAGCACGGCCAAGCCGTGCTGCCGGGGTGGTCAGTGCTTCAGCGGGTCGT
The DNA here is from genome assembly GCF_900103845.1 of Pseudomonas jinjuensis. GTDB lineage: Bacteria > Pseudomonadota > Gammaproteobacteria > Pseudomonadales > Pseudomonadaceae > Pseudomonas > Pseudomonas jinjuensis. The sequence continues at coordinate 142,280 of NZ_FNIJ01000006.1, forward strand.
CCCAGAAGTGGCGATGGATCTCCCGATCGACATCCGCGCGGGTCAGGCCGATGTCCTTCAGCGTGGCGTCGCTCAGCGAAGCGAGGTTCTGCCGTTGCCGGTGCAGCTGCAGCCAGCGCCGCAGGACGGCCAGCGCGCGTTTCCAGATCGGAGCGGCGATCTCCCGACGGGGAGTCTTGTACGAGGTTGCAACGAAACCGAGTTGACCTTTCATCTTGATGCCCTCCCTTCAGGCTTGGCGTCAGTGTCGCTCCGGGCATAAGATCAATCCAACGAATCATTCTTATGCGATACATCTCGGAGATTGATGAATGGCCAGTTTCCCCGGTATCGATACCGAATTGCTGCGCACCTTCGTGGCGATCGCCGACCACGGCGGTTTCACCCGCGCCGCGGAGGTGGTGAACCGCACCCAGTCGGCCGTGAGCATGCAGATGAAGCGGCTGGAAGACGACGTGTTGGAGCGCTCGCTGTTCGAGCGTGACGGCCGCCAGGTCCGCCTCACGCCCGAGGGCCAGGTGCTGCTGGGCTATGCGCGGCGCATCCTCAAGCTGCACGGCGAGGTGTTCAACACCCTGCGCCAGCCGCACATGGTCGGCGCGGTGCGCATCGGTACGCCGGACGACTACGTGATGCGCTTCCTGCCGGAAATCCTCAAGCGCTTCGCCGAGGCCTATCCGCTGGTGCAGGTGGAAGTGCACTGCGAGCCGTCGGCGCAACTGCTGACCCGCCAGGACCTCGACCTGTCCATCGTCACCCGCGAGCCGGGCACCGAGATCGGCCAGCTGCTGCGCCAGGAATCCTTCGCCTGGATGGCCGCCGAGGGATTCTGCCCGCACGATCACCGACCGATCCCGCTGGCGATGTTCAACAGCCAGTGCTTCTGCCGCGCCTTCGCCTGCAACGCGCTGGAGGCGATGGAACTGGACTACCGTATCGCCTATTCCAGCCCCAGCCTGTCGGCGCTGTTCGCCGTGGCCAGCGCCGGGCTGGCGCTCACCGCCCAGCTGCGCAGCCTGCAGAACGGCAACCTGCGCATCCTCGGCGAGGAAGACGGCCTGCCGCCGCTGCCCTCGGCGAGCATCGTGCTGCTGCGCAATCCGAGGACCCAGTCGCCGGTCACCGAGAAGCTGGCGGAGTACATAGTCGAAGGCTTCAAGCCCTGAGGTGCAACGCGTCGGCAACGCCGACTCCGAGGCTTCCCTGGCAGGCCAATAACTGTCGCGCTAAATTAATGCGCAATGGCTTGTTGGAGACTGCCGTATGAAAACCTCAACCTGCGAACAGCTCAGGCTGGATAACCAGCTGTGCTTCGCCCTCTATTCCACCTCGCTGCAGATGACCAAGACCTACAAGCCGCTGCTGCAGGAACTCGGCCTGACCTACCCGCAGTACATCGCCATGCTGGTGCTGTGGGAGCAGGACGGCATCACCGTCGGCGAGATCAGCGCGCGCATGCTCACCGACCCCGGCTCGCTCACGCCGCTGCTCAAGCGCCTGGAGGGCGAAGGCCTGATCACCCGCACCCGCAGCAGCGCCGACGAGCGCGTGGTGGAACTGCACCTGACCGACAGGGGCCGCGCGCTGCGCAAGCAGGCGGAGGCCATTCCCTCCTGCATCCTCGAAGCCAGCGGCCAGTCCGTCGAAGACCTCCTGGCGCTGAAGGACGAACTGGTGGCCCTGCGCGCCCGGCTGCAGGACGCGGACTAGAGGCTTATTCCCCGATGACGGTTCGTTCATAACGAACTCGTCCAAGAATTATCTTGCGCACTAACTATTCTGGGTTTAGTTTTCACAGCACGCACTACTTAGCGCGCAAAATTTTATCGAACCAATCGAAACGGGAGCAGCCCACCATGCAAGCGATCAAAGCCCTCTACACCGCCACCGCAACCGCCACCGGAGGCCGCGACGGCCGCGCCGTGTCCTCGGACGGCATCCTCGACGTGAAACTGACCACGCCGAAGGAACTGGGCGGCGCGGGCGGTGCAGCCACCAATCCCGAGCAGCTGTTCGCCGCCGGCTACTCCGCCTGCTTCATCGGCGCCATCAAGTTCGTCGCCGGCCAGAAGAAGGTGCAGGTCCCCGCGGACACCTCGATCACCGGCAAGGTCGGCATCGGCCAGATCCCCGGCGGCTTCGGCCTGGAAGTGGAACTGAACATCGACCTGCCAGGCCTGGAGCGCACCGTCGCCGAAGAGCTGGTGGCCGCCGCCCACCAGGTCTGCCCCTACTCCAACGCCACCCGCGGCAACATCGACGTGCGCCTGAACGTCAGCGTGTAAATCCCGCGGAAATGAAAAAGCCCGGCTTCGAAGCCGGGCTTTTTCATGTCTCGCGAGGCAATCAGGCCTTGACGCGGGACTTGTACTCGCCGGTGCGGGTATCGATCTCGATGGAGTCGCCGATTTCGCAGAATGCGGAAACCTGCAGCTCGGCACCGTTCTTCAGGCGAGCGGTCTTCATGACCTTGCCGGAGGTGTCGCCACGGACAGCCGGCTCGGTGTAGACGATTTCGCGAACGATGGTGGTCGGCAGTTCGACCGAGATCACCTTGTCGTTATAGAAGACGGCTTCGCAGACGTCGGTCATGCCGTCTTCGATGAAGGTCAGCACGCCTTCCAGGTCGTCTTTCTCGATTTCGTACTGGTTGAACTCGCCGTCCATGAACACGTACAGCGGGTCGGCGAAGTAGGAGTAGGTCACTTCCTTGCGATCGAGGATGATCGGCTCCAGCTTGTCGTCGGCCTTGAACACGGTCTCGGTGCCGGCGCCGGTCAGCAGGTTCTTCAGCTTCATCTTGACGACGGCGGCGTTACGGCCGGACTTGTTGAATTCGGCCTTCTGGACGACCCAGGGGGCGCCGTTGATGTTAGCTACCTGGCCAGCGCGGAACTCTTGAGCGGTTTTCATACGAATATCCGATTGGGTGAAGACAAAAAATCAGGGGGCGTATGATAGCCAACTTGTATAAAAATGCACCAGCCCCGCGGCAAGATCTGTCCTTTCCCCCAGTTCGTCGCTCCAGCGCAATGCGTGTTCTTCCCACTGCGGTGTGAGTGCATCCAGCGTTTTCCAGGCTTCGGCCATCGAGCCCCTGGCGTTCCAGGCGCCCCAGCAGGATTCCACGGCCTGCTTCAGCGCCGCGGGCATCTGCGCGGTGTACAGATCGAGGAATGCATCGAGCTTCTCCAGGTGGATGTCCTCGTCCTGCTTATAGATGTGCCAGATGAACGGCCGCCCCGCCCACTGCGCGCGGACGAAGGAATCCTCGCCGCGCACCGCGTTGAGGTCGCAGCTCCAGAGCAGCAGGTCGTAATCCTCCTGACGCACGAAAGGCAGCACCTGCAGGCGCAGGGAAGCGCGCTCGTGCGTCTCGCCCACAGCCAGGTCCGTAACGCCCAGCCAGCGCATCACGTCGCCGAGCGCCCTGCCCTCGGGAACCAGCACCAGGGTCGGGCGCCCGGCCGCGGCCAGTTCATCCAGCCAGGGAGCGATGGCCGGGTTCTCGTAGGTGAACAGCGAGACCAGCCGCTCGCCCGGACGCATCGCCACGCCGAGCGAGGCGAGGAAGTCGCGGCGGGCCTGCTCGTCGGCCTGGAACGCGCGGCGGCGCTCCAGCAATCCCGCCTCGCGCAGCAGGCCGCCGGTCCCGGCCTGAAAGCCGGGGAAATAGAAGTACTTCTGCAAGCCGCAGGACTGCAGGGACGGCAAGCCGTGACAGTCGGCGACCCAGGGCTCGGCGCTGAGGTATTCCAGATTCAGCCAGAGCGGGCCGACCGGCCGCTCGCGCATCGCCTGCAGGTAGGCATCCGGCAGGTGGCAGGCGAATGCCTCGATCACCACGTCCGCCGCTTCGCCGTCCTGCCAGGGCTTCGGCCAGAGGCGGACATCGACTCCCGACTGCCATTGCTGCGCCAGGTTCGGGTCGGCCCCGGGGCATAGGCGGGCGAAGGGTGCCAGGTCGTCCACCCACAGGCGCACCTGCTGGCGCTGCTCGCCGGCCAGTTGGCGGGCCAGGCGCCAGGTCACGCCGATGTCGCCATAGTTGTCCACCACACTGCAGAAGATGTCCCAGCTCGCCATCGCACCCGCCCTCGTCATCAGGCCGCCAGTTTAGCAACGGAGCGCCGCGACTTTCTCCGGCCTTCGTCCTTAAGCCGATGAATCCGTTGAAAAAAAGATTTGCCTTCGGCGATCCGTTCGGATACATTGCGCGCCTCGACGAACACAGCGTCGTCGAAATCTGGTGAGGTGTCCGAGCGGTTGAAGGAGCACGCCTGGAAAGTGTGTATACGGGAAACCGTATCGAGGGTTCGAATCCCTCCCTCACCGCCAGATTAAAAAGCCCGGCTAAGAAGTTAGCCGGGCTTTTTCGTTTTACGGCCGAACACTTCCGCGACGCAAAGTTCCTTCGGACAAATGCATATCCGCGATTAAACAGTTCCGCCGTCGTTACACTCGGATATCTAAAGCTGTTCCGCCCTACTCCAGTGCAAGCAAGCTGCCATCACCTTCCTGACTCTTTTCGGAAACACTCCCTTGCCAGACTGGACAGTTTTTGTGCAAGTCTCGGACTTGCACTGGCAACTCCTGTTCATACATGAAAAAAAAGTGCCGTACTTGCGCTCAGTCGGTTTACTTACTAAAAGTAATGGGTACTATGTAGTCCGGCTAATTTCCCAGTGATGGGAGATTGCTTTTAATGGAAATGTCCACCTTAAGGGGAACACGATGAACAACGTTCTGAAATTCTCTGCTCTGGCTCTGGCTGCTGTTCTGGCCACCGGTTGCAGCAGCCACTCGAAAGAAACCGAAGCTCGCCTGACCGCTACCGAAGACGCAGCTGCCCGTGCCCAGGCTCGTGCTGACGAAGCCTATCGCAAGGCTGACGAAGCTCTGGCCGCTGCTCAGAAAGCCCAGCAGACCGCTGACGAGGCTAACGAGCGCGCCATGCGTATGCTGGACAAAGCCAGCCGCAAGTAATAGGTCTCGTACCTATTATAAAAGCCGACCCTCATGGGTCGGCTTTTTTATGGGCGCAAGAAAAAACCCGCGGACCTTGCGGCCGGCGGGTTCCTTCGCTGTGGTGGCGAATCAGGGCATCTGCTGTGCAGTCTGGTCGGCCGTGGCTGCCACAGGGGAGTTCTGCATCTGCTGCGGCTGGGCAATGGCGACCGGCAGGCCATCTTCCGCGGCAACGACTTCACGCACCACGTTCCAGTCCATCTGCATCTGGTTGGCGATATCTTCGCGCTTGAGCAGGGCATTGATCACCGCAGTGTGCTTGTCGACTATCGAAGGATCGCCCTTGTCGTCGATCGGCGCGTGCGCTTCCAGATAGATCTTTCCTTCGCTGCGGCCGAACTTGTAAGGCTCGTTGATGATCCGCACCGGAGTGCCGACCGGAATCATCGAGAACAACTGGGTCACGTCCCCGTTGTACATGCGGAAGCAGCCGTGGCTGGTGCGCGTGCCGATGCCGAACTTCTTGTTCGAACCGTGGATCAGGTAACCGTGGAAGCCGAGGTTCATCTTGAACGGACCGAGCGGATTGTCCGGGCCCGGCGGGACCACGGCCGGCAGCGGATCGCCATCGGCGGCGTGCTCGGCGCGGATTGAGGCCGGCGGATACCAGGCCGGATCCTTGGTCTTGGAAATCACCCTGGTATCGCCCAGCGGCGACCCCCAGCCTTCCCGGCCGATACCGAGGGCATAGGTGTAGACCATGTTCTTGCCCTTCGGGTAGTAGTACAGGCGGTACTCGGCGAGGTTGATCACCACGCCCTCGCGCGGCCCCGGCGGCAGGATGAAGCGGGTCGGAATGATGACCTCGGTGCCCACGCCGGGCAGCCAGGCGTCGACGCCCGGGTTGGCGGCGAGCATTTCCTGGTAGCCGAGGCCGTACTTCTCGCCCAGGTCGGCGAAGGTATCTTCGTACTTGGCCTTGATGACCTGCACCTGGCCGACGATATCCTCGCCCGGCGGCGGCATCGGCAACTCGATGGCAGAAACATGACTGGCCGAAAGCAGCGCGGCTAGCGACAGCGAGCAGGCGGCAAAAACACGCGACAACATCCGAAGATCCTTGACGAAGCTTAGTGGCAAAGGGGGATTAGTTTATCACTGAGCGCCGTTTCGCAGGAAAGTTCAGACAGTCCAGGCGAAACGCGCGCCGCGGCGCTGCTCTTTCAGCTGCCTCAGGCACTCGCTGCACAGGCGCCGATCATGCAGCTGCCGCCGCTCCAGGCCGCGCCAGAGCGGTTGCGCAGGCAACAGTCCACCACAGAGGGTGCGATCGGCAGGGGTTCCCAGCTCGAGCTGACGGGCGACCAGATGCACGCGCATCTCACGACAGGCGAACAGGTCGAGCTGTTCGTCGGGCTCGATCAGCTGGTAGGCGTAGAGGGTCCAGGCGGGGCGCGGCATGGTGGCTCCTGAAGGGTGCGCAAACATAGCGGAAAGGCCAGTCGCGGGGAAGCCTCGATAACGCTTTCAGAGCAAAGGTTTCAGTGTCGGCCAGAGATTTTCCAGCAGCCTGGGCTGGGCATTGGCCGCGGGGTGGATGCCATCGGCCTGCATCATCCGCGGATCGCCCCCGACGCCTTCGAGGAAGAACGGCACCAGCGGCACCTCCTGTTCCTCCGCGACCTGCTCGAAGACCCGGGCGAAGGCCTGGGTGTAGCGCTCGCCATAGTTCGGCGGCAGGCGCATGCCGAGCAACAGCACCTTGGCCCCGGCCTGTTTCGACTGGCTGACCATCCCGGCAAGATTTCGTTGCAATTGAATCGGCGCCATTCCACGCAGGCCATCGTTGCCGCCCAGCTCGATCACCACCAGCTCCGGCTGCTCCTGGGCGAGCAGCTGCGGCAGCCGCGCCAGCCCGCCGGCACTGGTGTCGCCGCTGATCGAGGCATTCACCACGCGGTAGTCGAAGCCCTGCTCCTCGAGGCGTTTTTCCAGCAGGCTGACCCAGCCCGCTCCGGTATCCAGGCCCAAACCGGCGCTGATACTATCGCCGACGACCAACAGCGTCTGCGCCGCGGCCTGCTGTGCGATCAGAAGCAGGGCCAGGCAGCCGCTCAACAGCCATGCACGCATCGGATCCTCCATGAGCGCAAGCATTCTCACCGCGCAGAACCTTAGCAAGGTCGTGCCCAGCGCGGAAGGCGAACTGACCATTCTCCACGACCTCTCGCTGGAACTCTCCCCCGGCGACAGCCTGGCCATCGTCGGCCGCTCCGGCTCCGGCAAGTCCACCCTGCTCGGCCTGCTCGCCGGGCTCGACGAACCCAGCGGCGGCATCGTCCATCTCGCCGGCCACATCCTCGGCCAGCTCGACCAGGACCAGCGCGCCCGGGTGCGCGCCGCCCACGTCGGCTTCGTGTTCCAGTCGTTCCAGCTGCTCGACAGCCTCAATGCGCTGGAGAACGTCATGCTGCCGCTGGAGCTGGAAGGCCGCCGCGACGCTCGCCAGCGTGCCCGCGAGCTGCTCGAACGGGTCGGCCTCGGCGAGCGCCTGACCCACTACCCGCGCCAGCTCTCCGGCGGCGAACAGCAGCGCGTGGCGATCGCCCGCGCCTTCGCCGCCGAACCCGACGTGCTGTTCGCCGACGAGCCCACCGGCAACCTCGACAACGTCACCGGCGAGCACATCGGCGAGCTGCTCTTCGAGCTCAACCGCGAGCGCGGCACCACGCTGATCCTGGTCACCCACGACGAACGCCTGGCACGCCGCTGCCGGCGGCTGATCCGCCTGGAAAGCGGGCGCCTGGTCGAACACCCGGAGCCTTGATGAATACCCTGCCACTGCCGCGCCTGTTCCTCCTGGCCCTCCGCCAGTTGCTGCGCGAGGCCCGCAGCGGCGAACTGCGGGTGCTGTTCTTCGCCCTGCTGATCGCCGTCGCCGCCAGCTCCGCCATCGGCTACTTCAGCGCCCGCCTGAACGGCGCGATGGTGGTACGCGCCGCCGAATTCCTCGGCGCCGACCTGGTGCTGAGCGGCACCCGTCCGGCCAGCGCCGGGCAGGTCGAGGCGGGATTGCGCCTGGGCCTGCAGCACGCGCGCAGCGTCGAATTCTCCAGCGTGATCGCCACCGACCAGGGCATCCAGCTGAGCAGCGTGAAGGCGGTGGACGACGGCTATCCCCTGCGCGGCCAGTTGAAAAGCGCCGCCGCACCGATGCAGCCGGAAACCGCGGGCGGCAAGCCGCAGCCGGGGGAAGTCTGGGTCGAGTCGCGCCTGCTGGTCAGCCTCGACCTGAAGATCGGCGACAGCGTCGACATCGGCCGCCAGCCGCTGCGCATCGCCCGCGTGCTGACCTACGAACCGGACCGCGCCGGCGACTTCTACAGCCTGACGCCACGGGTGCTGATGAACCTGCGCGACCTCGACGCCACCGGCGTGGTGCAGCCCGGCAGCCGGGTGCGCTACCGCGAGCTGTGGGGCGGCCCGGAGGATGCGCTGCAGGCCTACCGGCGGGAAGTCACCAGCGGGCTGGCGGCCAACCAGCGGCTGCTCGACGGCCGCCACGGCAACCGGCAGATCGGCGATGCGCTGGGCCGCGCCGAACGCTACCTCAACCTCGCCAGCCTCGCCGCCATCCTGCTCGCCGGCGTCGCCGTGGCGCTCTCGGCGAACCGCTTCGCCGTGCGCCGCTACGACGCCAGCGCCCTGCTCCGCTGCCTCGGCCTGTCGCGCCGGCAAACCCTCCTTCTATATGGACTGCAGCTGTTCAGCCTGGGCCTGGTCGCCAGCCTGTGCGGCGCGCTGCTCGGCTGGCTGGCGCAGCTCGGCCTGTTCCAGCTGCTGGCCAACCTGCTGCCGCCGCGGATTCCCCAGGCCGGACCGCTTCCCGCCCTCGCCGGCATCGCCACCGGGATGATCGCCCTGGCCGGCTTCGCCCTGCCGCCGCTCGCCGCCCTCGGTCGCGTGCCGCCGCTGCGGGTGCTGCGCAGCGACCTGCTGCCGGTGCCGATGCGCACCTGGATGGCCTACGGCTGCGCGCTGCTGGCGCTGGGCCTGATCATGTGGCGGCTGAGCCTCGACCTGCGCCTGACCCTGGCCCTGCTGGCCGGCGGCATGCTAGCGGCGGTGGCGCTGGGCTTCGCCCTGCTGCTGATGCTCAACGGCCTGCGCCGTTTATTGGCCCAAGCCAGCCTGCCCTGGCGCCTCGGCCTCGGCCAGTTGCTGCGGCATCCGCTGGCCGCCGCCGGGCAGAGCCTGGCCTTCGGCCTGATCCTGCTGGCGATGGCGCTGGTCGCCCTGCTGCGCGGCGAACTGATGGACACCTGGCACGAACAGCTGCCGGCCGACGCGCCCAACCATTTCGTGCTGAACGTGCTGCCCGCCGAGAAGGACGCCTTCGAGCAGCGGGTGAAGGCTCTGTCGCCGCGGGTCGAGCCACTGTTCCCCATGGTCCCCGGCCGTCTGGTGGCGGTGAACGGCAAGCCGGTGCATGCGCTGGACGAGGACGTGCGCAGCGAGCGCGCCCTGCAGCGCGACCTCGGGCTGACCTGGTCGGAGCGGCTGCCGTCGGGCAACGCCGTAGTCGCCGGCCACTGGTGGCGCAAGGATGCCCGGCAGGACCTGCCCGGCGTCTCGGTGGAGGCAAAGCTCGCCGGCAACCTCGGCATCGGCCTCGGTGACCGGCTCAGCTTCAACATCGCCGGACAGGTCCGCGAGGCGCGGGTGGAGAGCCTGCGCTCGGTGAAATGGGACAACTTCCAGCCGAACTTCTTCATGGTCTTCGAACCCGGCACCCTGGCCGACCTGCCGGTGACCTACCTGACCAGCTTCTACCTGCCCGCCAGCCAGGAGCGCGAGCTGATCGAACTGTCGCGCGCCTTCCCCACCGCCACCCTGCTGCCGGTGGACGTCCTGCTGGCGCAGCTGCGCGGCATCCTCGACCAAGTCACCCTGGCCGTCGAATACGTGCTGGTGTTCGTCCTCGCCGCCGGCTTCGTGGTGCTCTTCGCCGGCCTGCAGGCCACCCTCGACGAGCGGGTCCGCCAGGGCGCCCTGCTGCGCGCCCTCGGTGCCGAACGCAACCTGCTGCTGCGCGCCCGGCGCAGCGAGTTCGCCCTGCTCGGCGCGGTCAGCGGCCTGCTCGCCGCGCTGGGCTGCGAAGTGGTGAGCTACCTGCTCTACCGGCTGGTCTTCGACCTGCCCTGGCATCCGCATCCCTGGCTGCTCGGCCTGCCGCTGCTGGGCGCGCTGCTGGTGGCCGGCGCCGGCCTGGTGGGCACGCGCAGGGCGCTGAACATCAGCCCGTTGCGTCTGCTCCGGGAAGGTTGATCGGGTAGACTCGCAGGCATTCCACACACCTCAGCAAGCCACGGAAGAACATGAGCCGTTATCGCCCGCCGCGCACCGCCGGCACTCCGCTGATCACTCCCGAAGGCGAAGCGCGACTGCGCGCCGAACTGCACGAACTGTGGAACGTCCGTCGTCCGCAGGTGACCCAGGCGGTCAGCGAGGCCGCCGCCCTCGGCGACCGCTCCGAGAACGCCGAGTACATCTACGGCAAGAAGATGCTGCGCGAGATCGACAGCCGCGTGCGCTTCCTGCGCAAGCGCCTGGAGAACCTCAAGGTGATCCGCGAGCGCCCGGCCGACCCGCGCAAGGTCTACTTCGGCGCCTGGGTGACGCTGGAAGACGAGGACGGCGAACAGGCCCGCTACCGCATCGTCGGCCCGGACGAACTGGACCTGCGCAACAACCTGATCAGCATCGACTCGCCCCTGGCGCGGGCACTGGTCGGCAAGGAACTCGACGCCGAGGTGCTGGTGCACAGCCCGGCGGGCGAGAAGCTCTGGTTCATCGTCGAGATCGACTATCCGTAACGCCCCGCTCCACCGGTCAAGGTGATGCATGGACAAGGGTGGATGAGGTTTTTTCATCCACCATTGCGGGGCCGCATGCGCGGCATGGTGGATCGATGGAGCGTGATCCACCCTACGCATTGCCAAGGATGGAGCGGCGCTCAGAAACCTGCCGGGCGGCGGGTGATCAGGCCCTGGCGGGCGACGCGGATCAGTTCGCGCACCAGCGGTTCGAGCTCTTCGCGCGCCGGGCTCTGCACCACGGCGAAGTCGAAGCTGTCGCTCGGAAAGCGGGCGATGTCGTCGAGGGTCTGGGCGAACTGGATGAGGAAGGTGCGGGAGCCGTTCCAGCGTTTCGGCCAGCCTTCGAGGTAACGGACGAGGCTGGGCTGGTGGTTGCCGCCGAGGAGAATCCTCGGGTTGCGCCGGATCAGGCCGGTGGTGATGGGGGCCAGGCGCACGAGTGGTGTGGGACAGGTCATGGTGTCATGTCTCCGCCTCTGGGGTCCTGCTGGACGCGGCGAGAGGCACACCGAACCAGCGCTTTAGCGGTATTTCGATGCCTGGTCCGGCATCCGCGCCCCGCAAGTTGCTACTTAAATCGGCGCTGTGCGGCATCCTAGAGAAGCGCGGGCGATACTGTCAACCGACCTGACTGCGGGAACTCGCCCATGACCACGCCTCCCCTGCGACTGTTCTTCGCCCTGCCCTGCCCGAAGGACCTGGCCACCCTGCTCCATGCCTGGTGCGAGGGCATCGGCGCGGACGGCCACGCGGTAGCGGCGGCCAACCTGCACATGACCCTGGCCTTCCTCGGCGCGGTGCCGCGCGGCCGCAAGGCGGAGCTGCTGGAGCTGGGCAAGTCCCTGCCCCGCCAGGCGTTCGACCTGCAGCTCGACCATCTCGGCCGCTGGCGCAACGGCATCCTCCATCTCTCGCCGAGCGGCGCGCCGCAGCCGCTGTTCGACCTGGTCCAGGCGCTGCGCCAGGCGCTCGGCGATCACCAGTTCGAAGTGGAGCGGCGCGAGTTCCGCCCGCACCTGACCCTCGCCCGCCACGCCACCCGCCTGCCCGCCGCGCAGCCGGCGTTCCTCTGGCAGGTCGACCGCGTCGCCCTGTTCAGCTCGGAAAACACCCCGCACGGCGTGCACTACCGGGCCATCGGCAACTGGCCGCTGAAGGCTAGCGGGTAGGCCAGGCTTCGGCGAAGTCGAGGAAACGGCGCAACCCGGCGCTGGGGAACTTGTCGATGTGCAGCGCGCGGAAGAAGGTGCGCCGCAGCGGCCCCAGCGGATTGTCCAGGGCGACCAGCTCGCCACGTTCCAGCTCGGCCGCCACCACCCGCTGCGACAGGCAGCCGATGCCGACACCACTGGCGATCAGATGCTTGATCGCCTCGGCGTTGCTCACCTCCAGCGGCGCCCGCAGGCTGCCGATCCGCGGCAATACCTGCTGCTCGAAAGTCTCGCGGGTGCCCGAGCCCGCCTCGCGCAGAATCCAGCGCGCCCGGGCCAGATCGCCGGGCTCGATGTGGCGTTGCGGCGCCAAGGGATGATCCGGCGCCGCGAGCAGCAGCATCTCGTCCTCCATCCAGGGCGTGAGCTGGATCTGCGGGTGCTGGATCGGCGCCTCGATGAAGGCCACGTCCAGGCGGAATTCGCAGAGCGCCTGGATGATGTCGCGGCTGTTGGCCACCTGCAGTTGCAGGCAGCTGTCCGGCAGCTCGGCGAGAAAGGCAGACATCACCCGCGGCAGCAGGTAGCCGCCGATGCTGCGGCTGGCGCCCAGGCCGAGCTGCACCGGCGCAGCGGCGAACAGCGCCTCCAGCTCGGCGCCTTGGGCGAGCAGCGCGCAGGCCCGGGGATACAGCGCCCGCCCGTTGTCGTTCAGCGCCAGGCGCTTGCCGCTGCGATCGAACAACCGCGTGCCCAGCGTCCGCTCCAGCTCCTGCAGCGCCTGGCTGGCGGCGGACTGCGACAGCGCGATGGCCGCGGCCGCCTGGGTGACGTTGCCGGATTCGGCAATGGCAGTGAAGGTCGCCAGCTGGCGAAGGGTGATGCGTGGCGCCATATCGATAAAACCGGTCGATCCAATAAGAACAATCCGTTTTTACACTAACCAGCACCGGCGCACCATGGCGACACCTTACACAAGGAGCCCGTCATGCCCGCCCTGATTCGTCCACTTCCCGGCGCCCTGCTCTGCCTGCTGCTCGCCGGCGTCGCCAGCCTGCTGGTGAAAATCCCCGGAATGCAGGAACTGGGACTCGGCAGCCTGACCCTGGCGATTCTCCTCGGCCTGCTGGCGGGCAACCTGGGGCTCGGGCGCTTCGAGGCGCTGCGCAGTGGCGTGGACCTCTCCCGCCAGCGCCTGCTGCGTCTCGGCGTGGTGCTCTACGGCCTGCGCCTGACCTTCCAGGACATCGCCGCCCTCGGCCCCGCCGCGCTGGTGATCGACGTGCTGATGGTCACCACCACGCTGTGCGCCGCCTGGCTGATCGGTGTGCGCTGGCTCAAGCTTCCGCGCGAGAGCGCCCTGCTGATCGGCGCCGGCAGCGCCATCTGCGGCGCGGCGGCGGTGATGGCGAGCAGCCCGGTGCTGCGCGCCCGCGCCGAGCACACCGCGGTCGCCGTCGCCACCGTGGTGCTGTTCGGCACCCTGGCGATGCTCGTGCATCCGCTGCTGTTCAGCCATCTGCCGCACCTGTTCGGCAGCAGCCAGGCGTTCGGCATCTTCACCGGCTCGACCACCCACGAGGTGGCCCAGGTGGTCGCCGCCGGCCGCGCCATGGACCCGGCCGCCGCCGACGCCGCGCTGATCAGCAAGATGCTGCGGGTGCTGCTGCTGGCGCCGGCGCTGCTGTTCCTCGGCCGCCTGGCAGCACCGGGGGAAAGCGGTGGCGAGCGCAAGCTGCAGATTCCCGGTTTCGCCGTCGCCTTCATCGGCGTCACCGCGCTGCGCTCGCTGGACCTGGTGCCGCATGCCTGGCTGGCGCCGCTGCAGTATCTGGACGACGTGCTGCTGGGCATGGCCATGGCCGCCCTCGGCCTCGCCACCCGCCTCGCCGACCTGCGCCGCGAGGGGCCGCGTCCGCTGCTGCTGGGCGCCGGGCTGTTCGTCTTCCTGCTGCTCGGCGGCGGATTGATCAACAGCGGCGTGCAGCATCTGCTGGGCTGAAACGAAAAAGGGCGGATGCCGCATCACCCGCCCTTCCCGGCGTTCCGGCGTCGGTCAGCTGGACAGCTTGCCATCCAGGGAGAAGCGACCGGCGCCGCTGATCAGCAGGGCTACGCTGATCATCAGCAGGGTCAGCGCGTACTCGTAGCCGTTGTTGGTGATGAAGAAACCGTTGCCGATGTGCACGCTGAAGATCGCCACGCCCATGGTGAAGATCAGCACCACCGCGGCCGGCCGCACCAGCAGGCCGATCACCAGCGCCAGGCCGCCGAAGAACTCGGCGCTGCCGGCCAGGGTCGCCATCAGGTAGCCCGGCGTCACGCCGAGGGATTCCAGCCATTGGCCCATGCCCTGCAGGCCGGGACCGCCGAAGGCGCCGAACAGTTTCTGCGAGCCGTGGGCCATGAAGGTCAGGCCGGTGGTGATACGCAGGATGGCGAGGCCGATGCCGGCGTTGGTGGAAAGGATCGATTTGATCAGTGTGTTCATGGCGCATCCTTGAGAGTGGGATCGGACGGTGCAACGCAGCGGTTGCTGAACATCACTATAGTCAATCGAGCAGATAGAAAAAGCGTAAAGTTGCGCTTCGAACAATCGATATAATCGATTTATTTGCGAGCCGTCGCGACCCTCGCCGAAGGCTCCAGGCCATCCCGCTGGCGCTGGAAGGCGACGTAGTACTTGTTCACGCTGCTCACGTAGTTCACCACGCCCATGCCCATCTGCTCGGCCGCCACCCGCTCCACCTGGAAGAACCACTGGTTCGGGTCGAGGCCGCGCCGGCGTGCTTCCGCGCGCAGGCCCTGGACCCGCTCGGGGCCGAGGTTGTAGGCGGCGAGGATGAACGCCAGGCGGTCGCGCTCCTTCAGCCGCGGGCTGGCGAAGAACTTGCGGCGCAGCATGGCCATGTACTTGCTGGCCGCCTGCACGTTGTTGTCCTTCTGCTGCACCGAACCGACGCCCACCGCGCGCGCAGCGGCCGGGGTGATCTGCATCAGCCCGGTGGCGCCGCTGGCGCCGCGCGCCGACGCATTCAGGCTCGACTCCTTGAACGCCACTGCCGCCAGGGCCAGCCAGTCCAGGCGGTTTTCCTCGGCGTAGCGCTGCAGCGTCGGGCGCAGCGATTCGAGGCGTTTGCGATCGGCCACCTGCAGCGGATTGCGCACCTTGTAGGCACGCCGGTAGAGGCGCTGGAAGGCCACGTCCTGGTCCGCCGGCGCGCGGTATTCCTTGAGGAAGCGGTTGACGCTGGCGCGCAGCATCGGCGCATCGCGGCGGACGAACCAGGTCATGCTTTCCCGGTCGTCGAACACCAGTTGGCGATCCACCCGCAGCTTGCGGAACACCTTGGCCCAGCGCTCGGCGATCGGCTGCTCGACCACGCTGAAATCGACGATCCCGGCATTCACCAGCTCCAGCACGTCCTCCACCGCCAGCGACGGGTCCAGCCATTCGATGGTCATCGGCCGCAGGTGCTTCAGCGCCAGGCGCTCGTTGACCTTGCGGATCGCCTCCCCTGCGGCGCTGCCGGCCGGCAGGGTGATGCTGCGGCCGGCCAGCTGTTCCAGCCGGGCGTAGCGGCGGTTGCCCTGACGCGCTATCAGCACCAGCGGCACCTGCCGTTGCCAGGCCAGGCTGGCGCTGACGTTCGTCCCGTCGCGCGCCAGCAGGACCTCGCCGGGCGCCACCAGGTCGCCTTCGCCACGCTGCAGCGCGGCCAGCAACTGGTCCTTGGCCTTGGGAATGAAACGGATGCTGAGCGGCTTGCGCCCGGGGGAGGAATCGTTGAGATACTGTTCGAACGCGCGCAGGCGGCGGTATTCGATACCGATCGGCTCGCCGTGAATTTCGCCGAAGCTGTTGCGGCTCTGGTTGACCAGCACCCGCAGCACGCCGTCCCGGCGGATAGTGGCGAGGTCGCGGCTGTCGATGTTCTGCTGTTCCCAGCCCTCCGGCGGGCTGGTCAGACGCGCAGCCGCCGGCTGTGGCATCAGGGCCACCAGGCACAGCATCGCCAGCAACAGTCGCGTCATCCTGCTCTCCAGGGGTCGAAATCGGCCGATAGGAACGCCAAAGCCGCTGCAAGTTCCCGGCCGCGAAAAGGGGCGCGAGGGTCTCACAACAGGGGCCGCATGCCAACCCGAAATGCTGGAAGCACTTTCAGAAGTGCGCGTAACTACATGTTTATAAAGGATTACTCGATAATCCGGGCTACTTGCCCGAATCCAGGAAAAGCACCATGCAACTGATCGATATCGGCGTCAACCTTACTCACCCAAGCCTTGCTCCAGAGCAGGAAGCCCTCATCGAGCGCGCCCGCGGCGCCGGCGTGGTGCAGATGGTGGTCACCGGCACCAGCCTCGGCGACAGCGAGGAAGCGCTGCGCCTGTGCCGGCGCCTGGACGACGGCCAGCGGCTGTTCTGCACCGCCGGCGTGCACCCGCACGAGGCCAGCCACTGGGACAGCGCCAGCGCCGCCACCCTGCGCAGCCTGCTGGCCGAGCCGCAGGTGCGCGCGGTGGGCGAATGCGGGCTGGACTTCAACCGCGACTTCTCGCCGCGTCCGCAGCAGGAAAAGGCCTTCGAGGAACAGCTGGCGCTGGCGGCGGAGTTGCGCCGCCCGGTGTTCATCCACGAACGCGACGCCGGCGAACGCCTGCTGGCGATCCTCAGGGACTTCCGCGACCGCCTGCCCGCCGCCGTGGTGCACTGCTTCACCGGCGAGCGCAAGGTGCTCTACCGCTACCTCGACATGGACCTGCACATCGGCATCACCGGCTGGATCTGCGACGAACGCCGCGGCACCCATCTGCAGGAGCTGGTGCGGGAAATCCCCCGCGGCCGGCTGATGCTGGAAAGCGACGCCCCCTACCTGCTGCCGCGCACCCTGCGGCCGAAGCCCAAGCATGGACGCAACGAACCGGCATTCCTGCCCGAAGTGCTGAACTGCGTGGCACAGCACCGCGGCGAAGACGCCGACGAAGTGGCGGACCACACCACCGATTGCGCCCGCCAGTTCTTCGGTCTGCCCGTAGTGGCGGACTGAGGACCTTGGTTCGACCGGATTCCTTTTATATGCAGGAATCCGGTCCCCTCCTGTACTTCCGGGCTCAAGATCGGCACGCGGCAGCCGTTAAAACAGTGGGTGAATGCAGCCTTGACCCCAATCAATGGCTAGCTTTCGTATTCCTCACGAGAATGACGGCACCTTGCCATCATTCAACCTACAAGAATCCCGCCCATGTCCGCCTGGATCCGCGATATCTCCCTCAAGTACAAATTCTGGGCCGTGAATGCGGTCGCCTTCTTCACGTCGTTGCTGCTGGTGCTGTTCGCCATGCACCAGGAACTGGATGCGCGCAACCAGACGGCACGCCAGGCTGCCGAAGTACAGGCGCGAATTCTTGGCGGCTGGACCGGAACGCTGCCCAACGCCGCCAATCTGGTCAGGTTCAATGCCGGAACAGCCCCGCAGATCCCGGGCGTGAATGGTCAGGCGCTCGCCCGCGCCAGCGGCTGGGTCGACCTGGATGGCGCCGCCAGCAATCTCGGCCCTCTGGCGGGCGCCTGGGTGCTGGATGCGGGAGATGGCCAGCGTCTGGCAATTCTCGCCCCCGGTAGCGACTTCCCCAGCGTATTCCGGGAACGCGCCGCAGCCTACGCAAGTGCGGTGCTGGGGCTGATGCTGATCCTGCTGGCGGCTTCGCAGGTGCTGATCCGCTTCATCCTCGGTCACCTGCTGACGCTGCGCGATGTGATGCTGCATGTGGAAAAAAGCGGCGACCTGTCCGCCCGCGTGCCCTTCGACAGCCGCGACGAAGTCGGACAGATGGCCGGCGCCTTCAACGCCATGCAGGCCGGCTACCAGCGTGTGGTGGGCACCGTTGCCGCGGCCGCGCAGCGGCTCGATGAAGGCGCCCGCAGCCTGGCGGGGAACATGGGCCAGGTGCGCCAGGGAATGCTCGGCCAGCAGGGCGAGACCGACCAGGCCGCCACGGCGATCAACGAAATGTCCGCCACCGTCCACCACATCGCCCGCCATGCGGCCGATACCCGCGACCAGTCGCAGGAAGCGGATCGCCTCGCCGGCGCCGGACAGCAGGTGGTCGGGCGCGTCGGCCATTCCATCGCCGGGCTGTCCCAGGGCGTGCAGCAGACCGCCGGGATGATCCAGCAGCTCGCCCAGGACAGCCACAAGATCGGCAGCATGGTTGGCGTCATCCATGGCATCGCCGAGCAGACCAATCTGCTGGCGCTGAATGCCGCGATCGAGGCGGCGCGCGCCGGGGAGATGGGCCGCGGTTTCGCGGTGGTGGCGGACGAGGTGCGCAACCTGGCCAAGCGCGTGCAGGAATCGACCGACGAAATCACCAAAATGATCACCGCCCTTCAGGCGGCCAGCAGCGACGCTGTGGAGTTCATGCAGGAAAGCTCGATCCGCGCCGACGGCTGCGTCGTCGAAGCGCGCGAAGCCGGCGATGCCCTGGCGGCGATTGCCGCGGCAGTGGCGCAGATGCGCGAGAGCAATACGCAGATCGCCGTGGCCGCAGAACAGCAGAGCCAGGTCGCCGAGGAGATGACCCGCTCGGTGGTCGGCATCCGCGACGTCACCGAACTGACCGTGCGACAGACCCTCGATTCCGCCGGCACCAGCCACCAGTTGGCCGATCTGGCCGGCGAACTGAACCGGGCCATCGGCCAGCTGCGGCTGTAACGGTCAACTCCGCTCCCTCTCTGCCAATGGAAGAGGGGGAGCCCGCCATGCCGAGCCTATCGCCCCCATAGCCTCCGCCTGTTCGCCGCACACCTGTGGACAACCTAGACTGCCTATAGAACCCCGAATCTTCGGCATTCGAGGAAACAGAGCATGGCCAAGCGTCATCCCAACCTGTTCCATTGGCAGTGGCACGGCTACGCCGCCAACCACCGCAATCCCACCAACCTGGCGCTGCACATCATCGCGGTGCCGCTGTTCATCGTCGCCGCGCTGATCCTGCTCGGCGGACTGTTCCGCCTCAGCCTCAGCACCATCCTGCTGGGGGTGATCGGCATCGTCGCCGCGCTGGCGATCCAGGGGCGCGGGCACAAGCTGGAGGAGCAGCAGCCGGAACCCTTCAGCGGTCGCAAGGACGCCATCAGCCGCCTGCTCGCCGAGCAGTTCGTGACCTTCCCGCGTTTCGTCCTCAGCGGCGAATGGTGGAGGGCGTGGCGGCGCAAGCACCGCCGCTAGGAGTCAGCCGAACACCGTGACCGTCTGCCGCGAGATCGCCAGCAGTTGGCCGTCCTCGCTCCAGCAGCGCGCCGCCACGTGGCCGTAGCCGTCGCGGGCGTGCTCGATGGTCGCCAGGTACTGGCACCAGGCGCTGCCCGGCAGGCTGGGCAGGGGCTGCGGGAATTCGATGGTCCAGGTCAGCGAACTGCCCATCGCCGGCCGGCTCAGATGCGGCAAGGTCGCCGGCGGCCAGCCATCGACCAGGGTCAGCAGGTGGGCGATTTCCATCGGCTCGTCGCCGGCACCCTGGCGCAGGCGCATCCAGCCACCCATTTCCCGCGCGGGATTCGAGGTGAACGGCAGGCCGCCGACCGACCAGCGCAAGGCCACATGCTGGAGGAACTCCGGCGTCGCTTTGGGCACGTAGGGCAGTTCCTGAGACTCTTCCGGCCCCTTCATCGACGGCGCGGGATCCGCCTCGACGGCGACCGCCGACTCGCGCGGCAGGCCGAAGCTGCCCTGCACCAGGGTCACCACCTGGCCGTTCTGCACCAGCCTGCCGAGCACCTGGCTGACCGCCTTGCCTTCGCGCAGCACCTCGGCCTCCACGCGCACCGGTACGTCCGCTTCCACCGGACCGACGAAGGTGATCGCCAGCGAACGGACCGGCCGCTCGCCGCCGACCGCCGAATGCATCGCCTCGTAGGCCAGCGCCGCCACCAGGCCGCCGAAGCTGGCGCGGCCCTGCGCCCAGGTCGAGGGGATCACCAGGTCGTGCGGCGTGCTGCGCACCGCCTGGAGCATTTCGGAGAAATTCATGGCAGGAGCCCTGTCCGCTGATCGATATGGGCCGATCTTAGGCTAGGCGAGGGAAGTGGGAAAAGTCCGACAGACAACAGCACGCGAGCCAGCCACTCGCGATGAATGATTCGTCATTCACAGGGCTGATCGAGAATCAGCCGATCGCCTGCAGCAGCCGGTCCAGGCTCTGGTCGGCGCGCGCCTCGGCCAGGTCGTGCAGGGCATGCCAGCGCGGCTGCAGCGACATCAGGTCGAGTTCGCGCTCGCAGTGCATCAGCCACTGCTCGTAGTCGTGCCAGTCGCCCAGCGCCGATTGCGCATCCTTCAGCGGCGCGAGCAGCTTGCGCGGCAGCGGCGAATCGTCCGGGTAGGCCTCCAGCCCATAGCGCACCCGCTTGATCAGCAGGCGCAGGCGATGCCGGTCGTGGGCCGGGTCGACCAGCGCCTTGCGCAGCTTGCGCCACTGCTTGCGCATGCGCTTGCGCACCTGCCGGTGCAAGCCGCCGAGCACGCCATGCCGTTCGGCGGTGCGCCACAGCCGCGGCCAGCCATCGAGGAGCAGCAGCAGGCGCTCCCACTGCGGGCTGGCGAGCAGCGCGACGTAGCCGGAAAGCAGCGCCGGGCGGCGCTGTTCGGCGGCCGTGAGATAGCCCTCCGCCTCCAGCACCGGCAGCAGCACTTCGAGGTCGCGCAGCGGCCCGCTGAGGCGCCCCACCTCGCGCAGGGCATTTTCCAGCTCGTCGATTCCCGGCAGCCCCTGCGCGGGATGCAGCAGGCTGCGCAGGCGCCGGATGGCGATGCGCAGGTCGTGCAGCGCCTCGCCGTCCGAGCCGGCGCGCAGCCGCGCCGCGGCGGAGAACAGGGCGACCTCCTGCTCGATCAGATGGGCCACCAGGTAATCGCTGAAAGAGGACACGACAATCTCCACTGGAGGAGGAAATATCAGGTTAGTTGTCCGGCATCCGACGGCAAGTGGAGGATGGTCGCAGGAGGTTTCACCGCCCCCTGCGCGTCATCCGCCACGGCAGGGCGCGGCGCAGCCGTCGCAGGTGCCGGCGCAGGTCGACCGGGGTACCGGTACCGCGACCGTAGCGCTGCGCCTCGAAGGCATCGATGAAGGCGAGCAGCTCCACCCGCTGCTCCGGCAGCACGCTTCCGGCGCGCTCGGCGAAGGCCCGCGGCCCCTCCCCGGCAAGGCGCTGCAGGCCGTAGGGCGCGAGCAGCCGCTCGAAGCGGGCGAAGCCGCGCAGTTGCACGTCCCGCGTGTAACGCCAGGGCTTGAACAGCAGCAGCATCAGCAGGCCGAGCAGCAGCGCGGCGCCGCCGACCAGGGCGATTGCCGGTCCCGGCCCGTCGAGGCGGCCGAACCAGCGGCGCAGCAGGTCCGCCTGCTGCTGGCCCTGGTAGCCGAGGACGAAGCGCTGCCAGTCGTAGTTGAGGTTGTCCCAGGCCAGGCGCAGGGCGTTCAGCGCGCTGAAGCCGCGATAGCGCAGCGGCGAGAACGGCGTCCCCTCGAGGAAGCTGCCCTCCCCCGCCAGCGCCTCTTCGAGGCCCTGCTCGATGCGCTGCGGGGCGACGTGGAAGGTCGGATCGACGCTCTGCCAGCCTCTGCCCGGCTGCCAGTACTCGACCCAGGCGTGGGCGTCGAACTGGTGCACCAGCAGATAGTTGCCCGACGGGTTCAATTCGCCGCCCTGGTAGCCGGTCACCACCCGCGCCGGGATGCCGGCCGCGCGCAGGACGAAGGTCATGGCCCCGGCGTAGTGCTCGCAGAAACCCCGGCGGGTGTCGAAGAGGAAGCCGTCGATGCGCTCCGGCCCGGTGGCCGGCGGGCGCAGGGTGTAGGCGAAGGGCTGCTCGCGGAAATGCCGCAGCAGCGCCTGCACCAGCGCCTGCGGCCGGGGATGCTGGCGGCGCAGTTCCGCGGCCCAGGCGCGGGCGCGCGGGTTGCCGCGGGCCGGCAGCTGCAGGTTGAGGCCGGTGGCGCGGACGCTGCTGTCGGGCTCGCGCAGCGCCTGCGGCCAGGAGGTGATGCGGTAGAGCAGCGCCTGGTCCACCGGCCGCCGCCGTTCGAGGTGGAAGTCGCTCATCAGCCGCGCATCCTCCGGCGCCTGCTCCGGCGTATCCAGGGCGAACAGCCAGGGCCGCTCGCTGGGCTGCATGATCACCTGGTAGCTGACCGGCTCGCCCTGCCGCTGCATTTCCGGCAGCTCGTCGCGGCGCGGCTGGCCGACCTGCGACCAGCGCGCGCCGTCGAAGCGCTCCAGGGTCAGCGCGCGCCAGTACAGCTGGCTGCGCGGCGGCGGCGCGCCATCGAAGCCGACGCGGAAGGCCAGCGCGGCGGACTGGCTGAGTTCGACGAAATCCCCCGGCATCATCGAATCGCTGAGGCCGGTGGTGGCCTTGGCGCTGGGCATGGGCAGCGACCACAGCGGCCCCAGGCGCGGGAATAGAAGGAACAGCAGCAACATCAGCGGGATCGCCTGCAGCAGCAGGCCGCCGGCGAACTTCAGGGTCGGCCAGGGGCGCTCGGCGAAGCTGCTCTGCTGCAGGCCGATCAGCGCCGCCAGCAGCACGGTCACCGGCAGCAGGCTGAACAGCGCGGCGAGCATGCTGTCGTCGAACAGGTAGCTGGTGACCACCGCGAAGAAGCCGAGCAGGATCAGCACCAGCGCGTCGCGGCGGGTCCTCAGTTCCACCAGCTTGATGATGAAGGCGGCGATCAGCAGCACCACGCCGGCATCCAGGCCGATCAGCGAACCGCGCGACAGCCACACGCCGACACCCGCCGCCGCCACCAGGGCGATCTTGGCGAAGGCGTTGGGGTAGTTGGCGCGCATGCGGAACACCTGGATGCGCCAGGCCGCGCAGCCCAGCCAGAGGCCGACGATCCACAGCGGCAGGTGGGAGAGGTGCGGCAGGATCACCACCGCCTGCGCCACCAGCAGCCAGGTCAGGGCGACCCGCGGGATCGGCTGCGCGCTCATTGCGCCCGCCCATGCAGCGCCAGCGCGCGCAGGCAGGCCTCGCGGTGGGCGTCGCCGGTCGCCACCGGCAGGCGCTCGCCGGGCAGGCGCAGGCCGAACGGCTGCTGGCGCAGGGACAGTTCCAGCACCCAATGGCAGAGCTGCGACAGGCGCGTCTCGACGTCGCCGGGCATGGCCTCGAAATCCAGCCACAGGTTGCGCCCGGCCAGCGCGGCGAAATCCTTCACCAGCAGCCCCTGGCCGCGGGAATAGGCCTTCCAGTGCAGGCGCCGGCGCGAATCGCCGGGCTGGTAGGCGCGCAGACCCTGGAAGTCGTCGACACCCTGGCCGCTGGGGCGCACGCCTTCCTCGTCGTCCGCCGCGCCCGGCGCCAGCGGCAGGTCGGCGGGCAAGGGATGCGGGTAGACCAGCCCGGCTTGGTCCAGGTCGATCCAGCTCCAGGCCACCAGCAGGCCGAGCGGGAAGCGGCTTTCTACCCGCAGGCGCCCCGGCCGCAGCCAGCCGCGGCGTTCGGCCGGCAGCACCAGCACCAGTTCCTCGGCGCCGTCGGCATGGATGTCGGCGTGGCCGAGCTGTTCCTCCGACCAGCCGAGGCCGACCGCCCGCCGCTCGCGGCCCTCGCCGTCCAGGCGCACGCGGAAGCACAGCTGCTCGCCGACGAACACCGGCGCGGTGGCCAGCGCGGTCAGGCGCAGCCCGCCGAGGTTGCGGTAGGTATGCAGGATGGCGACCAGGAACAGCGACAGCAGCAGGAAGGTCAGGCCGTAGGCCAGGCTGTTCTGGTAGTTGATGGCGGTCAGCAGCATCAGCACCAGGGCGATGCCGAAGGCCAGGCCCTGCAGGGTCGGCAGGATGAAGATGCGCCGCTGGTCGAGCTGCAGCGACGGCGCCGGCGGGATGCGCCGGGCGATCCAGCTCTGCCACAGCGGGCGGACGCGGATCAGCATGGCAGTGACTCCTACAGGTTTATTGGACCCCCGCGTTCGCGAGGATGACAGCGTTGAGATCAGCACGGGAGTTATCCAAGAACCCGTCGTTACCGGAAGACAGCTGCTACGGTCTCGGCGGAACCTCACCCGTAGGGCGCATAACGCGCCAGCGTTATCCGCCATCCCGCCGGCGTGGCCTTGTCGGCGGATGAAGCGTTCCGCTTCATTCGCCCTACACCAGCGATTGGTCATGGCGCGAAGACAGTTGCTTTATAGGGCTGGAACTTCACGCAGCAGCCATTGCACCAGCGCTCCGCCGCCATGCCCGGAGGGATCGGCCTGGTCGCGCAGGCGGTGCCCGGCCACCGAGGGCAGCACCGCCTGCACGTCCTCGGGGATCGCGTAGTCGCGCCCGGCCAGCAGCGCCCAGGCGCGCGCCGCGGCGAGCAGCGCCAGGCTGCCGCGCGGCGACAGGCCGAGGGCGAAGGCCGGCTGGGTGCGCGTCGCCTCGACCAGGCGCAGCACGTAGTCGACCAGCGCATCGCTGGCATGGATCTTCGGCACCTCGGCCTGCAAATCTGCCAGTTCGCCCGGCGAGAGGATCGGTTCCATGCGCGGCAGCAGGTCGCGGCGCGCCTCGCCGAGCAGCAGCGCCTTCTCCGCCGCCCGGCCCGGGTAGCCGAGCGACAGGCGCATGAGGAAGCGGTCCAGCTGCGACTCCGGCAGGGCGAAGGTGCCGCCCTGGCTCACCGGGTTCTGCGTGGCGATGACGAAGAACGGCTCCGGCAGCGGCCGGGTCGCGCCCTCGATGGTCACCTGCCCTTCTTCCATGGCTTCGAGCAGGGCGCTCTGGCTCTTCGGGGTGGCGCGGTTGATCTCGTCGGCCAGCACCAGCTCGGCGAAGATCGGCCCCGGATGGAAGACGAACTGCCCGGTCTCCTTGTCGAACACCGAGGTGCCGAGCACGTCGCCGGGCAGCAGGTCGGAAGTGAACTGGATGCGCTGGAAGCTAAGCCCGAGCACCCGGGCCAGGGCGTGGCTGAGGGTGGTCTTGCCCATCCCCGGCAGGTCCTCGATCAGCAGGTGCCCGCGAGCCAGCAGACAGGTCAGGGCCAGGCGGACCTGGACTTCCTTGCCGAGCAGGACCTGATCGACAGCCTTCAGACAATTCTCCAGCTTGGCGCGCATCCTTACCTCTCATCCTGGGAAAGATCCGATCCTACTGGTCCAGCGTAGGACCGCAAAGGGGCGGACGGCATTCCTGTGAACTGTCCCGGCTCAGGGCGCGAGCAGCCGCTCCAGCAGCCAGGCGGCCGCCAGGCCGAGGCTGCGCTGGCGCGACCAGACCACGTCCACCGCCACGCTGCGCGGCCAGCCGGGCACCTTCAGCTCGCGCAGGCGTCCCCTGGCGAAGCGCCCGACCATCCAGCTCGGCAGCTCCACCCAGCCGAAGCCGAGCACCGCCATGTCCAGCAGCAGCAGGTAGGTCGGCGCCGACCAGCAGCGCCCGCCCGGGGACGGCGCGGCATCGTCGACGAAGGTGTTCAGGCGCAGCGCGCGCCAGGCCAGCAGGTCGTCGCGGACGATGCGCTGCTGGCGCGCCAGTGGATGATCGTGGCCGACGAACAGGCCGAACTCGGCGCATTCGCCGAGGGTCGCCGAGCTGATGTCCGGCGGATAGACCGGCTGCGCCGCGAGCAGGCCGAGATTGGCGCGGCCCTGGCCGACCAGGTCGAGCACGTCGCCGTCCTCGGCGATCAGCCATTCGAATTCGAGGTCGGGGAAACGCTCATCGATCTCCGCCAGCCGCTGCTCGAAGGGCGCCGACTGATAGGTATCGGACATCGCCAGGGTGACCCGCGACTCCAGCCCGCCGGCCAGTTGCCCGGCCATCTGGCCGAGGCGGTCGCTGGCCATCAGCACTTCCTCGACCCGCCCGAGCAGCGCCCGGCCCGCCTCGGTCAGCTGCGGCTGGCGGGCGCTGCGGTCGAACAGGGTCAGGCCGAGATCGATCTCCAGCCGCGAGATCGCCTCGCTGATGGTCGACTGGCTCTTGCCCAGCTTGCGCGCGGCGGCGCTGAAGGAACCGAGACTGGCCGCCTCGGCGAAGGCCTGGAGGGATTCCGGTGAGTAGTGCATATCGGTTTTCCCGATGACAACCAACTTAAAACTAGCCTACCGACCGATGAGAATACAGGCCACTCGCTGTTTTCTGCCTGGAGATTCCCACATGTCCCCGACCAAATCCCTGAAGGAGCGGCTGTTCCACGCCGTGCTCTTCGAGCTGATCGCAGTAATCATCTGCGCCCCGCTGCTGGCCTGGGCGATGGGCAAGCCGCTGGGCCACATGGGCGCGCTGACGCTGATGTTCTCGGCCATCGCCACGCTGTGGAACATGATCTTCAACACCCTGTTCGACCGCGCCCAGCAGCGCATCGGCTTCAGCCGCACGCTGCCGGTGCGCATCCTCCACGCCTCGCTGTTCGAGCTGGGGCTGATCTTCATGCTGGTGCCGCTGGCGGCCTGGTGGCTGTCCATCGGCCTGATCGAGGCGTTCCTGCTGGATATCGGGCTGGTGCTGTTCTTCCTGCCGTACGCGGTGGCGTTCAACTGGAGCTACGACGTGCTGCGGGCGCGCTGGGTGGGGTGTTCGGGGGAGGTGTCGGCTTCCTAGGCGTCTTTGTCGCGGGCATGGCCCGCTCCTACAGTTGTCGCAACCCGTAGGGTGCATAACGCGCCAGCGTTATCCACCGACACATTGGCACGGCGCCATCGGCGTAGGAACGCGCCATGCGCGCGACATCGTGGCCGGTCGCGGGCATGGCCCGCTTGTACAGGGTCGCTGCAGAAGCCGGCATTCGCGCCTCAGGCCAGGTCGGCAGCGATGGCCGCCAGCGCCGTGGCCGGATCGGTGGCCTGACTGATCGGGCGGCCGATCACCAGGTAGTCGGAGCCGGCGTCCAGCGCCTGGCGCGGAGTGAGGATACGGCGCTGGTCGTCCTGGGCGCTGCCGGCCGGACGGATGCCGGGAGTGACCAGTTGCAGCGCCGGGTGCGCCGCCTTCAGCGCCGGAGCTTCCTGCGCCGAGCAGACCAGGCCGTCCAGCCCTGCCCTCTCAGCCAGTCCGGCCAGGCGCAGCACCTGTTCCTGCGGCTCGACGTCCAGGCCGATGCCGGCCAGGTCCTCGCGTTCCATGCTGGTCAGCACGGTCACGCCGATCAGCAGTGGCTTCTGGCCGTTGAGCGTATCGAGAGTCTCGCGGCAGGCGGCCATCATGCGCAGGCCGCCGGAGCAGTGCACGTTGACCATCCACACGCCCATCTCGGCGGCGGCCTTCACGGCCATCGCGGTGGTGTTGGGGATATCGTGGAATTTCAGGTCGAGGAACACCTCGAAGCCGCGCTTGCCCAGTTCCTCGACGATCGACGGACCGCAGCGGGTGAACAGTTCCTTGCCCACCTTGGCCCGGCACAGTTTCGGGTCCAGCCGGTCGGCCAGCGCCAGGGCGGCTTCGCGGGTGGGGAAATCCAGGGCGACGATGATCGGGGTCTGGCAGGCAGGCATGATGGGCTCTCGCGGCGGCTCGGAAAAATCGGCGCGCATTGTCGCAGAAATGCCGCCGCTGCCGTAGAGCCGGGCGGCGGATCAGCCGATCAGGCGCTCAGCCGCGAGCGCAGGCGGCCGAGCATGCCGAGGAAGCTGCCGATCCTTTCCCGCTCCGGCAGCTCCGCCGGGATCTCCGCCAGCCGTGCCGGCGGCCGCTGCGGTTCGGCGCGCCACTGCCGGGTCTGCTCGGCGGCGGCCTTCAGGCCCTTCTCGAACAGGCCGCGGCGTACCGGCTTGGGCAGGTAGCGGAAGATCTGCGCCTGGTTGATCAGCGCCAGCAGCGCCTGGGTATCGCGGAACGGCGTGACCACCAGGCTGAGCAGGCGCGGATGGGCCTGGGCCAGCGACTTGAGCAGCGGCGCGGTGTCGTCGCCGGCCAGGGTCAGGTCGGTCACCAGCACGTCGACCTGCTTGCTGTTGAGCATGGCCAGCGCCTCGGCCAGGTTGCGCGCGCGCAGCAGGCGATGGCGGCCGGCGCTGCAGAAGTCGCTGACGCAGCCGAGGGTGTCGGCGTCGTCGTCGAGCAGCAGCACGGTCAGCGGCGCAACCAGCGGCGCGTAGGCGGTCGGCGGCGGCGGGCTCGCCACGGGCTGGCGGCGCGTGGCGATTTCCGCCGCCTGGCGCAGGGTGAAGGACATTTCCTGCGGGTCCCAGGGCTTGGTCAGGTAGCGGAAGATGCCGCCGTCGTTCAGCGCTTCCACCGCCGCATCCAGGTCGGAATAGCCGGTCAGGAGGATGCGCAGGGTGTCCGGCGCCAGTTCGCGCGCCGCGGCCAGCAGTTCGGCGCCGCTCATCTGCGGCATGCGCTGGTCGCTGACGAGGATGTCCACCGGCTCGCTTCTCAGGCGTTCCAGGGCCTTGCGCGGGTCGCTCTCGACCAGCACCTGGTACTGCCGGCGGAATTGCAGCGCCAGGCTGCGGAGGATGCGTTCCTCGTCGTCGACGAAGAGGATGCGGACGGGCTGGCTCATGTTCAGGCGCTCCGTTTCATGGCATCGGCCCGCTGCGCCAGCGGCAGGCTGATAAGGAATCGCGTACCGCGGCCGGGCGCGGAGGCGACGCGAATGCGGCCGCCGTGGTCCTGGACGATCTTGTAACTGATCGACAGGCCGAGGCCGGTGCCCTGGCCGACGGGTTTGGTGGTGAAGAAGGGATCGAAGATGCGCCCGCGCACCTCCGCGCTCATGCCCTTGCCGTCGTCCAGCACGGAAATGTGCACGGCCTGCGCGTCGGCCCAGGTCTTCACCTCGATGCGGCCGAAGCGCTCCATGGCCTGGGCGGCGTTGTTCAGCAGGTTGAGCAGGACCTGGTTGATCTGCGAGGGCGCGCAGGCGATGCGCGGCAGTTCGCCGAGCAGGGTGATCACCTCGGCGCGGTCCTTGACGTTGTTGCGGGCGATCAGCAGCGCGCTGCGCACGCATTCGTTGAGGTCGATTTCCTCGCTCATGGCGCGGTCCAGGCGGGCGAAATCCTTCAGCCCGCCGACCAGCTCGCCGATCTGCCCGAGACCGAACTCGGTGTCGCCGAACAGCTGGTCGAGATCGCCGGCCAGGTGCTCCAGCGCCACTTCCTCGCGCAGGCGCCGCAGTTCCTCGGGAATGGCGGTTTCGTCGAGCAGGCGCGACTGGGTCTCCGCCAGGGCGAACAGCGGCAGGATCAGCTCGCGGAGCAGGCTGAGGTTGCTCTTCACGTAGCCCAGCGGGGTGTTCAGTTCGTGGGCGACGCCGGCGACCATCTGCCCGAGGGAGGCCATCTTCTCCGACTGCACCAGTTGCGCCTGGGACTCGCGCAGGTCGCGCAGCGCCTTGTGCAGCACCAGGTTGCGCTGGGAGATGCGCCGTTCCATGGCCTTCAGCAGATCGAGCACCGTGCCCAGGCCGAGGTAGCGACCAGCCTCGTCGACCAGCACGAAGTCCTCGGTGATCGGGTAGCTGAGCTGGCCAGTGACCTGCTGCGCCGCCTGTTCCAGGCTGGCGTCGCAGCGCACCTGCAGCGGCGCCGGG
The DNA here is from genome assembly GCF_900103845.1 of Pseudomonas jinjuensis. Taxonomy (GTDB): domain Bacteria; phylum Pseudomonadota; class Gammaproteobacteria; order Pseudomonadales; family Pseudomonadaceae; genus Pseudomonas; species Pseudomonas jinjuensis. The sequence goes on from NZ_FNIJ01000006.1 coordinate 171,818, forward strand.
TTCATCACGTCGCGCACCGGGCGGCGGCCCCACAGGTCGCGGCCGAAGCGCTGCATGAAGATGTTCTGCAGGGCGTAGCGGCTGACCAGCCCGAGCGGGACGCCATCCACGCCCACCACCGGCAGCGAGAGGATGGCGCGCTGTTCGGCGCTGAGCAGGCGGTCGGCCACCTCGCTGATGCTCAGCTCCGGCGCCAAGGGTTCGACCTTGCGCAGCAAGGTGTGAAGGGCGCTGGTGGTCATCGGCGATTCTCCGGTCGCGTGCTGAATGCGCGCCATTGAACCAGCGTCAGATTGCCAGCATATGACAGCGACCAGCCTGACAAGCCGCCGCGACGGGGGTATGGTGAAGATTCCCGCCCCTGCTGGAGATTTCCATGCCCTGGTACGCCTGGTTGATCATCATCCTCGCCTTGGGCTCCATCCTCGGCGCCCTGATGCTGCTGCGCGACACGGCGAAGAAACTGCCGCTGACCGAGGAGCAGCTCAAGCGCATCCACGAGCGCAATGCGGAAATGGACGCCAAGGAAGCCGAGGAAAAACGCTGACGGACCGGCCGCCTGCCCGACCGCCAAGTCACTGAATCACATACATTCCCGATGGTAATCGGGGCAGGAATTTGCCTAGACTGCGGCCTCCCGGATGGAGGAAACGATGTTGAGGAAATTCCTGCCGCTGCTGCCTGTCCTCTTGTTGCTCAGCGGCTTCGCCCTCGGCCATACCCAGTTGCTGGGGCTGCTGATCGGGGCGTCGTACATCGTCTGGGTGCTCCATGGCGAGCGCCACATTCCCTGGCTGCCGTGGTGGCTGGGCAGCCTGGCGTTCAGCCTGGCGCTGGCCGCCCACCTGCTGCCGGGCACCGCTTCCTGGACGCTGCTGCCGATGCGCCAGCTCAGCCCCGACGCGCCGGCCTATGCGCTGCAACTGTCGTGGGACAAGGCGCTGGTTGGCGTCACCCTGCTGACCTGGTGGCTGCGCCGGCCGCCGGCGAGCGAATCGCCCTCCCCCGACTTCGCCCTGATCGCGGTGGTCACCACCCTCTTCACCATTCCGCTGCTGGCCGCCGCCACCGGCCTGGTGGTATGGAACCCGAAATGGCCGCCGGGCTTCTGGCTGTGGATGGCGGTGAACCTGTGCGTGGTCTCGCTGGCCGAGGAAACGGTGTTCCGCGCGCTGCTGCAGAGCGTGCTGGTGCAGCGCCTGGGCGCGATCGGCGGGGTGCTTTCGGCCAGCGTGCTGTTCGGCCTGGTGCACCTGCCGATCAATCCGCTGTTCGCCGTGATCGCCACGTTCGCCGGCCTGGGCTACGGGCTGGCCTTCCATTTCAGCGGCCGGCTGTCGGTCGCGGTGCTGCTGCACGGGGCGGTGAACAGCCTGCACCTGCTGCTGTTCAGCTACCCGCTGCGGATCATGTGAGGGACGCGCGTCAGTCCTCGTCGCGCATGACCAGCAGCAGCGCCTGCTCGGCCAGCTGGTCGAGCGTCATCGGCCCGTTGGGATGGAACCAGGTGATGGTCCAGGACAGCGCCCCGGTGAGGAAGCGCCGCAGGATGAACGGATCGCCCTGGCAGGCGCCGGCCACGCAGGCTTCCTCCAGCACGTCCAGCCACATCTGCTCGTAGATGTCGCGCAGGCCGAGGATGTATTCCTGGCCCTCGGGGGACAGCGAGCGCCATTCGTAGACCAGCACGGTCATCGCCTCGCCGGTGCCGCCGATGATCGACTGCAGCTCGCAGCGGATCAGCGCCAGCATGCGCTCGCGCAGGGTCTCCGCCTCGGCGAGGGCGGCGCGCATCACTGCGGTGTTGTAGAGCACCGCCTCCTCCATCACCGAGCGGAGGATTTCGTCCTTGCTCTTGAAGTGATGAAAGATGCTGCCGGACTGGATGCCCACGGCGCTGGCCAGGTCGCGCACCGTGGTGCGCTCGTAGCCCTTGCTGCGGAACAGGTGCGCGGCGGTCTGCAGCAGCTTGCCACGGGGGCTTTCCGGATCGGTGATCTGTCCGTTAGCCACCATTTCCAGCATCACCTCGCGGGCTTTCTGGTCATCCACGCTCCCGACCTCCCCTTGTCCGGTCGACCTATTCATGACGATTGTCAGGATCGTCACGCAAGTGCTTGTGCATACAAATGAAATGTATGCCGGCGCGCCCACCCGGGCAAGCGCCACTATGCTGATGGTAATATCAGTGGCACTTCCCAACCAAGCGCTTGCTTGGTATGTTCCGCACATCCTATCACGCAACGGACCGGAACAATGACCAGAACCGTGCGCATCGGCTGTGCCTCCGCCTTCTGGGGCGATACCTCGACCGCCGCCGCCCAGCTGGTGCGCGGCGCCGAGCTGGACTACCTGGTGTTCGACTACCTGGCCGAGATCACCATGTCGATCATGGCCGGCGCCAGGCTGAAGCAGGCGGACGCCGGCTACGCCACCGATTTCGTCGAAGTCCTCGCTCCCCTTCTGTCAGAGATCGCCGCGAAGAACATCCGCGTCATCAGCAATGCCGGCGGGGTCAATCCGCAGGCCTGCGCCGCCGCGCTGTCCGCTGCCTGTGCGAAGGCCGGCGTCGCGCTGAAGATCGCCGTGCTGGTCGGCGACGACCTGCTGCCGCGCCTCGGCGAACTCTCCGGCAGCGTGGAAATGTTCAGCGGCGAGCCGCTGCCGCCGGTGTGCGTATCGGCCAACGCCTACCTCGGCGCGCCGGGCATCGCCGAGGCGCTGAGGCTCGGCGCGGACATCGTCATCACCGGCCGGGTGGTGGACAGCGCGGTGGTCAGCGCCGCCCTGGTGCACGAATTCGGCTGGGCCTGGGACGACTACGACCGGTTGGCCCAGGCCGCACTCGCCGGGCACATCATCGAATGCGGCGCGCAGTGCACCGGCGGCAACTTCACCGACTGGGAACAGGTGCCGGACTACGAGCACATCGGCTTCCCCGTCGTCGAGGTGGAGGCAGACGGCCGCTTCATCGTCACCAAGCCGGCCGGCTCCGGCGGGCTGGTCACGCCGCTGAGCGTGGGCGAGCAGATGCTCTACGAGATCGGCGACCCGCGCGCCTACATGCTGCCGGACGTGGTCTGCGATTTCACCAACGTGCGCCTTCGGCAGGCCGGCGCCGACCGGGTCAGCATCGAGGGCGCCCGCGGCCTGGCGCCGACCGGCCAGTACAAGGTCAGCGCCACCTGGCCGGACGGCTTCCGCTGCACCGCCAGTTGCCTGATCGCCGGCATCGACGCGGTGAAGAAGGCCGAGCGGGTCAGCCGGGCGATCATCGCCAGGACCGGCGAAATGCTCGCCGAGCGCGGCTGGGGACCCTACCGCGAGGTGAACGTTGAACTGCTCGGCAGCGAGGCGACCTACGGCCCCCACGGCCGCCGCCACGACAGCCGCGAGGTGGTGGTGAAGATCGCCGTGCGCCACGCCCGCAAGGAGGCGCTGGCGCTGTTCTCCCGCGAGATCGCCCAGGCCGCCACCGGCATGGCGCCGGGCCTGACCGGCATCGTCGGCGGGCGTCCGGCGGTGAGCCCGGTGATCCGGCTGTTCTCCTTCCTGGTGGACAAGCAGCGGTGCGCGCTCGCCGTGGAACTGGATGGCCAGTCGCATCCGGTGAACCTGCCGCCGCTGGCGCATTTCGACCCTGCCGATCTCGCCGAAGCCGCCCGGCCGCCGAAGACCGAACAGCCGGCCAGCGCCAGCGTGCCGCTGGTGAAGCTGGCGGTGGCGCGTTCCGGCGACAAGGGCAATCACAGCAATATCGGCGTGATGGCGCGCCGGCCGGAATACCTGCCGTGGATCGCCGAGGCGCTGGGCGAAGGCGCGGTGGCGGACTGGATGCAGCACCTGCTCGATCCGGTGACCGGGCGCGTCAGCCGCTGGTACCTGCCGGGCACGCACAGCCTGAACTTCCTGCTGGAAAACGCCCTGGGCGGCGGCGGCATCGCCAGCCTGCGCATCGACCCGCAAGGCAAGGCCTTCGCCCAGCAGTTGCTGGAGTTCCCGGTGGCGGTGCCGCAAGCCATCGCCGATGAAGTGAACCCGTAGGAGCGAGCTTGCTCGCGAACGCTTTTTGCCGGATGCAATGGCGCCAGGCGGTTCGCGAGCAAGCTCGCTCCTACAAAAAAAGCAGCGCAAGGACGCGGGAGCAGCACGAGCCTGTAGGAGCCAGCTTGCTGGCGATCGTGTTCCCCAGCGACCACCGTGCCAGACGGTATCGCGAGCAAGCTCGCTCCTACAAAGAGCGGTGCCATGAATAACCGGAGGACGACAACCACAATGCACTACGACTCCATCTACAAACCCGGCCTGTTCGCCGGGCAGACCATCCTCGTCACCGGCGGCGGCAGCGGCATCGGCCGTTGCACCGCGCATGAACTGGCGGCCCTCGGCGCCCATGTGGTGCTGGTGGGGCGCAATGCGGAGAAGCTGGAGAAGACCGCCGGAGAGATCGTCGAGGACGGCGGCAGCGTCAGCTGGCACGCCTGCGACATCCGCGACGAGGAAGCGGTGAAGGCGCTGGTCGCCACGCTCGTCGCCGAGCACGGGACCATCCATCACCTGGTCAACAACGCCGGCGGCCAGTTCCCCGCCCCGCTCGCCTCGATCAGCCAGAAGGGCTTCGAGACCGTGGTGCGCACCAACCTGGTCGGCGGCTTCCTCATGGCCCGCGAGGTGTTCAACCAGAGCATGAGCAAGACCGGCGGCAGCATCGTCAACATGCTCGCCGACATGTGGGGCGGCATGCCCGGCATGGGCCACTCCGGCGCGGCCCGCGCGGGGATGGAGAACTTCACCAGGACCGCCGCCGTGGAATGGGGCCATGCCGGGGTACGGGTGAACGCCGTGGCGCCGGGCTGGATCGCCTCCAGCGGCATGGACACCTACGAAGGCGCGTTCAAGGCGGTGATCCCGACCCTGCGCGAAAGCGTGCCGCTCAAGCGCATCGGCACGGAATCGGAAGTGGCCGCGGCCATCGTCTTCCTGCTCTCCCCCGGCGCCGCCTTCATCAGCGGCAATACCATCCGCATCGACGGCGCCGCCAGCCAGGGCAGCCGCGCCTTCCCGCTGGCGAAAGGCAAGCCGGGGCAGAGCCGCTCGTACAACGGCTTCCACCGCGCCTACCTGCCCGACGTGCTGAAGGATCAGGAGTAACCCATGGCGGTCATCCAGTCGCAGATCGACATCCACGGCGACGACTTCGCCCGCAACCGCGAGGCCATGCTCGCCGCCATCGCCGGTTTCCGCGAAGTCGAGCAGAAGGTGCTGGACACCGCCGCCGCGGCCAGGGCGAAGTTCGAACGGCGCGGCCAGCTGCTGCCGCGCGAGCGTCTGAACCTGCTGCTCGACCCCGGCGCGCCCTTCCTCGAACTCTGCTCGCTGGCCGGCTACAAGCTGCACGACGACAAGGACGGCACCCAGGCCGGCGGCGGCATCATCGCCGGCATCGGCTACGTCGCCGGGGTGCGCTGCCTGGTGACGGCCAGCAACAGCGCGATCAAGGGCGGGACCATTTCGCCCAGCGGGCTGAAGAAGACCCTGCGCCTGCAGCAGATCGCCCTGGAGAACAAACTGCCGTTGATCGCGCTGACCGAAAGCGGCGGCGCCAATCTCAACTACGCGGCGGAAATCTTCGTCGAGGGCGCGCGCGGTTTCGCCAACCAGGCGCGACTGTCCGCCGCCGGGATTCCGCAGGTCACCGTGGTGCACGGTTCCAGCACCGCCGGCGGGGCCTACCAGCCGGGGCTGTCGGACTACGTGGTGGTGGTGCGCGGCAAGGCGAAGATGTTCCTCGCCGGCCCGCCGCTGCTGAAGGCCGCCACCGGCGAGGTCGCCACGGAAGAGGAACTGGGCGGCGCCGAACTGCACGCGCAGGTCGCCGGCACCGCCGAGTACCTGGCAGAGAACGATGCCGACGGCCTGCGCCAGGCCCGCGAGATCGTCGCCATGCTGCCGTGGAATGCGCAGCTGCCGGTGCGTCCGCAGAAGACCTGGCGCGAGCCGCTGTACCCGGCGGAGGAACTGGCCGGCGTGGTCCCGGCCGATGCGAAGAAGCCCTACGACGTGCGCGAGATCGTCGCGCGCATCGCCGATGGCTCGGAGTTCCTCGACTTCAAGAACGAGTTCGACAGCCAGACGGTCTGCGGCCACCTGCGCATCGAAGGCCAGCCCTGCGGCCTGATCGGCAACAACGGCCCGATCACCCCGCAAGGCGCGGCCAAGGCGGCGCAGTTCATCCAGCTCTGCGAGCAGAGCGCCACGCCGCTGCTGTTCCTGCACAACACCACCGGCTTCATGGTCGGCACCGAGGCCGAGCGCAACGGCGTGATCAAGCACGGTTCGAAGATGATCCAGGCGGTGGCCAACGCCCGCGTGCCCAAGCTGACCCTGGTGGTCGGCGGCTCCTACGGCGCCGGCAACTACGCCATGTGCGGCCGCGGCCTCGATCCGCGCTTCATCTTCGCCTGGCCGAACAGCCGCACTGCGGTGATGGGCGGCGCCCAGGCCGGCAAGGTGCTGCGCATCGTCGCCGAGGAAAAGCAGGAAAAGGACGGCAAGGCGGCAGACCCGAAGATGCTCGACATGCTCGAGCAGATGACCGCGCAGAAGCTCGACAGCCAGTCCACCGCGCTGTACGGCACCGCCAGCCTGTGGGACGACGGCCTGATCGACCCGCGTGACACGCGCCGGCTGCTCGGCTATCTGCTGGATATCTGCGCCGAGGCGGAGATCCGCCCGCTGCGCGGCAACAGCTTCGGCGTCGCACGATTCTGACCGGCGGGTTGTCCCCCGCCCTACACGGAGAACAACAACAATGATCTTCACCCAGGAACACGAAGAACTTCGCCGCACCGTACGCAACTTCGTCGACAGGGAAATCAACCCGCACGTCGACCAGTGGGAGAAGGACGGCCGCTTCCCGATCCACGAGATCTTCCGCAAGGCCGGCGCACTGGGGCTGCTCGGCGTGAACAAGCCGGAGAAGTTCGGCGGCATGGGCCTGGACTACAGCTACGCGATGGTCGTGACCGAGGAATTCGGCACCATCCACTGCGGCGGCATCCCCATGGCCATCGGCGTGCAGACCGACATGTGCACCCCGGCCCTCGCCCGCTTCGGCTCCGATGAACTGCGCGAGGAATTCCTGCGCCCGGCCATCGCCGGCGAGCGGGTGGGCTGCATCGGCGTCTCCGAGGTCGGCGCCGGCTCCGACGTGGCCGGGATGAAGACCAGCGCGCGCAAGGACGGCGACGACTACGTGATCGACGGCAGCAAGATGTGGATCACCAACTCGCCCTCGGCGGACTTCATGTGCCTGCTGGCGAACACCTCGGACGGCAAGCCCCACGCCAACAAGTCGCTGATCATGGTGCCGATGGACAGCCCCGGCATCACCCTCAGCCCGCATCTCGACAAGCTCGGCATGCGCAGCTCGGAAACCGCCCAGGTGTTCTTCGACAACGTGCGCGTGCCGCAGCGCAACCGCATCGGCGCGGAAGGCGCCGGCTTCATGATGCAGATGATGCAGTTCCAGGAAGAACGCCTGTGCTGCGCCGCCAACATGCTCAGGGGGCTGGAGCACTGCGTCGACGTCACCATCGAGTACTGCCGGGAACGCAAGACCTTCGGCCAGCCGCTGCTCGACAACCAGGTGATCCACTTCCGCATGGCCGAGCTGATGACCGAGATCGAAGCCCTGCGCGCGCTCACCTACCAGGCCACCGAGCTGTACGTGGCAGGCAAGGACGTCACCCGCCTCGCCTCCATGGCCAAGCTCAAGGCCGGCCGCCTGGCCCGCGAGGTCACCGACGGCTGCCTGCAGTACTGGGGCGGCATGGGCTTCATGTGGGACAACCCGCTGTCACGCGCCTACCGCGACTGCCGCCTGGCCTCCATCGGCGGCGGCGCGGACGAGATCATGCTCGGCATCATCTGCAAGCTGATGGGCACCCTGCCGGGCAAGCAGAAGGGCTGAGCGCCTGTGGCTCTTCGTAAGAGAACCCGCCGACACCGATTCGATGAGGAACCCGGCATGAACGAACTGCCGAACTGCGAAACCCTGCTGCTGGAACGCGACGGCGGCGTGCTGCACGTCACCCTGAACCGCCCGGACAGCCGCAATGCCATGAGCCTGGCGATGGTCGGCGAACTGCGCGCGGTGATCGCTGCCGCACGCGATGATCGTTCGCTGCGCGCCCTGGTGCTGCGCGGCGCCGGCGGGCATTTCTGCTCCGGCGGCGACCTCAAGGACATGGCCCGGGCGCAGAGCGTCGGCGCCGATGCCTACCGCGAACTGAACCGCGCCTTCGGCAGCCTGCTGGAAGAGGCGCAGAACGTGCCGCAGATGCTGGTCGCCGTACTGGAAGGCGCGGTGCTCGGCGGCGGCTTCGGCCTGGCCTGCGTTTCCGATATCGCCATCGCCGCCCAGAGCGCGCGCTTCGGCCTGCCGGAAACCAGCCTCGGCATCCTCCCGGCGCAGATCGCCCCCTTCGTGGTCAGGCGCATCGGCCTGACCCAGACCCGCCGCCTAGCCCTGACCGCCGCGCGCTTCGACGGCGCCGAGGCGCTACGCCTGGGGCTGGTGCACTTCGTCGAGGCATCCGTGGAGCAGCGTCTGGCGGAATGCCTGGAACAGGTCCGCCAGTGCGCGCCCCTGGCCAACGCGGCGACCAAGGCACTGCTGCTGCGCAGCGAGGATGAAGCCCTCGGGCCGTTGCTGGACGATGCCGCGCGGCAGTTCGCCGAGGCGGTGACCGGAGCGGAAGGCGCCGAGGGAACCCTGGCTTTCGTACAAAAACGCAGGCCCGCTTGGACCCTACAGGTAAGGCATAACCGGACAACTTCAGGAACATGACGATGCCCAGCTTCAGCAAGATCCTCATCGCCAACCGCGGCGAAATCGCCTGCCGGGTGATCCGCACCGCCCACGCCCTCGGCTACCGCACGGTGGCGGTGTACAGCACGGCCGACGCCGAGGCGCGGCACGTGCAACTGGCCGACGAAGCGGTGTGCATCGGTCCGGCGCCGGTGGCGCAGTCCTACCTGAGCATCGCCGCCGTGCTCGACGCCGCGCGGAAAACCGGCGCCGACGCGATCCATCCCGGCTACGGCTTCCTCTCGGAAAACGCCGGGTTCGCCACCGCCTGCCAGGAGGCCGGCATCGTCTTCATCGGTCCAGATATCGAAGCCATCCGCCTGATGGGCAGCAAGCGCCTGTCCAAGCTGGCCATGCTGGAGGCCGGCGTGCCCTGCATCCCCGGCTACGAAGGCGCGCAGCAGGACGACGCCACGTTCGCCCGCGAGGCCGGGCGCATCGGCTACCCGCTGATGATCAAGGCCAGCGCCGGCGGTGGCGGGCGTGGCATGCGTCTGGTCCACAATGCCGGCGAACTGCCCGAACAGCTGCGCAGCGCCCGCTCCGAAGCGCAGAACGCCTTCGGCAGCGCCGAGCTGATCCTGGAAAAGGCCGTGCTGCAGCCGCGCCATGTGGAAATCCAGGTGTTCGGCGACAGTCACGGCAACCTCGTCCACCTCGGCGAACGCGACTGCTCGGTGCAGCGCCGCCACCAGAAGGTGATCGAGGAAGCGCCCTGCCCGGTGATGACGCCGGAATTGCGTCAGACCATGGGCGAGGCGGCGGTGAAGGCCGCGGCCTCGGTAGGCTATGTCGGCGCCGGCACGGTGGAATTCCTGCTGGATGCCAGCGGCGCCTTCTACTTCCTGGAGATGAACACCCGCCTGCAGGTGGAGCATCCGGTGACCGAGATGATCACCGGCCAGGACCTGGTGGCCTGGCAGATCCGCATCGCCGAGGGCCAGCCGCTGCCGCTCGGGCAGGAGGACATCCGCCTGGACGGCCACGCCATGGAGGTGCGTCTGTACGCCGAGGACGCCGCCCACGGCTTCCTGCCGCAGACCGGCAGCGTGCTGCGCTGGCAGCCGCCGGAGCATGGCATCCGCGTCGACCACGGCCTGCGCGAGGGCCAGGCGGTGACGCCCTTCTACGACCCGATGCTGGCGAAGATCGTCGCCCACGGCGCCACCCGCGACGAGGCGCGGCGCAAGTTGCTGCGCGCGGTGGAGGACTGCGTGCTGCTGGGCGTCAACGCCAACCAGCGCTTCCTCGCCAACCTGCTGAAGCACCCGCTGTTCGCCGCTGGCGAGGCCACCACCGCATTCATCGGCGAGCATTTCCGCGACGACGCCAGCCTCGCCCCGCAACCGCCCGGCGCAGGCGAGCTGGCGCTGGCCGCCGCCCTCTTCTACCAGCGCTCCGCCGAGTCCTGCGCCCACCAGCCGGGCCTGGCGGGCTGGCGCAGCGCCAACAGCGCGCCGTGGCGGCTGGTGCTCGGGCATGGGGACGACCGGCATGACGTCGAACTGACGGTGGTGGAAAGCGGGACGCAACCGCTGCTGCAGGTGCGTACCGGTGAAAGCCGGGTCGCCCTGCGCCTGATCGAGCGCGACGACCGCTGGATGGTCGCCGAGCTGGACGGCATCCGCCGCCGCATCGCCTGCCATCTGGACGGCCAGCGCCTGTGGCTGCATGGGCACGGCAACCTGGAACTGCGCGACATCACCCACGAACCCGTCGGGACGCAGGGCGCGGCCGGCACCGGCACGGTACAGGCGCCGATGGATGGAGCGATCGTCGAGGTGCTGGTGGCGGAAGGCGAGAAGGTCGGCAAGGGCCAACTGCTGCTGGTACTGGAAGCGATGAAGATGGAGCACCCGCTGAAGGCCGGGATCGACGGCGTGATCCGCCGCGTGCAGGTGAGCAAGGGCGAGCAGGTGAAGAACCGGCAGTTGCTGGTCGAGGTGGAAGCGGAAGCCTGAAAAAAGAACGCCCCGGACAGGCCGGGGCGTTCGTTGGCGACGCTCGGCTCAGCGATTAGAGGCTGGCAGCGTTCTCGGCCAGGTACTTGGCCACGCCTTCCGGCGAGGCGGTCATGCCCTTGTCGCCTTTCTTCCAGTTGGCCGGGCAGACTTCGCCGTGCTCTTCGGTGAACTGCAGGGCGTCGACCAGACGCAGCAGCTCGTCCATGTTGCGGCCCAGCGGCAGGTCGTTGACGATCTGCGAACGCACCACGCCGTTCTGGTCGATCAGGAAGGCGCCACGGAAGGCCACGCCACCTTCGGACTCGACGTCATAGGCCTTGGCGATCTCGTGGGAGATGTCGGCGGCCAGGGTGTACTGCACCGCGCCGATGCCGCCCTTTTCCACCGGGGTGTTGCGCCAGGCGTTGTGGGTGAAGTGGGAGTCGATGGAGACGCCGATCACTTCCACGTTGCGCGCCTTGAACTCGGGGATCTTGTGATCCAGCGCGATCAGCTCGGACGGGCAGACGAAGGTGAAGTCCAGCGGGTAGAAGAACACCAGGCCGTATTTGCCCTTGATGGCTTCGGCCAGGTTGAAGCTTTCGACGATCTCGCCATTGCCGAGAACGGCGGGAACGGTGAAGTCGGGGGCCTTCTTGCCTACGAGTACGCTCATTCCAGTCTCCTTAGATGAGGATGGTGAGGGAGTGGGAATGCAGTCTGCCGGCGGTGCATGAAGCCTTGCTGACAGTCGCTGCAGTAGAAAGGGCGGTCATGATACACCGCACCTTCCGGACCCGCCCAGCCTTTCCCTCCCCGCCCCGCTCTACGACGGCCCTCGTTGCCGTTCATCCGCTGGCGAATCGATCAGCTTTGACAATCATTCTCATTAAGATTAGTATCGCTCTCAACTTAGGACCTCGAGCAGTATCCGCCCATGTACGTCTGCCTCTGCCAAGGTGTTACCGATACCCACATCCGCGATGCGATCTACGATGGCGCCTGCAACTATCGCGAAGTTCGCGAATGCACCGGCGTGGGGACCCAGTGCGGCAAGTGCGCCTGCCTCGCCAAGCAGGTGGTACGCGACACGCTCGGCGAACTGCACAGCGCACAGTCGATGAATTATTCGCTGGCCTATGCCGCAAGTTGATAGGCAGAGCGCATCAATAAAAAGGAAACCGGGCCATGGCCCGGTTTTTTTGTGCCCGCAATTCAGACAGTTATCAAGTAAACGAAGAATTGAAGCATTCGCATTCATATTCCTTTTTATAGCAAATTCAATAACTTATATTTGACAGTCAGTTATAAGGGGGACAAACTTTCAGGCTACCACCCACTCCACACGGCAGGACTCGGCATGAAAGGCGACAAGAAAGTCATCCAGCACTTGAACAAGATCCTCGGCAACGAGTTGATCGCCATCAACCAATACTTCCTGCACTCGCGCATGTGGAACGACTGGGGTCTGAAACGCCTCGGCGCGCACGAGTACCACGAGTCGATCGATGAGATGAAGCACGCCGACAAGCTCATCGAACGCATCCTCTTCCTCGAAGGCCTGCCCAACCTGCAGGACCTGGGCAAGCTGCTGGTCGGCGAGAACACCCAGGAAATGCTGCAGTGCGACCTGAACCTCGAACTCAAGGCGACCAAGGACCTGCGCGACGCCATCGTCTATTGCGAAAGCGTGCATGACTACATCAGCCGCGATCTGCTGAAGGACATTCTCGCCTCGGAAGAAGAGCACATCGATTATCTGGAGACCCAACTTGGCCTGATCCAGAAAGTTGGTCTGGAAAACTATCTGCAGTCGCACATGCACGAAGAAGACTGATTTCGCGACAGCAAATAAAAAGCCCCGCTGAATCGCGGGGCTTTTTATTTGAAGCGGAAACTCAGGCTTCGGTCTTGCCAACTGCCGCCTTGATCAGCGGTTGCAGTTCGCCCTTCTCGAACATTTCCGCGAGGATGTCGCTGCCGCCAACCAGTTCGCCGCCCACCCACAGCTGCGGGAAGGTCGGCCAGTTCGCGTACTTCGGCAGGTTCGCGCGGATTTCCGGGTTCTGCAGGATATCGACATAGGCGAATTTCTCGCCGCAGGCCATCACCACCTGCGCCGCGCGGGCGGAGAAGCCGCATTGCGGGGCATTCGGGGAGCCCTTCATATACAGAATGACGGGATTGTTGGTGATCTGCTCTTTGATGGTGTCGATGATGTCCATGGCTTACCTCGGCTGAACGATCCGGTGGTGCTCCGGCCCGGCGCCTCTGCGGGCGATGACCGGCACGATTGGCGCCATTGTAACGGAAAGCCGAGCACGACGCTCGGCTTTGCCATGCCCCGTTCAGGCGGCCTCGACCTCCACCGGCACGCCGTTGAGGGCGGCATTTCCGGAGACGGAATCCAGGTAGCGCTCGTCGGTCAGGTCGTTGACGCTCGCCCCGCCCTGCTCGCGGGCGATGGACAGCTGCACGCCCGGCCGTGCGTGGCCCCAGCCATGCGGCAGGCTGACCACGCCGGGCATCACCTCGTCGCTGGCGGCGACCTGCACCTCGACGCTGCCCACCCGGGAACTCACCCGCACCCGCTGGCCGTCGGCCAGGCCGCGGCGTTCGAGGTCCTGCGGATGCATCAGCAACTGGTGGCGCGGCTTGCCCTTCACCAGGCGGTGGTAGTTGTGCATCCACGAATTGTTGCTGCGCACATGGCGGCGGCCGATCAGCAGCAACTGCTCCGCCGCCGGCGCCGCGCTGCCGGCGAAGCGCCGCAGGTCGGTGAGGAACAGTTGCGGCGCGGCACATACGCTGCGATCGGGCGTCTTCAGCCGCTGCGCCAGGTTCGGCCGCAGCGGGCCGAGATCGAGTCCGTGCGGATGCTCGCGCAGCCCGGCCAGGTCCAGCTTGCGTTCGGACGCCTCGCCGTAGGGGCCGAAGCGCAGGCCCATGTCGATGATCCGCTGCGGCGGCATGGTCGGCTTCAATTCCACGCCGACCAGCGCCGCGTAGGCCCGCGCCAGGCCGACGAAGATTTCCCAGTCGTCCAGCATGCCCTCGGGCTTCGGCAGCACCGCCTCGTTGAAGCGGGTGACGTTGCGCACCGCCAGCAGGTTGAACGAGGTGTCGTAGTGGTCGTGCTCCAGCGGCGCGGTGGGCGGCAGGATCAGGTCGGCGTAGCGGGTCGTCTCGTTGATGTAGAAGTCCACGCTGAGCATGAACTCCAGCCCCTCCAGCGCCTGTTCGAGCTGCCGTCCGTTGGGCGTGGACAGCACCGGGTTGCCCGCCACCGTGATCAGCGCGCGGACCTGCCCTTCCCCTTCGCTCAGCATCTCCTCCGCCAGCGCCGCCACCGGCAGCTCGCCGCCGTATTCCGGCAGGCCGGAGACGCGGCTCTGCCAGCGATTGAAGGCGCCGCCGGAAGTGCTCGCCACCAGGTCCACTGCCGGGGTGGTGCACAACGCCCCGCCGGCCCGGTCGAGATTGCCGGTCAGCAGGTTGAGCAGTTGCACCAGCCACTGGCAGAGGGTGCCGAACGCCTGGGTGGAAACCCCCATGCGGCCGTAGCAGACCGCCTTGTCGGCAGCGGCGAAATCCCGCGCCAGCTGGCGGATCACCGGCGCCGGCACGCCGCAGCGCTGCGCCATGGCTTCGGCATCGAACTGCGCCAGCGCGGCGCGCACCTCATCCAGGCCGTCCACCGGCAGATGGGTTGCGCGACCCAGGCCCTCGTCCAGCAGCGTGGCGAGAACGCCCAGCAGCAGCGCCGCGTCCTGTCCCGGGCGGATGAAGATGTGCTGGTCGGCGATGGCCGCGGTTTCGCTGCGCCGCGGGTCGACCACCACCACCCTGCCGCCGCGGGCCCTGATCGCCTTCAGGCGCTTCTCCACGTCCGGCACGGTCATGATGCTGCCGTTGGACGCCAGCGGATTGCCGCCGAGGATCAGCATGAAATCGGTGTGGTCGATGTCCGGGATCGGTATCAGCAGCCCGTGGCCGTACATCTGCTGGCTGACCAGGTGGTGCGGGAGCTGGTCCACCGAGGTCGCGGAGAAGCGGTTGCGCGTCTTCAGCAGGCCGAGGAAGTAGTTGCTGTGGGTCATCAGCCCGTAGTTGTGCACGCTCGGGTTGCCCTGGTAGACGCCCACCGCGTCGGCGCCGCGGCGCTCGCGGATCGCCGCCAGGCGCGTGGCGGCCAGCTCGAAGGCCGCGTCCCAGCCGATCGGCTGCCACTGCTCGTCGACACGACGCATCGGCTGGCGCAGGCGGTCCGGATCGTTCTGGATGTCCTGCAGGGCGACCGCCTTGGGGCAGACATGGCCGCGGCTGAAGCTGTCCTCGGCGTCGCCCCTGATCGACAGGATGCGCCCGTCCTCGGTCTCGATGGTCAGGCCGCAGATGGCCTCGCAGAGATGGCACGCACGGTGGTGAAGGGTCCTGCTCATGGCTCGCCTCTTGTTGTGTTGTCGTAGGGCGCGGCAATCGAACGGGAACTATGGAACCAGGGCGCGGCGAAAGCCACTGGCTTCGGTCGGTGAATCGGCGGGTATCACGGGGAGGGATGGATAGGAGCGTCGCCGCCCCGGAGAAGTCGACGGCGACGCGAAACCGGCGGGATTGCCCCGCCGGCAGGGAGCGGTCAGCGGATGCCGTTGATGCTGCCCTTGTTGCCCACGACCTTGACGTCGACCTTCTTGAACACGAAGTAGTCTTCGACCGTCACTTCGTAGCGCGGGGCGACGATCAGGTCGGCGCCGGAGCTCTTCACGGCCTTGAAGGCGGCGGCGGCCTTGGCGCTGGATACCGGGTCCAGAGCGCCCAGGCCGAGGCCGGAACCGCTGTCGCCGCCGTAGGTCACGCCGTCGGCGAACTGGCTGTCGCCGCCCAGCTTGAGGAAACCGAACAGGATGTTGACGGAGGACTGGCCGCTGATCTGCTCGCCGACGGACACATCCGCCTTCAGGTCGGTCCTGACCGCGCCGTCCACCGGAGCGACGGGCTGGCTGATGTTGTAGCTGGTGCAACCGCTGGCGGTGGCGATGACGGCGGCCGCGACGGCGGACATCCAGAACTTCTTCATGAGGAATCTCCTTGGAGTTTTACGAGCCACCGATCCGATGGCGGCCGGAAAACTACCAATCGATCCTGCAGTGAATCTGTCAGCCGGCTCCGATAACTCCCCGGGAAGCCTCCTACGCCGCCCGGCAACACCCGGGCTTTCCCATTCCGATGAACGGCCCCGGAATGCTTGACCTGTGGCAGGCCAGCCCACGGCCGGCGGGGCCATCATTGCCGCGACTGATTGATTGTGCTCATGCAAAAGCCATCACGACGCCTCGTCTCCCCAGATCTTGTCGTGATGGCTCCTTTCCCGTCCGTCTCCCTCCCCTGCACCGCTGCCTCGCTAGAGATAACGCGCCCACTTGAGCCTCGTCGCGGCGACTCCGCCACCTTCCTCGCATTCGATTTCGCAGCTCGACTCGTCCAGGTCCGGATCGGAGGACGCCGGCAGGTCGCGCAGATCGATCAGGGCGTCGCCGGTCCGGCTGTCCGCGCCGCCGCTGTCCGTCGTTCCGCTGCCGGCGGAACCGGAGGAAACCAGGTACACCGCACGGATCACCGCGGTCGACCGCGCCGCTCGCTGCTCGCTGCGGATGTCCACGGTGATGGTATAGGTGCGGCTCGCATCGTCGCCGTCCGGCGCGGCGACGTCGACGATGGTGGCGCTCAGCGCGTTGCCGTCGAGCGTCGCGCGGATGGGGTCCGCCGCCGTGGTCAGTTGCGCCTCGTCGACCGACAACTGCTCGAAATAGCGCCGGTACAGCTCCACTCCGGCCCAGGCCCCGGCCTGGGAATGGGTGGTCGCGTGGACCATCGCCTGCCGTTCCTGGTTGCCGCGAACGCCGAGGATGATCATCAGCGCCGCCGCGCCCATGGCGAGCGAAACGATCATGACGATGAGAACGGTGGTCATGCCTCGCTGGCGGACCGGTGATTTCATGGCTGCTTCCACTCAGGCGGGGATATTGATCAGGCAGACGCTGTAGCTGACCGGAAGCGCGGCGGCGCCGGCCTGGGCGGTGGAACTGGGCGCCGTCAGCGTCACGATCGGATGCCGCTCGGCGCCGGCCAGGGCACCGAACGGCGAGCAGACGCCCTCGCCCAGGACGATCCGCAGCTGCCGCGCGGTCTGCTCGCGGAACTGCAGCAGGTCCTCGCCCAGGCTCCATGACAGGCCGTCCAGGGCGGAAGCGGCCGAACAGTTGTCGCTGCTCAGGCGCGACACCACCCGCATGCTCCTGCCGCTCTCCGGGTCCTTCGCGCTGCGCTCGACCACGCCGGCGCAGACCGGCTGGGCGCCGTCCTGGAAGCGCCAGAGCAATGCCCGGTCGGCTCCCGGCAGATCGACGGTGGCCTGCAGCACCGCTGTGCTGTCGAGGCCGAACCCGGCCGCCTGGATATCCATCTGCAGCGCGGTCATCGCGGTCGCCAGCTCGCCGTCCTGGATCGCGCTGCGCGTCGCCTGCGCGCTGAGCGACAGCAGCGTCCTGAAGCTGGTCAGCAGGACCAGGATCACCAGCACGGAGATCAGCAGGCCGACCATCATGCTGACCAGCGTGATTCCCCGCTGGCGGATCAGCACGAGCCGCCTCCCACGGCGATCGGCCGCTGCGAGCCGTCGAGGGTCGCGCACAAGGTCAGCGGCGCGGCCACGGCCGCCAGCCGCTGGGTGCCGACCTGTATTTCCCGGGTCGCGCAGCCCCTGACCTCGACGGCGATGGGCGCCGATGCGCCGGGCAGGCGAATGGACGCGCCGGAACCGCACAAATCCAGCCCGCCACTGCCGTTGCGCTGCAGCAGGTCGCGCATCTGCGCCACGGCGAGGGCCTGCAGGTTGCCGTCGCGCTGGTTGACCAGAGTCCTGGCGACGCCGAGGGTCAGCCCCAGGCACACCAGCGACATGAGCACGGCCCCGATCAGGGCGTCGATCAGCACGTCGCCGCGCTGGCGACGCCGCTCAGCGCAGGGCGATGGAAGCGTGGCTCGTTCCATGCCTGAGCTCCAGTTCAGCGGTGGCCGAGCAGCTCCCCAGCGCCAGCAGGCTGCCCCGGTTGTCGAAGGCGAAGCAGGACACGAGCGCGCCGGCATGACGACTCTCCAGCCCGTCCGGGAGGGTCGCCCGCCACTGCCGGACGGAAGCACAGCTCGCCGCGCTGGTCGGGCTGCTGGCAACGTGTACCTCCAGCGCCGGGCCGCTGACGCAGAGCACGCTCGCCGCCTGCGCCCCATGGATGCCATGGCGATTGCGCAAGGCCGCGGCCTTGGCGCGCCCGTAGGCTTCCTGCCAGGTGCTTTCGGCCACGTTCAGCCGCGCCCGGGCCGTCCAGCCCGAGGCGAATGGCACGGCCAGCATCGCGAAGGCTCCCAGCAGCGCCAGCACCACCAGCATTTCGATCAGGGTGAAGCCGCGCATCATTGCCAGTCCGTGCCGCCGACATGGGGGCAGTTGCCGGTGCGCGTCCCTTCCTGGTCGAGCGTCATGCTGCAGCCTTTCAGCTTGCCGCTGAGGCCCGTGGCTGTCGCCGTATAGGCGTCGGCGCTGGAGGTCACCGAGTACGAGAAGGTCTTTTCCGAAGGCTGCCAGGCGCCGAATCTTTCCCGCACCTTGGCGGTGCCCTCGAAGCTGCCGACGGGATACGCCATCGACCGCTGGTAATCGGCCTCGATCACCATGCTCAGGGCGACGAGATCGACCTGCGCGGCCCGCACACGGGACCTGGCGATATGGGAGTCGTAGGCAGGGACGGCGATGGCGGCCAGGATGCCGACGATGGTCATGGCAATGAGCAGCTCGATGAGGGTGAAACCTGCCTGGCCTGTGTGTGATGTGGGACCGGATTGCATGGGTGAAATGACTGGCTTCGCAAAAAACTGTGATTCATCCACAGTTTCGAGATGGGGCCGCGATGTACCGCGAACGATCGAAAAAATTTTCTACTGAAACTGTTCCAGCGCTTTCAGAAACCCACGAGCCGTTCAAGTTCCCTGCTTCACCCCTTTCCCCTGTTCTGGTCGCCAACGAAACGACGGTCGACGCCCGGCGCCGGGCAGGCCGTGGTCGAACTCCCGTCGTCCGACTGCCGCTTCGCGACGGACGTTTGCGCACGAACGCAGCGGGGAAAGCGGAAAATGACGTGAACTGGCATGAATCCGGCGCGAGAAAAACAGAATCCGCCCCGCGACGTGCCGAGTTCCCGGCCCCTGTTGTAACCCCGCGACATTTCCTTATAAGATCGCGCCTCCCCCTTTTTCCGCTCCATGCGGTCCCGCCGCAGGTTCAGCCCGTTTTTTCTCAGGAAATCCGGTCAGTGCCTCGGCCAGAACTGAGAATAAGTAGTAGGTAAACCATGAGCGCACGTCACTTCCTCTCGATGCTGGATTACACGACCGACGAACTGATCGGCCTGATCCGCCGCGGCAGCGAGCTGAAGGACCTGCGAGACCGAGGGGTGCTCTACGAACCGCTGAAGAACCGCGTGCTGGGCATGATCTTCGAGAAGGCCTCGACCCGTACCCGCGTGTCCTTCGAGGCCGGCATGATCCAGCTCGGCGGCCAGGCGATCTTCCTCTCCCCGCGCGACACCCAGCTCGGCCGCGGCGAGCCGATCGCCGACAGCGCCAGGGTGATGTCGCGGATGGTCGATGCGGTGATGATCCGCACCTTCGCCCACAGCAACCTCACCGAGTTCGCCGCCAACTCCCGCGTGCCGGTGATCAACGGCCTGTCCGACGACCTGCACCCGTGCCAGCTGCTGGCCGACATGCAGACCTTCTTCGAGCACCGCGGCAACATCCAGGGCAGGACCGTGGCCTGGATCGGCGATGGCAACAACATGTGCAACAGCTACATCGAGGCGGCGATCCGCTTCGACTTCCAGCTGAACGTCGGCTGCCCGCAAGGCTACGAACCCAGCGCCACGCTCATGGAGCTGGCCGGCGAGCGCGTGCGCATCTTCCGCGACCCGCGCGAAGCGGCCGCCGGCGCCCACCTGGTGAGCACCGACGTGTGGGCCTCGATGGGCCAGGAAGAGGAAGCCGAGGCGCGCCTGCGCACCTTCCGCCCCTACCAGGTGACCCGCGCCCTGCTCGACGGCGCCGCGCCGGACGTGCTGTTCATGCACTGCCTGCCGGCGCACCGTGGCGAAGAGATCAGCGAGGACCTGCTCGACGATCCGCGCTCGGTGGCCTGGGACCAGGCGGAAAACCGCCTGCACGCGCAGAAGGCCCTGCTCGAACTGCTGGTGGAACACGCCCACCACGCCTGAAGAGGGTCACGGTGTCGCAACCGATTCGGTATCGCGATTGAAAACGGTTAGAATTGGCCTTTGCGGTCGATTCCGTTCCGGCCATTTTCGTTCGCTCCACCTGCCGAAGACACCTCGCCGATGACCCAACGCCTGCTGCTCGACCTGAAAGATCTTTCCTGCGGATACGAGCAGCAGCGCGTGGTGCAGGACGTCAGCCTGCACCTGAACGCCGGCGACATCGGCTGCCTGCTCGGCCCGTCGGGCTGCGGCAAGACCACCACCCTGCGCGCCATCGCCGGCTTCGAACCGGTGCAGGAAGGCCAGATCGCGCTGAACGGCGAAGTGATCTCCCGCCCCGGCTTCACCCTGTCGCCGGAAAAGCGCCGCATCGGCATGGTGTTCCAGGACTACGCGCTGTTCCCGCACCTGAGCGTGGAGGACAACGTCGCCTTCGGCATCCGCAAGCATCCCGAGCGCCAGGCCATCGTCGACGACCTGCTGCGCCTGGTGAAGCTGGACAAGCTGGGCAGGCGCTTTCCCCACGAGCTTTCCGGCGGCCAGCAGCAGCGCGTCGCCCTGGCCCGCGCACTGGCGCCGGAGCCGCTGCTGCTGCTGCTCGACGAACCCTTCTCCAACCTCGACGTCGAACTGCGCCGCCAGCTCAGCCAGGAAGTCCGGGAAATCCTCAAGGCGCGCGGCACCAGCGCCATCCTGGTCACCCACGACCAGGAGGAAGCCTTCGCCGTCAGCGACCACGTCGGCGTATTCCGCAACGGCCGCCTGGAGCAGTGGGACACGCCGTACAACCTCTACCACGAGCCGCAGACGCCCTTCGTCGCCAGCTTCATCGGCCAGGGCTATTTCATCCGCGGCAAGATGCTCGGCCCGGAAAGCGTGCAGACCGAACTCGGCGTGCTGCGCGGCAACCGCGCCTACCTGCTGCCGCAGGACAGCGCGGTCGACGTGCTCTTGCGTCCCGACGACCTGGTGCCGGCGCCACAGGGCGACCTGAAGGCGCGCATCGTCGGCAAGACCTTCCTCGGCGCCGCCATCCTCTATCGCCTGCAACTGCCCACCGGGACGCTGCTGGAATCGATCTTCCCCAGCCACGCCGACCACCTGCCGGGCGACGAGGTGGGCATCCGCGTCGCCGCCGAGCACCTGGTGCTGTTCGCCGCCGAGGATGGCATCGCCGCGCGACAGGCGGTGCCGATGGCCGAATCGGTACCGCTGTAGGGCGGGTGCAACCCGCCGGCGCGGACGCGGAACCCTGACCGATCTCCGGTCCTGTAGGAGCGAGCTTGCTCGCGATCCGAATGATCCGGCGATCACGGTGCCGCCGGCTGGCATGGACAATCGCCAGCAAGCTGGCTCCTACGAAAAGCTCATCGCACTCCAACCTCGGGTCACATGCGACCCCGCAATGGTGGATGAAAAGAGCCTCATCCACCTTACGTCAGCCCCGTCCGTAGGATGGGTTGAGCGCAGCGATACCCATCGCCATGGACGCAGGAGCGTCCCGGGATGCGTTACCACGCGGGAGCGTGGGAACGATGAGTTTCAGCCAGTCAGAACGTCAGCCGCCCGCTCGCCACCAGCACCGCATTGCCGGCAACGCTCACCCGATCCCCATCCAGCCGGCAGGCCAGCTCGCCGCCGCGCGCCGAGCACTGGAAGGCGCTCAGCTGCTGCCTGCCGAGGCGCTGCGACCAGTAGGGAATCAGGCTGCAATGGGCGGAGCCGGTCACCGGGTCCTCGTCGATGCCGATGGCCGGGGCGAAGAAGCGCGAGACGAAGTCGTGCCGCTCGCCGCGCGCGGTGATGATCACGCCCTGCCAGGGCAGGCGCGCCAGGGCGGCCATGTCCGGCGTGCAGTCGCGCACCGCCTGTTCGGAGTCCAGCAGCACCAGCAGCTTGTCGGCGCCGAGCACGTCCACCGGCGTCACCCCGAGGGCCTGTTCCAGCTCGACTGTGCTGCCCACCTGACTGGGCGCCAGCGCCGGGAAGTCCAGCGCCAGCCGGCCAGCGTCGCGGCTGACCCGCAGCGGGCCGGAGAGCGAGGCGAATTCGATCACCGCGCCCGGCTCGTCATAAATCTCGAACAGCACATAAGCGGCCGCCAGGGTCGCGTGCCCGCACAGCGGCATCTCCACCTTCGGGGTGAACCAGCGAATCCGCCAGCCCGCGCTTTCCCGCACCACGAAGGCGGTTTCCGACAGGTTGTGCTCGGCGGCGATGCGCAGCATCAGCTCGTCGGCCAGCCAGCTGTCGAGGCGGTACACGGCCGCCGGGTTGCCGCTGAAGGGACGGTCGGTGAAGGCGTCTACCTGATGGAAATCGAGTTGCATGGTCACTCTCCTGATGTCGATTCGTCAGCATGCCTCGGCAGCCGTCAGGCGCAGCCATACAGTCCATGTTTTTGATGACGGCACAGTGGCTCAGCCGCGGCCGATGGCGGCGAACTGCGCCGAAGTCAGCTGCGCCAGCGTCTCGGCACTCAACTCCACCTCCAGCCCGCGGCGGCCGGCGCTGACATGGACGGTCGGAAAGTCGCGGGCCGAGGCGTCGATGAAGGTGCGCAGGCGCTTCTTCTGCCCCAGCGGGCTGATGCCGCCGACCAGGTAGCCGGTGGCGCGCTGGGCGGCGTTCGGGTCGGCCATGTCGGCCTTCTTCACGCCCGCGGCCTGGGCCAGCGCCTTCAGGTCCAGCGTGCCGGCCACCGGCACCACCGCCACCAGCAGCTCGCCCTTCTCGCTCGCCGCGAGCAGCGTCTTGAACACCCGCGCCGGTTCCAGGCCGAGCTTCTCCGCCGCTTCCAGGCCGTAGGACGGTGCTTTCGGATCGTGTTCGTAGCTCAGCACGCGATGCTCGGCGCGGGCTTTCTTCAGCAGGTCGATGGCGGGCGTCATGGTTCCACTCGGCGGGTTGGCAAAGGCATAACCTTAACCTGCCGGCGCCCGGTTTTCCCGCCCCCGCGCGGCGCACTTGCTAATCTGCTGCGAAGGCACAGCAAGGCATTCCCCATGAGCGAAAAGCACAAGTACGTCGTCGCCCTCGACCAGGGCACCACCAGCTCCCGCGCCATCGTCTTCGACCACGACGCCAACGTGGTCAGCCAGGCGCAGCGCGAGTTCGCGCAGATCTACCCGCAGGCCGGCTGGGTCGAGCACGACCCCATGGAAATCTGGGCGACGCAGAGCTCGACCCTGGTGGAAGCGCTGGCCCAGGCCAGCATCAGCTTCGACGAGGTGGCGGCGCTGGGCATCACCAACCAGCGCGAGACCACCGTGGTGTGGGAAAAAAGCAGCGGCAAGCCGATCCACAACGCCATCGTCTGGCAGTGCCGGCGCAGCGTGGACATCTGCGAGCAACTGCGCCGCGACGGCCTGGAGCAGCACATCCGCGACCATACCGGGCTGGTCATCGACCCGTACTTCTCCGGCACCAAGCTGAAGTGGATCCTCGACCACGTCGAAGGCAGCCGCGAGCGCGCCCGGCGCGGCGAGCTGCTGTTCGGCACCGTCGATTCCTGGCTGATCTGGAAGCTCACCGAAGGCAAGGTCCACGTCACCGACTACACCAACGCCTCGCGCACCCTGCTGTTCGATATCCACCGCCGCGACTGGGACGACAGCCTGCTCGCCGCCCTCGACATTCCCCGCGCGATGCTGCCGCAGGTGCGCCCGTCCTCGCAGATCTACGGCCACGCCAGCCTCGGCGGCCGGCAGGTGCCCATCGGCGGGATCGCCGGCGACCAGCAGGCCGCGCTGTTCGGACAGATGTGCGTGGAGCCCGGACAGGCGAAGAACACCTACGGCACCGGCTGCTTCCTGCTGATGAACACCGGCGCCAGGGCGGTGCAGTCCACCCACGGCCTGCTCACCACCATCGCCTGCGGGCCGCGCGGCGAGGTCGCCTATGCGCTGGAAGGCGCGGTGTTCAACGCCGGCTCGACGGTGCAGTGGCTGCGCGACGAGCTGAAGCTGATCAACGACGCCCACGACTCCGAGTACTTCGCCACGAAGGTGAAGGACAGCAACGGCGTCTACCTGGTCCCCGCTTTCACCGGCCTCGGCGCGCCCTACTGGGACCCGTACGCGCGCGGCGCGCTGTTCGGCCTGACCCGCGGGGTGAAGAACGCCCACCTGATCCGCGCCACCCTGGAATCCATCGCCTACCAGACCCGCGACGTGCTCGACGCCATGCAGCAGGACGCCGGCGAGCCGCTGCGCGCGCTGCGGGTGGACGGCGGCGCGGTGGCCAACAACTTCCTCATGCAGTTCCAGGCCGACATCCTCGGCACCCCGGTGGAACGCCCGCAGATGCGCGAAACCACCGCCCTCGGCGCCGCGCTGCTGGCCGGGCTGGCATGCGGTTTCTGGAGCGATCTGGACGAACTGAAGGGCCGCGCGGTGATCGAGCGGGTGTTCCAGCCGCAATGCGACGAAGCCACCCGCGCCAGGCTCTACGCCGGCTGGAAGAAGGCCGTCGAGCGCACCCGCGGCTGGGCCGAAGAACCGTAGGGCGGGCGAAACCCGCCGCAGCCATCGGAGGTAATCCGCCACATGGTCAGCGCCACCTTCCGCTTCTACGAGGAACTCAACGACTTCCTCCCGCTGGAACGCCGTCGCCGCGCCTTCACCTGCGACTGCGCGCGGGCGGCGACGGTCAAGCACATGATCGAGGCGCTGGGCGTGCCGCATACCGAAGTGGAACTGGTGCTGGTGCAGGGCGAGTCGGTGGATTTCGGCCACCTGCTGCGCGATGGCGATCGCGTCGCCGTCTATCCCAAGTTCGAGGCGCTGGACATCACCCCGCTGCTGCGCGTGCGCGAACGGCCGCTGCGCCGCCTGCGCTTCGTCGCCGACGCGCACCTCGGCGGGCTCGCCCGGCTGCTGCGCATGAGCGGCTTCGACACCCTCTACGACAACCACTTCGAGGACGAACGGATCGCCGTCCTCGCCCAGCAGCAGGGACGCATCGTGCTCACCCGCGACCGCGAGCTGCTGAAGCGCAGGATCATCACCCACGGCTGCTTCGTCCACGCGCTGAAGCCGGCGCAGCAGCTGCGCGAGATGTTCGAGCGCCTGGACCTCAGCCGCAGCGCGCGACCGTTCAGCCTGTGCCTGAACTGCAACCTGCCGCTGCGCGAAATCGACAAGGCGGAAATCCTCGAACGCCTGCCGCCAATGGTTCGCGGCTGCTACGAGCGCTTCCTCACCTGCGACGCCTGCCAGGGCCTGTACTGGGAAGGCAGCCACTGGCGCAGCATGCGCGCC
Organism: Pseudomonas jinjuensis; assembly: GCF_900103845.1. Taxonomy (GTDB): domain Bacteria; phylum Pseudomonadota; class Gammaproteobacteria; order Pseudomonadales; family Pseudomonadaceae; genus Pseudomonas; species Pseudomonas jinjuensis. Next base: position 197,217 of record NZ_FNIJ01000006.1, read on the forward strand.
CTGCTCGCCCCGCTAATGGAGCCGCCGAACGAGGAACGCCGATGAACCTGCCCGAGCGCCAGCAGAACATCCTCGACCTCGTGCGCGAGCGCGGCTACCTGAGCATCGACGAGCTGGCCCGGCGCTTCGCCGTCACCCCGCAGACCATCCGCCGCGACATCAACCAGCTCGCCGAACTCAACCTGCTGCGCCGCTACCACGGCGGCGCGGCCTACGATTCGAGCATCCAGAACACCGCCTACGACACCCGCGCCGACCAGATGCGCGAGGAGAAGCGCCGCATCGCCGAAGCCGTCGCCGCGCAGATCCCGGACAACGCCTCGCTGTTCATCAACATCGGCACCACCACCGAAGCCATCGCCCGCGCCCTGCTCGGCCACCGCCACCTGAAGATCATCACCAACAACCTTCACGTGGCGGCGATCCTCGCCGGCAAGGACGACTTCGAAGTGCTGGTGGCCGGCGGCACGGTGCGCGGCGACGGCGGCGTGGTCGGCCCGGCGACGGTGGACTTCATCCAGCAGTTCCGCGCCGACTTCGCGGTGATCGGCATCAGCGGCATCGACGAGGACGGCAGCCTGCTGGACTTCGATTACCTGGAGGTGCGCGTCTCCCGGGCGATCATCGCCCACGCCCGCCAGGTCTTCCTCGCCGCCGACTCCAGCAAGTTCGGACGCAGCGCCATGGTGCACCTGGGGCCGATCTCGCTGGTCAACCGCCTGTTCACCGACAGCCCGCCGCCGGCTTCGGTGTCGCGGCTGCTGATCAGGCACAAGGTGCATCTCGAGGTAGTCTGAGAGACGTTGCGCTCTCGTAGGGTGGATCACGCTCCATCGATCCACCATTCCTGCGTGCCGAAGCCAGGATGGTGGATGGAAAAGCGCCATCCACCCTACGAATCCTGCGGGCGCGGAGCACGCATTTTCGTAGGAGCGGGCCATGCCCGCGACAATCCGCAATGCCATTCGGGTCGCGGGCATGGCCCGCCTACAATGCCCCCGACCACCGCGTAGAGATTTTCCTATGGTTCCCACGCGGGAGCGTGGGAACGATGAATGCCCCCACCGCGCGGATATTTCTGACGAACAACCCACAAGCGTCATACAACCGGGCTAAGCTTTTCGTATTCGAACAGATGCCGTTCATTTTTGTTCAGGGGGTGGCCAGATGGGCAGCAACAATCATTCCACCCCAGTGGCCGAAATCTACGACCTCGCCGTGGTCGGCGGCGGCATCAACGGCGTGGGCATCGCGGCGGATGCCGCCGGGCGCGGGCTTTCCGTGTTCCTTTGCGAAAAGGACGACCTCGCCAGCCATACCTCTTCCGCCAGCAGCAAGCTGATCCACGGCGGCCTGCGCTATCTGGAACACCGCGAACTGCGCCTGGTGCGCGAATCCCTCGCCGAGCGCGAAGTCCTGCTGAACAAGGCGCCGCACATCGTCCGGCCGATGCGCTTCGTCCTGCCGCACCAGCCGCACCTGCGCCCGGCATGGATGATCCGCGCCGGGCTGTTCCTCTACGACCACCTGGGCAAGCGCGAGAAGCTGCCGGCTTCGCGCAGCCTGAAGTTCGGCGCCGGCAGTCCGCTCAAGCCGGAAATCCGCCGCGGCTTCGAGTATTCCGACTGCGCCGTGGACGACGCCCGGTTGGTGGTGCTCAACGCCATCAGCGCCCGCGAGCACGGCGCGCATATCCACCCGCGCACCCGCTGCGTCAGCGCGCGGCGCAGCAAGGGGTTGTGGCACCTGCACCTGGAGCGCGACGACGGCAGCCTGTACTCGATCCGCGCCCATGCGCTGGTCAATGCCGCCGGTCCCTGGGTCAGCCGCTTCCTGCGCGACAACCTGAAACACCCGTCGCCCAGGAACATCCGCCTGGTGCAGGGCAGCCACCTGATCGTGCCGCGCCTGTACGACGGCGAGCATGCCTACATCCTGCAGAACGAGGACCGCCGCGTCGTCTTCACCATTCCCTACCTGGAGCGCTTCACCCTGATCGGCACCACCGACCGCGACTACCACGGCGATCCGGACCGGGTGGAGATCAGCGCGGAGGAAACCGACTACCTGCTGGCGGTGGTCAATGCGCACTTCAAGCGCCCGCTCGGCCGCGACGACATCCTGCACAGCTATTCCGGCGTGCGGCCGCTGCTCGACGACGAGGTGCAGGACCTGTCGGCGATCACCCGCGACTACAGCCTCGCCCTGGAGGGCGCTCCCGGCGAGTCACCGCTGCTGTCGGTGTTCGGCGGCAAGCTGACCACCTACCGCAAGCTCGCCGAAGCCGCGCTGGCACTGCTCGCCCCACACTTCTCCGGGCGCATGGGGCCGGCCTGGACCGCCAGCGCTCCGCTGCCCGGCGGCGAAGGGATGGGCGACCCGGGAGCCCTGGCAGCGCAATTGCTGGAACGCTTCGCCTGGCTCGACCCCGCCCTCGCCCGGCGCTGGGCCGGCAGCTACGGCAGCCGCGCGTGGCGCCTGCTGGAGAGTGTCCGCGAACCCGCCGACCTCGGCGAACGGCTGGGCAAGGGACTGTATGCGCGGGAGGTCGATTACCTCTGCAAGGAAGAATGGGCACGGGACGCCGAGGACATCCTCTGGCGCCGCAGCAAGCTGGGACTGCTGCTCAGCCCCGCCGAGAAGCGCCGGCTGATCCAGTACCTGCACAACGAGCATCCGCACCGCCCAAAGATGCGTGCGGCGTGAATCCGTAGGTGGTCAGTCCGTGGATACGCCCGCACGGCCGAGACGTGCTTCCAGCTCGGCGATGCGCGCCTGCAGGCGTTCGCGTTCGACGCGGGCCGAGCTGACGTCCTCGAACACGCTGATCAGGTGTTCCGGCCGACCGTCCTGGCGGCGGCGCTGCAGGGTGGTCTTGGCGCGTACCCAGACATAGCCGCCATCCTTGCGGCGGAAGCGTTTCTCCACCACGTAGCGGTCGATCTCGCCGGCCAGCAGGCGTTGCAGGTGCTGCATGTTCACCGCCAGGTCGTCCGGGTGGGTGAGGTCCTGGAAGGTCATGCGGTACAGCTCCTCGGCGCTGTAGCCGAGCAGTTCGCAGAGGCTGTCGTTGACCCGCAGCCAGCCGCCGTCCAGGCCGATGTAGGCCATGGCGCCGAAGGCCAGCTCGAAGATCGCGCGGAAGCGTTCCTCGCTGTTGCGCAGTTCTTCCTCGGCGGTCATCCGCGCGGTGTTGTCCATGCTGATGCCGACCATCTTCACCGAGCGTCCGGCGCTGTCCTTGACAACGCTGGCGCGCGAGGAAATCCAGCGCATCTCGCCATCCGGGCGGAAGATGCGGAAGTCGTACTCGCTGCTGCTGCCGCTGGCGATGGTGCGGTCGTACATCGCCTTCATGGCCTCGATGTCTTCCGCCGGCAGGTGCGGCCAGAAGTCCTCGTTGCGGTTCACCGGCCAGCCGTAGACCTCCTCGACGTTCGGCGAGTAGGTGACTTCGTCGGTGATCAGGTTCCACTCCCAGGTGACGATGCGCGCGTTCTCCTGGGCCAGCTTCATGCGCGCCTCGCTTTCCATGATCTCGGCGGTGTAGCGGCGGCGCACGTCGGTCATCGGCAGCTCGACCACCTCGGCGTCCTGCACGTCGCGCAGGGCTTCCTCGCCGTAGCGCAGCCAGATCCAGTTGACCTTGAGGAAGTCGGCCAGCTTGCGCAGGTTGTCGTAGTCGATCTCGCCGCCGCGGGTCCACTTGTGCACGGCGGTGCGCGAGATACCCAGCGCTGTACCGACGGCCTGGAGGGTCAGCTTGTGGTGTTCGAGCAGTTCCTTGAGGCGAAAGGCGAAGCTGTTTTCCGTCATGATGCGGCCCACGTCCGTGATTGCTGGGGTCGGAGTATACATGGGGCGTTAACCTGTGGATAACGGAAAACCGATGGTGGGATGCAGCAGCCGTATGGTGAATGAAGCGGAACGCTTCATCCACCGTTCGGGGGGCGTGGCGGATAACGCTGGCGCGTTATGCGCCCTACCCGGGCATTCCAGCGATACCGTGTAGGAGCGGGCCATGCCCGCGACTCGCGCGCATGGCGCGCTCCTACAAAAGCGCGCTTACAGATCCAGCACCAAGCGCGCCGTCCTGGCCCGCGATACGCAGACCATGATGGTCTGCTGCGAAGCCTTCTCGTCGTCGGAGAGGTACTGGTCGAAGTGGTCCGCCTCGCCTTCGAGGATGCGCGTCTCGCAGGTGCCGCAGACACCCTCGCGGCACAGGCATTCGACCTTGGCGGCCTTCACGTTCTCGATGGCCTGGAGGATGGTCATGCCCTCCTCCACCTGCAGTTCGCGGCCGGAGCGGGACAGCACCACGGTGAAGGCGGCGCCGGCGGCCGGGGTGGCGGCGAACTGTTCCCAGTGCACGCGCTCGTCGGCGATGCCGGCCTGCTTCGCGCCTTCGATCACCGCGTCGATCAGCGGCTTGGGACCGCAGACATAGACATGCGCGGACTCATCCAGGCCGGCGTACAGCGCCGCCAGGTCGAGCTTGCGGTCCAGGCTGTCGATGTAGAAGTTCACCCGGTGACCGTGCGGACCGTCGGCCAGTTCGCCCTGGAAGGCGCCGTGCTCCGGGGCGCGGAAGGCATAGTGCAGTTCGTAGTCGGCGCCGTTGGCGCGCAGTTCGTGCATCTGCGACATGAACGGGGTGATGCCGATGCCGCCGGCGATCAGCACATGGCGGCCGGCTGCCGGGTCGATGGCGAACATGTTGTTCGGGGTGGAGATGGTCAGCTCGCTGCCGACTTCCACCTGCTGGTGCATGAAGGCGGAGCCGCCCTTGGACTGTTCCTCAAGACGCACGCCGATCTGGTAGGTACGGGTATCCGCCGGGTCGCTCATCAGCGAGTAGGCGTTGCTGAACTGGCTGCCGTCGGCGCCCTGCATCTGCACGATCACGTGGCTGCCGCCGGTGAATTCCGGCATCGCCTTCCCGTCGTCGCGCGCCAGGGTGAAGCGCTTGATCAGGGGAGTCACTTGTTCCACAGCGGTCACCCGCACGGTGAACATTTCGTATTTGTTAGCCATCATTCACCTCGGCTTGCAGCAATGGGCGGCCGCTGGTGCCGCCCGCAGAAAAGCCCCGCGCCGGCTCACACCGCCAGGCACAGGTATTTCATTTCCAGATAATCCTCGATGCCGTACTTCGAGCCTTCGCGGCCGAGGCCCGACTGCTTGACGCCACCGAAGGGCGCGACCTCGTTGGAGATCAGCCCGGTGTTCACGCCGACCATGCCGTACTCCAGCTTCTCGGCGACCTTGAACACACGGCCGATGTCGCGGCTGTAGAAGTACGCGGCCAGGCCGTACAGCGTGTCGTTGGCCAGGCGCACCACTTCGTCGTCGGAGGAGAAGCGCACCAGCGCCGCCACCGGGCCGAAGATTTCTTCCTGCAGCAGTTCCATGCCCGGGCGGATGCCGCCGAGGATGGTCGGTGCGAAGAAATTGCCGCCCAGCGCGTGGCTGTCGCCGCCCAGCACCAGGTCGGCGCCCTTGGCGACGGCGTCGTCGATCAGGCTGCGCACCTTGCCGACGGCCTTCTCGCTGATCAGCGGACCGATCTGCGTGCCTTCCTCATTGCCATGGCCGACCTTCAGCTCACGCACGCGCTCGGCGAAGCGCTGGCTGAACTGCTCGTACACGGCGTCGTGCACGTAGAAGCGGTTGACGCAGACGCAGGTCTGGCCGGCGTTGCGGTACTTGGCGACCAGCGCACCCTCGACGGCCGCCTCGATGTCAGCGTCGTCGAAGACGATGAACGGAGCGTTGCCGCCCAGTTCCAGGGAGACCTTCTTGATGGTCTCGGCGCACTGGCCCATCAGCAGGCGGCCGACCGGAGTCGAGCCGGTGAAGGTCAGCTTGCGCACCAGCGGGTGGCCGGTGAGTTGCGCGCCGATAGCCTGGGCGTCGCCGGTGACCACGCTGAGCACGCCGGCCGGCACGCCGGCGCGATGGGCCAGTTCGACCAGCGCCAGGGCGGAGAACGGAGTCTCGTTGGCCGGCTTGATCACCATGCTGCAGCCGGCGGCCAGTGCCGGGGCGGCCTTGCGGGTGATCATCGCGGCGGGGAAATTCCACGGCGTGATCGCCGCGCAGACGCCGATGCCCTGCTTGATCACCAGCAGGCGCTTGTCCGCCGCCGGGCTGGGAATCACGTCGCCGTAGATGCGCTTGCCTTCCTCGGCGAACCACTCGACGAAGGACGCGGCATAGCGGATTTCGCCCAGGGCTTCGTGCAACGGCTTGCCCTGCTCCAGGGTCATCAGCAGCGCCAGGTCGTTTTCGTTTTCCAGCAGCAGTTCGTACCAGCGGCGCAGGATCTGCGCGCGTTCCTTGGCGGTCCTGGCGCGCCAGCCTTCCAGCGCGGCGTCGGCGACCTCGATGGCGCGCACGGTTTCCGCGCCGCCCATCAGCGGCACGCTGCCGAGCAGTTCGCCGTTGGCCGGGTTGGTCACCGGGACGCTGCGGCCGTCATCGGCGTCGCACCACTGGCCGGCGATATAGGCCTGCTGGCGGAAGAGGTTGTTGTCTTTCAGATTCATCGCAAGGCACCTGTGTTTCTTCTTCCAGGCCGCCGACCTCGAAAGGCCGGCGGCTCCTTCACTCAGTCGTCCAGATGGGCGACGGCGATCAGGTTGTGGAAGTGGGCGATGCCGTGCTCGCTGATGCCGCTGCGCTCCTTGTCCACCATGATCCGGCCCTGGCCGCGGTAGCCGCGGGACTTCAGGCCCTTCTGCACGCTTTCCACCAGACGCAGGTCTTCCGGACGGAACACGTCGCGGTACCAGTCGATCAGGGTCTGCTGCTCGGGGGTGATGTCCTTGTTGAGGAAGTAGATGTCGTAGTGCTGCAGGGTGGTTTCCGCATCGACCGGGAACTCGTAGATCACGGTCATGAAGTTGGCGCCCGGCGGAACGTTGAACATGGTGCACGGCCAGGCCCAGAAGCCGCAGAAGGACGGATCGGTTACCGACTCATCGACCTTGAAGGACTGCTCGGAGGACTTGGCGATGCCGTACTGCAGGGACCAGTTGCCGTGCAGGGTATGGGTGTACTGGCCGACGTCGACGGAGTCGGCGAAGCTCGGGTGCGCCGGGCCGCAGTGGTAGCACTCCATGTAGTTGTCGACGATGGATTTCCAGTTGGCCGGGGTCTCGGTGACGAAACGGGCCGCCAGCTGCAGGTCGTCGATCACCGCGCAGGCCTCGCGCATGCGGGCTTGCAGGCCCGGCAGCTGGTCTTCGACGGAGCCCGCTTGCATGTCCATGTTGATGAAGATGAAGCCGGCGTATTCCTCGACGCGCAGCGGCACCAGGCCGTACTCGCCCTTGTCGAAGCCCTGCACGGAGTCGCAGTTGCGCACGTGGGTCAGCTCGCCGTCGAGCTTGAAGGTCCAGGCGTGGTACGGGCAGGCGATCACGTTCTTGGCCTTGCCGCTGCCTTCCAGCAGCTGGTGGCCGCGGTGCGGGCAGACGTTGTAGAAGGCGCGCAGCACGCTGTCGCGGCCGCGGACGACGATGATGCTTTCGCCGATCACCTCGCGGGTGATGTAGGCGTTGTTCTCGGCCACTTCGCTGCGGTGGGCGACGCAGATCCAGCTCTTGGCGAAGATCTCTTCCTTCTCGTGCTCGTACACGGCCGGGCTGGTATAGAACTTCGCCGGGATGGTGAAGGCCTCTTCGGGGTTGGCGCAGAAATCGGCAGGCAGGCGGGTGAATTCGTTCATTGTTGTTTCTCCTGGCTGAGGCACCTTGCGGCGCCCTTATCACTCATCAGTTAACAGGTATCTATTGGTTAACAAGCAGGGCAAAAAAATTTGCCGTGTTCGATCCCGCCCCCACGGCGCAGGGGCGGAATCCGGGACTTCAGGTCTTATTGGGCGGCTACCGCAGCCACCTTCTCGCCACGCATCTCATGCGCCGGTTCGGAGGTGTCCTCGCCGGCCAGGCGGGTGGCCTCTTCCTCGATCAGGTAGGCCGGCACCTTGCCGTAGTCCTGCACCATCCACTTGAAGAAGCCGTAGATCTTCACCAGCAGGATCAGCATGAACGGGATCGCGGTGAGCACCACTGCGGTCTTCATGGTCGACAGCGAGGCCTTGGCGAACAGCATGGCCAGCGGCACCAGGGTCAGGGTGACGCACCAGAACAGGCGGTGGGTCGGGGTCGGGTCGTCGCCTTCCTTGAGGTTGCGGGTGCTGGTGGCGGCTACGGCGTAGGCCGCGGCATCCATGTGCGAGGCGCAGAACACCGCCATGATGAACAGGTACACGGCGAGGAACAGCTTGCCCATCGGCAGCGCGGTCAGCAGCATTTCCACCGCGGTTTCACCGCCGTGCTCGCTGAGGATCTTCGGTACGTCGATGGCGCCGTTGATGAACTGGTGCATGCTGTAGCTTTCCAGCGCGCCGAAGAAGAACCAGCAGCCGAAGCTACCGCCCAGCAGCAGGGCGAACACCACTTCCTTGATCTGCCGGCCGCGGGAAACGCGGGTCACGAACATGGCCACGCCAGGCGCGTAGGACACCCACCAGAGCCAGTAGAACACCGTCCAGTTTCGCGTGAATGCGCCATCCCCCGCGGGGTCGGTGAACAGGCTCATGTGCACGTAGTTCTGGATCATCAGGCCGACGGCATTGGCGGTGTTGTTGATGGTGAACTGGGTCGGGCCGACCAGCAGCACAACCGCGGCGAACACCAGGGCGCCATAGCAGACCATCTTGCTCAGGTGCTGCAGGCCGCCATCGATGCCGATGTAGGAGCTGAGGGAGAACAGCACGGCGATCACGCCGATCACCATCAGTTGCACGGTGAAGGTATCCGGCGTGCCGACCAGGCCGGACAGGCCGCGGGTCAGGGTCGAGGCGGTGAGCGCCAGGGATACGGTGAGCGCGCCCATCATGGTCAGCAGGAAGATCAGGTCCACCGTGCGGCCGACCGGGCCGGTGGCCTTGAAGCCGGTGACGGCCTCGACGATGGAGGCGAGGTTCAGGCCGCTCTTCTTGCGCACGTGGAAGTGATAGGCCATCGCCAGCGAAGCGAGCGCGTAGATCGACCAGGCGCTGATGCCCCAGTGGAAGAACGAGTAGCTGACGCTGTATTCCAGCGCCTCGCGGCTGCCGGCGGCGATGTTCAGGCCGGGGGTCTGGTAGTAGTACGCCCACTCCATCACGCCCCAGTAGAGGGTCGACGAACCCATGCCGGCGCAGATGAACATGAACACCCAGGTGGCGGTGGAATATTCCGGCTTGCCGCTGCCGAGGCGGATGTTGCCGTACTTGCTGAAAGCGATATAGAGAACGGCCAGCGAGCTGGAGAAGACCAGCAACTGGACGGCGGTGCCGAAGCTGCGGGTGGACAGTTCGAACAGCTGGTTGGCTACCTTTTCCGCTTCCGCGGGGAACGCTGCAAGGCCGACGACGGTGAGCAGCACGGCGATCAGGCTCACGGTTATCAGGAACACGTCGATCTTTTTATTCTTGTGGGACATTTTTCGTCTCCGGAGATCGTTGGAATACTTCCATCGGAGATTCAGGCAAGGCGTCTCCGGGGAAGCTGTTATTCGGTGGTTTTTCCTTGTGTCTTGCCCCTGTTAACCTTTGGTTTACTAAAATCCATTGGTTAACAGTGTGCACGCAAAGCCGCCTGTGTGCAAGATTGCCGCACCCCCTCCCTGGGTAGCAGGTGACGATCGGTCGCCACCTGCCGAGGTGCGGCAGCGCCGGGTTTCAGCCCTGAACGAGGGCGGCGATCGCCTCGCCGACCTGCTGGGTCGACTGCTTGCCACCCATGTCGCGGGTCACCTGCCCTTCGGCGATCACTTTCTCGATGGCGCCGAGGATGTCGTCATGGGCCGCACGGAACTCGCCCTCGCCATTGCCGAGGAAATCCAGCATCAGCGCACCCGACCAGATCATGGCGATCGGGTTGGCAATGTTCTGGCCATGGATGTCCGGCGCCGAACCGTGGACCGGTTCGAACAGCGAGGGGAACTTGCGCTCGGGGTTGAGGTTGGCCGACGGCGCGATGCCGATGGTGCCGGCGCAGGCCGGGCCGAGGTCGGAGAGGATGTCGCCGAACAGGTTGGAAGCCACCACCACGTCGAAACGCTCCGGCTGCAGCACGAAGCGGGCGCAGAGGATATCGATGTGCTGCTTGTCCCAGGTGATTTCCGGATAACCGGCCGCCATCGCCTCGGTGCGCTCGTCCCAGTAGGGCATGCTCACCGCCATGCCGTTGGACTTGGTGGCCGAGGTCAGGCGCTTGCGCTCGCGGGTCTGGGCCAGGTCGAAGGCGTACTTGAGGATGCGGTCGACGCCGCGGCGGGTGAACACCGATTCCTGCAGGACGAACTCGTTCTCGGTGCCTTCGAACATGCGGCCGCCGAGGGAGGAGTACTCGCCTTCGGTGTTCTCGCGGATCACCACGAAGTCGATGTCGCCCGGCTGCTTGCCGGCCAGCGGGCACGGCACGCCGGGGAACAGGCGCACCGGACGGATGTTCACGTACTGGTCGAACTCGCGGCGGAACTTCAGCAGCGAGCCCCACAGGGAAATGTGGTCGGGCACCTTGTCCGGCCAGCCGACCGCGCCGAAATACAGGGCGTCGAAGCTCTGCAGCTGCTGGAACCAGTCGTCCGGCATCATCTTGCCGTGCTGCAGGTAGTAGTCGCAGCTGGCCCACTCGAAGAATTCGAACTCGAGGTTGACGCCATGCTTCTGCGCCGCGGCCTGGACCACGCGCACGCCTTCGGGAAGGACTTCATTGCCGATGCCGTCGCCGGGAATTGCGGCGATCCTGAATGTCTTGCTCATGCCGGGCACACTCACGGGGGTGGGAGAAAGGAGGTGCAGCCATGCTATAAGGCATGAGTCGAAACATAATCAGCCCCATCATTGATTCTTGAAACACGAACCGTGAACAATCTACCGAACCTGGAAGACCTCAACGTCTTCGTCCAAGTCGCCCGCCGCTCCAGCTTCGCCGCCGCCGCCAGCGAGCTGGGCATGTCCCCCGCTTTCATCAGCAAGCGCATCCGCCTGCTCGAACAGGACCTCGGCGTGCGCCTGCTGCACCGCACCACCCGCCGGGTGACGGTCAGCGAGGACGGCGAGCGGGTCTACCAGTGGGCGCTGCGCATCTTCGACGCGGTGCAGCGCATGGGCGACGAGGTGTCGGCGCTGCACCGCGAGCCGAGCGGCCAGCTGCGCATCGTCAGCAGCTTCGGCCTCGGCCGGCGCTTCGTCGCTCCGGCGCTGTCGGAACTGTCGGCGCGCTACCCGCAGCTGGATATCCGCCTGGACGTGTACGACCGGCTGGTCGATCTGGTCGACGAGGGCTTCGACCTGGACATCCGCATCGGCAACGAGATTTCCCCGAACCTGATCGCCAAGCCGCTGGCGAAGAACCGCCGGGTGCTCTGCGCCAGCCCCGGATACCTGGAACGCCGCGGCACCCCGCGGGCCCTGGCGGAGCTGGCTCAGCACGAGTGCCTGGTGATCAAGGAACGCGACCACCCGTTCGGCATCTGGCGCCTGCAGGGTCCGGATGGCGAGGAAAGCGTGAAGGTCACCGGGCCGCTGTCGGCCAACCACGGCGAGGTGGTGCACCAGTGGTGCCTGGACGGCCGCGGCGTGCTGCTGCGCTCCTACTGGGACGTGCGCGACAGCCTGGCCAGCGGCGCGCTGGTGCATGTGCTGCCGGACTACCAGCAACCGGCGGACATCTGGGCGGTGCACGCGGCGCCGCTGTCCAGCTCGGCGAAGATCCGCGTGGCGGTGGAGTTCCTGCGGCAGTATTTTGCGGAGCGGTATGCGGAGGCGTAGGACGCTGCGCTCTTCGTAGGAACGCGCCATGCGCGCGACGCTCTTGTGCGGGACCGGTCGCGGGCATGGCCCGTTCCTACAAAGGCCCGGCGTGTCCCTGTAGGAGCGAGCTTGCTCGCGAACAAGCCGCCCCGGCACCACGAGACCTCACAACTGCGCCACATGCCCCTCCGGCTGGTGCGCTTTCAGATATGGCAGCAGCACCGCCAGCAGCGGCGCCTTGAAGCGCTCCTGGAAACTGTGCGCCATCCCCGGGATCAGCTTCAGCTGCGCCCCCCGCACATGTGCCGCCACATGCACGCCGTGCATCACCGGCAACAGCGGATCGGCGGTGCCGTGGATCACCAGGGTCGGCAGGTCGAGGCGGTTGAGCAGTTCCACCCGGCTCGGTTCGGCGAGGATCGCCAGCAGTTGCCGCTGCACGCCTTCCGGATTGAACGCGCGGTCATAGGAGCGCGCCGCCTCGTCCAGCAGTTCCGTCCGATCGGCCCGTACTTCCGGGCTGCCGAGGGCGGCGAGCAGGTCGACCTGTTGCTCCAGCGCCTGCTCGCGATTCGCTGCCTCGCGCCGGGCGAGCAGGCGCAGCAGGTCGTCGCTGGGCGGCGGCAGGCCCTCGGCGCCGGAGCTGGTCATCACCAGGGTCAGGCTGATCACCCGCTGCGGCGCCAGGTCGGCGACGTGCTGGGCGATCATCCCGCCCATGCTCGCGCCGAGCACATGGGCGCGCTGGATATGCAGCGCGTCCAGCAGGTTCAGGGCGTCGCCGGCCATGTCGGTCAGGCTGTAGGGCGCGTGGACCGGCAGGCCGAGGCGGTAGCGCAGCACTTCGTAAGCGAGCATGGAGCCCGGCACCGGCACCCTCCAGGCGGACAGCCCGACGTCGCGGTTGTCGTAGCGGATCACCCGCAGCCCCTGCTGGCAGAGGGCGCGGACCACCTCGTCCGGCCAGTGGATCAGCTGGCCGCCCAGCCCCATGATCAGCAACAGCGCCGGGTCGCGCTCGTGGCCGATGCTCTGGTAGGCCAGGCGCACGTCGCCGAGCGCGACGGTTTCGGTCGGTACCCGCGTATCGCAAGGATCGGCGGCAAAGGCGGGCAATGACAGGCCGCAAAGAAGTGCAGCCGCCCAAACAAGCGCACGCATGTGAATTTCCAGAATGCAGAACCCCAGTAGGACGCATTCTGGTGAATTTCCGTCGTTCGCTCTGCCACAAAACCATGACAGTTTGATGAAGGGCGCCGAGCGGTCGCCGCGGATGATCCGAGTCATTGGCCGGAACCGGGCCAGCTACCATGATCAGCGACGAACCGCCCAAGCCTGGAGTCCCGCCCCATGAGTTACCCGATCCTGCTCACCCTGCACCTGCTGGCCGCGCTGATGTTCGTCGGCACGGTGTTCTTCGAGGTGCTGATCCTCGAACGCGTGCGCAAGCACGTGCCCGAGGACGCCATGCGCGCCGTGGAAAGGGCCATCGGCCAGCGCGCCCGCCGGCTGATGCCCTGGGTGATCCTGGTGCTGTTCGGCGCCGGCCTGGGGATGGCCTGGGAGCGTTACCTGCAGCTGCTCGCCGAGCCGTGGCGCTCGCCCTTCGCCACGCTGCTGGCGCTGAAGATCCTGCTCGCCCTCAGCGTGCTCGGGCATTTCCTCTTCACCATGCTGCTGTTCGCCAGCGGACGCATGACCGCACGCCGCTCGCGGATCATCCACATCAGCGTGTTCTGCCACGTGGTGCTGATCGTGCTGCTGGCGAAGGGGATGTTCTTCATCAGCTGGTAACCCTCTCCCCGAAGGAAGAGGATTACCAAGCGGCTCAGGCATACTCGCGGCGCAGCTGGCGGGCCGCGGCGACCATGTTCACCAGCGCCGCCTCGGTTTCCGCCCAGCCGCGGGTCTTCAGGCCGCAGTCCGGGTTGACCCACAGGCGCTCGGCGGGAATGCGCCGGGCAGCCTTGCGCAGCAGCTTGGCCATCTCCTCGCTGGCCGGCACGCGCGGCGAATGGATGTCGTAGACGCCCGGACCGATCTCGTTCGGGTAGGCGAAGGCCTCGAAGGCATCCAGCAGCTCCATGTCCGAGCGCGAGGTCTCGATGGTGATCACGTCGGCATCCATGGCGGCGATGGACTCGATCACGTCGTTGAACTCGCTGTAGCACATGTGGGTGTGGATCTGCGTCTCGTCGCGCACGCCGGAAGCGCACAGGCGGAACGCCTCGGTGGCCCAGTCGAGGTAACGGCCCCACTGCTCGCGGCGCAGCGGCAGGCCCTCGCGGAAGGCGGCCTCGTCGATCTGCACGATGCGGATGCCGGCGGCCTCCAGGTCGACCACCTCGTCACGGATCGCCAAAGCCAGCTGGCGCGCCTGCACCTCGCGACTGACGTCCTCGCGGGGGAAGGACCACATCAGCATGGTCACCGGGCCGGTCAGCATGCCCTTCATCACCTTGCCGGTGAGGCTCTGGGCATACCTGATCCACTCCACGGTCATGGCCTGCGGACGGCTCAGGTCGCCGTAGATCACCGCCGGCTTCACGCAGCGCGAACCGTAGCTCTGCACCCAGCCGAAGCGGGTGAAGACGTAGCCGTCGAGCTGCTCGGCGAAGTACTCGACCATGTCGTTGCGCTCGGCCTCGCCGTGCACCAGCACGTCCAGGCCGAGGTTTTCCTGCACTTCCACGGCATGGCGGATTTCGCTGTGCATGGCCTCGGTGTATTCGGCCTGGGACAGCTTGCCCTGCTTGAACGACTGGCGGGCCAGACGGATGGCAGACGTCTGCGGGAAGGAACCGATGGTGGTGGTCGGGAACAGCGGCAGGTCGAGATGCGCGCGCTGTTTCTGGATACGCTCGGCGAACGGCGACGGACGCTGGCCGTCCTGCGGGCGCAGGGCAGCAACACGAGCCTGCACCGCCGGCTTGTGGATGCGCGGCGAGGCGGCGCGGCTGGCCTGCACGGCGCGGCTTTCAGCCAGGGCGGCGAGCACTTGCGGGGCTTCCGGCTCGCTCAGCGCGCGGGCCAGGACGGCGACCTCCCCGCACTTCTGCACGGCAAAGGCCAGCCAGCTCTTCAGCTCGGCATCCAGCTTGTCTTCGCGGGCCAGGTCCACCGGGCTGTGCAGCAGCGAGCAGGACGGCGCGATCCACAGGCGCTCGCCGAGACGCTCATGGGCGTGACGGGCGACTTCCAGCGCCTTCTCCAGGTCGCAGCGCCAGACGTTGCGGCCGTTGACCAGGCCGAGGGACAGCACCTTGTAGGCCGGCAGGCGGTCGAGGATGGTCGGGTACTGCTCCGGCGCGCGCACCAGGTCGATGTGCAGGCCGTCCAGCGGCAGGCCGGCGGCCAGCCCGAGGTTGTCTTCCAGGCCGCCGAAATAGGTGGCGATCAGCTTCTTCAGCGGTTCCTTCTGCAGCAGGTTGTAGGCGCGCTCGAAGGCGTTCTTCCAGTCCTGCGGCAGGTCGAGAACGAGGATCGGCTCGTCGATCTGCACCCACTCCACGCCCTGCGCGGCGAGACGCTGGAAGATCTGGCCGTAGAGCGGCAGCAGGCGTTCCAGCAGCTCCAGCTTGTCGAACTCAGCGCCCTTCACCTTGCCCAGCCAGAGGTAGGTCAGCGGGCCGATCAGCACCGGCTTCACCGCGTGACCGAGGGCAAGCGCCTCGTCCACTTCCTCGAACAGCTGTTCCCAGCTCAGCTCGAAGCGCTGGTCGGCGCTGAATTCCGGGACCAGGTAGTGGTAGTTGGTATCGAACCACTTGGTCATCTCCTGGGCATGCGCCCCGCCACAGCAGTTGTCGCTGCTCTTCGTTCCTACAGCGCCACGCGCCATGGCGAACAGGGTCTGCAGGGTCGGCTTGGCGTTGCCATGGCCACGGAAGCGCTCGGGAATCACGCCGAAGGTCAGCGAGTGGGTCAGCACCTGGTCGTACCAGGCGAAATCGCCCACCGGCAGCAGCTCGATGCCGGCGTCCTTCTGCACCTGCCAGTGCGCCGCGCGCAGTTCGCGACCGACGGCGCGCAGGCCGGCTTCGTCGAGTTCGCCTTTCCAGAAGGCTTCCTGCGCCTTCTTCAGTTCGCGGTCGCGACCGATGCGGGGGAAGCCGAGGGAATGAGCCAATGCCATGGCGGAAATCTCCAATACGAGGTTGATGGCGCGCATTGTCGACAGCCAGGTCGTTATGAGACAAACTCAATCTATTCTCGTTGTAATCAAGTTTTACTCATGTTGGACACGCCGCCATGCTCGAACTTCGCCACCTGAAAACCCTGCACGCCCTCCGCGAAGCCGACAGCCTGGTGGAAGCCGCCGAGCGCCTGCACCTCACCCAGTCCGCCCTCTCCCACCAGTTCAAGGAACTGGAGGACCGCCTCGGCCTGTCGCTGTTCATCCGCAAGACCAAGCCGGTGCGCTTCACCAGCGCCGGCCTGCGCCTGCTGCAACTGGCCGATGCCGTGCTGCCGCAGCTGCGCAGCGCCGATCGCGACCTGGCGCGGCTGGCCGGGGGAACCGCGGGACGCCTGCACATGGCGATCGAGTGCCACAGCTGCTTCCAGTGGCTGATGCCGACCATCGACCAGTTCCGCGATGCCTGGCCGGAGGTGGAGCTGGACCTCGCCTCGGGCTTCTCCTTCGCCCCCCTGCCCGCCCTGGCGCGCGGCGACCTCGACCTGGTGGTGACCTCCGATCCCGTGGAGATCGCCGGCATCACCTACGTCCCGCTGTTCACCTACGAGGCGCTGCTGGCGGTGGACAACCACCACGCCCTGGCAACCAGGCCGTACATCGTCCCGGAAGACCTGGCCAGCCAGACGCTGATCACCTATCCGATCGAGCGCGACCGCCTGGACATCTTCACCCGCTTCCTGGAGCCGGCCGACATCGAGCCGGCGCAGGTGCGCACCTCGGAGCTGACGGTGATGATGATGCAACTGGTGGCCTCCGGGCGCGGCGTCTGCAGCCTGCCCAACTGGGCGCTGCACGAATACAGCTCGCGCGGTTACGTCACCGCCAAGCGCCTGGGCGAGAAGGGCCTGTACTGCACGCTGTACGCCGCCATCCGCGCGGACATGCTGGATGCGCCGTTCATGCGCGACTTCCTGCTGACGGCGAAGGACACCTCCTTCGCCACCCTCGAAGGGGTCAGCGCGGCGAAGGGGTAAGTCGCGAAGCGCTTGCGAGGCCGATGTTCGCGAGCAAGCTCGCTCCTACGAAGAGCGGGTGTCACCCTGCAGTAGCGAGTTTGCTCGCGAACCAATGCCCCGTCAGAACAGCGCGATGCTGTAGCTCAGGTACAGGCGGTTCTCGTCGACGTCGCGGCTGAAGTCGGAGCGGTAGGTCGCGTTGCGCCAGGTCAACCCCAGGCCCTTCAGGACACCGCTCTGCAGCACGTACTTGATGTCGGTGTCGCGCTCCCATTCGCGGCTGCCGGCGCCCGCGGTCGGCTGCGCGTCGCGGCCGCTGAAGTAGCGGGTCATGAAGCTCAGGCCGGGCAGGCCCAGCGGGGCGAAATCGTAGTCGTAGCGCGCCTGCCAGGAGCGTTCCCCGGCCTCGGCGAAATCGCCGTACTGGCCGAAGTTGATCAGGTACGGATCGGTCCCGTCCAGGTAGGGAAATGCGCTGTCGCCGTGCATGCGCTGGTAACCCAGGCCGAAGGCATGGCCGTTGTGCAGGCGGTAGGTGAGCAGGCCGCTGAAGGAGCGGTTGTCGATCCTGCCGCCGCGGCCGTCGCCGGCATCCCTGCTGAGCGCCAGGCGCAGGTCGGTTTCCAGGCTGTCCGCGCCGACGGGCGTCTGGCTCTTCAGGCCGAGGAAGTGCTGGTCGTAGACATCCTCCAGCTCGCCGTAGTGGTAGCTTCCGGTCCAGCCCGGAGCGAACTGGTAGTCCAGGCCGCCCAGGTGGAAGTGATCGGCCTGCGCCGCCCCGGCGAAGCGTCCGTTGCGGTTGAACAGCGCCAGGTCGCTGGTGCCCGCCTCGTTGCGCTGGCTGACCTCATCCAGCCGCCCCAGGTTCAGGGTCAGGCCGCTCACTTCGCCGGACGTCAGCAGGCCGCCCTGGAACACCTGCGGGAACAGGCGGCCATAGTTGGGCTGCACGGTGGGCAGCTTGGGCACCAGCGCGCCGATCTTCAGCTCCGTGCGGGAGATGCGCAGCTTGGCCGTCGGATCGAGCCGCGCATAGTCGTCCGCCGCGCGCCCATCGCCCCGCACCGGTAGCAGCCCGGTGCCGCTGCGGTCGGGGCTCGAATCGAGCTTGACGCCCAGCTTGCCGAGGGCGTCCAGGCCAACGCCAACTGTGCCGGCGGTGTAGCCCGAGCGGTAGTCGAGGAGAAAGCCCTGGGCCCACTCCTCGCTCTTCGAGCGGCCGGCGCCGTCGCGGAAATCGCGGTTCATGTAGAAGTTGCGCATGGACAGGCTGGCCTTGCCGTCCTCCAGGAAGCCGTCGGCCAGCGCCAGCGACGGGGCACAGCAGGCAGCCAGGGCGACAGGCAGGAAAACGGTGTTTTTCTTGTTGTTGTTCATCGATGCTCTCCGAAGTTTCCAGGGCGCCGGACGGCGCCCACATCCGCGCGCCTCAGACGCGCTCGATCACCATCGCCACGCCCTGGCCGACCCCGACGCACAGGCTGACCACGGCGTAGCGCAGGTTTCGGCTGTGCAGCGCGCGGCTGGCGGTCAGCGCCAGCCGGGCACCGGACGCGCCGAGCGGATGGCCGAGGGCGATGGCGCCGCCATTGGGGTTGACCCGCGGGTCGTCGAAGTCCAGGCGGAGGGCTTTCAGGCACGCCAGGACCTGGGAGGCGAATGCCTCGTTGATCTCGATCAGGTCGACCTCGTGCAGGCCGAGGCCGGCGCGCTGCAGCGCCACCAGGATCGCCTGGTGCGGGCCGATGCCCATGATGCGCGGCTCCACGCCGACGCTGGCGGAGGCCAGGACCCGCGCCAGCGGCCGCACGCCGTGGCGCTCGCCGATCTCGCGGTCGCCGAGCAGCAGCGCCGCCGCGCCGTCGTTGATGCCCGAGGCGTTGCCGGCGGTGACCACGCCGCCGGGGAACAGCGACGGCAGGCGGGACAGCGCCGCCAGGTCCGATTGCGGGCGCGGATGCTCGTCGTGTTCGACGAGCAGCGTCTCGCCCCTGCGTCCGGACGGCACCTCGACAGGCATGATCTCGCCGGCGAAGAAGCCGGCCCGCAGCGCTGCCTGGTAGCGCGCCTGGGAAGCGGCGGCGAAGCGGTCGGCGTCCTCGCGGGCGATGCCGAACTCGCGCGCCACGTTGTCGCCGGTCTCCGGCATGCTGTCGTTGCCATGCCGCTCGACCAGCCGCGGATTGGCGAAGCGCGCGCCGATGGTGCTGTCGAAGACGTTCACCGCCCGGCTGAAGGCGCTGTCCGCCTTGCCCATGACGAACGGCGCGCGGGACATGCTTTCGGCGCCGCCGGCCAGGTACAGCCGGCCCTCGCCGCAGGTGATCGCCCGCGCCGCGTCGATCACCGCCGACAGGCCGCTGGCGCACAGGCGGTTGACCGTCTGCCCCGGCACCCGCCACGGCAGACCGGCGGCGAGCAGGGCATTACGCGCCAGGTTGCGGCTGTCCTCGCCGGCCTGGTTGGTGCAGCCGAGGATCACATCCTCCAGGTCGTCGACAGCGAAGCCGGAGGTCTCCACGACCCGCGCCAGCAGCGCGCCGACCAGGTCGTCCGGACGCACCCGGGACAGGGCGCCGGCGTGGCGGCCGAACGGAGTGCGCAGGCCGGCATAGATATAGGCATCGAGCATGATGAGGTTCTCGCAGGGAAAGGCGGATGGTCAGGCCGGCAACGGGTTTTCCGGCTGGCTCAGGGAAATGCCCAGGCTGGCGCGGCGGCGCAGCCAGGGGCTCGGGCGGTAGCGCGGGTCGCCGGTTAGCGCGTGGATGCGCTCGAGGATGCGCAGCAGGCGCGCGGCGCCCAGGCGGTCGCCCCACTCCAGCGGACCGTGGGGATAACCGAGGCCAAGGCGCACCGCCAGGTCGATGTCGGCCACCGAGGCGATCCCCTGCTGGGCGATGTCGCAGGCCAGGTTGACGATCGAGGCCAGCGTGCGCTGGACGATGAAGCCGGTACTGTCGCGGATCACCGTCACCCCGGCGCCATCGCGGGCGAACAGCGCGTGGGCGGCGTGCCGCATGTCCGCGCGGGTCAGCGGGTTGAACATCAGGCAGCGGTGCCGTTCGAGATCAGTCAGGGTATCGACCGCAACCACCCGCGCCGGATCGACGGCGAAACGCTGTGCGGCATGGCTGGCGTCGTCGCCAAGCGGCGCCAGCAGGCACAGCGCGGCGTCGGACGGGTGCTCGCCGGACTCGACTTCGGCGCCCAGGCGCTCCAGCAACGCCAGCAGGCGGGTACGGCCGAGCGGGTCGTCGGCGCCCAGCCACACCGGCGGCAGCGCCGTGCAGGCCGGCGCGGCCTGGGCTGTAGCGCGCGGCGCGGCGCCTTCGCCATCATATGAATAGAAGCCCTGGCCGCTCTTGCGCCCCAGGTGCCCGGCCGCGAGCATCTGCCGCAGCAGCGGATGAGGCCGGTAGCGCGGCTCCTCGTAGAACTGCCGGTAGACCGACTCCATCACCGGCAGGCTGACGTCCAGGCCGATCAGGTCGAGCAGTTCGAACGGCCCCATGCGGAAGCCGGCGCTTTCCCGCAGCACGGCGTCGATCGCCGCCACGCTGGCCACGCCCTCGCCGAGAATGCGCAGCGCCTCGGTGCCGAACGCGCGTCCGGCGTGGTTGACGATGAAACCGGGGGTGTCCCTGGCGCGCACCGGCTGGTGCCCCATGACACCGACCAGCTCGCACAGGCGTTCGCCGACCTCGCTGTGGGTGGCGAGGCCTTCGATCACCTCGACCAGGCGCATCAGCGGTACCGGGTTGAAGAAATGCAGGCCGGCGACGCGGCCGGGATCGCGGCAGGCCGAGGCGATCGCGGTGATCGACAGCGACGAGGTATTGCTCGCCAGGATGGTCCCGGCCTCCAGCACCTCTTCCAGCTGGCGGAACAGCGCCTGCTTGGCTTCGAGGTTCTCGACGATCGCCTCGACCACCACCTGGCAGCCGCGCAGCGCCTCCAGGCTTTCCAGCACCTGCAGATTGCCAACCGCCCGGTCGGCGGCCTCGGCCGTCAGCCGGCCCTTTTCCACCCGCTTCGCGAGGATCGCCGCGATGCCGTCGCGGGCACTCCGCGCCGCTCCGGGACGGACGTCGAACAGGCAGGCGCACAGCCCGGCCTGCGCGGTGAGCTGGGCGATGCCCTGCCCCATGGCACCGGCACCGACGATGCCGACGCAGGTGATCGGTTGACTGCTCATGCTCCGCGATACTCCGGCTTGCGCTTGTCGAGGAAGGCGCGCATGCCTTCCTTCTGGTCCTTCGAATCGAACAGCAGCTGGAAGGCCTTGCGTTCCAGCGCCAGGGCGTGGTCCAGCGGCATGTCCATGCCGGCCAGCACCACCTCCTTGATCTGCGCCAGCGCCAGCGGCGGCATGGCGGCGATGCCGCGGGCCAGTTCCAGCGCCCTGGGCAGGGTCTGGGCATCGGCCACCACTTCGCTGACCAGCCCCATCGCCAGCGCCTCGTCGGCGCTCACCATGCAGCCGGTCAGCAGCATGCGCAGCGCCTGGTACTTGCCGACCGCGCGCAGCAGGCGCTGGGTGCCGCCGGCGCCGGGCATCACGCCGACCTTGATCTCCGGCTGGGCGAAGCGCGCGGAGGCGCCGGCGACGATCAGGTCGCAGTGCATCGCCAGCTCGCAGCCGCCACCCAGGGCGTAACCGTTGACGGCGGCGATGACCGGCTTGGCGCAGCGGGAAATCGCCTGCCAGTGGCGCTCGACGTGGCGCTGGTAGATCTGCAGCGCGCCGGCCTCGGCCATTTCGCCGAGGTCCGCCCCGGCGGCGAATACCCGATCGCCGCCGGTGACGACGATCACGCGGGTCTCGGCGCAGTCGTTCAGTTGCAGGAAGTGCGCGGCCAGTTCCTCGCGCAGGGTCATGTTCAGGGCGTTCAGCGCCGCCGGACGGTTCAGCCGCAGCACGGCCACGCCCTCCTCCGGTCGTTCCAGCAGCAGCGTGGATTCGGGGCGCACGGCCCCCTGGCAAGAGCTCATGACGATCTCCGGCTGTTCGATTGGGGAAGTCGGCGGCCGGCGATAGATACCCGGCCGCGTCGAAGGAGGCGCGTGTCAGCCGCGAACGATGCCGCGCTGGAACAGGGTCTCGATCACCTCTGGGGCGAGGCCGAGTTCTTCGAGCACCTCGCGGGTGCTTTCGCCCAGCGCCGGCGGCGGGCTGCGGTAGCTGGCGGGAGTGCGCGACAGCTTCACCGGCGAGGCGATGCCGCGGTAGTCGCCCATCTCCACCAGCAGTTGGCGATGGCGGGTGTGCGGGTGCTCGACCACGCGGTCCACCGTGGCGATGGCGCCGCAGGGCACGCCAAGGCGGATCAGCCGCTCGGCCAGCTCGCGGCCGTCGTGCGCCGCCAGGTGGGCCTCCAGCCCCTGCTTCAGCGCCTCGCGGTTGACCGAACGCTGGCCGTTGTCGGTGAAGCGCGGGTCCTCCAGCAGCTCGCCGGCGCCCAGGTATTCGCACAGCCTGGCGAACTGCCGGTCGTTGCCGACCGCGAGGAAGATCGGCTCGGTGCCGGTACGGTAGCTGTCGTACGGCGCGATGTTGGGATGGGCGTTGCCGGTGCGCTGCGGCGTGCGGCCGGAAGCGAAGTAGTTGGGCATGTGCGGATGCAGCAGGGAAATGCCGCAGTCGTACAGGGCGATGTCGACGGACTGTCCGCGTCCGCTGAGCTGGCGCTCGTTCAGCGCCAGCAGGATGCCGACCATCGCGTTCAGCCCGGTGACCATGTCGACGATCGGCAGGCCGATGCGCAGCGCCTCGCCCTGGGCCTCGCCGTTCACGCTCATCAGCCCGGCCATCGCCTGGATCGCCGCGTCGTAGCCGGGCAGCCCGCCGAGCGGACCATCGGCGCCGAAACCGGAAACCGCGCAGTGGATCAGCCGCGGGAAGCGCTTGCTCAGCACGTCCTGGTAGTCGATGCCCCAGCGCGCCAGGGTGCCCGGCTTGAAGTTCTCGAGCAGCACGTCGGCGCCTTCCAGCAGTTGCAGCAGCACCTCGATGCCTTCCGGTTTCGACAGGTCGACGGCGATGCCCTTCTTGTTGCGGTTGACACCGATGAAGTAGGACGCCGTGTCGCCTTCGAAGGGCGGCCCCCAGCCACGGGTTTCGTCGCCGCCGAGGGGTTCCAGCTTGATCACTTCGGCGCCGTGGTCGGCCAGCGCCTGGGAGCAGTACGGGCCGCCCAGGACGCGGCTCAGATCGATGATTTTCAGGCCACGCAGGGCACCGGTTGCATTGTTCATGGCAGCTCTCTGATTGTTATTGGTTGAGAGTGGTCAGGCCGGCAGCAGCTGCATGGCCTCGGCCTGCGACAGGCTCGCCTCGCCGACCACCTTGGCCAGCAGTTCCGCCTTGCCCGCCCAGTCCGCCAGGCGCAGCGGGTCGCGCGGCAGCAGCTTGTGTTCGAGGAGCAGGTGGGCCAGCGCCAGGCGGCGGTAGTCGGGCGCCTGGCGGCCAGCCTCCCAGGCCATGAAGATCGCCGTGCAGATGTGATAGAGCGCGCTGCCCGCCTGGCGGACCTGCTCGTCCAGGCGCTGTTCGGCCACTTCGCGCATGCAGTCCAGGGTGCGCTCCAGGACCGACTCGAAGAGCGCGCGGCTGCTCTGTGCCAGCCCGCTGTCATCCAGCAGTGCGCGCAGGTACTGCTGCAGGGGCTCCAGGGCCTGTTCGCGGGTGACCGCACGGGCGATGTCCAGCGCCACGATGTTGCTGGTGCCTTCCCAGATCGAGCCGAGGTGGGCATCGCGCACCAGGCGCGGATCGCTCCACTCCTCGATGTAGCCGACGCCGCCGCGCACCTCCATGGCGTCGCCGGTCACCCGGCGGGCGTCGCGGCAGGCGCGGAACTTGATCAGCGGGGTGAGGATGCGCACGCATTTCTGCGCCCCGGCATCGCCGCCGTCGGCGCGCGGCAGCAGCGTGGCGATCTGCATGAACATTGAACGCGCCTGTTCGGCGGGCAGCATCATCTTCAGCAACTGCTTCTGCATCAGCGGCATGTCGATCAGGTGCTTGCCGAAGGCGCGGCGGTTGCGCGAGATGAACAGCGCTTCGTTCAGCCCACGGCGCATCAGGCCGGCCGCACGCACGCCATTGGACAGGCGCGACATGTTGACCATGTCCGCCATCTGCTGGAAGCCGCGGCCGATCTCGCCGATCAGGTAGGCGGTGGCGCCTTCCAGGCAGATCTCGCCGCTGGCCATGGAGCGGCTGCCCAGCTTGTCCTTCAGGCGCAGGATGCGATAGGCGTTGCGCGAGCCGTCCGGGCGGATCTTCGGCAGGAGGAACAGGGTGACGCCCTTCATGCCTTCCGGCGCGCCTTCGGGGCGGGCCAGGACCATCGCCAGGTCGGCGTCCGGGTTGGAGCAGAACCACTTGTCGCCGTACAGCTTCCACTCGCCGTCCTCCAGCCGCGCACGGGTCCGGGTGCGGGCGACGTCGGAGCCGGCGGCCTGTTCGGTCATGAACATCGCGCCCTGGAACAGGCTGTCGAAGTCACGCGAGGCCAGCGACGGCAGGTAGCGCTCGACCAGTTCCGGCGAGCCATACTTGCGCAGGGTGCGAGTCAGCGAGTCGGTCATGCTGACCGGGCAGCAGAGGCCGAACTCGGCCTGCACGAACAGGTAGGTGAGCGCGTACTTCACCAGCGGCGGCGGGCCGTCCGGGCGGTGGCTCATGGACGCCAGGCCGAGCTCGGAGTAGGCCACGCGCTCCAGCGCGACGAAGTCCGGGTGCTTGTGGATGCTCTGCACATCCTCGCCGCGGCGGGTGCGGGCGGCCAGCACCGGCGGGTTCTTGTCCGCCGACAGCGCCAGCATGTCCAGTTCGTCCCCCGCCCGCGCGCCGAGCTGCTGGAGAACCGGCAGCCACTGGGCGAGCACATCGGGCTGCAGGTAGACATCGAGCAGCCGGCGCAGCCCCGGATCGCAGGAATACAGGTTCATCCCGCGGCTGTCCGGAATGTTCAGGTCGTCTACTGGAAGTACTTCGGGCATGGACGTCATGGCGTAGCTCCTACTTGTTTTACGCCGAGACTAGGGGAAGGTTTCGATAAGTATCCAATACAATAAAAATCACCTACGATAAAAAAAACAAATCGTAGAAATGCGTGCGCCCCCATGGACCTCAAGCAACTCCGCTACTTCATCGCCGTCGCCGAAGAGCTGCATTTCGGCCGCGCGGCGGCGCGCCTGTTCATCTCCCAGCCGGCGCTGAGCTTCGATATCAAGAAGCTGGAGGAGCAACTGGGTATCCAGTTGCTGGTGCGCAACAACAAGTCGGTGAAGCTGACCAACGCCGGCCAGGTGCTGCTGGAGGAAGCGCGCAACCTGCTGCTGCAGGCCGAGCAGGTGAAGCGCCTGACCCAGCTGTCCGCCCAGGGCACGGTCGGCCGGCTGCGCGTGGGGTTCGTCAATTCCATGCTCTACCGGGGACTGCCGAAGGCGGTGACCCGCTTCGAGCAAGAGCACCCCAACATGGAAGTGGTGCTGATGGAGATGAACACCTCGGAACAGGCGCTGGCGCTGCAGCGCGGGCAGATCGACATCGGCTTCGTGCACTGGAGCAAGCTGCCGCCGGAGATCGTCTCCGAATGCCTGATCGCCGACCCGTTCCTCTGCTGCCTGCCCCCGCAGCACCCGCTGGCCGGCGGCTCGCGGATCGACCTCGGCGAGCTCAGGGACGCGGACTTCATCCTCTTCCCGCGCAACGTGTCGCCGCACTACCACGACCTGATCATCGCCCGCTGCGTGGACGCCGGCTTCAGCCCGCACATCCGCCACGAGGCGCGGCTCTGGCAGACCATCGCCACTATGGTCAGCCTCGGCATGGGCGTCGCCCTGCTGCCGAAGACCCTGTGCCTGGCCTGGAAGGACCAGGTGAGTTGCCTGGAGATCGAGCAGCCGGGCGCGCTCTCCGAACTGCACGCGATTCTCTCCGCCAACGACGCGCCGCAGGCGGCGGAAAGCTTCCTCGCGGTGATGAAGACCTGCCTGGCCGCCCCGTAGAGCCCGCGCGGCCCGCGCCATACGGAATCGATTATCGAACAATAAGATTAAAAGATTATTTATTTCACCAGGTGCCGCATAGACTCCGCTCACCCCGGGGCAAAACCGACCGCACGCAAGACGGCGAAACCTGTCGTTTCGCTTCCCCCGCCGCACCCGAACGACGCGGCAAGGACCTGCGTATCTGCGGAAAACAAAAATAACCAGGACTTGCCCTATGCACAGCACAACGCCCCCGGACGACTCCGTCCTCCACAAGAAAGCCCGCAAGGCGGGTATCGCCTCCTTCATCGGCACCACCATCGAGTGGTACGACTTCTACATCTATGGCCTGGCCGCCGCGCTGGTATTCGGCAAGGTGTTCTTCCCCAGCGACATGGACCCGGGCCTGGCCACGCTGCTGTCCTTCGTCACGCTGTGGTCCGGCTTCATCGCCCGCCCGCTCGGCGGCATCATCTTCGGCCACCTCGGCGACAGGATCGGCCGCAAGAACACCCTGGTGATCACCCTGATCATGATGGGCATCGCCACCACCTGCATCGGCGTGCTGCCGGTCTATGCGGACATCGGCATATGGGCGCCGATCGCGCTGGTGCTGCTACGCATCATCCAGGGCATCGCGGTGGGCGGCGAATGGGGTGGCGCCATCCTGATCGCCAGCGAAAGCGCGCCCAAGGGCAAGGGCATCCTCTACGCCGCCTTCGCCCAGCAGGGCTCGCCCACCGGCAACCTGCTGGCGACCGTGGTGTTCTTCGCCCTCAGCAGCCTGCCGGCCTCCGAGTTCATCCTCTGGGGCTGGCGCATTCCCTTCCTGCTCTCGGCGGCCCTGGTCATCGTCGGCATGGTCATCCGTCTCCGCCTGGAAGAGTCGGAAGACATGAAGCGCCTGCTGCAACAGAAGAAGACCGTGAAGCTGCCGATCGCGGAGGTGCTGGGCAAGCACTGGCGGATCGTCCTGCTGGGCGCCGGCGTGCTGCCGATCATCCACGTCACCTACTTCAAGAGCACCTTCGCCCTGTCCTGGGCGACCAAGACGCTGGGCTACAGCCAGGGCACCTTCCTCAGCATCATCGTCATCGCCCTGGTGGTGCAGTTCATCAGCCAGCCGATCGGCGCGCTGCTCACCTCGCGGATCGACATGCGCAAGGCCGTGTGCCTGATGGTGCTGCCGGAGTTCATCCTGATGCCGGCGATGTTCTTCGCGGTGGAAACCAATATCTACTGGATCGCCGCCGTCGGCATGTGCCTGGCCACCGTGCCGCACGCGATGTTCTACGGCGCGGTGGGCGGCATCCTCGCCCGCGCCTTCCCCGCCCGCGTCCGCTATACCGGGCTGTCGCTGGCCTACCAGCTCTGCTCGCTGCTGATCGGCGGCGGCACGCCGGTGCTCGCCCAGTGGATTCTCAACAGCACCGGCAGCATCGTCGGCGTGGCCATCGCCTCGGCGATGTACGCGGTGGTTTCCCTGGCCTGCACCCTGGCCCTGCTCAGGCTCACCGGCTTCCGCGCCAGCGACCTGTCCACCGCCGAACAGGCCGACGCCGAGGAACTGCACGAGGAAAGGGCCGCGGCCGGCAAGCAGGAGCCAGCCGGCCAGCCGAGCGCGCAACGGGTTCTCGCCTGAGTTCGACGCACGGCACCGACGACGCCCTCTGCCGGAAACGGCAGAGGGCGTTTTTCATTCCCGCCTGTCGGCAGGCGGACGAGCGCATCGCTGCGTCAGGGTCCATGCTTGAGGCAGGAGGATTGCAGCCATGACCCTCAGCGTCTTCGACATGTTCAAGCCCGGCGTCGGGCCGTCCAGCTCGCATACCGTGGGACCGATGCGCGCCACCCGCGAGTTCGTCGAGCGCCTGCGCGGCGCCGGCCTGCTGCTGCGCGTGGCGCGGATCGCGGTGCACCTGTACGGTTCGCTCAGCGCCACCGGCAAGGGCCACGCCACCGACCGCGCCTGCCTGATCGGACTGCTCGGCATCGACCCGGCCGACGCCGATCCGGCCGCCCTGGCGCCGCTGGTGGATGCCATCTTCGCCGAACACCTGCTGACCCTCGACGGCGAGCACGTGATCGCCTTCGATCCGCAGCGTGACCTGCTGTTCCTCGACGACAGCCTGCCCTCGCACCCCAACGGCATGCACCTGCGCGCCATGGACGAGCGCGGCCGGCTGCTGGCCGAGCGGGTCTGCTACTCGGTGGGTGGCGGCTTCGTGGTCGACCAGGCCGACTTCAACACCGACCGCGCGCTGCCGGACAATCCCATGCCCTACCCCTTCCACAGCGCCGAGGAACTGCTGCGCCTGTGCCATGCACATGGCTTCCCGCGCATCAGCGACCTGATGTGGGCCAACGAGCGCGCCCTGCGCAGCGACGAGGAAATCCACGCCGGACTGGCGCACATCTGGGACGAAATGCAGGCCTGCGTGCGCCGCGGTCTGGAAACCGAAGGCACGCTGCCCGGCGGGCTGAAGGTGCGCCGCCGCGCGCCGATGCTCTACCGGCGGCTGAACGAGGCCGGCAGCGGCAACCTGATCGCCAGCACGCTGGGCGCCATGGACTGGGTCGACCTGTGGGCGCTGGCGGTGAACGAGGAAAACGCCGCCGGCGGCCGGGTGGTCACCGCGCCCACCAACGGCGCCGCCGGCATAGTCCCGGCGGTGCTGCACTACTACATGCGCTTCGAACCCAGGGCCAGCGCCGACGACGTCGAACGCTACCTGCTGACCGCTGCCGCCATCGGCATCCTGTGCAAGCTCAACGCCTCGATTTCCGGCGCGGAGGTGGGCTGCCAGGGCGAAGTCGGCTCGGCCTGCGCCATGGCCGCGGGCGGGCTGGCGGAAATCCTCGGCGGCAGCCTGGAACAGGTGGAGAACGCCGCCGAGATCGGCCTGGAACACAATCTCGGCCTGACCTGCGACCCGGTCGCTGGACTGGTCCAGGTGCCCTGCATCGAACGTAACGCCATGGCCTCGCTGAAGGCGATCAACGCCGCCCAGCTGGCCCTGCGCGGCGACGGCCAGCACCTGGTGTCGCTGGACAAGGCCATCGCCACCCTGCGCGACACCGGGCGGGACATGATGGACAAGTACAAGGAGACCTCGAAGGGCGGGCTGGCGGTGAATGTGATCGCCTGTTAGTCCGGCTGAATGCGGGTTCGCGAGCAAGCTCGCTCCTACAGGCCTGGCCTTGGCGTGCTCCTCGTAGGAGCGAGCTTGCTCGCGAACAGCCCAAGTGCGAATGCCACTGTTCTTGCACGGCCCGAAACAAGCTTTCTCAGCCTCGGAGAAAATCCTTAGCCAGCTTCCTTTTTCCATCGCCTCGGGCTACCGTCGATGCCCGCCAGAACTAGAAAGACTTCCGAAAGTCCGCTCCATTGACCCTTGCCCAGGCAGGTTCGCGCGATGCCGGCCATGCTCTGTGGCGGTCCTTTCGGCCAACCTGACCGTGATGAAAGTCCGACGACTGGAGATTCCATGAACCTGTCGCTGCTCAGCCGCTATGCCTTTTTCGCCGTTTGCGTTCTCTTCACCGTGCTCAGCCTGCCCTTTCTCGGGCATCTGTGGCCGTTCACGCTCGTCACCTTCGCATTGAGCCTGCTGGGCATCCTCGACCTGCGCCAGGAGCGTCACGCGGTACGCCGCAACTATCCGATCCTGGGCAACATCCGCTACCTGGTCGAAGGCATCCGCCCGGAAATCCGCCAGTACCTGCTCGAAGGCGACAACGAGGCCCTGCCGTTCTCCCGCGCCCAGCGCGCGCTGGTGTATTCGCGCGCCAAGAACGAAACCGCGGACAAGCCCTTCGGCACGCTGATCGACGTCTACCAGTCCGGCTTCGAGTTCATCGCCCACTCCATCCGCCCGGTTCCGGTGGCCGATCCCTGCACCTTCCGCGTCGACGTCGGCGGCCCCGAGTGCAAGCAGCCGTACTCCATCTCGGTGTTCAATATCTCGGCGATGAGCTTCGGCTCGCTTAGCGCCAACGCCATCCGCGCGCTGAACAAGGGGGCGAAGATGGGCAACTTCGCCCACGACACCGGCGAAGGCAGCATCAGCCCCTATCACCGCGAGAACGGCGGCGACCTGACCTGGGAGCTGGGCAGCGGCTACTTCGGCTGCCGCACCCCCGACGGCAGACTCGATCCGCAGCGCTTCGCCAGGCAGGCCGCCGACCCGCAGGTGAAGATGATCGAGATCAAGCTCAGCCAGGGCGCCAAGCCCGGTCACGGCGGCATCCTGCCCAGGCACAAGGTCACCGCCGAGATCGCCTCCACCCGCGGCGTGCCCATGGGCGAGGACTGCATCTCGCCGTCCTGCCACAGCGAATTCAGCACTCCGCTGGAACTGCTGCAGTTCATCGTCCGCCTGCGCGAGCTGTCCGCCGGCAAGCCGGTCGGCTTCAAGCTGTGCATCGGTCATCCGTGGGAGTTCATGGGTATCGCCAAGGCCATGCACGAGACCGGCATCCTCCCCGACTTCATCGTCGTCGACGGCAAGGAAGGCGGCACCGGCGCGGCGCCGCTGGAGTTCACCGACCACATGGGCCTGCCGATGCGCGAGGGCCTGCTGTTCGTGCACAACACCCTGGTCGGCCTGAACCTGCGCGACAAGATCCGCATCGGCGCCAGCGGCAAGATCGTCAGCGCCTTCGACATCGCCAGCGTGCTGGCCATGGGCGCCGACTGGGCCAACGCCGCGCGCGGTTTCATGTTCGCCATCGGCTGCATCCAGTCGCAGTCCTGCCACACCAACAAGTGCCCCACCGGAGTCGCCACCCAGGACCCGCTGCGCCAGCGCGCGCTGGTGGTGCCGGACAAGGCCCAGCGGGTCTACAACTTCCACCGCAACACCCTCAAGGGCCTGGCCGAGATGATCGCCGCCGCCGGCCTGCGCCACCCCTCGGAACTGCAAGCCAAACACCTGGTACGTCGCGTGTCGTCCAGCGAAATCCGCCTGTTCTCGCACCTGCACTACTTCCTCAAACCCGGCGAGCTGCTCTCGGGCAACATCGAGGGCGAGTTCTACGAACGCATGTGGCGCATGGCGCGCAGCGACAGCTTCGATTCGGCAGCTGGATAGGCGTCGAGGGCCAGCTCCGGTTCGTCACATCCCGCTGGAACACCGGAGCGGAGCTGGGGGAATGATCAGACGTGGAGATAGAACAGCTTGTTGATGACCCGCCACTGGCGATCGATCTTCAGTAGCGACAGGTAGTCGGTGAAACGCAGGCCGAGGAAATCATCGACCACCTTCGCCGTCGCGCAGTCTCCAGTGACGTCCAGCTCCCTGATCTCCCAGAACGGCCGCGTATCGCTGGCCGGCGGGTCTTCGGCCTTGATCTCGCCGATGAACTCATCCAGCGTCATCCACTCCAGGCTGCCGTGGAAATGCCCGACAATCCGGCATGCGGGATGGAACGCCTGCCGCAGTCGGGACTCGTCGGCGAAGACCATGCCTTCGACATAGTCCTCGATGACCCGGCTGATGGCGGCGCTATCGGCCGATTGGCTGTCCATCGTTCCACCCTCCTCGCACGGGCCGCGCGGCGCATGCCCCAAGGAGCAAGGCTAGCACCGCATCCGCCGGTCAGGCCGGCGCGCGACAGCCGGAGAGACTCAGACCACCGCCAGCGGCTGCCGGCGCCTGGGCGGCGGGAAGGCCGCGTCGAGTTGCTCCAGGTCGTCGGCTGTCAGGCGCAGGTCCAGGGCGGCGGCGTTGTCCCGGATGTGCAGAGGGTCGACCGCCTTGGGGATGGCGATCACGCCGGGGTGGTGGATCAGCCAGGCCAGGGCGATGCGCGCCGGGGTGGCGTCGTGGCGGGCAGCGAGCTCGGCGAGGACGGGATGGCGCAGCAGGCGGCCGCCCTGGCCGACCGGGCAGTAGGCCATCAGCGGCATGCGCTGTTGCTGGCACCAGGGCAGCAGATCCCACTCGACACCGCGCTCCTCCAGGCTGTACTGCACCTGGTTGCTGGCGCAGGCCGGCTGGTCCAGTTCGCGCATGTCGTCGAGGTCGAAGTTGGACACGCCCCAGCGGCGGATCCGGCCCGCCTCGCGCAGGCGCTCGAAGGCTTCCACGGTTTCCTCCAGCGGATACTCGCCGCGCCAGTGCAGCAGGTAGAGGTCCAGGCAGTCCGTGCCCAGGCGCCGCAGGCTGCGTTCGCAGGCATCCGCCACGCCCTTGCGGCTGGCGTTGTGCGGATAGACCTTGCTGACCAGGAAGACCCTGTCGCGCTGCCCGGCGATGGCTTCCCCCACCACTTCCTCGGCGCCGCCCTCGCCGTACATTTCCGCCGTGTCGATCAGCGTCAGCCCGCGCTCGATGCCCTCGCGCAGGGCGGCCACCTCGCGCCGGCGCTCGCGGGCGTTCTCGCCCATCCGCCAGGTGCCCTGCCCCAGGACAGGTACGCGGGTGCCGTCGGCGAATACCACAGTGTTCATCGGTTGCTCCTTCGCTGCGTTTCAATGCCAGGGATCGTAGGTCCCGAAGCTCCAGACATGGCCTTCGATGTCGCGGCAGGTGAAGCCCTGGCCGCCGTAGTCCTCGTCCTTGATGTCGATGACGATCTCCGCCCCGCCGTCCAGCGCCCGGCGGTACAGCGCCTCGGCATCGTCCACCCGCATGTAGATGCTCTGCGTGCAGCCGCCGGCCTCGCCCGGCTGGCGCATCAGGCGGCCGTAGGCGTTGTCGCGCTGCGAACCGAGCATGAGCATGCCGCTGCCGTCGGGCAGGCAGAGCTGGGCGTGGGCGATGCGCCCCTGTTCGTCGTCCACCACCAGATGGCGCTGGAAGCCGAAGGTGGAGCACAGCCACTCGATGGCCGCCGGCGCGTCGCGGTAGCGCAGGCAGGGAATGACGGAGGGACGTGGAGGATGGTTCATGGCGGGCTCCGGTCGACTGCTGGGACACGTCCACCAGCATAGACGGCGGGGTTCGGCGGAACGCTCCGAGGCCGGACGCGGGGGCGTGAAAACGAGCTACTGCAGGAGCGCGCCATGCGCGCGACGCCCTGGCTGGTCGCGGGCACGGGACGCTCCTGCGTCCGCCGCGAGACAAACGGCGGATGACGCTGGCGCGTCATGCGCCCTACAGGTCGGCTCTGTGTAATGCGACCCCTTGTAGGAGCAACTGTCTTACATCGTCTTGATGCTTCCCCCTCACCCTAACCCTCTCCCTCAGGGAGAGGGGACCGTTCGGAGTCGCCGGGTGGCACGGCATTCACCCCGACGCCAATCTGCCCCCTCTCCCTCTGGAGCGGGGCGCGCAGCCAGGGCTGGGGTGAGGGAGCCACAACACCAGACTTTCCCGTAGGAGCAACTGTCTTGGTATCTCAGTGCATTCTGTTCGCGAGCAAGGACTGGGCGTCCCCCTCGGTCCTACGAAGAGCGGGAACGTACCTGTAGCAGCGAGCTTGCTCGCGAATCCTGTGTAGGAGCGGGCCATGCCCGCGAACAATAAAAAAGGGCCTCTGATCAGAGGCCCTTTTCTTCACGCACCTGCCTGGATCAGGCGGTACGGGCTGCCGCACCGGCCTGCTCGTTCTTCGGAGCGAGGTTCAGCGCGTAATACAGCACCACCAGCAGCACCAGGAACGCCGGGCCGATGTACAGGGCGATGCGGGTTTCCTCGAAGTACGCCATCAGCGCCACCACCAGGACCAGGAAGGCCATGGCCAGGTAGGAGCTGAGCGGGTACAGCCACATCCTGTACTGCAGCTTGCCGACTTCGGCCTGGCTCAGGCCGCGGCGGAACTTCAGCTGGGCGAGCAGGATCATGGCCCAGGTCCAGATCGCGCCGAAGGTGGCGATGGAGGTCACCCAGGTGAACACCTTCTCCGGCACCAGGTAGTTCAGCACCACGCCGCCGAGCAGGGCGACGATGGACAGGATCAGCGCGTTGCGCGGTACGCCGTTCTTCGAGGTCTTTGCAAAGGCCTTCGGCGCCTGGCCGTGCTGGGCGAGGCTGTAGAGCATGCGGCCGGTGCTGAAGATGCCGCCGTTGCAGGACGACAGCGCAGCGGTGATCACCACGAAGTTGATGATGCCGGCGGCGGTCTTGATGCCCATGCGCTCGAAGGTCATCACGAACGGGCTGCCCTGGCTGCCGATCTCGTTCCACGGGTAGATCGACATGATCACGAACAGCGCGCCGACGTAGAACAGCAGGATGCGCCAGAACACCGAGTTGATCGCGCCCGGGATGGTCTTCTGCGGGTTCTTCGCTTCGCCGGCGGTGAGGCCGATCATTTCCACGCCGAGGTAGGCGAACATCACCATCTGCAGCGACATCAGCACGCCGCTGATGCCATGCGGCATGAAGCCGCCGTTGCTCCACAGGTTGGCGATGCCGGTGGCGACGCCGTCGTTGCCGAAGCCGAAGACGATCATGCCGAGGCCGACCACGACCATCGCGACGATGG
This sequence comes from Pseudomonas jinjuensis, assembly GCF_900103845.1. Taxonomy (GTDB): domain Bacteria; phylum Pseudomonadota; class Gammaproteobacteria; order Pseudomonadales; family Pseudomonadaceae; genus Pseudomonas; species Pseudomonas jinjuensis. Next base: position 231,622 of record NZ_FNIJ01000006.1, read on the forward strand.
TGACGATCTTGATCAGGGCGAACCAGAACTCGAACTCGCCGAAGGCGCGCACGGTGATCAGGTTGATCGCGCCCATGCTGCTCAGCGCGGCCAGCGCCCAGATCCAGCGCGGTACGTCAGGGAACCAGATGCCCATGTAGATGGCGACGGCGGTGATTTCCGCGACGCAGGTCACCAGCCAGAGGAACCAGTAGTTCCAGCCGGTCAGGTAGCCGGCCAGCGGGCCGAGGTAGTCCTGGGCGTAGCGGCTGAAGGAGCCGGCTACCGGGTTGTGCACCGCCATCTCGCCGAGGGCGCGCATGATCACGAGGATGGCGAGACCGCCGATGATGTAGGACAGCATGATGGCCGGGCCGGCCATCTGGATGGCCTTCGCCGAACCGAGGAACAGGCCGACGCCGATGCAGGCGCCAAGGGCCATGAGTCGGATGTGCCGCTCGTTGAGATCCCGTGAAAGATCGTTGGACGACATGAATACAACCTCAATTTTGTTTTTGGGGTGTCAGCAGCGGACTCATACGTGCCGTCGGGATAGGGAAAACGCAAAAGCTCCGCCACCGCGCCAGGGCACGGAGCTGGAGTTCGTCTGGGATTCCATGACGGCACACCGCAAGAGGCTGCCCGCTCTTGTGGAGCGGGCGTGGGCATCGCAGGAGTGACCACGCTGAGGTCGGGGCGGAGCTTACACAAGTCTCCCCGGGGCGTCATGCCCGGGACGGACAGCCATGCGACTAAAGGTGTAGTCCGTTCGTCAGGCCCGCTCGCTGAGCGCCAGGCGCAGGCCAAGGGCGAGCAGGATCGAACCGAGCGTGCGGTCCAGCCACAGGCTGATGGCGCGTCTGCTGCGGATCAGCTCGGTGGCGCGGGCGGCCAGCAGCACCAGCAGCACCTCGACCAGGATCGCCACGACTATGACCAGCACGCCCAGGCCGAGCAGTTGCAGCGCCACGGCGCCGTGCTCGGGGCGGACGAATTGCGGCAGGAAGGCCATGAAGAAGATCGCCACCTTGGGATTCAGCACGTCGATCAGCACGCCCTGGCGGTAGGCGGCCCAGGCGGAGACCGGCTGTGCGTCGCCGAGCCGGGCGTCGAAGCTGCTGCCGGCGTGGCGCAGCGCCTGGATGCCGAGATAGAGCAGATAGGCCGCACCGACGTACTTCACCAGCGAGAAGGCCAGCGCCGAGGTGGCGAGGATCGCCGACAGGCCGAGGGACGAGGCGACCACGTGGACCATCGCGCCGCTGCACACGCCCAGCGACGAAGCCAGGCCGATACGCCGGCCGCCGACGACGCTGCGCGACAGCACGTAGATCAGGTCCGGTCCGGGCGCGAGGTTGAGCGCCAGCACCGCGGAGAAGAACAGCAGCCAGTAGCTGAGATCGGTCATGACGGCCCTCCCCGCCGGGATTCCGGCGACGACTGGAAGGGGCAGTCTGCCAGCATGACTCCGGGGTCGCCACACCCGCTCGACCACTGGCCGGCCAGGACGCGGATTCAGCCTTCCGTCGGCTGGCTCAGGATGCGCGTTTCGGCGCGGCCAGGCCCCTGGGCGCCGGCGACGGCGGGATCGGCTGGCGGCAGCCGGCATCCCTGAACGGACCGGCGACCCTCTCCCAGCCCGCACCCGGCGAGGTCTGGCTGCAGACCCGCGCACCATCGACCCGGCTCTGCCAGGCGTAGAACGGCATCGGAGCTGCACTAACGCCCCATGCCAGGGTCGATAAAAGGAGGAACAGGACGAGACGCATGGCAAAAAGCCTTTATGACAGACCGTTCATTGCACCTTCCGTGCCGCGAAAAATCAATCCGCGGAGGCACGCAGATTCTCATCCACCAACTACGCTAGGAATTAGGAAAGCCCTGTAAATCAGGGCTTTCACGGCACCGGGAGCGTGCCGTTCCATGTGGGCGCAGTCCACTTACTCAGGCTTTCTCGAGCATGGGCAGGTAGTAGCAGATGAACAGGTCGTCGCAATCCGGTACGCAGAACCCTGCAGGGCAACCGGGCGGCCCGGAGCCGGAATTCACTCCGAAAAAGCCTCGCATTCACCACCATCGTTTCCTCATCCTGTTCCTTTTCCTCCTGCCCCTGCTGGCGGCCATCGGGGCGGCCCTGCTGTACGAGGCGCGCACCTCGAAGCTGCAGGCCCGCGAGCTGTCGAACTACGCCCGCAGCCTGACGTGGGAGCTCGCCCAGGGGCCGACCAGCCAGGTGGTCTATCCGCAGCAGGGGCCCTACGACCGCCGTCTGGGCTACCAGCAACTGCCGACCTTCCTGGAGCACCTGCACCAGCGTGATTTCGTCACCCTGAGCCAGGTGCGCTTCTCCGAGCCGCTCATGCAATACAGCGGCCACGGCCTCTTCCCGCCCTATCCGGAAAAATCCCAGGCCGGCGTGGACGTCTACGACTGCCGGGGCCTGCCGATCTACAACTTCCGCTATCCGCAGAAGCTCTACGCCAGCTTCGACAGCATCTCCCCGCTGATCGTGAAGAGCCTGCTGTTCATCGAGAACCGCCACCTGCTGGACAACAGCACCCCCTACCACAACCCGGCCATCGACTGGAGCCGCTTCACCCAGGCGTCCATCGCCCACATCGGCAAGATGGTCGGTTTCGACGGCCATGCCCCGGGCGGCAGCACCCTGGCGACGCAGATCGAGAAGTACCGCCACTCGGCCGACGGACGGACCAACTCGATCACCGACAAGCTGCGGCAGATGGCCTCGGCCAGCGTGCGCAGCTACATGAATGGCGCGGAGAACATCGAGGCGCGGAAGAACATCGTCCTCACCTACCTCAACTCGGTGCCGCTGTCCGCCCAGCCCGGCTACGGCGAAGTCAGCGGCCTGCCCGACGGCCTGTGGATCTGGTACGACGCCGACTATCAGCGCGTCAACCAGCTGCTCAGCGCCCCGCCCGCCTCCGGCGCCAGGCTGGAAGAACAGGGCCAGGCGCTGCGCCAGGTGGTATCGCTGATGATCGCCCACCGCCGCCCGTCCTATTACCTGGCGCGCGGACGCGCCCAGCTCTCCAGCATGACCGACAGCTACCTGCGCCTGCTGGCCCAGGCCGACATCATCAGCGCGCCGCTGCGCGATGCCGCCCTCGAAGCCCAGCTGCGTTTCCGCGACCCGAAGCACGAGCCGACCGTGCAGCCGCTGGAGTCGAACAAGGGCGTGACCCTGGCGCGCACCCGCCTGGCCGGGATGCTCAGCGTGCCGCTGTACGACCTCGACCGCCTCGACCTGACCTTCACCACCACCCTGCAGCAGGACCTGCAGAACCAGGTCACCACCTACCTGAAGCGGCTCGCCGACCCGGCCTTCGCCGAGGAAATCGGCCTGTTCGGCGAACGCCTGCTGTCCGAGGACAAGACCCGGGACGTGCGCTACAGCTTCACCCTGTTCGAACGCACCCCCAGCGGCAACCGCGTGCGGGTGCAGACCGACAACACCGACCAGCCGTTCGACATCAACGAAGGCAGCAAGCTGGAACTGGGCTCCACCGCCAAGCTGCGGGTGCTGGCCAGCTACCTGGAGACCGTCGCCGCGCTGCATCGCGAATATTCGTACCTGTCTCCCGCCGAGCTGAAGACCGTCAAGGTCGTGCCGCTGGACTTCATCGGCAAATGGGCCGTCGAGTACCTCATGACGGCGAAGGACCGCAGCCTGCAGCCGATGCTCGAGGCGGCGCTGCAGCGCAAGTACTCGGCGAGCCCGTACGAGAGCTTCTTCACCGGCGGCGGCATCCACACCTTCAGCAACTTCCGCAAGGAGGACAACGGCCGCATTCCGACCATCCAGGACGCCCTGCGCGAATCGATCAACCTGCCCTTCGTGCGTCTGCTGCGTGACCTGATCCGCCACAAGATCTACAGCGACCCCGGCAGCAGGATATCGGTGCTGGCCGACGACAAGGATCCGCGCCGCCAGGAATACCTCGACCGCTTCGTCGACAAGGAAAGCCAGGTCTACCTGCGGCGCTTCTGGCAGAAATACCGCGGCAAGGACACCGAACAGCGCCTGGAAACCTTCCTCGACGGCCTGCGCCCCTGGCCGGTGCGGCTGGCCGCGATCCACCGCTACCTGCAGCCGCAGGCGGACCTCGCGACCTTCAGCGAATTCGTCCAGGCCCGCCTGAAACAGGGCAAGTACGTGGGTGAAAAGGTCACCGAGAAGCGCATGGCCGATCTCTACAAGCGCTACGGTCCGGGCGCCTACGACCTCAACGACCAGGGCTACATCGCCCGCGTGCACCCGCTGGAACTCTGGCTGCTCAGCTACCTGCAGAAGCAGCCGCAGGCCACCTTCGCCGACGCCGTGGCCGCCAGCACCGCCGAGCGCAAGCAGGTCTACCGCTGGCTGTACAAGTCGCGGCACAAGTACGCCCGCGACAAGCGCATCCGCATCATGCTGGAAGTGGAAGCCTTCCTCGACCTGCACCAGCAGTGGAAACAGTTCGGTTTCCCGTTCGACCATCTGGTGCCGTCGCTCGCCACCGCGCTGGGCAGCTCCGGCGACCGGCCGGCGGCTCTGGCCGAGCTGATGGGCATCATCCTCAACGATGGCGTGCGCCTGCCGACGCTGCGCATCGACGGCCTGCATTTCGCCGCGAACACCCCCTACGAGACCGTCCTCGGCCCGGAAGCCGGCAGCGGCCGCCAGGTGATGACCCCGGAAGTCGCCAGGGCACTGCGCATGGCGCTTTCGCAGGTGGTCGAAGGCGGCACCGCGCGGCGCCTGCAGGGCAGCTTCCACCTGGCCGACGGCACCACGGTGGTGATGGGCGGCAAGACCGGCACCGGCGACAACCGCATCGAAACCGTGACCCGCAGCGGCTGGGTGAAGAGTTCCAAGGCGATGAACCGCACGGCGACCTTCGTCTTCTACCTCGGCCCGCGCCACTTCGGCACCCTCACCGCCTACGTGGCCGGCAGCGCGGCGGACAAGTTCAAGTTCACCTCGGCGCTGCCGGTGCAGGTGCTCAAGGGCATGGCGCCGATGCTGCAGGGCTACCTGGAACCGGGCACCGCCACCGGCTGCCAGACGCCCCTGGCGACGCAGAAGGTCAGTTGGCGCTAGCCCTTGCGGCGCGCCAACTGGATGTAGAGAGCCTCGACCTTCTCCCGCGCCCAGGGCGTACGGCGCAGGAAAGTGAGGCTGGACTTGATGCTCGGATCATTCCTGAAGCAACGGATGTCGATGCGCTGGGCGAGCCCGTCCCAGCCATAGGCGGCTACCAATTGATTGAGAATGGCTTCCAGGGTGACGCCATGCAGGGGGTTCTTCGGCTGGTCGCTCATCGGCAGGTCTTCCGGGGAATTCGGCGCGCCACCTTACTCCAGCACAGGCCTGCCTGCCATCGTTGCAAGCGACGCGTTACCCGCCCTTATCGTTCCCACGCTCCTGCGTGGGAATGCAGCTCTCGACGCTCCCGCGTCGATGGGACGCGGAGCGTCCCCGGATGGGTTACCACGCAGGAGCGTGGGAACCATGTAAAGGCAGTTGCTCCTGCAGCGCTGGTTCCTCGAACTCCACAAAAACAAAAACCGGTGCCCGCCAACGGCGAGCACCGGTTTTCCTTGCGCCTGGGATCAGCGGCCGTTGTTGGCGTAAGCCGGCGCCGGCAGATGAGCCTCGGCGTACTCCGCCTCGGCCTCGTCGAAGCGCTGCTTGATCGCCGCGTTCGGTTCCTTGTCGAGCAGGCTGAACAGCACGATGCCGATGCTGGCGAACAGGAAGCCCGGAATGATCTCGTACAGGCCCAGACCGATGAAGTTCTTCCACACCACCACGGTCACCGCGCCGATCAGCATGCCGGCGAGGGCGCCGTTGCGGGTCATGCGCTTCCACAGCAGGGAGAAGATCACCACCGGACCGAAGGCGGCACCGAAGCCGGCCCAGGCGTAGGACACCAGGCCCAGCACGCGGTTATCCGGGTTGGCGGCCAGGGCGATGGAAACCAGCGCCACCAGCAGCACCATGGCGCGGCCGACCCATACCAGTTCGGACTGGCTGGCGCCCTTGCGCAGGAAGGCCTTGTAGAAGTCCTCGGTCAGCGCCGACGAGCAGACCAGCAGCTGGCAGCTCAGGGTACTCATCACCGCGGCGAGGATGGCGGACAGCAGCACGCCGGCGATCCACGGGTTGAACAGGATCTTCGCCAGCTCGATGAACACGCGCTCGTGGTTCTCGGCCACCGCGCCACCCAGCTCCGGATGGGCAGAGAAGTAGGCGATGCCGAAGAAGCCCACGCCCACGGCACCGCCGAGGCAGAGGATCATCCAGGTCATGGAGATGCGGCGGGCGGCCGGGATCGACTTCACCGAATCGGCGGCCATGAAGCGCGCCAGGATGTGCGGCTGGCCGAAGTAGCCCAGGCCCCAGGCCATCAGGGAAATGACGCCGATGAAGGAGGCGCCCTTGAGCATGTCGAGGTTGGCCGCGTCCTTCAGCTCGATGGCGGCGAAGGTCGGCTCGACGCCACCGGTGGCGAACAGCACGATGATCGGGGTGAGGATCAGCGCGAAGATCATCAGCGAGGCCTGCACGGTGTCGGTCCAGCTCACCGCCAGGAAACCGCCGACGAAGGTGTAGGCGATGGTGGCGGCGGCGCCGGCCCAGAGGGCGGTGCTGTAGGACAGGCCGAAGGTGCTTTCGAACAGGCGCGCGCCGGCGACGATGCCGGAGGCGCAGTAGATGGTGAAGAACACCAGGATCACCACCGCGGAGAGGATGCGCAGGACGCGGCTGTTGTCCTCGAAGCGGTTGGTGAAATAGTCGGGGAGCGTCAGGGCATTGCCGTTGTGCTCGGTGTGCACGCGCAGGCGGCCGGCGACGAACAGCCAGTTGAGATAGGCACCGATGATCAGGCCGATGGCGATCCAGCTTTCCGACAGGCCGGAGAAGTACACGGCGCCGGGCAGGCCCATCAGCAGCCAGCCGCTCATGTCGGAGGCGCCGGCGGACAGCGCGGTGACGAAGCTGCCGAGGCTGCGTCCGCCGAGGATGTAGTCGGAGAAGTTGTTGGTGGACCGATAGGCGTAGAGGCCGATCAGGACCATGGCTGCAATGTAGATCACGAAGGTGATCAGGGTTGGCGTGTTGACGCTCATGGGGACTCCCCTAAAGCTTGTTTTTATCCAGACCCGCAGGGTACTCCGGGCCCTTGATTGACAAAGCCGCACTGGTAATGCGGCCCCGTTGGCGCCTGCTCTCCGCAGGCCGGAAAAGCGCGAGACTCCAACTGGAGTCGAACAACCGCGCATTTCACGTCAGACCTTTCCGCCGCATATGGCGGATCGGCTGTCCTTGCCGCTGCCGTCTCACCCCGGCAGCGGATTCATCCCCGGAACCCGTGCGTTCACAGGTTCCAATACAAAGACGAACCGGGCGCAGTGCGCCCGGTTGTCCTGGCAGTTACTCGGCGTCCGCGAGGGACAGCAGAGAAGCGTTGCCGCCCACTGCGGTGGTGTTCACCGAGGTGGTGCGCTCGCTGACGAAGCGCAGCAGGTAGTTCGGTCCGCCGGCTTTCGGGCCGGTGCCGGACAGGCCGTGGCCGCCGAACGGTTGCACGCCCACCACCGCACCGATCTGGTTGCGGTTGACGTAGAGGTTGCCGACCCGCGCCAGATGCTCGATGCGGCGGGCGGTCTCCTCGTTGCGGCTGTGCACGCCCATGGTCAGGCCGTAGCCGGTGGCGTTGATCGCCGCGACGACCTTCTCCAGGTCCTCGGCGGCGTAGCGCACCACGTGCAGGACCGGTCCGAAGTTTTCCTTCTTCAGCTCGTCGATGCCGCCGATCTCGAACGCCGTCGGGGCGACGAAATGACCATTCAGGCTGGCGGGGATGCGCGTTTCGGCGATCAGCTTGCCGGCCGTCTTGAGCTGGGCGATGTGCTGTTCCAGGCCGGCCTTGGCCTCCGCGTCGATCACCGGGCCGACGTCGCTGAGGCGAACGTCGGTCGGGCCGACCTTCAGCTCGGCCATGGCGCCCTTGAGCAGCTCGATCACACGCTCGGCGATGTCCCGCTGGACATACATCACGCGCAGTGCGGAGCAGCGCTGGCCGGCGCTGGTGAACGCGGATTGTACAGCATCCTTGATGACTTGTTCCGGCAACGCCGTCGAATCGACGATCATCGCGTTCTGCCCGCCGGTCTCGGCGATCAGCGCGGCGATGGCGCCGGGCTTCTCGGCCAGCTGGCGGTTGATGATACGCGCGGTGTCGGTGGAGCCGGTGAAGGCCACGCCGGCGACGCGGGCGTCACGGCAGAACACGCCGCCGAGGGTGGCGCCGTCGCCCGGCAGCAGGGCGATGGCGTCGGCCGGCAGGCCGGCTTCGAACATCAGCTCGACGGTGCGCGCGGCGATCAGGCTGGTCTGCTCGGCGGGCTTGGCCAGCACGGTGTTGCCGGCCACCAGCGCGGCGCTGATCTGGCCGAGGAAGATCGCCAGCGGGAAGTTCCACGGGCTGACGCAGGCGAAGATGCCGCGGCCCTCAAAGAACAGCTCGTTGCGCTCGCCGGTCGGGCCGGGCAGCTCGACGCGGACCAGACGCTGGCGCGCCTGCTGCGCGTAGTAGCGGCAGAAATCCACCGCCTCGCGCACTTCGTCGATACCGTCCTGCAGCGACTTGCCGGCTTCCATGGTGCACAGGGCCATCAGCTCGGCGCGGTTGGCTTCCAGCAGGTCGGCCAGACGCTCGAAAATCGCCGCGCGCTCCTCGACCGGGGTGGCGCTCCAGCGCGGCCAGGCGGCCTGCAGGGCGTCGAGGGCCTTGGCGGCCTGTTCGGCGGAGGCGAACTGCACGCTGCCGACGACCTTCTCCAGGTCGAACGGGCAACGCACTTCCTGAGCCGGGCCGGCGAGGCGCTCGCCGTTGATCACCGGCGCGGCCTGCCACTTGCGGGACAGGAATGGCTTGTAGGCGAGCTCCAGCTCGTTCCACTGCTTCTGGATATTCATGTTGATGCCCTGGGAGTTTTTCCGCCCGGCGCCGAAGATCGCCTGCGGGAGGGAAATGCGTTCGTTGCCGAAGGTCTTGAACTGGCGCAGCTGGGTGGCCGGGTGCTGGATCAGGGTGTCCACCGGCACGCGCGGGTCGACCAGCTTGTGCACGAAGGAGGAGTTGGCGCCGTTTTCCAGCAGGCGCCGCACCAGGTACGGCAGCAGGTCCTTGTGCGCGCCGACCGGGGCGTAGATGCGCACGTTCTTGCGGTACTTCTCGATCACCGTGTCGTACAGCGCGTCGCCCATGCCGTGCAGGCGCTGGAACTCGAATTCCCGCTCTTCACCGGATTCGGCCTTGGCCTCGGCGCCCATCGCCAGGATGCTGGTGACGGTGTGCGCGTTGTGGCTGGCGAACTGCGGGTAGATCACGCCGCGGGTGTGCTCGCTGAGCAGGAAGCGGGCGCAGGCCAGGTAGGAGGTGTCGGTGCCTTCCTTGCGGGTGTAGACCGGGTAGCCGTCCAGGCCCTGGACCTGGCACTGCTTGATCTCGCTGTCCCAGTAGGCGCCTTTCACCAGACGCAGCGGGATGCGCGCGCCCAGCTCCCTGCCAAGCAGGGTCAGCCAGCAGAGTACCGGCAGGCAGCGCTTGGAGTACGCCTGGATGACCAGGCCGAACTCGCCCCAGCCGGAGATGGCCGGATCGCGCAGCAGCTTCTCGAAGAGTTCGAGGGAGAGTTCCAGGCGGTCGGCTTCCTCGGCATCGATGGTGATGCCGACGTTCAGCTCGCGGGCGCGGCTGGCCAGGTCGCGGACGCTGGCGAACAGCTCGGTGAGCACGCGCTCGCGCTGCGCCACTTCGTAGCGCGGGTGCAGGGCGGAGAGCTTGATCGAGATCGACGGCCGCGGGCCCGGGCCGATCTGCGGCTCGGCGCCGACGGTTTCGATGGCCTTGCGGTAGTCGGCCATGTACTTCTCGGCGTCGGCGGCGGTCAGCGCGGCCTCACCGAGCATGTCGAAGGAATAGGTGTAACCCTGCTCGCGGCACGGACGGCCGTTCTTCAGGGCTTCGGAGATGCTGCGGCCGAGGACGAACTGCTTGCCCATCAGCTTCATCGCCTGGTTCATCGCGGCGCGGATCATCGGCTCGCCGGAGCGCTGCACCAGCTTGCCGATCACGCTCGACGCGCGACCGTCGGTGCGGCCATCCAGGGTGACCACCTTGCCGGTCATCACCAGGCCCCAGGCAGCGAAGTTCACCAGCACGTTGTCGCTCTGGCCGAGGTGACGCTGCCAGTCGGCGGCGGACAGCTTGTCGCGGATCAGCGCATCGGCGGTCGCCGCGTCGGGCACCCGCAGCAGGGCTTCGGCCAGGCACATCAGCATCAGGCCCTCGTGGGTATCGAGGCTGTACTGACGCAGGAGCGCGTCGAGGGTATCGACGGCGTTGTCCCGGGTGCGCACGGTTTCGATCAGTGCGCGGGCGTCGCGGCGGATAGCCTCGATGCCATCGGGACCGGGATCGGCGAGCTGCAGCAGCTCGGCCAGGTAGGCTTCCTCGTCGACCGCGTAGTTGGCGCTGATCTCGGGGAAGAACTCGGCGGCGGTCCGGGTAAGGAATTCGCCGTTCAAGACGTGACTGGCGGGGAACATCACGCCCTCCTCTCTTGGAGCCATGGTTTGCCTTGTAGGAATTGTCAGTACAGACCCCGACGCCTGGCGGGTCCAGCCCGTGGCGACGGCGCGGCCTGTCTCCGGTGGATAAACCGGATGGCGGAATCTAGTGGCATGAGGCCCGGCGTTTCTTGCACAAGGCTCCGGAGTTTTTGCGAAAAACTCCGGAATGCAGACATGAATCTAAGCGGCGGTCTTTTTCTAACGAAAAGATATGTTATGTTATAACAACAAATAAGCCATATCTTTCCCGCCGACAGGCCCCGCCTGCCTCGGCCGCCCCGTCTCGCCCTTCTGAAAACCTGCCGATCCGGCGGGACGGGGAAGTCATGCCTGCAAGAAACCAAGGAGTCGTACATGTACCCGTTCTTCCGCCCCCGCCCGCAGTGGGCGCTCACGCCGCTGGCCCTGGCGCTGCTCGGCAGCCTGCCGGCGTTCGCCGACGACGAGCGGCCCAGCGAGCTGGAACCGCAGATCATCACCGCCAACCCGCTGGGCAGCGATTCGCCGGCCGCTCCCGGCAGCGTGCTGCAGGGCGACGCGCTGACGCTGCGCCAGCAGGGCAGCCTGGGCGAAACCCTCAACGGCCTGCCGGGCGTGTCCTCGACCTGGTTCGGCCCCGGCGCCAGCCGGCCGATCATCCGCGGCATGGATGGCGACCGCATCCGCGTGCTGCGCAATGGCGTCGGCGCGCTGGACGCTTCGTCGCTGTCCTACGACCACGCCGTGCCGGAAGACCCGAACGCCGTGGAGCGCATCGAGGTGGTGCGCGGCCCGGCCGCCCTGCTCTACGGCGGCAACGCCATCGGCGGCGTGGTCAACAGCTTCGACAACCGCATCCCCAGCGAAGCGGTGGACGGCCTGCATGGCCGCGGCGAACTGCGCTACGGCGGCGCCGACACCACCCGCGCCGCGGCAGGCGCGCTGGAAGCCGGCGACGGCCGCTTCGCTCTGCACCTCGACGCCGGCTCCCGCGAGTTCAACGACCTGCGTATTCCCGGCTACGCCCACTCCAGCCGCCAGCGCCAGCTCGACGGCGACACCCGCAAGCACCGCGTCGCCAACAGCGACGGCCGCCAGGACAACGGCGCGGTCGGCGGCAGCTATCACTGGGATCATGGCTACGCCGGGCTTTCCTACAGCGGCTACGACAGCAACTACGGCTCGCCCGCCGAGGATGACGTGCGCCTGAAGATGCAGCAGGACCGCTACGCCTTCGCCTCGGAAATCCGCGATCTGGAGGGTCCCTTCACCTCGCTGAAGTTCGATGCGGCCTATACGGAGTACCAGCACAAGGAGCTGGCGGACGGCGAAACCGGCACCCTGTTCAGGAACGACGGCTACGAAGGGCGCGTCGAGGCCCGCCACCGCCCGCTCGGCCCGCTGCAGGGCGTGGTCGGCGCGCAGATCGGCAACAGCCGCTTCTCCGCCCTCGGCGAGGAGGCCTTCGTGCCGCACACCGAGACCGACAGCGCGGCGCTGTTCGTGCTGGAAGAATGGAAAGCCGCCGACCGTCTGGACCTGAGCTTCGGCGGCCGCCTGGAACACAGCCGCGTCGAGCCGGACGCCAAGGGCAACGAGCGCTTCGCCGAGAACGACCGCTCGCGCAGCTTCACCGCCGGCAGCCTGTCCACCGGCGCGGTGTACCAGCTGACGCCGGTCTGGTCGCTGGCCGCCACCCTCGCCTATACCGAACGCGCGCCGACCTTCTACGAGCTGTACGCCAACGGCCCGCATGCGGCTACCGGCACCTTCGAAGTCGGCGACGCCGACGCGGACAAGGAAAAGGCCGTCTCCACCGACCTCGCCCTGCGCTTCGACAACGGCGTGCACAAGGGCAGCGTCGGGGTCTTCTACAGCCGCTTCTCCAACTACATCGGCCTGCTCGCCAGCGGCCGCCATCGCGACGAGGAAGGCGAGGTGGTGGACGCGGACGACGAGGAGGCGCTGCCGGAGTTCCTCTACAGCGGCGTGCGCGCGGAGTTCTACGGCGTGGAGGCGCAGGACCGCATCCACCTGCTGGAAAGCCCCTACGGCAACTTCGACCTGGAACTGTCCGGCGACTACACCCGGGCGAAGAACCGCGACAGCGGCGAACCCCTGCCGCGCATCACCCCGCTGCGCCTGAACAGCGCGCTGCTCTGGGAACTGCAGAACTGGCAGGCGCGCCTTGAGGTGGAACACGCCGCCTCGCAGCACCGCGTGCCGGAAAACGAACTGCCCAGCGACGGCTACACCACCCTCGGCGCCAGCCTGGGCTACCGCTTCGCGGTCGGCGGCAGCGACTGGCTGGCCTTCGTCAAGGGCGACAACCTCACCGACCAGACCGTGCGCTACGCCAGCTCGATCCTGCGCGACAGCGTGCCGGCGCCGGGACGGGGCATCGAGGCGGGGGTGAAGGTGGCGTTCTGAGGTTCAGCGGTCAGGGATGACCGCCGCTTCAATTCGCGAGCAAGCTCGCTCCTACACGAGAGCGCAACCTGATCCTGTAGGAACGAGCTTGCTCGCGAAGCTTTTCATCAATCTCACGCTCGTGCGTCATCCCCGCCGCAGGGACTTCGGCGTCAGCCCCAGGTACCGCCGCATCGCCGTGGTCAGCGCGCTCTGACTGGAGAAACCGCACTCCCCCGCCACCCGCACCAGCGGCAGGTCGCTTTCCCGCAGCAGGCGCGCGGCGTTGTCCAGGCGCAGCTTGAGCAGGTACTGGTGCGGCGTGAGGCCGACCGTATCCTTGAACTGCGCGTGGAAGTGGCTGGGACTTAGGCAGGCCACCTGGGCCAGTTCGGCGACGGTGATGCGCCGCGCCAGGTTGCCGAGGATGTGCGCGTCGATGCGCTCCATCTCCAGCGGCCCGCTGGGCAGCGGCGACTGCTCGCCGAACAGGCGCAGGTGCAGCGCGCGGATCAGCACGCCGCCGAGGGCGCGCGCCAGCAGCGGATCGTTGCCGTAGCGGGCGATCTCGGCGCCGGCGTAGCTGAGCAGGTTCTGGAAGTCGGCATCCAGGGTCGGGTAGCGCGGTGCCTCGAACAGGTGCGCGAGCAGGGCGCGGTCCTCGGTGCTGGTGCCGCCCTCGTCGAGGTCGATGATCAGCATACGGTTGTCGCCGACCCCGGCGAACACGTGCCCGGCATCGCCCGGCACCAGGCAGGCGCGCATCCGGCAGACCTCGCCGCCCCGGCCTTCCACCTCGAATTCGGCGCGCCCGCTCAGCGACATCACCAGTTGATGGTGGTCGTGGGCATGGGTATGCGACTGGTCGGAAAGGTGGGCGAGGCGGGTTTCGAACATGGCGTGGGATTGTTCAAATTTTGCGCACTTTACTCGACTTCACTCCCCCTGCCCAGCCTTCTCCCACAACTGGAACCGAAGTCTCGGACGTGCCAGGGATTGAAACCCTTCGCCGCTTTCCCCATCTAGACTGACAAGTCCAATCAGTCAGGTGCCTCATGAGCGACCAAGACGAGATTCACGATATCCATAGCGCGGAGGAAGTCCTCCCCACCGGCCTGGCGCTGCCGGGGCAGAATCTGCCCCACGCCGTCTATGTGATCCCGATCCACAACCGCCCGTTCTTCCCGGCGCAGGTGCTGCCGGTGATCGTCAACGAGGAACCCTGGGCGGAAACCCTGGAGCTGGTCGCCAAGACCGAGCATCACTGCCTGGCGCTGTTCTTCATGGACAATCCGCCGGAAGACCCGCGCCACTTCGACCCGAACACCCTGCCCGACCACGGCACCCTGGTGCGCGTGCACCATGCCAGCCGCGAAGGCGGCAAGCTGCAGTTCGTCGCCCAGGGCCTGGCACGGGTGCGCGTGCGCGGCTGGATCAAGCGCCATCGCCCGCCGTTCCTGGTCGAGGTGGACTACCCGCATACGCCCATCGACACCAGCGACGAGGTGAAGGCCTACGGCATGGCCCTGATCAACGCGATCAAGGAACTGCTGCCGCTCAACCCGCTGTACAGCGAAGAGCTGAAGAACTACCTGAACCGCTTCAACCCCAACGACCCGTCGCCGCTGACCGACTTCGCCGCCGCGCTGACCACCGCGCCGGGCAAGGAACTGCAGGAAGTGCTGGACTGCGTGCCGGTGCTCAAGCGCATGGAGAAGGTCCTGCCGCTGCTGCGCAAGGAGGTGGAAGTCGCGCGCCTGCAGAAGGAGCTGTCCGCCGAGGTCAACCGGCAGATCGGCGAGCGCCAGCGCGAGTTCTTCCTCAGGGAACAGCTGAAGATCATCCAGCAGGAGCTGGGCATCACCAAGGACGACAAGAGCGCCGATACCGACGAATTCCGCGCCCGCCTGGAGGGCAAGGTGCTGCCCGAGCAGGCGCAGAAGCGCATCGACGAGGAAATGAACAAGCTGTCGATCCTCGAGACCGGCTCGCCGGAGTACGCGGTCACCCGCAATTACCTGGACTGGGCGACCTCGGTACCCTGGGGCGTGCTGGGCAAGGACAAGCTCGACCTCCGGCACGCGCGCAAGGTGCTGGACAAGCACCACGCCGGCCTCGACGACGTGAAGAACCGCATCCTCGAATTCCTCGCCGTGGGCGCCTTCAAGGGCGAGATCGCCGGCTCCATCGTGCTGCTGGTGGGTCCACCCGGGGTGGGCAAGACCAGCATCGGCAAGTCCATCGCCGAAAGCCTCGGCCGGCCGTTCTACCGCTTCAGCGTCGGCGGCATGCGCGACGAGGCGGAAATCAAGGGCCACCGCCGCACCTACATCGGCGCCCTGCCCGGCAAGCTGGTGCAGGCGCTGAAGGAGGTCGAGGTGATGAACCCGGTGATCATGCTCGACGAGATCGACAAGCTCGGCAGCAGCTACCAGGGCGACCCGGCCTCGGCGCTGCTGGAGACCCTCGATCCGGAGCAGAACGTCGAGTTCCTCGACCACTACCTGGACCTGCGCCTGGACCTGTCCAAGGTGCTGTTCGTCTGCACCGCCAACACCCTGGACTCGATCCCCGGGCCGCTGCTCGACCGCATGGAGGTCATCCGCCTGGCCGGCTACCTCGGCGAGGAGAAGCTGGCCATCGCCAAGCGCCACCTGTGGCCGAAGCAGCTGGAAAAGGCCGGCGTGCCGAAGCAGCGCCTGTCGATCAACGACGCCGCGCTGAAGACGGTGATCGAGGGCTATGCCCGCGAGGCCGGCGTGCGCCAGCTGGAAAAGCAGCTCGGCAAGCTGGTGCGCAAGTCGGTGGTCAAGCTGCTCGAAGATCCGCAACTGAACCTGAAAATTGGCGCCAAGGATCTGGACGAACTGCTCGGCAAGCCGGTGTTCCGCACCGAGCAGGTGCTCAGCGGCGTCGGCGTCATCACCGGCCTGGCCTGGACCAGCATGGGCGGCGCCACCCTGCCGATCGAGGCGACGCGCATCCATACGCTGAACCGCGGCTTCAAGCTCACCGGCCAGCTCGGCGAGGTGATGAAGGAATCCGCGGAAATCGCCTACAGCTACGTCAGCTCGCACCTGAAGAAATTCGGCGGCGATCCGGCCTTCTTCGACCAGGCCTTCGTCCACCTGCACGTGCCGGAAGGCGCCACGCCGAAGGACGGCCCCAGCGCCGGCATCACCATGGCCAGCGCCCTGCTGTCCCTGGCGCGCAGCCAGGCGCCGAAGAAGGGCGTGGCGATGACCGGCGAGCTGACCCTCACCGGGCACGTGCTGCCGATCGGCGGGGTGCGCGAGAAGGTGATCGCGGCGCGGCGGCAGAAGATCTTCGAGCTGATCCTGCCGGAACCCAACCGCGGCGACTTCGAGGAACTGCCGGAGTACCTGAAGGAGGGCCTGACCGTGCACTTCGCGCGGCGCTTCTCCGACGTGGCGAAGATCCTGTTCCCCGCCTGATGCCCGTGGCGGACAGGGCGGATTTCCCCCGCCCTGCCGCCGCAGCGGTTGACCGGATGTCGCTGCCTGCGCTAATCCTGCCGGTCCGTCCGCTCGAAACCGGGAGTCGTCATGCCGCCGCTACGCCTGTTCCTGCCCCTCGCCACCCTGCTGCTCGGCGCCTGCGCCAGCCAGCCCGATCCCGTGGTCACGCTGGACGACGACCGCGACTGCACGCCGCTGGAGCTTCACCAGGGGCAGGCCCTGGTGCTGACCCTGCCGAGCAATCCCACCACCGGCTACCGCTGGGAGGTGCGCGACGCCGCCGGCGCCGTGCTGCGCAGCCTGAGCCCCGAGGTGTACAGCAACCGCGGCGATTCCGGGGTGGTCGGCGAGGATGGCGAGTCGACCTGGCGCTTCCGCGTCGCCGAGGCCGGCGAGGCGCACCTGCGCCTGGCCTATCACCGCCCGTGGGAGCCCGATGCCGCTCCGGCCAGGGTTTTCGACTGCGCGATCAAGGTGCGCTGACGGGCCGATTCCCGCCCGTCGGCGCCCCGCTTCCACCGGTCTGGAGGCGCGCAAGACAGGGCGGATCACGCATACCGGAATTGTCTAATCGAAAAAGCGTCAGGGCTCACACCCCTTGCAGAAAAGTCCTGCAAGGGAGGGGACGATCGACTATATGAAATACTGAAGATTCGAATGGAGGCGACCCATGCGTGCAGTTGTCCGTGTTGCGTTGTTGCTCGTCGCCTGCCTGACGGTCTCCGCCTGTGGAAGCCTGCTGCCGAGCGAACGCGCAGAAGTGCAATCGCCCTTTCTCGACTACCAGGATGCCGAACACCGCTTCTCCCAGGTGAACCCTGGCTCGACCACCCGTTCCCAGCTCTACGCACTGGGTTTCGATCCGCTCGCCCAGGGCAACGCCAAGATGCTGTCGTTCATCGACGTGCGCCTGCTGTTCGTGCAGCCCAACATTCCCATCGACTACCTGCCCGACGGCCTGGTCAAGTGCCTGCAGGCGAAGGATCGCTGCGTCGGCTATGCCTTCGATTTCAGCAAGACCAACAGCCAGCGCGTCGGCAGTTTCTGGGCCGACGTCTTCAACTTCCGCAAGCGCCGTGAAGTCCAGGGCTGGTCGTTTCGTTCGGTATTCGTGCTGATCGACGACGTCGTGGTGCACAAGGTCAGCAACGGCGAACCGAATATCCGCAAGGTAGAGGACAGGAAGAACCCGCTCGGCCCGCTGCAGGGCGCCGGGGAATTCTTCTCCGATCAGCTCAAATAGCCGGAGTTCGTCGCCTGGCGGTTGGGCGACCTCCAGTGCTCGGCTACAATGCGCAGCCTCTGCGCGGCCGCTGACGGCCGCCCTGCTCCACCGTACCGAGGCACCCCCGCGTGAGCGAACCAGACCGCATCTTCGCCCAGCCCCAGCAGCACGTCCCCGACTTCACCTTCAACGAGGACGTGGTGCGCGTATTCCCGGACATGATCAAGCGTTCGGCGCCGGGCTACCCGACCATCGTCGAGAACATCGGCCTCCTTGGCGCGCATTTCGCCCAGCCCGGCAGCGTGCTCTACGACCTCGGCTGCTCGCTGGGCGCGGTGAGCCAGGCGCTGCGCCGCCACGTCAGGACCGAAGGCTGCCGGGTGGTCGGCGTGGACAACTCCAGCGCGATGATCCAGCGCTGCCGCGAGTACATGCTGGCGCAGGACTCGATGTTCCAGGAGCTGCTGCCCATCGAGCTGATCGAGGCGGATATCCTCGCCCTCGATTTCCAGCCCTGCTCGGTGGTGGCGCTGAACTTCACCCTGCAGTTCATCGCCCCGGAACAGCGCCTGGAGCTGCTCGCCCGCATCCGCCGCAGCCTGCTCCCGGGCGGCGCGCTGATCCTCTCGGAAAAGCTGCGCTTCGCCGATGCCGAAGAGCATGAGCTGCTCAACGAGCTGCACATCGAGTTCAAGCGCGCCAATGGCTACAGCGATCTGGAGATCGCCCAGAAACGCAGCGCCATCGAGAACGTCATGCGCCCGGACACCTTCGAGACCCACCGCCAGCGCCTGCTGGACGCCGGCTTCTCCAAGGTGGTGCCCTGGTTCCAGTGCCTGAACTTCGCCTCGCTGGTCGCCCTGCCATGATCGAACGTTTCACCCTCGACGGCCTGCAGCGCGAGCTGGCCGGTACTCCCCTGCAAGCCTGGAGCGAATCGCTGCCGGCGCAACTGGCCACGCGCGTGGAAGACGGCCACGGCGACCTCGAACGCTGGCTGGCGGCTGTGGACAAGCTGCCGCAACTGGTTCCCGCGGCGGTGGAGCTGGAGCGCTACTTCGCCCTGGAAGGCGCATGCGACGAAGACGCCCGCGCGCAGCTGAAGACCGCCCTGCAGGGCCTGATCCCCTGGCGCAAGGGGCCGTTCGAGGTGTTCGGCGTGCACATCGACACCGAATGGCGCTCGGACTGGAAATGGCAGCGCGTCTCGCCGCACCTCGACCTGGCCGGCAAGCGCGTGCTGGATGTCGGCTGCGGCAACGGCTACTACCAGTGGCGCATGCTCGGCGCCGGAGCGCGCAGCGTGGTCGGGGTCGATCCGAACTGGCTGTTCTTCTGCCAGTTCCTCGCCATGAAGCGCTACCTGCCCGACCTGCCGGCCTGGCACCTGCCGCTGACGCTGGAAGACCTGCCGGAGAAGCTGGAAGGCTTCGACACGGTGTTCTCCATGGGCGTGCTCTACCACCGCCGCTCGCCGATCGACCACCTGCTGGCGCTGAAGGACTGCCTGCGCCGCGGCGGCGAACTGGTGCTGGAGACGCTGGTGGTGGAAGGCGACGTGAATACCGTGCTGGTGCCGGAAGACCGTTACGCGCAGATGCGCAACGTCTGGTTCCTGCCCTCGGTGCCCGCCCTGGAGCTGTGGCTGCGCCGCGCCGGTTTCGCCGAGGTACGCTGCGTCGACCTCAGCCGCACCACGGTGGAGGAACAGCGCGCCACCGAATGGATGCGCTACCAGTCGCTGCCGGACTTCCTCGACCCGGCCGACCACAGCCGCACCCTCGAAGGCCTGCCGGCGCCCCTGCGCGCCACGCTGGTGGCGCGCAAGCCGTAAAACCATTCGCGAGCAAGCTCGCTCCTACACGCAGGAGCGAGCTTGCTCGCGAACCTCGGCGGATCAGCGCCTGGCCGCCGCCACGATCAGAGCCTTCATCTCGGCGACAGCCTGCTTGAGGCCGACGAACACGGCGTGGGCGATCAGCGCGTGGCCGATGTTCAGCTCGTTCACCCCGGGGATCGCCGCCACCGCCTCGACGTTATGGTAGTGCAGGCCGTGGCCGGCATTGACGATCAGGCCGTGGGACAGGCCGAACTCGACGCCATCGCGAATCCGCGCCAGCTCCAGGGCGACTTCCGCCGGGCTGTGGGCATCGGCGTAGCGGCCGGTGTGCAGCTCGATGGCCGGCGCGCCGACGCGGGCCGAGGCCTCGATCTGGCGTTGGTCCGGGTCGATGAATAGCGACACCTCGCAGCCGATCGCGCTCAGGCGCTGCACCGCTTCGTGAATCCGCTTTTCCTGGCCGGCGACGTCGAGGCCGCCTTCGGTGGTCAGTTCCTGGCGGGTCTCGGGAACCAGGCAGACGTGGGCCGGACGGATGCTCTCGGCGAAGGCCATCATCTCTTCGGTCACGCCCATCTCGAAGTTCATGCGCGTCTGCAGCACCTCCTGGAGGATGCGCACGTCGCGCTCCTGGATGTGCCGGCGGTCTTCGCGCAGGTGCACGGTGATGCCATCGGCGCCGGCTTCCTCGGCATCCAGGGCCGCCTTCACCGGATCGGGGTAGCGCGTGCCGCGTGCCTGGCGCAGGGTGGCTACATGGTCGATGTTGACGCCGAGAAGAATACGGTTGGCTTCAGTCACGGGAAGATTCCTTGCGATTCATGAAGAGCTCGCGGCTGACCAGCGGTCGGCCGCCAAGATGGGGGGCTAGCGCCTGGCGCATGAGGCGTTTGGCCGCTGCCAGGACACCGGGGACGCTCCAGTCCGCTTCGGCCATCGCCAGCAGGTCGGCACCATGGAAGACGCCCGGCTGCATCTGGCCGACCGGTTCGAGGCCGGCATCCGGCAGCAGGCGATAGAGACCGTTCGGCGCCACAGCCTGGCCGGCGATATCGGTATCCAGGGAGAAACCATAGCCCAGGTCGTCCAGCAGGCGCCATTCGAAGGCGCGCAGCAGCGGCTCCAGCGGGCGCCCGCCGGCAAGCGCCTCGAGGGTCGCGCGGTAATGCTCGAACAGCCCGGGATGCGGGTCTTCCGCCGGCAGCAGGCGAATCAGCAGTTCGTTCAGGTAGAGCCCGCTGAACAGCGCTTCCGCCGCCAGCAGGTTGGGAATGCCGGCGGGCTCCAGGCGACCGACGGTCTTCAGCTCGCCGCGCCCGCGGAACTCCGCTTCCAGCGGCACGAACGGCCGCGCCAGTGCGCCGGCCTTGCCCCGCGCGCCACGCAGGACGGCACGCAGCCGGCCTTCCGGGGTGAAGAAGTCGACCAGCGCACTGGTTTCCTTGTAGGCACGGCTGTGCAGGACGAATGCCTGCCGGGGAACGGGGACCGAGTTCATGGGCGGGAGCCGCGCGGACGGAAGCCGGCCCGCATCGATGAGCGGGCCGGCGGAGGGATCAGAGGTCGCCGTAGCCGAGCGAACGCAGGGCGCGCTCGTCGTCGGACCAGCCGCCTTTCACCTTGACCCAGAGGTTGAGCATGACTTTCGAGTCGAACAGCACTTCCATGTCCTTGCGCGCGTTCTGGCCGATGCTTTTGATGCGCTCGCCCTTCTCGCCGATGATGATCTTCTTCTGCCCTTCGCGCTCCACCAGGATCAGCGCGTGGATGTGCAGGACGCGGCCTTCCTGCTTGAATTCCTCGATCTCCACGGTGATCTGGTAGGGCAGCTCGGCGCCGAGCTGGCGCATGATCTTCTCGCGCACCAGTTCGGCGGCGAGGAAGCGGCTACTGCGGTCGGTGATCTGGTCTTCGGGGAAGAAGTGCTCGCCTTCCGGCAGGCGCTCGGCCACCAGGCCTTCGAGCACGTCGAGGTTCTGCCCGTGCTGGGCGGAGATCGGCACCACTTCCGCCTGCGGCAGTTGCTCGGTCAGCCACTGCAGGTGGGGCAGCAGCTCGCCCTTCTCGTCCATGCGATCGACCTTGTTCACCGCCACCAGCACCGGGCAGCTGACGTGGCGGACGCGGTCCAGGACCATCTGGTCCTCCTCGGTCCAGCGGGTGCGGTCGACGACGAAGATCACCACGTCGACGTCCTTCAGCGCGGCGCTGGCGGAACGGTTCATGTAGCGGTTGAGCGCCTTGTCGTTGTCCTTGTGCAGGCCGGGGGTGTCGACGTACACCGCCTGGACCGCCCCTTCGGTCTTGATGCCGAGCAGCGTGTGGCGGGTGGTCTGCGGCTTGCGCGAGGTGATCGCCAGCTTCTGCCCGAGGATATGGTTGAGCAGGGTCGACTTGCCGACGTTCGGCCGGCCAACGATGGCGACATAGCCACAGCGGCTCGCGTCGAGGGATGCGTCGGTATCAGTCATTGCCATTCTCCACGCCCAGGGCCACCAGCGCGGCGGCGGCGGCCACCTGCTCGGCGATGCGGCGGCTGGCGCCATGACCGCGGGTCTTGTCGTTCAACAGGGCGATCTCGCATTCGACGAAGAAAATCCGGCAATGCGGCTCGCCCTGGATGTCCACCACGTCGTAGCGCGGCAGTTCGCAGGCGCGCGACTGCAGGTATTCCTGCAGGCGCGTCTTGGGGTCCTTGTTGGTGTCCACCGGGGTCAGCTCGCGCAGCTGCGGGCCGAGCCAGGCGAGGATGCGCTCGCGGGCGGAATCCATGCCGGTGTCCAGGTAGATGGCGCCGATCAGCGCCTCCATGGCGTCGGCAAGGATCGACTCGCGGCGGAAACCGCCGCTCTTCAGCTCGCCGGAACCGAGGCGCAGGTATTCGCCCAGTTCGAAGCCACGGGCCAGTATGGCCAGGGTCTCGCCCTTCACCAGGCGCGCCCGCAGGCGCGACAGCTGGCCTTCGCGGGCCTGGGGAAAGTGGCTGAACAGCGCTTCGCCGATGATGAAGTTGAGGATGGCATCGCCGAGGAATTCCAGGCGCTCGTTGTTGCGCCCGGCAAAGCTGCGATGGGTCAGGGCAAGGACCATCAGGTCCTTGTCCGTGAAGGTGTAGCCGAGCTTGCGCTCGAGTCGGTCCAGGGTATTACTCACGGCATTCGTACACGGAATTCTTTGTCGAAGTGGACCACCAGATCGAGGTTCTCGATCAGCGGCTCGCGTTTTTCATATTTCAGGTGCGCATGGAAATCGTTGTTTTCCAGCTTCACATCCAGCGCTTCTTCCAGGTTCAGGTCGCGGATGTTGTTGATCTGCAGCGCCCGGCCCACATAAGCATAGAACTCGGGAACGCTACGCACTTCCGCCGCCTTGTCGGTTTCCACCGAAGTGATGGCCTTTTCGATGGAGTAGTAGTCCAGGTAGTGCGGAATGATCTTGAAGGCGGTACTGGCGAGGAAGGCGACCACGGCGAGAACCACCAGCCAGCCCAGCAGCGAAAGCCCTTTCTGCGAATGTGCGTACTTCATGTCGACCTCATGTCGGATGGATCTGCGGCCCGCCGCCGGCGGGCCAGGTGCAAACGAACGGGGCTGCCCCGCTCTCTGCGTGCAGCCCCGCTCGCGTTCTAGCACCGTACGCTGTCACCGGCGCCAAACGGCCTCACAAATCAATGAATTACGCCCACGCGCGAGAAGTTCGGCAGGTTGCGCAGCTTCGGATCGGGCCAGCTCATCCACACCGCGAACGCCTTGCCGACGATGTTGTGGTCCGGAACCATGCCGAGCAGATCCTTCGGAATCTTCGGGTCGTTCCAGTAGCGGCTGTCGTTGGAGTTGTCGCGGTTGTCGCCCATCATGAAGTAATGCCCGGCCGGAACCTTCCATTCCCTGCCCGGATCGATGCGGTAACGGGTCATTTCCTTGCGGATCAGGTGTTCCGCCGCGCCCAGCTGTTCCTTGTACAGGGTGACGCTGCCGAGGGTGCCCGGCTCCTCGCCGACCAGTTGCTCGGCCACCAGCTTGTCGTTGATGTACAGGCGCTTGTCGCTGGTGTAGCGGACCCGGTCGCCCGGCACGCCGACCACGCGCTTGATGTAGTTGATGCTCGGCTCGCTCGGGTAGCGGAACACCATCACATCGCCGCGCTGCGGGTCGCCGACCGGAATCACCTTGGTGTCCAGCACCGGCAGGCGGATGCCGTAGGCGAACTTGTTCACCAGGATGAAGTCGCCGACTTCCAGGGTCGGCTTCATCGAGCCGGAGGGAATCTGGAACGGCTCCACCAGGAACGAACGCAGCACCAGCACGATGAACAGCACCGGGAAGAACGACTTGCCGTACTCGACGAGCACCGGCTCCTTGTTCAGCCTGTCCAGCACTTCCGGATCGGGTTCGCCGACAGAGCCCTGGTAGGCGGAAATGGCCGACCGGCGACGCGGGGCGAAGAGCACCAGATCGGCCAGGGCGAGAAGACCGCACACGGCAACGGCGATCACCAGCAACAGCGGGAAATTCAGCGTCATAGTTTCTAACTGTCCACCTTGAGCACGGCGAGGAAGGCTTCCTGCGGAATTTCCACGCTGCCGACCTGCTTCATCCTTTTCTTACCGGCCTTCTGCTTCTCCAGCAGCTTGCGCTTGCGGCTCACGTCGCCACCGTAGCACTTGGCCAGAACGTTCTTCCTGAGTGCCTTGACCGTCGAACGGGCGATGATCTGCCCACCGATGGCGGCCTGAATCGCGACGTCGAACATCTGCCGCGGGATCAGTTCCTTCATCTTCTCCACCAACTGGCGGCCCTTGTACGGGGCGTTGTCGCGGTGGACGATCAGGGCGAGGGCATCCACCTTCTCGCCGTTGATCAGCACGTCGAGACGGACCAGGTTGGCCGGCTCGAAGCGGTCGAAGCTGTAGTCGAGAGAAGCATAGCCACGGCTGGTGGACTTCAGGCGGTCGAAGAAGTCCAGCACCACTTCGTTCATCGGCAGGTCGTAGATCACCTGGACCTGGCCGCTGAGGAAGTGCATGTCGCGCTGTACGCCGCGCTTCTCGATGCACAGGGTGATGACGTTGCCCAGGTGCTCCTGGGGCACGAGGATGGTGGCGCGGCAGATCGGCTCGCGCATCTCGTCGATGGACGAGAGGTCGGGCAGCTTGGACGGGTTGTCGACATAGAGGATGTCGCCGTTCTTCTGCACGATCTCGAAGATCACGGTCGGTGCGGTGGTGATCAGGTCCAGGTCGTATTCGCGCTCCAGGCGCTCCTGGATGATCTCCATGTGCAGCATGCCGAGGAAGCCGATGCGGAAGCCGAAGCCCAGGGCCTCGGAGCTTTCCGGCTCGTACTGCAGCGCGGCGTCGTTCAGGGTCAGCTTCTGCAGCGCTTCGCGGAAGTCCTCGAAGTCATCGGAGCTGACCGGGAACAGGCCGGCGTAGACCTGCGGCTTGATGCGCTTGAAGCCCGGCAGCACAGCCACGTCCGGGGTACTGGACAGGGTCAGGGTGTCGCCCACCGGCGCACCGAGGATGTCCTTGATGCCGGCGATGATGAAGCCCACTTCGCCCGCCTTGAGGTCGGCGGTTTCGGTATGTTTCGGGGTGAATACGCCGACGCTGTCCACCTGGTGGAGCTTGCCGGTGGATTTCACCAGGATCTTGTCGCCCTTCTTCACCCGGCCGTGCTTGACCCGCACCAGCGAGACCACGCCCAGGTAGTTGTCGAACCAGGAGTCGATGATCAGCGCCTGCAGCGGCGCGTCGATCTCGCCTTCCGGCGCCGGGATGGTGGCGACCAGGCGCTCCAGCACCTCGTCGACGCCCATGCCGCTCTTCGCGCTGCAGGCCACGGCGTCGGTGGCATCGATGCCGATGATGCTCTCGATCTCGTCCTTCACGCGGTCCGGATCGGCCTGCGGCAGGTCCATCTTGTTCAGCACCGGCATCACTTCCAGGCCCTGCTCGATGGCGGTGTAGCAGTTGGCCACGGACTGCGCCTCGACGCCCTGCCCCGCATCCACCACCAGCAGCGCGCCCTCGCAGGCGGCCAGGGAGCGGCTCACCTCGTAGGTGAAGTCGACGTGGCCGGGAGTGTCGATGAAGTTCAGCTGGTAGGTCTTGCCGTCCTTCGCCTTGTAGTGAAGGGTGACGCTATGCGCCTTGATGGTGATGCCGCGCTCGCGCTCCAGGTCCATGGAGTCGAGGACCTGCGCTTCCATCTCGCGGTCGGACAGGCCGCCGCACATCTGGATGAAGCGGTCGGCCAGGGTCGACTTGCCATGGTCGATGTGGGCGATGATGGAGAAATTGCGGATATGACTCAGGTCACTCACGGCTGAACACACTCGGAAGGCTGGAAGGCGGCTATCCGCCGAAAAATAGCCGGGGAGTTTACCCGAATCCGCCAACCGCCGCCACGCCTGCACCTGACGGACGGGCATGAAAAAGGGCGGTCGAGACCGCCCTTCTCCACTCGCCGGCTTATTCGGCCAGCTTGAAGGTGATGAAGCTGGCGCGCCCCTGGCGCAGGACGCGCATGGAGACCGAACGATCCTTCGGCAGATTCTTGGCGACCTCGGTGAAGGTCTTGGCGGAATCGATCGTGCGGTTGTTCAGGTGGGTGATCACGTCGCCCGGGCGAAGGCCGATCAGCGCCGCCGGGCCGTCCTGAACGTCCTTGATCACCACGCCGCCCTTGATGTCCAGCGCCTTGCGCTGCTCGGCGGTGAGGTCGGCGACGGTCAGGCCCATGCGATTGCTGCTGCGCTCGGCGCCCTGTCCTTCGATGGCGGCGATTTCCTCGTCCTCGTCCGGAAGGCTGCCGACGGACATGTCCAGGGTCTTGCGCGAGCCATCGCGGATCACTTCCAGGGTGGCCTTGTCACCCGGCTTCATGTTGCCCACCAGATGCGGCAGGTCGGCGGATTCATTGATCGCCTGGCCATTCAGCTTGAGGATCACATCGCCGACCTGCAGGCCGGCCTTGGCCGCCGGGCCGTTCTCCACCAACTGGGCGACCAGCGCGCCGGACGGCTTTTCCAGGCCGAAGGATTCGGCCAGGTCCTTGCTGACTTCCTGGATCACCACGCCCATCCAGCCGCGGCTGACCTTGCCTTCCTTCTTCAGCTGATCGGCGACGTTGAGCGCCACGTCGATCGGAATGGCGAAGGACAGGCCCATGAAGCCGCCGGAACGGGTGAAGATCTGCGAGTTGATGCCGATCACCTCGCCCTCCAGGTTGAGCAGCGGACCGCCGGAGTTGCCCGGGTTGATCGCCACGTCGGTCTGGATGAACGGCACGTAGTTCTCGTTCGGCAGGCTGCGCCCCTTGGCGCTGACGATGCCGGCGGTCACCGAGTGGTCGAAGCCGAACGGCGAGCCGATCGCCAGCACCCACTCGCCGACCTTGAGCTTGTCGGAATCGCCGAGCTTGAGGGTCGGCAGGTTCTTGGCCTCGATCTTCAGCACGGCCACGTCGCTGCGCGGATCGGTGCCGACCAGCTTGGCCTTGTGCTCGCTGCGGTCGGACAGGCGCACGAGAATCTCGTCGGCGTCGGCCACCACATGGTTATTGGTCAGGATGTAGCCATCACTGGAAATGATGAAGCCCGAGCCCAGGGACTGCGCCTCGCGCTTGCGGCCGCCACGGGGAGCGCCACGCTGGTCGCGCGGGATGCTGCGCTCGAGGAAGTCGCGGAACATCGGCGGCAGGCCTTCCAGATCGGGGATCGATAGCTGCCCGCCGGACATCGCCGAATCCGGAATCTTCTGGGTGGTGCTGATGTTCACCACCGCCGGCGAGGCCTGTTCGACCAGAGGCGTGAAATCCGGCAATTGCGCGTGCGCGACGACTGCAAGGCTCATGGCCAGCATCGCTACCAGCGCAGCCATACTGCGTTTCAGGGTGTGCATGGACTACTGCTCCCGTTGTTCGAAGGGAAGAGTTGACGTGGATGAGCCCCGTCAGGGCCCTGCGATCAGCGCCCGCAGCACAACCGGCTGCATCGACGGATCATCCGAATGGCGCCGGGCATGGCGGCGCACGATGAGCCAGGATGCCAAAAAGCCAGCGATCCCGGCAAAAGCGACCAAAGGTTCACTTAGCCCGGCGCGCTCAGTCAATAGGGCAGCGGCGAACAGGCCGAAGAGGGGGAACAGATAGAAGAGCGCCGCGCTTCTGAGCAGCAGGTCCTCGGGAACGCCAAGAACCACGCTGTCGCCGACGGTCAGTTGCAGATCGCACCGGGCGCGCACCCGCCCGCGCCGGGCGCTGGTGCCGAGCAGCGAGTGCAGCCCCTGGCCGCATCCTGCCTTCACCGCGCATCCGGAGCAGGTACTCTGGCGAAGGGTTTCGACCCACACGGCGCCTGATTCGACAGCGATCACGCGCCCCGGCTCTTCGATCACTGCGGCGGGCTTCCCTGGGCGCGCATGGACAAGGCGATCCGTTCGGCGGTACCGCTGGGAATCTCGCCGACCACGGTGACCATGGTGCCGCCATCGCCGGGCACTCGCTTGGAGACTACGGCGGTGGGGCCGAGCTGGGTGCGAATCTCGTCGACCCGGGCGCCGTGCAGGGGTTCGAGGAATACCGAGAAGCGCGCGAGACCGTCGGCGTAGGCCAGGCACACCACTTGGTCCTCCGATACCGGACTGCGCCACTGGTAGGTGTTGTCGAGGACGAAGCCCGGCGGCACCCATTCCGTATGCCAGGCGGTCTTCACGCTCTCCTGGCGGGATTCGCGCACCGCCTTGCATTCGGCGGAAGGCTGCAGCTGCGCATCCTCGGGCGGGGACAGACGCAACTGGGTGAACTGCAGGCGTTCGAGCAGCTGCCCCTTTTCGTTCAGCAGCAGCGACTTGAGCGGTAGCCCGGTTTCCTTGTCGAGATACAGCTCGAAGCCATAGCGATGCTGGTCACGCGGATTGACCGACAGCACCACGACGGAACGTCCGGCGATGCGCGACTCGCCCGCCACGCGCATGTCGTACCAGGAAGCCAGCTCATCCGGATTCAGCTTGCGCGCCGGCCACAGGTCGCTGCTGCCCATCTGCTGGGCAATGCCGCCGCCAACGCACTCGGTGGAATCATTGACCCGCACCACTTCCTGGCGCGGACCATCGAGCTGCAGCAGGCGCTGGCGCACCGTGCCGTCACTGTCGACGCGGTGCCAGACCTCATGGGTGGAGAATGCGCCACTGCGCTCGTAAACGAAGGTTCCCTGGTAACTCTGCTGACCATCCGCCTGGGAAAGGCGTTTGATCCAGTCCAACGCATCGGCGGCCTGCACCGGCATCGCCAGCAGACCGCCAATAAGAAAGAACGACAGGGATATGCCGCGCATACCGCTCCTTAAGATTGCAATCAGCGGCTTTCCAGGCTCGCGGCGCGCGCATAAGGCAGAGCGCTGTCAGTGCCCTCCGACGACTGCTGGGCGTGCTGACGGAGATAACCCGGAAGACGCTGCTCATGCCAGCTCTGGCCGGCCTGGGCACTGGTGTTGGTCTGCGGCGCGCCTTCGTCCGAGTTGAAGCTGGCCAGAACCGCCGGACCCTGTACCTGAGGAACAGCGACCTGCGGAGTGGCGCCCTGCTGAGCCAGGCTGGGCGCGACGCTCTCGTCCTGATGGTATAGACGAACACCTGCCAGTACGGCCAGCGTCACCGAGGCGGCGACGGCCAGACGGCCAAGATTCTTCCACGGATTGCGGGAACTGCGGGCCGGCGTGGCTTCATCGGCGATAGCCGCGGAAACCGCCGTGGCGATATCCAGCTTGGGCAGCACCATCTCCCGGTGCATAACCGAGCGGGCAAGCTGGTAGCGGGACCAGGTGGCACGCAATTCGGCGTCCTCGCCGCAGGCAGCGAGCACGCGACGCAGCTCGAGCTCATCCGCCTCATTATCCATGACAGCGGACAGCGATTCCTGCAGGGCTTCACGACTCATAGCGGTACCTCTCTTGGCTGTTGCCGCTGTATCAAACATCTTCATGCAACAAGGGCTGCAAAGCCTTGTCGATCGCCTCCCGCGCACGGAATATCCGTGAGCGGACCGTTCCCACCGGGCATTGCATCACGGTGGCAATATCTTCGTAACTCAGCCCCTCGAACTCGCGCAGTGTCAGCGCGGTGCGAAGGTCCTCGGGCAGCTGCTGGATGGTTCGATGGACGGTTTCCTCGATTTCATCCCGCAACATGGCCCTTTCCGGCGACTCGATATCCTTCAGGGCGTGATCGCCTTCGAAGAACTCGGCATCCTCGGCAGTCACATCGCTATCCGGGGGTCGCCGACCGCGGGCTACCAGATGGTTCTTCGCGGTATTGATGGCTATGCGGTACAACCACGTATAAAAAGCACTGTCGCCGCGGAAGTTGCCCAAGGCGCGATACGCCTTGATGAACGCTTCCTGCGCAACATCCTGGGCCTCCTGGGCGTCATGCACGAAACGCACGATCAGCCCCAGAATCTTGTGCTGATACTTCAACACCAGAAGATCGAAGGCGCGCTTGTCTCCGCGCTGCACTCGCTCGACCAGTTGTTGATCCTGTTCCTGGGTCAGCATGAAAGCTCCTCTGGAATCCTGGAGCTTTGAGCACCCTGGTGAATCGTCCTGCCAAGATAGACTCGGACCTTTTGCAAAAGTTCTCCCCTCCAAGCTTTGCCGCACAGTTTTTTTGCGTTGGATCAAGGTATTCATTCCACCCCCGCCTAACTCAACTGTATCGGACAGATGCCCTGGCCTTTCCGCGCGCTTCTGGCGCCGGCGGAAAGGGCCGGGACATCCTCCTTCAGAGCCAGGTTCGGCGGAAAAGTTCCGGTGATCGCGCTCCCCGCAGAAGGCGTGGAAGCACTGCGCAGCCTCAGGCGCGCGCTATTGTGCAGGTCCGCCGTTCTATATACTAGGGCGCCATTTTCTGGAATCCGGGCATGAGCCAGCACTTTCAGCACGATGTACTTGTGATCGGCAGCGGGGCCGCGGGCCTCAGCCTTGCCCTGACGCTGCCTGCGCACCTTCGCATTGCCGTACTGAGCAAGGGCGAGCTGTCCCAGGGCTCCACGTTCTGGGCGCAGGGCGGGGTCGCCGCGGTGCTGGACGATACCGACACCGTCGAATCCCACGTCGAGGACACCCTGATCGCCGGGGGCGGCCTGTGCCGCGAAGACGCCGTGCGCTTCACAGTCGAGCATAGCCGCGAAGCCATCGAATGGCTGATCGAACAGGGCGTGCCCTTCACCCACGATCACCAGCCGAGCGAAGACGGCGGTTTCGAGTTTCACCTGACCCGCGAAGGCGGCCACAGCCACCGGCGCATCATCCATGCCGCCGACGCCACCGGCGCCGCCATCTTCAACACCCTGCTGGAGAAGGCCCGGCAGTGCCCGAACATCGAACTGCTGTCGCAGCGCGTGGCAGTCGACCTGATCACCGAACGCAAGCTCGGCATCCAGGGACAGCGCTGCCTGGGCGCCTACGTGCTGGATCGCGACAGCGGCCAGGTGGACACCTTCTCCGCGCGCTTCACCATTCTCGCCTGCGGCGGCGCCAGCAAGGTCTACCTCTATACCAGCAACCCGGACGGCAATTCCGGCGACGGCATCGCCATGGCCTGGCGCGCCGGCTGCAGGGTCGGCAACCTGGAGTTCAACCAGTTCCACCCGACCTGCCTGTACCACCCGCAGGCCAAGAGTTTCCTGATGACCGAAGCGCTGCGCGGCGAAGGCGCCCTGCTGCGCCTGCCCAGCGGCGAACGCTTCATGCCGCGCTTCGACGAGCGCGCCGAACTGGCGCCGCGCGACATCGTCGCCCGCGCCATCGACCACGAGATGAAGCGCCTCGGCATCGACTGCGTCTACCTCGACATCAGCCACAAGCCGGCGGACTTCATCAAGGCGCACTTCCCCACCGTCTACGAACGCTGCCTGGACTTCGGCATCGACATCACCCGCGAGCCCATCCCGGTGGTGCCGGCGGCCCACTACACCTGCGGCGGCGTGGTGGTCGACCAGCACGGCCACACCGACGTGCCGAACCTCTACGCCATCGGCGAAACCACCTTCACCGGCCTGCACGGCGCCAACCGGCTGGCCAGCAACTCGCTGCTGGAATGCTTCGTCTACGCCCGCTCGGCGGCGGCGGACATCCTCGCCAAGCTCGATGACACGCCGCAGCCCAACGCCCTGCCGAGCTGGGACGCCAGCCAGGTGACCGATTCGGACGAAGACGTAATCATCGCGCACAACTGGGACGAACTGCGGCGATTCATGTGGGACTATGTCGGCATCGTGCGCACCAACAAGCGCCTGCAGCGCGCCATGCACCGGGTGCGCCTGCTGCTCAGCGAGATCGACGAGTTCTACAGCAACTACAAGGTCAGCCGCGACCTGATCGAACTGCGCAACCTGGCGCTGGTCGCCGAGCTGATCATCCGCTCGGCCATGCAGCGCCACGAAAGCCGCGGCCTGCACTACACCCTCGACTACCCCGAACAGCTCCCGGAAGCCAGGGACACTATCCTGGCTCCGCCCATCTATCTCGGCTGAAGCGCAAACGGACACGCAGGCGCCGGTGCAGATCCGGCGCCAGGCTGTCCGCCGGCAGGCACACTCCCTCGCTGAACAGGCGCCCCGGGCGGCGGAAACGCAGCACGATCAGCTGTGGCAGCGCCAGGCTGTCCGGACGCAGTTGCACCCGCTGCCAGCCTGAGCGCTCGCTCCACAGCTGCCAGCCATCCAGATCGTGACGCAGGCCACCGTAGGAATCGGGAGAACGCAGCAGCACCCGGCGCGGCAGCGTCCACAGCGCGTGGGCGAGGCAGGCCAGCAGACCGGGAAGCTGAAGGAAGGCGGGAATGGCAGCCAGCAGCAGCGAAACCACCGCCAGCGCCAGGAAGATCAGGTAGACCGCCAGCAGGCGCCGGGAAGCGCGCCAGCGGCATTCGAAGGGCTCAAGCCGGCTGGACACGATCCAGGATGATCTTGACGATGCGGCGCAGGTCCGGGTCCTGCGGCTCCCCACGCTGCATGAACCAGCCGAACATGTCCTGGTCCTCGCAGTCGAGCAGCTTGCGGAAGCGCGCCTGGTCCTCGGCATCCAGCGCCGGGTAGGCCTCCTCGACGAAGGGCAGCAGCAGCACATCCAGTTCCAGCATGCCGCGACGGCTGTGCCAGGCGAGTCGTTTCAGTTCGGTTTCATCGGTCATCAGCGGTTCCTCGGGGATTGCATCGGGTTTGCGCGAACGCCGGGCATCCACGAAACGGCGGCCATTATACCCATGCGCCCCGCCGCCGACACCCGCTGACAAGCTCCGGCGCGGGCTCTATGATGGGTTCCCCTCCTCATTCCTCCAGCGATACCCAATGGCCGACTCCGCGTTCTTCACCGTCCTGACTCACGAAGGCCTCCTCGCCGTGCGCGGCGTGGACGCTGGCAAGTTCCTCCAGGGCCAGCTGACCTGCAACCTGAACTACCTCAACGACGAGACCGCCAGCCTCGGCGGCCGTAGCAACGTGAAGGGGCGCCTGCTGTCGAGCTTCCGCATCCTGCCGCAGGGCGACGGCTACCTGCTGGCGATGGCCGCCGACCTGCTGGAAGCGCAACTGGCGGACCTGAAGAAATATGCGGTGTTCTCCAAGGTCACGCTGGGCGATGAAAGCACCGCCTGGGTGCGCTTCGGCCTGCGCGGCGGCGATGCCCTGCTGGCCGGGCTCGGCCTGCAGCTCCCGGCGGAAAGCGACCGCGTGGCGCGTGCCGGCGAACTGATCGCCGTGCGCCTCTCCGACGGCCGCGCCGAACTCTGGGCGCCGGCCGCGCAAGCCGCCGAACTGCGCAGCCGGCTGGCCGCGAAACTCCCGGAAGGCAGCCTGAACGACTGGCTGCTGGCCCAGGTCCGCGCCGGCATCGGCCAGGTCTTCGGCCCGACCCGCGAACAGTTCATCCCGCAGATGATCAACCTGCAGGCGGTCGGCGGCGTCAGCTTCAGGAAGGGCTGCTACACCGGCCAGGAAATCGTCGCGCGCATGCAGTACCTCGGCCGCCTGAAGCGCCGCCTGCACCGCCTGGCCCTGGACGGCGAGGCCCTGCCGGAACCGGGGACCGAACTGTTCTCGCCAGTGCACGGCAGCAGCGTCGGCGAAGTGGTGCTGGCCGCGCGCAGCGAGAACTCCATCGAACTGCTCGCCGTCGTGCAGGACGACGCGGTAGCCGACAACCGCATCCGTCTGGCCGATGAACGCCCTCTGAGCCTGCTGGACCTGCCCTATACACTCGACAGCGACCGCGAAATCCAGCGCTGAGCGCACGGAACGCCCCGCAGCGCCGTGCCCGCACGGCCGGCGCCAGAACAAGGAACGAGCATGAGCAAGCTTGTCGAAACGGTACAAGAACAACTGCTGCGCGCGATCGACAACGACGACCTGGTCCTGCCCACCCTCCCCGAAGTGGCGCTGCGCGTGCGCGAGGCGGCGGAAGACCCGGACGTCAGCATCCAGGCGCTGAGCCGGGTGATCGGCAACGACGCCGCCCTCGCCGCGCGCATCATCAAGGTGGTGAACAGCCCGCTGCTGCGCACCAGCAAGGAAATCACCGACCTGCAGACCGCCGTCAGCCGGCTCGGCATCAACTACACCTGCAACCTCGCCACCGGCCTGGCGATGGAGCAGATGTTCCAGGCCACCTCCGACGTGGTCGACCGCAAGATGCGCGAAGCCTGGAACAAGAGCACGGAAATCGCCGGCATCTGCCATGCATTGTGCCGCCATTTCACCCGCCTGATGCCGGACCAGGCCATGCTGGCCGGGCTGATGCACCAGATCGGCGTGCTGCCGATCCTGACCTTCGCCGAAGAGAACAGCGAACTGCTGGCCGACTCCATCAGCCTCAACCACGTGATCGAGCGCATCCACCCGCAGGTCGGCGAGCGCATCCTCATGACCTGGGACTTCCCCGCGCCGATCGCCGCGGTTCCCGGCCAGTACCTCGACTTCCGGCGCGACTCGGCGCGGGTCGACTACGTGGACATCGTCCAGGTCGCCACCCTGCAGAGCCATCTCGGCACGCCGCATCCCTTCACCGAGCTGGACTGGTCGAGCATCCCGGCCTTCGCCAAGCTCGGCCTCGACCCGAACGCGGACCTGAAGGCCGACCAGGAGCTTTCCGCGGCGATGGACGCGGCGATGGGGATGTTGCAGTAGCAATGCGCGGTCGCGGGCATGGCCCGCTCCTACAGATTCGGCAGAAACCATCCCCGCAGGGCGAATAACGCGCCAGCGTTATCCGCCACCGCATCGGCGCCGGACGCAGGAGCGTGGGAACGATGAACCCGCCCTACGCCGCTGAATCGTCTTCTGCCGGGAAGCTCACCCGCACCAGCAGCCCGCCCATCTCGCCGTGGCCCAGCTCGATCCGGGCGCGGTGGGCGCGGCAGATCTCGCCGACGATGGCCAGCCCCAGGCCAGTGCCTTCCTGGCGGCGCCGGTAGAAGCGTTCGAAGACCTTCTCGCGCTCCTCCTCGGGAATCCCCGGGCCGTCGTCCTCCACTTCCAGCACCGCCGGCGCGGCGACGCGGATGATCACGTTACCCCGCGCGTGGGCCATGGCGTTGTCCACCAGGTTGTTCAGCAGTTCGTGGAGCAGCGTCGGGTCGCCGGTGATCCAGACTTCCTGCTCCGCCTCCAGCGCCAGCGCCACGCCGCGCGCGTGGGCCAGCGGAGCCAGGACCATGCCCTGCTCGCGGGACAGCTGCGACAGGTCGATCGCCTCGCCGCCACCCTCGGCGATGGCGCGGGCGCCGCTCTCGACGCGCGCCAGGGACAGCACCCGGTTGGCCAGCACGGTCAGGCGGTCGGTGCCCTGCACCGCATCCTCCAGCGCGCTGCGCCAGGCCTGCGGCTCCTGCTCGCGCAGGCCCAGTTCCAGCCGCGCCTTGAGCGCCGCCAGCGGGGTGCGCAGCTCATGGGACGCATCGGCGATGAACTGCGACTGCCGCTCGAACAGGCCGCGCAGGCGTGCGGTGAAATGGTTGAGCGCGCCGACCAGCGGGCGCAGTTCGCGCTGCACCGCCACCTCCGGCAGCGGGCGCAGGTCGTCCGGCTGGCGCTCCTCCACCGCCTCGCGCAGGCGGTCCAGCGGGCGCAGGCCGGCGCTCACCGCGTACCACACCATCAGCAAAGCGGCCAGCGCCGACAGGCCCAGGTGCAGCAGGGTATCGCCGAGCAGGTTGCGCGCCAGCCGTTCGCGCGCGCCGAGGGTTTCCGCCACGCGGATTTCCGCCATGCCGTTGAGTTCCGGCTGGGTCACCGGCTGCAGCAGGCTGACCACCCGCACGCCCTGCCCCTGGAATTCGGCGGTATAGAAGCGCGCCAGCGCCGGATAGTCCTCGGTGCGCGGCGTGCCGTCGGGCGCCGCCGGCAGGTTCTCGTAGCCGGAGATCAGCTGTCCGCGGGGATCGGTCACCTGGTAGAAGATGCGCCCCTCGCTGTCGAAGGCGAAGCTGTCCAGGGCGATATAGGGAATGTTGGCGCGCAGGCGGCCGTCGCGGGTGTACAGGCCGTCGGCGATGTCCCGCGCCGACGCCAGCAGGGTGCGGTCGTAGGCGGTATCGGCGGCGTGGCGGGCGCTCCAGTAGGTCGCCATGCTGCCCAGCAGCAGGAGGATCATCAGCATCCAGCCGAGACGCCAAAGCAGCCGCCCGCGCAGGCTGCCGGCGCCGAGCAGGCGCAGACGGAAACCCGCCTCAGGCATCCGTGGCCTCGAGCAGGTAGCCGAGGCCGCGGAAGGTGACGATGCGCACCGCGCTGCCTTCCAGCTTCTTGCGCAGGCGGTGGACGTAGATCTCGATGGCGTCGGCGCTGGCTTCCTCGTCCAGGCCGAACACCTGCCCGGCCAGCTGCTCCTTGCTCATCACCCGACCCGGCCGGGCGATCAGCGCCTCCAGCACGGCCTGCTCGCGGGAGGTCAGGCTCAGCGTCTGGCCGGCCAGGCTGAAGCGCCGCGCGTCTAGGTCGTAGACCAGCTCGCCGCAGCGCTGCTGCTGTTCGCCGCCGAGCACGCTACGGCGCAGCAGCGCCTTGACCCGCGCTTCCAGCTCGCTCAGTTCGAAGGGCTTGGCCAGGTAGTCGTCGGCGCCCAGGTTCAGCCCGTGCACGCGGTCCTTCACCTCGCCGCGGGCGGTGAGCATCAGCACCGGCAGGGTCTTGCCGCGCTCGCGCAGGCGCGCCAGCACCTGAAAGCCATCCATCCGCGGCAGGCCGACATCGAGGATCGCCAGGGCGTATTCCTCGCTGGCCAGGGCCAGGTCGGCGGATACGCCATCGCGCAGCAGGTCCACCGTCCAGCCGGCGGATTTCAGGGCCTGGGCGACGCTATCGGCCAGCTCGGGGTGGTCTTCGACCAGGAGGATGCGCACTGAAGGTTTCTCCTCGGGCTGAGGGCATCGGGCGCGCAGTTTAACCGCCCGCACGGCGCTGTGAATTGGCGAAATGTGCCGAAAAGAACGCGAAAGGCAATTGAAAGCCTGGCGAAAGCTTAGCCCGTTAGCATCGCTGGCAGACAGCGAAGACTGTCCGGAAAGCGGGAGGCGGCGTGGCGTGCTTCCGCGACAACAACAAGAATGGAGACCACCCGATGCTCACTGCCAAAATGGCTGTAGCACCCCGCATCCCCGCCCGGTTCATCCCCGCGGGCATCACCGCCGCCGCGACCTTCGCCGGCTTCGCCCCGCTCGCCCAGGCCGCCGGCTTCATCGAAGACAGCAGCGCCACCCTGCAGACCCAGAACATCTATTTCAACCGCGACTTCCGCGACGGCTCCGGCCAGTCCAAGCGCGAGGAATGGGCGCAGGGTTTCATCCTCGACTTCCAGTCCGGCTACACCCCCGGCACCATCGGCGTCGGCCTCGACGCGCTGGGCATGCTCGGCCTCAAGCTGGATTCCAGCCCGGACCGCACCGGCTCCGGCCTGCTGCCGACCCACGACGACGGCCGCGCCGCCGACGAGTACAGCAAGCTCGGCCTGACCGCCAAGCTCAAGGCCTCGCGGACCGAGCTGAAACTCGGCACCCTGGTCCCCGACCTGCCGACCCTGCAGCCCAACGACAGCCGCCTGTTCCCGCAGACCTTCGAGGGCGGCCTGCTCAACTCCACCGACCTGCCGGGCCTGAACTTCACCGGCGGCCGCCTGGAAAAGGCCAAGGACCGCGACTCCACCGACGACCAGGACCTGGCGCTGAACAACAAGAACCGCCGCTTCCTCGGCAGCGTAGCCGGCGAGCACTACGACCTGGCCGGCGGCGACTACCGGTTCAACGACAGCCTCACCGGCCGCTACCACTTCGCCCAGCTCGACGAGGTCTACGACCAGCACTTCATCGGCCTGCTCGCCAGCCACAAGCTCGGCGCCGGGAAACTGAGCGCCGACCTGCGCCTGGCGATCAGCGACGACCAGGGCGAGGCGCGCGGCGGCAAGATCGACAACCGCGCCCTCAACGGCATGTTCGCCTACGCCATCGGCGCGCACAAATTCAGCCTCGGCCTGCAGAAGATGAGCGGCGACAGCGCCTTCCCCTACATCGATGGCAGCAACCCCTACCTGGTCAACTTCGTCCAGGTCGGCGACTTCGCCGATACCGACGAACGCTCCTGGCAGCTGCGCCACGACTTCGACTTCGCCGCCCTCGGCATCCCCGGCCTGACCCTGATGAACCGCTACATCAAGGGCGACGACGCGGAGATCGCCGGCCTGACCGACGACGGCAAGGAATGGGAACGCAACACCGACCTCAAGTACGTGTTCCAGAGCGGCCCGCTGAAGGACCTGGCGCTGCGCCTGCGCAACGCCACCTACCGCTCCAGCTTCGCCCGCGACGCCGACGAAACGCGCTTCTATATCAGCTATTCCCTGCCGATCTGGTAAACCGATAACAACAAGAGGAAATCCGCCATGTCCCGCAAGCTGCTTTCGCTCACCCTCGCCGGCGCCACCCTGCTGTTCGCCGGCGCCCTGGCCGCCGAACCCAAGCGCCCCGAATGCATTGCCCCGGCCTCCCCCGGCGGCGGCTTCGACCTGACCTGCAAGCTGGCGCAGAGCGCGCTGCTGGACGCCAAGCTGCTGTCCAAGCCGATGCGCGTCACCTACATGCCCGGCGGCGTCGGCGCGGTGGCCTACAACGCAGTGGTCGCCCAGCGTCCGGCCGACGGCAACAGCATCACCGCCTTCTCCAGCGGCTCGCTGCTGAACCTGGCCCAGGGCAAGTTCGGCCGCTTCGACGAGAACGCGGTGAAGTGGCTGGCGGCGGTCGGCACCAGCTACGGCGCCATCGCCGTGCGCGCCGACTCGCCGTACAAGACCCTCGGCGACCTGGTGGCCGCGCTCAAGGCCGACCCGGGCAAGGTGGTGATCGGTTCCGGCGGCACCGTCGGCAGCCAGGACTGGATGCAGACGGCGCTGATCGCCAAGGCCGCGGGCATCGATCCGAAGCAGCTGCGCTACGTCGCCCTGGAAGGCGGCGGCGAGATCGCCACGGCGCTGCTCGGCGGGCACATCCAGGTGGGCAGCACGGACATCTCCGACTCCATGCCGCACATCCGCGCCGGCAAGATGCGCCTGCTTGCGGTGTTCTCCGAGGAGCGCCTGCCGGACGAAGGCATGCGCGACATCCCCACCGCCAGGGAACAGGGCTTCGACATCGTCTGGCCGGTGGTGCGCGGCTTCTACGTCGGACCGAAGGTCAGCGACGAGGACTACGCGTTCTGGAAGAACTCCTTCGACAAGCTGCTGGCTTCCGAGGACTTCGCCAGGCTGCGCGACCAGCGCGAGCTGTTCCCCTTCGCCATGACCGGCCAGGAACTGGACACCTACGTGAAGAAGCAGGTCGCCCAGTACAAGCAGCTGGCCCGCGAATTCGGCCTGATCCAGTAACTCCTTGCGCGGCGGCGCCGCGCCCTGCGGCGCCGCCAGGAGAATCCCCCATGTCCCAGACCAGCCTCTACCAGCGGCTGTTCGCCGGCGCCTGGCTGTTCGCCTGCGTCGCCTTCGCCCTGATCGCCTGGGAATACCAGGCGCCGTTCTCCTACGAGCCGGTCGGCCCGCGCGCCTATCCGCTGCTCTGCCTCGGCCTGATGACCATCGGCCTGGCCTGGCTGATCGTGCGTCCGACGCCGATCCACCGCGACGCGGACGAGCCGCCGCTGGAAGGCGCGCTGCTGCGCAAGGTGATTCTCTGCGTCGTCCTGCTGCTGGTGTATGCCGGGCTGTTCGAACCGCTCGGCTTCATCCCCGCCAGCGCCCTGATCGGCACCTTCATCGCGCTGATCTACGGCGGCCGGCCGCTGCACAGCGCGGTCATGGCGACGCTGCTGAGCATCGGCCTGTACCTGCTGTTCGACCGCACACTCGACGTCCCGCTGCCGCTGGGCGTCCTCGAAATCCTTCCGATCTGAGGTCTGCCAGATGGAAACCTTGAGCTATCTCGGCCAGGGCTTCGGCGTCGCCCTGAGCCCGTACAACCTGATCACCGCGCTGATCGGCACCCTGATCGGCACCGTCGTCGGCCTGCTCCCCGGCCTTGGTCCGATCAACGGCGTCGCCCTGCTGATCCCGGTGGCCTTCGCCCTCGGCCTGCCGCCGGAGTCGGCGCTGATCCTGCTCGCCGCCGTGTACCTCGGCTGCGAGTACGGCGGGCGGATCTCCTCGATCCTGCTGAACATCCCCGGTGAAGCCTCCACCGTGATGACCACCCTCGACGGCTATCCCATGGCGCGCAAGGGCCTGGCCGGTGTGGCGCTGTCGCTGTCGGCGTGGAGTTCGTTCATCGGCGCGTTCATCGCCACCTGCGGCATGGTGCTGTTCGCGCCGCTGCTGGCGAAATGGGCTATCGCCTTCGGCCCGGCGGAATACTTCGTGCTGATGGTGTTCGCCATCGTCGCCCTCGGCGGCCTGGCCGGCAACAAACCGCTGAAGACGTTGCTGGCGGCGCTGCTCGGGCTGTTCCTGTCGAGCGTCGGGATCGACGCCAACAGCGGCGTGTACCGCTTCACCTTCGACAACATCCACGTCTCCGACGGCATCCAGTTCGTCGTGCTGGTGCTCGGGCTGTTCTCGGTCAGCGAGATCCTCCTGCTGCTGGAGAAGACCCACCATGGCCACCAGGCGGTCAAGGCCAGCGGGCGCATGCTGTTCAACCTCAGGGAAGCGGCGTCGGTATTCGTCGTCAACCTGCGTTGCGGACTGCTCGGCTTCGTCATGGGCGTGCTGCCTGGCGCCGGCGCGACCCTGGCCAGCGCGGTGGCCTACATGACCGAGAAGAAGTATGCCGGCGAAAAGGGCAAGTTCGGCCAGGGCGACATGCGCGGCCTGGCCGCCCCGGAAACCGCCATCGGCGCCTCCGCCTGCGGCGCGCTGGTGCCGATGCTGACCCTCGGCGTGCCCGGTTCCGGCACCACCGCGGTGATGATCGGCGCGCTGTCGCTGTACAACATCACCCCCGGCCCGCTGCTGTTCCAGGAGCAGCCGCAGATCGTCTGGGGCCTGATCGCCTCGCTGTTCGTCGCCAACGTCATGCTGATCATCCTCAACGTGCCGATGGTCCGGGTCTTCACCCGCATCCTCTCGGTGCCGAACTGGGCGCTGGTGCCGGGCATTGCGATCATCACCGCGATCGGCGTGTACGCCGTGCATGCCACCACCTTCGACCTGTTCCTGATGGTCGCCATCGGCATCCTCGGCTACATCCTGCGCAAGCTGGACTTCCCGCTGTCGCCGCTGCTGCTCGGCTTCATTCTCGGCGGGCTGATGGAACAGAACCTGCGCCGCGCGCTGTCGATCTCCAGCGGCGAGCTGTCGATCCTCTGGTCCAGCCCGATCACCCTGGGCACCTGGGCGCTGGTGGCGCTGATGCTCGGCCTGCCGCTGTACCGCGCCTGGCGCAAGCGCGCCCGCCGCGCCGCCGCGGGCGAACTGGCCGATGCGTGACATGCACTGGCGCCGCTTCTGGGCAACGCCCCTGATCGGCGCCCTCGGCGGCTGGCTGGCCAGTCTGGTCGGCTGGCCGCTGCCGTGGATGATCGGCTCGCTGCTGGCGGTGATCGTCGCCCGCTGCCTGTTCGACTGGCGCCTGGGCGAAGTCCCCGGCGCGCGCAAGTGCGGGCAGTGGCTGGTGGGCACCGGCATCGGCCTGCACTTCACCCCGGCGGTGGTGGAACAGGTGCTGGCGCACGGCGGCATCGTGCTGGTCGGCGCACTGGCGACCACCCTCTCCAGCGTCCTGGCCATCGTGCTCATGCGCCGCGGCGGCGAGGACCGCGCCACCGCCTTCTTCGCCAGCATGCCGGGCGGCGCCAGCGAGATGGTCAACCTCGGCAGCCGCCACGGCGCGGTGCTCAGCCGCGTAGCCGCGGCGCAGAGCCTGCGTCTGTTGCTGGTGGTGCTGCTGGTGCCGGCGGCGTTCAAGTTCCTGCTGGAGACGCCCGCGCCGCAGACGCATTCCCTGCCGGTGGACTGGCGCTGGCTGGCCCTCCTGCTGCCGGCCGGCGCGGTGCTGGCAGTGCTCTGGCAGAAACTGCGCCAGCCCAATCCCTGGCTGCTCGGCCCGCTGCTGGTCAGCGCCGTCGCCTGCATCGCCTGCGACCTGCAGATCGCCCTGCCCCACGGCAGCAGCGCCCTCGGCCAGTGGCTGATCGGCAGCGCCCTGGGCTGTCATTTCGAACGCAGCTTCTTCCGCGGCGCCCCGGCCTTCGTCGGCCGCAGCCTGCTCTGCACCCTGTGGATGATGCTCGCCGCCGCGCTGGTGGCGGCACTGCTCGGCTGGCTCGGCACGCTGGATCGCCAGTCGCTGCTGCTCGGCGTGATGCCCGGCGGCATCGCCGAACTGAGCTTGACGGCGGAGGCGCTGCAGCTTTCCGTGCCGCTGGTGACGGCGCTGCAGGTGTTGCGGCTGGTACTGGTGCTGTTTCTGGCGGAGCCGTGTTTCAGGCTCTGGCAGCGACGGGCGGAAGCCCTCGACTGAAGCAACCACGCTCGCCGGAAGAGTGCCCGGCGATTTTCAGGCCCGCCTTGTGCGGGCCTTTTTTTGTGTACGCGCGGGCGCGCGATTCGCGGGCATGGCCCGCTCCTACAGCGAACAAATCACACCGGCGGCAGAGCCCAATCGATCGGCTGCTCCCCATGTTCGACGAGGAACTTGTTGGTCCGGCTGAAATGCCCGTTGCCGAGGAACCCCCGGTACGCCGACAGCGGCGACGGGTGCGCCGACTTGAGGATCAGGTGCTTCTGCGGGTCGAGCAGCTTCTGCTTGCTCTGCGCATGGGAGCCCCAGAGCAGGAACACCAGGTGGTCGCGCTGCTGGCTGACCACCTCGATCACCTTGTCGGTGAACTGCTGCCAGCCGGCGCCGGCATGCGAACCGGCGCGCGCCTGCTCGACGGTGAGCGAGGTGTTGAGCAGCAGAACGCCCTGCTCGGCCCAGTGCTGCAGGTAGCCGTGCCCGGGCATGTCGATGTTCAGGTCGCGCTTGAGTTCCTTGTAGATGTTCTGCAAGGACGGCGGCACCGGCACGCCGGGCTGTACCGAGAAGCACAGGCCGTGGGCCTGGCCCGGGCCGTGGTAGGGGTCCTGGCCGATGATGACGACCTTCACCTTGTCCAGCGGCGTCGAATTCAGCGCGTTGAAGATCAGCGGGCCGGGCGGGTAGATCACCTTGCCGGCCGCCTTCTCGGTGCGCAGGAAGTCGCTCAGCTCCTTCATGTAGGGCTTTTCGAATTCCTCGCGCAGGGCGGCCTTCCAGCCGGGTTCCAGTTTGATACGATCGTCGCTCGGGCTCATGGCGCACCTGATGGAAAATGGCCGCCGCACCCTAGAAAAGCCCCGTCCCCTTGTCAACGTGAAAAGCCGAATGGAATCGCCCACCACGCCCCTGACCGCCGACGCCCTGCGCTTCGCCCTGTACAACCGCTTCCTCAAGGGCGAAGCGCGGGTCCCGCAGATGCCCGAGGCGCTGCTGCGCGTGCGCCGCCTGCTGGAGGACCCGCGCACCTCGCTGGAGCGACTGTGCCGGGCGATCAACGCCGACCCGCCGCTGGCCGCCTGGCTCATGCAGTACGCCGACAGCCCGCTGCTGCGCGGCGTGCGTCCGTGCACCTCGCTGCGCGACGTGCTGGCCCGCCTGGGCACGCGCCGGCTGCAGAGCCTGGTGCTGAGCTTCAGCCTGCGCAACCTGTTCATCGGCACCGATGCGCTGTTCCAGCGGGTATTCCGCGC
Source organism: Pseudomonas jinjuensis (assembly GCF_900103845.1). Lineage (GTDB taxonomy): Bacteria > Pseudomonadota > Gammaproteobacteria > Pseudomonadales > Pseudomonadaceae > Pseudomonas > Pseudomonas jinjuensis. The sequence continues at coordinate 275,424 of NZ_FNIJ01000006.1, forward strand.
CCGCTGGCAGGCCGCCCTGGAATGCGCAGCCTGCTGCGCCGCGCTGGCCGAATGCAGCGGCGTGGCGGATGCCGCCGACGCGCTGCTCGCCGGCCTGCTGCAGGATGTCGGCAGCCTGCCTCTGCTGGCCGAGCTGCAGCGCTGGCCGGAGCGCCCGCGCGACGAACAGGGCCTGCACGATCTCTGCGAGCAACTGTCCGGCAGCGTCGGCGTGGTGGTGATGACGGTATGGAAGCTGCCCACGGTGATGATCGAATGCGCCCGCTACCGCCTGGATCGCCAGCGCCAGCACCCCGGCCCGGCCGACCTGACCGACCTGCTGCAGGTCGCCCGCCTGCTGCAGGAAGAATCCCCGGCGACCGACGATCTTCCCGCCTACCGCCGCCTGCTGGCCGCCTGCCCCACCCTGCCCGCCGATCCCGCCGTCCTGCGCGAATCCCTGGACGGTGCCATCACCCGCTGGCGCCTGCTGCTCGGCAGCCGCTGCTGATCCTCAGCCCTGGTGCAGCGCCCGGTAGTGAGTGGGCGCCATGCCCACCACGCGCTTGAACAGCCGCGAGAAGTAGTACGGATCGGCATAGCCGAGCTGCTCGGCGACCTGGCGCACCTCCAGGCTGCCCTCGTCGAGCAGGCGGCAGGCGTGGGCCATCTTCAGGCGGATGAAATCCTGGATCGGCGCCTGGCCGGTCAGCGCGCGGTAGGTCTTGGCGAAGTGGAAGCGCGACAGCTTGAACTGCGCGGCCAGGCCGTCGAGGTTGAGGGCGTCGTGCAGGTGGTCGCGCATCATCGCCTGCACCGCCTCGATGTCCAGCACCCGCCCGGACTTCAGGCTGGCCCGCACCGGGCGCAGCGCCAGCGAGGTCAGCAGGCTCTGCAGCAGGTGCGCGGCGTGGATGAAGTGCGGCAGGCTGAGACCCTGGCGGCGCAGGCCGAGCAGCGCGTCGAACTCCGCCAGCAGGCGCGGCTGCACGCCGATGCGCAGGCGCGGCGACTTGCCCAGCGGGCGCAGGTATTCCTCGATCAGGGTGCCGTCCAGATGCACCCAGAAGATCGACCAGGGCCGCCGTTCATCGGCGCCATAGGCATGCGGCCGGCCCTTGGGCAGCAGCAGGAGATCGCCGCCAGCCACCTCGAATCGTCCATCCGGGGTTTCCAGCCAGCCCTGCCCGGAGCGGCAGTAGATCAGCAGGTAGTCATCCGGCGCGTCGCGCTGCATGCGGTGCTCGCCGGCGTTCGGGTAGTAGCCCAGCGCCAGCGGATAGCACGCCTGTCCCAGCGGATGCCGCGCCAGGGTCCGGCGCAGGCGCGGCGGGGTGATGAAGCGCACGCCGTCCTGGGGCAGCGGCCAGGCGGAAGTGAGTGGACTGCGGGCCATGCGAAGCGACTCTCCGGAGACGGGATGAACAGCAATATCGTCCATCCCTGGCGCAAGATCGTCAATCCACAGCGCCTTCCCGGACGGCTATAAACAACAACAAAGCGCCTGCCGGCGCTCTCCCCCAACGACAATACCCGGCGAACCGGGAAGGAAGGCTGCCATGGCCAGGACCATTCCCCAGCTGATCGACGGCGAGTGGCGCCAGAGTCGCTCCCGCGAGCTGATCGAAGTCACCGATCCGGCGACCCAGGAAGTGCTGGCGCTGGCGCCCAAGGCCACCAGCGAGGAGATCGAGGCCGCCGTGGCCAGCGCCCGCTCGGCCTTCCTCGAATGGCGCGAGACGCCGGTCACCGAACGCGCGCGGCTGATGCTGCGCTACCAGCAGCTGCTCAAGGAACACCACGACGAACTGGCCGAGCTGCTCGCCAGCGAGACCGGCAAGAACTTCGCCGACGCCAAGGGCGACATCTGGCGCGGCATCGAGGTGGTCGAGCACGCCGCCAACGTCGCCAGCCTGGTGATGGGCGAGACGGTGGAGAACGTCGCCCGCGACATCGACACCGCCAGCTGGATCCAGCCCCTCGGCGTATGCGCCGGGATCACCCCGTTCAACTTCCCGGCGATGATCCCGCTGTGGATGTTCCCGATGGCCATCGCCTGCGGCAACACCTTCGTCCTCAAGCCTTCCGAGCAGGACCCGCTGACGCCCAACTGGCTGGCCGAGCTGTTCATCGAGGCCGGCGCGCCGAAGGGCGTGCTGCAGGTGATCCACGGCGGCCGCGAACAGGTCGACGCGCTGCTCACCCACCCGGACATCCGCGCCATCTCCTTCGTCGGCTCGGTCGCCGTCGGCCAGCACGTCTACCGCACCGGCACCGCGCACCTGAAGCGCGTGCAGGCGTTCGCCGGGGCGAAGAACCACATGGTGATCCTCCCCGACGCGCACAAGGACCAGGTGATCAGCAACCTGATCGGCTCCAGCTGCGGCGCCGCCGGCCAGCGCTGCATGGCGATCAGCACGGCGGTGTTCGTCGGCGAATCGCGCGAGTGGATTCCCGAGCTGGCCGAGCGCATGGCCGAACTCAGGCCCGGCCACTGGAAGGACCAGGGCGCCTCCTACGGCCCGCTGATCAGCCCGCAGGCGAAACAGCGGGTGCTGCGCCTGATCGCCGAGGGCAAGGCGGAAGGCGCCGAGTGCCTGCTCGACGGCTCGCAGTGCCAGGTGGAAGGCTTCCCGGACGGCAACTGGCTCGGCCCGACCCTGTTCCGCGGGGTGACGCCGAAGATGACCATCTACCGCGAGGAAATCTTCGGCCCGGTGCTGATCTGCCTGGAAGTCGACACCCTCGACGAGGCCATCGCCCTGGTCAACGCCAACCCCTACGGCAACGGCACCAGCCTGTTCACCCGCTCCGGCGGCGCCGCGCGGCACTACCAGCACGCGGTGGAAGTCGGCCAGGTGGGCATCAACGTGCCGATCCCGGTGCCGCTCCCCTTCTTCTCCTTCACCGGCTGGAAGGGCTCCTTCTATGGCGACCTGCACGCCTACGGCAAGCAGGCAGTGCGCTTCTACAGCGAGACCAAGACCGTGACCACCCGCTGGTTCGACGACTCCCCGGTCGGCGGACCGAACATGACCATCCATCTGAAATAGCCCGACGGCAGTACAAGAAAGAGGAAGCCGCATGAATTTCGACCTCACCGAAGAACAACGCCTGCTGGTGGAAAGCGCCCGCGCCTTCTCCAGCCACGAGCTGGCGCCGCACGCCGCCGACTGGGACCGCCAGCACCACTTCCCGGTGGACGTGATCCGCCGCGCCGCCGAACAGGGCTACCTCGGCCTGTACATCCGCGAGGAAGACGGCGGCCTCGGGCTGTCGCGGCTGTCCGCCTCGCTGATCTTCGAGCAACTGGCCGCCGGCTGCGTCGCCACCACCGCCTACATCACCATCCACAACATGGCGGCCTGGATGCTCGCCTCCTTCGGCGACGAGGCGCTGAAGGAACAGTGGCTGCCGGGGCTGATCGGCGGCGAGCTGCTGGCTTCCTACTGCCTGACCGAGCCGGATGCCGGCTCCGACGCCGCCAACCTGCGCACCCGGGCGCGCCGCGATGGCGACGAGTACGTGCTGGACGGCGCCAAGACCTTCATCTCCGGCGCCGGCAGCACCGACGTGCTGATCGTCATGGCGCGCACCGGGGTGGAAGGCGCCAAGGGCATCTCCTGCTTCCTGGTGCCGGCCAACGCCGAAGGCATCCGCTACGGCCGCAACGAGGACAAGATGGGCTGGAAGGCCCAGCCGACCCGCACCATCACCTTCGAGGGCGTGCGCATCCCGGCGTCCAACCGCATCGGCCCGGAAGGCCAGGGCTTCATCTATGCCATGAAGGGCCTCGATGGCGGCCGCCTGAACATCGCCAGCTGCTCCCTCGGCGCCGCCCAGGCCGCGCTGGAGCAGTCGCTGCGCTACGTCGAGGAACGCAAGCAGTTCGGCAAGGCGCTGGCGGAGTTCCAGGCCCTGCAGTTCAAGCTCGCCGACATGATCACCGACCTCACCGCCAGCCGGCAGATGGTGCGCCTGGCCGCGCACAAGCTGGACCACAAGGACGGCGAGGCGACGCTGTACTGCGCCATGGCCAAGCGCTTCGCCACCGATCGCTGCTTCGCCCTGTGCAACGACGCGCTGCAACTGCACGGCGGCTACGGCTACCTCAACGACTACCCGCTGGAGCGCTGGGTGCGCGACGCGCGGGTGCACCAGATCCTCGAAGGCACCAACGAGATCATGCGCGTGATCGTCGCCCGCCGGCTGCTGGAACAGGGGGGGATGCTGGATCGGTTGTTGTAACGCCTGCACGTGGCTGCTCTTCGTAGGATGGGTTGAGCGCAGCGATATCCATGCGGCTGTGGAATGTTGGGTATCGCTTCGCTCCACCCAACCTACGGGAACATGCCATCCCAATGGAAAAACCGCCCGCCCCGCGCGGGCGAAACTGAACAGATCGGACATGGACTGAAGGCCGCCCCGCTGCCTACAGTCACCGACACCATCCCTGCCTGCGCCCGGCGCGGCATCGAGACCAGGAGAGACTCATGAGCAATGCCGTAGAACCCTACAAGCCCGGCGTCTTCGACCTCACCCACAAGCTGACCGTGGAAAAGCACGGCCACACCGCGCTGATCACCATCAACCACCCGCCGGCCAACACCTGGGACCGCGATTCGCTGATCGGCCTGCGCCAGGTCGTCGAGCACCTCAACCGCGACGATGACATCTACGCGCTGGTGGTCACCGGCCAGGGTCCGAAGTTCTTCTCCGCCGGCGCGGACCTGAACATGTTCGCCGACGGCGACAAGGCCCGCGCCCGCGAGATGGCGCGCCGCTTCGGCGAAGCCTTCGAGGCGCTGCGCGACTTCCGCGGCGTGTCCATCGCCGCGATCAACGGCTACGCCATGGGTGGCGGCCTGGAGTGCGCGCTGGCCTGCGACATCCGCATCGCCGAGCGCCAGGCGCAGATGGCCCTGCCGGAAGCCGCGGTCGGCCTGCTGCCCTGCGCCGGCGGCACCCAGGCGCTGTCCTGGCTGGTGGGCGAAGGCTGGGCCAAGCGCATGATCCTCTGCGGCGAGCGCATCGACGCCGAGACCGCCCTGCGCATCGGCCTGGTCGAGCAGGTGGTGGACAGCGGCGAGGCGCGCGGTACCGCGCTGCTGCTGGCAGCCAAGGTGGCGCGCCAGAGCCCGGTGGCGGTACGCACCATCAAGCCGCTGATCCAGGGCGCCCGCGAACGCGGCCCGAACAGCTGGCTGCCGGAGGAGCGCGAGCGCTTCGTCGACCTGTTCGATGCCGACGACACCCGCGAGGGCGTCAACGCCTTCCTGGAAAAACGCGAGCCCCAGTGGCGTAATAAATAACGGCGCAATAAATAACGGCGCAACAAACAATCACGAGACTGCCTGCATGAACGTACTGTTCGAAGAACGCCCCAGCCTGCACGGCTACCGCATCGGCGTCGCCACGCTCGACTCGGAGAAGAGCCTGAACGCCCTCAGCCTGCCGATGATCGAGGCGCTGGGCGAGCGCCTGAATGCCTGGGCGAAAGACCCGCAGATCGCCTGCGTGCTGCTGCGCGGCAACGGCGCCAAGGCCTTCTGCGCCGGCGGCGACGTGCGCAAGCTGGTCGACGCCTGCCGCGAGCATCCCGGCGAGGTACCCGCCCTCGCCCGCCGCTTCTTCGCCGACGAATACCGCCTCGACTACGCCATCCACGCCTATCCTAAGCCGCTGATCTGCTGGGCCCACGGCTACGTGATGGGCGGCGGCATGGGCCTGATGCAGGGCTCCGGCGTGCGCATCGTCACCCCGTCGAGCCGGCTGGCGATGCCGGAGATGAACATCGGCCTGTACCCGGACGTCGGCGCCAGCTGGTTCCTCGCCCGCCTGCCGGGCAAGCTCGGCCTGTTCCTCGGCCTGACCACCACGCAGATGAACGCCCGCGACGCCCTCGACCTCGACCTGGCCGACCGCTTCCTGCTCGACTCGCAGCAGGACGACCTGATCGAAGGGCTGGTTCAACTGAACTGGCGCGACCAGGCCGACGTGCAGCTGCACAGCCTGCTCAGGGCGCTGGAACACGAGGCCCGCGCCGAACTGCCGGAAGCCCAGCTGCTGCCACGCCGCGAACGCATCGACGCGCTGCTCGACGGCGCGAACCTGGTCGAAGCCTGGCAGGCGCTGGTCGCCCGCGTGGACGACGCCGACCCGCTGATCGCCCGCGGCGCCGCCACGCTCAAGGCCGGCTGCCCGCTGACCGCGCACCTGGTCTGGGAACAGATCAAACGCGCCCGCCACCTGTCCACCGCCGAAGTGTTCCGCATGGAATACGCCATGAGCCTGAACTGCTGCCGCCACCCGGAATTCCCGGAAGGCGTGCGCGCCCGGCTGATCGACAAGGACAACAAGCCGAACTGGCACTGGCCGGACGTGACGGCGATTCCGGCGGCGGTGATCGAGGCACACTTCACGCCGACCTGGGAGGGGGCGCATCCGCTGGCGGATCTGTGATCCTGCTCGCGCCCCCCTGTAGGAGCGGGCCATGCCCGCGACCCAGGCCCCAAACCGGTCGCGGGCATGGCCCGCTCCTACAGTCCAAGTACATCCCCCGTCGTTATCCGGTCGGCTATCTACACTTCTCCTACCTGACAGGAGAACGAAGATGAAACAGATCGCCTTCCTCGGCCTGGGCCACATGGGTGCGCCGATGGCCGCCAACCTGCTCAAGGCCGGCTACCTGCTGCGGGTCTTCGACCTGGTGCAGAGCGCCATCGACACCGCCGTCGCCCAGGGCGCCAGCGCCGCGCGCAGCGCCCGCGACGCGGTGCAGGGCGTCGACGTGGTGATCAGCATGCTGCCCGCCAGCCACCATGTGGAAAGCCTCTACCTCGGCGACGACGGCCTGCTGGCGCACATCGCCCCCGGCACCCTGGTGCTGGAATGCTCGACCATCGCCCCGGCCTCGGCGCGCAAGGTGCACCATGCCGCCGCCGAACGCGGCCTCGAGATGCTCGACGCGCCGGTCTCCGGCGGCACAGCCGGCGCGGCCGCCGGCACCCTGACCTTCATGGTCGGCGGCGACGAGGCGGTGCTGGAGAAGGCCCGGCCGGTGTTCGAGGCCATGGGCCGCAACATCTTCCACGCCGGCGGCGACGGCGCCGGGCAGGTCGCCAAGGTGTGCAACAACCAGCTGCTCGCCGTGCTGATGATCGGCACCGCCGAATCCCTCGCGCTGGGCGTGGCCAACGGTCTCGATCCGAAGGTGCTGTCCGAGATCATGCGCCGCAGCTCCGGCGGCAACTGGGCGCTGGAGGTGTACAACCCCTGGCCCGGGGTGATGGAGAACGCCCCCGCCTCGCGCGAGTACGAGGGCGGCTTCATGTCGGCGCTGATGGCCAAGGACCTGGGCCTCGCCCAGGAGGCCGCGGCGCTGACCGGCAACAGCACGCCGATGGGAAGCCTGGCGCTGAGCCTGTACCGCATGCTGCTGAAGAAGGGTTATGCGGAGAAGGACTTCTCCTCGGTGCAGAAACTGTTCGAATCCTGACGGGACCCGGCGAAAAGCCCGGTGCAGGGGCACCGGGCCCTTCCATCAGCCTTCCTGGCCGGCCGGCGTGGCGATGTCGAACCAGAAGTTGAAGTCGTCGAGCATGCCGAACAGCTGTCCCAGCAGCTGCGGGTCGCCGGAGGACTTCAGCTTGCCCTCGGCGATCAGCCTGGCGGCGGAAACCTCCTTGAGCAGCAGGCGGTTGAGATCCGCGCGGTCGATGGTCACGGTCTGCCCGGCCTTCGGGCTCTGCACGCCCTCGATGTTGTTCAGGTGCGAGTTCTTCAGCTCCACCAGGTATTTCCTGTCGATGTCCGGCAGCACCAGATTGATGGCGATGTCCTTGCCCTCGGCCTTCGCCGCATCCAGGCGCACGCCCAGGTAGTCGAAGATCAGGCCGGTATCCATTGCCTTCAGCGCGTCACCACCGGCCATCTTCGGCACCGGCAGCTTGCGCGGCACGCCCTTGCGCAGCTCCTGCGCAGCGGTCAGGTAGCTGTTGCGCCAGCCGGCGTTCTCCGCCTGGTAGCCGAGCTGCTCCAGGGCGTCGGCCTGCAGTTCGCGGGCGGCCTTGTTGCCCGGTTCGGCGAAGACCAGCTTGTTGACCACTTCCACCACCCAGCGGTACTCGCCCTGCTCGTAGCAGTGGCGGGCCATCTTCAGCAGGCTCTCGCCGCCGCCCATGAATTCCACGTACTTCTTCGCCGATTCCTCCGGCGCCAGCGGATTGAGCGTCGCCGGGTTGCCGTCGTAGTAACCCAGGTACTTGTTCACCACGGCGCGCACGTTGTGGCTGACCGAGCCGTGGTAGCCGCGGTTGTACCACTCGTTGGCCAGCGCCTTCGGCAGCTCGATGTGCTCGTGGATCTGGTTGATGGTCACGCCCTGGTTGGCCTGGTGCAGGGTCTGGTCGTGGAGGTAGCCGTACAGGTCGCGCTGCTTCTCCAGCGTGCGGACGATGTCGTCATGGCCCCAGCGCGGCCAGTTGTGCGAGGCGATCATCACCTCGGCCTGGTCGCCGAAGCGGTGCAGCACTTCGTTGATGTATTTGCTCCAGCCCAGCGCGTCGCGGGTCTCGGCGCCACGCAGGGTGTAGAGGTTGTGCAGCGTGCCGGTCACGTTCTCGGAAACCAGCAGCACCTTCTGCTGCGGCAGCCAGATGTTCATTTCCGCCGGCGATTCGGTGCCCGGGGTGTTCTGGAAGGTGAAGGTCACGCCGTCCAGCTGGACATCCTCCAGCGCCCCCTTGATCACCCGGGTGGGCGCCAGCAGTGTCAGCGGGCCGCGCGCCGTGGCCTTGCCGATGGCCATGTCGACCATCCCCTGCGGTCCCCGCGGCAGCAGCGAGCCGTACTGGTAGGAGGCGCGGCGCATCATGGCATTGCCGGCCAGCACGTTCTCCTTGATCGCGGCTTCCATGAAGCCGTTCGGCGCGACGATCTGCACCTCGCCCTTGTCCACCTGCTCCTGGCTGGCGAGGCCACGCACGCCGCCGAAGTGGTCGGCATGGGCGTGGCTGTAGACGATGACCTTGACCGGCTTCTTCCCGAGCTCCTGGCTGACCAGTTCATAGGCGGCCGTCGACGTCGCCGGGGTAGTCAGCGGATCGATGACGATCCAGCCGCTCTTGCCCTCGACGAAGGTGATGTTGGCCAGGTCGAAGCCACGTACCTGGTAGATGCCGTCGGCGACCTTGTACAGGCCGTACTTGAGGTTGAGCAGCGCCTGGCGCTGCAGGCTCGGGTTGATGCTGTCGAAGTCCTTGCCGTCGGCGAGGAACTCGTAGCCGCCCAGCTGCCAGGCGACGCTGCCGTCCTCGTTCCTGATCACCAGGTTTTCCGGGCGCTTGACCAGGCCCTTCTCGACACGCCCGAAGTCGGCGCGGTCGCTGAACGGCAGGCTCGCCTTGACCTGCTTCTGCGCCTGGATGGTGAAGGCAGTCGGCGGTTTGGGGCCGTCGACGTCGGCGGCCATCAGGGAGGGTGAAATGCTGGCCAGGAAAATGGCGGCGGAAAGGCGAATCATCGAAGCGCTCCGGAAACCTTTGTTATTGGAATTGCCCTCGCACTATGCCGACGAGCCAGTCAATAATTCCAATGCATTCCAATCGAACATCCGATGCAGCATACGCATGAACGACCTACGCCAGCTCCGCCACTTCGCCGCCCTCGCCGACCACGGCCATTTCGCCCGCGCCGCGGAAGCGGTGAGTCTCAGCCAGCCGGCGCTGTCGCGCAGCATCCAGGCGCTGGAAAGCCAGCTGAACTGCCGGCTGGTGGATCGCAATCCGCGCGGAGTGACACTCACCGCCCACGGCCGGCTGGTGCTGGAGCATGCGCGCCGGCTGCTGGCCGGCAGCCGCGCGCTGGACAATGCCGTGCAGCAACTGGCCAACCTGGAAACCGGGGAACTGCGCCTGGGCTGCGGCCCGTTGCCGGCGGCACGGCTGATTCCGCAGACGCTCGCGCGCTACAGCAGCGCCCACCCGAAGGTCGCGGTGCTGCTCACCATCGAGAACTGGCAGGTCCTCCACCAGCGCCTGCTGGATGACGAACTGGAGCTGTTCGTCGCCGATTGCCGGGAATTGATGGACGACCCGCGGCTGGACATCCAGCCGCTGCAACCCCACCGCATCGTACTGTTCTGCCGCCCGGGCCACCCGCTGCACGGCCGTGCCCGGGTCACGCCGGAGGATCTCGGAGGCTATCCCCTGGCCGGTCCGCGCCTGCCGCCCAGCGCCCTGGAGCGGCTGGCGCGCACCCTCGGTCACGTACAGTCGCTCGGCGTGCAGTGCGACGACGTTCTGCTGCTCAAGGAACTGGTGAAAGGCAGCGACGTGGTCTGCGTGGCCTCCTGGGACGTGGTGGCCCGGGACGTGGCGAGCGGAGAACTGGCGACCGTGCGCTGGCCGCAGCCGGGGGAAGACGGCAAGCGCCAGGGCTCGGCCTACGGCCTGGTACGCCACGCCAGCCGCAGCCTGTCGCCGGCGGCCAGCGTGTTCGTCGAATACCTGCTGCGCGAGGACCAGGCCACCCAGCCCGCTCCGCAGCGGCAGGATTGAGCGGACTCAGCGGTGCCAGTCGCGGTCCCGGTGGTCCCGGTCGCGGCGGTCATGGTCGCGCCGGTCGTAATTGCGCGGCACCGGGCGGTCGTAATGGGAACGGTCTTTCCAGCCGCGGTAGCGGTCGTTGTCATGGTGGTGCTCGTGGACCACGCAGCCGGTCAGCGGAAGGAACAGCAGCAGAGCAGCGATGATGCGACGCATGGCGCCTCCTGAAGGTCCGGTTGCCGTGCGGAATTGCAGGCCAATGCTTGTCGGACTCACAGGATCAGACAGATGTGCCGCAACCGGGTGCCGCAGTCGAAGGTAAACCCTTTGTAAATCATCAATTTACATATAACGCCGGGAACTTTCGGGAAAGTCGCACAGCAGCATAAGGTGCCCGCAAGCCCGAAACCGGGCTCTCCATCCGAAACCCCTTGCGCCACACCATGCGACGCTCCACCCTATGCGCCCCGCGCAATCACCCGCCCACCGGCATGACCGACACCCTCGACCCGACCCGCTGCCCGCTCTGCGGCCACAGCAACCGCTGCACCCAGGCCGATCCCGAACGCCGGGGCGAGGCGTGCTGGTGCTTCGAGACCCGCGTCGATCCCGCCGCGCTGGAACGCATCCCGCCCGAACAGCGCAACCGCGCCTGCCTGTGTCCGCGCTGCGCCGCCAACCTGCCGCCCGAACACGACTGATGCGCCTCGACCGCTTCCTCGCCAACCTGCCGCAGTTCGGCCGCCAGGATGCCCGCCTCCTGCTGGCGTCGGGACGCGTGAAGGTGGACGGCCAGCCGGTGCGCGACGGGCGCCACGAGGTGCGGGTATTCAGCCGGGTGGAGCTGGACGGCGAGACGCTGCAGCAGGGCAAGCCGGCGCGCTACTTCATGCTGCACAAGCCGCAGGGCTGCGTCAGCGCCACCCGCGACCCGGAACACCGCACCGTGCTCGACCTGCTCGACGAGCCGGACAAGGACGAACTGCACATCGGCGGCCGGCTCGACTACAACACCACCGGCCTGCTGCTGATCACCAACGACGGCCAGTGGTCGCGACGCATGACCCTGCCCGGGCGCAAGCTGCCCAAGGTGTATTACGTCGAGACCGAAGACCCGATCGGGGCGCACTACGCGGAAACCTTCGCCCGCGGCATGTACTTCCGCTTCGAGGACCTCACCACCCTCCCCGCGCAACTGGACATCCTCGCCCCGCGCGCGGCGCGGCTGACCCTGCACGAGGGGCGCTATCACCAGGTCAAGCGCATGTTCGGCCACTTCCAGAACAGGGTGACGCGCCTGCACCGGGAGAGCATGGGCAGCCTGCACCTGGACCCCACCCTCGCACCCGGGCAATACCGGTCCCTGACCGCTGCGGAAATCGCCGTTCTCGGCTGACAGCCGCTTCTGCGGGTTCGGTGGCTTTGCGTAGGGTGCATAACGCGCCAGCGTTATCCACCGCCACATTAGGGCGCGCCATGCGCGCGACATCGCCAGCGCCGGAGTTTCGCGGGCATGGCCCGCTTACAGGACTGCCCCCGTGCGTAGGGTGGACGTGGCTTTTCACGTCCACCGTTCTGGCGCCACGACGCCACCCGTACCATACCTTTCGCGGGCATGGCCCGCTCCTGCAGCCCCCGGTTTGCAGCCACGCCCTTCGCAGTTAAGCTGCCTTGACACCCGGGCACCGCAGGAAGGTGGCGATGAAGAGACTGTTGACCGCACTGGCATTCGGACTGGCCACCAGCCTGGTCGTTGCCTCGCCTAACAAACCTTCGCCCTTGAGCGATCTGTCCCATGCCGTGAGAACGCTGAAGCCCGGGCAGTTCCTCTGGTACCCGGAAATCTCCCCCCAGGGCCCGGTCACGCTGGTGGTAAGCCTCAGCGAGCAGCGCGTCTTCGTCTACCGCAACGGCATCGCCATCGGCGTCGCCACGGTCAGCACCGGCAAGAAGGGCAAGGAAACCCCGACCGGCGTGTTCTCCATCCTGCAGAAGAAGGTCGAGTACCGCTCCGACCTGTACGACGACGCCCCCATGCCCTACATGCAGCGCCTGACCTGGGACGGCATCGCCCTGCATGCCGGCAGGCTGCCCGGCTATCCCGCCTCCCACGGCTGCATCCGCCTGCCGATGGCGTTCGCCAGGAAGCTCTACGAGGTCACCGGCTTCTCCAGCACCACGGTGATCATCTCCGACGCCCGCAGCTCGCCGGTGGAAGTCGACCATCCGGGACTGCTGGCGCCGACGGTTAGCGACGGCCGACCCAGCGGCCCGCCGCTGTCCCCGGTGGAGCCGTACTGGAGCGATCCCGGCGTACTGCAGGGGCCGCTGTCGGTGCTGGTCAGCCGTGCCGACCGGCGCGCCTACGTCTACCGTGGCGGCGTGCAGATCGGCTCGGCGCCGGTCGCCTTCGAGAATCCGCACGAGAAGTCCGGGGTGGCGGCCTTCGCCCTGCTGGAGAAACCCGATCCGCTGCAGATCATCAGCGACAATCCTGCGCTACGCTGGACTGCAGTACAGGTGAGCAATCCGGAACGCGGCATGACTCCCGCCGAGCAGCTCGGCAAGGTCAGCATGGACCGCCAGTTCCTGCGCTCCCTGTTGCTGGCGATGGATGTCGGCAGCACGCTGGTGATCACCGACCTGCCGTCGACCCGCGAGACGCGGAGCAATCCGGATTTCACGGTGATCACCACGAACAGCCGACCAATGACATCGGAATCGGCCAAAAATCAGACAGCGGACTGATCAAAAATCACGCACAATGCTTCACTTCCCTGAAAAAACCACACTTATTCCATGGGAACGTTGCATTCATGCCGACAATCAGGAAATTCTGGGGGATCTTCCGGATCACCATCGCCAGCGTCGCGCTCTTCAGCCTCGGCGGCTGGAAAGCGGCGCATGCCGGCCGTCTGCCGAGCGCCGAGGAACTGCATCGCCTGGCGCCGACCACCAGCCTCTCCGCGCTGCGCCTGGCGCTGAACGCCTACCAGTGCGCCAGCACGCGGCTGGGCGGCTCGGATGAGCTGCTGACCGTCATCGACTATTCCAAGCCCTCGCGCGACAAGCGCCTGTGGGTCTTCGACCTGAAGCAGCGCAAGCTGCTGTTCGAGGAATGGGTCACTCACGGCAAGAACAGCGGCGACGATCTCGCCACCTCGTTCTCCAACCGGGTGAACAGCTACCAGTCGTCCATCGGCCTCTACCAGACCGGCGCCACCTACCGTGGCAAGCATGGCCGCTCGCTGCGCCTGCTCGGCCTGGAGCCGGGCTTCAACGACAACAGCGAGGACCGCGCCATCGTCATGCACGCCGCCGCCTACGCCGATCCGAAGGTGGTGCCCGCCCTCGGCCGCCTCGGCCGCAGCCAGGGCTGCCCGGCGGTGCGTCCGGCCGTGGCGCAGAAGCTGATCGACACGCTGAAGGAAGGCAGCTACGTGTTCGCCTACTACCCGCAGCAGGAGTGGCTGAAGACCTCGCAATTCCTCGCCGGGCAGAGCTGCTCGGTGCTGGCGCGCAACGACCGCAACGCACAGTCCGTAGCCCACCGATAAGCTCGACGGCCCATCGTCCCCACGCTCCCGCGTGGAGACGCAGGAGCGTCCCCGGACGGTTCCCACGCAGGAGCGTGGGAACCATCAGAGAAACGCTCTCAGACGCTCTGCCACTCCCGCTCGGCCATCTCCAGCAACGCCTTCACGTCGACCTCGTCGAGCTGCTTCGGATCGAGGAACTGCGCGCCGTATTCGCGGTACACGCCACGGCTGACGAACAGGCGGAACAGTTCGCCATCGATGTGCTGGTCGCGGGCCATGATGGCGAGGATCTTCAGCGACTCCGACAGCGTCTTCGCCGGCTTGTACGGGCGATCCGCCGCGGTCAGCGCCTCGAAGATGTCAGCGATCGCCATCACCCGCTCGGGAATGCTCATCTGCTCGCGCGTCAGGCGGCGCGGGTAGCCGGTGCCGTCCATCTTCTCGTGGTGGTTGCCGGCGATGGTCGGCACCCGCCGCAGGTGCTTGGGCAGCGGCAGGGTAGTGAGCATCATCAGGGTCTGCACGATGTGCTCGTTGATCTTGAAGCGCTCTTCCTCGTTCAGCGTGCCGCGCCGCACGCTGAGGTTGTACAGCTCGCCGAAGTTGCTGGCATAGGGCGGCAGGCGCATGTCGAAGCCCCAGATGTTGCGCGGATCGTTGCGGTCCACCGGCGGCTTGCGTTCGCCCCAGGACACGCGGTGCTCGGGCTTGTCGGCGAGAAGGTATTCCGGGGCCGGCAGCGGGGCAGGCGGAATGGCCGCGAGGCGCTCGCTCTCCTCGTAGGAGATGCCGATACGGTCGTCGAAATGACGCATCCAGCGCTGCTCGCCGATCCGGCGCAGGCGCTCGATCTCCTCGTCGCTCATGCATTCGCCGCCGATATTGGCCTGGGCGACGAAGCTGAAATCACTGACCAGCTGCTGCTGGCGGGCATCGCGCTGGCTCGCCAGCAGCGCCGCATCGCCGCCGGCGGCGCGGCCGCTCCAGTAGTCGATGTCGGCGTCGCGCCAGAGCACCTCGAAACGCATGCGGATCTCGTGCAGGCGGTTGTATAGGGTCTCCAGCTTGGTCGCCTTGTCCACCACGTGTTCCGGGCTGGTGATCTTGCCGCAGTCGTGCAGCCAGGCGGCGATCTGGAATTCATAGCGCTCGGCGTCGCTCATGTCGAAGTCGGCGAACTCGCCATCCCTGGAGTGGATGGCTTCTTCCAGCAGCATGCCGGCCAGCTGCGGGACCCGCTCGCAGTGCCCGCCGGTGTAGGGGCTCTTGGCGTCGATGGCGTCGGCGAGCAGCTTGATGATGGCGTCCAGCAGACGCTGCTGCGCCTCGATCAGCTGGCGCGTCTCGATGGCCACGGCGGCGGCGCCGGAAAGCTCCTCGACGAAGCGCATGAACGGCCGCCGCGGCTTGCGCCCGTGGTCGCTCTCCTCCAGTTGCAGGACCAGTATGCCGAGCAGTTCCTCGCCGCGGCTGCGCAGGGAGACCGCCAGGTACTGGCCGTCGCGCGCCAGGGCCTGGCGGACCTGCCGTTCCAGGCGCTCCTCGGCGAAGCCCTCGATCAGCATCGACTGCGGGTACTGCTCGCCGCTCACCGAGCAGGCCAGGCGCAGCCGGTAGTCCTCCTCCTGCAGCAGATAGACCGCACCGCCCTTCACCCCGGTGGCTTCCACCAGGCGCGAGAGCACGCCTTCGAGCATGCTTTCCAGGCACGTCTCGCGGCTCAGGGTGAGGGTGATCGACTGGAAGTTGTGGATGGTGCGCGACATGCTGCGCAGCACGCGACTGAGATCGCGCACCTCGGAAATCCGCGACTCGACGCCCACCGGCCGGGAGAAATCGAAGGCCGCCAGGGCGCCGACCTGCTCGGCCAGGGTACTCAGCGGCCGGGCGATGCGCTGGCCGATGTACCAGCCGATCCCCAGCAGCACCAGCAGCAGCGCCAGGCCCCACAAGGCCTGCTGCATCAGCAGCTGTCGGGCGCCGGCGAGCAGTTCGTCGGAAGGGATGGTGACCAGCACCCGCGCCTCGCTGGTGGAGAAGTCCGACAGCGGCACCCACACGCCGTACCAGCTGTTGCCATCCACCTCGAATGCCTGTGGCACGCCCTCCGCCACCGGCAGTCCGGCGAAGTGCCTGAGGCTGGGCACGCCCAGCTCATCGAGGCTGGCCAGGCGGGTTTCGTCGCCGTTGTGCACCAGCAGGCGCGACAGGTCCGGATAGGCGATCACCGAACCCTTGCCGTCCACCAGCGCCAGCTCGGTATTGGCGGTCTTGCGCAGGCCGTACATCTCCTCGCCGACGTCGTCCACCGAGGCATCCATGCCGATCACCGCGGAGCCGTCGACGCTGCGGTGCGCCAGGGTCAGGCCGATCTGGTGGGTGGTGAAGAACACATAGGGCAAGGTGAGGACCGTGCCCTTGCTGCCCTGGGCCTCGCTGTACCAGGGACGCTGGCGCGGATCGAACTGGTAGTCGGGCTTGTCGCGCATCCCCAGCAGGTGCAGCTCGTCGTCGTAGTAGCGCCATTCGCCGCGGCTGGCGCCCTTCTCGTCCAGAGTGATGCTCTGCACCAGGTAACGGGCCTTTTCCGGCGCCTCCATCTGCTGGCGCATCGGCTCGTCGCGCAGGCCGCGGACGAGAAGGAACTCGCCATTCGAATAGCCGACGTAGACCGCGCTCAGGGTGGGATTGGAGCGCAGGTTCTCGACCAGCGCCGGCAACCGGTCGAGGCGTTCGGGCAGGTTGTCGCTGGTGGCGACCGAGTCGTGGGTGAGCAGGCGCAGGGTCGCTTCGGCCGGGTCGATCAGGCGGCGGATGCATTCGTTGATGGTGGCGCCGAGCTGGCGGGCGGATTCGCCCGCGGCCGTCACCAGCGCGCCTTCGATGCCGCGGTAACCCTGGATCAGCAGGCCGCCGGTGAGCACCAGCATGCTGACGATGATGGCGCCCGCGACCAGGGGCTGGAGAGAAATACCGCGTCTGCATATTTTCATTTCGCCAGCCCTATTCCATGACGTTGCGGTGATTACTGCTGTCGAGAAGATCCGCCGCTGCCTCCGGCGACGCATTGCGATGCACGATTCTCGCCAGACTTCCGTCCAGCCGCAGACCGTCCATCAGACGCTGCCACTCGGCGCTCTGCGCCGGGCTGAAATGCCGGCGCGACAACATCAGGCCATGCACCAGCGCAGACGCCTCGGCCACATCGAAGACGCGGTACTGCTTGCGGCTGTCGGGATCCCTGGCCGAGCCAAAAAGATTCTGCTCGTGGCCGACCAGCGCCTCGATCCGGCCGTCGAACAACGCGCCGAACGCCGCGGCCTCGTCGGGGTATTCCTGCACACGTCCCGTAGCGCCCAGTATCCGCAACATCGATTCGATGTAGACGCCATGCTGATGACCGGCAATCACCCCCAGCCGCGCACCCGGCATCTGCTGCACGTCGCCCAGGGTGCGCACCTGCGCCGCCAGGCGCAGCGGCACGATCAGCTTCTCGCGGACATAGGCGTAGGGCAGGAAGAACGCCTGCCTGCGCCGCTCCGCGTTGAGCGTTCCGCCGGTCGCCATGTCCAGCTCGCCGGCCGCCAAGGCCTTCCAGATCTCCTCGCGCGGCCGCACCGAGGCTTCGAAGCTGCAGCCACTGCGAAGCTGCAGTTCGGCGAGGAGGTCGGCATCGATGCCCTGGCCGTCGCGGTAGAACAGGTCGCTGTCGTGGAAGGCCAGGCGCAGGGGCTCTTCGCAGCCGAACCGGTTGGTCGCCGGAGCCGCCGCGCACAGGCCGGCGGCCAGCGTCAGCGTCAGCGCCAGCCCGCAAAGCGAAGGTTTGCATGCCATGAACCCGCCCCGTCCATTGTGCCGGCCTGGATGAGGGGTACGCTTCATCCAGGCAGACGACAGTGCCTCAGTGAGAATTGATTGCGTTTCAACGAAGTGTAATCGGCCCTTGGCGACCTGCCGGATTTTCGACGCGGAGAAATGCATTTCGTCGGATTCCACGGCGATGCGTCAAAACTGCCGGTTGCAGCGCCCGGGCGGAACTGCTTAACTCTGAGCCGTGTGTGACTTGCCGGTCACGCACCACGTCCAAGAAGATTTTTTGCGGTTCTCAGCGTTTCCCGCTGCTTCCTTCCTGCCTGATCAAGAGTCCGCACCGACCCGTAGAAAACGGCGTCGGGATAGCCCTTTTGATGTCGTAACTCACTGAAAATAAAGAAATTATTAAATTCCGCCGCGTGACACGAAGCTGTCACCTCAAGGCGCTTTCCTCTGCCTGGTAATCCTCTCGCACCCGAGCCTGGGTGCGTCATTCATGAGATGCGTCAGGAGGAAACGACATGAGGCCGGAAACCGCCATCGTCGCGATTCACCAGCACAACATCTACACGGAGTTCTACGCCAACAGGGAAGCTCGCCAGACCATCATTCTGGTCAATGGCTCGCTGTCCACTACTGCCTCCTTCGCGCAAACGGTGAAGTACCTGCAGCCCCACTTCAACGTGGTGCTGTTCGACCAGCCCTACGCCGGCCGCTCCAAGCCGCACAACGCCAACAAGGAGTTCATCTCCAAGGAATACGAGGCCGAACTGCTGCTCGGACTGATCGAGCACTTCCGCGCCGACGTGGTGATGTCCTTCTCCTGGGGCGGCGTCGCCACCCTGCTGGCCCTGGCGCAGCGCCCGAGCCGGATCAGGAAGGCGGTGATCAACTCCTTCTCCCCGCTGCTCAACGCGGCCATGCTCGACTACCTGCACCGCGGCCTGGACTACCTCGCGGCCTGCGACCGCAGCAACATCGCCAACCTGATCAACGACACCATCGGCCGCTACCTGCCGCAGCTGTTCAAGCGCTGCAACTTCCGCCACGTCAGCGCCCTGGACGAGCACGAATACCTGCAGATGCACTTCCAGGTCTGCGAGGTGCTCAAGCTCAGCGCGGAAAGCTACATGGAGCGCTTCAACTGCATCGACATCCCCATGCTGTTCGTCAACGGCGAGCTGGACGACTACACCAGCCCCGCCGATGCGCGCCTGTTCAGCCAGCTGATCCGCGACAGCGAATTCCGCACCATCGACAACGTCGGACACTTCATCGACGCCGAGCACAAGCAGGGCTGGCAGGACACCCAGGACGCCCTCCTCGCCTTCCTCCGCCCGCAGCGCCAGCCGATCCTGGCCCCGGCCTACGTGCCGAGCACCCAGGGCATCCCGATCGCCGCGTTGGCAGGTTGAAAGCGATGGCGTATCCCTGAAGGGGCCGTGCAGGATGCATGGCCCCTTTTCACTGCCCCCAATGCTGGGGGAGCATTCCCCGCCCGGCCCAACCCGCAACCGGGGAAAAACACCCGTCACCGAGGCTTCACTAAGCCCCCGCCTTCTGGTAAAAAGGCACCCCCAAGCGGGCGTCGTATAATGGCATTACCTGAGCTTCCCAAGCTCATGACGAGGGTTCGATTCCCTTCGCCCGCTCCACATACCCGTTTCCACATGTTCCCACATGCACCGGAAACACCCTCGAAGCCCCGCCTAGTGCGGGGTTTCTTGTTTCTACATGCTTCCCGATATGCCCATATAGCATTGCCCACGCTGTACACCAGCTTGTACACTGGGGAAAATGACCTAACTAAGGTGTACACGGATGAAGCGTTCAGAGATCAGGAAACGCCCGCTCGCAGACACGGTACTGGCGAGCCTAGAGCCTGAAAGCAAGGAATACCGGGAGCTGGACGGCAACGGCCTGTACTTCCGCGTGAAGGCCAATGGTCAAAAGGGCTGGCTGCTACGTCACAAGAAGCCTGACGGGCGCTGGGGCTGGCACGGCCTGGGGGGCTATCCCGAGATACCAGCCAAGGTAGCCCGCAAGAAAGCACTGGAGCTACGCGAACTGGTAGCCCACGGCGTAGATCCGGTACAGCACAAAGCAGCGCAGAAAGCCGCCAGAGAGGCCGCTGTGCTGAACCCGTTCCGCGAGTCGGTAGCCTACTGGTATCAGCGCAAGGTGGATGACGGCCTAGCCGAAAGCACACTCCGCCTAATGCGGGGCTACCTGGACAACGACATTCTGCCGGCGCTAGGCGATAAGCCGATCACAGAGATTACCCCGAGGGACTGCGTTGCTTTGCAGGAGAGCATCGAGGCCCGAGGCGCAACGAACACACGCGACAAGATCCGCGTTGCCCTACGCCAGATATTCAGCCAGGCAATCGCCCGTGGCCTGTGCGAGGTCAACCCAGCGTCCGAGCTGGTCACTATCGCCACGAAGACGCCACGCGCTAAGCCATACCCTCACCTGCTGGAACCTGAGCTACCGGCCTTCCTGCAAGCCATGCGGGGTAGCACCAGCCGCACGCCTGCCCGTACAGCGACCTGGCTGTGCCTCTGGACGGCTTCACGGCCTGGAATGGTGCGATGGGCTGAGTGGTCAGAGATCGACTTCGAAACGGCTCTGTGGACGATCCCAGCGGCCAAGATGAAGACCCGCCGCGACCATGTAGTGCCACTATCCCGCCAAGCGCTCGATGCGCTACGCGAACTGCACCGGCTGACTGGACGTGGCCGTTATCTGTTCCCCGGCATCGGTGCGAAGCAGCCCGTGATCAGCGAGAACACAATCAACCTGACGCTGCGCAAGATCGGCTACAGAGGCCGCCTGGTAGGTCACGGCACCAGACATACCGCCAGCACACTATTACGCGAACACGGGTGGCATAGGGACCATGTAGAGGCCCAGCTAGCGCACAAGGAAGAAGGCGTAGCGGGCATCTACAACCAAGCCCAGTACCTGCCCCAGCGCCGCGCCATGATGCAGTGGTATTGCGACTACCTGGACTGCCTGGCCGATGGCATGACCCCGGCACAACGGGCCGACTATGACCGTCGCGTTAACGTCATCGAGAGCAACATCGTCGAGCTGGTGCGCGCATGAAAAACGAAAAACGGTCGGATACCCTACCTACAAAACCTACAGAACATAGTAAGCCAGAGCAGTTTACGGCCTTCGGCTGGGTGCGAGAGACAAAGGATTGGTTTACAGATCTAGAGACGATGCTCTCGTACCTGGAAAGGGAGGCATCGCCATTAGTAGGCGATAGCATTCAAGGCAGAACTGCTAGCGGTGTCCTAGCACTGGTGCAAGAAATCCGTGGGAGTTTGGTGAAAGGATCTGATCAAACGGAGCTGTACAGAGTACTGATGACCATGTTTCGGTTAGGTGCAGCGGCGGAAGATCTGGAACAAGAGGTCAGGCTTCCCAGAGAACAACGAATCGCGGCCCTAGAAGCTCAGATCACGGTTTCCAAGCAGAGCCTGCCGCGAGAAATGGCGTTAGCGAAGCTTGAAATCGCTACGGAGTATGCACAAGGGAAGGCCAGGTCACTTTGGCAAGAGGACCGCAACAGCATGATCCGAACCGGCGACATGACGGAGATCATATGGGCATGGATGGCAGAGCATCCGCTACTTCTAGAACAACGCCCCACCATGCCTGTACTAAGAAGATGGATCAGCGAGGTCGCTCGGGAATTCCCGCACGCTTCGAAAAGGGGCAGATCGAAAAAGTAAAAATATCACTTCGGCACGGGAAACGTATTTCCAGCACGACAGCCGAATTTTATTGAACACCTGCATGTGAATAATGGGGAGCGTCACCAATACGGAGGCGCTCAAATGCACCTAGACAGTACCCCATCAAAAGCACTCATCCGCCAACCCGCGCTTTGCGAATGGCTCGATTTGTCCCGTTCCGGTCTGGACAAGCTCCGCAAAAAAGACCCCACCTTCCCGAAGCCTCTCAAAGATGGCGATACCCGCCAGGCCGCTGCGTATTACGTCGTGTCCGAGGTAGAAAGCTGGCTCCGCTCCAAGATCGAAGCGAGGGATGCCGCATGAAAAAGGCCGCCCCGGCAAAGGAAAGCGGCCTGCACAGCATGCAGTCCGATACTAACTCGTTCGATATGACCGCGCATGAGGCGTTCATGATGAATGATCTTCTACCAATGGTGGTCGGCTATGCCCGCTCCAACAACCATCCGACCGAAGCAGCCGCACTGGCAGCTCTCGCTGCGATGGTGGCAATACTCTCGACCAAGGGTTACACCGTGCCAGAACTGAGCAACTTTGTTGCCGTGTTCGCTGTGACTCACGACGCGCCGGAGGGTTTGCAATGATGATTCTTGCATCCACACGTCCCCGCATGTATCGTCGGCCTGTCGCTGCAAATTCAGTGACCGGGTTTGGCGACCCGAACACTTCTAGGCGCACAAGCGCCCCATATCCGATAGCAGGCGCTTTTTTTGCGTCCGCCGTTTCGAGTTATGGCGGCTGTGCGTGGGAGACCGAAAGGTCTGCCGGGTTCCTAGAGTCTCGGTTCGCCAACCTGCGTACAGCTGCCACCCTTAATCGTTTGGCGACGATCTGTGGCAGCTCCTTAACTCTAGGAGCTACACCCATGCGCACTACCCTTACCCGCAATCCGTCCACCCACGCCGCCGCCTGGAAGGCCCGCGCCTTCGCTGCCCTGCGCGCTGATTCGTCACTGTCCGTCCGCCTACGCCGCTACAACGAAGCGATGGCCCGCGCCCGCTCCCTGGAAACCGTAGGGGGTGCCAAATGAGCAACGTCCCGAACTGGAACGATCTGCTGCCGACAATGGGTGCCATTGAAAGCATGGCCCCGGAAAAGCTTCAGCGCGTAGACGGAGCAATCGAGCAATACAGCATCACCCTCGGCTTTGGAATTGCGGCTATCGGAAATCTGCTCGCCTGCACCGCCTCAAATGGGCAGACCGGTCTGAACGATCAGACCGCCACCGACATTGGCTGGCTACTGGAAAGTCTGGGCGAACTCTCTGCCCGCCTGGCCGATACCGGCAACGCCGTGAGCAATCGCCGCCGCACGCTTAAACCGAGGGCGTAACCATGAAAATTCAAAACGGCGCCTGCGCGCCGATGGGATCGGCTTGCCTGGAAAAAGTCCTGGCCCGGCTCGACAAGGTGAAATCGGACGGTGCCGGTAAGTGGAAAGCGTGCTGCCCGGCGCACGACGACAAAGACCCCAGCCTGAGCATTCGCGAGGCCAGCGACGGCAAGGTGCTGCTGCATTGCTTCGCTGGTTGCACTGCTACCGATATCGCCGCCGCTATCGGCCTGGAATTGCGCGACCTGTTCCCCGGCCTGCATCAACCGCGACGTGGACCAAGCAAAGCCGCAGTACAGCATGAGCGCACCATTTATCAGATCGGCCTCTCGATGCAGATGCAGGGCTGCCGCTTAGACGCCGAAGACCAAGCCCGCTTCGATCTGGCCAAGAAACGACTGGGGGTGAATCAATGACTGCCGTCGCTAAAGATCGCTTTGCAACCGAGTGGAGTTTGCTGGATCAGCTGCCAGGCTTCGCAGCCGAGATGCCAGAACATGCGCTCGCGTCATTCATCAACCCAGCGATTCAGCCGCAAGCGCTGCCGGTAGGACTTACCCCAGCCTTGCCCTGGGAGGATGAGCTACTGCCGAAAGAGCTTCGCTACTTCGTCCGAGACGTGGCAGACCGTACCCAGTGCCCGCCAGACTTCGTAGCCGTCGCGCTCATCGTCGGAATTAGCGCTGTGGTTGGTCGCAAGTTCAGCATCCATCCGAAGCAGCACGACGACTGGGAAGTTGTGCCGAATCAGTGGGGTTGCATCATCGGCAGACCTTCCGCGATGAAGTCACCAGCAATGAAGCAGGCGCTACGCCCGCTGGCTGCTCTGGAGGCAAAAGAGCGGGAAAAGCACCGGGACGCGATGACCGAGCATAAGGCCGCTGGCGAAATCCTGGACCTAGAGCGCAAGTCCGCCAAGGAAAAAGCCAAGAAGCTGATGACCGATGGCAAGAAGGACGCCGCGCTAGCCGCCCTGACCGAGTTCGCAAACGATCTACCCGCACCAGTCGCCCGCCGCTACATCGTCAACGATGCCACGGTGGAAAAGCTGGGCGAGCTGCTGAACGAAAACCCCAACGGCCTGCTGCTAGTACGCGACGAGCTGGGCGGATGGCTTGCAACGATGCAGACGGAGGATGGCGCAGTTGGTCGCGCCTTCTACCTGGAATGCTTCGACGGCAACGGATCTTTCGTTTATGACCGGATCGGACGCGGAACCGTGTTTATCGAGTCGTGCTGCCTCTCGCTGATCGGCGGCATTCAGCCCTCGCGTATCGCGCCACTCGTGCGCGGGGCGGTCACTGGTGAACTCGACGATGGCCTGGTGCAACGCCTGCAACTTGCGGTATGGCCGGATGATGATCGGGAGTGGTCGCTCGTGGATCGCTGGCCGAACAAATCTGCCAAGGATCGGGTAGACGCGGTTATCGAGCGTCTGGACCAGATGCCGGATGAACCCCGCAAGGCGCTGCACTTCGTACCTGAGGCGCAAGAGCTATTCAACGCTTGGTACACCGAGCACATGCTCGAAATCAGGCAAGGCGATATCCACCCGGCGCTGCAATCGCACTTTATGAAGATGCCGCAGACCATCGCCGGACTGGCCTTGCTGTTCGGCCTGATCGACGGCGGGACCGAGGCTGTTTGCATGCACGCCACGGCTCGCGCCCTGGACTGGGCCGATTACCTCAAGTCGCACGCTGCGCGCCTGTACGGTGCCGCGATCAATGCGCCGCTGATGGGCTCCCGCTTGATTCTGGAGCGCAAGGAAAAACTGCCAGAGCCGTTTACCCCGAGGGAAGTTCGGCTCAAAGGCTGGGCCGGTCTCGACTCGCTGGAAGCGGTTAACGATGCGCTCGCCACCCTGGCCGAACACCACATCGTCATCGGCTACGAAGTCGCTAGCGATAAGGGCGGACGCCCGTCCAAGCGGTACGTCTGGCGGAGGGCTGCATGATGGGACGGTGGATGCAGAAAATCGAAAAACACGCAGACGACGCACCTACAAAACCAACGAAACCTAGTTTTGTAGGTTCTGTAGGCACCCCATCGGCGCATTTTCAGAAAAAGCCCTCTGCAAACGACCCCATAACCGCGCCTCAACTGGGCTGGCTTGCAGCAGTCGCCTCGCTACTGGAGGTCGGCACGATGCAATTGATAGAGAAGGGCTTCGTAGACCGGCACGACCTAGAGGAACAGGCAAACGCCGATCCACGCGCAGTTGCCGCACTCATCAAATCCAATCCGAGGTGGCACCAATGCTGACAGCGACCATTACTGGCGGGCTGACTTCGTTTCTCTCAACCACGCCCGAGGGGCACCGCTACTGCACGATCTACAGCGACGAGGCCCGCCGTTCTGTGCGCGCCTTGGTGCTGAATGACACCCATGCGGAACTGATAAGCAAATTACCGAAACATGCGCGGCTAACCGTCACCGGCCAGCTTCGCAGCAAGGGTGCGATAGGCCCATCCGGGCAGACGCTCGCTTACCTGAGCATCGTTGTACAAACCATGAAGATCCACGGAGAACACCAATGACCGACAATACCCAGCCCAACCACGAAGAACTTACCGCTGAGCTTGATCGCCTGCGCCAGAAGAATGCCGAGCTACTGGACGAACTCAAGCGAGCGAAGGCCAAGAGCAACGACAGCAGCGGCGAACTCGAAACGCTACGCGCAGAGGTTCGCAGTCTGCGTCTCGATAAGCCGCTCGACGCTATGCTGGCTGACCTGTTCGTCGTCTCCCCGCGACTGGCCCGCGCAGAGCTTGAAGAAGAGTTCAGCTTCGAGCTGGATGAAGCCGGCGATATCGTGGTGCTGAACAAGGAAGGCGAGCGCGTCACTGTCGAAGATCCGCCCGAGCAAGGCCATATCCGAGGCAAGCAGCGCCCGATTGGATTTAACCGCGACGACCTGCGCAAAGTGCTAGCCGAGACGGGAAAGTGGGACCGCATCCTGATTGGCACTCGCGCTACGGGTGGCGGCGCTTCTGCTCAGCCTTACCGAGGCCAAACCACTACAGCCGCCCCAGCCGGGGAACCGCAGCCTGCCAAAGCTGGCTTTGGTCTTCGCTAATGCTATAATGTTACAGCGACCTCCTGTGGGGGTCGCTCCCTCCGCCCTGTGGGCACCCTCTCGTTACACCCCGGCCCGTGGCCACCCCCTCCGCTTGAGTCTGTGACCCTGCGAATCAAACCACTCTGATTCGAGGCAATATCTCATGGCCGTTACCCGCCTAACCGACGTAATCGTTCCCGAAGCCTTTACCGACTATCTCGTGCAAAACACTATGGAGCGTACCGCCCTGGTGCAATCCGGCGTCATGGCACGAAACGCCGTTATCACTGCCCAGCTCAATGCTGGTGCTGATTCTTTCTCTGTGCCGTTCTGGCGTGATTTGGGGGATGAGGAGGCCAACATTAGCTCCGACGATCCCACCGTTTTCTCCACTCCGAATCTGATTCAGGCAAGCAAGCAGCTCGTCCGCAAGGCGTTTCTGCACCAGTCCTGGTCGGCAATGAACCTGGCAAGCGAGCTGGCCGGATCTGATGCAATGGCGCGCATCCAAGACCGCGCCGTTGCCTACTGGGACCGCCAGCTACAGCGCCGCCTTGTCGCATCGCTTAACGGGGTACTGGCCGACAACGTGGCCAACGACAGCTCCGATATGGTGCTCGATATCACTGCCGCTACCGCCAATGCATTCAGCCCCGAGGCAGTCATCGACGCTGCCGGCACGCTTGGCGATGCAATGGACGGCGTTACCGGCATCGCGATGCACTCCGACCTCTACCGCCAGGCGCTGAAAGCCGACCTCATCGAGTTCGTTCAACCGAGCGCTGGCTCGATGCGGATGCCGACCTATCGTGGTCTTGCTGTCATCGTCGATGACGGAATGCCGAAGGTTTCGGACGGCGATACCGGCTTCAACTACACCAGCGTTCTTTTCGGTCAAGGCGCTATCGGCTTCGGCCTGACTGCCCCAACCGTCGCAGATGGCACGGAGCTGGAGAACCTACCGAGTGCTGGCCGTGGTGCTGGTCAACAGATCCTGCATTCCCGCGTGAACCTGGCCGTACACCCTGCCGGCTTCGCCTGGGTAGAAGGCACCATCGCTGGTGAGTCTCCGACTATTGCGGAGCTTGCTACAGCAGCCCACTGGAGCCGCGTAGTCGAGCGGAAAGCCGTCCCGCTGGCCTTCCTGGTCACCAAGTAAGTGAGGGAGGGGCCAGCAATGGCCCCTTTGTCGTTATGACCGAGAAGAAAGCGCGAAACGCCGTCACCGGCACCCGCAAGAAGCCACCAGCGAATGCAGCAGAGACGCTGCTCGAACTGGCCGCTAGTGGCTACAACAAGAAAGGTCTGGCCTACCGGCTGGGCACTACCGTGGAAACTCTCAACAAGTGGCTGGAGATCCACCCAGAGCTGCAACAGGCGCTCGACGAAGGCCGAGAACGCGAGCATCACGCTCTGTTCAATGCACTGTACGAGAACGCAACCAAGGGCGGCAACGTAACCGCCGCCATCTTTCTGTTGAAAGCGCGTCACGGCTACCGCGAAGGGGATCAGTCGGAGATCGCCAACAAGGTCTCTATCAACTTCCAGCTTCCGGGGGCGCTGCGCCTGGAGGACTTCGCCAGGGACGTTAGCCCGTCAAAAGGGAGCCTGAGCCATGACGATTGAACTCAACGACTTTCAGCAGCGAATCATGCTGCTACCTGAGGAACTGGACGTGTTCTGTGGAGGTGGCCGTGGTGGCGGCAAGTCGTACGGTCTGGCCCTGCTGTGCCTGCGCCACGTCGAGCAGTACCAAGAGAAGGCCCGCATTCTCTACCTGCGCCGCACCTACAAGGGTTTGGCGGACTTCGAACTGATCTGCCGAGAGCTATACGGCACGGTCTACGGATCAGCCGCACGATACAACGCCGCCGAACACGTCTGGCGCTTCCCGAACGGCGGTTATCTGGAGTTAGGCCAGCTCGAAACGCACGCGGACTACACGAAGTACCAAGGCCGATCGTTCACACTGCTGATCGTGGATGAGGCGGGCCAGTACCCTAACCCGGATCTGCTCGACCTGATGCGCTCGAACCTGCGCGGCCCCAAGGATATGCCAATCAGGATGATCGTAGCGGCGAACCCCGGTGGCCCTGGGCACTACTGGCTAGCCAAGCGTTATGTGTTCACCACGGCGCCCTGGAAGCCCTTCTTGGAGACAAAGAGCAAACGCCAGTGGGTCTACGCGCCGTCCACCTTCGACAGCAACCGATTCATTGATACCGACCAGTACCGAGACCAGCTCGAATCGGCCTGCCCCGATGACCCCGAGTTGCTGCGCGCATGGATGACAGGCGATTGGGCTGTGAACCGTGGTGCCTACTTCGCGTCTGTGCTCGATGAGGGTCGGAACGCAGTTGACCCGTGGAAGCACATTCCCGACACCTGGGAGACCTGGCTTGCGCATGACTTCGGTTCATCAGCTCCGAGTGCCACTTACATTTTCGCGCAGTCGCCAGGCGGTGAAGGCCCGGATGGGAAGTTCTACCCGAGGGGAAGCCTTGTCCTGGTAGACGAGCTGGTGACGGCAAAGCGCGACAATCCCAACGCGGGGCTGGGGTGGACCGTGCCTGTGCTAGCGGAAGAAATCGTAGAGATGTGCAAGCGATGGGACATCCGTCCTTATGGGGTGGCGGACGATGCCATATTCGCCAAGGGAGGCCATGCAGCCGGCTCTATCGCAGATGAGTTCCAACGGTGCCGGGTCTCATTCAGGCCGGCTAAAAAGGCGGATCGAATCACCGGATGGAACATCATGCGGCGGTTATTAGCTGATGCCGGGAAGGTAGATAAGCCTGGCCTGTATATCAGCCGTGGATGCACCTACCTGTGGGAGACGCTACCGACGCTGGCACGCGATCAGAAAAGAGTGGAAGACCTGGATAGTACCGGGCCGGATCATGGCGCTGATGCGGTGCGCTATGGCTGCCTGAGACGAGATATTGTGAGGGCGCTCAAGATGAAGTTGTGGATCTGATGGAGCGATTGCCAAGGAAGGCGGTTCTGTAGGTTTTGTAGGTGGACCATAGGTGCGTTTTGGGAAAGTTAAGGGGCTGAGAGCGTGCGAATTCGATCAACTCGAACGATAAAAAGAACTGCTCAAAAAATAGCCAATTCAGCCCCAGCAACCGGCATCTTGTACACCCACATGTACACCCGAACTTTCAAACAGCCTGAAAGCCCCGTATTCACTAGATAGTTCGATTCCCTTCGCCTCCAGAATTCCTAGCTAACCCCCTGAAATCGTTGAGATTCTGGGGGTTTTGCGTTTCTGGGATTCGGAAAGTGTCGAAGCGCCGGCACAGCTTTGAGGAATCTTGCGACTACTCCGCTTCTGAAGGTCATCCGAACGGAGCGATCAGGCAATAGCGAATCAGTTGCTGCTCAACGCTCTGCTTATCCCGCAATACCAGGATGACTGCGGCCTCGCCCTGCTGCTCATGCAGCTCGTAGAAGATGCGGTAGGTGCCGGTGTTGAGCTCTCGATAGTTCAACACGCCCAGAAGGCTTGCCTGCTGGCTGATGGGGTAGTCCTGGGGAGCCTGGGAAATCTTCTCTTCGATCTCATTCAAGAGGTTCAGCAGCGTCTGAAGCGCCTGTTGCTGACCTATGAATGGTGCCAGGTGGTGGACCTGGTCTTCGATGCTTTGCTCTGCAGTATCAGTGAAACGTACGACAACGGTAGACATCGATCTTCCTTAATCGGGCTGAGCAAACCTCTTGGAAAGGCGATCCTTCAGCTCGTCAGCAGAGCGATGCTTGCCTTCGGCGTATTGGCGCGAGCCAATCGCAAGCAACTTCACCAAAGCTATTGCTTCGTCACGCATCTTCCGCTCGGCGTAAGACTCGACCACGTAGGCGGGCACACCGTTCTGCGTGACGACCATCGGCTCAGAGAGATCCAGGTCGGCTGCATGACGTTTTAGATAGCTGATTGTCTCGACTCGCATGAGTCGGTACCTCCATTGCTGTAGAAACATACTTGGAGCCCATGCTAGGCCGAATTTAGACCAAATTCAAACCACTCCATCGGACTGGGCCGATACCAGTGGATTCAGGCGCATCGCTTCGGACAAGTGATCCTGCGACAGATGCGCATAGCGCATGGTCATCGACAGCGAGCGGCACCGAGAAGAAGGTCACCGCCGGCGACCAGAGCAGGCCCCGGCGCCTGTGGCACCTGCATGCGAGCCAGAAGAACGCGCAGCGCGCGGCGGATCGGGAGTGGAAGCGCATGCAGGCATCCTCCCCTGCCACCTGAGAAATATCGCAACTTGTTATACCGCCGCCATCGCGATACCATGCCGTATAGCAAGTTGCGATACCGGGATCACAGTGCACGTCATTACGCAGAAACGCATCTGGCAAGCGCAGCAGAAATGGCCGCACTCGGCCAATGCGCTGGAAGCCTGGTTTCGCCTGATTCGGCGCACAAACCCAAGCGACTTCGCCGTCATGAAGCAGCTGTTTCCCAGCGTTGACAAGGTCGGCGACAAGCATGCGTTCGACATCGGCGGCAACAAGCTGCGCCTGATTGCCGTGGTGGACTACCAGTTCAAGAAGGTCTTCATTCGCGCCGTGCTCGATCACAAAGAGTACGACCGCAACCAGTGGAAGTGAGGTGACAGATGAGCGCAATCCTGAAGCAAGCGGCAGAGCATTGGCGCTATGTGGCGCCTCTGCTCACCCCGCCACAAACCGAAGCGGACTACGACGCCCTGGTCGCGATCCTCGACGAGCTGCTCGACGAGATCGGCGGCGCCGAAGGCCACTCGCTGGCAGCACTGGCCGCACAGATGGGCGACCTGATCAGCGCCTACGACAGCGAGCACTTCCCCATCCCGGACGCACCAGGGCACGAGGTACTGCGCTTCCTCATGCAGGAGCACGGCCTGCGCCAGGAAGACCTGCCCGAGATCGGCCCGCAGTCGGTGGTATCGGAGATCCTGGCCGGCAAACGCCAGCTCAATGTCCGGCACATCCGCGCCCTGGCCGCCCGCTTCAACGTACCGGCGGACGTGTTCTTCTAACCTCGGGGCTCACGGAAGGAGCAACTTGATGAGCACAGCAACTGATTCCGGTCCCCTTCTACGAAGACACTGTGGTGCTGGTGGGGCAATGCGGCCAGCGTGGGATAGCGCTGACTAAAAAAGCGGCACACCGCTGGCTCAACACGAAGGGATAACAACCATCGGCGGAACAGGGCCGTCGGATGCTTCAAAGGAGTGAAGACAGATGAAAGCAGATTGGGACGACGCCCCCTCCTATCTACGTACGCGCGGCTGGCGAAGTACTGCCAAGAAATGGGTAATCCCCGGAATTATCGGCACCTGTATCGCGCTCGGCCTGCTCCAGGCTGGCAGCTCGGCACTACTCCAAGGCACTGTCCGAAACCTCGCGGCGAAATACATACCGCCACAATCCACTCCAATCGCACAAATCAGCCGCTCCGGACCTAACAGCGAGCAAGATAAGTGGGATCGGATAGTGGAAGAACAGGCAAGGCGCAACAGCCTCGTCGAAGCCCCCCAGGCGCCGATCAACCAGTACCAGACTGAACCGCCGCCCAAGCAAACCGTTTTCAATGACCGCAACTACGTCCCTCGTGGCGCAGATAATGTGGTCCCGCTGCAAGTACCCCCTACTAACTTCCAATCCGAGCCGGCCCAGCCCCGGACCCCAGGCGTTCGAGTTACCGTCGTCGGAGAGACGCACGATATGAAGGAAACTGCGTGCTGGCCTCTCCGGGAAGGCAGTATTGAGAAGCGAAATTGTAAGTTTGGTGTCGGTCTCCACTACCGCAACCAGAACTAGAATTCTACGACGCCAATGACCCTGATAGAAATCGCCCGAAATATAAATAAATAAAATATGGCGCCGATAATTCCATGAAAATAAAACCAGCCATCTTCCTCATGATTGCCATACTGACTGGCTGTTCAAATCCGGAAAGCGAAATCTCAAAAATATTGGAGGTCAGTGGGGGATAGAGGGGACACCAGGCCGTCTATCCATCACAGCGAATGAAACCAATGTGATAATTAAGCATATGGTTGATGGAAATTTAATTGGCACGAGCATCGGGACAATTGAAGACGAATACATAAACGTACAACATAGCGGGCTCGAAAATAAGATTTATTACTCCAAAGCCTAAGATTAACTTTATTTTGACAATCCAACGAGCGGAGCCGTGAAGTTTATACGATTGAGCAAATCCCCACTCTGACATTCCTTTTCCAGCCAAAATAGGATCGATGAAAATGGCTGCTGCTTCCGGCCCATCCGGAAGCTCTCAGTCCGTCGAAAAAGTGTCGAAAGCATAGACACCAATAGGCACGAAACGGCACACCGCCTCGCTCAGCGGCCCAGTAACGACGCACATAGCGCCTGAACGACATGCTATGATTGGGGCTCGATTCCCTTCGCCCGCTTCAGAATTCCAACAAAGCCCCCGAAAGCTCAGCGTTTTCGGGGGCTTTGTGTTTTCGGGCCCCAGCCTTTGGACGACATCCTTTTTCATCCCGCTCCGCCCACCACCGGCCGCGCAACCTCGAAGACCCACTCCAAAATGACAACCTCCCCCACCTCCCAGGAAGGAAGCTGGCTCAGCGTGATCGCGCTGGCGCTGGCCGCCTTCATCTTCAACACCACCGAGTTCGTGCCGGTCGGGCTGCTCAGCGATATCGGCCGCAGTTTCGACCTGCCGGTATCCCAGGTCGGCCTGATGCTGACCATCTATGCCTGGGTGGTATCGCTGGCCTCGCTGCCGATGATGCTGCTCACGCGCAATATCGAGCGGCGGCGGCTGCTGGTGTTCGTCTTCCTGCTGTTCATCGGCAGCCACCTGCTGTCGGGCGTGGCATGGAGCTTCGGCGTGCTGATGGTCAGCCGGCTCGGCATCGCCCTCGCCCATGCGGTGTTCTGGGCGATCACCGCGTCGCTGGCCGTGCGCGTCGCGCCGCCGGGGCAGCAGGCGAAGGCGCTGGGCCTGCTGGCGACCGGGACGACCCTGGCGATGGTGCTCGGCATTCCGCTCGGCCGGGTGGTTGGCGAGGCGCTGGGCTGGCGCACCACCTTCCTCGGCATCGCCGCTGTCGCCGGCCTGACGGTGCTCTGGCTGGCCCGCTCGCTGCCGTTGCTGCCGAGCCAGAATTCCGGGTCGCTGCGCAGCCTGCCGCTGCTGTTCCGGCGCCCGGCGCTGGTCTGCGTCTATGCCCTGACCGTGGTGGTGATCAGCGCGCAGTTCACCGCCTACAGCTACATCGAGCCGTTCGCCCTGCGGGTGGCCGGCATCAGCGGGGAAATGACCACCGTGCTGCTGTTGCTGTTCGGCGGCGCCGGCATCTTCGGTTCGATCATCTTCAGCCATAGCGGCGACCGCTTCCCCCGCGGCTTCCTGCTGGCGAGCATCGCGGCGCTGGCGCTGTGCCTCGGGCTGCTGCTGCCGCTGGCGCATCTTCCCGCCTGGCTGCTGGGGCTGTGCATGCTCTGGGGAATGGCGATCCTCGGCTTCGGCCTCGCGCAGCAATCCAACGTGCTGCGCCTGGCCTCCGACGCCACCGACGTGGCGATGGCGCTGTTCTCCGGCCTCTACAACGTCGGCATCGGCGCGGGTGCGCTGCTCGGTAGCGTGATCGGGGCCCGGCTGGGGCTGGAGAACATCGGCATGGTCGGCTGCGTGCTGGCGCTCGCCGGCCTGGCCCTGGGCGGATTCGCCAGTTGGCGCTACGCCGATGCATGGCGGCACAGGGCCGGCTGACTACGCCCCTTCGTCAGGGCGAACCAATTCCTTTCCGGGCGGGCGGTCTACCCCGCAAGCCCCTCGGGAAGAATGCATGCTCCTTTCTCGCGATCCCTCCCGGCCATCGCAATGCCAGCGATGGCCGCCGCTGGAGCCGGCGGTGCCGCCGCCGCGCTACCTGTGGCTGACGCTGCTGGCGCTGGCGATCGCCCTCGGCATCGCGCCGGTCAACCGCAGCGACTGGCTGATCGAGAACGTCGTCGTGGCCGGCACCCTGGCGGGCATGCTGGGGTTTCGCCGCCACCTGAACCTGTCGCTGGCGTCCTGGTGGATGCTGGCGATCTTCCTGCTGATCCACGAAACCGGCGCCCACTACACCTACTCCCGGGTGCCCTACGATGCGGCGTGGCAGGCGCTGACCGGCGAGCGGCTGAATGAACTGCTCGGCTGGCGGCGCAACAATTTCGACCGCTTCGTGCATCTCGGCTACGGCCTGCTGCTGCAGCGGCCGCTGCGCGAACTGCTGATGCGCAACCTCCGGCTGGGCTGGACGGCCGCGGCGCTGCTGGCGCTGAGCCTGATCCTGGCGACCTCGGCGATCTACGAGATGGCCGAATGGATCGGCGGCGAATTCCTCGGCGGCGACCAGTCTGCCGCCTTCGTCGCCGCGCAGAACGACAAGTGGGACGCGCAGAAGGACATGGCGCTGGCGATGCTCGGCGCGCTGCTGATCATTACCGGCGAAGCCTTCCAGGCCTGGCTGCACGGCGCCAAGCCGCAAGCGTAGCTATCCGGTCGCCTTTTCCGTACTCGCCCCGAACCCTCCTGTCGAACCTGGTACGCCCGGCCACGCGGCGGGCGTCATGGGTCATTCCCAACCAGGAGGGACAGCGATCATGGCAACCCCCATCGAAGACTTCATCATCACCCTGCCCGCGCCGAAATCGGCGACCAGCTCCACCGCCCTGGAACTCCCCGGCGACGAGGCATTGCGGCTCTACCCGCAGTTCATCCAGCGCCTGTCCGGCGAGGAAGTGCGGATGACCGCCCCCATGCTGGCCGCCTCGACCCAAAGCACCACGCGAACCCGCTGCGAGTGGCGGGAATCACGCTACTGGTCGCTGGAGAGCGCAGCGGACCACTGGAGCCGCCAGGAAATGCGCCTGACCCAGGTGAATTCCGGGCAGAAGGTGGTGGTAGCGCAGATGCACGTGAAGGACAGCGACCGCCCGCCGCTGAAGGTGTTCTGGAACAAGGGCAAGCTGACCCTGGGTTTTCGCCGCAGCCATGAACGGGAAGAAGCGGTCAATTCCACGGTGCTGGACAAGGTTCCGCTCGGCGCGACCTTCCGCCTGAACCTGCACGTTACCGATGGCGGCTCGGTATCGGTGACCGCCAGCTGCAATGGCGTGAAGTCCGCGCCCAGCCCGCTGCGCCTGGATGGGAGCTGGAACGGCCGGTTGCTCAACTTCCACGGCGGCGTCTACAACCAGCTCGACCCCGGCCCCTCGACCCTGGCGGCGGATGCGTCGGTCTGCGTGATCAGCGAACTGTCGGTCACCCACTCCTGAGCACCTCCCGGCCCGCCGCTTCGCCAGATTTTCTGAACACCTGGCGTCATCCCCGCTCTTACCTGTTAATGCACACCCGCAGGAGGAACGAGCCATGACAGCGAAGAAAGGCGGCAAGCACAGCTTCGCCGACGATCCGCAGAAAGTTTCCGAAGCCGGCCGCAAGGGTGACGGGCATGCCACCGGCGGCAACGTGCGCAGCGATACCGACCGGGCCGAACGGGCGCGCAAGGGTGGCCAGCACAGCCACGGCGAGGCCCGCCGCTGAGCCGGCGCACGGGGACGCTCAACTGGAAGGGAGAATCAGCGCATGACGACCTGGACGATCAGCTACCAGCGAGCCAACAACACCAGCACGGTGGAAATGCGATCCCGCGCGAAGCCCGAGCCGGAAGACGCGGCCCGCTTCCTGCTGGAATGGGCGCAGGAGAACATCAAGCCCGGCGAGTTCGCGGGCGCCGAGCCGAAAGCCACCGGCGAGCCGGCGATGCTCCTGCTGCGCCGCTACGGCATCACCGTGACCGGCATCACCAAGGGCTAGCGGAGCTATCCTGAGCAGGAACCCCACGGAATCCTGCTCCCCGATGAAACTGAACGACGACTTCACCGCCCGCACCCTGGTCCACGCCGCCCGGCTCGACTGGCAGCCCAGCCCTTCGCCGGGAGTCGAGCGGCGCATGATCTTCCGCATCGGCGAGGAAAAGGCCCGGGCGACCTCCATCGTCCGCTATGCCCCGGGCAGTCGGTTCAGCCAGCACATGCATCCGGGCGGCGAGGAGTTCCTGGTGCTGGACGGCGTGTTCGAGGACGAACACGGCGCCTATCCGGCGGGCTCCTATGTGCGCAATCCGCCCGGCAGCCATCATTCCCCGGCGTCGGGACCGGGCTGCAGCATCTTCGTCAGGCTCTGGCAGTTCCGCGAGGACGACGGCGAGCAGGTGGTCGCCCCTCCGGGCTGCACCGGCGTGCTGTTCGAGAATCCGCACGAGCAGGTGCGCATCGAGGAGTGGGCGGCGGGAGAGGTTCGCCAGCTGGACAACCCGCGCGGGCTGGAACTGCTGGTGCTGGCCGGCGGCTTCAGCGACGGCCGGGACCGCCTGGAAGCGCTGTCCTGGCTGCGCCTGCCGGCCGGCATGCCACTGCGGGCGCAGGCCGGGCCCGACGGCGCGCGGGTCTGGCTGAAGGATGCAGCCCTGCAGCAGCGCGACGCCAGCGAGCGTCTGGCCGAGTGAGCCGCGCAGCGAAGGCCAATGTTTCGGCATCCCGAACAGCCGTTGAATATATTGGACCCTCAAGAAATCCACGAATCAAATAAATCATTTAAAAATCATTCAGTTACACACAAAAGCCAGACACAAAACGAAGATTATTTTTGACACCGATCAACGATTTCGTTTGACATATTCAACGGCTCTGGCAGGCTGGTGCACAGGTTTCGACCGGAAAGCGGCCCTTTCCACACCCTTCCGGCAGTGCTCGAAGCCCCAGGCAGTGCCGCTTTCAGCCGCGCGCCTGCACAGCAACGACAGGCCGCGCCTGTCCCAAGGTGACATATGTCCAACAGCAACATTGGCAACAAGAATCAGAAACTCCGCAAACCCGTCGTCCTGATGTCCATGGGCAGCCAGGAACGCAAGGGTCACGACTACCAGGTGATGACCCACAAATACATCGTGCCGCTGGTCGAACAGGCCGGATGCGTGCCGGTGCTGGTGCCCACCTGCTGCGGCACCGAAGACCTCGAGCAATACCTGGACATGGCTGACGGCGTGTACCTCACCGGCGCCGGCAGCAACATCGATCCGGCCCTCTACGGCCAGGAAAACCTCACTCCCGAAAAAGCGCAGGACAAGGACCGCGACCTGTTCGACCTGCCGCTGATCCATGCCGCACTCAAGCGTGGCCTGCCGATTTTCGGCATCTGCCGCGGCATGCAGGAAATCAACGTGGCGCTGGGCGGCGACATGTACCAGAAGCTCTACGCCGAGCCCGGCTTCAACGATCACCGGGAAAACCCCGAGGACCCGGTGGACGTGCAGTACAGCGCCGTGCACAGCGTGCGCCTGGCGCCGAACAGCTGGCTGCGCAAGCTGATGAATACCGACGAGATTCGGGTCAACTCGCTGCACGGCCAGGGCCTGAAGACCCTCGGCAAAGGCCTCGAGCCGCTGGCCCACGCGGAGGACGGCCTGGTCGAGGCCATCCACGCACCGAGCATTTCGCCCTTCCTCTTCGCGGTGCAATGGCATCCGGAATGGCAGGCCGCGCAGAACCCGGATTCGGTGAAGATCTTCCAGGCCTTCGGCGATGCCTGCCGACAGCAGGTGCTGAAGAAATCGCCGGCGCGGACGTTCGGCAGCGTAGCGTGACTGCAAGGGAACCCGGCTCAGGCCGGGTTCTTTCTTTCCGGCATTCCGAACGACCCGGCATTCCCCCGTCATGGCCCGCCGGCCACGCCTGTCGTCTCGTAGGCATTTTCCCTTGCTGAAGAAAGTTCTGAAGGTCATGCTGCGCACTGTATAAAGAAACAGTCATCTGCTGCCCATGCCCTCTCCCGCGCCGGATTCCGGCCTGTACTACCTGCACAACTTCGCCACCGCGCTCGACTGGATCGACGAACGCCACGCGCCGCTGCTGGACGACGGGGAACGCCGCTTCATCCGCGAATTCCGCGCGCTGGACGTGGCTTCGCAGGCATTGCTGGTGCGCCTGGTGATGCGCAAGGGGCCGCACTTTCGCGCCGGCAAGCTGAGCTACGCGGAGATCGGTTGCCCGCGCCGGGCCGCCGGGCCGTTGCTGGAACTGGGCTGGCTCAGCGAATCGGTGGAACTGGAATTCGCCGAATTGCTGCAACTGCTGCGCAAGGACGAGCTGATCGCGCGCTTTCGCAGCGAACTGCCCTCCGCTTCGCTGCGAAAGGGCGATCTGCCCGACCATCTGGCGGCCTACCGGGAACAGCGGCACAGCTTCCACGGCTGGTGCCCCGGGCTGGACGAACCGCTCTACAGCCTGACCATCGGCGAACTCTGCGACCGCCTGCGCCTGCTGTTCTTCGGCAACCTGCGGCAGGACTGGTCAGAATTCGTCCTCGCCGACCTGGGTATCTACCGCTACGAACAGGTGCCGTTCAGCGCCGAATCCCGCGCTTTCCGCAACCGCGCCGACCTCGACGGCTACCTGCATCTTTGGCGCTGTGCCGAGTGCTTCGCCGCCGGCTCGCCGGTGGACGAGGTGGTCGCTCAGGTCGGCGACTTCGCCAGCGACAACCCCTTCCTGCAGGCGCGCCATGCCCGCCTGCTGTTCCGCCTGGCGCGTCAGCTGGAACGCGAAACCGATCTGGAAGGCGCCCTCGCCCTCTACCAGCGCAGCACCCATGCCGGCTCGCGCCAGCGGCAGATCCGCGTGCTGGAGCTGCTCGGCCGGCACCGGCAGGCCCACGCCCTCGCCCTGCAGGCGGCAGCAGCTCCGCAGAGCGAAGAAGAAGTGCAACTGGTGGAACGCGCGCTGGTGCGCCTCGACCGCCAGCTTGGCCATCCGCGCCTCCCGCGCAGCCCTGTTCCGCCAGAACGGAGGATAGACCTGAAGCTGCCGTTTGCCGATGCGATCAGCGTGGAGCAGGCGGTACAGCTGTATCTGGACGAGCCGGAAGCGCCGGCCTATTACGTCGAGAACACGCTGATCAACAGCCTGTTCGGCCTGCTCTGCTGGGAGGCGATCTTCGCCCCGCTGCCCGGCGCCTTCTTCCACCCCTTCCACGCCGGCCCGGCGGACCTGCTCAGCGCCGACTTCGCCACGTGTCGCGCCGGGCTGTTCGCCGGCTGTTTCGCGCTGATCGACAACGGCGAATACCTCGACAGGATTCGCCGCACGTACCGCGACAAGTTCGGCATCGCCTCGCCCTTCGTCTACTGGGAGCTGCTCACCGAGGAACTGCTGGAAACCGCACTGGCCTGCCTGCCCGCCAAACATCTGAAGCTCTGGTTCCAGCGCCTGCTGGCCGACATCGGCGCCAACCGTGCCGGCATGCCGGACCTGATCCAGTTCTGGCCGGCCGAGCGGCGTTACCGGATGATCGAGGTGAAAGGCCCCGGCGACCGCCTGCAGGACAACCAGAAGCGCTGGCTGGCGTTCTGCGCCGAGCACGGCATGCCGGTGGAAGTCTGCTACGTGCAGTGGAGCGACGCCGCGTGACCTATGCCATCGCCGTGCGCGCGCTGTGCGAATTCACCGCCAAGGAGGGCGACCTCGACCTGCGTTTCACCCCGGCGCCCACCGCCCAGGAAGGCATCGCCGGTCACGCCACCGTGGTCTCGCGGCGCGGCGTCGGCTACGTCTCAGAGCTGCCGCTGCGCGGCGAATATCCCGGGCTGGTGGTCAGCGGCCGCGCCGATGGATTCGACCCGCTGGAAAACCTGCTGGAAGAGATCAAGACCCACCGCGGCGACGTGGCGCGCATCCCGCAGAACCACCGCCTGCTGCACTGGGCGCAGGTGAAGGTCTACGGCTGGCTGCTCTGCCAGCAGCTCGAAATGGAAGAGATCGACCTGGCGGTGGTGTATTTCAACGTCATCTCGCAGAAGGAAACGGTGCTGCGCGAGCGCTTCGCCGCCGCCGACCTGCGCGCCTTCTTCGAGCTGCAGTGCAGCCGCTTCGTCGCCTGGGCCGAGCAGGAAAGCGCCCACCGCGTGGCCCGCGACGGCAGCCTGGAACGCCTGCGCTTCCCCTACGCGGATTTCCGCAAGGGCCAGCGCGCATTGGCCGAGGCGGTGTACCGCGCCGCCCGCGACGGCCGCACGCTGATGGCGCAGGCCACCACCGGCATCGGCAAGACCCTCGGCACGCTGTTCCCGCAGCTCAAGGCCTTCCCCGGCAAACAGCTCGACCGCCTGTTCTTCCTCACCGCCAAGACGCCGGGCCGCCGCCTGGCGCTGGACGCCCTGGCGACGCTGCGCTCGCAGGAAGACGACATGCCGCTGCGAGTGCTGGAACACGTCGCCCGCGACAAGGCCTGCGAGCATCCGGACAAGGCCTGCCACGGCGAATCCTGCCCGCTCGCCAAGGGCTTCTACGACCGCCTGCCCGCCGCCCGGCTGGCCGCGCTGAACCGCCGCTGGCTGACCCAGGACGCCGTGCGCGAAGTCGCCATCGCCCAGCAGATCTGCCCCTACTACCTGAGCCAGGAGCTGTGCCGCTGGGCGGACGTGGTGGTGTGCGACTACAACTACTACTTCGACATGACCGCCCTGCTCTACGGCCTGACGGTGCTCAACGACTGGCGTGTGACCCTGCTGGTGGACGAGGCGCACAACCTGATCGAGCGCGGCCGCGGCATGTACAGCGCGGAGCTGGACCAGGGCGAGTTCGCCGCCCTGCGCAAGGCCGGTCCGGCATCCCTGAAGAACGCGCTGGACCGCCTCAACCGCCACTGGAACCAGATCTACAAGGAACAGGAAGAGGACTACCGCATCCATCCGCTGCTGCCCGACCTGTTCATCGCCGCGCTGCAGAAGGTGGTCAGCGCCATCACCGACCACCTCACCGACCAGCCCACCGGCAACGATGCAGCGCTGCTGCGCTTCTATCTCGATTCGATGCTGTTCTGCCGGCTGGCCGAAGCCTACGGGCCGCACTCGCTGTTCGACGTCACCGTGGACCGCGGCGCCGGCTGGAAGCCGCAGGCGACCCTGAACCTGCGCAACATCGTGCCGGCGCCCTTCCTCGCCGAGCGCTTCGAGGCGGCGCACAGCACCACGCTGTTCTCCGCCACGCTGAACCCGGCGCACTACTACGCCGACCTGCTCGGCCTGCCGGAAGGCACCACCTGGCTGGAAGTGGAATCGCCGTTCCGCGCCGAGCAGTTGCGCGTGCACGCGCTGAGCAACCTGTCCACCCGCTACCAGCACCGCGAAGCCAGCCTCGCGCCCATCGCCACGCTGATGGCCCGGCAGTTCGCCGAACGCCCAGGCAACTACCTGGCATTCTTCAGCAGCTACGCCTACCTGGAGCAGGCGCTGCAACGCTTCCGCAGCGAGCATCCGCATATCCCGGTGTGGGCGCAGTCGCGCAGCATGAGCGAGGCCGAGCGCCAGGGCTTCCTCGACCGCTTCGTCCACGGCTCGCAGGGCATCGGTTTCGCCGTGCTCGGCGGCGCCTTCGGCGAGGGCATCGACCTGCCCGGCGAGCGCCTGATCGGCGCCTTCATCGCCACCCTCGGCCTGCCGCAGGTGAACCCGGTCAACGAGGAGGTGAAGCAGCGCATGCAGGTGATGTTCGGCAACGGCTACGACTACACCTACCTGTTCCCCGGGCTGCAGAAGGTGGTGCAGGCGGCCGGACGGGTGATCCGCACCACCGAGGACAGCGGGGTGATCTACCTGCTGGATGACCGCTTCAACCAGCCGGCGACGCGGCGGCTGCTGCCGGGATGGTGGAAGACCGAGCGGTTGCGCTGGACGGAAGCCGAACTGTAGGAGCGACTGTCTTCGCGCCATGGCCCACCGCTGGTGTAGGGCGAATGAAGCGGAACGCTTCATCCGCCGTTGAGCGCCATGCCGATGGAATGGCGGATAACGCTGGCGCGTTATGCGCCCTACTCACCTGCCCCGCTTGACGCCGAACCTGTAGGAGCCAGCTTGCTGGCGATCCGAGCTGTCGGTCTAGCATCGGTGTAGCCGGATAGCTCGGTTGATCGCCAACAAGCTGGCTCCTGCGAAGAGCAGCGCTACGCCGAGAGTTCCGCGTTCCAATGCAGGACCGGACGGCGGATAACGCTGGCGCGTCATGCACCCTACGCTGCACCACTGACGCCGGCCCTGTAGGAGCCAGCTTGCTGGCGATCCGAGCTGTCGGTCTGGCATCGGTGTAGCCGGATAGCTCGGTTGATCGCCAGCAAGCTGGCTCCTGCGAAGAACAGCGCTACGCCGATAGTTCCGCGTTCGGACGCAGGACCGGACGGCGGATAACGCTGGCGCGTCATGCACCCTGCGCTGCACCACTGACGCCGGACCTGTAGGAGCCAGCTTGCTGGCGATCCGAGGTGTCGGTCTGGCATCGGTGTAGCCGGATAGCTCGGTTGATCGCCAGCAAGCTGGCTCCTACGAAGAGCAGCGCTACGCCGATAGTTCCGCGTTCGGACGCAGGACCGGACGGTGGATAACGCTGGCGCGTCATGCACCCGACTCAGCACCACCGACGCC
This sequence comes from Pseudomonas jinjuensis, assembly GCF_900103845.1. Taxonomy (GTDB): domain Bacteria; phylum Pseudomonadota; class Gammaproteobacteria; order Pseudomonadales; family Pseudomonadaceae; genus Pseudomonas; species Pseudomonas jinjuensis. Next base: position 317,970 of record NZ_FNIJ01000006.1, read on the forward strand.
GGACTTGTAGGAGCCAGCTTGCTGGCGATCCGAGATGTCGGTCTGGCATCGGTGTAGCCGGATAGCTCGGTTGATCGCCAGCAAGCTGGCTCCTGCGAAGAGCAGCGCTACGCCGATAGTTCCGCGTTCGGACGCAGGACCGGACGGCGGATAACGCTGGCGCGCCATGCATCCTGCGCTGCACCACTGACGCCGGACCTGTAGGAGCCAGCTTGCTGGCGATCCGAGGTGTCGGCCTGGCATCGGCGTAGCCGGATAGCTCGGTTGATCGCCAGCAAGCTGGCTCCTACGAAGAACAGCGCTACGCCGATAGTTCCACGTTCGGACGCAGGACCGGACGGCAGATAACGCTGGCGCGTTATGCACCCTACGCAGCCACGCTTGACGCCGGCGTCGTGAGGCTCACTCGAACCGGTATTCCGCAGCCACCCCCGCATACCACGAGCGCCCCGGCGCTGCCTCGTAGAAGCGGCCGTTGCTGTCGCCCACTATCACCGAGCCGACGTACTGGCGGTCCAGCAGGTTGTCCAGGCGCAGCAACTGGCGAAAGCTCCACGGCCCCTGGACCTGTTCGAACTGCGCGCGCCAGTTGAACACCGCATAGCTCGGCGCCGGCTTCGCCGCGTTGCTGTCCTCGACGTAGACCTTGCTGCGGTACTGCCCCTCCAGCCCGGTGCTGACGCCATCGCGCGGGCGCCAGACCAGTTCGCCGAACAGGCTGCTGGCCGGGATGCCGGGCAGGTGGTTGCCCTTGTCGATGGTCTCGCCGCCGGACTCGAAGCTGGAATCGTAGGTCGCCGACAGCCGCGTATAGGCCAGGCTCACCGTCCACTGTTCGCTCAGATCCGCCTCGACGCCCAGTTCGAAGCCCCGCCGCAGGGTCTTGCCGGCATTCTGGAAGCTGGTGCGCCCGCCCGTGGCCTCGGCGACCACTATCTCGTCGTCGGTGCGGATCTCGAACAGCGCCGCGTTGATCCTCGCCACCTCGCCCAGCAACGCTTTCAGCCCCAGCTCGTACTGCCTGCTGCTGGCCGCCTGCAGGTCGAAGTTGAAGCTTTCCAGCTGCCCCGGGGCATAGGCCATTTCCGCCTGGGTCGGCGTCTCGAAGCCCTTGCCGGCGCTGACGTAGCCGTGCAGCTGCGGGCTGAAGGCATACATCACCCCCAGCGACGGCACGTTCTTCTCGAAGCGCCGGGAGCCGCTGGAATCGCCGTTGGAGAGGAAATGGTCGTCCACCTCCATCTTCATGCTGGCGCGGCGGATGCCGGCCAGCAGGGTCCAGTCGCCAAGCACCCAGCTGGCCTGCACATAGGGATCGAGGCTGCTGGCGGTGTCCAGCTCGTCGCGGCGCAAGGCGCCCTTCACGCCGAGCTGGTCGCCATTGAAGCTCCGGAAACCGCGGCGATCGTCCTCGCTCCAGTCGTAATCGACGCCGAAGGTCAGGCTCAGCTCGCCCGGAACGCCCTGCAGCGGTTGCAGCCAGCGCAGGCTGCCGCCGTGGAAGTCGCGGTCGAAATCCACCACCCCGCCGCTGCCGAGGCGATTGGCGATGGCGGTGGGCGGGATGGCGAGGAACTGCAGCACGCTGCGCTGGCCGGCGTAGGCGGCGAACTGCAGGCTGGCCGCGCCGAACTGGCGCTCGTAGTTCAGGCCGAGCTGCTGGTGGTCGATGCTCTTGCGCGTATCGAACAGCCGGGCGTTGGGCGTGACCGAACGCGGGTCGGCGTCGAAGCCTGCCCATGTCTGCCCCAGCGGGTCCTCGGTGCCGTTCTGCTCCAGGGTGCTGGCGATCAGCGCCAGACGGCTCTGGTCGTCGGGCCTGAGGTTGAGCTTGGCGAAGGTCTGGTCGCGGCGCGCGGCGCTGTGGTCGCGGTAGCCGTCGGTGTCCAGGCGCGAGGCGTCCAGCACGAAGCCCGCGTCGCCGGCGTCGTTGCCGCCCTCGGCGTAGACATGGTTGCGCTTCAGCTCGTCGCTGCCGAGCAGGCTTTCCGCGCCGACGCGCGGCGCGCCCTGGCCGTCGCGGGAGAACATCTGGATCACCCCGCCGGCGTTGCTGCCGTAGAGCGTCGCGGCCGGACCGCGCAGCACCTCGAAGCGCTCGGCGACGTCGAGGTTGAAGGTCGCCGCCTGGCCCTGGCCATCCGGCGTGCTGGCCGGGATGCCATCCATCAGCAGCTCGATGCCGCGCACGCCGAAGGCCGAGCGCGCGCCGAAGCCTCGGGAGGATATCTGCAGGTCCTGGGCGTAGTTCTGGCGGTTCTGCACCACCAGCCCGGGCACGCGGGCCAGGGCTTCGGAGGCGTTGATGCGCAGCTGGCCCTCGGCGATCTGCCGGCGGTCGACGCTGTCCACCGAGGCCGGCTGGTCGAAGCTGCGGCTCAGGCTGTAGCTGCCGGTGACCACCATCGGATCGAGCTCGGCGCGCTCCTGCGCCTCCCCGGCCAGGGAGAAGGCCGCGCCAAGCAGCGCCATGCATGTCGAACGCTTCGCTGTCATCCCTTGTCCCCGGAACCCCTCCGGCAAGCGTAGGGTGGAAAACCGCGCAGCGTTTTCCACCGTTCGATCCGACGACGGAACCTGCCGCATGGCGCCCCGCGGGTGCCGATGCGCCACTTGGCCGCTACAATACGCGCCCCGCCCGTGCCGGATGCCCTTGTCATGTCGTTGCCCAAGAACCACCTCGAACTGCTCAGCCCCGCCCGCGATGTGTCCATCGCCCGCGAGGCCATCCTGCATGGGGCCGATGCCGTCTACATCGGCGGCCCGAGCTTCGGTGCGCGGCACAACGCCTGCAATGAGGTAAGCGACATCGCCGCCCTGGTGGAGTTCGCCCATCGTTATCACGCACGGGTGTTCACCACCATCAACACCATCCTCCACGACGACGAGCTGGAGCCGGCGCGCAAGCTGATCCACGAGCTGTACGACGCCGGCGTCGACGCGCTGATCGTGCAGGACCTCGGCGTCCTCGACCTGGACATCCCGCCCATCGAGCTGCACGCCAGCACCCAGACCGACATCCGTACCCTGGGGCGGGCGAAGTTCCTCGACCAGGCCGGCTTCTCCCAACTGGTATTGGCCCGCGAGCTGAACCTGCAGGAAATCCGCGCCATCGCCGACGAAACCGACGCGGCCATCGAATTCTTCATCCATGGCGCGCTGTGCGTGGCCTTCTCCGGCCAGTGCAACATCTCCCACGCGCAGACCGGACGCAGCGCCAACCGTGGCGACTGCTCGCAGGCCTGCCGCCTGCCGTACACCCTGAAGGACGACCAGGGCCGCGTGGTGGCCTACGAGAAGCACCTGCTGTCGATGAAGGACAACAACCAGAGCGCCAACCTGCGCGCCCTGGTGGATGCCGGCGTGCGCTCGTTCAAGATCGAGGGGCGCTACAAGGATGTGGGCTACGTGAAGAACATCACCGCCTACTACCGCCAGCTGCTGGACGAAATCCTCGGCGAGCGCCCGGACCTGGCTCGCGCCTCCAGCGGCCGCACCGATCACTTCTTCGTGCCGGCCCCGGACAAGACCTTCCACCGCGGCAGCACCGACTACTTCGTCAACGCGCGCAAGGTCGACATCGGCGCCTTCGACTCGCCGACCTTCACCGGCCTGCCGGTGGGCGTGGTGGAGAAAGTCGGCAAGCGCGACCTGATCGCCGTCACCCACGAGCCGCTGTCCAACGGCGACGGTCTCAACGTGCTGGTCAAGCGCGAGGTGGTCGGCTTCCGCGCCAACATCGCCGAGCTGCGCAATGAGTTCGAGGAGGACGGCGAGAAGCGCTGGCGCTATCGCGTCGAACCCAACGAGATGCCCGAGGGCATGTATCGCCTGCGGCCGAACCACCCGCTGTCGCGCAACCTCGACCACAACTGGCAGCAGGCGCTGCAGAAGACCTCCGCCGAGCGCCGCATCGGCCTGTCCTGGCAGGCGCGCCTGCGCGAGGAGCGCCTGGAACTGACCGCCACCAGCGAGGAAGGCGTCAGCGCCACGGTCGCCCTGGACGGTCCGTTCGGCGCGGCGAACAAGCCGGAGCAGGCGCTGGAACAACTGCGCGACCTGCTCGGCCAGCTCGGCACCACCATCTACCATGCCGAGGCCGTCGAACTGGATGCGCCGCAGGCGTACTTCATCCCCAACTCGCAGCTCAAGGCGCTGCGTCGCGAGGCCATCGAAGCGCTGACCAGTGCCCGCGTCGCCGCCCATCCGCGCGGCGCGCGCAAGGCCGAGACGAATCCGCCGCCGGTCTACCCGGAAGCGCACCTGTCTTTCCTGTACAACGTCTACAACCACAAGGCCCGCGAGTTCTACCACCGCCACGGCGTGCAGCTGATCGACGCGGCCTACGAGGCCCACGAGGAAACCGGCGAGGTGCCGGTGATGATCACCAAGCACTGCCTGCGCTTCTCCTTCAACCTCTGCCCGAAGCAGGCCAAGGGCGTCACCGGCGTGCGCACCAAGGTGCAGCCGATGCAGCTGATCCACGGCGACGAGGTGCTGACCCTGAAGTTCGACTGCAAGCCCTGCGAAATGCACGTGATCGGCAAGATGAAGGGCCACATCCTCGACCTGCCGCAGCCGGGCAGCGCGGTGGCGCAGATCGTCGGCCAGATCAGCCCGGAAGACCTGCTCAAGACCATCCGCAAGCCGGCGCACTGAGCGGAAAGGCGGGGCCATCGCGGCCCCGCCGGAAAATCACAGCAGCAGCGTGCGGATATCGCCGAGCAGGTCGCCGAGACGCCTGGTGAAGCGTGCGGCGGCGGCGCCGTTGATCACCCGGTGATCGTAGGACAGCGACAGCGGCAGCATCAGGCGCGGCTGGAAGGCCTTGCCGTCCCATACCGGCTGCATGCTCGCCCTGGACACGCCGAGGATCGCCACTTCCGGCGCGTTGACGATCGGCGTGAAGCCGGTGCCGCCAATGTGGCCGAGGCTGGAAATGGTGAAGCAGGCGCCCTGCATGGCGTCGGCGGAGAGCTTCTTGGTGCGCGCCTTCTCCGCCAGTTCGGCGGCTTCGGCGGCCAGCTGCAGCAGGCTCTTCCGGTCGACGTCGCGGATCACCGGCACCAGCAGGCCGTCCGGGGTGTCCACGGCGAAGCCGATGTGCACGTACTTCTTGCGGATCAGCGCCTTGCCGCTGGGGGCCAGGGAGCTGTTGAAGTCCGGCATCTCCCTGAGAATATGCGCACAGGCTTTCAGCAGGATCGGCAGCACGGTCAGCTTGACCCCAGCCTTCTCGGCGACGGCCTTCTGCGCGACGCGGAAGGCTTCCGCCTCGGTGATGTCGGCCGAGTCGAACTGGGTCACGTGCGGCACGTTCAGCCAGCTGCGGTGCAGGTTGGCGGCGCCGACCTGCATCAGGCGGGTCATCGCCACTTCTTCCACTTCGCCGAACTTGCTGAAGTCGACTTCCGGAATCGGCGGGATGCCGGCACCGCCGGTCGCGCCGGCCGGCGCTTCCTTGGCCTTCTGCATCATCGCCTTGACGTAGACCTGCACGTCTTCCTTGAGGATGCGGCCCTTCGGACCGGTCCCCGGAACGACGGCCAGCTCGACGCCGAACTCGCGG
>NZ_FNIJ01000013.1 GCF_900103845.1 Pseudomonas jinjuensis
TGGTTGAGGCCTTCGCTTCAACCGAGGCGCGCATTCTACGCTAACCTCTCTTTCCGTCAAGCGTTATTTTCGAAATTTTCGTTTCTACTCAATCGCTTGCGCTTCCGTGAAGGTCGAGACCTTCGCATCAGCGGGAGGCGCATTCTACAGCGATCAGTTTCGCTGTCAAGCACCTCGATGATCGTCGCCAACCACCACTCCAACCACCTCACCAAGCTTAAGTGCTTGATTTTCAAGAACTTCGTCGGCGTCGTCGACTGGAGTGGGGCGCATTATAGGGACCTGGAAATTCCCGTCAACGGCTTTTTTGAAAATACTTTCTAAAACTGCCTGAGCGGTCAGTTGGTGGCCATGCCCTGCACTACCGCGCGACGTTCACAGCGCAGCAGATAGACGCCGATCAGCAGGCCAACGACAGCCAGGGCCAGTACGTAATAGGCCGGACCAAGCGGGTCTTCCTTCATCAGCAGGGAAACCACCATGGGGGTCAGGCCGCCAAAGATGGCGTAGGCCAGGTTGTAGGAGAAGGACAGGCCGCTGAAGCGCACCACCGGCGGGAAGGCGTTCACCATGACATAGGGCACCGCGCCGACGATACCGACGCTCAGGCCGGCCAGTGCGTAGAGCGGGAACAGCCAGTCCGGATGCGCCTTGAGACTGCTGTAGAAAGTCCAGGACATCACCGCCAGCAACAGACCGCCGACGACGAAGGTGCGGCCGGAGCCGAAGCGGTCGATCAGCACTCCGGCGAGAATGCAGCCGCCCGTGAGGAAGACGATAGCCAGGCTGTTGGCCTTCAGCGCGGTCGCCGCGTCGAAGCCATATACGCTCTGCAGCACTGCTGGAGTCATCAGGATGACCACGACGATCGCGGCGGAGAGCACCCAGGTCAGCAGCATGGACAGCACGATGGCCGGACGATGCTCGCGCAGCACCACGCCCAGCGGCACCTCGTCGGCCAGCGCCTTGCGCAGCTGCAGCTCGGCGAACACCGGGGTCTCGTGCAGCCAGCGGCGCAGGTAGACGGAGAACAGGCCGAACACGCCACCCAGCAGGAAGGGAATCCGCCAGGCGTAGTCGTGGACTTCTTCCACGCTGTAGACGCTGTTGATCAGCGTCGCCACCAGCGAGCCGATGAGGATGCCGGCGGTGAGGCCGGACGTCAGGGTGCCGCAGGCGTAGCCCACGTGCCGATGCGGAACGTGCTCGGCGACGAACACCCAGGCGCCGGGCACTTCACCGCCGATGGCGGCGCCCTGGATGATGCGCAGCACCAGCAGCGCCAGCGGTGCCCAGATGCCGATCTGCGCGTAGGTCGGCAGCAGGCCCATGATCAGGGTCGGCACCGCCATCAGGAAGATGCTCAGGGTGAACATCTTCTTGCGGCCGAGCAGGTCGCCGAAGTGCGCCATGACGATGCCGCCCAGCGGGCGCGCCAGGTAACCCGCGGCGAAGAGGCCGAAGGTCTGCAGCTGGCGCAGCCATTCCGGCATGTCGGCGGGGAAGAACAGCTTGCCCACCACCGTCGCGAAGAACACGAAGATGATGAAGTCGTAGAACTCGAGGGCACCGCCCAGGGCGGAGAGCGACAGGGTCTTGTAGTCGCTGCGGGTCAGCGGGCGCGATACGGGCGCAGCGGGTGCATTCGCGGAAGGCATGGCGGGATTTCTCGACAGACTGTTCTTGTTGGGGACGGCCACCCTCGATGGCCGCCGCTGCCGCACCATAGCAAATTGCACAATGCCGACACAGCTGGCCGCGCAGGGCAACGCTGCGGTCGTCGCGGGGAGCGCACCTCTATATAATGCCCATGCCGATCAGAAAGCTGTCCCAAGGCATTGCAGCGGCCGGCGTCTTGGGAGAGTTTTTCCTCAACTTCCTTTCCAAGATGTTTTCCAGGGCGAGAGGCCCTTGACCATGATCGAGCTCGAACAAGAAGACCCCATCCCGCAGGGCGACCTGGCATTGCAGATCACCGCACTGCCCCGCGAGACCAATGGCTTCGGCGACATCTACGGCGGTTGGCTGGTTTCCCAGATGGACCTCGCCGGCACCGCCATGGCGAGCCGCATCGCCGGCGGCCGCGTGGCTACCGTGGCCGTCGACCGCATGGCCTTCCTGGTGCCGGTCGCGGTCGGCGCGCAGCTTTCCTTCTATACGCAGACGATGGAAATCGGCCGCAGCTCGATCCGCATGCTGGTCGAGGTGTGGAGCGACGATCCGCTGTCCAGCGAGTGGCGCAAGGTGACCGAGGCGCAGTTCGTGTTCGTGGCCATCGATGGCAGCGGGCGGACCCGGCCGGTGCCGCCGCGGCGGGGTTGAGTTTCAGCCCGTATTAGAAAGCGCCCTCACTCCGGCCCTCTCCCAGAGGGAGAGGGGGCTGTATGGAGCGAGGGCTCGAGCACGGCGTTTTGCCGGTAGGAGTTCGCGAGCAAGAACTAGGCGTCCGTCCCCCTCGCTCCTACGCCATCACACCGCCCGCAGCGGCTTGCCGCGTACCGGGGCGCCGTTGGCCTTGTAGTACTCGGCGGTGCTGCGCGGCAGCGGTTGGCGACCGCGGATTTTGTCGGCGATCTTCTCGGCCATCATGATGGTGGTGGCGTTGAGGTTGCCGGTGATGATCAGCGGCATGATCGACGCATCCACCACCCGTAGCCCCTCGATGCCGTGCACGCGGCCCTGTCCATCGACCACCGCCATGTCGTCCTCGCCCATCTTGCACGAGCAGGACGGGTGGAAGGCGGTTTCCGCATGTTCGCGGACGAAGGCGTCCAGCTCGGCATCGGTCTTCCTGTCGATGCCAGGGCTGAGTTCGCGGCCGCGATAGGGATCGAGTGCCGGCTGGGCCATGATCTCGCGGGTGATGCGGATGCCGTCGCGGAATTCCTGCCAGTCCTGCTCGCACGACATGTAGTTGAACAGGATGCTCGGGTGCTTGCGCGGATCGCGGGAAGTCAGGTGGATACGGCCGCGGCTGGGCGAGCGCATCGAGCCGACGTGGGCCTGGAAGCCGTGCTCCTTCACCGCGTTGCTGCCGTTGTAGTTAATCGCCACCGGCAAGAAGTGGTACTGGATGTTCGGCCACTCGAATTCCGGCCGGGTGCGGATGAAGCCACCGGCCTCGAACTGGTTGCTGGCGCCGAGGCCGGTGCCCTTGAACATCCACTCCGCGCCGATCTGCGGCTGGTTCCACCACTGCAGCGCCGGGTACAGCGAGACCGGCTGCTTGCAGGCGTACTGCAGGTACATCTCCAGGTGGTCCTGGAGGTTCTGGCCGACGCCCGGCAGGTTGTGCACCACCGGCACGCCGAGATCGCGCAGCAGCGGCGCCGGGCCGACGCCGGAACGCTGCAGCAGTTGCGGCGAGGCGATGGCGCCGGAGCACACCAGCACCTCGCGGCGCGCACGCACTTCCTTCAGCGCGTTGTCGTTGCCCTGCAGATAGGTCGCCCCGATGGCGCGCTTGCCGTCGAAGAGGATGCGGTCGGTCAGCGCGTGGGTGACGATGGTCAGGTTCGGCCGCTCGCGGGCCTGGTCCAGGTAGCCGCGCGCAGTGCTTGCACGGCGCCCCTGCGGGGTGACGGTGCGATCCATCGGACCGAAGCCTTCCTGCTGGTAGCCGTTGAGATCCTCGGTGCGCGGGAAGCCGGCCTGCACGCCCGCCTCGACCATGGCATGGAACAGCGGGTTGTTGCCGGCCTTGGGCGTGGTCACGCTGACCGGGCCGTCGCCGCCGTGGAAATCGTTCGGCCCGGTGTCGCGGGTCTCGGCCTTGCGGAAGTACGGCAGGCAGTCGAGATACGTCCAGTCTTCCAGCCCCTTGTTCTGCGCCCAGCCATCGAAGTCCATGGCGTTGCCGCGGATGTAGCACATGCCGTTGATCAGCGAGGAACCGCCCAGGCCCTTGCCGCGCCCGCACTCCATGCGGCGGTTGTTCATGTGCGGCTCGGGATCGGTCAGGTAGGCCCAGTTGTAGCGCCGGCCCTGCAACGGGAACGCCAGCGCCGCCGGCATCTGGGTGCGGAAGTCGGCGCGGTAGTCCGGGCCGCCGGCTTCCAGCAGCAGCACGCTGACGTCGGCGTCCTCGGTCAGGCGGGTGGCGAGCACGTTACCGGCCGAGCCGGCGCCGATGATGATGTAGTCGAATTCCTGGGACATGCGGGCCTTCCTCTTTTTGTAGGCATGACACCGCCCGCGACGCGTGCGCGCCGGTGTCTGGAAGTCGGGTTTGGCCGGTGGCAGGGAGTGGGGCCTGCGACCGGCCGGGTCAGGTCAGGTCAAAACACCGAGGCGTAGTCGCCCAGCTCCACCTGCACGGACTTGATCCGCGTGTAGTGAGCCAGGGTGGTCAGGCCGTTCTCGCGGCCGACGCCGGATTGCTTGTAGCCGCCCACCGGCATCTCCGCCGGCGACTCGCCCCAGGTGTTGATCCAGCAGATGCCGGCCTCGAGGCGGTGGATGACGCGGTGCGCGCGGGCCAGGTCCTGGGTGACGACGCCGGCGGCGAGGCCGTATTCGGTGTCGTTGGCGCGGCGGATGACTTCATCCTCGCTGTCGTAGACCAGGATGCTCATCACCGGGCCGAAGATTTCCTCGCGGACGATGGTCATGTCGTCGCGGCAGTCGGTGAACACGGTGGGCGCGACGTAGGCGCCGCTGGCGAATTCGCCCTGGGTCAGGCGCTCGCCGCCGCACAGCAGGCGGGCCTTCTCTTCCTTGCCCAGTTCGATGTAGCGCAGCACGCTGTCCATGTGCGCGAAGCTGGTCAGCGGGCCGAAGTTGGTCTTCTCGTCCTGCGGGCTGCCGATGCGGATGCGCTTCACGCGCTCCAGCACCTTGGCCTCGAAGCGCGCCTGCAGCGAACGCGGGATGAACACGCGGGTGCCGTTGGTGCAGACCTGGCCGGAGCTGAAGAAGTTGGCCATGACGGCGATGTCGGCGGCGCGGTCGAGGTTGGCGTCTTCGAAGATGATCAGCGGCGACTTGCCGCCCAGCTCCATGGTCACTTCCTTCAGCGACGAGCTGGAGGCGCTGGCCATGACCTTCTTGCCGGTGGAGGTGCCGCCGGTGAAGGAGATCTTCTCGATCTGCGGGTGCTCGGTCAGCCACTGGCCGACTTCGCGGCCGCTGCCGGTGAGGACGTTGAACACGCCGTCCGGCACGCCGGCCTCGGTGTAGATTTCCGCCAGCTTCAGCACGCTCAGCGGAGTGACTTCGCTGGGCTTGAAGATCATCGCGTTGCCGGCGGCCAGCGCCGGGGCGGACTTCCACAGGGCGATCTGCACCGGGTAGTTCCACGCGCCGATGCCAGCGACCACGCCCAGCGGCTCGCGGCGGGTGTAGACGAAGCTGGTCTCGCGCAGCGGGATCTGCTCGCCTTCGATGGCCGGGATCAGGCCCGCGTAGTACTCCAGCACGTCGGCACCGGTGACGATGTCGACGTTGCGGGTCTCGGCCAGCGGCTTGCCGGTGTCGAGGGTTTCCAGCTCGGCCAGTTCGTCGTTGCGCTCGCGGAGGATTTCCACCGCGCGGCGGAGGATGCGCGAACGCTGCATGGCGGTCATCGCCGCCCACACCTTCTGGCCTTCCACGGCGCTGGCGACGGCGCGCTCGACGTCGTCCTTCGAGGCGCGCTGCACCTCGGCGAGGACCTCACCAGTGGCCGGGTTGATGCTCTCGAAGGTGGCGCCACTGCTGGCTTCCACATAACGACCGCCGATGTAGAGCCGCTGTACGTCGAATCGGGCCATGGTGATGTTGTCCTCTCTTATTGGCTTTGTTTACGCAAGGCTGCGCCGGGCTATCCCGTGCGCTTGGCCAGTTGTTGATCGAGGTAGTCGTAGGCGATTCCCAGCGCCTGCTCGGTGTCGAAGCCGTCCCCGGACAGCGCGCCGCGCAGCCATAGGCCGTCGATCAGCGCGGCCAGGCCGCGGGCGGCGGCGCGCGCCTCGGCGAGCGGCAGCTCCCGGCGGAACTGGCAGCACAGGTTGGAATACAGGCGGTGGTCGTTGATCCGCTGCAGGCGGCGCAGCTGCGGCTGGTGCATGCTGCTCGCCCAGAACGCCAGCCAGGTCTTCATCGCCGGGCCGTTCACCTGGCTCGAATCGAAGTTGCCTTCGATGATCGCCCGCAGGTGCGAGCGCGGATCGTCGTCGCGCATGGCCGCGCGGCGTTCGCCCACGGCCTTGCTCAGCGCCGCCATCAGGTGGCGCATGGTCGCTTCCAGGAGACCGTTCTTGTCCTGGAAGTAGTGGCTGATGATGCCGTTGGAAACCCCCGCCAGACGGGCGATCAGGGCGATGCTGGCGTCGCCCATGCCGACCTGGTCCACCGCCTCCAGAGTGGCGTGGATCAGTTGCGAGCGGCGTATGGGCTGCATACCGACCTTAGGCATTTCTCGTATCTCCTTTCGCGGGACGCGGGTGTACCCGACCGTCCGGCGTCATGTTGGGCCAGTCTATTTTGTTTTTATTGAACGTTCAATCAACCAAGATTAAGCTGCGCTTCCATGAACACTCCGAGCCTTGCGTGCAAGCGGCCCGGACCGTTCATCACCGCGCTCGCCAACCGCCAAGGATCGCAGAATCCGGGCGCAAGGTGCGCGGCGGCAATGCTTTGCGGCGTTCTTCGCCACACGCGTTCACTGCCACGGGGTGCCCCTGTAATGACTGCTTCGCCAATAAAAACAAACGAGCAGGCCAGTCTGAATCCGATCGTGTTCTTCGGCTCGACCGCATTGATCCTGGTTCTGACCGCCGCACTCATCCTCTTCCCGGACAGCGCCGGCGCGCTGCTCAACCGCACCCAGGCGTGGCTGTCGCACAGCTTCGGCTGGTACTACATGCTGGCGATCGGGGCCTACCTGTTCTTCGTGGTGTGGATCGCCTTCTCGCGCTTCGGCACGCTCAGGCTCGGCGCCGACCACGACAGGCCGGACTTCAGCTACGGCGCCTGGGCCGGCATGCTGTTCTCCTCGGGGATCGGCATCTCGCTGCTCTACTTCGCCGCCTCCGAGCCGCTCGACCACCTCTACAATCCGCCGGAAGGCGCCCCGGGCACCGCGCAGGCGGCCCGCCAGGCATTGCAGCTGACCTTCCTCCACTGGGGCCTGCACGGCTGGGCGATCTACGCGCTGGTCGGCCTCGCCGTCGGCTACTTCGCCTACCGCCACCGCCAGCCGCTGGCGCTGCGCTCGGCGCTCTACCCGCTGCTCGGCGAGCGCTGGGTGAAGGGCGCGGTGGGCCATGCGGTGGACTGCTTCGGCATCTTCGTCACCCTGCTCGGGCTGGTCACCAACCTGGGGATCGGCGCGCTGCAGGTGTCGTCCGGGCTGGAATACCTGACCGGCATGGAGCATTCGAAGACCACCCTGCTGATCGTCCTGCTGGTGATGAGCCTGGTGGCGACCCTGGCTGCCGTTTCCGGCATCGAGAAGGGCATCCGCCGGCTGTCCAACCTGAACATCGTGCTGTTCAGCTCACTGCTGCTGTTCGTGCTGGTCTGCGGCTCGACCCTGGAGCTGCTCAACGGCTTCGTGCAGAACCTCGGCGACTACCTCAACGGCCTGATCCTGAAGACCTTCGACCTCTACGTGTACACCGGCGGCGGCGCCGGCAAGAACGAGGAATGGCTGGGCCTGTGGACCCTGTTCTACTGGGCGTGGTGGATCTCCTGGGCGCCCTTCGTCGGCATGTTCGTCGCCCGCATTTCCAAAGGGCGCACGGTGCGCGAACTGGTCTGCGGCGTGCTGCTGATCCCGCTGGGCTTCACCCTGGCCTGGCTGTCGGTGTTCGGCAACAGCGCGCTGGACCTGGTGATGAACCACAACGCCACCGACCTGGCCAAGGCCGCGCTGGAGCAGCCGTCGATGTCGATCTACCTGCTGCTGGAGCATTACCCGCTGGCCAAGGTGGTGATCGGCGTGTCGATCTTCGTCGGCTTCGTGCTGTTCCTCACCCCGGCGGATTCCGGCTCGGTGATGCTCGCCAACCTGTCGCGCCAGGGCGGCGACCTCGACGAGGACGCGCCGAACTGGCTGCGCATCCTCTGGTCGGTGATCGTCACCCTGGTGACCATCGGCCTGCTGTTCGCCGGCAACTTCACCGCCATGCAGACCGTGGTGGTGCTGGCGGGACTGCCGTTCTCGGCGGTGCTGATCCTGTTCATGTTCGGCCTGTACAAGGCGATGCGCGCGGATTACGAGCAGCTGCACGGCAGCGCCCAGGCGGCGCCGGCGCGGCTGGCGGCGGAAGGCTGATCTCCCCGGTGGCGCCGGGTGGCGCCGCCTCTTTGGCCCGGCCGTTGCGCCGGGCTTTCTTTTTTGTTGGGTTGTTTTTGTAGGGCGTCACCCTCAATCCAGCCGCTTGTGCACCCGCGTGACCGCGATCCCCATCATCAGCACGCTGAACGCCCCCAGCGCCGCCAGTTCCGGCCACAGCTCCAGCAGCCCGGCGTTGCGCAGCATGATCCCCCGCGCCAGGCGCAGGAAGTGGGTGAGCGGCAGCAGCTCGGCGATCCACTGCGCCACCTTGGGCATGCCGGCGTAGGGGAACATGAAGCCGGACAGCAGCACCTGCGGCAGGAAGGTGAAGAAGGCCATCTGCATGGCCTGAAACTGGCTGTCGGCGAAGGTGGAAAGGAAGATGCCGAGGGTCAGGCTGGCGAAGATGAACACCAGCGAGGCGACGTACAGCTCCAGCAGCGAGCCGCGCACCGGCACCTCGAACAGCAGCAGGCCGACCAGCAGGATCACCGTCACCTGGATCAGGCCGATGCCGACGAAGGGCAGCACCTTGCCGATGGTCAGCTCCCAGGGCGACACCGGCGTGGTGATGAGCATTTCCATGTTGCCGCGCTCGCGTTCGCGGACCAGGGCGATGGCGGTGAACAGCACCATGGTCATGGTCAGGATCACCCCGACCAGCCCCGGCACGGTGTTCAGCGGCGCCAGGCGTTCCGGGTTGTACAGGTTGACCACCGACACGCTGCTGGGCTTTTCCCAGCCCGGCAGCGGATAGCCGGCGAGCTGGCGGGCGGCGGCCTGCACGGTCTGGTCGGAGCCATCCACCACCAGCTGCAGCGGCGGGCGGTCCGGGTCCTTGCGCTGCAGGCGCGATTCGAAGTCCGGCGGCACCACCAGCACGCTGCTGACCTTGCCCTCGCGGAGCATCTCGTTGACCTGCTGCGGCGTCGAGAGCCGGTAGCGCAGGTAGATGACCTGGCTGGAGGCGATCTCCGCCACCGCCTCGCGCGAGTTGGCGGTGTTGGCCTGGTCCAGCACGGCCGCGTCGAGGCCGCGCACGTCGAGGTTGATGGCGTAGCCGAACAGCACCAGCTGCATGATCGGGATGCCGGCGATCATGGCGAAGGTCAGGCGGTCGCGACGCAGCTGGCGCAGTTCCTTGAGGACGATGGCGGCCATCCGGCGCAGGTTCATGCGTCCTCCTTCGCCCGCTGGGTGACGCTGACGAAGACGTCCTCCAGGTTCGGATCGGCGTTCTCCACCCGCGCCTCGATGCCCTGTCCGCGCAGCCGCCGCTGGATGTCCGCGGCGGCGTCCGGGTCGGCGCTGAGCACCCGCAGCGAAGCGCCGATCTGCGCCATGGCGATCACTTCCGGCTGGCCTTCCAGCGCCTTCTGCGCCAGCCGTGGCTGCTCGCATTCCACCAGCAGCGGGCGGCCCGGCAGTGCGTCCATCAGCTCGCGCGGGCTGCCGTCTGCCACCAGCCGGCCGGCGTCGAGGATGCCCAGCCGCGTGCAGCGCTCGGCCTCGTCCATGTAGTGGGTGGAAACCAGCAGGGTGGTGCCGGCGTCGGCCAGTTCGAACAGCGAGTCCCAGAATTCGCGGCGCGACTGCGGGTCCACGGCGCTGGTGGGTTCGTCGAGCAGCAGCAGGTCGGGCTTGTGCAGCACCGCGCCGGCCAGCGCCAGGCGCTGCTTCTGCCCGCCGCTCAGGGTGCCGGCCAGCTGGTCGCGGCGGTCCGTGAGCCAGTAGCGCTCCAGCAGCTCGCCGATGCGCTGGCGGGCGTCGCTGCGTTTCAGGCCCTGCACGCTGGCGAGGAAGTCCAGGTTCTCGCCGACCGTGAGGTCCTCGTAGAGCGAGAATTTCTGCGTCATGTAGCCGATGCGCCGCTTCAGCGCCTCGGCGTCCCTGGGGATCCGGTAGCCGAGCACCTCGATCTCGCCCTCGGTGGGCCGCAGCAGGCCGCAGAGCATGCGGATGGTGGTGGACTTGCCGCAGCCGTTGGGGCCGAGGAAGCCGAACACCTCGGCGCGGCCGACGTGCAGGTCGAGGTGGTCGACCGCGGTGAGCTGGCCGAAACGCTTGGTCAGCCCGCGCGCCTGGATGACCAGATCATTGCCGTTCATCGTCGATGCGCTCGGCGGTCAGCGGCAGCCCGGCGGGCAGCCGGCGCGCGGCGTCGCCCTGCAGCACCGCCTCGGCGCGATAGACCAGGCGGCTGGCGTCGTCGCCGGTGAGGGCGAAGTACGGGGTGAAGCTGGATTCGCTGCGGATATTGCGCAGGCGTGCCTCGAACGGCTGCTCGACGCCCTCGACATGGATGCGCAGGCGCGTGCCGACATCCACCCGGGCGCGGATCGACGCCGGGATGAACAGCCGCGCATAGGGCTCGTCGCCCACCAGCAGGCTGACCACCTCGGCGCCTTCCGGCGGCTGGTCGCCGGGCCTGAACGGCAGCGCATCGACGCGGCCGTCGCGCGGGGCGCGCACGCTGAGGTGCTGGCGGGTGACCTGCAGATGGGCAAGGTTGGCCTCGGCGGCCTGGAGGACGGCGCGGGCCTGCTCGATCTGCTCCGGACGGGTGCCGTTGGTCAGCTCGCGCAGGCGCGCCTCGGCGTTGCGGCTCTCGTTGCGCGCCTGGTCGCGAGTGGCGCGGGCGCGGTCCAGTTCGGCGATGGCGACCAGGCCGCGGCGGTACATCTGCTCGATGCGCGGGAAGTTGCGCTCGGCCTCGGCCTGGGCCGCGCGGTTGCGCGCCAGGGTGGCGCGGGCGGCGTCGATATCCTCGCTGCGCGCGCCGTTGCTCAGTTCGTCGAGACGGGCGCGGGCCTGGGCCACTTCGCCGCGGGCCTGGGCGACCTGGGCGTCCAGCCGGCGCGGGTCGAGTTCCAGCAGCAGCTGGCCGGCCTTCACCTGGTCGCCCTCGGCGACGTCCCAGCGCAGGATGGTTTCCGAGGCTTCGGCGGGGATGCCGACGCGGTCCCATTCCAGGGTGCCGAGCAGTTCCGGATCGCCATTGCCGCCGCAGCCGACCAGCGCCAGCAGCAGTCCGGCGAGCAGCCATCGGTCAGCGCGCATCGGGCACCTCCAGGCCTTGGCCGAGCAGGTTGAGGGTGTGGCGGATCATCGCCTCGTCGTCGATCTCCGGCGCGTCGAAGATGTTCCGCCACAGCGGCGCGGAGGCGTAGGGCAGCAGGGTCAGGCCGATCAGCGAGACCACCAGCAGGCGCGGGTCGAGGCCGGGGTTCAGCCGCCCCTGCCCCTGCGCCTCGGCGAAGCGCCGGGCCAGCAGCAGCGGCACCAGCGGCGCGACGCGGGTGGTCAGCAGGTCGCGCAGCACGCCGCCTTCGCAGAGGATCTCGCGCACCCACAGCGGCGGCAGCCAGGGGTTGGCGCGGATACTGGCGCTCATGCCGCGGACGAAGGCGGCGACCAGCTCGCGCGGATCGTCGCCGGCCTGCTCCAGGCGCTCGCCCATGCCGAGCATCAGCGGCAGCAGGCGCTCCTCCACCACGGCGTCGACCAGCCGCTCCTTGTTGCCGAAGTAGTAGTTCAGCAGCGCCGGCGTCACTCCGCAGCGCTGGGCGATGCCGCGCAGGCTGGTGGCGCGGATGCCGGCGTGGGCGAAGCTGTCCAGCGCGGTATCGAGCAGGCGCTGGCGCAGGTCGCTGGTATCGGCGAGCGGCCGGCCGGGTGTGCGTTTCGGTTCGTCGTTCATGGCAGTATTTAAATATATGTTTAATTAAATCTTGCGCAGTTCGGCGAAGGCCGCAAGGGAGCGGCTAAGGTTTCTGACAAACGTATGCGGAGGGTCGTGCCATGAACGAGCCGCGCGACTGGTGCCTGCTGCGCCTGGACGACAACGGCAACCAGTTCGTCATGCGCCGCGGCCTGACCCGCGAGGAAGCCGAGGCGCTGGCGCGGGACTACCAGGCGCGCGGGCACAGGCAGATGTACTGGGCGCGGCGGGAGCAGCCGCGACAGCCGGCGCCATCGTGACCCACAGTTTTCATCCGAAACTGTATCTTCAGCAGTTCAGGCGGCCGTTCTAGGCTGCCGAATCCCTCACAATAATGAAGGTTCCGCCATGTCCGCCCTCGAAATCCGTCCCCTCACCCCCGACGACCACGAAGTCTGGATGCAGCTGTGGAAGGGCTACCAGCGCTTCTACAACACCGAGATCGACGATGCGACCAGCGCCGTGACCTGGCAGCGCTTCCTCGACCCCGCCGAGCCGATGCACGCCGCGCTGGCCTGGCAGGACGGCCAGGCGGTGGGCCTGGTGCACTGGGTCTTCCACCGCTCCACCTGGACCCAGGGCGACTACTGCTACCTGCAGGACCTGTTCGTCGCCAAGGGCCTGCGCGGCGGCGGTGTCGGCCGCAAGCTGATCGAGCACGTCTACGCCCAGGCGCAGGCCCACGGCGCCTCGCGGGTGCACTGGCTGACCCACGAGACCAACGCCACCGCCATGCTGCTCTACGAGCGCATCGCCCAGCGTTCCGGCTTCGTCCAGTACCGCAAGCTGCTATGACCGGGAGACCCGCCATGACCGAACAAACCGCCCTGCACTGGCAACCTGTCGCCATGCCCGCCCGGGAATCGATCTCCGGACGTTACGTGAATCTGGAACCGCTCGACCCTGCCCGTCACGGCGATGACCTGTGGACCGCCCTGCAAGGGCCGGACTCCGATCCCGTGCTGTGGGACTACCTGCCCTACGGCCCCTTCCCCGAGCGCGCCGGGTTCGACGCCTGGATCGCCGGCAACGCGGCGAGCGCCGATCCGCAGTTCTTCGCGGTGATCGACAAGGCCTCGCAGCGTTGCGTCGGCCTGCTCAGCTTCCTGCGCATCACGCCGAAGGACGGCTGCATCGAGATCGGCCACATCGCCTTCGGCCGCGTGATGCAGCGCTCGCCGGGCTCCACCGAGGCGGTCTACCTGCTGGCGAAGCGGGCCTTCGACCTCGGCTACCGGCGCCTGGAGTGGAAGTGCAATTCGCTCAACACCCGCTCGATGCGCGCGGCGGAGCGCCTCGGATTCACCTACGAGGGGACGTTCCGCCAGCACATGGTGGTGAAGGACAGGAATCGCGACAGCGCGTGGTTCTCCATCCTCGACAGCGAATGGCCGGTGCGGCAGCGGGCGTTCGAAGAGTGGTTGAGCGGGGAGAACTTCGACGAGCAAGGGCGGCAGAAGCGGCGGCTGGAGGATTTGCGTTCGTTTGTCCCCTCCTGAGCCAACTCCTGTAGGAGCCAGCTTGCTGGCGATCCAGGTTCGACCGGTAGCCCATCGTCAGAGGTAACACCGGATCGCGAGCAAGCTCGCTCCTACACGTAAGGCGCGCTCCAGCCATTTCCCTGCCCCTATTGAAAAGATCGGTGATACTTAGGGTTTCCAGAAGCTGTCCCGGAGACCGCCATGAGCACCGAAATCCAGACTCCCCGCGTCGAGCAGGTGCGCATCGACGAGCTGCCCTGCTGGCGCATCCATACCGCCCATGGCGAGGCGCTGATCGCCCAGCAGGGCGCGCAGCTGCTCAGCTACCAGCCCCACGAGCAGCAGCCGCTGGTCTGGCTCAGCGAAACCGCCGAGTACAAGCACGGCCAGTCCGTGCGCGGCGGCGTGCCGGTGTGCTGGCCGTGGTTCGGCGGCCTGGAGCGCAACCCGGTGGAAGTGCGCGGCATGGTCGAAGGCGAGAGCGGCCCGGCCCACGGGCTGGTGCGCGGCGTCGACTGGGAACTGGAAGACATCGCCGACGAACAGGGCGAACTCACCGTGCACTTCCGCCTCGACGCCCACCACGGCCTGCCCGGCTGGCCGCATGCCGCCGAGCTGAGCCTGGCGATGCGCTTCGGCGAGCACCTGAAGCTGGAACTGACCACCCGCAACCTCGGCGACAAGCCGCTGGCGATCGGCCAGGCGCTGCACACCTACTTCGCCGTCAGCGACATCCGCGAGGTAAGCGTCGAGGGCTTGCAGGGCGCGCGCTACATCGAGACGCTGGAGAACTGGGAAGAGCGCCAGCAGCACGGCGTGGTGCGTTTCGCCGGCGAGACCGATCGTATCTACCTCGGCCTCGACAGGCCGCTGGTGATTCGCGATCCGCAGTGGAATCGCGGCATCCACATCCAGGCCAGCCACTCGCGCTCGGCGGTGCTGTGGAACCCATGGATCGACAAGGCCGCCCGCCTCTCGCAATTCCCCGACGACGCCTGGCAGCGGATGCTGTGCATCGAGACGGCGCGGGTGATGGACGACATCCTCAGCATCGCCCCTGGGCGCAGCGAGACGATGAGCATGGAGGTCTGGAGCGAGGTGCTCGCATAGGGCGCCTCGCCTGACTGTAGGAGCGAGCTTGCTCGCGATCCGAAGTTTTCCGGCAATGCCGGCATGCCTGGTGAGCACGGATGATCGCCAGCAAGCTGGCTCCTACGAAGAGCGCACCGCAGCGCCCGGACGCGGGAGTGCGGGGACGATCAGGGCGCTACGAATCCAGCTGCTCGCGAATGCGTTCGTTGAGGGCGGCCAGGCGTTCCTCGACCCCGTCCAGGTGCCCGCGCGGGTCGCTGCGGGCGTCGAGGTGCCGGGCGCAGAGGTTGAGCGCCGAGAGCACCATCAGCTCGCTGGCGGTGACGTGGGGAAACTTCCTCTTGCTGGCGGCGATCTCCGCCTGCAGCAGCGCGGCCGCTTCCTGCAGCACCCGCTCTTCGCCGGCGGGCGCCTTGATGTTGTATTCGCGGCCGAGGATGCGCAGCACGCGAACCGAGGCATCGCTCATGCGCCGACGCGGGCGTCACTGACGCGGCGGAGCAGGTTCTGCAGGCGCACGGCGGTGGCGCTGTGCTTCTCTTCCTGCTCCAGCAGGGACAGCTGCAGGCTGTCGTTCTCTTCGCGGGCGGCCAGCAGCTGCTGGTTGAGCTGGGCGTTGGTTTCGGTCAGTTGCTGGTTCTGCTGCAGCAGTTCGCCGATCAGTTGTTCGAGCTGTTCGAGGGTGGCGTCGAGCATGGGGAAGGTCTCCGGAGCCGTTGGAATCGGCGCGGAGGATAAAGAAAAGCGGCCCCGGCGGCCAGAAAAAGCGGCCCGATCCGGACGGGATGCATGCTGTCAATTCAATAGCTTACGGATTTTTTCTCGTGTGATTTCGGCGGATCAGGGGATCGCGGGCGTGGCCCGCTCCTACAAATGCCCCGTGCGGCCCCTGTAGTAGCGGGCCATGCCCGCGAAAGCTTTGCCCTCAGCGAATCACACCCTCTTCCCGCAGCAGCTTGAAGATCGCCTCGGCGCCGGCTTCCGGGGTGAGGTCCTTGAGGACCTGGCCGGTGCCGCCGGAGGCCTTGGCGGTGGCGGCCTTCATGCGTTCGGCGCCGGTCTTGGCCTTGATCACCTTGAGCCGCTTGGGCCGCGGGCGCGCCGGTTGCAGGGTGCTTTCGGCGAGCAGCGCGTCGTCGACGATCTCCACCTCATGGGCCTCGATGAAGCCGCGACGGGCCGGGCCGAAGGCGCTCTGGCGTGCCACCGGGGCGGCGTTGTCGACGCTGGCGAGGAACGGCAGGCGCACCTTGAGCCGGCGCCGCTGGCCGCGCGGCAGGGCCTGCAGGACCTGGGCGCTGCCATTCTCGACCTTCTCCACTTCCGCCAGCCCGACCACCAGCGGCCAGCCGAGGCGCTCGGCCAGCAGGAACGGCAGCATGCCGGAGCCTTCGCCGGTTTCCGCCTGGCTGCCGGTGAGCACCAGTTGCGCGCCGGCGCCAGCCAGATATTCCGCCAGCGCCGGCAGCGCATCGGCGCCGGCCGGCTGTTCCAGTACGGCGAGCTCGTCGAGGCCCATGCCGAGGTAGCTGCGCAGGGCTTCTTCCTGCGGGTTGCCGGCGTGCAGCACCTGCAGGCGTTTGCCGGCGAGGCGCAGGCCGAGCTCCACGGCGCGGGCGTCCTGCTCGGCGCGACGGGCGCGGCCGGAGGCCGGGTGGGCGCCGATGGAGACCAGGGTGACGATGTTCAGGTCAGTCATGCTGCAATCTCGACGTAGGGCGAATAACGCGCAGCGTTATCCGCCGTTGTGACGATGGCGGCGGATAAAGCCTGCGGCTTTATGCGCCCTACGAAGAAGCCGGAGGCATCAGGCCGCATCGCGCGCCGCTCCATTGCGATATTCCTCGGCCAGGCGGATCAGCGCCTGGAGGATCGCCGACGAGTCGCCGATCACCGAGAGGTCGGCGCGTTTGATCATGTCGCAGCCGGGGTCCATGTTTACCGCCACCACCTTGTCGCAGGCGCCGATGCCCTGCAGGTGCTGGATGGCGCCGGAAATCCCCACGGCGAGGTAGACCCGCGCGGTGACCCAGGTGCCGGTGGCACCGACCTGGCGGTTGCGCGGCATGTGGCCGTCGTCCACCGCCACGCGGGACGCGCCTTCAGTGGCGCCCAGCGCAACGGCGGCCTTGTGGAACAGGTCCCAATCCTTCACCCCGTTGCCGCCGGAGAGGATGAACTCCGCCTCGGCCATGGGGATCTGCGCCGGGTCCACGGCCACCGGACCGAGGTCCTCGATACGCGGCAGGTTGCGCGCGACGTTGCCGTCGAGCTCGACCGGGCGCACCTCGTGACGGGTTTCGCTGACCGGCTCGGCGCACTCGGCGGCGGCCAGGATCAGCCGTGCCAGCGGCCGCTGGATGTCCTGCTGGCCGGCGCCGGCGCGGCCGGTGCAGCGTTCGCTGTCGACCTGCCAGACGCGGGTCGCCGGGCGCTCGCCGAGGCTGGCGGCCAGGCGGCGGCCGAGTTCGCCGCCACCGCTGCGGCTGTCGGGCAGCAGCCAGTGGCGCGGGCTGAACTGGCTTT
The DNA here is from genome assembly GCF_900103845.1 of Pseudomonas jinjuensis. Taxonomy (GTDB): domain Bacteria; phylum Pseudomonadota; class Gammaproteobacteria; order Pseudomonadales; family Pseudomonadaceae; genus Pseudomonas; species Pseudomonas jinjuensis. Next base: position 17,081 of record NZ_FNIJ01000013.1, read on the forward strand.
CCACGGCGCGCAGGGCGAGAACGCGCTGCTCCGGGGCGTAGCCTTCGTACTGCTCGCCATCGAGCAGCAGCAGGCGGTCGATGCCGGCGGTGTCGAAGGCGGACTCCTTGTGTTCGCCGAACACCACGGCCAGTACCGCGCCGTCAGCGCCGGCCAGCTTGTTGGCGAGGCCGAGCAGGTCGCGGTCGTGGCTGGAGAGGCGGCCGCCGACCATGTCCGGCACCACGGCGATGACGAAGGCCGGTTGCTCGACCACATGCAGCGGCAATTGCACCACTTCGGCCGCGGCGGAACGCTTGCCGGCGACGCCCTGCTGGCTGCCGGAGCGATCGATTCGTTTGACTCCATTCGGCCCGATGAAGCCGACCGCATGGGGGTTCTTGCGGATCAGCCCGTTCGGGCCCATCCAGCGCGCCTCGCCACCTTTCGCGGCCTGCATGGCCTGGTGCAGCGGGTGCAGGCGGTTGCGGGCGATCCACTCGGCGCGGGGATCGCGGCGGATGATGTCGCTCATGCTTGAGCCTCCAGGCAGGTGTAGGGCGAATAACGCTCCGCGTTATCCGCCGATTCGGCGGCGCGGGGGATCGGCGGATAACCGCGAACGGTTATGCGCCCTACGGGGAACGACAGGTGCTGCTTCATCAATGCACCTCCACCGCTTCTTCACGCTTGGCCAGCGACGGCTTTTTTGCCGGCACCTCGGTGGCCTCGATGAGGACCTCGGCGACCAGTTCGGCGATGTCCTTGATCTCCGGGCGCGGGGCGACCACGCCTTCGAGCATCGCGGTGCACTGCGGGCAGCCCACGGCCACCAGTTCCGCGCCGGTCTCCTTGATGTCGACCATGCGCATGTCCGGAATCCGCTGCTTGCCGGGGATGTCGGTAATCGGCGCGCCGCCGCCACCGCCGCAGCAGCGGGAACGGAAGCCGGAGCGCTGCATCTCCTTCACTTCGATGCCGATGGCCTTGAGCACGTTGCGCGGCGCTTCGTACTCGCCGTTGTAGCGGCCGAGATAACACGGGTCGTGATAGGTCACGCTAGCAGCCTTGCTCTGGCCGAGTTGCAGCGCGCCAGCCTGCACCAGCTCGTCGATGAAGGTGCTGTGGTGCAGCACCTCGTAGTTGCCGCCGAGGGCGCCGTACTCGTTCTTCAGCACGTGGAAGCTGTGCGGGTCGCAACTGACGATCTTCTTGAAACGGTACTGAGCCATGCTCGCGATGTTGCGCTTGGCGAGGGTCTGGAAGGTCGCCTCGTCACCCAGGCGACGGGCCACGTCGCCGCTGTCGCGCTCTTCCAGGCCGAGCACGGCGAAGTCGACGTTGGCCGCGCGCATGACCTTCACGAAGGCGCGCAGGGTGCGCTGGTTGCGCATGTCGAAGGCGCCGTCGCCGACCCAGAACAGCACGTCGGCCTGCTTCTTCTCGCTCAGCAGCGGCAGGTTCAGGTCCGCCGCCCAGTTCAGCCGGCCGCCGGGAGCGAAACCGCCGGGGTTGTCGGTGGCGATCAGGTTTTCCAGCACCTCGGCGCCCTTGTTCGGGGTCGCGCCCTTCTCCAGGGTGAGGTGGCGGCGCATGTCGACGATGGCATCGACGTGCTCGATCATCATCGGGCATTCCTCGACGCAGGCGCGGCAGGTGGTGCAGGACCAGAGGGTCTCGGCATCCACCAGGGCCTTGCCTTCCAGCGAGACGATCGGCTGGTGCGGACCGCCGCTGTGCTCGCCGAGCGGCTTGCCCGGATAAGGCGAACCGGCGAATTTCGCGTCGTTGCCGCCAGCCAGGCCGATGACCATGTCCTGGATCAGCTTCTTCGGGTTCAGCGGCTGGCCGGCGGCGAAGGCCGGGCACATGGCCTCGCACTTGCCGCACTGCACGCAGGCGTCGAAGCCGAGCAGCTGGTTCCAGGTGAAGTCGGTGGGTTTCTCGACGCCCAGCGGCGCCATCGGGTCGGCCAGGTCCAGCGGCTTGAGGCCGGTGGAACGGCCGCCACCGAAGCGCTCCGAACGCCGGTGCCAGGCCAGGTGCAGGGCACCGGCGAAGGCGTGCTTCATCGGGCCGCCCCAAGTCATGCCGAAGAACAGCTCGGACACGCCCCAGGCCACGCCCACCGCGAGGATCGCCGCCAGTACCCAGCCGCCGAAGCCTTCCGGAAGAATCCCGGCGACCGGCAGGGTGGCGATGAAGAAGCTCGCGGCGAACATCAGCAGGCTTTTCGGCAGGCGCATCCACGGGCCTTTCGACAGCCGCGACGGCGGGTCGAGACGGCGCCTGGCGACGAACAGCGCGCCGACGAACATCAGCACGGTAGCCGCCAGCAGGGCGAAGCCGAGAACCCGGCTGTGCAGGCCGAAGCCGTGCACGAGGATGGCCAGCACCGCGGCGAGCACGAAGCCGCCGGCGGTCGCCACGTGGGTCCTGGACATGTACTTGTCGCGCTCGACCACGTGGTGCAGGTCCACCAGGTAGCGACGCGGCATCTTCAGCAGGCCGCCGATCCAGTCGACCTTCGACGGCCGGCCGCGGCGCCACATGAGGAAGCGCTTCAGCGCACCGATGGCCGCAAGGGCCAGGGCAGCGAAGAGCAGCAGCGGCAGAAGGGTGTTCAACATGATGGCTCCTATCGAACTCATCGAAACGCAAAAGACGCAGGCTGGCCGAGACTCATGTAGGAGCGAGCTTGCTCGCGATCGCGGTGTAACCGTCGACGACGATGTTGAATGTCAGTCAGCCATCGCGAGCAAGCTCGCTCCTACAGGGATTGGCGTCCGGGTCAGAAGTCCTTGCACAGCCTCAAGGCGTCATAGATCGCCGCATGCGTATTGCGCTGGGCCACGCAGTCGCCGATGCGGAACAGCAGGTAGCCGTCACCGCTCTCCGCCAGGCACGGCTGCGGCTTGATCGCGAACAGCGCCTCGACGTCGATCTGGCCCTTGTTGCGCGAGCCCTGCTTGAGCGCGTAGTAGAGCGTCTCGTCCGGACGCACGCCGTTCTCCACGACGACCTGGTCGACCACCCGCTCTTCCTTGGCGCCGGTGTATTCGTTCTCCAGCACCGCCACCAGCTTGTCGCCCTCGCGGTAGACCTTCTCCAGCGCGAGGTCGCCGGTCATGATCACTTCCTTCGGGTACATGCTGCGGTAGTAGGTCGGGAAGGTCGTGCCGCCGATGGCCACGCCCGGCTTGATGTCGTCGGTGACGATCTCCACCTGGGCGCCCTTGTCGGCGAGGAAGTCCGCCACCGACATGCCGCTGAACTCGCAGATGGTGTCGTAGACCAGCACGTTCTTGCCCGGCGCGACCTTGCCGTCGAGCACGTCCCAGCTGCTGACCACCAGCCCGTCGGCGGCGCCCCAGTGGTCGTTCTGTTCGAGGAACGGATGGCCGCCGTTGGCCAGCACCACGACGTCCGGGCGCAGGTCGAGGATGGTTTCCGGGTCGGCCGCGGTGCCCAGGCGCAGATCGACGCCGAGGCGGGCGATCTCCAGCTGGTACCAGCGGGTGATGCCGGCAATCTGGTCGCGCTGCGGCGCCTTCGAAGCGGTGGTGATCTGCCCGCCGAGCTGGTCCTTCTTCTCGAACAGGGTCACGTCGTGGCCGCGCTCTGCCGCTACCCGCGCGGCTTCCATGCCGGCAGGCCCGCCGCCGACCACCACCACCTTGCGCTTCGGCCCGGTGGATTTCTCGATGATGTGCGGCACGCCCATGTACTCGCGGGAGGTCGCGGCGTTCTGGATGCAGAGGACGTCGAGGCCCTGGTACTGGCGGTCGATGCAGTAGTTGGCGCCGACGCACTGCTTGATCTGGTCGACCTGGCCCATCTTGATCTTGGCGATCAGGTGCGGGTCGGCGATGTGCGCGCGGGTCATGCCGACCATGTCCACGTAGCCGCCTTCGAGGATGCGGGTGGCCTGGTTCGGGTCCTTGATGTTCTGCGCGTGCAGCACCGGCACGTTGACCACTTCCTTGATGCCGGCCGCCAGGTGCAGGAACGGCTCCGGCGGATAGGTCATGTTCGGGATGACGTTGGCCAGGGTGTTGTGGGTGTCGCAACCGGAACCGACCACGCCGATGAAGTCGATCATGCCGGTGTCGCTGTAGTACTTGGCGATCTGCTTCATGTCCTCGTGGGACAGGCCGTCCGGGTGGAATTCGTCGCCGCAGATGCGCATGCCGACGCAGAAGTCGTCACCGACTTCCTTGCGCACGGCCTTGAGCACTTCCAGGCCGAACTTCATGCGGCCCTCGAAGCTGCCGCCCCACTCGTCGGTCCGCTTGTTGACGCGCGGGCTCCAGAACTGGTCGATCATGTGCTGGTGCACGGCGGACAGCTCGACGCCGTCCAGCCCGCCTTCCTTCGCCCGACGCGCAGCCTGGGCGAAGTTGCCGATCACGCGCCAGATCTCTTCCGGCTCGATGGTCTTGCAGGTGGCGCGGTGCACGGGCTCGCGGATGCCGGACGGCGACATCAGGGTCGGCCAGTTGAAGCCGTCCCAGCGCGAGCGGCGGCCCATGTGGGTAATCTGGATCATGATCTTGGCGCCGTGCTTGTGCATGGCGTCGGCAAGATTCTGGAAGTGCGGGATGATGCGGTCGGTGGACAGGTTCACCGAGCTCCACCATTCCTGCGGGCTGTCGATGGCGACCACGGAGGAACCGCCGCAGATGGCCAGGCCGATGCCGCCCTTGGCCTTCTCCTCGTAGTACTTCACGTAACGCTCGGTGGTCATGCCGCCATCGGTGGCATAGACCTCGGCGTGGGCGGTGGAGAGTACGCGGTTGCGGATGGTCAGCTTGCCGATCTGGATCGGCTGGAACATTGCTTCGAAGGCCATTGCGGCATCCTCACGGAATCACTTTTATTGTTGTAGGCGCGGCCCGTGGCCGCGATTCGCGGGCATGGCCCGCTCCTACTCAGATCGGTTTGACGATGAACAGGCCGTCGTCGTGGCCTTCTTCCGCGCCGCTGTACACCTGCTCGGCGACGGTGCGGATGTCGCTGCCGCGGGCCTGGAGAATCTGGTCCATGGCGCCGGCGAACCAGCCGGTGAACATGTAGTCGACCTTGCGATTGACCTTGCCGTAGACGTACACGAACGCGGAGTGCTTCAGGCGGACCTGGCAGGTGCCCTTGTCGAGGTCGATCTGCTCGATCTCGAACAGGCCCCAGCCGCGCTGCGACAGGCGCTTCATGTAGTGCTCGAACACCTCGACGCCGACCAGGCCATGGCATTCGGCTTCCTTCTCGCACCAGTGCCAGGCGGACTTGTAGCCGGCCTTGTAGAGGATCGCCGCATAGCGCTCGGCGCCGATCTCTTCCTCGATCCCGATGTGGTTGTTGACGAAGAAATGCCGCGGCACGTAGAGCATCGGCAGGGCATCGGTGGTCCAGACACCGGTTTCGCTGTCGACTTCGATGGGCAGTTCGGGTGCATGCTTGGCCATGGTGGGATTCCCGGGATTCGGTGGGTTGTTATTGGTTTGGTTGGCGGGTTGCACCCGCCAGGCGCTGGGGTCACTCGCCCCAGACGTCCTTGAGGACACGAACCCAGTTCTCGCCCATCACCTTGCGCACCACGCGCTCGGGCATGCCGCGCTTGAGCAGGGTTTCGGTGAGGTTGGGGAATTCGCCGACGGTGCGGATGCCCAGCGGGTTGACGATCTTGCCGAAGTTGGTCAGGCGGCGGGCGTAACCCTTGTCGTGGGTCAGCCACTCGAAGAAGTCCTTGCCGTGGCCCTGGGTGAAGTCGGTGCCGATGCCGATGGCGTCCTCGCCGACGATGTTCATCACGTACTCGATGGCTTCGGCATAGTCGTCGATGGTCGAGTCGATGCCCTTGGCGAGGAAGGGCGCGAACATGGTCACGCCGACGAAGCCGCCGTGGTCGGCGATGAACTTCAGTTCCTCGTCGGACTTGTTGCGCGGGTGTTCCTTCAGGCCGGACGGCAGGCAGTGGGAGTAGCAGACCGGCCTCGATGATTCGAGGATGACTTCCTCGGAGGTCTTGCTGCCGACGTGGGACAGGTCGCACATGACGCCGACGCGGTTCATCTCGGCGACGATCTCGCGACCGAAGCCGGAGAGCCCGCCGTCGCGCTCGTAGCAGCCGGTGCCGACCAGGTTCTGGGTGTTGTAGCACATCTGCACGATGCCCACGCCGAGCTGCTTGAACACCTCGACGTAGCCGATCTGGTCCTCGAACGCGTGGGCGTTCTGGAAGCCGTAGAGGATGCCGGTCTTGCCCTGCTCCTTGGCCTTGCGGATGTCGGCGGTGGTGCGCACCGGGATCACCAGGTCGCTGTTGTCGCGGATCAGCTTGTTGCTGGCGGTGATGTTGTTCACCGTGGCCTGGAAGCCTTCCCACACCGACACGGTGCAGTTCGCCGCGGTCAGGCCGCCCTTGCGCATGTCTTCGAACAGTTCGCGATTCCACTTGGCGATGATCAGACCGTCGATGACGATGCTGTCGGCGTGCAGTTCTGCTGGGCTCATCTGGCATACCCCTTCTTCAGGCTGGGCGCGCCGGTCTGGTGCCGACGCTTTGAGCCAGAATATCCCCGGGGCGACAGGCGACCCGCTTCGAAAACGACCAGGGTCGTACCGAAAGCGTCAACGGGGCGACGTGGGCGACAGCGTTTGCGTCGTGGGCGGATACGGGCGGGCGGACGCGGGAGCGCGGGGCGAAAAGAATCGCGGGCATGGCCCGCTCCTACAGGTCCGGCACCGGGCTTTCCTTGTAGGAGCGGGCCATGCCCGCGACCGGATGTAATGCGGACGCAGGAGCGTCCAGGGATGCATTCCCACGCGGGAGCGTGGGAACGATGGAAAGGTGATACGTGAATGCGGCACGAACCTGTAGGAGCCAGCTTGCTGGCGATCAGCCGCGCTTGCCCGCCGACACCGTGGCACGAACGAAACCGTGGATCGTCAGCAAGCTGGCTCCTACAAAAAGCGCCAACGCCGGCGGCGAAGTCAGCGCCCGCGCCAGCAGGCGACGAGGTTCCACGCCACCAGGGCGGTGACGAATGCCGAACTGCCGTAGAAGAGCAGGCTGTCCATGCGGGTTCCTCCTCGGAAAAGGGAACGCCCCCATGCAGGGGGCGTTGGGGGGTTACTCGCCGGAAACCTTGCGCACGTGGGCGGACTCCTCGCCCAGGTTGTTCAGCAGGCGCTCGCTGTACCAGTCGAGGAAGTTGATCACGCCGAACTCGTAGGTCTTCGAGTACGGGCCCGGCTGGTAGGCGGTGGAGTTGATCCCGCGTTGGTTTTCCTCGGCCAGGCGGCGGTCCTGGTCGTTGGTGGCGTCCCACACCTCGCGCAGGCGCGCCACGTCGTAGTCGACGCCTTCCACCGCATCCTTGTGCACCAGCCACCTGGTGGTGACCACGGTTTCCTGCGCGCTGATCGGCCACACGGTGAAGACGATCATGTGGTCGCCCATGCAGTGGTTCCACGAGTGCGGCAGGTGGAGGATGCGCATGGAGCCGAGGTCCGGGTTCTTGATGCGGCCCATCAGCTTCTTGCTGCCCTGCTTGCCGTCCATGGTCATGGACACGGTGCCCTGCAGCAGCGGCATGCGCACGATACGGTTGCGCAGGCCGAAGCTGGCGTGGGCGTAGGGGATCTTCTCCTCGTCCCAGGCCTTGGTGCAGGCGGCGACCTGGTCCTTGAACGCCTGGCTGGCGCGCGGGTCGGTGACGTCGTCCCACTCCAGCAGGGTGTTCAGCAGTTCCGGGTGCGAACCGTTGCAGTGGTAGCACTCGCGGTTGTTTTCCAGCACCAGCTTCCAGTTGGCCTTCTCGCGCAGGGTGGTCTGCACCGCGACCTTGGCGTTCTCCATGTCGTACGGCTCCATGTAGTGCTCGAGCGTACGCAGGAAGTCGTCGATGGCCGGCGGGTTCTCGGCCAGCGAGATGAAGATGTAGCCGCCGGCGGTCTTCACGTTCACCGGTTTCAGGCTGTAGTCCTTCATGTCGAAGTCGTCGCCCATCTCGGTGCCGGCGAACAGCAGTCGGCCGTCCAGCTCGTAGGTCCACTGGTGGTAGGGGCAGACCAGCTTGGCGACCTTGCCCTTGTCGCTCACGCAGAGGCGCGAACCGCGGTGGCGGCAGACGTTGTGGAAGGCGTGGATCTTGCCCTCGGCGCCGCGCAGGACGATGACCGGGTTGTCGCCGATCTGCACGGTGAGGAAGTTGCCCTTGGCGGGGATTTCGCAGGTCATGCCGGCGATCAGCCATTCCTTCAGGAAGATCTCCTGCATGTCGATCTGGAACAGGCGCTCGTCGTTGTAGAACGGCTGGGGCAGCGAGAAGGAATGGTCGCGGGTACGCAGCATCTCGGCGGTGGCCTTGCGGGCCGGTTCAAGGGGATCGCCAAGACTCAGGGTAGAAGTGACATCCATCGGTAAGTCCTCGTGCCGCAGCCGCGGGCTGCCGGCGAATTGAAGTGGCTGATACGGTGTGCCACGCAGGGCAGGGCGGCGTGCCGAGGCGCCGTCGTTATGCAGTCTTCTTGTTTCGGCTGGGAACCAGTTTGCGGCCGTGCCGGGCGACGGCCTTGCCCACGGGCGACATGCCGGCAACAGTTGGCGACGCTCCAGGGCACATGGGGCGCGGCAGGTCGCGATAAGCATGTAGATGTCGCAGGCAGGTAAATGAGCGCACGCGGGTGTGCGCACAATCGGTTCCATGCAGGCATGCCGCCGAATCATCGGGTTCCTGCGTTCGCGGTGATGACGAGTCCCCGGGCGGCGTGGCCTACCCTACAAGAAAGAAGGCCGGCATCCGGCCAGCGTGCGCGGAGAAGAAGACCATGGCGAGCAACTTCCTGAACCCGGTGAATACCCAGACCTGGAGCAACGGCCGCCATATGGTGCGCTGCGTCAAGGCGATCCAGGAAACCTCGGATGTGCGCACCTTCTGCTTCGCGGCCGACCAGCCGCTGATGTTCTTCTTCAAGCCCGGACAGTTCGTCACCCTGGAACTGGAGATCGATGGCGAGCCGATCATGCGCTCCTACACCATCTCCAGCTCGCCCTCGGTGCCCTACTCCTTCTCCCTGACCATCAAGCGCGTGCCGGGCGGCAAGGTTTCCAACTGGATCCACGACAACCTCAAGGAAGGCGACCAGCTGGCGGTGCACGGCCCGGTCGGGCGCTTCAACGCCATCGACTTCCCGGCGGACAAGGTGCTCTACCTCTCCGGCGGCGTCGGCATCACCCCGGTGATGTCCATGGCGCGCTGGTTCTTCGATACCAACGGCGAGGTGGACATGGTGTTCGTGCACAGCGCGCGCACGCCGAAGGACATCATCTATCACCGCGAGCTGCGCCACATGGCCTCGCGGATTGCCAACTTCAAGCTGCACCTGGTCTGCGAGAAGTACGAGATCGGCGAGACCTGGTCCGGCTATCGCGGCTACCTGAGCAAGCCGATGCTCGACCTGATGGCCCCGGACTTCATGGAGCGCGAGATCTTCTGCTGCGGCCCGACGCCCTACATGAGCGCGGTGAAGCGCCTGCTGGAAGCGGTCGGCTTCGACATGCAGCGCTACCACGAGGAAGCCTTCGGCCCGACGCCGCCGGAAATCCGCGAGGAAGTGCGCGACCAGGCCGCCGAAGCCGCCGCCCAGGCTGCCGAAGTGGCCGCCGGCGACCTGCACGAGGTGATGTTCAGCGAAACCGGCAAGAGCGTCCGCGTCGCCCCCGGCGAAACCGTGCATACCGCCGCCGCCAAGGTCGGCCTGCACATTCCCAAGGCCTGCGGCATGGGCATCTGCGGCACCTGCAAGGTGATGAAGCGCTCCGGCGAGGTGGAGATGGAGCACAACGGCGGCATCACCGACGAAGACCTGGCCGAGGGCTACATCCTGTCGTGCTGCAGCGTGCCGAAAGGGGATGTGGTGATCGAGTATTGATTGCCGCGTCAGGACGCGAGCCTGAGGCCGTAGGATGGGTTGAGCTTGCGATACCCATCGATGGGAATCGCTTCGCTCGTCCCATCCTACGGTCTACCGTAAGAGCGGGCCATGCCCGCGAAATGCCGGCGCCGCCGATGTCGCGGGCATGGCCCGCTCCTACAAAAGCCCGCCCCTTCCGCCTCCAACGCCCACTCAATCCTCCTCCTGCACCGCCTTGTACCCGCTCGCCAGCCGCTGCTGCACATCCTGCGGCACCGCCGCGTAGTGGCTCGGCTCGACGTTGAAGAAGCCCTGCCCCTGGGTGATCGACTTCAGCCGGTTGCCATAGCCGTCCAGCTCCGCCAGCGGCACCTGGGCGCGGATCGCCACCACGCTGGCCGACAGCGACTCGGTGCCGAGCACCTGCCCGCGGCGGGTGGTCAGGTCGGAGGTGATGTCGCCCACCCGCGCTTCCGGCGTGGTCACCTCGACGTTGACGATCGGCTCCAGCACGATCGGCCCGGCGTTGCGCAGGGCGTCGAGCATGGCCTTGCGTCCGGCGGCCTGGAAGGCGATGTCCTTGGAATCCACCGAGTGGCTCTTGCCGTCGTGGACCGTGACCTTGACGTCCTCCACCGGGAAACCCGCCAGGGTCCCGGCGGCCAGCGCCGAGCGCACGCCCTTCTCCACCGAGGGGATGAACTGCCCGGGAATCACCCCGCCCTTGATCGCATCGACGAACTCGAAGCCGCTGCCGCGCGGCAGTGGCTCCAGGCGCAGGAAGACCTCGCCGAACTGTCCGGCCCCGCCGGTCTGCTTCTTGTGCCGGGAATGGCCTTCCGCCGGGCGCGTGGCGGTCTCGCGGTAGGCGATGCTCGGCGGGCTGGTGGTCACCTCCAGCTTGTAGCTGCCGGTCAGGCGCTCCAGCAGGTAGCGCAGGTGCAGCTCGCCCATGCCGCGCAGCACGGTCTCCTGGGTGGCGCCGTTGTATTCCAGCTGCACGCAGGGGTCTTCCACCAGGAGGCGCTGCAGCACCTCGGCCAGGCGCTGCTCGTCGCCGCGACGGCTGGCCTGGATCGCCACGCCCTGCATCGGCGTGGGGAAATCCAGCGGCTTGAGGTGGATATGGTCCTCGTCGTGGGAATCGTGCAGGACCACGTCGTACTCGACCTCCTCGACCTTGGTCAGGGCGCCGAAGTCGCCGGGGATCAGCTCCGGCACCTCCTCGAACTTCCTGCCCTGCATGCGCAGCAGGTGGCCGACCTTGAACGGCTTGCGCCCCTCGCCGGCGAACAGCTGCATCTCCCGGCGCAGCGTGCCCTGGTGCACGCGGAATACCGCCATGCGGCCGACGAAGGGGTCGACCACCACCTTGAACACATGCGCCAGCACATGCGCCTCCGGGTCCGGGCGGGAGCGGAAGTCGCGGGTCCTGCCGCTGTCGTCGGTGATATGGAACAGCGGCGGATTGCCCTCGGTGGGATTCGGCGCCAGGCGGGCGAGCACGTCCAGCAGCTCCTGCACCCCTGCCCCGCTACGCGCGGAAACGAAGCACAGCGGAATCAGGTGCCCTTCGCGCAGCGCCCGCTCGAAGGGCTCGTGCAACTCCTCCGGGCGGATTTCCCCTTGCTCCAGATAACGCGCCATCAGCTCCTCGTCGACCTCCACCACCTGGTCGACCAGCGCCTGGTGCGCCTCCTCCACAGACGAAAAATCCGACTCGCCGGCCGGATTGAAGAAACAGTCCACAACCTTGCTGCCGCCGTCGGCCGGCAGGTTGATCGGTAGCACCTCCTTGCCGAACGCCTCGCGCAGGTTGGCCAGCAAGCCGGGCAGGTCGACCCGCTCGGCGTCGATCTTGTTCACCACCAGCATCCGGCACAGCTTGCGCTCGCCGGCCCAGGCCATCATGCGGCGGGTGGTCAGCTCGATGCCGTTCTGCGCGTTGACCACCACCAGCGCGGTTTCCACCGCCGCCAGCGCCGGCAGGGCGTGGCCGATGAAATCGGGATAGCCGGGGGTATCGATCAGGTGGACTTCCGCATCCTCGTGGCGGAAATGCACCAGGGCGGCAGCCAGCGAGTGGTGATAGTCGCGCTCCATGGGATCGGAATCGCACAGCGTATCGCCACGCTCCAGCGAACCCATCGCGGGAATCGCGCCACTGCGATGCAGCAGGGCTTCCGCCAGCAGGGTCTTGCCGCTGTCACCGTGGCCGACCAGGGCCACCGTTCGAATCTGTTCTACCGAGTAGCTCGACATGGGCACCTCCACTTCCAGGATTCTCGAAGTATAGGCAGGGCTCCCGGGGCGTCCTGAGCAAAAAACCGTCAGCTTCGGCGAGCCCCCGCCAGCCGTGCTCTGCAGGGGGATGAAAACAGGTTTTCCACAGCTTGCCGGCGCTTCGCTCCACAGTGGTTGTGAACAAGCCGCCGGGTATTCGGTATTGCGCAGGAAGGCTTGTACGGCGCGGTTTTCGCCAGATTTCCGGGCAAAAAACGAACAGCCGTGGCGAGACCTTGGCAGGCGCGGCCTGGAGCATTTGTCCAACAGGTTATCCACAGCTGGCTCAACAGCTTTCGGGGACAGTCTCCGACGCACTGGACAAAATTTAGCCAACTCTGTGGAGGCCACGCAGGACGCGGATTCCAGTGATGTACACACAGGCTTGCTACAGACGGCTCACAGCGGCTTCAACAGATAACGGGGAAATCTGCACAGGGCCATTCGCGAGCAAGCTCGCTCCTACAAGAGCGGGGGTGACATTTGTAGGAGCGCGCCATGCGCGCGACAGCACGGCGGGTCGCGGGCATGGCCCGCTCCTACAAAAGCGGCCAGCTCGTACCCGCGTAGGAGCGAGCTTGCTCGCGAACAGATCCCAGAGCCCCCATAACCGCAGATACGGCCCCGGCCGTACAAAAAACAACCAACCTCACCCGAGCCCCGCCTGCTGCGTCATGTAGAACTGTGCCAACATCTTTTCCACAGCTTGCCTACGTCCCGCTCCACAGCCCCTGTGAACAATCCGGATGGCTTTTCCCCATCCGGGAAAACCCTTGAAAGACAAGACCTTCGGCAATTTCCTGGGCAAAAAACGAACAACCCTCGGCAGGCGTTACAGGGAGTGCCCCCGGGCGATCCCCACACAGCTTATCCACAGAAGGCTCAACACTATCCGGGGACAATCTCAGGGCCGTGGTGCAGAAAGTGGACGAAACGCTGCAGCCCAGGAACAACGCGGGATGTGGATGAGCATGCACAGTCCAGCTACAGGCTGCGCACAGGGCTTTCAACAGGAAATGGGGAAAAGCACGAGGCAGGAATAAAGAGCTTCGCGAGCAAGCTCGCTCCTACAGGAGGCGGAGTTGGGGATAAACCGGCGAGTGAGCAGAAAGCGATCAACCAGCAGGAGGTCTCGTACGGCGTGGCCTGCAGCAAGGTGATGACAGCCTGTCCACAGCTTCCCTGCACCATCGCCCACAGCGGATGTGGGCAAATCCACAGGGCAGAGGCGCAGTGCAGGGAGTTATTCCACAGGCGAAATCTGCTCAAATTCCGAACAAACCGCTGGAAGCCGCAATATCACTGGCTTGCAGCGGTCTATCCACATACTCCCAACAGGACGCTCAACAACATCCGGGGACAATTCACAGGCGCCTGGACAAAGCCTGATCAATTCCTTGCAAGCCACTATCCACGCGGCTTTCCGGCGCCTGCGCACAGCCTCCGGAGCGGCTGTGCACAGGAGCATCAACAGGTTTCGTGGAAAACCTCAGGCGCTCATCACTTCGCGGATATCCCGCGCCAGTTCCTCGACCCGGGCGAGGTTGGTGTCCCAGGAGCACATGAAGCGCGCGCCGCCGGCGCCGATGAAGGTGTAGAAGCGCCAGCCGCGCAGGCGCAGGGCCTCCAGCGCCGGTTCGGACATCTGCAGGAACACGCCGTTGGCTTCCACCGGGAACATCAGGCTCACTCCCGGCACGTCGGCCACCCGCTCGGCGAGCAGGCGCGCGCAGGCGTTGGCGTGGCCGGCGTAGTGCAGCCAGGCGCCGTCCTGCAGCACGCCGACCCAGGGCGCGGCGAGGTAGCGCATCTTCGAGGCCAGCTGGCCGGCCTGCTTGCAGCGGTAGTCGAAGCCTTCCGCCAGCTCGCGGTTGAAGAACAGGATCGCCTCGCCCACCGCCATGCCGTTCTTGGTGCCGCCGAAGCACAGCACCTCGACGCCGGCCTTCCAGGTCAGCTCGGCCGGCGACGCGCCGAGGAAGGCGCAGGCGTTGGAGAAGCGCGCGCCGTCCATGTGCAGGTGCAGCCCGAGTTCGCCACAGGTCTCGCTGATCGCGCGCAGCTCATCCGGGCGGTAGACGGTGCCGACCTCGGTGGCCTGGGTGAGGGTGACCACCCGCGCCTTGGGATAGTGGATGTCCTGGCGCTTGAGGGCGATCTCGCGGATCGCCTGCGGGGTCAGCTTGCCCTGCTCGTCGGTACGCGCCAGCAGCAGCTTGGAGCCGTTGGAGAAGAATTCCGGCGCGCCGCACTCGTCGGTCTCGACGTGGGCGGTCTCGGCGCAGATCACGCTGTGGTAGCTCTGGCACAGCGAGGCCAGGGCCAGGGAGTTGGCGGCGGTGCCGTTGAAGGCGAAGAACACTTCGCAGTCGGTTTCGAACAGGTCGCGGAAATAGTCGGACGCGCGGGCGGTCCACTGGTCCTCGCCGTAGGCGCGCTCGTGGCCGTGGTTGGCCTCGGCCATCGCCGCCCAGGCTTCCGGGCAGATGCCGGAATAGTTGTCGCTGGCGAACTGTTGGGTGTCGTCGGTCATGAAGGCTGCCTCTGGAACAGGTAAATCCAGCAAGCAGCGTAGCGAAATCGCGAGCGCCAGGGGCGGCAGTCGCGATCACGCAGGCGACATCATTGCGGTGGCCGTCGACTCAGCGCAGCTCGCCGATCCGCATCTGCTCGACGAACGGCATCAGCAGCTTGCGCGCCGCCGCCGCGTCCTTGCCGAACGGCTGGTCGCTGCTCAGCAGGTTGAGCACGTAGCGCTCCTTGAGCAGCCCGGTGAGGTTGGCGCCGCCCGCCTCGTCGGCCGGGGCGACGGTGATCGCCAACTGCTCGCCGGAGCCGGCGGTCTCGATCAGCGGCAGGAAGGCCTCGCCGCCGAACTGCCCGGCGGTGCCGTTCTGCAGCGCCTTCTCGCGGGCGGACTGCAGCAGGGCGACGTTCTGCCGGGTCATGTCGCGGACGCGGGTCTGGGTTTCCAGGTAGCTGTCGGCCATGCCGCTCTGCTCGCTGCCGGCCGGCGCCGGCAGGCCGGTGTCGGTCAGGCTGATTTCCAGATGC
Organism: Pseudomonas jinjuensis; assembly: GCF_900103845.1. Classification (GTDB taxonomy): domain Bacteria; phylum Pseudomonadota; class Gammaproteobacteria; order Pseudomonadales; family Pseudomonadaceae; genus Pseudomonas; species Pseudomonas jinjuensis. The sequence continues at coordinate 32,312 of NZ_FNIJ01000013.1, forward strand.
TGGCTGCCATCGGCCTTGCCGTAGATGGCGCTGGCAGTGTTGTAGGCGCAGCTGCGCGAAACGAAGGCATAGCCGTTGATGCTGCTCTCCGGCGGCAGGGCCTTGGCCAGGGTGCTGTCGGCGCAGGGATCGGCCGGCGCGGCGGCGGTTTCGGTGGCGGTCGGTTCGGCGACCTTGGCCGGCTTGGATTCATCGCCGCAGCCGGCCAGGGTGGCGGCCAGCAGCAGCGCGGAAAGGCTGATCAGGGAACGGTTCATGGCGTCCTCGCGAGTCGAAGAGGCGCAGTCTAGCCGCTGCGGCGGCGACTGGGCATGCCCCGGATGGTGGCCAGGAACATTTTCGGGTCGGCAATGGACAGCTTTTTCCCGCCCGCGTTGCGCAGAATCCCTTCCAGGTTCGCTGTCAGCAGGTGGTCGGCAGCGTCGCAAGTCAGGGAGAACACCATGAGCCACTTCGAACGCACTCCGGTCGCCGTCGAGCTGCTCCTGCAGGAGTACTTCGACCTGTTCGCCTTCGCCCGCACCACGGAATGGCTGCGGATGGCCAACCAGATTGCCGGCCGCGCGCTGTTCCGCTGGTCGACCCGGTCCCGCGACAGCGCTCCGGTACGCGCCAGCAACGGCATGCGCGTCACCCCGGACGGCGCCCTGCAGACCGCGCCCACGGCCGACCTGCTGATCCTCTGCGACGCCACCGGCAGCCGCCCGGCGGACCACACCCAGGGGGCGAACATCCTCGAAGCGCTGCTGCGCCTGATCGCCCGGCACGACGGCGAGAAGCTGGCCGGCGAGGTGGGCACGGCGCTGAGATACGGACAGGCGGCACAGCTGCACTGAAACACCGACGATTCGACACCACTTCAGGCCCGCACGTGTCGGCAGCACGTTCCGGGCCTGTTTTTTATCCGCGCCGGCCAACGCGGCGGGCTGCACCCGCCCTACGCGCTGTGATGACAATGCTGCGCCGGGGTCTCGTGCCGATGCGGTCGCGGGCATGGCCCGCTTACACCGTTTCGCTGGCATGTCCGGGTAGGGCGCATAACGCGCCAGCGTTATCCGCCACCACATCGGCACGGCCCCAACGGCGGATGAAGCGTTCCGCTTCATGCGCCCTACACCAGCGATTGGCCATGGTGCGAGACAGTCGCTCCTACAAGGCAAGGTTCCCGCAGGAGCGGGCGCGGGAACGATGAAGTGGTGCAGCGACTACGCTTTCCGGGTATCGCCCTCTTCCCCGGAGCCTCTTCATGTACCGCCCCTTCCTTGTCGCAATCCTTCTGACCGCCAGCGCTGCCGCCCATGCCGAGGGCCTCCCCCTGCTCGACTATGACTGCCCCGGCAATATCGCCGTGCATGCCGAAGGCGAGTCGGTGTTCGTCAATGGCAAGGAAGCCAAGGTGAAGAAGTTCAACGACAAGTACTACGAGGCCAGGGGCGGCGGCGTGACCATCTCGATTTCCCTCGAGGACGACGGAACGGCCACGGTTTCGTACACCGGCAAGGGCGGGGCGAACGGGGTGTGCAGTTCTTCCGAGGCGGAGGAGTAGGAGCGCGCCTGAGCGCGCGATCGGTCGCGGGCATGGCCCACTCCTACAGGATGTCCGTCGCTCGGGCTCTTCCATCCACCATCCCCGCGCCGGATGCTCCGCACGGTGGATCGATGGAGTTGATCCACGTGAGCCCTGGCTATCGGCGCCCCCATCACCGCAGCGGATCCGTCCAACTTCAGGTCGGAAACGTGCAAAAAACCGCCAGGGCCTTCTGTTGCAATGCATCCAACGACACGCCACTCCCGGCGCGTCGATCGACAAGAACGATCGAGGATGCACGCGATGCAAATGCCCCAGACGCTCAGGATCCGCAACGGCCAGAAAGTCCAGCCGACCTTCTCCGCCCAGGAGTACGCCAACCGCCAGGCCAAGCTGCGCGCCTACATGGCGCAGGCCAATATCGACGCTGCGGTGTTCACCTCGTACCACAACATCAACTACTACTCCGACTTCCTCTACTGCTCCTTCGGCCGCCCCTACGCCCTGGTGGTGACCCAGGAAGACGCGGTGACCATCAGCGCCAACATCGACGGCGGCCAGCCGTGGCGCCGCACCGTGGGCACGGACAACATCGTCTACACCGACTGGCAGCGCGACAACTACTTCGTCGCCATCCAGCAGGCGCTGCCGAAGGCCGGGCGCATCGGCATCGAGTTCGACCACCTGAACCTGCAGAACCGCGACAAGCTGGCCGCGCGCTACCCCAACGCCGAGCTGGTCGACATCGCCGCGCCGTGCATGCGCATGCGCATGATCAAGTCCGCCGAGGAACACGCGATCATCCGCCACGGCGCACGCGTCGCCGATATCGGCGGGGCGGCCATCGTCGAGGCGCTGCATGACCAGGTGCCGGAATACGAAGTCGCGCTGCACGCCACCCAGGCGATGGTCCGCGAGATCGCCAAAACCTTCCCCAACGTCGAGCTGATGGACACCTGGACCTGGTTCCAGTCCGGCATCAACACCGACGGCGCGCACAACCCGGTGACCACCCGCAAGGTGAACAAGGGCGACATCCTCAGCCTGAACTGCTTCCCGATGATCGCCGGCTACTACACCGCGCTGGAACGCACGCTGTTCCTCGACCACTGCTCCGACGAGCACCTGCGCCTGTGGCAGATCAACGTCGAGGTGCACGAGGCCGGCCTCGAGCTGATCAAGCCGGGCGCACGCTGCAGCGACATCGCCCGCGAGCTGAACGAGATCTTCCTCAAGCATGACGTGCTGCAGTACCGCACCTTCGGCTACGGCCACTCCTTCGGCACCCTCAGCCACTACTACGGCCGCGAGGCCGGGCTGGAGCTGCGCGAGGACATCGATACCGTGCTGGAGCCGGGCATGGTGGTGTCGATGGAGCCGATGATCATGCTGCCGGAAGGCCTGCCGGGCGCCGGCGGCTACCGCGAACACGACATCCTCATCGTCACCGAGGACGGCGCGGAGAACATCACCCGGTTCCCCTACGGGCCGGAGCGCAACATCATCCGCAAGTGACCGCCACGAGCCGCACGCCTTGCCGCGTGCGGCTCATTTCATTGGAGATATCCCCACCACCGCCACCGGCGGTGCCATGACCGATTACAACCACGCCGCGCCCCGACATATCCACGCGGCCCTCGATCTTCCCGCTGCCGACACACCATTTCGATAAAAACAGAGGTATGGGCAATGGTCACCTTCCCGCACGGCGCCAGCGGCGCTGCCGACACCGGCTGCTCCGACAACAGCACACCCGGTCACTACACTGAGGCACAGGCACACCGGGCAGAACGCTGCCTCGGAGGTGCGCAATGAGCCTGTCCCAGCAACCCGTGGCCTACGGCCAGGCGTCCATGACCGCCATCACCGAGGAACGCCGCGTCCTGCGCAGGGCCGCTTCCGCCGCCTTCATGGGCAACTTCGTCGAGTGGTTCGACTACGCCGCCTACGGCTACCTCGCCGCGGTCATCGCCGTGGTGTTCTTCCCGCAGACCGACAAGACCTCAGGCCTGCTCGCCGCCTTCGCGGTGTTCGCCCTGTCGTTCATCGTCCGCCCCATCGGCGGCATCGTCTGGGGCCATATCGGCGACCGCTTCGGCCGGCGCAACGCCCTCTCGCTGTCGATCCTGATCATGTCCGGCGCGACCTTCTGCATCGCCCTGCTGCCCACCTACGCCCAGGTCGGCCTGGCCGCCCCGGCGCTGCTGCTGGTGATCCGCCTGGTGCAGGGCTTCTCCGCCTCCGGCGAGTACGCCGGCGCGGCGGCCTTCCTCGCCGAGTACGCACCGGAAAACAAGCGCGGCTTCTACACCTGCCTGGTGCCGGCGAGCACCGCCGCCGGGCTGCTGTTCGGCTCGCTGTTCGCCGCGCAGCTGTACGCGCACCTCGACAGCGAGGCGCTGCACGAATGGGGCTGGCGCCTGCCGTTCCTGCTCGCCGCGCCGCTGGGGCTGATCGGCCGCTACATCCGCCTGCACCTGGCCGACACGCCGAAATTCCGCGAGATGGAAGAGGCGATGGAGAAGAAGGGCGGCGAGCACAAGGTGCCGATGCAGCTGCTGTTCGGCCAGTACCGCAAGCAGATCATGATCGCCATCGGCGTCACCTGCCTCAACGCGGTGGCCTTCTACCTGCTGCTCAGCTACATGCCGACCTACCTGTCGGCCGAGATGGGCATGAGCGAGAGCGACTCCTTCCTCGCTTCCACCGTGTCGCTGGCGACCTACATCGGCTTCATCTTCCTGATGGGCCGGCTGTCCGACCGCTTCGGCCGCAAGACCATGCTGGTGGCCGCCTCGCTGCTGTTCCTGGCGCTCACCGTGCCGCTGTTCCAGGCCATCGGCGACAAGGCGTTCGCGGTCATCCTGCTGATCCAGATCGGCTTTGGCCTGATGCTGGCGATGAACGACGGCACCCTGCCCTGCTTCCTCGCCGAGATCTTCCCGACCCGCGTGCGCTACAGCGGCTTCGCCTTCAGCTTCAACACCGCCAACGCCCTGTTCGGCGGCACCGCGCCCTTCATCGCCACCTGGCTGATCAGCGTCACCGGCGACAAGCTCGCCCCGGCCTGGCTGCTGGTCGGCGCGGCGGCGGTGGCGCTGCTGGCGATGCTCTGCGTGAGGGAGACGGCGCATAGGCCGATGGAAGACTGAGCGGCGGCGCTTCCACCGGGAACCCCCTTGAATCCTGCCAACTTCGGGTCGGATTCAGACAAAAACGACACGGCCGCTTTTGCTGCAATGGCCATCAACAGAAGACCGTCTGCCGCCCGCAGCGCCGTTCGCCAGCACTGGTTCCCGACGCCAGAACCCACCGATCCATTGATACGCCTGCCATGCCGGACGCCTGGCGGGCTCTCTACACGCACGCCAGGAACAAACGCACGACAGAGGAAGGCCAGGAACAACGGCAACAGCACTTTCCATACCGCAGGGGAGAACAACAATGAAGAACCGTACCGACCTGTCACGACGCGATTTCCTCATCGGCAGCGGCATCCTCGCCAGCGGCGCCGCGCTGTCCAGCGTGCTGCCCATGCGCAGCGCCAATGCCGCGGAAAAGGAGCTGGTGATCCTCGCCTGGGCCGGCCACGCGGAGCCGGACATCGTCGCCGACTTCGAGCGCCAGCACGGCGTGAAGGTCCGCGCCAAGTACTACACCGGCGGCGACAACATGCTCGGGCTGATTTCCCAATCCCCGCCCGGCACCTTCGACCTGATCCTTTCCGACGCCGAATACGTGCAGCAGCTCAAGGCGGCCGACTACATCGAGCGCCTCGACCCCTCCGACTATCCCTTCGACGACTTCTTCCCCGAGTTCCAGCATTTCCCCGGCCACTGGGAAGGCAACGAGCTGTATTCGGTGCTGATCCGCTTCGGCTTCCTCGGCATCGCCTACAACACCCAGCTGGTGCCGGAATCGAAGGTACGCAGCTACAAGCTGTTCTGGGACGACGGCCTGAAGGGCAAGGTCGGGCACTTCGACTGGCACCTGCCGAACCTCGGGCAGATCAGCCTGTACAACGGCAACAAGCCGCCCTACGACATCGACGCCGCGCACTGGAAGGACGTGCAGCAGCGCCTGATGAGCCTGCGCCCGCAGATCGGCGGCTTCTTCGACTACGGCGGCACCTTCTCCTCGCTGAAGAACGGCCAGGTCCATGCCATGTGCGGCATCGGCGACTGGATCACCGGCGTGCTGGAGCGCTCCGGGGCGCCGGTCAGGACGGTGGTGCCGGAGGAAGGCGGCCTGCAGTGGACCGAGTCCTACTGCATCGCCCGCAAGGCCCGCAGCCCGGAGCTGGCGAAGAAGTTCATCCAGTACATCACCTCGCCGGAGGGCCAGGTGAAGTCGGCGCGGATGCTCGCCTACCCCGCGCTGATTCCCAGCCAGCGCGGCTGGGCGCTGCTCAACCAGGTCGATCCGACCGAGGCGAAGCGCCAGGGCATGCTGCTCGGCCAGCGCAACGTGATGGACGACATCCGCGAGGGCCGCATCCAGTATCGCCAACTGCCGGTGCAGCAGGGGCTGGAGGAGTGGAACGACTTCTGGTCGGAATACAAGGGCGCCTGAGGAGGCCGTGGCAATGACCTCACGCAAGCTGCAAATCGCTCCGCCGGTGGTCGATCTCGACAGCGCTCAGCCGCGCAGGCGCAGCCAGGGGCCGTGGTACGCCCTCGGCTTCTCGCTGCCGATGCTGTTCTGGCAACTGGCGTTCTTCGTCTTCCCGCTGGTATTCCTGGTCACCATCAGCTTCTGGGTGGTGCGCAACTTCCGCATGCTGCCGGCATTCGAGTGGCTGAACTGGAGCTACGTGCTCAGCCGCGGCTACTTCTGGGATGCCTACGCGCACACCCTGGCGATGGCCGCCGGGGCGACGCTGCTGGTCAGCCTGGTGGCCTTCCCCTGCGCCTACGCCATCGCCTTCAAGTTCCGCGCCTCGGCCCGGCAGCTGGCGATTCTGCTGCTGATCACGCCGTTCTTCACCAGCTACCTGGTGCGCACCTACTCCTGGCAGGTGTTCCTCGCCGACAACGGCATCTTCAACGCGCTGCTCGGCCAGTTGGGCATCGGCACGCTGCCGATGCTGAACAGCGGCTTCGGCACCTTCGTCGGCTACTTCACCCTGTGCCTGCCGCTGGTGGTGGTGCTGCAACTGCTGAGCCTGATGTACATGGACCGCTCGCTGGTGGAGGCGGCGCACAACCTCGGCTGCGGGCGGCTGCGCACCGTGCTGCAGGTGATAGTGCCGTCGGCGCGGGTCGGCATCGTGGTGGCCGCGCTGTTCTGCTTCATCCTCACCTTCGGCGACTTCGTCAGCCCGCTGTACCTGGGCGGCGGCCAGCCGCCGACCCTCAGCACCCTGATCGCCGACACCACCAAGTCCGGCCAGCAATGGCCGCGCGCGGCGGTGATCGCCACGATGATGATCGCGACCCTGCTGCTGGTGGCCTTCACCGCGGTCCGCTTCGCCTACCGGAGGCGCGCATGAACGAGCATCGCCTGATCAACTTCCTGCTGCGCGGCTACGTGGGCCTGGTGTTCCTCTTCGTGTTCACCCCGATCCTCGGCAGCTTCGTGTTCTCCTTCAACGCCGACCGCTTCCCGTCCCTGCCGCTGGGCGGCTTCAGCCTGCACTGGTACCAGACCATCGCCGGCGATCCGGCGGTGTGGCAGGCGTTCCGCAACAGCCTGAAGGTGGCGGTGGTGGTGTCGCTGGTGTCGACCTTCCTCGGTTTCACCGCGGCCTACACCGACTTCCGCTACCACTTCTTCGGCAAGCCGGTGTACATGGCCCTCGCCCTGCTGCCGCCGACCATCCCGGTGGTGATCATGGGCCTGGCAATGCTGGCGTTCCTCTCGCGGGTCGGGCTGTCCGGGGAAATCCACGCGGTGATGATCGCCCACATCGTGATGTGCGCGCCCTTCGCCATGGCGGTGATCCGCATGCGCCTGGCGCAGATGGACCCGATCCTCGAAGCGGCCGCCTGGAACCTCGGCGCCAGCCAGTGGAAGGCCATGCGCCACGTGATCCTGCCGTTCACCGCGCCGAGCATCTTCGCCGCGCTGCTGGTGACCATGGCGGTGTCGTTCGACGAGTTCGCCGTCGCCTGGTTCGTCTCCGGCCTCAACGAGACGGTGCCGGTGCGCATCCTCAACACCCTGCAGGGCCAGGTGAGCCCGACCATCAACGCCATCGGCTCGCTGGTGTTCGTCACCAGCATGCTGCTGGTGATCCTCGCGCAACTGCTTCTGATGCGCCGGCGCAAGCCGGCCTGAGCCCAACCATTCGAATCGCAGGTAACCGACATGAGTCAACCGCTGGTCGTGTTCGATAACGTGGTCAAGCACTTCGGCGAGTTCGTCGCCGTGGAGCGCATGAACCTGGAGATCCACCGCGGCGAGTTCGTCGCCATCATGGGCTCCAGCGGCTGTGGCAAGACCACCACGCTGCGCATGCTCGCCGGGCTGGAGAAACCCAGCGAGGGCGAGATCCGCCTGAACGGCGAGCGCATCAACGACCTCCGTTCCTGGGAGCGCGACACCCCGCTGGTGTGGCAGAACCTGGCGCTGTTCCCCTTCCTCAGTGTGCTGGAGAACGTCGAGTTCGGCCTGAAGATGCGCGGCATGGCCAGGGCCGAGCGGCGCAAGAAGGCGCTGCACTGGCTGGAACGCCTGGGCCTGGCGGAGTTCGCCAGCCGCGATATCGCCCAGCTGTCCGGCGGCCAGCGCCAGCGCGTGGCCCTGGCCCGCTCGCTGGTCACCGAGCCGCCGATCCTGCTGCTCGACGAACCGCTGAGCGCCCTCGACGCGCACCTCAGCGTGCGCATGCAGGGCGTGCTGACCGAGCTGCAGAAGGACCTCGGCATCACCTTCGTCTATGTCACCCACAGCCAGTCGGAAGCCTTCGCCATGGCCGACCGCGTGGTGATCATGAGCCGCGGCCGCATCGAGCAGGTCGGCACGCCGCAGGACGTGTTCCGCGAGCCGCACAACCGCTTCGTCGCAGAGTTCGTCGGCGGCAAGAACATCCTCGGCGGCAGCGTCGCCGGCTTCGACGAATCCGGGCAGGTACGCATCGAATCCGAACACGGCGCCTTCCTCGCGCGGCCGCCGCGGGACCGCAGGGTGGCCGCCGGCGAGCCGGTGAGCGTCTGCCTGGGCGCCGACCAGATCCAGCTCGGCGACCGCGCGGCCCTGCCCAATCGCCTGGAATGCCGGGTGGTCGGCGAGGAATTCATCGGCTCGATGGTGAACATCCACCTGGAAAGCGCCAGCGGTCTCGAACTGCAGGTGCAGAAACCCCATGCCGAATACGACAGCCTCGGCCTGGAGAGCGGACAGAAGATTTTCGCCGGCTGGGACAGCGCCAGTGCGCTGATCCTGCGCGGCGAGTGAACGAACACCCGGCTCCGGCCGGGACGTGGAACTGTTGGAGAGAAATCGATGAGCAAGAGTGTTTTCGTCGGCGAGCTGACCTGGAAGGAATACGCAGCCAGGGTCGCCCAGGGTGACTGCGTGATGCTGCTGCCGGTCGGCGCGCTGGAGCAGCACGGCCACCACATGTGCATGAACGTCGACGTGCTGCTGCCGACGGCGGTCTGCCAGCGGGTCGCCGAACGCATCGGCGCGCTGGTGCTGCCGGGCCTGCAGTACGGCTACAAGTCGCAGCAGAAATCCGGCGGCGGCAACCATTTCCCCGGCACCACCAGCCTCGACGGCGCGACCCTGACCGGCACCGTGCAGGACATCATCCGCGAACTGGCGCGCCACGGCGCCCGCCGGCTGGTGCTGATGAACGGGCACTACGAGAACTCCATGTTCATCGTCGAGGGCATCGACCTCGCCCTGCGCGAACTGCGCTACGCCGGGATCACCGATTTCCGCGTGGTGGTGCTGTCCTACTGGGACTTCGTGCGCGACCCGGCGGTGATCGAGGCGCTGTATCCGGACGGTTTCCTCGGCTGGGACATCGAGCACGGCGGGGTCTTCGAAACGTCGCTGATGCTGGCCCTCTACCCGAACCTGGTGGACATGGACAAGGTGGTCGACCACCCGCCGGCGACCTTCCCGCCCTACGACGTGTTCCCGGTCATCCCCGAACGCACGCCGGCCTGCGGCACCCTCTCCTCGGCCAGGGACGCCAGTCGCGAGAAGGGCGAACTGATCCTGCAGGTGTGCACCGAAGGCATCGCCGCCGCCGTGCAGGAGGCATTCGCCAAGTCGTCCTGATCCCTTCGCGCCCGCTCCGCCAGTAACCCGGTCCAACAAGAATTCCGAGGGTAACCACCATGTCCACACCCGTTTCCAGCGGCGGCCCGGCACTCGCCGCCGAGCTCAAGCAACGCCACGTCACCATGCTGTCCATCGCCGGGGCCATCGGCGCCGGCCTGTTCGTCGGCTCCGGCCACGCCATCGCCTCCGCAGGCCCGGCGGCGATCCTGGCCTACCTGATCTCCGGCACGCTGGTGGTGCTGGTGATGCGCATGCTCGGCGAGATGGCGGTCGCCGCGCCCGATACCGGCTCCTTCTCCACCTATGCGGAACGGGCCATCGGCCGCTGGGCGGGATTCTCCATCGGCTGGCTGTACTGGTGGTTCTGGGTGCTGGTGATCCCGCTGGAAGCGGTGGCCGCCGCGGCCATCCTCAACGCCTGGTTCCCGGCGGTGGCGACCTGGCAGTTCGCCCTGGCGGTCACCGCGCTGCTCACCGCGACCAACCTGTTCAGCGTGGCGCGCTACGGCGAGTTCGAGTTCTGGTTCGCCCTGCTCAAGGTCATCGCGGTGATCGGCTTCATCGTCCTCGGCGTCTTCGCCCTCACCGGCGGCCTGCCCGGCCACGAGGTCAGCGGCCTGATGCGGCTCACCCAGGAACACGGCGGCTTCATGCCCAACGGTTTCAGCGCGGTGCTCGGCGCGCTGCTGACCACGGTGTTCAGCTTCATGGGCACGGAGATCGTCACCATCGCCGCCGCCGAATCGAAGAACCCGGCGAAGCAGATCACCCGCGCGACCAACTCGGTGGTCTGGCGGATGGGCATCTTCTACATCGTGTCGATCTTCCTGATCGTCTCCATCGTGCCGTGGAACGACCCGCTGCTCGCCGAGGTGGGCTCCTACCAGCGCGCCCTGGAGATCATGAACATCCCCTACGCCAAGCTGATCGTCGACGTCGTGGTACTGGTCGCCGTGGCCAGCTGCCTGAACTCGGCGATCTACACCGCTTCGCGGATGGTCTACTCGCTCAGCCGGCGCGGCGACGGCCCGCGCTTCCTGCAGAAGACCTCGCCCAAGGCGGTGCCCTACGCGGCCGTGATGGCCAGCACCGCGGTGGGCTTCCTCACCACCATCATCAACTACTTCGCCCCGGAGAAGGTCTTCGCCTTCCTCCTCGCCAGCTCCGGCGCCGTCGCCCTGCTGGTGTACCTGGTGATCGCCGTCTCCCAGCTGCGCATGCGCCGGCAACTGGTCGCCACCGGCAAGCCGCTGGAATTCAGCATGTGGCTGTATCCCTGGCTGACCTGGCTGGTGATCCTGTTCATCCTGGCGGTGCTGGGCATCATGCTGGCGATGCCGGACCACCGCGCGGAAGTCCTCGCCACCGGCATGCTGACCACGGTGATCGTCTGCCTGGGGCTGCTCGACAGCCGCAAGGGCAAGGCGAAGCAGGCGGTGCCGGGATTGGCGAGGGTGGATTCGTAGTGAAGCATTGGCGAGGGTGGTGAAGATGGAAGCCGTATCCGGAAGCGGATACGGCTTTTTCCAGCGGACATCCGGGCGTCCGGCGCCCTCATTGGGGCGAGGAGCAACTGCTGGCGGCGGCCTGGAGCGCCCCGGCATGGTCCAGGTAGGATTCGGGGTCGTAGGGAACGGCCGTGATATCGAAGCTGGACTTGCCCCCGGGTTCGACTTCCTGCCAAATCCTGAACGCCCACTGGCGGCCTTCGTGGGTCATCAACAAGTCGAAGACGTGACTGTTCAGATCGCTGTTCTCATCGAGAACGGAATAGAGATAACGCAGATTCCGATACCAGTCGGGTATTGCCGTTAGAGCCAGGATCGCGTCTTTCGCAAGTTTTTCATCGCTGTCATTCAATCCGTACATGTTGCCGATGGTAATTTCCCCCGCCCTCTTCAGCTCGCCCAGCGGTGCAGGTAAAGGCTCCCTGCTTATCAGGCGTGAGCGGCCGCAGTGGAAAACCCAGCGCCCGGTCTTCACGTAATCATCTGCGTAAATGACCACACCGTTTCCCATATCCGTTTTGTATACGCTCGTCATTGTCTTGAATCCGTAGCGGTTCCCGATCAGTAGCGGGGGAAGGAAGATGATGAAAGCGATCCAGAAGCTCTTACTTCGGCAGGAAATCAAAGTGGCCTCCTGGAACACCAATTGGTGTGTCGCCGGAAATTACCGGGTTCATTGCGCCCATCGTCTGGTAAGTGAAAGTAAGCGCGTCGTTGTTGTTCTTTCGCTCCTTCGCCAACGCCCTCCACCTGCGACACCACTCCTCCCCCGGCGCGGCGTTATCACTGATCCCGCAAAGCTTGCCCAACTGGCGCTCCTCGAACGAACCCCAGGTGTTGCGGTAATCGGAGCGGCGGACGAATGCCCTGACCTTGATCCGCAGGTGATTGGCCAATAGTTGCGCAAGACTTTCATTGGTCTGCGGGAAGAACTGGATGGCTTCTTCGATGGGATATTCCGGGCGGTTTCCCATCCCTGTCCGGCAGGCATAGCTGTCAATGCGCGCCGAACTGGAGAAAGCCAGGGGCGAGATCCTCTGGTAGTTCAGGACGTCGAGGGACATGCGGTAATCCCCCGCCAGCTGGTAACCGAAGGCTACCCGCTGCGGTACGCCATGGCTGAACAGCGACAGGTGCTCGATGGGCGACTGGTTTCAATTCGGTCATCAGCCCCTCGTCCAGCGAACCATCCGGGCGTATCGCGCCGAGCCTGGCGAAGTCGATGATGACGCTGCCCGCCGCCGCAGCGGACATGAAGCCGCCGAAGCTATCCGGACTGCCCGAGACGATGCTGCCGCCGTGGCTGCTGGGACTGCCCAGATGGGCCAGTGGCCGGTTGTCGACGACGATGGAGGGGAAACCTGTGGTGATGACGGCGCCACAGCCACAGATATCGCCTACGCGGGCTGCGCCCAGGGAGTTGACCTGGGTATCGGGGGAAGCGGAAACGATGGGCGAGGTGCCGTGTCCGGGAACCGGACAGACATGCATGTCGCCGAGACGGGCTATTGGGATCATGCCATTCCTTTCCTTGGAGTCGGTTTATTGCGGAATTCCGACGATAACCGCAGCGAATGGCATGCGTTCCTCGCTGGCCGGACCGGAAGCAGCGGCTGACAGGAACTGCGGAATTTTCCCTCGGCTCAGGATGCAGGGCGGGCGCGAAACCTGTAGGAGCCAGCTTGCTGGCGATCCGGGCGTTATCGGAAAACCCGGTGTAGCCGGATGGCTCGGCTGATCGCCAGCAAGCTGGCTCCTACGAAGAGCAGCACTGCCCTGGTCGATCCGCGTTCAGACCGTAGGGCGGGTGCAGCCCGCCGGATAGACCGCCACGGATTGGCGGGTTGCACCCGCCCTACATGTGGCACCGACCTGTAGGAGCAACTGTCTTGGTATCTCAGCGCATTTTGTTCGCGAGCAAGCTCGCTCCTACGAGGGCCGGCGTTGTCGTGTAGGAGCGAGCTTGCTCGCGAATTCTGGTGTAGGGGCCATGCCGCGACATCATCACGCCCCCAGCGGACTCTGCTTCCTCTGCCCCCGTGGCGAGCAGCCGAAGAAGCGGCTGTAGCACTTGGAGAAGTGCGCCGGCGAGGCGAAGCCGCAGGACAGGGCGATGTCGCGGATCTGCGCTTCGCTGCGCAGCAGCAGGTCGCGGGCGCGGTTCAGGCGGAGTTCGAGGTAGTACTGGCTGGGCGTGCGTTCCAGGTACTTGCTGAACAGCCGCTCCAGCTGGCGCACCGACACCTCGTTGAGCTGCGCCAGCTCTTCCAGCTCCAGCGGTTCCTCCAGGTTGGCCTCCATGATCGCGACGATCTGGCTGAGCTTCGGCTGGGCGCTGCCGAGTTTCTGCCGCAGCGGCACGCGCTGCTGTTCGCGGGAGCCGCGCATGCGGTCGCAGAGCAGCAGTTCGGCGGCGCGGGTGGCGATTTCCACGCCGCCCGGTTCGCGGGCGATCAGCTGCAGGGTCATGTCCATCGCCGCGGTGCCGCCGGAGCAGGTGTAGCGGTCGCGGTCCAGTTCGAACAGCTGGTTGGAGATGACGATGCCGGGGAAGCGGTCCTTCAGCTGCTCGATGTCTTCCCAGTGGATGGTGCAGCGATAGCCGCGCAGCAGGTCGGCGCTGGCCAGCAGGTGGCTGCCGGTGCAGATGCCGCCGAGCGGCACGCCGTGGCGGGCGAGCTTGCGCAGCCAGTCGATCAGGTGGCGGTCGTTCTTCGCCGGGATCGGGTTGGAACCGACCACGAACAGCGCATCCAGCTTCGGCGCGTCGTCCACCGAATGGTCGGGCAGCACGCGCATGCCGTTGCTGGCCTGCACCGGTTCCAGGTCGCGGGCGATCAGCAGGGTGCGGTACAGCGGCCGGTGCGCGGCGAGGTTGGCCATGCGCAGGGTTTCCACCGCGGAGGCGAAGCCGATGGTGGTGAAGTTGGGGATCAGCAGGAAGCCGTAGGTCTTCATGCCGGGTGCCGGGGTGGCGACAGGCGTCCGCTCGCTGGCGGCGGCCTGGAAGGTGCTGGCCATCTGGAAAATTCCTCCACTGCGATGACCGGGCGAGGGCGGTCGAATGCAGTCCGTGTTTCTTGTTTTTCTGCGACACGAGGTCGTATCCAGTCTACACCCCGCGGCCTTTCCCGGCAGTCGCCGCATGGCGGGGTGACGGCAGGTCGCCGGCCGGGTCGGTTTGGGCATTTTGAGGTCGCAAACAGGCAAACGGGTGTCATGGGGCTCTCGCACAATCGATCCCACTGGCTCATACCGACCGCTGCATCCAGCGTCCCGGAAAGCCCCCACCAACAGGCGACACCCGGTTGTCGCACGGAGACCCACGCGATGTTCAGCAAGCACGACCAGATCCAGGGCTATGACGATGAACTGTTCGCCGCGATGCAGGCCGAGGATGCCCGTCAGGAGGACCACCTCGAACTGATCGCCTCGGAGAACTACACCAGCCAGCGCGTCATGCAGGCCCAGGGCAGCGGGCTGACCAACAAGTACGCCGAAGGGTATCCGGGCAAGCGCTACTACGGCGGCTGCGAGCACGTCGACAAGGTCGAACAGATCGCCATCGACCGCGCCAAGCAGCTGTTCGGCGCCGACTACGCCAACGTCCAGCCGCACTCCGGCTCCTCGGCCAACTCCGCGGTCTACCTGGCGCTGCTGCATGCCGGCGACACCATCCTCGGCATGAGCCTGGCCCATGGCGGCCACCTGACCCACGGCGCCAAGGTGTCGTCCTCGGGCAAGCTGTACAACGCCGTGCAGTACGGCCTGGACACCGCCACCGGGCTGATCGACTACGACGAAGTGGAGCGCCTGGCGCTGGAGCACAAGCCGAAGATGATCGTCGCCGGCTTCTCCGCCTACTCCAAGACCCTCGACTTCCCGCGCTTCCGCGAGATCGCCGACAAGGTCGGTGCCTACCTGTTCGTCGACATGGCCCACGTCGCCGGCCTGGTCGCCGCCGGTCTGTACCCGAACCCGCTGCCCTACGCCGACGTGGTCACCACCACCACCCACAAGACCCTGCGCGGCCCGCGCGGCGGCCTGATCCTGGCGAAGTCCAACGAAGAGATCGAGAAGAAGCTGAATTCCGCGGTCTTCCCCGGCGCCCAGGGCGGCCCGCTGATGCACGTGATCGCCGCCAAGGCGGTGTGCTTCAAGGAAGCGCTGGAACCCGGCTTCAAGGACTACCAGGCCCAGGTGATCAAGAACGCCCAGGCCATGGCGAAGACCTTCATCGATCGCGGCTACGACGTGGTGTCCGGCGGCACCGACAACCACCTGTTCCTGCTCTCGCTGATCAAGCAGGGCCTGACCGGCAAGGAAGCCGATGCCGCGCTCGGCCGCGTCGGCATCACGGTGAACAAGAACGCCGTGCCGAACGACCCGCAGAGCCCGTTCGTCACCTCCGGCATCCGCATCGGCACCCCGGCCATCACCACCCGCGGGCTGAAGGAAGCGCAGAGCGTGGAGCTGGCCGGCTGGATCTGCGACGTACTGGACCACCTCGGCGATGCCGATGTCGAGGCCAAGGTGGCCACCCAGGTCGCCGGGCTGTGCGCGGACTTCCCGGTCTATCGTTGAGATTTCCCGTAAGAGACCTGTAGGAGCCAGCTTGCTGGCGATCAGCCCGAAAGCATCGCCAGCAAGCTGGCTCCTACAAAAAGCGGTCCCGCGCGGCGATCAGAAAAAGAGATTTCAGGAGCACCCACATGCAACGCTATTCCGGCTTCGGCCTGTTCAAGCACTCACTGAGCCACCACGAGAACTGGCAGCGCATGTGGCGCACGCCTACGCCGAAGCAGGTCTATGACGTGGTCATCGTCGGCGGTGGCGGGCACGGCCTGGCCACTGCCTACTACCTGGCCAAGGAACACGGCATCACCAACGTCGCGGTGGTCGAGAAGGGCTGGCTGGGCGGCGGCAACACCGCGCGCAACACCACCATCGTGCGTTCCAACTACCTGTGGGACGAGTCGGCGCTGCTCTACGAACACGCCATGAAGCTGTGGGAAGGCCTGTCCCAGGACCTGAACTACAACGTCATGTTCTCCCAGCGCGGCGTCTACAACCTCTGCCACACCCTGCAGGACATGCGCGACGGCGAACGCCGCGTCAGCGCCAACCGCCTGAACGGCGTGGACGGAGAGCTGCTCAACGCGCAGCAGGTGGCGGAAGAGATCCCCTACCTGAACTGCACCAGGAGCGCCCGCTACCCGATCATGGGTTCCACCGTGCAGCGTCGCGGCGGCGTGGCCCGTCACGATGCCGTGGCCTGGGGCTTCGCCCGTGCCGCCGACGCCCTGGGCGTGGACCTGATCCAGCAGACCGAAGTCATCGGCTTCCGCAAGCAGGACGGCGCGGTGATCGGCGTCGAGACCAACCGCGGCTTCATCGGCGCCAAGCGCGTCGGCGTGGTCACCGCCGGCAACTCCGGGCACATGGCCAAGCTCGCCGGCTTCCGCCTGCCGATCGAATCGCACCCGCTGCAGGCGCTGGTTTCCGAGCCGCTGAAGCCGATCATCGACAGCGTGATCATGTCCAACGCCGTGCATGGCTACATCAGCCAGTCGGACAAGGGCGACCTGGTCATCGGCGCCGGCATCGACGGCTACAACGGCTACGGCCAGCGCGGTTCCTACCCGGTGATCGAGCACACCCTGCAGGCCATCGTCGAGATGTTCCCGGTGCTCTCCCGCGTACGCATGAACCGCCAGTGGGGCGGCATCGTCGACACCACTCCGGACGCCTGCCCGATCATCGGCAAGACCCCGGTGAAGAACATGTTCTTCAACTGCGGCTGGGGCACCGGCGGCTTCAAGGCGACTCCCGGCTCGGGCAACGTCTTCGCCGCCACCCTCGCCAAGGGCGAGCCGCATCCGCTGGCCGCGCCGTTCTCCATCGACCGTTTCCACAGTGGCGCGCTCATCGACGAGCACGGCGCTGCGGCAGTAGCTCACTAAGAGGGCCCACACAATGCTGCACATCTTCTGCCCCCACTGCGGCGAGCTGCGCTCCGAAGAGGAATTCCACGCCAAGGGCCAGGCGCACATCCCGCGTCCGCTCGATCCCAACGCCTGCACCGACGAGGAATGGGGCGAGTACATGTTCTTCCGCGACAACCCGCGCGGTATCCACCACGAGCTGTGGGTGCACGTCACCGGTTGCCGCAAGTATTTCAACGTCACCCGCCACACGGTGAGCTACGAAATCCTCGAGACCTACAAGATCGGCGAAAAACCGAGCGTCACCGCCGATTCCGTGAAGAAATCCGCCGCACAGCCCGCTGTCGAGAAGGCCTGAGACCATGAGCCAGATCAATCGTCTTTCCCGTGGCGGTCGCATCGACCGCAGCAAGCAGCTGACCTTCACCTTCAACGGTCAGCAATACCAGGGCTACGCCGGCGACACCCTCGCCGCCGCCCTGCTGGCCAATGGCGTCGACATCGTCGGCCGCAGCTTCAAGTACTCGCGTCCGCGCGGCATCGTCGCCGCCGGCCCCGAGGAGCCGAACGCGATCATGCAGATCGGCTCCCGCGAAGCCACCCAGATCCCCAACGTGCGCGCCACCCAGCAGGCGCTGTACGACGGCCTGGTGTCGAGCAGCACCAACGGCTGGCCGAACGTGCAGAACGACCTGATGGGCGTGTTCGGCAAGGTCGGCGGCAAGATGATGCCGCCCGGCTTCTACTACAAGACCTTCATGTACCCGCAGTCGATGTGGCCGACCTACGAGAAGTTCATCCGCAAGGCCGCCGGTCTCGGCCGCGCGCCGACCGAGGTCGACCCGGACAGCTACGACTGGATGAACCACCACTGCGACGTGCTGATCGTCGGCGCCGGCCCTGCCGGTCTGGCCGCCGCGCTGGCCGCCGGCCGCAGCGGTGCCCGCGTGATCCTCGCCGATGAACAGGAAGAGTTCGGCGGCAGCCTGCTCGACACCCGCGAAACCCTCGACGGCAAGCCCGCCGACGAGTGGGTCGCCAAGGTGCTGGACGAGCTGAAGGGCATGCGCGAAGTCATCCTGCTGCCGCGCTCCACCGTCAACGGCTACCACGACCACAACTTCCTCACCATCCACGAGCGGCGCACCGACCACCTCGGCGAGATCGCCCCGCTCGGCCAGGTGCGCCAGCGCGTCCACCGCGTGCGCGCCAAGCGCGTGGTGCTGGCTGCCGGCGCCCACGAGCGTCCGCTGGTCTATGCGAACAACGACGTGCCCGGCAACATGGTCGCCGGCGCGGTTTCCACCTATGTACGCCGCTACGGCGTGGCACCGGGCAAGAAGCTGGTGCTGTCGACCAACAACGACTACGCCTACCGCGTCGCCATGGACTGGCAGGAAGCCGGCCTGCAGGTGGTCGCCATCGCCGATGCGCGGCCGAACCCGCGCGGCGAGTGGGTCGAGGAAGCGCGCAAGCGCGGCCTGCGCGTGATCACCGGCAGCTCGGTGATCGAGGCGCGCGGCAGCAAGCGCGTGAGCGGCGCCAAGGTCGCGTCGATCGACAGCTTCCGCATGAAGGTCACCGCTCCCGGCGAATGGCTGGACTGCGACCTGATCGCCAGCTCCGGCGGCTACAGCCCGGTGGTGCACCTGGCGTCGCACCTGGGCGGCAAGCCGGAATGGCGTGAGGACATCCTCGCCTTCGTACCCGGCGAAGCCTTCCAGAAGCGCATCTGCGCCGGCGCGGTGAATGGCGTGTTCCGTCTCGCCGACTCCCTCGCCGACGGCTACCGCGCCGGCAGCCAGGCGGCTGTCGAGTCCGGCTTCAAGGCCGTCGAAGGCGACCTGCCGAAGGCTCCGACCCGCACCGAGGAAGCCACCCTGGCGCTGTTCCAGGTGCCCCACGAGAAGTCCACCGCGCAGGCGCCGAAGCAGTTCGTCGACCCGCAGAACGACGTCACCGCCGCCGCCGTCGAGCTGGCCTGCCGCGAGGGCTTCGAGTCCATCGAGCACGTCAAGCGCTACACCGCGCTGGGCTTCGGCACCGACCAGGGCAAGCTGGGCAACATCAACGGCCTGGCCATCGCCGCGCGCGCCCAGGGCAAGAGCATCGCCGACACCGGCACCACCATGTTCCGCCCGAACTACACCCCGGTGACCTTCGGCGCCGTCGCCGGCCGTCACTGCGGTCACCTGTTCGAGCCGGTGCGCTTCACCGCCCTGCACGCCTGGCACGTGAAGAACGGCGCCGAGTTCGAGGACGTCGGCCAGTGGAAGCGCCCGTGGTACTTCCCCAAGCGTGGCGAGGACATGCATGCCGCCGTGGCCCGCGAGTGCCGCGCCGTGCGTGAGTCGGTCGGCCTGCTGGACGCCTCCACCCTCGGCAAGATCGACATCCAGGGCCCGGATGCGCGCGAGTTCCTCAACCGCGTGTACACCAACGCCTGGACCAAGCTGGACGTGGGCAAGGCCCGCTACGGCCTGATGTGCAAGGAAGACGGCATGGTCTTCGACGACGGCGTCACCGCCTGCCTCGCCGACAACCACTTCGTCATGACCACCACCACCGGCGGCGCGGCCCGCGTGCTGGAGTGGCTGGAGCTGTACCACCAGACCGAATGGCCGGAGCTGAAGGTGTACTTCACCTCGGTCACCGACCACTACGCGACCCTGACCCTGTCCGGCCCGAACAGCCGCAAGCTGCTCGCCGAAGTCACCGACATCGACCTCGGCAAGGACGCCTTCCCGTTCATGACCTGGAAGGAAGGCAAGGTCGCCGGCGTGCCGGCCCGCGTGTTCCGCATCTCCTTCACCGGCGAGCTGAGCTACGAGGTGAACATCCAGGCCGACTACGCCATGGGTGTGCTGGAAGCCATCGTCGAGGCCGGCGCCAAGTACAACCTGACGCCGTACGGCACCGAGACCATGCACGTCCTGCGCGCCGAGAAGGGCTTCATCATCGTCGGCCAGGACACCGATGCCTCGGTCACCCCGGACGACCTGAACATGGGTTGGGCGGTAGGTCGCACCAAGCCGTTCTCCTGGATCGGCTGGCGCGGCATGAACCGCGAGGACTGCCTGCGCAGCGACCGCAAGCAGCTGGTCGGCCTCAAGCCCACCAACCCGTCGGAAGTGCTGCCGGAAGGCGTGCAGCTGGTGTTCACCGCGCAGCAGGCGATCCCGATGAACATGGTCGGCCACGTCACCTCCAGCTACATGAGCTCGACCCTCGGCTACAGCTTCGCGATGGCGGTGGTGAAGGGCGGCCTCAAGCGCATGGGCGAGAAGGTCTACGCGCCGCTGGTCGACGGCCGGGTGATCGAGGCGGAGATCTGCAGCTCGGTGTTCTACGACCCGAAAGGGGAACGGCAGAACGTGGATTGATTCGGTGCCGCCGGCTGCCCTCACCCCCGCCCTCTCCCAGAGGGAGAGGGAGTAGTTCGAGGCGACCGGCGGGCACGGCACTCACAGCACACTCAGCTCGGCCCCCTCTCCCTGCGGGAGAGGGCTGGGGTGAGGGGAAACAGGCGATAAGCGCCCCCAAGGTGAACAGAACATGAGCAAAGCAAACGTCTACCAGCAACGCCCGGCAGCCGGCGCAAAGGCCGAATCGCCGCTGTTCCACGCCGAACTGGACAAGCTCGCCGGCCGCGGCAATCCCAAGTCCGGGATCGTCCTGCGCGAGAAGAAACTGCTCGGCCACCTGACCCTGCGCGGCGACGCCAGCGACCCGGCCTTCGCCGGCGGCGTGCACAAGGCGCTCGGCCTGGAACTGCCGGTGGCCCTGACCCTGGTGGCCAAGGGCGAGACCTCCCTGCAGTGGATGGCCCCGGACGAGTGGCTGCTGATCGTCCCGAGCGGCGAGGAACTCGCCATCGAGCAGAAGCTGCGCAAGACCCTCGGCGAGGAGCTGCACTACTCGGTGGTCAACGTCAGCGGCGGCCAGACCGTGCTGGAACTCTCCGGCCCGAGCGTCCGCGAAATGCTGATGAAGTCCACCAGCTACGACGTGCACCCGAGCAACTTCCCGGTGGGCAAGGCGGTCGGCACCATCTTCGCCAAGGCCAGCTGCGTGATCCGCCATACCGGCGAGGACAGCTGGGAGCTGATCGTGCGGCGCAGCTTCGCCGACTACTTCTGGCTCTGGCTGCAGGACGCCAGCGCCGAGTACGGGCTGAAGGTCGCAGCGTAACCGTCGGTGGGGTGCGTAGGTTGGCGCTGAGCTTGCGAAGCCCAACGTACTCCGCCCCACCACGCGTTGGGCATCGCTTCGCTCAGCGCCAACCTACGTTGGTGCACTGCAGGAGACCAAGATGAGCCGCACACCCGATACCTGGATCCTCACCGCCGACAGCCCGAGCCTGCTGGGCACCGTGGACGTGGTCACGCGCTATCTCTACGAGCAGCGCTGCTACGTCACCGAGCACCACTCGTTCGACGACCGCCTGGCGCAGCGCTTCTTCATCCGCATCGAGTTCCGCGCCGGCGACGGCTTCGACGAGGACGCCTTCCGCACGGGACTCAGCGAGCGGGTCGCGCCGTTCCAGATGAATTTCGCGCTGACCGCGCCGGGCTATCGCAGCAAGGTGGCGATCATGGTCTCCAAGGCAGACCACTGCCTGAACGACCTGCTCTACCGCCAGCGCATCGGCCAGTTGCCGATGGACGTGGTGGCGGTGATCTCCAACCACCCGGACCTGGAACCGCTGGCGCGCTGGCACGGCATCCCCTACCACCACTTCCCCCTCGACCCGCGCGACAAGCCGGCGCAGGAAGCGAAGGTGTGGCAGGTGATCGAGCAGACCGGCGCGGAGCTGGTGATCCTCGCCCGCTACATGCAGGTGCTCTCCCCCGAGCTGTGCCGCAAGCTGGACGGCTGGGCGATCAACATCCACCACTCCCTGCTGCCCGGCTTCAAGGGCGCCAAGCCGTACCACCAGGCGTACCAGAAGGGCGTCAAGCTGGTCGGCGCCACCGCCCACTACATCAACAACGACCTCGACGAGGGCCCGATCATCGCCCAGGGCGTCGAGGCCGTGGACCACGCCCACTATCCGGAAGACCTGATCGCCAAGGGCCGCGACGTCGAGTGCCTGACGCTGGCAAGGGCGATCGGGTATCACATCGAGCGGCGGGTGTTTTTGAACGCGAATCGGACCGTCGTGCTTTGACGGACCGTTGAACGGCGGATGGGTGGAGCTCATCCGCCCTACGTCTGCCGGGCACCTACGTAGGGCGCATAACGCCACAGGCGTTATCCGCCGAATACACCTGAGCAACACCGACAGCCCCGGACTGCCACCTTTTCCGGCCCTGTCGCGCAACAAGCAACAGACGAGTTCCCAGTGCAAAGCCGCGCGCTCATCGCGCATTTGTACCCACAACGACAATGAGGAATAGCTATGTCTGGTAATCGTGGTGTCGTGTATCTCGGAGCCGGCAAGGTCGAGGTGCAGAACATTCCCTATCCGAAGATGCAGGACCCCCAGGGCAAGCAGATCGACCATGGCGTGATCCTGCGCGTGGTCTCCACCAACATCTGCGGCTCCGACCAGCACATGGTCCGTGGCCGTACCACCGCGCCGGAAGGCCTGGTGCTGGGCCACGAGATCACCGGCGAGGTGATCGAGATCGGCCGTAGCGTCGAGACCATGAAGATCGGCGACCTGGTCTCCGTACCCTTCAACGTCGCCTGCGGCCACTGCCGCACCTGCAAGGAGCAGCACACCGGCGTCTGCCTGACCGTCAACCCGGCCCGCGCCGGCGGCGCCTACGGCTACGTCGACATGGGCGGCTGGGTCGGTGGCCAGGCGGAATACGTGATGGTGCCGTATGCCGACTTCAACCTGCTGAAGCTGCCGAACCGCGAGCTGGCGATGGAGAAGATCCGCGACCTGACCTGCCTGTCGGACATCCTGCCCACCGGCTACCACGGCGCGATCACCGCCGGCGTCGGCCCGGGCAGCACCGTGTACATCGCCGGCGCCGGTCCGGTCGGCCTGGCTGCCGCCGCTTCGGCCCGCCTGCTCGGCGCCGCCGTGGTGATCGTCGGTGACGTCAACCCGACCCGCCTGGCTCACGCCAAGGCCCAGGGCTTCGAGATCGCCGACCTGTCCAAGGACACCCCGCTGCACGAGCAGATCGCCGACCTGCTGGGCGAGCCGGAAGTCGACTGCGCCGTCGACGCAGTGGGCTTCGAGGCCCGTGGCCACGGTCATTCGGGCTCGCAGCACGAGGCTCCGGCCACCGTGCTGAACTCGCTGATGGGCGTGGTGCGCGTCGCCGGCAAGATCGGCATCCCCGGCCTGTACGTCACCGAAGATCCGGGCGCGGTGGACGCGGCCGCCAAGCAGGGCTCGCTGAGCATCCGCTTCGGCCTCGGCTGGGCCAAGTCGCACAGCTTCCACACCGGCCAGACCCCGGTGATGAAGTACAACCGCCAGCTGATGCAGGCGATCATGTGGGACCGCATCAAGATCGCCGACATCGTCGGGGTGGAAGTCATCACCCTCGACGACGCGCCGAAAGGCTACGGCGAGTTCGATGCCGGCGTGCCGAAGAAATTCGTCATCGACCCGCACAACCTGTTCCGCGCTGCGTAATCACGCGGCACAAGACCCCCGGCTGCGGTCACCACTACCGCGGTCTCTCTCCAAGGGAGCCTTCGGGCTCCCTTTTTTTCATCCCGACGTCACCGATGCGCTCTTCGTAGGGCGAATGAAGCGGAACGCTTCATCCGCCGATAAGACCGTGCCGATGGGATGGCGGATAACGCTGGCGCGTTATGCGCCCTACCCTGACATTCCAGCGAAACCGTGTAGGAGCGAGCCATGCCCGCGACCCTCGGCATCCGGTCGCGCGCATGGCGCACTCCTACAAAGAGCGCGTCGGCCCGGTGTTACCGCGCCGCCCAGGCGTTGAAGCGCTGCTCCAGCTCCTCGCCATGGTCGACCCAGAACGCCGCATCCACCGAACGCGCGCCTTCCAGATTGGCCGGCGCGGTCGGCAGGTTGGCCTGCACGTCGGCCGGCAGCAGTCCCAGCGCATCCTTGTGTACCGGACCATAGGGAATGTGCTCGGCGAACACCTTCTGCGTCTGCGGCTGGCTGGCGAAGGCGATGAATTTCTCCGCCAGCGCCTTGTTCCTGGTGCCCTTCACCACCGCCCAGTATTCCGGGTCGTAGAGGCTGCCGGGCCAGACGATGCCGAGCTGCACGCCTTCCTTCTGCGCGGCGGCGATGCGGCCGTTGTAGGCGGCGCTCATCACCACGTCGCCGGCGGCGAGCCACTGCGGCGGCTGGGCGCCGGCTTCCCACCACTGGATGCTGGGCTTGATCTGGTCGAGTTTCCTGAAGGCACGGTTCACGCCTTCGGGGGTGGCGAGCACCTTGTACAGGTCTTCCGACTTCACCCCGTCGGCCAGCAGGGCGACTTCCAGGGTGTACTTGGCGCCCTTGCGCAGGCCGCGCTTGCCGGGGAAGTCCTTGACGTTCCAGAAGTCCGCCCAGGAGGTCGGCGCCTTGGCCAGCTTCTCGCCGTTGTAGGCCATCACCATCGACCAGACGTAGGTGGCCACGCCGCATTCGCTGAGGGTGCCGGGGACGAACTGCGCGGAGTCGCCGAACACCGCCGGATCGAGGCGCTCGAACAGGCCCTCCTCGCAGCCGCGCAGCAGTTCGGGGCTTTCCACCTCGACCACGTCCCAGCTGACGTTGCCGACGTCGACCATGGCCTTCACCTTGGCCATTTCGCCGTTGTACTCGCCGGCCACCACCGTCCCGGCGCCGCTCTGGTTGAAGGGTTTGAAGTACGCCTGCTCCTGGGCCGCCTTGGTGGCGCCGCCGAAGGAGATGACGGTGATGCTCTGCGATTGCGCCTGGGCGGCGCCGGTGATGGCGGCGAAGACCGCGCAGGTGAGGGGTAGCAAGGACACTTTCATGGAACGACTCCCACAGCCATTTGGCTTGTTGTGTGTTGCGTTGCGGGCAGCTACCGGCCAGAAGCCGGACAAAAGGGTTCCATCGCGCGGGCTTCGTCGAGCCCGCGGCGTTGTTGTATGGGGGTATTTGTAGGAGCGGGCCATGCCCGCGACCGGTCAATGGGTCGCGGGCATGGCCCGCTCCTACAGGGATTGCGTTACAGCACACCAATCTCCTGCGCCGTGCGGTCGACCGCGATGCGGGTCTTGTCGATCAGCTCGTCGATCTCCGCGCGGGTCGCCACCAGGGCCGGGGCCATGATCATGCGGCCGAGGGTGGAGCGGATGATCACGCCTTCCTCGAAGCCGATGGTGCGGCAGCGCCAGGCGAGGTCGTTCTCGTTGGCGAAGCGCTTGCGGGTCGCCTTGTCCTCGGCGAACTGCAGCGCGGCGACCAGGCCGGCGCCCTGGATGTCGCCCACCAGCGGGTGCTCGCCGAACACTTCGCGCAGGCACTGCTGCAGGTACGGGCCGGTGTCGTTCTTCACCTGGGTCACCACGCCTTCGTCGCGCAGCGCGGTGAGGTTGGCGATGGCCACCGCCGCCGCCACCGGGTGGCCGGAGTAGGTCAGGCCGTGGGCGAACACGCCGCCCTGCTCCACCAGCGCGCTGGCGATGCGCTTGCTCAGCACCAGGCCGCCCATGGGGATGTAGCCGCTGGTCAGGCCCTTGGCGATGGACAGGGTGTCCGGCTCGAAGCCGAAGTGCTGGTGGGCCATCCACTCGCCGGTGCGGCCGAAGCCGCCGATCACTTCGTCGGCGCACAGCAGCACGTCGTACTGGCGGCAGATGCGCTGGATTTCCGGCCAGTAGCTTTCCGGCGGGAAGATCATCCCGCCCGCGCCCTGGAACGGCTCGGCGACGAAGGCGGCGACGTTGTCGGCGCCCAGTTCGAGGATCTTCTCTTCCAGCTGGCGGGCGGCGCGCAGGCCGAATTCCGCCGGGGTCAGGTTGCCCTCGTGGGCGAACCAGTAGGGTTCGTCGATGTGCGCGATGTCCGGCAGCATGCCGCCCATCTCGTGCATGAACTTCATGCCGCCCAGCGCGGTGCTGCCGAGGGTCGAGCCGTGGTAGCCGTTCCAGCGGCCGATCATGATCTTTTTCTGCGGCTTGCCGACCACCTGCCAGTAGCGGCGCACGGTGCGGATCAGCACCTCGTTGGCCTCGGAGCCGGAGTTGGTGTAGATCGCGTGGCTGTAGTGGCCGGGCAGCAGGCTGAAGAGCAGCTCGGACAGTTCCACCACCGCCGGGTGGGTGGTGTGGAAGAACATGTTGTAGTACGGCAGCTGGTCGAGCTGACGGGTGGCCGCGGCAGTCAGGTCCTTGCGGCCGTAGCCGAGCTGGGTGCACCACAGGCCGGACATGCCGTCGAGGTAGCGATTGCCATCGTTGTCCCAGAGGTACAGGCCCTCGCCGCGCACCATCACGCGCGGGCCTTCCTCGTTCAGCGCCTTCTGGTCGAGGAAGGCGTGGATGTGGTGGGCCGCGTCGGCTGCCTGGTAGTCGCGGGTTTCACGCTGTTGAGTGGTCTTGTCGGTCATCGACTGTCTCCTAGTTCCCTCGATGGCGCGTCAGGCCAGAGGGGATTGCAGGGGATCGAGGGCGACGGACTTGCCCTGGGCAGTCTCACCGGCCGTCTCGAGCGGTTCGGGTACGAAGAGGGGTTTGCGCATCACCAGCTTGATCCACACCACCGCCACCAGCGAGACCACGCCGAGCACCACGCCTGCGCTGGCGAAGATACGGCCGGTCATTTCCGGGGTCGGCGACACGTGCACCACGGCGTAGAGCATGCCGGCGATACCGAACAGCTGCGGCCAGGGGTAGAACGGCGTGCGGAACGGCCGGGCAATCTGCGGATAGCGCCTGCGCAGGGCCAGCACGTCGACGTGGGCGATGATGTAGGCGAGCAGCCAGGACAGCGCGGCGGCCAGCAGCAGGATGTTGATCGCGTCCGGGTTCTCGCCGAGCAGGACGATGGGCAGGCCGGTGATGGCGGCGACGAACAGCACGGCCACCCACGGCGTGCGCGCCCTGCGGCTGAGCCACTGGAACTGCGGGAAGGCCTGGCCGTTCTGCGCCATGCCGTAGAGCATCCGCGGGATGGCCGCCAGCGACGAGTTCAGCGTGCTGCAGGTGGCGGTGATGGCGGCGATCACCAGGAACAGCTGGCCGTAGTCGCCGAACACGCGGTTGGCGAAGGTGAAGTGCGGCAGCAGGTCGCCGGCCAGCTCCTCGCCGGGGATCAGCATCAGCGCACCGAGGCAGTACAGCGCGATGGTAAGGAAGATGATGGTCAGGCCGAGGATCATCGAGCGCGGGATGTTGCGCTCCGGGCGCCGCGTCTCTTCCACCAGCGGACAGACGAACTCGGCGCCGACGAAGCCCCACACGGCCAGCGCGGTCAGCGCCAGCACGCCGACGCCCAGCGGGTTCCAGCCACTGTTCACGGCAGTCTGCACGGCGGCCTGCTCGTGGCTCACCGCGCCCAGGCCGAGCAGCAGCAGGACGATCATCATCACCAGCGCCAGCACGCTCTGCAGGCGGGCGAAGATGTCGATGCCGAGCAGGTTGAGCACGGTGAACAGGCCGAGCACGCCATAGGCGACGGTCATCGACGGCAGCGCGCCGGGGTAGACCTTGTCGATGATCATGTCGAGCAGCAGCAGTTCGGCGGAGAGGGCGAACATCGCCACCACCACGTAGCCGGAGAAGGTCGCCAGGATCGCCGGGAAGTGCCCGATGGCCACCTCGGTGTAGCTGCTCAGGCCGCCGGCGCGGGGGATCATCAGCGCCAGTTCGGAGAAGGAGAAGGCGTAGCTCAGGGCCAGCAGGTAGGCCACGCCCAGCGGCAGGATGAAGCCGAGGCCGGCGCTGCCGGCGCCCTGCAGCATCAGTACCATCACGCCCTGGGATACCACCAGGCCGATGGCCACGGCCAGCAGCGGGCCGAGGCCGAGCACGCGGCGCAGGGCCGGTTGTTGCACGCTCATGGGTCTTCCTCTTGTTCTTCTTGTGTGACGCTCAGCGCAGCTGGATCCAGGTGGTCTTCAGCTGGGTGTACTTGTCGAACGAGTGCAGCGACAGGTCGCGGCCGAAGCCGGACTGCTTGCCGCCGCCGAAGGGCACGCAGGGGTCCAGCGCATCCACGGTGTTCACCGACACGGTGCCGGCCTTCAGCCTGCGCGACACGCGGTGCGCGCGGTTGAGGTCGTCGCTCCACACGGAGGCGGCGAGGCCGTAGACGCTGTCGTTGGCCAGGCGCACGGCTTCGTCCTCGCTGTCGAACGCGGTGACTGCAAGCACCGGGCCGAACACTTCGTCGCGGGCCAGGCGCTGCCCGGGGCGCACGCCGGTGAAGATGGTCGGTTCGACGAAGTTGTCCGAGCCGTTGAAGCTGAGCTGGCGGCCGCCACAGGCGAGCTTCGCGCCGTCGTTCTGCGCCTGGTCGATGAAGCGCAGGATGCCGGCGGTCTGCTTCGCATCGACGATGGCGCCGGCGCGGCTGGCCGGGTCCAGCGGATCGCCGGGCGCCCAGTCGCGGGCCCTGGCGATCAGGCGCTCGACGAATTCGTCGTGGATCGAGCGTTCGACCAGCAGCCGCGAGTTGGCCGAGCAGACTTCGCCCTGGTTGAAGAAAATGCCGAAAGCCGCTTTTTCTGCCGCAAGATCGAGATCGCGGCAATCGGCGAACACGAGGTTCGGGCTCTTGCCGCCGCATTCCAGCCAGACCTGCTTGAGGTTGGATTGCGCGGCGTACTGCATGAAGTACTTGCCGACCTGGGTCGAGCCGGTGAACACCAGCGCGTCGACGTCCATGTGCAGGCCGAGGGCCTTGCCGGCGGTTTCGCCAAGGCCCGGCACCACGTTCAGCACGCCTTCCGGGAGGCCCGCTTCCAGCGCCAGTTCGGCCAGGCGCAGGGCGGAGAACGGCGACTGCTCGGCGGGCTTGAGCACCACCGAGTTGCCGGCGGCCAGCGCCGGGGCGAGTTTCCAGGCGGCCATGTCGAGGGGGAAGTTCCACGGCACCACCGCGCCGATCACCCCGAGCGGCTCGCGGGTGATGGTGGCGAGGGCGTCCTGCGCGGTGGGCGCGACCTGGTCGTAGAGCTTGTCGATGCTTTCCGCGTACCAGGCGAACACGCCGGCGGCGCCGGGCACGTCGATGTTCCAGGCGTCCATCACCGGCTTGCCCATGTTCAGCGAGTCGAGCAGGGCCAGTTCCTCGCGGTTGGCGAGCATCAGTTCGGCGAGCTTGAGCAGCACCGCCTTGCGTTCGCGCGGCGCCATGCGCGCCCAGGGGCCGTTGTCGAAGGCATTGCGCGCGGCGCGCACGGCGGCGTCGATCTCCGCCTCGCCGCAGGCGGCGACGTTGGCCAGCAGGCGGTTGGTCGCCGGGTCGATGGAAGCGAAGGTAGCGCCGTCGGCGGCGGCCACGCGGCGGCCACCGATCAGGGCGCTGTCGATGAAGGTCTGGCGGGCGGCACGCAATTGCCAGTCGTTGAGTTGGTACACCAGGGCACTCCTGCTCACGAGCGTTATTGTTCTGGGATGGGATGAGATGGTCGCGCAAGCCCCGGCGCAGGAAAAATATTAAATATGTCTTCGGGGTATATGAAAAAGCTGGGCAGGCGTGCACCGGCAGCGGGCGGCGTGCTGGGTTATTGTG
Source organism: Pseudomonas jinjuensis (assembly GCF_900103845.1). Taxonomy (GTDB): domain Bacteria; phylum Pseudomonadota; class Gammaproteobacteria; order Pseudomonadales; family Pseudomonadaceae; genus Pseudomonas; species Pseudomonas jinjuensis. Next base: position 62,174 of record NZ_FNIJ01000013.1, read on the forward strand.
CAGGGGCCGTCCCCGTGGCCTTCGTAAGGCGAATGAAGCGGAACGCTTCATCCGCCGATGGGCATGGCGCCGGGTTTGCGGCGGATAACGCTGGCGCGTTATGCGCCCTACACGTGCTCCAGAGAAACAACCACAACAATCAGGCCCGCACCACCGGATGCGGCGCCGGCAAGAGGTCTTGCAGTGGCTTCCTATACCTTGCGACAACTCAAGTATTTCGTGACCACCGTGGAATGCGGCAGCGTGGCCGAGGCGTCGCGCAAGCTGTACATCGCGCAGCCGTCGATCTCCACGGCGATCAAGGGGCTGGAGGAAAGCTTCAACGTCCAGCTGTTCATCCGCCACCATGCCCAGGGCGTGTCGCTGACGCCCACCGGCGCGCGCTTCTACCGCAAGGCGCAGGAGCTGCTGCGCATGGCCCACGAGTTCGAGCAGAACGCCCTGGCCGACAACGACGTGGTGGCCGGGCAGATCGATATCGGCTGCTTCGAGACGGTCGCCCCGCTCTACCTGCCGCGGCTGATCGCCGGCTTCCGCGAACGCTACCCGGGGGTGGAAATCCGCATCCGCGACGGCGAGCAGCAGGAACTGGTGCAGGGCCTCACCGCCGGGCGCTTCGACCTGGCGTTCCTCTACGAGCACGACCTCGACGGCACCATCGAGACCCAGCCGCTGATGCCGGCGCAGCGCCCCTACGCGCTGCTGCCGGAAAACCACCGCTTCGCCCGGCAGGCGCAGGTATCACTGCGAGACCTCGCGCTGGAACCGATGATCCTGCTCGATGTGCAGCCAAGTCGCACCTATTTCGTGAGCATCTTCGAGGAACTGGGGTTGAACCCGCACATCGCCTTCAGCTCGCCGTCGATCGAGATGGTGCGCGGCATGGTCGGCCAGGGCTTCGGTTTCTCGGTGCTGGTCACCCGCCCGCATTCGGAGTGCACCTACGACGGCAAGAAGGTGGTGATGGTGGACATCGCCGAGCCGGTCAGCGCGTCGGGACTGGTGGCGGCATGGCTGAAACGCGCCCAGCTGACCAAGCCGGCGCAGCTGTTCGTCGACTATGCGCGGGAGCAGCTCAGCGGCAGCCAGATGACTGCGGAATCAACGTAGGAGCGGGCCATGCCCGCGACCTTCCGGCCCTGCCAATGTCGCGGGCATGGCCCCTACAGGAATGCAGCACCCGTAGGGTGGATCACGCTCCACCGATCCACCATGGCCGCCCATGCGGCCCCGCAATGGTGGATGAAAAGAGCCTCATCCACCCTACGTTTCTGGTCGACCGCCGTAGGGCGGGTGCAACCCGCCGATAACCGTTACAGGTCGCTCTCCTCCACCGGCCGGACTTTGGCGTTGTCCATGGCATAGGCCGCATCGGCCAGCTGGTTGCTGACCTTCTCCACCTTCAGCGTGCCGCTGACCCACAGCGGCAGGTAGATGTCGTCGAGCTGGATGCCCTTGGGATAGCGCACCAGCACGATCTGGTTCGGCGGCGGTGGCGGCACGTGGATGCAGGCACCCGGATAGGGCACCAGGAAGAACTCGGTGACGCGGCCGCGGGCGTCGTTCTGCAGCGGCACCGGGTAGCCGCCGAGGCGGATGGTCCTGCCGTCCAGCGCGGGCACGGTCTTCATCGAGTACATCACCGCCGGCAGGCGCCTGTCCTTCTGCTTCAGGCCGTCCTTGTCGGTGAAGGTGCCGTTGGCCTCGGGGCCGGCGTGGTCGATTTCCGGCATCTCCTCCAGCGCCTTGCGGTCGCTCGGCGGCATCAGCGAGAGCCAGTCGGTTTCCGGGGGTTCGGCGTGGGCCAGGGAGGTCAGCAGCAACAGGCTGCAGGCGAACAGGGTACGGCGCATGGGCGTTCCGGAGGGTGGCGGGAGAACGCCGCGTATTGTTCTGCATCGGCCCGGGAATGACCAGCAGGCACAGCGGCCCAGGCAACGGACCGCCTGCGGTCGCGGCCTGCGTCAGCTCTTCTTCACCATGTTGTAGATGATCAGCAGGACCACCGCGCCGATCACCGCGCCGATGAAGCCCGCCACCTGGCCGGCGGCGTAGATGCCCAGCGCCTGGCCGCCGTAGGTCGCCAGCAGCGAGCCGCCGATGCCGATCAGGATGGTCATGATCCAGCCCATGCTGTCGTCGCCGGGCTTGAGGAAGCGCGCGACGAGTCCGACGATCAGGCCGATGACGATGGTTCCGATGAGTCCCATGACAGTTCTCCTAGTGGGGTTGGAGCGCGTTGGTGCGCCTGTCATCGGACAGTGTAGAAGCACGCGGCCGCCCTGCAGGGAGGACGGCCGCGAGCGATCAGCCCCTGGAGATCAGGGCTTCGACTTCGGCGATCCGCGCCTTCAGCGTCGGCAGGTCGGCGCAGCGCAGGGTGGCGTGGCCGACCTTGCGCCCGGCCTTGAACGCCTTGCCGTAGTGGTGCAGGTGGCAGTCGGGGATGGCGACGACCTTCTCCACCGCCGGCACTTCGCCGATGAAGTTGAGCATGGCGCTCTCGCCGACCTTGGCGGTCGAGCCCAGCGGCAGGCCGGCGACGGCGCGCAGGTGGTTCTCGAACTGGCTGCACTCGGCGCCTTCGATGGTCCAGTGCCCGGAGTTGTGCACGCGCGGGGCGATCTCGTTGGCCTTCAGGCCGCCGTCCACCTCGAAGAACTCGAAGGCCAGCACGCCGACGTAGTCCAGCTTCTGCAGCACGCGGCCGGCGTAGTCTTCGGCCTGCGCCTGCAGCGGATGGTCCGCGCTGGCCACGGAGAGGCGCAGGATGCCGTCCACGTGGGTGTTGTGCACCAGCGGGTAGCAGCGCACCTCGCCGTTGCGGCCGCGCACCGCCACCAGCGACACCTCGCCGGTGAAGGACACGAAGCCTTCGAGGATGCACGGCACGCTGCCCAGCTCGGCGAACGCATCGACCACGTCGGCGGCGCTGCGCAAGACCTTCTGGCCCTTGCCGTCGTAGCCCAGGGTGCGGGTCTTCAGCACGCCCGGCAGGCCGATGCTGGCCACCGCGGCGTCGAGATCGGCCTGGGTCTGGATGTCGGCGAAAGCCGGGGTCGGAATGCCCAGCTCCTTGAACATCGACTTCTCGAACCAGCGGTCGCGGGCGATGCGCAGGGATTCGGCGCTCGGGTAGACCGGCACGAACTGCGAGAGGAAGGCCACGGTCTCGGCCGGCACGCTCTCGAATTCGAAGGTCACCAGGTCGACCTCGTCGGCCAGCTGGCGCAGGTGGTCCTGGTCGCCGTAGTCGGCGCGGATGTGCTCACCGAGGGCCTGGGCGCAGGCGTCCGGCGCCGGGTCGAGGAAGGCGAAGTTCATGCCCAGCGGGGTGCCCGCCAGGGACAGCATGCGGCCCAGCTGGCCGCCACCGATGACACCGATTTTCATGGATGTACTCAGGCTTCTCGGGGGTCCGGGTTGTCCAGCACGGTTTCCGTCTGTTCGGAGCGGAACACTTTCAGTGCGACGTGATATTTCGGGTACTTGCCGCCGAGGATGCTCGCCGCCAGCAGCGCCGCGTTGACCGCGCCGGCCTTGCCGATGGCCAGGGTGCCGACCGGGATGCCGGCGGGCATCTGCACGATGGACAGCAGCGAATCGACGCCGGAGAGCATGGACGACTGCACCGGCACGCCGAGGACCGGCAGGTGGGTCTTGGCGGCGCACATGCCCGGCAGGTGGGCGGCACCGCCGGCGCCGGCGATGATCACCTCGATGCCGCGGCCTTCGGCCTCTTCGGCGTACTGGAACAGCAGGTCGGGAGTACGGTGGGCGGAAACCACCTTCACCTCGTAGGGAATCCCCAGCTTGTCCAGCATGTCCGCGGTGTGGCTGAGGGTGCTCCAGTCGGATTTGGAGCCCATGATCACACCAACCAGTGCGCTCATCGTCGTGCCTCTCTCAGGGTGAAAACCAACAAGCCACGCTCGGGCGTGGCTTGTACGTGGCCGAAGCGGCGGCAGACGTCGCTTCGAAGGCGCCGCAGTATACCGCAAAGCCACGCCCGGCGCGCCTGTCGAGTGACCGTCCGTCCCGATTTGTAGCGCCCGGTAAATTTTCCTACAGAAAACACCTCGGAAAAGCCTGCCGCAACTCAAGACGATCCTGATTTACCGGTCCAGACTGCCTGTTCGCGCCTGCGCTTCGCTGCAGGCCCCTCTTCATCGTCCAAGGAGAGCACGAGATGTCCCTGACCCTGCCCCAGACCATGAAAGCCGCGGTAGTCCACGCCTTTGGCGAACCGCTGCGGATCGAGGAAGTGAAAGTCCCCCTGCCCGGCCCCGGGCAGGTGCTGGTGAAGATCGAGGCGTCCGGCGTCTGCCACACCGACCTGCACGCCGCCGAGGGCGACTGGCCGGTGAAGCCGAGCCTGCCGTTCATTCCCGGGCACGAGGGCGTCGGCTACGTCGCCGCGGTGGGCGCCGGGGTGACCCGGGTGAAGGAAGGCGACCGCGTCGGCGTGCCCTGGCTGTACACCGCCTGCGGCTGCTGCGAACACTGCCTGACCGGCTGGGAAACCCTCTGCGAACAGCAACAGAACACTGGCTATTCGGTAAACGGCGGTTATGCCGAATATGTGCTGGCGGACCCCAACTTCGTCGGTATCCTGCCGAAACAGGTCGGCTTCACCGAGATCGCGCCGATCCTCTGCGCGGGCGTCACCGTGTACAAGGGCCTCAAGGAAACCAGGGCGCGCCCCGGCCAGTGGGTGGCGATCTCCGGCATCGGCGGCCTCGGCCATGTCGCCGTGCAGTATGCGAAGGCCATGGGGCTGCATGTGGCGGCGGTGGATGTCGACGACGCCAAGCTGGAACTGGCGCGCAAGCTCGGCGCCACGCTGACGGTGAACGCGAAGCAGGAAGACCCGGTCGCGGTGATCCAGCGCGACATCGGCGGCGCCCACGGCGTGCTGGTCACGGCGGTTTCCAACAGCGCCTTCGGCCAGGGCATCGGCATGGCCCGCCGCGGCGGCACCGTCTCGCTGGTCGGCCTGCCGCCGGGCGACTTCCCCACGCCGATCTTCGACGTGGTGCTCAAGGGCCTGCACATCACCGGCTCCATCGTCGGCACCCGCGCGGACCTGCAGGAAGCGCTGGACTTCGCCGGCGAAGGACTGGTCAAGGCGACGGTGAGCTCGGACAGGCTGGACAACATCAACGCCATCCTCGACAGGATGCGCGCCGGGCAGATCGAGGGGCGGATCGTGGTGGAGATCTGACCGATCCGGACACGGCCCCCCTGTAGGAGCCGGGCCATGCCCGCGACCCACATCACGCGCCGTCGCGGGCATGGCCCGCTCCTACAGGTCACCTCCGCGCAGGGTGGGTGCAACCCGCCATCCCCACACCATTCCGGCGGATTGCACCCACCCTACACGCTGCCCATCCCGCCTTCCAGCTTGCGCCACAGCAGCCGCACCGCCGCCTTGCGCACCAGCGCGCAGCGGTACAGGCGGATCTCCTGCGGCACCACCCAGTGCGGGCCGCCGCAGATCGCCAGTTCGCCGCGGGCCAGTTCCGTCGCCGCGCTCAGGCGCGGCACCCAGGCCACGCCCATGCCCTGCAGCGCCATGCTCTTCAGGCTGTCGGCCATCGCCGTCTCGTAGACGATGGTGTAGCGCAGGCTGCGCTGGCGCAGCAGCAGGTTGACCCCGCGGCCGAGGAAGGCGCCGGCGCTGTAGGCCAGCAGCGGCACGCTCTGGCCGCTGTCGAGGTCGTAGAGCGGCACGCCGGCGGAGTTCACCGCGCAGACCGGGAGCATCTCGGTGCGGCCCAGGTGCAGCGAGGGGAAGATTTCCGGGTCCATCTGCAGCGCCGCGTCCGGGTCGTAGAAGGCCAGCATCAGGTCGCAGCCGCCCTCGCGCAGCAGGTGCACCGCCTCGCCGACGTTGGTCGCCACCAGGCGGCTGGCGATGTTCAGGCCCTCGGCGCGCAGCCGCGAGATCCACGCCGGGAAGAAGCCCAGCGCCAGCGAGTGCGCGGCGGCGAACTGCAGCACCTCGCCCTGCCCGCTCTCCAGGTGATGCAGATGGCGCACCACCTGGCCGAGCTGCTCGACCACGGCACGTGCGGTGACGAGGAACAGCTGGCCGGCCTCGGTCAGCTCCACCGGCGTGCGCTGGCGGTTCACCAGGGTCAGGCCGAGGGCATCCTCCAGGCTGCGGATGCGCCGGCTGAAGGCCGGCTGGGTGACGAAGCGCTTTTCCGCCGCCTGGGAGAAGCTGCGGGTGGCGGCCAGCGCGCTGAAGTCCTCCAGCCATTTCATTTCGAGATTCACGGAAAGGCTCCTGGAACGTGCGTAACAGGTTGCACGTTCGCTGTCATCAGTTGGTCACAGCGTACATTATGCCGTTTGTGCATGAGGCAGCGCTTAACAGCATTGGCCGACGATCGGCGAAATCCCTAGTCTACGGGGCATCGCGGCGGTTGCCGTGTTTCCCTGAGAAGACTCTCGTCATGTCCCCTGTTGCATCGTTCCGCATCGAGAAAGACCTGCTCGGCACTCTTGAAGTACCTGCCGATGCCTACTACGGCATCCAGACCCTGCGCGCCGTGAACAACTTCCGCCTGTCCGGTGTGCCGCTGGCGCACTACCCGAAACTGGTCGTCGCCCTGGCGATGGTCAAGCAGGCAGCCGCCGATGCGAACCACCAGCTGGGCCACCTGCCCGCCGAGAAGCATGCGGCGATCAGCGAGGCCTGCGCCCGCCTGATCCGCGGTGATTTCCACGAGCAGTTCGTGGTCGACATGATCCAGGGTGGCGCCGGCACTTCCACCAACATGAACGCCAACGAAGTGATCGCCAACATCGCCCTCGAAGCGATGGGCCACACCAAGGGCGAGTACAAGTACCTGCACCCGAACAACGACGTGAACATGGCGCAGTCGACCAACGACGCCTACCCGACCGCCATCCGCCTGGGCCTGCTGCTCGGCCACGACACCCTGCTGGCCAGCCTCGACAGCCTGATCCAGGCCTTCGCCGCCAAGGGCGAAGAGTTCGCCAACGTGCTGAAGATGGGCCGCACCCAGCTGCAGGACGCCGTGCCGATGACCCTCGGCCAGGAATTCCACGCCTTCGCCACCACCCTTGGCGAAGACCTCGACCGCCTGCGCCGCCTGGCGCCGGAGCTGCTCACCGAAGTGAACCTCGGCGGCACCGCCATCGGCACCGGCATCAACGCCGACCCCGGCTACCAGAAGCTGGCCGTCGAGCGCCTGGCAGCCATCAGCGGCCAGCCGGTCGTGCCGGCCGCCGACCTGATCGAAGCCACCTCCGACATGGGCGCCTTCGTGCTGTTCTCCGGCATGCTCAAGCGCACCGCGGTCAAGCTGTCGAAGATCTGCAACGACCTGCGCCTGCTCTCCAGCGGCCCGCGCACCGGCATCAACGAGATCAACCTGCCGCCGCGCCAGCCGGGCAGCTCGATCATGCCGGGCAAGGTCAACCCGGTGATCCCGGAAGCGGTCAACCAGGTCGCCTTCGAAATCATGGGCAACGATCTGGCGCTGACAATCGCTGCCGAAGGCGGCCAGCTGCAGCTGAACGTGATGGAGCCGCTGATCGCCTACAAGATCTTCGACTCGATCCGCCTGCTCCAGCGCGCCATGGACATGCTGCGCGAGCACTGCATCACCGGCATCACCGCCAACGTCGAGCACTGCCACAAGCTGGTGGAGCACAGCATCGGCCTGGTGACCGCGCTGAACCCGTACATCGGCTACGAGAACTCCACCCGCATCGCCAAGACCGCGCTGGAAACCGGCCGCGGCGTACTGGAACTGGTGCGCGAGGAGAAGCTGCTGGACGAAGCCACCCTGGCCGACATCCTGCTGCCGGAAAACATGATCGCCCCGCGCCTGATTCCGCTGCGCGCCTGAACACCGGGCCGGGATCGAGCCGGCCCATGACTCACCGGTTGTGGAGGAGTCATCCTCCCCACCTTTCAGGGGTGCCCACCATCCCTGCTTTTATACCCGGCGCGGCGGAGCGATCCGCGCGCCACGCTCACCGGCTGAGAGGTCAGTCAGACTCTCTCCACTATGGGGATGCTGCAGATGCGGCATCCCCTTTTTTTTGCCTGCGAAACGCCCGTGACATTGGCTGGGCCGGCAGGTCGCGGGCATGGCCCGCTCCTACAAAATCGCCCCGCCCCGGCTTCGAATCGTTCCCACGCTCCGGCGTGGGAACGCATCCCTGGACGCTCCTGCGTCCATTTCTTCGCGGGCATAGCCCGGGTTCGGCATGGCCCCCTCCCCGCCCCAGGCGTACAATTGACGCCCCTTTCCGCTCCGCATCCAACCAACTTCATGCCTACCTGGAAGACCCATCTCCAGCGCCTGATCGCTTTCGTCGTCGCCATCATGACCCGCTATCCGCGGCTGGTCGCCGTGGCGGGGTTCGCCTCCGGAGTGTTCAGCTTCATGATGGTCGACCGCCACCGCGCCGGGTTCGCCCGGGTGATGGCGATCGTCATGCTGGTCAGCTGGGCCTGGCTGATGCTGGAGAACCTGCTCACCAAACGCATCAAGAAGCGCTTCGGCTGGGAGCTGCCGCCGCCGCTGCTGCGCTACGCCACCCAGCTGATCCACCAGGAAAGTCTGTTCTTCTGCCTGCCGTTCTTCTTCGTCACCACCACCTGGAACAGCGGCCAGGCATTGTTCACCGGAGCGCTGGCGCTGGCCGGGCTGATCGCCATCGTCGACCCGGTCTACTACAAGTGGCTGGCGCCGCGGCGCTGGACCTTCCTCGGCTACCACGCCCTGACGCTGTTCGCCGTGCTGCTGACGGCGCTGCCGATCATCCTCCACCTGAACACGCCGGAGAGTTACCGGCTGGCGCTGGGCATCGCCGTGCTGCTGTCCTTCCCCAGCCTGGCGGTGTCGGTGTCGATCCAGAAGTGGTGGCGCTGGCTGGCCCTGCTCGGGCTGACCGTGGCGGTCGGCACGGTCGGCTGGTTCGGCCGCGCCTGGGTGCCGCCGTCGACGCTGTGGATGACCGAGATGGCGGTGACCGCGCAGTTCGACAACGTCCAGCGCACCCCCGGCGACAGCCTGGAGACGGTGCCGGCCGCGCAGATCAGCAGCCAGGGGCTCTACGCCTACACGGCGATCAGCGCGCCGCGCGGGCTGGACGAACGCATCTACCACGTCTGGCGCCTGAACGGCCGCGAGGTGGACCGCATCGCCCTGGACATCCGCGGCGGCCGCGAGGCCGGCTACCGGGCCTGGACGCACAAGCAGAACTTCCCGCCGAATCCGGCCGGCAAGTGGCAGGTGCAGGTGCTGACCGAAGCGGGACAGGTGATCGGGACGCTGCGCTTCGAGGTGACGCCCTGAGCGTTTTTGCAGGAGCAACTGTCTTCGCGCCGCGGCCAATCGCTGGTGTAGGGCCATGCGCACGACATGGGCGGGGTCGCGGGCATGGCCCGCTCCTACAGGCGAAAGCCAATCAATAAAAAGCCCGGCGCGATGGCCGGGCTCTTGGCAAGCTCGAAGGCTCAGACCTTCTTCACGAACTCCGACTTCAGCTTCATCGCGCCGATGCCGTCGATCTTGCAGTCGATGTCGTGGTCGCCGTCCACCAGGCGGATGTTCTTCACCTTGGTGCCGACCTTCACCACCAGCGACGAGCCCTTGACCTTGAGGTCCTTGATCACGCTGACGGTGTCGCCGTCCTGCAGGACGTTGCCGACAGAATCCTTGATCACCTTGACGTCGCTGGCCGCCTCGCTCGCCGCATCGGCGGACCATTCGTGGGCGCACTCCGGGCAGACCAGCAGCGCACCGTCCTCGTAGGTGTATTCGGAATTGCATTTCGGGCAGGGCGGCAGATTGCTCACGGCGGTTCCTCGGTAGGGACAGGAAAGGGCACATATTCTACATGGTTTTACCTGCTCTCAGGGCTGCAGGCCCTGCAGGTAGGCCGCGACCGCCGCGATCTGCCGGTCGGAGAGCCCGCCGGCCACGCCCAGCATGGTCGATCCGGCGCGGCGCGGGTCCTTGTCGCGATAGCGGGTCAGGGTGCGGCGCAGGTATTCGCCCGGCTGGCCTGCCAGGCGCGGGGTGCCCTCCCTGCCGAGGCCCTGCTGGCCGTGGCAGGCCGTGCAGACCTGGCGGAACAGCGCCGCGCCCTCGCCACGCAGGGCTTCGTCGCTGGCGGCGGCGGACGGCCGCACCTGCTGCTGGCTGAAATACACCGCGATGTTCACCCGCTCGTCGAGGCCGAGGGTGCTGGCCAGCCTGGACATCACGTAGTCGCTGCGCGCGCCGCTGGCGTACTTCTCGAAGGCGTCGAACAGGTAGCGCGGGTTCTGCGCCGCCAGGTTGGGGATGTAGTCGCGCTTGCTGTTGCCATCCTCGCCGTGGCAATGCCCGCACAGGGTGATGCGCTCCTGGCCGGCGGCATAGGCCGCCTCGCGCTGCTGCGGATCGGTCATCAGCGCATTGAAACGCTGCAGCGCCGAATCCTCGGCGAAGGCGGGGGAAGCGAGACAGGCCAGCAGGAGCAGGAATTTGCGCATAGTGGTTTTCCCTGGCCCGCCTCCGGGCCTCTGTGCGGCTGAAAAGGCCGACTATAGGAAGCCGCTGCGCGGGCGGCGCGGATGCAGGTCAAGGAAATCCGGAGAATAAAAAAGGGGGAGCATCATGCTCCCCCAGGGACTAAAAAGCGGGGACTTTTCAGCCTTCGATCTCGATCAGGATCTCGCCCGGATTGACGCGATCGCCCTTGGCGACGTTGATGACCTTCACGGTGCCGGCGATGCCCGCCTGGACCTCGGTTTCCATCTTCATCGCTTCGGTGATCAGCACCGGCTGGCCGGCCTTGACCACGTCGCCTTCCTTCACCAGCACATCGACGATGTTGCCCGGCATGGTGGTGGTGACATGGCCCGGCGCGCTGGCCTGCTTGCGCTTGCTGCCGCTACCGACGACGAACTCGTTGAGCGGCTCGAACACCACTTCTTCCGGCATGCCGTCGATGGACAGGTAGAAGTGACGCTTGTTGTCGGTCTTCACGCCGACGCCGGTGATGTCCACGCGGTAGGTCTCGCCGTGGACGTCGATGACGAACTCGGTCGGGGTGCCTTCGCTGCCGGCGGCGGCGACGCCGTTGCCGCTCGGGATCGGCAGCAGTTCTTCCGGCTTCAGGGCGCCGGCGGCGCGCTCTTCGAGGAACTTGCGGCCGATGTCCGGGAACATGGCGTAGGTCAGCACGTCCTCTTCGGACTTGGCCAGCGCACCGATCTCGTCACGCAGCTTGCTCAGTTCCGGCTTGAGCAGGTCGGCCGGGCGCACGTCGATCACTTCCTCGCTGCCGATGGCCTGGCGGCGCAGCTTCTCGCTCACTTCGCCCGGCGCCTTGCCGTAGCGGCCCTGCAGGTACAGCTTCACCTCGTTGGTGATGGTCTTGTAGCGCTCGCCGGCGAGCACGTTGAAGAACGCCTGGGTGCCGACGATCTGCGAGGTCGGGGTGACCAGGGGCGGGTAGCCGAGGTCGGCGCGCACCTGCGGGATTTCCGCGAGCACTTCGTCCATGCGGTGCAGCGCGCCCTGCTCCTTGAGCTGGTTGGCCAGGTTGGAAATCATGCCGCCCGGGACCTGGTTGACCTGCACGCGGGTGTCCACGCCGGTGAATTCGCTCTCGAACTGGTGGTACTTCTTGCGCACGGCGTAGAAATACAGGCCGATCTCCTGGAGCAGTTCCAGGTCCAGGCCAGTGTCGTACGGGGTGCCGCGCAGGGCGGCGACCATCGACTCGGTGCCCGGGTGGCTGGTGCCCCAGGCCATGCTGGAGATGGCGGTGTCGATGCGGTTGGCACCGTTTTCCACGGCCTTCAGCTGGCACATGCTGGCGACGCCGGCGGTGTCGTGGGAGTGCACGACCACGTCGAGGGACAGGTTGTCCTTCAGCGCCTTGACCAGTTCGCCGGTGGCGTAGGGGGTCAGCAGGCCGGCCATGTCCTTGATGGCGATGGAGTCGACGCCCATGTCGGCCATGGCCTTGCCCTGGGCGACGAAGGCTTCGATGGTGTGCACCGGGCTGGTGGTGTAGCAGATGGTGCCCTGGGCGTGCTTGCCGGCGGCCTTCACGGCCTCGATGGAAACGCGCAGGTTACGCACGTCGTTCATCGCGTCGAAGATGCGGAACACGTCGATGCCGTTGACCGCGGCCTTGGCGACGAAGGCCTTGACCACGTCGTCGCTGTAGTGGCGGTAGCCGAGCAGGTTCTGGCCGCGCAGCAGCATCTGCAGGCGGGTGTTCGGCAGCGCGGCCTTCAGCTTGCGCAGGCGCTCCCACGGGTCTTCCTTGAGGAAGCGCACGCAGGCGTCGAAGGTGGCGCCGCCCCAGACTTCCAGCGACCAGTAGCCGACCTGGTCGAGCTTGTCGCAGATCGGCAGCATGTCCTCGGTGCGCATGCGGGTGGCCAGCAGCGACTGGTGGGCGTCGCGCAGGATGGTATCGGTGACGGTGACTTTCTTGCTCATTCGATAATCCTCACAGGCCGGCGTGGGCAGCGATGGCGGCGGCGATGGCCAGGGCCAGTTCTTCTGGTTTGCGCTTGATCGAGTAGTTGGTCAGTTCCGGGTGGCTTTCCACGAAGCTGGTGTTGAACTGGCCACTGCGGAATCCCGGGTCCTTGAGGATTTCCTGGTAGTACGGCGCGGTGGTCTTCACCCCCTGCACGCGCATGTCGTCCAGGGCGCGCAGGCCGCGGTCCAGCGCTTCTTCCCAGGTCAGTGCCCAGACGATCAGCTTCAGGCACATCGAGTCGTAGAACGGCGGAATGGTGTAGCCGGTGTAGATCGCCGTGTCGGTCCGCACGCCGGGGCCGCCGGGCGCGTAGTAGCGGGTGATCTTGCCGAACGACGGCAGGAAGTTGTTCTTCGGGTCTTCCGCGTTGATACGGAACTGCAGGGCGAATCCGCGGTGCTGGATGTCCTCCTGCTTGACCGACAGCGGCAGGCCCGAGGCGATGCGGATCTGCTCGCGAACGATGTCGATGCCGGTGATTTCCTCGGTGATGGTGTGTTCCACCTGCACCCGGGTGTTCATTTCCATGAAGTACACCTCGCCATCGGCGAGCAGGAACTCCACGGTACCGGCGTTCTCGTAGCCCACGGCCTTGGCCGCGCGGACGGAGAGGTCGCCGATGTAGGCGCGCTGTTCCGGGGTGAGCTGCGGGCTCGGGGCGATCTCGATGAGCTTCTGGTTGCGGCGCTGGATCGAGCAGTCGCGCTCGAACAGGTGCACGGTGTTGCCGAAGGAGTCGGCCAGCACCTGGGCTTCGATGTGCTTCGGATTGACGATGCACTTCTCGAGGAAGACTTCCGCACTGCCGAACGCCTTGGTGGCTTCGGAGATCACGCGGGGGTAGGCCTGTTCCAGTTCCTCGCGGCTGTTGCAGCGGCGGATGCCACGGCCGCCGCCACCGGAAGTGGCCTTGAGCATCACCGGGTAGCCGATGCGCTCGGCTTCGCGCAGCGCCTCGTCGAGGTCGGCGACGTTGCCTTCGGTACCGGGGGTGCAGGGCACGCCGGCGGCGATCATGCTGCGCCGGGCTTCGGTCTTGTCGCCCATGCGGCGGATCACCTCGGCCGACGGGCCGATGAACTTGATCCCGCGCTCGGCGCAGATTTCCGCCAGCTCGGCGTTCTCGGAGAGGAAGCCATAGCCCGGGTGCAGCGCGTCGCAGCCGGTTTCCACGGCGAGGTTCACCAGCGCGCGCGGATTCAGGTAGCCGGCCAGCGGATCGGCGCCGATGCTGTGCGCTTCGTCGGCACGCTTGACGTGCAGCGCGTGGCGGTCGGCCTCGGAATAGATGGCTACCGAGCGGATGCCCATCTCGGCGCAGGCGCGCACGATGCGGACAGCGATTTCCCCACGGTTGGCGATCAGGATTTTCTTGATCACTTCGGGTTTCCCTCGACCCGGGCCCGATGGACCCCGGTGCATGAACCAATCGGCAATCCGGTCCGGAAGCGCATCCCGGCCGGCTGGGCACAACGCCGGATCAGGCTTCCGGCTGTTTTTTACCCTAACGCCAGAGGGAGGATTAACCAAAATCAATAATTATTGGGGTAGCCATTAATTTTGACTTATAGTTGACGAAACAGCCGTCATCGGGAGTCGAGAGACATGCGTAAGTCATTGATGCGCATGACATTGCGCCAGCTGCAGGTATTCCGTGCGGTGTGCGAGAGCCGTTCCTACAGCCGCGCCGCGGAAGAAATGGCGCTGACCCAGCCGGCGGTCAGCCTGCAGATCCGACAACTGGAAGAGCTGGTCGGCCAGCCGCTGTTCGAGTACATCGGCAAGAAGCTCTACCAGACCGACGCCGCCGACGCCCTGCTGCGCGCCAGCAACGACATCTTCCAGCGCCTGGAAAACCTCGACATGCAGCTCTCCGACCTGAAGGGCTCGCTGCAGGGCCAGCTGCGCCTGGCGGTGGAATCCAGCGCCAAGTACATCACTCCGCACCTGTTCGCGAAATTCCAGGAACAGCACCCGGACGTCAGCCTGAACCTCACCGTGGTCAACCGCGGCCAGGTGATCAAGCGCCTGTCGGACAACCGCGACGACCTGGTGATCATGTCCCTGGTGCCGCAGGACATGGCGCTGGAGTTCCTGCCCTTCCTCAACAACCCGATCGTCGCGGTGGCGCCGCCGGACCATCCGCTGTGCTCGGCGGCCAAGCTGTCGCTGAAGGACCTGGAAGCCTTCCCCCTGCTGATCCGCGAGCCGGGCTCCGGCACACGCAAGGCGATCGAGGAGCATTTCCAGCAGAAGCGTGCGCATTTCCCGCAGACTCTGGAATTTTCCTCGCTGGAAGGCTCGCGCGAGGGCGTCCTCGCCGGGCTCGGCCTGGCCCTGCTGCCACGCCATGCGGTGAGCCGCGAAGTGCAGGCGGGACTGCTGCGCGAACTGCCGGTGGAGGAGCTGCCGCTCTATCGCAGCTGGTGTCTGGTGCACGCCCGCGGCAAACGCCTGAGCCCGGTGGCCCAGGCGTTCGTCGCCTTCATCCGTGAAGGCCGGGCGCTGATCAGCCAGCTGGCCGAGCGCTTTTCCGCGCCGAACGCGCCGAATTGAGGTAATTGACGGCGATCAGGTCGGGATAATCATCGTTTTCCAGGGCGAACCGGCGGCTTTCGAGGCGTTCCTCGATGGCCCGGCGGAACATCATGCGCCGCTGGTCTTCGAGCTTGCGGCGGGTCTTGGCGTCCAGTTGCAGGGTGGCGTCGATCTGGCGTGGCATCTCGCATCTCCCATGGCCGAAGGGGCTGGAGTGGCCAGCTTGGCGCCGGCAGATGACGCTTTGACGGCGAAAGAATGAACAGTGGGTGTCGCCGCCGGCGCGCGCAGCGGGTGCGCCACGGCTAGTCTCCGATGAACGAGATCGCCGGGGGAGCGGCCATGAGAGTCCCGATCATCATCCTCGTCCTGGCGCTGCTGGCCGATGGCGCGCGGGCCGGCGAGCCGGAGCGCTGCCGGGACGTGCGCATGGGCCTGGTCAGCTGGACCGACGTGGTCGCCACCAGCGCCATCGCCGAGGCGCTGCTGGAAGGGCTCGGCTATCGCGTCAAGCAGACCAGCGCGGCGCAGCAGATCATCTTCTCCGGCCTGCGCGACGACCGCCTTGACATCTTCCTCGGCTACTGGAGTCCGCTGATGGACGCCAACATCCGCCCCTTCGTCGAGAAGCGCCAGGTGCGCGTGCTGCAGCCGCCGAGCCTGCCCGACGCCCAGGCCACCCTGGCGGTGCCGGATTACGCCTACGACGGCGGGCTCAGGACCTTCGCCGACATCGCCCGCTTCCGCGAACGCCTGGACGGCAAGCTCTACGGCATCGAACCCGGCACCGGGGCGAACAGGGGCATGGCCGCGATGATCGCGCAGAACCGCTTCGGCCTCGGCGGGTTCCGTCTGGTCGAATCCAGCGAAGCCGGCATGCTCACTGCCGTGCGCCGGGCGATCAAGCGCCGGGACTGGATCGTCTTCTTCGGCTGGAAGCCGCACCCGATGAACCTCGACATTCCGCTGCGCTACCTGTCCGGCAGCGAGGGCGTCTACGGCCCCGACGAAGGGCGCGCCACGGTCTCGACGGTCACCGCGCCGGACTATCTGGAGCGCTGCCCGAACGTGGCGCGCCTGCTGCGCAACCTGACCTTCGACGCCGACCAGGAAAGCCGCCTGATGGCGCCGATCATGGAGCGCCAGCCGCCCCGCCAGGTCGCCCGCGACTGGCTGAAGGCGCATCCCGGGGACCTGCAGCGCTGGCTCGACGGCGTCGGCAGCTTCGCCGGCGCGGATGGCCTGGCGGCGGTCCGCGCCAGTCTCGAATGAGGAATCCCCTGCCGGCCCTGCGGCCTGGACAAAAAAATCCCCTGCGGCGCCCGACGCGCGGCAGGGGACAAGAATGAGCCGGTAGTGGGCTCTCAGTGTGTGCCCGGTCCGAGTGCCTGCGGACCTTCGATGGCTTCCATTCTGCGTAGCCCGCCGTAACGCCGCTTAGTCGAAAGCGACCTGCTCATGCCAGCTCCGGACATTCCGACCTGCGGATGCTTGCCGCCCCGCCCCGGGGTTACCAGAATCGATTCCAGTCCCTGATTGCAGCCATGGAGATAGCGCGATGATGCATGCCGACCTGATCGACCAGGACGATTTCCGCGAGCGCCTGCAGGCGCTGGGTTTCCACATGCCACCCGACGCGACGCCGGAGCAGGCCTGCGAAATCGCCGTGCGCGCCCTCACCCCGGAAAGCTCGCGCGCACTGCGCCGGCTGGTGGAGGAAATGTTCACCAGCAACGCCACCCTGCTCCCCGCGGTACGCGAGGCGATTTCCCGGCAACTGCTGCCGGCGCTGGTGCCGCGGCCGTAAGGCGGGACGGGGCACTTCCGCGTCCGTCGTAGACGCGCGCCACGCGCGCGGTCGCGGGCATGGCCCGCTCCTACAGGTATGGCGTCAAGCGGGCCATGAGCAGCCACGTAGGGCGCATAACGCGCCAGCGTTATCCGCCATCCCATCGGCGCGGCCTGGTCGGCGGATGAAGCGTTCCGCTTCATTCGCCCTACACAGCGATTGCGAGACAGTTGTCCCTACACGGCTTCATGGTTCCCACGCCCCTGCGTGGGAACCATGAAATGCATCCTCGGACGCCCCCGCGTCCATCCCGGAAGCGCGCCACGCGCACGGTCGCGGGCATGGCCCGCTCCTACGGGTCTCTCGGCGTAGGGCGGGTGCAAGCACGTCGACGCGCGCTACACCCTCACGCTGGCGAAGGTCGACTCGCCCTGCGCCTGGCTGAGCGCCGACATGGCCGAGGAATGCGGCATGTGCGCCAGGTCCTGCGGGATCGGCATCAGCACGGCCGGCTGGTTCAGCGGCTGGCCCTGGCGCTCGTCGCGCGGCGGGATGCCGAAGTATTCGCGGTAGCACTTGGAGAAGTGCGGGGTGGAGACGAAGCCGCACACCGAGGCCACCTCGATGATCGACATGGAGGTCTGCTTGAGCAGCTGGCGCGCGCGGATCAGGCGCAGCTTCAGGTAGTAGCGCGACGGCGAGCAGTGCAGGTACTTCTGGAACAGCCGCTCGAGCTGGCGCCGCGAGACGTTGACGTAGACCGCCAGTTCGTCGAGGTCGATCGGTTCCTCCAGGTTGGCTTCCATCAGCGCGACGATTTCCTGCAGCTTCGGCTGGTTGGTGCCGAGCATGTGCTTGAGCGGCACGCGCTGGTGGTCCTGCTCGTTGCGGATGCGCTCGTAGATGAACATCTCGGAGATCGCCGCCGACAGCTCGCGGCCGTGCTCGCGGCCGATCAGGTGCAGCATCATGTCCATCGGCGCGGTGCCGCCGGAGGAGGTGCAGCGGTTGCGGTCGATGGAGAACAGGCGGGTGCTCATGGCCACGCGCGGGAAGGCCTCCTGCATCGCCGCCAGGCATTCCCAGTGCACGCTGCAGTCGTAGCCGTCGAGGAGGCCGGCGCGGGCCAGCGCCCAGCTGCCGGTGCACACCGCGCCGAGGCGGCGGCCGAGGCGCGCCTGGGTCTGCAGGAAGGTCACATGTTCACGGCTGACACTGCGCTGGATGCCGACGCCGCCGCAGACGATCACCGTATCCAGCGCCGGCGCATCGGCCATGCTGGCGTCCGGGGTGATCTGCAGGCCGTCGCTGGCCCACACCTGGCGACCGTCCAGGCTCAGGGTGTGCCAGCGGTACAGCTCGCGCCCGGAGAGGTGGTTGGCCATGCGCAGGGGTTCGACTGCCGAAGCGAGGGAAATCAGGGTGAAGTTATCCAGCAGCAGGAAGCCGATGGACTGCGGAGTCCGGGTTTGCAGGGGAACGCCGGCGTTGAACGCATTCATGGTCAATATCCTCACGCTAGGTCACGTGCCCCTTGGGGTTGGGGCGATTTTCTTTTGTTTTTGTAGGAATGCTCTGAGACCGGCGCACTCCTTTGGACAGAAGAGAGAGCAAATGCCGTGCCCACATTGATTGATTGTTCAATAAAAAAAGAAAACGCCCATGAATGGGCGTTTTTGGGAGCTCAGATGCGACCAGCAGAATGTCGCAAATGCCTTAGTGACTGGCCGGTCTGGGCATTTCCGTAGCATCCGGTTTTCGCTAGCGGTCGGGGGTGGTGAGAAAGGTAACGGTTGTGCGGATGAGGTTCTTTCCCGTTTCCCGCCGCCGCGCCAAAAGGAAGCGCAGCGGCGGAATGCGCGCCATTGCGGGTCAGCATTCGATGCTGCTGACCGCCAGGCCGCCGCGCGAGGTTTCCTTGTACTTGTCGTGCATGTCGGCGCCGGTGTCGCGCATGGTGCGGATCACCTGGTCCAACGAGATGAAGTGCTCGCCGTTGCCGCGCAGGGCCATCTGCGCGGCGTTGATGGCCTTCACCGCGGCGATGGCGTTGCGCTCGATGCACGGCACCTGCACCAGCCCGCCGACCGGGTCGCAGGTCAGGCCGAGGTTGTGTTCCAGGCCGATCTCGGCGGCGTTCTCCACCTGCGCGGGGGTCGCGCCGAGGACTTCCGCCAATCCGGCGGCCGCCATCGCGCAGGCCGAGCCGACTTCGCCCTGGCAGCCGACTTCGGCGCCGGAGATGGAAGCGTTCTTCTTGCAGAGGATGCCGACCGCCGCGGCGGCGAGGAAGTAGTCCACCACGTCGCTGTCCCGCGCATCCGGATTGAAGCGCATGTAGTAGTGCAGCACCGCCGGGATGATCCCCGCCGCGCCGTTGGTGGGAGCGGTGACCATGCGCCCGCCGGCGGCATTTTCCTCGTTCACCGCCAGGGCGAACAGGTTGACCCACTCCATGGCGCTCAGGGTCGAGCCGATGACGTTGGGCTTGCCGATCTCCAGCAGGTTGCGGTGCAGCCTGGCCGCGCGGCGCTGCACGTTGAGCCCGCCGGGAAGGATGCCTTCCTCCTTGAGACCGTTGTTCACGCAGTCCTTCATGGCCTGCCAGATCGTCATCAGCCCGGAGCGGATGTCGGTCTCGCTGCGCCACATGCGTTCGTTGGCCAGCATCAGTTCCGACACCCGCAGGTTGTGGCGGCGGCACAGGGTCAGCAGTTCGGCGGCGCTGTTGAAGTCGTAGGGCAGCTGGGTGTGGTCCTGGTCCAGGCTGCCGGTGGCGGCCTGTTCCTCGTCGACGACGAAGCCGCCGCCGATGGAGTAGTAGGTGTCGCGGTGCAGTTCGCCCTCGCTGCCGGAGGCGATCAGCGTCATGGCGTTGGGGTGGTAGGGCAGGTTCTCTTCCAGCAGGCGCATGTCGCGCACCCAGTCGAAGGGAATGCGCCGTTCACCGCCCAGGTTCAGTTCGCCGCTGCTCAGCAGCTCGGCCATGCGCGGGGCGATCTGCGACGGGTCGATGCGGTCCGGCCATTCGCCCATCAGGCCCATGACCGTCGCGCGGTCGGTGCCGTGGCCGACGCCGGTGGCCGACAGCGAGCCATAGAGGCGCACTTCGACGCGAGCGACCCGGCCGAGCAACTGGCGCTCGCGCAGGGCGCCGACGAACAGCGCGGCGGCACGCATCGGGCCGACCGTATGGGAACTGGACGGGCCGATACCGATCTTGAACAGGTCGAACACACTGATAGCCATGCCGGCCTCCGGAAAAACGAAGTGGGGAGCGGAAACGTCCCTGTGTCCGCGTTGCCGCCATCTTCTGCGGTTCGCACCGGCCTGCGGTGTCCGCTATCGACCTGCTTTTATCCAAAAACGCCGCGGGGGCCTGGGTACGAGGGACGCGTAGGGTGGATCACGCTCCACCGATCCGCCATGGCCGCGCATGCGGCCCCGCAATGGTGGATGGAAAAGCGCCATCCACCCTGTGTCGACATCGCGCCAGGCGCGGAACTCGCACGTCCCTCGCGCGTCTGCACTACAGCTGCCCAACCCCGGCCAACGCCGCGGGTCATGGCGGACTATCTTGATAGATGGTTCTGCCGATTCAGGTCGCTCTCAGGCAAAAACGCCGCTCCGAAGTCGCTGCGGCGGGCCAGCAAAACCGGATGCGACACTCCTGGTGCTGATTGCGACTTCGTCCGCACTGGTTACGACGCCCCCGGTAGGCGACAGATTTTTCCTGCTCCATGATCGTTTCCGAATCGACAAGAAAGGGACCGGCAGTTGGTGGTCCCACTAACAAGCATTCAGTCCGCCGCCCCGTAGAGGAGGCGCCGGCACCCTGCAGAGGAGTCCGCTCATGATTGGCAAGTCCTTGCTGCTGGCTGTGTCCCTTTTCGCAATGGCGGCGAATGCCGCCGAACCCGAATCGTGCGGGACGGTACGTTTCTCCGATGTCGGCTGGACCGACATCACCGTGACCACGGCGACCACCCGCGAGTTGCTGGAATCGCTGGGTTACACCACCAAGATGAACATGCTGTCGGTGCCGGTGACCTACCGCTCGCTGGCCAACAACGACCTCGACGTGTTCCTCGGCAACTGGATGCCGAGCATGGCCAACGACATCAAGCCCTACGCCGATGCCGGAACCGTGGAAACCGTGCGCGCCAACCTCGAAGGCGCCAAGTACACCCTCGCCGTGCCGCAGCACGTGTATGACGCCGGGCTGAAGAGCTTCGCCGACATCCACAAGTTCGCCGACAAGCTGGGCAACAAGATCTACGGCATCGAACCGGGCAACGACGGCAACCGCCTGGTGCAGAGCATGATCGACAAGAACGCCTTCGACCTCGGCAAGTTCAAGCTGGTCGAGTCCAGCGAGGCGGGCATGCTCTCCCAGGTGCAGCGCGCCGACCGCCGCGACCAGTGGGTGGTGTTCCTCGGCTGGGAACCGCACCCGATGAACACCCGCTTCAAGATCCAGTACCTGGAAGGCGGGGACGACTTCTTCGGCCCCAACTTCGGTGGCGCCACCATCTATACCAACGTGCGCAAAGGCTACGTGCAGGAATGCCCCAACGTCGGGCAGCTGCTGAAGAACCTCAGCTTCACCCTGGACATGGAGAACAAGCTGATGGACGCCGTCCTCAACGAGGGCAAGAAGCCCGAGGAGGCGGCGAGAACCTGGCTTAAGGATCACCCCGAGCTGCTGGATGCCTGGCTCGAAGGGGTGACCACTCGAGACGGCAAGCCGGCGGCGGCCGCTGCCAAACTGGCCTTCGCCAAGTAACTGGTGAAGGTCGTTTCCCCTTAGCTTCCGATGGGCCCGCACTATGTTCCTGACTGACAACAAGCTTCCCCTGGGAGACCACATCGCCGGATTCGTCGATTGGTTGACCCAGCATGGTTCCGCGTTCTTCGACAAGATTTCGGACACCCTGGAATTCCTCATCCACGGCGTGACCAACGGCCTGCTGTGGTTCAACCCATTGGTCCTCACCGCGATCCTGGTGGCGCTGGTCCACCTCATCCAGCGCAGCGTCGGCCTGACGCTGTTCGCCCTCGCCTCGCTGCTGCTGATCCTCAACCTGGGCTACTGGACGGAAACCATGGAGACCCTCGCCCAGGTCATCTTCGCCACCCTCGTGTGCATCGCCGTCGGCGTGCCGCTGGGCATAGTCGCGGCGCACAAGCCGTGGTTCTACACCGGCCTGCGGCCATTGCTCGACCTGATGCAGACGGTGCCGACCTTCGTCTACCTGATCCCGACCCTGACCCTGTTCGGCCTGGGCGTGGTGCCGGGGCTGATCTCCACGGTGATCTTCGCCATCGCCGCGCCGATCCGCCTGACCTGCCTGGGCATCCAGGACGTGCCGGCGGAACTGATGGACGCCGGCAAGGCCTTCGGCTGCTCGCGCTGGCAGCTGCTGACCCGCATCGAGCTGCCGCACGCCATGCCCAGCATCGGCGCCGGCGTCACCCAATGCATCATGTTGTCCCTGTCGATGGTGGTGATCGCCGCCCTGGTGGGTGCCGACGGCCTCGGCAAGCCGGTGGTCAACGCGCTCAACACGGCGGACATTTCCCTCGGCTTCGAGGCCGGCCTGGCCATTGTCCTGCTCGCCATCCTGCTCGACCGGGTGTGCAAGCAACGCTCGCTGCGGGGGAGGTAAGCACTTATGTCCGCGATTCGTTTCGAACACGTCGATGTGATCTTCGGCGCCCATACCAAGGAAGCCATCAGACTGCTCGACCAGGGCATGGGCCGCGAGGAAATCCTCAAGCGCACCGGACAGGTACTGGGTGTGGAAGACGCCTGCCTGGACGTCAACCGCGGCGAGATCTGCGTGCTGATGGGCCTCTCCGGCTCAGGCAAGTCCAGCCTGCTGCGCTGCATCAACGGCCTCAACACCGTGAGCCGCGGCAAGCTGCTTATCGAGCACGAAGGCCAGCAGGTGGACATCGCCAGCTGCTCGCCGGCGACCCTCAAGACCATGCGCACCAAGCGCATCGCCATGGTGTTCCAGAAGTTCGCCCTGATGCCCTGGCTGACCGTGGCCGAGAACATCGGCTTCGGCCTGGAGATGCAGGGCCGCCCGGCCAACGAGCGGAAGAAGCTGATCGACGAGAAGCTGGAACTGGTCGGCCTGTCGCAATGGCGCGACAAGCGCCCGGACTCGCTGTCCGGCGGCATGCAGCAGCGCGTCGGCCTGGCCCGCGCGCTGGCGATGGACTGCGACATCCTGCTGATGGACGAACCCTTCTCCGCGCTGGACCCGCTGATCCGCCAGCAGCTGCAGGACGAACTGCTGGTGCTGCAACGGCAGCTGCACAAGACCATCGTCTTCGTCAGCCACGACCTCGACGAGGCGCTGAAGATCGGTACCCGCATCGCCATCATGAAGGACGGCCGCATCATCCAGCACGGCAAGCCCGAGGAAATCGTGCTCAGCCCGGCGGACGACTACGTGCGCACCTTCGTCGCCCACACCAACCCGCTCAACGTGCTGTGCGGATCGAGCCTGATGCGCGGCCTCGACCAATGCCGCCACGAGGCCGGCGAAGTCTGCTTCGACCAGGGCCGCGACTGCTGGCTGGGCCTCACCGAAGGCAACCAGATCAAGAACGCGCGCCAGGGCAGCAACATCATCGACCTGCAACGCTGGCGCCCGGGCGACCCGGTGGAAAAGCTCAAGCACGAGCCGACCGTGGTCGACGTCAGCATCCGCATGCGCGACGCCCTGCAGATCCGCTACCAGACCGGCCACAAGCTGGTGCTGCAGGAGCAGAACCGCGTGGTCGGGGTGCTGGGGGACAGCGAGCTCTATCACGCGCTGCTGGGCAAGAACATGGGCTGACGGGGCCGATGAAACGAAGACGCCGGGCATTGCCCGGCGTTTTTGTTTTTGGGATCGCGGCAACGACGGCGACGATGCGCTTTTCGTAGGAGCCAGCTTGCTGGCGATCAGCCGCGCTCACCGCCAGCATGGCCTGCGGATCGCGAGCAAGCTCGCTCCTACAGGTTCCGCGGGGCTTTCCCCTATGGCTCGCCCTGCGTCAGCCAATCGATGAACAGCGAGAACAACTCCGCCTGCGAGTTGATCTCCAGCTTGGTGTACAGGTGCTTGCGGTGCATGCGCACGGTTTCCGGGGATATCTCCAGCACCCTGGCGCTGGACTTCACCGAGTGCCCGCGCAGCAGCAGGTGGGCGATCTCGCGTTCGCGCTCGGTGAGCAGGTCGGCGCCGAAGTTCATGAAGGCCGCGCGGATGTGCCGGTTCAGCGCGGGCGCCGGGGCGCCGGCCGGTTCGCCGTCGAGGCAGCGTTCCAGCCCGCCGCTGCGGTCGAACTGCACGCACAGCTCGCGCACCAGCGGCAGGGCGCTGCGCAGCAGGTCGAGCTGCCCGGCGTCGAAGCGCGCGCCGCTGCGGCCCTGGTAGACGCACAGCGACAGCTTGCGCTGCTCGTCGAGGTCGACGATGTAGTGGCTGTCCTCCACCGAGCCGCACTTGAGGTAGTAGGTCTTGTAGTACTCGCTGCTGAAGAAGTCGTCCGGGGCGATTTCCGCCAGCGGATAGAAGCCCTCGGCGAGGCCGTCCTCCAGCGCCAGGCAGAACGGGTCGAGCATGTAGCCGCGGGCGTAGTAGCGCTCGGTCAGCGCCTCGCGGTACTCCTCGGGAATGCCGCGCTGGTAGAGATGGCGCGGCGCCTGGCCCTTGCGTTCGAGGCCGAACAGCACCGATTCGATCGACACCAGCTGCGCCAGCGCCTCGGCCAGGCATTCGGCGAACGCCGGCTCGGCGACATGCGCCATGACGCGCGCCAGCCCCGCATGCCAGGCATGCAGGGCCGGGGTGGACAGGTTGCTTTCGGTTTCGCTCATGCCGGGCAGTCTACTGGCGCCCGGGAACCTCGGCAAAGCGCATCAGTTTCCCGCGTAGTCGCCGCTCCAGCGCAGGTCGTCCGCCGCCTCGAGGATCGATTCGCGCAGTTTCTCGACGATCTCGTCGACCTGCGCGCGGGTGATGGTCAGCGGCGGCGACATCACGTTGAGGTGCACGATCGGCCGCACCAGCAGGCCCTTGGCCTGGGCGCGCAGGTGGATCTTCTCGCCGATGTTCAGCTCCTCGGGGAACAGCGTCTTGCTGCGCTTGTCGGCGACGAACTCGACGCAGGCCATCAGCCGCTGGCAGCGCACGTCGCCCACCAGCGGCAGGTCGGCCAGGGTGCGCAGGCGCTCCTCGAAGTACGCGCCGACGTCCTCCACATGCGCCAGCAGGTTCTCGCGCTGGATGATCTCGATGTTCTTCAGCGCCGCCACGCAGCTGACCGGATGGCCGCTGTAGGTGAAGCCGTGGCTGAAGCAGCGGCCCTGGGCCGGCTCGGCGATCACCTTCCAGATCCGGTCGGAGAAGATGCACGCGCCCAGCGGCAGGTAGCCGGAAGTCAGGCCCTTGGCGGTGGTGATGATGTCCGGCTGCATGCCGAACACGTCCTCGGAGGCGAAGAACGCGCCGAGGCGGCCGAAGGAGGTCACCACCTCGTCGGCGACGTAGAGCACGTCGTACTTCTGGCAGACCTCCCACATGCGCTTGTGATAGCCGACAGGCGGGACGATCACGCCACCGGAGCCCATGATCGGCTCGGCGAAGAAGGCCGCGACCTGGTCGGCGCCCAGTTCGAGGATCTTGTCCTCGAATTCGGCGACCAGGAATTCGAGGAAGTCCGCCTCGGTCATGCCTTCCGGCGCGCGATAGGGGTTCGGGCAGGAGATGTGGTGGATGAAGTCCTTGAGGAAGTCGAACTCCGCCGGGTGGTCGGCGACCTTGCCGCCGAGGGACATGGTGAGGAAGGTCGAGCCGTGGTAGGCGTTGACCCGGCTGATGATGTGCTTCTTGGCGTGCTTGCCGCGGCAGTTCTGGTAGTACTGGATCAGCCGGTAGGCGGTGTCCACGGCGGTGGAGCCGCCGGTGGTGAGGAACACGTGGTCGAGGTCGCCCGGCGCCAGTTCGGCGAGCTTCTCGCAGAGCTGGATGGCGCTGACGTTGGCCATGTCGCAGAACGGGTTGGAGTAGGCCAACTGGCGCACCTGCTCGGCGATGGCGTCGGCCATTTCCGCGCGGCCGAGGCCGATGTTGGTGCACCACATGCCGCCCACCGCGTCGAGGTAGCGCCGGCCGTGGGTATCGTAGATATAGGCGCCCTCGCCAGCGGCGATGTTCAGCGCGCCGTTCTCGCGGTGGTCGTCGAACACGTGGTAGCCGTGCATGTAGTGCGCCTTGTCGGCGGCGACCAGCTGCTCGTCGTCGAACTGGGCGAAGAAGGCTGGGGATGGGGTGTTCATACTGGGTGCCTCTGTATTTCTGATGTTCTGTTCGGAGGCCGTCACCCTCGCCCCGGCCCTCTCCCGGAGGAAGAGGGGGCGACAGTGCCAGCCATGGATTACCGGAGCGACTCTTCACGCCAAGCCATTCCCCTCTCCCCCTGGGAGAGGGCTGGGGTGAGGGGCTCTGGTGTAGTTACGTGCCCGTCTTCACCGCATTCCACGTCCGCGTGATCAGCCGCGTGGCCTTGCGGTCCTGCACCTTCTGGGTGAACAGGCGCGCGCGGATGGCGGCGTCCGGGTAGATCGCCGGGTTGTCACGCACCTCGGCGGCCAGCAGCGGCGTGGCGGCGGCGTTGCTGGTGGCGTAGCGGATGTAGTCGCTGACCTCGGCGGCCACCTTCGGCTGCAGCATGTATTCGATGAACCTGTGGGCGTTGGCCACGTGCGGCGCGTCGGCCGGGATGTAGAAGTCGTCGAACCAGATCAGCGAGCCTTCCTGCGGGATGAAGTAGTCCAGCTTCACCTTCGCCCCGGCCTCGTCGGCGCGGGCCTGGGCGGTGGCGTAGTCGCCGGACCAGGTCATCGCCATGCACTGGTCGCCGTTGGCCAGGCCGTTGAGGTAGCTGGTGGAGTCGAACTTGCGGATGTACGGACGGATCGACTGCAGCAGGTCCTCCGCGGCCTTCAGGTCTTCCGGCGCGGCGCTGTTGGGGTCGCGCTTCAGGTAGGCCAGCGCCAGCGGGATGACGTCGGTGGGCGAGTCGATGATGGTCACGCCGCAGTCGGCGAACCTGGACACCACCTTGGGATCGAACAGCATCGCCAGCGAGCCGATGGGCGCGTCGGGCATGCGCTCCCTGATCTTGTCGACGTTGTAGGTGATGCCGTTGCTGCCCCAGGTGTAGGGCGCCGAGTACTTCACGCCCGGATCGTAATGATCGAGGTGCCTGAGCACTTCAGGGTCGAGGTTGCTCCAGCTCGGCAGCTTCGACTTGTCCAGCGGCTGGAACACGCCAGCCTTGAGCAGCGGCGGCACCAGCGCGGCGTTGAGCACCACCAGGTCGTAGCCGGAGCGGCCGGGCAGCAGCTTGCCCTGCACGGTTTCGTAGGAGTCGAAGGTGTCGTAGACCACCTTGATGCCGGTGGCCTTCTCGAACCCGGCGATGGTGTTCTCGCCGATGTAGTCGGTCCAGTTGTAGAGGTGAAGGGTGTTGTCGTCGGCGCCGAAGCCCATGGCCGGCAAGGCCGCCAGGGTCGTGCTGAGTACTGCCGCAAGAGTGGTCCGCATGTCAGTCCCGCCTGTTGTTGTTGTCGGGACTCACTCTCGACCGATGGCGGGTTTGGGGGTATTCCCCGAAAGGGTGGGGTGCCGGGCTGCTCTTCGTAGGAGCGAGCTTGCTCGCGATCCCCTATCTACCGGTAACCACGGCGCGGCCGGCCGGTCCGGATGATCGCGAGCAAGCTCGCTCCTACAGGTATGCGCCTACCGCGGGGGAACGATTCCGAAACTGCGGAGCCGCTTTTTTTGTAGGAGCGAGCTTGCTCGCGATCCCGCAGATCCCGGCGACCACGGTGCCGCCGGCTGCTTCGGATGATCGCGAGCAAGCTCGCTCCTACACGCTGGGCCTCGTACCACTTCCCTCTTGCTGCACAATCGTTCAAATTCTCCCCTGACCTTCACCCGGAGCCCCAGGCATGAACCAGGAAGTCCGCTTTTCCCGACTGGAACCCGAGCAGCGCAAGGCCCTGCTGATCGAGGCGACGCTGACCTGCCTGAAGCAGCACGGCTTCCAGGGCGCCTCGATCCGCAAGATCTGCGCCGAGGCCGGGGTGTCGGTGGGGTTGATCAGCCACCACTACAGCGGCAAGGACGAACTGGTCGCCGAGGCCTACCGGGCGATCACCGGGCGGGTCATGCAACTGCTGCGCGAGGCCATCGCCGGGGCGGCGCCGGATGCGCGGGCGCGCCTGTCGGCGTTCTTTCGCGCGTCGTTCTCCGCCGAACTGCTCGACCCGCAGCTGCTGGAAGCCTGGCTGGCGTTCTGGGGCGCGGTGAAGACCGCCGAGGCGATCAACCAGGCCCACGACCATTCCTACGGCGAGTACCGCACCGTGCTCGCCCAGACCCTCGGCCAACTGGCCGCCGAGGAAGGCTGGGAAGACTTCGACGCCGATCTCGCGGCGATCAGCCTCAGCGCGCTGCTCGACGGCCTGTGGCTGGAATCCGGGCTGAATCCCAATACCTTCACTCCCGAGCAGGGCATGCAGATCTGCGAAGCCTGGGTGGACGGCCTGCAGGCCGGCGGACGCCAGCGGTTCCGCAAGTCGCCGGCCGGCTGTTGATCGATCGTTCAGCGGCCGTTACCCTGCGGCGGCAGTAGGACGCTTCCTACAACCCACAATAAGAAGACATTCCAGGGCAGTGCGATGGCTCCCCGTGTACTGATCGTCGATGACGATCCGCTGATTCGCGAACTCCTCCAGGCCTACCTCGCCGAGGAAGGCTACGACGTGCTCTGCGCCGACACCGCCGAGCAGGCGGAAAGCTGCCTGGCCGAGGCCGAGCGCGGCGAGCAGCCGATCGACCTGGTGCTGCTCGACATCCGCCTGCCCGGCAAGGACGGCCTGACCCTGACCCGCGAGCTGCGCGTGCGCTCGGAGGTCGGCATCATCCTCATCACCGGGCGCAACGACGACATCGACCGCATCGTCGGCCTCGAATGCGGCGCCGACGACTACGTCAGCAAGCCGGTAAACCCGCGCGAACTGGTGTCGCGGGCGAAGAACCTGATCCGCCGCGTGCGCCATGCGCGCAGCACGCCGGCCGCTGCCGCCGCCGCTCCGCGCGCCAGCCAGAAGCGCTTCGCCCACTGGCTGCTGGACGTCGACCGGCGCCGCCTGATCGACACCGACGGCAGCGAAACCGCGCTGACCCACGGCGAGTTCCAGCTGCTCTGCGTGTTCCTGCGCAACGCCGGCCACACCCTCAACCGCGACCAGTTGATGGACCAGATCCGCAACCGCGAGTGGCTGCCCAACGACCGCTCCATCGACGTGCTGGTCGGCCGCCTGCGCCGCAAGCTGCGCGACGATCCCGCCGAACCGGAGCTGATCATCACCATCCACGGCGCCGGCTACCTGTTCACCGCCTCCCCCAGCGACGCCTGAGCGATGCGCTGGCTGGCCCTGCTCGCCCTCCTGCTGTGCGCCGTGGCGCAGGCCGGCGAGCGCATCCGCTACTGCGACCACCCGGTGTACCCGCCGATATCCTGGAGCGACGGCCAGCAGATACGCGGCCTGGCGCCGGAAGTGGTGCGCGCGGTGTTCGGCGAGCTGGGCTATGAGGTGGAGTTCGTCACCCTCGGCAACTGGAAGCGCTGCCTGCTGGACGCCGCCGCCGGCCGCGTCGACGCGGTGCTGGCCTACCGCACGCCGCAGCGCGACGACGGCCTGCGGTTCTCCAGCGTGCCGGTGCTGCGCGAGGAAGTGGCGATCTTCTACAACCGCAAGCGCCCGGTGCGGTTCCGCCAGCTCGACGACCTCGCCCACTACCGCGGCGGCCTGCTGTTCGGCGAGAGCTACGGGCCGGACTTCGACCGCTTCGTCGCCAGCCACGACAACATCGAGTGGGTCTCCACCAGCCGGCAGAACTTCGGCAAGCTGGTGCGCCAGCGCATCGACTTCATCATCCACGAGCGCCGCACCGGCCGGCTGTTCGCCGAGCAGCTGTCCGGCGGCGAGGACATCCGCGTGCTGCCCACGCCGCTGACCGTCGACTACCTGCGCATCGCCGTGTCGCGCCATTCGCCGCTGGCCGCGCGGATGACGGAGATCGACGCGGCGCTGCAACGGCGCGTCGACGACGGCAGCATCGCGCGCTGGCTGGACGACAGCGAAGCCGGCTACCGCGTCATGCTCGGCGGCGGGGTGCCGCGATGAGCTTCCCGCACCTGCCCGGCGGCCTGGCGCGGCGCCTGCTGCTGCGGGTACTGCTGTTCAGCCTGTGCTTCACCGTGCTGGCCGGCGCCGTGCAGCTGTATTTCGAGTACCGCCGCGAGATGCGCGATATCGAGGCGCGCCTGGAGCTGATCCGCGTCGGCTACCTGGCCAGCTTCGAGCGCAGCCTGTGGGACCTCAACCAGGAGCAGC
This sequence comes from Pseudomonas jinjuensis, assembly GCF_900103845.1. Classification (GTDB taxonomy): domain Bacteria; phylum Pseudomonadota; class Gammaproteobacteria; order Pseudomonadales; family Pseudomonadaceae; genus Pseudomonas; species Pseudomonas jinjuensis. The sequence continues at coordinate 92,512 of NZ_FNIJ01000013.1, forward strand.
TGAACGTGCAGCTGCACGGCCTGGTGGACTTCCCGGACATCGCCCGCGCCAGCCTGCGCAGCGCCGACTTCAACCTGGTCCAGGGCGACGCACGGGGCCGCGGGCCGCTGCGGGTCGAGCGCTTCCCGCTGAGCTACCAGCCGCCGCAGGGCGAACGCCGGCAGCTGGGCGAACTGGAAATCGCCATCGACCTCGGCGCCGTCTACCGGCGGCTCTGGCAGGGCGGCCTGGCCAGCCTGCTGTGGATGGGCGTGTTCCTCTGCGGCCTGGCCGTGGCGCTGAGCTGGCTGTTCCATAGCCTGGTCACCCGCCACCTGCGGGTGATGGCCGACTTCGTGCGCAGCATCGCCGGCGGCGACCTGCAGGCGCCGCTCCTGCTGGACAAGCGCGAGCGCGCCGAGCAGGACGAGATCGATACCGTGGCCCACGCGCTGGACGACATGCGCCAGGCGATTCGCGCCGACCTGCGCCGCCGCGAGGCCGACCGCGCGGCCCTGCAGAGCAAGCGCGACGAGCTGCAGCGGCGGGTCGAACGGCGCACCGCCAGCCTGCGCCGCGCCAAGGAGGAAGCCGAAGCCGCCAACCGCGCCAAGACGCGCTTCCTCGCCACCATGAGCCACGAGATCCGCACGCCGCTCAACGGCATCCTCGGCATGGCCGAACTGCTGCGCGGCGCACCGCTGGGCGAACAGGACCGGCGCCGGCTGCACGCGCTGTCCCAGGCCGGCGAAGGGCTGCTGGCGATCCTCAACGAGGTGCTCAGCTTCGCCAAGCTGGAGGACGGCGCCAGCCAGCCGGAACCGCTGGACTTCTCCCTGCGCCAGCTGCTCGACGACGTGCTCACCCTGCTCGAACCGCGCGCCGAGGAAAACGGCACCTGCCTGCGCCTGCACATCGACCCGCAGGTACAGGACGCCTGCCGTGGCGCCGAGCAGTTCCTCCGCCAGGTACTGAGCAACCTGGTGGCCAACGCGGTGAAGTTCACCGAGGACGGCGAGGTGCGCCTCGAGGTGGGCCTGCTGGCGCAGGAAGAAAACGGCCAGCGTCTGCGCTTCGCGGTGATCGACGACGGCATCGGCATCCCCGCGGCGGCGCTGGCGAAGATCTTCCAGCGCTTCACCCAGGCCAGCGAGGAAGTGGCGCGGCGCTATGGCGGCACCGGCCTCGGCCTGGCAATCAGCAAGCGCCTGGTGGAAGCCATGGGCGGCGAGATCGGCGTGGACAGCCGCGAGGGCGAAGGCAGCACCTTCTGGTTCGAGATCGTACTGGCGCCGGCTTCCGCGCCGCTGGCTTGCATTCCTTCGGAGGCACCGGGCAAGGCGCTGGACATCCTGCTGGTGGAAGACGTCGCGCTCAATCGCGAGGTGGCCCAGGGCCTGCTGGAGCGCGACGGCCATCGGGTCAGCCTCGCCGAGGATGCCGATCCGGCGCTGGCGCTGTGCCGCGAACGGCGCTTCGAGCTGATCCTGCTCGACATGCACCTGCCCGGCCTCGGCGGCATCGAACTGTGCCAGGCGATCCGCGCCCAGGTCGACGGCCGCAACCGCGACACGCCGATCCTCGCCTTCACCGCCAACGTGCTGCCGGGCATGGTCCGCCGCTACTACGCCGCCGGCATGCAGGGCGTCCTCGGCAAACCTCTGCGCCTACCCGAACTGCGCCGCGCGCTGGCCGGACTGCACGACGCCGTTCCCTTCACCGAAGACGGACCACTGGACCTGCAGGTGCTGGCGACCCACCGGCAATTGCTCGGCGAGCACAGGCTGGCGGAACTGCTCGCCAGCCTGCGCGGGATGCTGGATGAACAGCTGCCGCTACTCGACGAGGCGCTGCAACATGACGATCCGCAGGAGGTGGCGGACCTTGCGCATAGATTGGCGGGGAGTTGCCAGTCCATGGGATTGCGGGCGTTGGGGGAGTGTTTGCGCGAGTTGGAGAGTGCGGCGCTGGCCGGAGAAGAGTTGGCGGGGTGGGCGGAGCGGGTAGCGGCTTGTCGGGAGGAAGCCATGCGGGAACTCGATTCGTAGGAGCCAGCTTGCTGGCGATCAATGTTCGCCGGATGCCCGGCCGCCAGGCGTAACTCCGATCGCGAGCAAGCTCGCTCCTACAGGCTTTCATCGCGGCGAGTTGTAACGGCCTACGCCTGACCTGACCGTAAGAGCGGGCCATGCCCGCGACAATCGCAGGCACCGCCGCGTGTCGCGGGCATGGCCCGCTCCTGCAACGGCCGGCGCTTGCGACAAATTCCTTACGACTTTTTACATCTTCGATCCCAACCTTCAACGGCTCCTTACATCCCCTTCCAATAATCCGGTGGCATCCGTGCCCGAGACACGGCTTCCGACTGATTGGAGACAACAATAATGAGCCGTCACGTCCATCTCGCCCGCACCCCGAATCCGGAGGTGCGCCATGGCTGAAGCTAAAGAGAAGATCCAGCTCACCCGAGCATTGCAGAGCCGCCACATCTTCATGCTGTCCCTCGGCGGGGTGATCGGCACCGGCCTGTTCATGGGCTCGGGCGTGATCATCAACCAGGGCGGCCCGGCCGGCGCGATCCTCGCCTATCTGGTGGCCGGCCTGCTGATGTACCTGGTGATGGTCTGCCTCGGCGAGCTGTCCGTGCAGATGCCGGTTTCCGGCTCGTTCCAGGCCCACGCCACGCGCTTCATCGGTCCCGCCACCGGATTCATGATCGGCTGGGTGTACTGGATGAGCTGGGCCTCCACCGTCGGCCTGGAATTCACCGCCGCCGGCATGCTGATGACCCGCTGGTTCCCCGACGTGCCGATCTGGCTGTGGTCGGGCTTCTTCGTGGTCGTGCTGTTCTCCCTCAACGCCCTGACCACCCGCGCCTTCGGTGAAGCCGAGTACTGGTTCTCCGGGATCAAGGTGGCGGCCATCCTCGGCTTCATCGTGGTCGGCCTGCTGGTGATCTTCGGCGGCATCCCGCTGGAAAGCGGCGAGCCGGCGCCGATGATGAGCAACCTGCTCGGCGACAGCCTGTTCCCCAACGGCCTGGCGGCGGTGTTCGCGGTGATGATGACGGTGGTCTACGCCTTCCAGGGCTGCGAGATCATGGGTGTCGCCGCCGGCGAGACCGAGCAGCCGGAGAAGAGCATCCCGCGCGCCGTGCGCAACGTGGTGTTCCGCGTGCTGATCTTCTACGTGCTGGCGATCGCCGTGCTGGCCGCCATCGTCCCGTGGGAGAAGGCCGGGCTGATGGAAAGCCCGTTCGTGCAGGTGTTCGACATGGTCGGCATCCCCTACGCGGCGGACCTGATGAACTTCGTGATCCTCACCGCCATCCTCTCGGTGGGCAACTCCGGCCTGTACGCCTCGACCCGCATCCTCTGGGCGATGTCGAAGACCGGCATGGCCCCGCGCAGCCTGTCCAGGCTGAGCGCCCGTGGCGTGCCGTTGTACGCGCTGCTGATCACCCTGGCCTTCGCCCTGCTCTCGCTGCTGACCAGCGTGATCGCCGCCGACACCCTGTTCATGGTGTTGATGGCGGTGAGCGGCATGTCCGGCACAGTGACCTGGATCGTCATCGCCTACGCCCAGTACCGCTTCCGTCGCGAGCACATGGCCAAGGGCGGCACGGTGGCCGACCTGAAATACGCCGCGCCGCTGTTCCCCTTCGTGCCGCTGGCGTGCATCGTCATCTGCTGCTCGCTGTTCGTCTTCCTCGCCATCGACCCGACCCAGCGACCGTCGCTGTACTGGGGCTTCGGCTTCATCGCCGCGTGCTACCTGGCGTACTACACGCTGAAGCTCAAGCGCGGCCAGGTGCTGAGCGACGAGGCGGTGTCGAGTATCGGCTAAGCCTTCCCTTTGCATGACACGAGCCCCGCATTGCGGGGCTTTTCGCTTTTCGCTTTTCGTAGGAGCGAGCTCCTACAGGTCCCGGCGCCCGCCCACCCTGTAGGAGCGGGCCATGCCCGCGACAATCGCCGGCGTCACCGATGTCGCGCGCATGGCGACGCTCCTACAGTCGGCCTCGGCGTTTGTTCGAAGTTGTAACAACCACCCCGCCCTCCTCCCCGGCCAATCCTTCAAAGCCCCATGAAATCAGGCTCCGGAGCATTCCCACACCCCGTTACAAGCCCCCTTTCGGGTGCATTGCCGCCTTGCTGAACACTTGTTTAGTATGGCTTCCAATGCTTCACCGACCTCACCACAAGTGACAACAACACGAGGGCAGCATGACTCACGTTTCCTCTCTCTCCAGCCGGATCGAAGGCGGCATCGCCTGGATCGCCCTGAACCGCCCGCAGCAGCGCAACGCGCTGGACATCCCCACCCTGAAGGCCCTGCACGCCCAGCTCGATGCCTGCGACAGCGACCCCGCCGTGCGCGTGGTGGTGCTGACCGGCACGGGCCGCAGCTTCTGCGCTGGCGCCGACCTCGCCGAATGGGCCGAGGCCGAAGCCCGTGGCGAGCTGGAAACCTACGGCTGGACCGAAACCGCCCACGCCCTGATGGCCCGTTTGCACGGCATGGACAAACCGACCATCGCCGCCATCAACGGCACCGCCGTCGGCGCCGGGATGGACCTGACCCTCTGCTGCGACTTCCGCATCGCCGGCGCCTCGGCGCGCTTCAAGGCCGGCTACACCGGCATGGCCTACTGCCCGGACGCCGGCGCCAGCTGGCACCTGCCGCGGCTGATCGGCAGCGAGGCGGCCAAGCGCCTGCTGTTCCTCGACGAGCTGTGGAACGCCGAGCGCGCGCTGAATGCCGGGCTGGTCGGCGAAGTGGTCGCCGACGAGCAGCTGCAAGCCGCCGTCGGCGACTTCGCCGCGCGCCTGGCCGCCGGCCCGACCTTCGCCTTCGCCCAGACCAAGCGCCTGATCCGCGATGGCGCCAACCGCTCGCTGACCCAGCAGCTGGAAGCCGAACAGGCTGCCGGCCTGCTCTGCGGTCGCAGCGAGGACGCCGCCGAAGCCCTGCGCGCGGTGGCGGAAAAACGTTCCCCCAACTTCAGCGGCAGGTAATCCCATGGACTTCCAACTGACCCAGGAACAGGAAATGCTCGTCGAGGCGGTCAAGGCCTTCGTCGAGAAGGAGCTGCTGCCCTACGAGGAAGAAGTGGACCGCGCCGATGCGGTATCCCCGGAGCTGGCCGCGCAGATTCGCGGCAAGGCCATCGCCGCCGGTTTCTATGCCTTCAACATGCCCGAGGAAGTCGGCGGTGGCGGCCTCGACTACCTGTCCCAGGCGCTGGTCGAACGCGAGCTGTCGAAGGTCTCCTGGGCGCTGCACGTGTTCGTCGCGCGTCCGTCGAAGATCCTCATGGCCTGCAAGGGCGACCAGATCAGCGACTACCTGCTGCCCGTCGTGCAGGGCGAGAAGATCGACTGCTTCGCCCTCACCGAGCCGGGCGCCGGTTCCGACGCCAACTCGATCAAGACCCGCGCCGCCCGTGACGGCGACGACTTCGTCATCAACGGCGCCAAGCACTTCATCAGCCACGCCGGCCACGCCGACTTCGCCATCGTCTTCGCGGTGACCGACACCTTCGAGCGCAACGGCAAGAAGCGCAACGCCGTGACCGCCTTCCTGGTCGACAAGGGCACTCCCGGCATGACCGTGCGCCGCGGGCCGAAGTGCGTCAGCAACAAGGGCTACCACACCTACGAAATCTTCTTCGACGACTGCCGCGTGCCGGCCTCCAAGGTCCTCGGCGAAGTCGACAAGGGCTGGGAAGTGGCCAACGCCTGGCTCACCGCCGGCCGCGTGATGGTCGCCGCCAACTGCGTCGGCCAGGCCCAGCGCGCGCTGAACCTGTCGCTGCAATGGGCCGCCGACCGCAAGCAGTTCGGCCAGGCCATCGGCAGCTATCAGGGCATCTCCTTCAAGCTCGCCGACATGGCCACGCAGATCCGCGCCGCCGAGCTGATGACCCTGCACACCGCCTGGAAGATGGACCGCGGCAGCATGACCGACGGCGAGGCCGGCATGGCCAAGCTGTTCGCCAGCGAAGTGCTGGGCAAGGTCGCCGACGAGACCGTGCAGATCTTCGGCGGCATGGGCCTGATGGACGAAGGCCCGGTCGAGCGCATCTGGCGCAACGCGCGGATCGAGCGCATCTGGGAAGGCACCTCGGAAATCCAGCGCCACATCATTTCCCGCGAACTGCTGCGGCCGCTGCTGCGTTGAGGTCCGAGCCATGAACCGAGACAACCTCAAGCGCCTGCTCGCTCCCCGTCACCTGGCCTTTATCGGCGGCCGCAGCATGGCGCGCGCGCTCAAGCGCTGCGCCGAAGGCGGCTTCAAAGGCGAGATGTGGCTGGTCAATCCGCAGCATGACGAACTGGAAGGCGTGCCCTGCGTGCGTTCGGTGGCCGATCTGCCGTGCGGCCCGGACGCCGTGTTCATCGCCACCAACCGTGAACTGACCCTCGACGCCGTCGCCGAACTCGCCGCGATAGGCGCGGGCGGCGCCATCTGCTACGCCTCCGGCTTCGCCGAAACCGGCGAGGAGGGCGAGGAACTGCAGAAGCGCCTGCTGCAGGCCGCCGGCGACATGGCCCTGCTCGGGCCGAACTGCTACGGCCTGCTCGACTACCTGCACGGCGCCGCGCTGTGGCCGGTGGCCCACGGCGGGCACATGGTCGAGAAGGGCGTGGCGGTGCTGACCCAGAGCGGCAACTTCGCCTACAACATCTCGATGAGCGACCGCTCGCTGCCCGTCGCCTACATGGCCTCGGTGGGCAACCAGGCGCAGCTGGGCGTCGCCGAGCTGATGGACGTGCTGCTCGACGAGCCGCGCGTCACCGCCATCGGCCTGCACCTCGAAGGCCTGAAGAACGTCCCCGGCTTTGCCCGCGCCGCCTACAAGGCGTTGCAGAAGGGCATCCCCGTGATCGCCCTGAAGACCGGCGTTTCCGAGATCGGCGCGGAACTCGCGCTCAGCCACACCAGTTCGCTGGCCGGCTCCGACGCGTTGTACGACGCGCTGTTCGATCGCCTCGGGGTGATCCGCGTGAGCGGTCCGGTGAGCTTCATGGAAACCCTCAAGGCGGCCGCCTGCGGCAACCTGCCTGCCGGTCCGAGCCTCGCCGCTCTGGCCTGCTCCGGCGGCGACGCCGGGCTGATCGCCGACTACGCCGAGCGCAACGGCCTGAGCCTGCCCAGGCTGGTCGATGCGCAGCGCGCGGAACTCGCCAAGGTGCTGCCGGACTATGCCAACATCGCCAACCCGCTGGACTTCACCACCGCCATCTGGGGCGACGGCCCGGCGCTGGAGCAGATGCTCGACAGCGCCCTGCGCACGCCGGCCGACGCCGCGCTGCTGGTGCTCGACTATCCCGGCGAATCCACCGGCGAACGGCCGCAGTGCGACCTCCTGCTGGAGCTGTACTGCGCCGCGCTGAAGCGTCACGACAAGGTCGGCTTCATCGCCTCGGCCTTCCCCGAACTGCTGCCGGCCCACGCCCGCGAGTTGCTGCACGCCAATGGCGTCGCTGCATTGCAGGGCGTCGAGGACGGCCTTGCCGCCTGGGGCCGCATCGCCCACTACCGCCAGCGCCGCGAAGCACTGCTGGAGCGTGGCGAGGCGGCGCGCGTGCCGCTCTGCCCGCTGGCGCTGGAAGGCCAGGGCCGGCTGCTCGACGAATGGAACTCCAAGCAGGCGCTGAAACCCTTCGGCGTGCCGCTGCCGCCGGGTGTGCTGACCACGCCGGAACAGGCCCGCGAGGCGGCCGTCGAGCTCGGTTTCCCGCTGGTGCTCAAGGCGGTCAGCGCCGACCTGCCGCACAAGACCGAGGCCGGCGGCGTGGCGCTCAACCTGCGCAACGAGGCCGCGCTGGAAGCGGCGTTGCTGAGCATGCGCGAGAACCTCGCCCGCCACGCGCCGCAGGTCGCCTTCGACAAGGTGCTGCTGGAACGCATGGCCAGCCCGCCGCTGGCCGAGCTGATCGTCGGCATCAAGCGTGAGGCCGGATTCGGCCTGGCGCTGGTGATCGGCGCCGGCGGCATCCTCGTCGAGCTGCTCAAGGACAGCCGCAGCCTGCTGCTGCCGACCACCGACGCGGCGATCCGCGCCGCCCTGCTGAGCCTGCGCAGCGCGCCGCTGCTCACCGGCTTCCGTGGCCGCCCAGCGGTGGACATGGACGCGCTGGTGGAAGCCATCCGCGCGGTCGCCGACTACGCCTGCGAGCACGTCGATTCGCTGCTGGAACTGGACGTGAACCCGCTGCTGGCCTGCGCCGATGGCGCGGTGGCGGTGGATGCGCTGATTCGAGTCGCCGAATGAACAAGAACCTGTAGGAGCCAGCTTGCTGGCGATCCCGGAGTTACCCACAACACCGGAGTCTCCGGATAGCACGGATGATCGCGAGCAAGCTCGCTCCTACGAAGAGCAGAACAGCTTCGAGGAGTGAACATGCAGAACATCAAAACCCTCACCGGCGGCCAGGCCCTCGTCCGCCTGCTCGCCAACTACGGCGTCGACACCGTCTTCGGCATCCCCGGCGTGCACACCCTGGAGCTGTACCGCGGCCTGCCCGGCAGCGGCATCCGCCATGTGCTGACCCGCCACGAGCAGGGCGCCGGCTTCATGGCCGACGGCTACGCCCGGGTCAGCGGCAAGCCCGGCGTGTGCTTCGTCATCACCGGCCCCGGCGTGACCAACGCCGCCACCGCCATCGGCCAGGCCTACGCCGATTCCGTGCCGCTGCTGGTGATCTCCAGCGTCAACCACACCGCCAGCCTCGGCAAGGGCTGGGGCTGCCTGCACGAGACCCAGGACCAGCGCGCCATGACCGCGCCGATCACCGCGTTCTCGGCGGTTGCCCTGAGCGCAGAGGATCTGCCCGAGCTGATCGCCCGCGCCTACGCCGTGTTCGACAGCGAGCGTCCGCGCCCTGTGCATATCTCCGTGCCGCTGGACGTGCTCGCCGCCCCGGTGGCGCGCGACTGGAGCAACGAGGTGGTTCGTCGTCCCGGCCGTGGTCCGGCGGCATCCGCCGCCATCCAGCAGGCTGTGGATAAACTCGCCAGCGCGCAACGGCCGATGATCATCGCCGGTGGCGGCGCCCTGCATGCCGCCGAATCCCTCGCAGCGCTCAGTGAGCGCCTGGCCGCGCCGCTGTTCACCAGCGTCGCCGGCAAGGGCCTGCTGGCGCCGGAAGCGCCGCTTAACGCCGGTTCGACCCTGTGCACCCAGGCCGGCTGGGACATGATCGGCGAGGCCGACCTGATCCTCGCGGTCGGCACCGAGATGGCCGATACCGACTTCTGGCGCGAGCGCCTGCCGATCGGCGGCGAGCTGATCCGCATCGATATCGACTCGCGCAAGTTCAACGACTTCTACCCCAGCGCCGTGGCGCTGCACGGCGATTCACAGGCGAGCGTCGAGGCGCTGCTGGCCGGTTTGAAGTTATCCACACGCGATACCGCGTCGGCACAACAGCGGATTGCCCAGTTGAAAGCGCAACTGGATGCCAGCCATGCGCCGCTGCAACTTATCCACAAGTCGATCCTGGAGCGTATCGAGAAGGCGCTGCCGGACAACGCCTTCATCGCCAGCGACATGACCCAGCTGGCCTACAGCGGCAACTACCTGTTCCCCAGCAAGGCGCCGCGCGGCTGGCTGCACCCCACCGGCTACGGCACCCTCGGCTACGGCGTGCCGGCCGGCATCGGCGCCAAGTTCGGCGCGCCGGAGCGGCCCGGCCTGGTGCTGGTGGGCGACGGCGGCTTCCTCTACACCGCGCAGGAACTGGCCACCGCGGTCGAGGAGCTGGACAGCCCGCTGGTGGTGCTGCTGTGGAACAACGACGCGCTGGGGCAGATCCGCGACGACATGCTCGGCCTCGACATCGAGCCCATCGGCGTGCTGCCGCGCAACCCGGACTTCGCCCTGCTCGGCCGCGCCTATGGCTGCACGGTGCGCCAGCCGCAGAGCCTGGACGCGCTGGAAAGCGACCTGCGCGAAGGTTTTGCACAGCCCGGCGTCACCCTGATCGAACTGAAACACGCCTGCGCCCAGTAACGGCCCGGCAGCGAGGTAAGCACCATGCGTTATTCACAACTCACCCAACGCATCGCCGGCGACGGCGCCGCCGCCTGGGATATCCACTACCGCGCCCTGGCCCGTCTGGAACAGGGCGACGACATCCTGCTGCTGTCGGTCGGCGATCCGGATTTCGACACGCCGGCACCGATCGTCGATGCAGCTATCCACAGCCTGCGCGCCGGCAATACCCACTACGCCGACGTCAGCGGCAAGCGTGCCCTGCGCGAGGCCATCGCCGCGCGCCATGGCAAGCGCAGCGGCCAGGCGGTGGACGCCGACCAGGTGATAGTGCTCGCCGGGGCACAGTGCGCGCTCTACGCGGTGGCCCAGTGCGTGCTCAATCCGGGCGACGAGGTGATCGTCGCCGAGCCGATGTATGTCACCTACGAGGCAGTGTTCGGTGCCTGCGGCGCCACCGTGATCCCGGTGCCGGTACGTTCCGAGCACGGTTTCCGCGTGCAGGCCGAGGACGTCGCCGCGCGCATCACCCCGCGCACCCGCGCGCTGGCGCTGAACAGCCCGCACAACCCGTCCGGCGCCAGCCTGCCGCGCGCCACCTGGGATGCGCTGGCCGACCTGTGCATAACCCATGACCTGTGGATGATTTCCGACGAGGTCTACAGCGAACTGGTGTTCGACGGCGAACACATCAGCCCGGCCAGCCTGCCGGGCATGGCCGAGCGCACCGCGACCATCAACAGCCTGTCGAAATCCCACGCCATGACCGGCTGGCGCGTGGGCTGGGTGGTCGGCCCGGCGGAACTCGCCGCGCACCTGGGCAACCTGGCGCTGTGCATGCTCTACGGCTCGCCGGACTTCATCCAGGACGCCGCCGTGGTCGCACTGCAGGCCGATCTGCCGGAACTGGAGGCCATGCGCGAGGCCTACCGCCAGCGCCGCGACCTGGTCCTCGACTGCCTCGACGGCTGCCCCGGCCTGCGCACGCTGCGTCCGGACGGCGGCATGTTCGTCATGGTCGACATCCGCGCCACCGGGCTTTCCGCCGGGGAGTTCTCCGATATCCTGCTGGATCGCCACGGCGTCTCCGCGCTCGCCGGCGAAGCCTTCGGCCCCAGCGCCGCCGGACATATCCGCCTCGGCCTGGTGCTGGACGAGGAACCGCTACGCGAAGCCTGCCGGCGCATCGCCCGCTGCGCCGCCGAACTGATGCAGTAAGACTCATCCACGGAAACCGCCATGAACGTACTGATCGTCCACGCCCACAACGAACCGCAATCCTTCTCCACCGCGCTGTACAAGCTGGCGCAGGAAACCCTGCAGGGCCAGGGTCACGCGGTGCAGGTCTCCGACCTCTACGCGATGAACTGGAACCCGGTGGCCAGCGCCGCCGACTTCGCCGAACGCGCCAACCCGGACTATCTGGTCTATGCCCTGGAGCAGCGCGAAGGAACGAAGAACCAGAGCATCGCCGCCGACATCCGCGCCGAGCTGGACAAGCTGCTGTGGGCCGACCTGGTGATCTTCAACTTCCCGATCTACTGGTTCTCCGCCCCGGCCATCCTCAAGGGCTGGTTCGACCGCGTGCTGGTTTCCGGCGTGGTCTACGGCGGCAAGCGCTTCTACGACCAGGGCGGACTGGCCGGCAAGCAGGCGCTACTGACGGTGACCCTCGGCGGCCGCGAGCACATGTTCGGCGAGGATGCGATCCACGGCCCGCTGGAAGACATGCTGCGGCCGATCCTGCGCGGCACCCTGGCCTACACCGGCATGCAGGTGCTGCCGCCCTTCGTCGCCTGGCACGTGCCCTACATCAGCAACGACGCCCGCGAAGGCTTCCTGCGCGACTACCAGGACCGCCTGCAGAACCTCGCCAGCGACCAGCCGCTGGAATTCCCGCGGCTGGAGCAGTTCGACGAGCGCCTGTATCCACTTCCGCGCTGAGTCCGCTTGGCGGGTTTCACCCTGGCTTTCAAGGGGATCGCGGCTTGTGTAGGAGCGAGCTTGCTCGCGAATAGGTGGGAATTGCTCATTTGTAGGAGCGCGCCATGCGCGCGACCTCGGCGGTGCCAGCGTGTCGCGGGCATGGCCCGCTCCTACAGAAGATGGCTCGCCCGCCGCAGATCGCGCCAGGCAGGAAAGAAAATGGTCGCTACAGCCGGAGTTGCATGCGTGAGGGATCGGCGGCTGACTGGTGTGCCAGCGACCAGACGATGGACAGGGTTTGCCCAGCGCTGCTGCAGCGACCTGTGCGCAGTATAGGCAGCAACAATCTGTAATGAAGTGCCTATACTGCGATGCAGTTTTGCGGAGCAGGCAACAATGGACACCCTACACGGAATGCGTACCTTCGCCCGGGTGGTCGATGCTGGCAGTTTCACAGCAGCGGCCAATGCCCTCGGGCTTTCCACCGCGCAGGTCTCGCGCATCGTCTCGGAACTGGAAACCCACCTGCAGGCGCGCCTGCTGCACCGCACCACGCGGCGGCTGGCGCTGACCGAAACCGGCGAGCGCTACCTGCAGCGCTGCCGGCAGATCATCGGCGAGGTCGAGGAGGCGGAAGCCGAGGCCAGCGGCGCACACCTGCGTCCGCGCGGGCGCCTGCGCGTGCATTCGATCGCCGGTCTCGGCCAGCAGCACCTGGTCCCGCTGATCTCGCGCTATTGCGAGCTCTACTCCGAGGTGAACGTCGAACTGACCCTGTCCCAGCGCCAGCCGGACATCCTCGAGGAAGGCCAGGACGTGGTGATCACCCGCGACCGCGAACTGCCCGACTCCGAATACGTCGCCCAGACCCTCGGCACCATCTACAGCGTGCTCTGCGCCAGCCCCGGCTACCTGCAGCGGCGCGGCATCCCGCGCAGCGTCGAAGACCTGCACGAACACCAGTGCCTGCATCTGGTCGACCCGACCTTCCCGGAAGGCTGGGCCTTCGAGGAAGGCGGCGAGGAATGCGTGATCCGTCCACAGGACACCTTCATGGTCAACGTCGCCGAAGCCCTGGCCGGCGCCGCCCGTGCGGGCATGGGCGTGTGCCTGCTGCCGAGCTACGTGGCGGCCCCGGCGCTGCGCCACCGCGAGCTGGTGCGGGTACTGCCGGAACACCGCCTGCACGTGCGGCAGATCTTCGCCCTGTATCCGTCACGGCGCTTCCTCGACGCGAAGATCCGCACCTGGATCGAGTTCCTCAAGGAGGAACTGCCCAGGGCCTTCGCCGAGGACGAGCAGGTGATCGGGCATCCCTCGAACTGGGCGTGATTCCGTAGGAGCCATGCCCGCGACAGCCACAGGCGCCGCGCCGGGGTCGCGGGCATGGCCCGCTCCTACAATTGGATTATTGCTTTCCAGGCAACGCTCTATTGGTCAGCCAGCTATTTTTCCAGGCACTGTTGCGCCGTAACCTTTCTCCGACCCGAACGATCGGGTATTCAGAAAGGAACATCATCATGTCTCGTGCCCTTTACGCTGCCTCCCTGCTTGCCGTCTGCTCGCTGTCCTTCACCCAACTGAGCTTCGCCGAGGAATCCCGGCTGATGGCCGACAAACTGGTCAAGGCGAACGAAGCGGCCATCGCGCTGCAGAAAGCGGACAACTCCGCCGAACGTACCGCGAACACCAGTGCCGCCAACCACGCCGATTCCTGATCGGCGTACGATCCCCCGGGAAGTCCGGTGCGTGAGCCGGATTTCCCTAGCCTTGCGCCGCAGTCGATCTGCGGCGTTTTTTTGCGAATCGCCCTACTGTTGCAAAAAGTGAAATAGATTTTCACAGATCAGCCGGTTTATCGACAAAGCTGTAATCAATACCATTGATTCCGACGATTCGGCGAAATTCCGCTATACCGAATGAGCAGAATTTCACCAGTGATACAGCTTCAAGCGCCCTGTACCGGTCCAGTTGGCCGGTCAGCCGCGTTCTCCTGCTTCCCGACGCCGATACCGATTGCTCCAGATCGACGTCTTTCTCCGGCCGCTCTCATCAGCGGCTTTTTTTTTGTCCGCGCGAAGCCTGCCAGACTGGCCCGGCATCCCCGACGATCGCTACACTGCGCGGCCAATAAGGAGAAAATCGATGCATCTCGTGCCTTGGTCCCACGCCAGTTCGGCCGGTTACACCCTGCGCGGCTGGCGCAGCGAGCCGTCCGGCAAGCCGCTGCTGCACTTCATCCACGGCAACGGCTTCTGCACCCGCGCCTACGAGCCGATGCTCAGGCTGCTGGCGGAAGACTTCGACCTGTGGATGTGCGACGTCCAGGGGCATGGCGACAGCGACCACGGTGGCCGCTTCCACGGCTGGAACCGCACGGCCGAGCTGGCGGTGGAAGCCTTCGAGGCCGGCCGCGGGCTGTTCGGCGAGGTGCCGCGCTTCGCCTGCGGGCACAGCTTCGGCGGGGTGCTGACCAGCCTGATCCTGTCCCGCCACCCGCAGCTGTTCCGCCGCGCCGTGCTGCTCGATCCGGTGCTGTTCACCCCGGCGATGATCGGCGTGATGGCATTGTCCGAAGTGCTCGGCCTGCACAGGCGCCGCACCATGGTGCAGAAGGCCCGCACGCGCCGCAGCCAGTGGCCGGACCGCGCCGCCGCCTATGCCGGGCTGCACGGCCGCGGCATCTTCAGGGGCTGGACCGATGCGGCGCTGTGGGCCTATGTCGAGCACGCGATGAAGCAGGTGGAAGGCGGCGTCGAGCTGAAATGCCGGCCGAGCCGCGAGGCGGAGATCTTCTCGTCCTTCCCCAAGCGTCTGTGGCCGTCGCTGGGCAAGGTGACCACGCCGACGCTGGTGCTCTACGGCGAGCGCACCTATCCCTTCGTGCCCAAGGCGGTGGCGCGCTGGTGCGCGCAGAACCGGCATGCCAGCGGACACCGCGTGGAGGGCGGGCACTGCTTCATGCAGGAGCATCCGGAGGACAGCGCCGAGCGGGTCGCGCGCTTCCTGCTCGGGCACGAATGACCTCGGCTTGAATCGCGTTTCGTCGATCCGGAGCGGCGATGGCGCCCATTGATCTACATAGCGCCATCCACCCTACGGGAGCGAGGCCGAGGGGGGTGGGATCAGTCGCCGAACTTCTTGGTCTGGTGCGCGCGGCGCCACTCGTCGAGCTGCACGATTTCGGCGCTGCGTTGCGGGCGCGGCGGTTCGTCGAATACCGCGTCCACCACCACGTCGTCGGCCTGGGTCCGGGGTTCCGGGGCGAAGCGGAACGGCGCCAGTTCGATATGGCCGGCATACTGGCCGAACATGAGGATGCTGCCGGCGTAGCGTTCCTGCCCGGTGGCGGTGAATTCGAAGGAAAACTCCCGGGCCAGGCGCAACTGGCCGCGCTGGTCGCGGCGCAGGCGCAGGCGGCGCAGGGCGACGTTCTCGTCGAGCAGCTCGACGCCCTGGCGGACGCAATGCTGCCTGGCCAGCAGCAGCGCGCGCTCGCGGACACCGTGGGCGCGCCACCACCAGGCGGCGCACGCGGCCAGCAGCATGAATGCGAAAAGGTTGCCCAAGGTCACTTCAAGGCTCCGCTCCGGGACAGGCGCCCCAGCTTACCCACTCCGCCGACCCGCGGCGAGTGGTGGTTGTTCACAGTGCGCCCTTTGCATCCCATACTGCCGCATTCTGCAGCAGGAAACAGTCATGGCGCGTACCCCGCACATCCTCACCATCCAGTCCCACGTCGTGTTCGGCCACGCCGGCAACAGCGCCGCCGAATTTCCCATGCGCCGCGTCGGCGTGAACGTCTGGCCGCTGAATACCGTGCAGTTCTCCAATCACACTCAGTATGGTCACTGGACCGGCGAGGTGCTGCCCTCGGAGCAGATTCCCGCACTGGTGGACGGCATCGCCGCGATCGGCGAGCTGGGCAACTGCGACGCCGTGCTCTCCGGCTATCTCGGCAGCGCGGCGCAGGGCCGGGCGATCCTCGAGGTGGTGGCGCGCATCCGCCAGGCCAATCCGCGGGCGGTCTACCTCTGCGACCCGGTGATGGGCCATCCGGAAAAGGGCTGCATCGTCGTCCCGGAAGTCAGCCAGTTCCTCCTCGACGAAGCCGCCGCGGTGGCCGACTACATGAGCCCCAACCAGCTCGAACTGGACAGCTTCTGCGAGCGCACCGCGGAATCCCTGGAGGACTGCGTGGAGATGGCGCGCAGCCTGCTGGCGCGCGGGCCGAAGGCGATCCTGGTGAAGCACCTGAACTACCCCGGACGGCCGGCGGATGCCTTCGAGATGCTGCTGGTCACCGCCGACGAGGCCTGGCACCTGCGCCGCCCGCTGCTGGCCTTCCCGCGCCAGCCGGTGGGCGTCGGCGACCTCACCTCCGGGCTGTTCCTCGCCCGCCTGCTGCTCGGCGACGCGCCGCTCACGGCCTTCGAATTCAGCGGTGCCGCGGTGCACGAGGTGCTGCTGGAAACCCAGGCCTGCGGCAGCTACGAGCTGGAACTGGTGCGCGCCCAGGACCGCATCGCGCACCCGCGGGTGCGGTACGAGGCGAAGGCGCTGTAGAAACGCGCCCTATCGTTCCCACGCTCCTGCGTGGGAACGCAGCTCTCGACGCTCCCGCGTCGATTGGGACGCAGGAGCGTCCCCGGATGGGTTACCACGCGGGAGCGTGGGAACCATAGGTACGGTCGCGGGCATGGCCCGCTCCTACACTCCCTATCGCTCCGTTAAGCCGACTGCGGCAGCTCGCTGTCGTCGTGCCGCACCGGCGCGTCGCCCAGGCCCAGGCGCTGGAACATGCCGCGGGCGATCTCGCGTTCGCCCATGATCACCAGGTCCGCGCCGTTCTGTTCGAGGTAGTCCACCTCGGTGTCGAAGTGCGCGCGGGCGATGATGTCCAGCTGGGGGTTGGCCGTCCGCGCGTGGCTGGCGATGCGCCCGGCCTCGAAGCCGTTGGGAATGGCGATCAGCAGCCAGCGCGCCGATTCGACGTTGGCCAGCTTCAGCACCTCCGGATTGGCGGCATTGCCGACCACCACGGTGAGGCCGCTCTCGCGCAGTTCGGCGGCCTTCTCGCGCTTGTCCTCGATCACCACCAGCGGCACGCCGGCCTTGCACAGCCGCGCGCTGACCAGGCTGCCGACGCGGCCGTGGCCGATGAGGATGGCGTGATCGCACTCGCGCACGGTCGGCGGCAGGTCCTGTTCCTCCTGCTGCTGGGCCACGGCTTCGCCTTCGCTCTCGACGACCACCGGCTGCGCCTTCTGCAGCCGCTCGATGGCGATGAACAGCAGCGGGTTGACCAGGATCGACAGGATCGCGCCGGCCAGCACCAGGTCGCGGCCCATCTCCGGCAGCAGCTGCAGGCCGACGCCCAGGCTGACCAGGATGAAGGAGAACTCGCCGATCTGCGCCAGGCTGGCGGCGATGGTCAGCGCGGTGCTGCTGGGGTGGCCGAAGGCGCGGACGATGACGTAGGCCGCCACCGACTTGCCGAACACGATGACCAGGAAGGTGGCCAGCACCGGCAGCGGCTGCTCGATCAGGATCGCCGGGTTGAACAGCATGCCAACCGAGACGAAGAACAGCACGGCGAAGGCGTCGCGCAGCGGCAGCGAGTTCTCCGCCGCCTCGTGGCTGAGTTCGGATTCGTTGAGGATCATCCCGGCGAAGAACGCGCCGAGGGCGAAGGACACGCCGAACAGCACCGCCGAGCCATAGGCGATGCCGAGGGCGATGGCCAGCACGGCGAGGGTGAACAGTTCGCGCGAGCCGGTGGCGGCGATCCGCTCCAGCGCCCAGGGCACGACGCGGCGGCCGCCGAAGATCATCAGCGCGACGAAGGCGGCGACCTTGCCCAGGGTCAGCAGCAGCGGCAGCAGCAGGCCGGCGTCGCTGCCGTCGGACTTGCCGCCCAGCGAGCCGGCCAGCGCCGGCAGCAGCACCAGGGTGAGGACCATCGCCAGGTCCTCGACGATCAGCCAGCCGATGGCGATGCGCCCGCGCTTGGTGTCGATCAGCCCGCGCTGCTCCAGCGCGCGCAGCAGGACCACGGTACTCGCCACCGACAGCGCCAGGCCGAACACCAGCCCGGCGCCGATCTGCCAGTCCATGGCCCAGGCCAGGCCCATGCCGAGCACGGTGGCGACGGCGATCTGCACCACCGCGCCGGGAATGGCGATGGCCTTCACCGAGAGCAGGTCCTTCAGCGAGAAGTGCAGGCCGACGCCGAACATCAGCAGGATCACGCCGAGCTCGGCGATTTCCTGCGACAGCGCCTGGTCGGCGACGTAGCCGGGCGTGAACGGCCCGGCCAGCACGCCGGCCAGCAGGTAGCCGACCAGCGGCGAGATGCGCAGGCGGTTGGCCAGGGCGCCGAGGATGAAGGCCAGGACGAAGCCGGCGGCAAGGGTGGTCAGCAGCGGTGTGTGGTGCATGGTCTGGGCTCCGGGCACGCAGGGAGCGGCCGCGCCCGTGACGGGCCGGCAGCTCGAAGGTGGATCACGGGGTCAAGCCCGCGCAGGAAAGTCTAGGCAATGCCGGGTGCATCACCGAAGGTCAAGGTTAACCTGCTGACGCAACGAGATTTTTCCCCGATGCGCGGGATTTCTTGTCAAGAAATGTCGCCGCCCAGGTCTTCCTCGCGGATCGCCTGGTAGCGCTGCTCCAGCTCCTGGCGTAGCTGCCGGCGATGCTGCCCCTGCAGGTAGCGGCGCTTCTCGTCGCGGGTGCGCGGCTGCAGCGGCGGCACCGGGACCGGTTTGCGCTCGTCGTCCAGCGCCACCATGGTGAAGAAGCAGCTGTTGGTGTGGCGCACCGACTTCTCGCGGATGTTCTCGGTGACCACCTTCACGCCGATCTCCATGGAGGTGCGCCCGGTGTAGTTCACCGAGGCGAGGAAGGTGACCAGCTCGCCGACGTGGATCGGCTCGCGGAAGGTCACCTGGTCCACCGACAGGGTGACCACGTAATGGCCGGCGTAGCGGCTGGCGCAGGCGTAGGCGACTTCGTCGAGGTACTTGAGCAGGGTGCCGCCGTGGACATTGCCGGAGAAGTTGGCCATGTCGGGGGTCATCAGGACGGTCATGCTGAGCTGGTGGTTGCCGGGTTCCATAGCGGTCTCATCGGTTCACGGGATCGAAGAGACAAGCCTATACCGGCGAGGTGGCAGGGAGGGGAAGAATTGGTCGGGGACGCCCGGATGGGTTCCCACGCGGGAGCGTGGGAACCATGGGAGTTCTACCTCCCCGCCGAAAGCCCGAAATCGATCGCCAGGTCGGCCCCGGTGATCGCCTCGGATTGCGGCCCGCAGAGATACCAGACCAGCTCCGCCACTTCGTCCGGGCGGATGAAGCGGGCCGTCTTGCCCTGTGGATAATCCTTCAGCAGCGCGCGCTTGTAGGCGTCCGGGTTGCCGTTGCCGTAGCGTTCGGCCTGGTAGTCGAACATCGGCGTGGCGATGTCCGCCGGCGAGATGGCGTTGACCCGCACGCCCTGCTCCGCCAGTTCCAGCGCCAGGGTGCGGGTGAGCATGGTCAGCGCCGCCTTGCTCGCGCAGTAGGCCGCCGAGCCGCGGTAGGCCTGGCGGCCGGAGTCGCTGGAGATGTTGACGATGCAGCCGCTGTTTTCCTTCAGGTAGGGCGTGGCCGCCTGGCACATGTAGAACGCCGCCTTCAGGTTCACCCCCAGCACCAGGTCGAACTCGTCCTCGTCGAAACGCTCCACCGGCCCTTCGCGCCAGACGCCGGCGGCGTTGACCAGCGCGTCCAGGCGCCCGGTGCGGGCGAGGATGTCGGAGACCAGGCTGTGGCAGTTGTCGGCGCTGCGCAGGTCGGCCGGGACGCTGGCGTCCAGCGGCACCTTGGCGTTGAGGGCGTGCAAGCCGTTCCGGTCCAGGTCGGTGGCGGCGATGCGCCAGTGACTCTGGGCGAAACGTTTGGCGATGGCGCTACCGAGGCCGCCGGCGGCGCCGGTGATCAGAACGACGGGGGTGCTCATTGGCTGCGGGATCTCCCTGCCTGAAAGGGGCCGGCAGCGCCGCAGGCAGTAGCGGCGCATTGCCGTCGAACAAGGGCGCCGCAGAGGCGGCGCCCGTATCTAATGACCAAGGAAAGACGAGAAATTTCGTCTTGCCATGAATTATTTTTTGCCGGGGTGTGATCCACGCAAAGCCCCACCGAACCTGTAGGACGGGCGGGGACGCCTAGTCCATGCCCGCGACCGGTCGCGCCCAGGTGCGCTCCTACAGATGCATCCGGCTTCAGGCGTGACCGAGATACCACCGCCAATCCTGCTCTCCCACCTCGCCCATGAACTGCCGGTACTCCTCCCACTTGATCGCCAGGAACACCTTGAGGAATTCCTCGCCCAGCGCATCTCGGGCCCATTCGGACTGTTCCAGCGCGCGCAGGGCGGTGAGCCAGTCGGTGGGCAGGAATTCGCGGGCCTGCTCGTAGCCGTTGCCGGTGATCGCAGCGCCCGGGTCGATCTGCTCGCGGATGCCCTTGTGGATGCCGGCGAGGATCGCCGCCGCGGCCAGGTAGGGGTTGGCGTCGGCGCCGCAGATGCGGTGCTCGATGTGCCGGCTCTGCGCCGGGCCGCCGGGCACGCGGAACGACACGGTGCGGTTGTTCACGCCCCAGCTCTTGGCCAGCGGCGCGTAGCTGTTGGCCTGGAAGCGGCGGAAGGAGTTGGCGTTGGGGCAGAAGATCGCCAGCGAGTCGAGCAGGGTCGCCAGCATGCCGCCGATGGAGTGGCGCAGCAGCGGCGTACCCTGTGGGTCTTCACTCGCGTAGAGGTTGTTGCCCTCGCCATCGGCCAGGCTGACGTGCAGGTGCATGCCGCTGCCGGCGCGGTCGCCGAACGGCTTGGCCATGAAGCAGGCCTGCAGCCCGTGTCTATTCGCCACGCCCTTGACCAGGCGCTTGTAGCGCACGCCTTCGTCGATGGCCTGGAGCACGTCGAAGCGGTGTTCCAGGGTCAGCTCGACCTGGCCTGGGGCGTATTCCGAGATCGCGGTACGCACCGGCAGGCCCTGGACTTCGCAGGCGGCGTAGAGATCGTCGAGGAACGGCTGCAGCTGCTCCAGCTCGTAGACGCCGTAGACCTGCGGCGCTTCGGGGCGCACGCCGTTCATTTGCAGCGCCGGTTGCGGGCGGCCCTGGGCGTCGCGCTGCCTGTCCAGCAGGTAGAACTCCAGCTCCACCGCCATCACCGGATAGAAGCCGTCGGCCTTCAGCCGGTCGACCACGCGCACCAGCGCCTGCCGCGGATCGGCCGGGGTGGCGGGCAGGCCCTGGGTCGGGTGCATGCTCACCTGCAGCTGGCCGGTGGGCGTGGCGCGCCAGGGTTGCAGGGTCAGGCTGCCGGGCAGCGGATAGGTCCAGCAGTCGGCATCGGCCACTTCCCAGACCAGCCCGGTGCTTTCCACATCCTCGCCCTGGATGGTCAGGGCGAGGATCGAGCTGGGCAGCGGCCGGCCGTTGTCGTAGATGGCCAGCAGCTCGTCGCGGTGCAGCAGCTTGCCGCGCGGGATGCCGTTGGCGTCGATGATGAAGAGTTCGATGCTGCGCACTTCCGGGTGCGCGGCGAGGAAGGCTTCGGCTTCCTTTCGATCGGCGAATTGCATGGTGGACCTCGGTGGGCGCGGCGCGCCGCAGAATGCTTTTCGTAGGAGCGAGCTTGCTCGCGAACCCACCTCCGCTGCGGATTCGCAAAAGAGCGTTCGCGAGCAAGCTCGCTCCTACAGGTTCTTTTTGATCAGGCCCCGCGGGCGCCGGGGATGGCGAGGAGTTCGCTCAGCGCCTGGTCCAGCGTATCGATCAGGTGGTCGACATCCTCGGCGCTGGTATCCGGGCAGCACAGGGTCATGTTGTGGAACGGCGTGATCAGGATGCCGCGATTGATCAGGTACAGGTGCAGGGCCATCTGCAGTTCGTCGTGGAACGCGGCTTCGGCCTCGGCGCCGGTGCGCGGCGAGACGGGGCAGAACTGGAATTCGCTGCGCGCGCCCAGCTCGGTCACCGACCACTTCAGGCCGTGCTTGTGGATAAGTCCGCGGAAGCCATCCGCCAGGCGCTTCGCCAGCGGCAGCATGTGGTCGTAGGCGGCCTGGGTCATCACCTGTTCCAGGTTGGCGCGCATGCAGTGCATGGCCAGGGCGTTGGCCGAGAGCGTGGTGCCCATGCCGCTATGGCCGTGACCGTGGCTGTCTTCCTGGGCCTTCCGGCGCGAGGCGAGCATCTTCTCGGCCATTTCCGCGCTGCAGCCGAAGATGCCGCAGGGCACGCCGCCGGCGATCGGCTTGCCGACCACGAAGAAGTCCGGGTCGAGGTTCCACAGCCTGGTGCAGCCGCCGATGTCGGTGGAGATGGTGTGGGTCTCGTCGATGATCAGCAGCGCGCCGTACTTGCGGGTCAGCTCGCGGCACTTCTGCATGAAGCCCGGATCGGGCAGGACCATGCCGATGTTGGTCATCGCCGGCTCGCACAGCAGGGCGCAGACGTCGCCCTTGGCCAGCGCGGCTTCCAGCGCCTCGACGTCGTTGAAGGGGATGGAGCGGCTGTGCTGGGTCAGGTCGTAGGCCTGGCCGACCAGGCCGGAGCGGTGCACGGTTTCGCCGTCGCGGCAGCGCACCATCACGTCGTCGACGGTGCCGTGGTAGCAGCCGTCGAACACCAGCAGGGTCTTGCGCCCGGTGATGGCGCGGGCCCAGCGCAGCACGTAGCGGTTGGAGTCGGTGGCGGTGGCGGTCACCTGCCAGAACGGCAGGCCGAAGCGCGCGGCCAGCAGCTCGCCGCAGACCACGGCGTCCTCGCCCGGAAGCATGGTGGTCAGGCCGTTGCTGGCCTGCTCGGCGAGGGCGCGGGCCACCGGGTCCGGCGAGTGGCCGAACATGGTGCCTGTGTCGCCGAGACAGAAGTCGATGTACTCGTGGCCGTCGACATCGTAGAAGCGCGCCCCCTTGGCGCGTTCGACGAACAGCGGGCAGGGCGTCGACCAGTCGGCCATCCAGTGCATCGGCACGCCGGCGTAGAGGGACTTGTGCGCGCGCTCGGCGAGGGCGACGGATTTCGGATTGCGTTCCAGGAAGCGCTGCCGCTCGCGGGCGCTGAAGGTTTCGACGGCCTGTTGGGCGATACCGCTGGCGGTCATTTTGCACACCTCGTTTGTTTTTTCGCACATCATCCATTTGTGATCACAAAAAAGTCAATACAGGTCGAAAGACGCCTGTTAATCTGCCGCTATCGATTTTTTGTGATCACAAAAGTGCGCAAATGACCAACTGTAGCCTGACTTTCGCCCAGCTGCCGGCGCCACCGGAGTCCTGACCGATGGCCGACAACCTGCAGCAACAGCTTTACCTGGAGCTTCGCCAGGCCCTGCTGAGCGGGCGCTTCCGCCCCGGCGAACGCCTGAAGATCCGCGACCTGGCCAAGCAGTGGGGCACCAGCCCGATGCCGGTGCGCGCCGCCCTGCAGCGGCTGGTGGCCGAGGGGGCGCTGGAAGGGGAGCCGCAGCGTTCGCTGCGGGTGCCGGAAATGACCCGCGAGCGCTTCCTGCAAATCCTGCAGGTGCGCCAGTCGCTGGAAGGCCTGGCGGTGGAGGAAGCGGTGCCGCGCCTGAGCGACGCGGACCTGGCGGAGCTGCGCGACTGTTCCGCGCGGATGGAGTCGGCCCTGGAACGGCGTGATGTACAGGCGTACCTGATCGACAACAGCCGCTTTCACCTGGCGCTCTACCGCGCCAGCGGCAACCCGGTGCTGCTGCGCCTGATCGAGGCGCTATGGCTGCAGGTGGGGCCGTTCTTCAACCGCCTGTTCACCGAAGCCGACCTGTCGCTGCGCCTCAACGATTTCCACGAGAACGCCCTGGAAGCCATGCAGCGCCGCGATGCGCGGGCTGCGCGGAGGGCCATCGAGCAGGACCTGGGCTATTTCGGCCAGTACCTGCTCAACCTGCTGGAACTGGAGGCAGGCGGCCGCCTGGGCGCGCGCTGAGCAGAGGCGCAGCGGAAGCGGAAGCGGTTCCTACAGCGACTTGATGAAGCGGACGTTGTCCTTCTTGATCAGGATGGTCTCGCCGTTCACCTGCTCGAATTCGTAGTAGTCGTTGTACTTGTCGAATTCGGAGTGATCCTTCACCAGTACTTCGCTGCCGTCCTGCAGCGTGACCACGGCCTTGTCGGCACAACCGGCGAGGCCGAGCAGCAGGGCACCGAGGAAAAGGGTCTTCAACTTCATTAACGTCTCCACAAGGCATCGCACCGGGCCACGCGGAAAAGGGCAGAGTGCGCTGAGTTGCCAGTGAGACCATCGAAGCGGCGGGAAATTCCGGAGCGGCGGCTCAGCTGTCGAGCCATACGTCGCGTGCCCAGGTCCACACCGAATCCCAGGTTTCGTCAGTAAGTTCGCCGTCCGCCCAGAGCACGACCTCGCCGTCCTCGGCCACCGCGTAGTAGTCGTCACCATCGGCGCAGAGCGGTATCAGCTCGCGTGGCAGGCCCATCGACCAGGCCACCGCGGCCACGTCCGGAAGGTAGGTATGGGAGTGCTCGTCGGTCACCGTAACCGGTTCCAGACGGCCATAAACCACGTCGCTGACCTGCAGGAGAAATTCGCGAAATTCCGACGGAATGCCTATCAGCAGCTCTTCCTCGATCTCCACCAGCAGTTCTTCGTCGGGCAGTTCCAGGGGAACCGGGACGGGTTCGTTGGCTTCGCGCAGTTTTTCGATCACATCTTCCATGTCGGGCCCTCGCATTGATTGGCGCGCTTTATACAGTAGTAGCCGGCGTTTTGCGCACGGCCACGGCTGGCACGGGTGCCGGACGGGCGGCAGGGGGCAGCGGAAGCGCTTTTCGCAGGTCTGGGTGCGCGGGTAAGAAAAAAAAAGCCCGGCAAGAATGCCGGGCTCCTTCATCTCGCCATGGATCAGTTCTGACGGATGCCCGCCAGCAGCCACGGCTGGTTCTCGCCCTGGGCACGCTCCATGCGCCAGCTTTCGCTGAACGGCTCGCCCTGGTCGAAGCGCGAGGTCTTCGATACGCCGCGGAAGGTCAGGGTGGCGACGGTCTTGTCGGCCAGGTCGTCCAGGCCTTCCAGCTGCACGTCGAGGTTGTCGATGTAGGTCGACTGGTAGGCATCGCCGATCTCGGCGCGTTCCTGCTTGAGGAACTGCAGCATCTGCGGGGTGACGAACTCGGCGATCTTGTCCATCTCGTTGGCGTCCCAGTGCTGCTGCAGCGACAGGAAATGCTCGCGGCCGGCGCCGACGAAGCGCTCCTCGTTGAACCAGGACGGCGCGTTGATCGCCGGACGGACGGCGGCCGGCTGGGCGGCGCCACCGAAGATCGACGGCTGGGCGGCCGGCATCTCGCGCTGCATCGGCGCGTGACCGGCCATGGCCGGCTGGGCCTGCTGGCGGCGGCGGGAGGCGATGAAGCGGAAGGCCAGGAAGGCGATCAGCGCGATGATCAGGATGTCGAGGAACTGCATGCCATCGAAACCGTCACCCATGAACATCGAGGCGAGCAGGCCACCGGCGGCGAGACCGGCCAGCGGGCCGAGCCAGCGCGAGGCGCCGCTGGCGGGAGCGGCGGCCCCCGGACGGCCGGCCGTCGGCGCAGCGGCGGTGGAGCCGGGCGCGGCGTTCGGCGACATGTCGCGGGTCTGGTGGCTGGGCGCCGAGCCCATGCTCTTGCCGCCACCGAATCGTTTGGCGGCGTTCACGTCCAGGCTGAGCGTCACGGCGACGCAGAAGGCCATGGCAAGGCTGAGAAAGCGCTTCATCGTGTAGTTCTCTTGGTTGGAATACGACGCGCGTCATGTTGCCACGCCTTGGGTGCGCGGCCACCCGGATTTTGTATCGGACTATTGCCCGGCATCAGCAACTGATTCCGGCAACTGTGTCTGGCGCGCTGGTCTGCGCTGGAGTACACCCGAAGCTCCACCCGTCGAGAGATTGCCGCCGCCATGTACCTGCCGACCGCCTTCCGCCAGAAGGACACCACCGAAATGCTCCGGCTGATCGCCGAGACGCGCCTGGCCACCCTGGTCACCGCCGGCGCGCAAGGGCTGCAGGCCACCCATCTGCCGCTGATCCTGGAGGCCGGCGAAGGCGAGCACGGCACCCTCTACGGCCACCTGGCGCGGGGCAATCCGCAATGGCGCGAACTGGCCGCCGGCACCCCGGCGCTGGTGATCTTCCAGGGCCCGGACGCCTACGTCAGCCCGGCCTTCTATCCGGCCAAGGCCGAGCACGGCAAGGTGGTGCCGACCTGGAACTACATCGCCGTGCACGCCCATGGCACGGCGGAGACCATCGAGGACGCGCCGCGCCTGCTGGACATCGTCACTCGCCTGACCCGCCTGCACGAGCAGGACCGCGCACAGCCCTGGGCAGTGAGCGACGCACCCGAGGACTACATCGCCGGCATGCTGCGCGCCATCGTCGGCCTGCGCCTGCCGATCGAACGCCTGGAAGGCAAGTGGAAGCTCAGCCAGAATCGTTCGCCGGAGGACATCGAAGGCGTTCGCCAGGGGCTGGCCGAGTCGCCGTACCCTGGCGAGAGGCAGCTTGCGGAGCGCATCCCCAAGGGCTGAATCGGGTCGGCGGATTCCCTTTGTTAATCAGACTGTTACTGATTTTTACAAGGACGCCGGGAACGATCCGCGAATGGTAGTCTGAGCCGCGCGAGGCCGGTGGCCGCGCGATCCCACCATTCATCGCGAGGACCGCCACCATGCATGCCATCGATTTCATCCAGGACCTCGCGGTGATCATGCTGGTCGCGGGCATGGTCACGGTCCTCTGCCACCGCTTCAAGCAGCCGGTGGTGCTCGGCTACATCATCGCCGGCCTGATCATCGGCCCCTACACCCCGCCATTCGGGCTGGTCCACGACGAGCAGACGATCAAGACCCTCGCCGAGCTGGGGGTGATCTTCCTGATGTTCTGCCTCGGCCTCGAATTCAGCCTGCGCAAGCTGTTCCAGGTCGGCGCCACGGCATTCCTCGCGGCCTTCCTGGAAATCACCCTGATGATCTGGGCCGGCTTCGAGATCGGCCGGCTGTTCGACTGGGGCACCATGGACTCGCTGTTCCTCGGCGCGATCCTGGCGATGTCCTCGACCACCATCATCATCAAGGTCCTGACCGACCTGAAGATGAAGAACGAGCGCTTCGCCCAGCTGATCTTCGGCGTGCTGATCATCGAGGACATCCTCGGCATCGGCATCATCGCGCTGTTCTCCGGCATCGCCGTGAGCGGCGCGGTGGAGACCGACCAGGTGTTCGCCACCGTCGGCAAGCTGAGCCTGTTCATGATCGTCGCGCTGGTCATCGGCATCCTGCTGGTGCCGCGCCTGCTGGCCTACGTGGCGAAGTTCGAAAGCAACGAGATGCTGCTGATCACCGTGCTCGGCCTGTGCTTCGGCTTCTGCCTGCTGGTGGTCAGGCTGGAATACAGCATGATCCTCGGCGCCTTCCTGATCGGCGCGATCATGGCCGAATCGCGCCAGCTGGGGCAGATCGAGAAGCTGATGGAGCCGGTGCGCGACATGTTCAGCGCGATCTTCTTCGTCACCATCGGCCTGACCATCGACCCGCGGGTGCTGGTGGACTACGCGATGCCGATCCTGGTGATCACCATCGTGGTGATCCTCGGCAAGCTGATTTCCTGCGGCGCCGGCGCGTTCATCGCCGGCAACGACGGGCGCACCTCGATGCGCGTCGGCATGGGCCTTTCGCAGATCGGCGAATTCTCCTTCATCATCGCCGCGCTGGGCATGAGCCTGGGCGTGACCAGCGACTTCCTCTACCCGGTGGTGGTCGGCGTCTCGGCCATCACCACCCTGACCACGCCCTACCTGATCCGCTCGGCCGACCCGCTGGCGGTCTACCTGTCGAAGAGCATGCCATCGCGGGTGGTGTCGGTGTTCGGCATGTACGGCGAGTGGCTGCGCAGCATCAAGCCGCGCGGCGACAAGGCGATGCTGGCCGGCATGATCCGCCGCATCCTGCTGCAGGTGCTGGTCAACCTGGCGATGGTGATCGCCATCTTCTTCGCCCTGGCCTACTTCGCCGGCCCGCTGTCGGAATGGCTGTCGACCTGGATCGCCCACGAGGCACTGCACAAGGCGGTGATCTGGGGCGCTGCGCAGCTGCTCTCGCTGCCCTGCCTGATCGCCGCCTACCGCAAGCTCAAGGCGCTGGCGATGCTGCTGGCGGAGATGGGCGTCAAGGCGGAAACCGCCGGCCGCCACACCGCCCGCGTGCGCCGGGTGATCGCCGAGCTGATCCCGCTGCTGTCGCTGGGCGGCATCCTGCTGCTGCTCGCCGCGCTCAGTTCGAGCATCCTGCCGACCGGGGAACTGCTGGTGGTGGTGGGCCTGGTGGCGGCGCTGGCGAGCGCCCTGCTCTGGCGCTGGTTCATCCGCGTGCACTCGCGCATCCAGATCGCCCTGATGGAGACGCTGGAGCAGGACAAGGGCGGGCATTGAGATTGTCGTAGGAGCGAGCTTGCTCGCGAACCTTCGCTGGACGCGGGAGCGTCCGGGGATGCGTTCCCACGCGGGAGCGTGGGAACGATTGTCATTGAATCTTTCGCGGGCATGGCCCGCTCCTACAGGGGAGACCGCATTTGTAGGAGCGGGCCATGCCCGCGACCGGAGGCCTACACGGCTTCCAGCTTCGCATACCCCAGCATCAGCCACTTGCTGCCTTCGCTGGAGAAGTTCACCTGCACCCGCGCCTGCGCCCCGGCGCCCTCAAAGTTGAGGATCACCCCTTCGCCGAACAGCGGATGGCGCACGGCCTGGCCGAGGCTGAACGGGGTTTCCGGCACGCCGGCGCCGCTGAAGATGCTGCTGCCGCTGCGCTGGCCGCCGCCGAGCGGGCGGCTCACCGAGTTGGACAGGCGCACTTCCTGGATCAGCCCCGGCGGAATCTCGCGGACGAAGCGCGACACCTTGTTGTAGGTCTCGCTGCCGTACAGGCGGCGCGTCTCGGCGTAGGTCAGCACCAGGCGCTGCATGGCGCGGGTGATGCCGACGTAGGCCAGGCGGCGTTCCTCTTCCAGACGGCCGGGTTCTTCCAGGCTCATCTTGTGCGGGAACAGGCCCTCTTCCATGCCGGCAAGGAACACCAGCGGGAATTCCAGGCCCTTGGCGCTGTGCAGGGTCATCAGCTGGATGCTGTCCTCGAAGGCGTCGGCCTGGGTGTCGCCGGACTCCAGCGCGGTGTGGTCGAGGAAGGCCACCAGCGGCGGCACGTCGTCGTCCTCGGCGTTCTCGAAGGCACGGGCGGCGCTGACCAGTTCCTCCAGGTTCTCCACCCGCGCCTGGCCTTTCTCGCCCTTCTCTGCCTTGTGATAGGTGATCAGCCCGGACTGCTCGATGACTGTCTGGGTCATCTGGTGCAGCGGCATGCCCTCGACCTTCACCGCCAGCAGGTCGATGGTCTCGAGGAAGCCCTGCAGCGCGCTGGCGGCGCGGCCGGCCACGGCTTTCGCGGCGATCACGTCGTTGATGGTGCGCCATAGCGAGGTGCCGTTGGCGCGGGCGGCGTTGCGCAGGGTCTCGACGGTCTTCTCGCCGATGCCGCGCGGCGGCACGTTGATCACCCGTTCCAGCGCCGCGTCGTCGTCGCGCAGGCGGATCAGGCGCAGGTAGGCCAGGGCGTTCTTGATCTCGGCGCGCTCGAAGAAGCGCTGGCCGCCGTAGATGCGGTAGGGAATCTTCTCCCGCAGCAGGGCTTCCTCAAGTACGCGGGATTGCGCGTTGGAGCGGTAGAGGATGGCGATCTCGCTGCGCTTGAGGCCGTCCTTGCGCAGGGCGTCCTCGATGGCCTCGACGATGTAGCGCGCCTCATCGTGCTCGTTGAAGCCGGAGTACAGGGTGATCGGATCGCCATCGCTGCCGTCGGTCCACAGCTCCTTGCCGAGCCGTCCCTGGTTGTTGGCGATCAGCGCGTTGGCGGCCTTGAGGATGGTGCCGGTGGAGCGGTAGTTCTGCTCCAGGCGGATGTCCTCGGTGTTGGCGAAATCGTCGGAGAAGCGCTGGATGTTCTCGATCTTCGCCCCGCGCCAGCCATAGATCGACTGGTCGTCGTCGCCCACCACCATCAGGCTCTGGCCGCCCTTGGCGATGAAGCGCAGCCAGGCGTACTGCACGGCGTTGGTGTCCTGGAACTCGTCCACCAGCACGTGGCGGAAACGCCGCTGGTAGTGCTCCAGCAGGCTCGGGCGGTCGCGCCAGAGTTCCAGCGAGCGCAGCAGCAGCTCGGCGAAGTCCACCACCCCGGCGCGCTGGCAGGCGGCCTCGTAGGCTTCGTAGATCTTCAGCATGGTGGACAGATACAGGTCGCCGTTGGCCTGGATGTTCTGCGGGCGCAGGCCCTCGTCCTTCTGGCTGTTGATGAACCACTGCGCCTGGCGCGGCGGCCAGCGCTGCTCGTCCAGTCCCAGCTCGCGGACCACCCGCTTGACCAGGCGCAGCTGGTCGTCGCTGTCGAGTATCTGGAAACCCTCCGGCAACCCGGCTTCCTGCCAGTGCGCGCGCAGCAGGCGGTGCGCCAGGCCGTGGAAGGTGCCGACCCACATACCCATCGGGTTGATCCCGAGCAGCTGCTCGATGCGCGCGCGCATCTCGGCGGCGGCCTTGTTGGTGAAGGTCACGGCGAGGATGCTGTGCGGCGAGGCGTGCTCGACCTGGATCAGCCAGGCGATGCGGTGCACCAGCACGCGGGTCTTGCCGGAACCGGCGCCGGCGAGCACGCGCTGGCGCCCCAGCGGCGCGGCCACGGCCTGGCGCTGGGGATCGTTGAGGGAGTTGAGCAGGAGGGAGAGATCGTCATTCATGGGGCGGCATTCTACCGACGGGCGGTTTTCCCCGGCAAACCGGCCCGCCGTCCGGCAGCTTCCCGGCGAAAGCCGGGCAGGCAGCCGGCCAATTGCCATCCGTCATGCCTGGGTGGGGCGATCTCCCCGGGTATCTAGTGCTGGTGCTGATGGTCGCCGGAGACGCCCTGCAGCACGCTCTGGTCGATCTCGCTGAAACGCAACACGCGGCCACCCTCGGCGTTGGCCATGCGATCCGCGTCGGCTCGCTCGGCAAACGATGCCAGGGTCGCGCCCATCGCGCCCGGACGCTGCACGCCGACCACGTAGTAGGCGCTGGTGGCGTCGATCAGGTGGCGGTCATCGGGATGGTTCCAGTCGCTGCGGGCCATGTCGTGCACGTACAGGCGCGCACCGCTGTGCTGGTTTTCCGGTTGCAGCCACCAGCCGAGCAGTTCGGCGGTGGAGCAGAACTTGCGCACCGAACCGGGTGCGACGGCCTCGCCCTTGGGACCGGCGAAATCCCCGATGACCATGCCGCAGACGTGGCATTCATCCCCGCTCTGGAAGGGCACCGGGGCGAGGTTGGCGGCTTCCTGGCCGGTGTCGTCGCAGCCGCCGAGCAGCAGGCCGAACAGTCCGGCGGCAAGGCCGAGTCGAAGTGGACGTGACAACAGCATGGTGTACTCCTCAGGTCAGATCGGTCGCCGGCGGAACAGCGCATAGGCCAGCGCCAGCGCCGCCAGGGTCCAGGCGCACAGCGCCAGCCACAGGGCGGCAACGGGTACGGCGAGGTCCCGGCCGAGGGTCAGGACGCCGCCCAGCTCGGAACCGAAATCGGGCAGGTTGATCAGGCGGTAGAGATCGGTGGGGTTGAGCAGCAGCAGCCAGGGCAGCAGGTTGGCGCTGACCTGGCCCTTGCCGATCACCAGCAGGGCCAGCAGGGCGAGGTCGAACAGCAGCACGAAGAAGAACCACACCCCCAGTGCCAGGCCGGCGGCGGTGGACTTCTCGCTGACCCGGCTGCTCAACGCGTAGGCCATGGCCAGGAAGGTCCAGCCAAGCAGGCAGGACGACAGGATGAAACGGCCGAAGGAGCCCAGCAGCTGCGCCAGCGGTATGCCCGGAACCAGCACGGCGATGGCCAGCGCGGCGGCGGAAAAGCCCAGCAGCGTAGCCAGCCCGAGAATCAGGCCATGACCGAGGAACTTGCCGATCAGCAGTTGGCCGCGGCCCAGCGGGTAGGTCAGCAGGAGCATCAGCGTGCCGCCCTCCTCCTCGCCGACGATGGCGTCATAGGCCAGCAGCAGGGCGATCAATGGCATCAGGAAAGTCGCCAGGCTGGTCAGGCTGGCGAGCGTGGCCGGCAGCGAGGTGAAGCCCACCTGGCCGCTTGCCGCCGCGCCGAGCCAGGCGATGCCGACGGCAAGCAGGGCGAACAGCAGGCTGATCGCGAGCAGCCAGCGATTGCGCAGGCCGTCGGCCAGTTCCTTGCGGGCGATGTTCCAGATCGGATTCATGCTGGGACTCCCGGGGCCGGTTGCGTGCTTTCCATGTGGTGGCGGTAGAGGTCCTCCAGCGACGGCGGCAGCACCTCGAGCTCCTGCGCGCGCTCCGCGAGCAGCACATTGAGCACTTCGTGCTGGCGCTCCTCGCCGACCCGCAGCTCCAGCCGCCGGCCATCCAGGACGGTGACGCCATGGCCCGCCGCACGCCAGTGCCGCGGCCAGTCGCCATCGGGCGTGCCGGCATAGCGGATGCGCACCGGCAGTCCGGCGTCCTTGCGCAGTTCGGCCAGGCTGCCGGCGGTCAGCAGCCGGCCCCTGGCGAGGATCGCGGCGCGGTCGATGTGCGCCTCGACGCCGGGCAGCACGTGGGAGCAGAGGATGATCCCGGTGCCCTGCGCGCGCAGGCGGTCCAGCCACTGGTACAGCTCGATGGTGGCGATGGGATCGAGGCCGACGGTGGGTTCGTCGAGCAGCAGCAGCTGCGGCTGGCCGAGCAATGCCTGGGCCAGGCCGAGGCGCTGGCGCATGCCCTTGGAGTAGGTCTTCACGCGGCGCCCCGCGGCGTGGCTCAGACCGACCTGTTCGAGCAGGTCGTTCACCTCGCAAGGCCGCGCACCCTTGAGCCGGGCGAAGTGCTGCAGCGTCTCGCGGCCGGTCAGTTGCGGGTAGAAGGTCACGTTCTCCGGCAGGAAGCCGATCCGCCGGCGTACGTCCGGGTCTTCCGGCGCCCGGCCGAATACCCGCACCGTGCCGCGGGTCGGGCGCAGTAGGCCGAGGATCAGCTTGATCGTGGTGGTCTTGCCGGCGCCGTTGTGCCCGAGCAGGCCGAGCACCTCGCCGGCGCCGAGCTGGAGGTCGAGCCCGTGGAGGGCGGTGAAGCCGCCGTAGTCCAGGGAGGCTGCATGGATTTCGACGGGTTTCATGGACGCGACTCCTCGTTCGGGGCCCGTATCAGCGGGGAGCTGTCGCGCACGCCGGGCGGGCGGATGACCGGAAAGGCGCGCTGGACCCAGCGCAGCAACTCGATGGCCGGGCTGGTCATCAGCAGTTGCACCTGCGGATACAGCCACAGCAACTGGTCGACCTTGTCGTTGGGTTCGTAGGCGACATCGCCGATTCCGTCGGCATTGCGGTCCCAGCCCAGGTAGTCGCTCCAGTAGTTGCCGCGGCCATCCGCCGACCATTCCTGGGTGCGGCTGGCGACGTACTTGACCTGCTGGCGGTTGCCGACGAAGGCATTGCCGCTGATGCGGTTGTCCTCGGAGCCAGCGGTCAGATGGATGCCCAGGGCGCTGCCCGCGAAGCGGTTGTCCTCGATGCGGTTGAACAGCGAGTTGTAGATGAACAGGGCCTTGCCCTCGGCTCCGGCGATCATGCTGTCGCCGCCGCCATCGCCGCTGCGGACATTTTCCACGCGGTTGTCGGTGAGCGTGGAATAGGTGATGTAGTTCATCAGGATGCCGTAGTTCTGATCGTCCACCGAACGGTTGCCGACGACGGTGAGCTTGCGGCTCTGCATCAGGGCGTAGCCGGTGCGGGTATGGCGGGTCAGGTTGCCGCTCACGCGGCTGTTGTGGGTGAACATGTAGTGCACGCCGTAGCGCAGGTCTTCGAAGCGGTTGTCTTCGATGGCGCTGTCGTTGGAGGTGTCGATGTAGACGCCGTCACGGGTCTGGCGCACCTGGTTGCCGCGCACCAGGGCGTTCTTCACCGCGTAGAGGTGGATGCCGTTGCCGCGGTCCTGGGAGCGCACGCTCGGGTCGCCCTGGATGCGGTTGTCGAGGATCTGGACGTCCTGGGTGGCGTCGATCCAGACGCCGAAACCGATGCCTTGCAGGTCATTGCCGCGCACGATCGTGCCGGTGGCGATCTTGTCGACAAAGATCGCCGCGTCCATGGCCGTCAGGTCGTGCCCCCAGTTGCGCAGGGTGCAGCCTTCGACGGTGACGCCGGGTACCTGGACGTGCAGCGTGCTGCCCTGGCCCTGGCCGTCGATCAGCGCGCCCGGCGCGCAGCGCAGGTGCAGTGGATGGTCAATGAAGAAGTTGCCGGTGTAGGTGCCGGCCGGCAGCGTCCGGATATTCCCGTCGGCCTGCAGCGGCAACTGGTCGATGGCTTGCGGCTGCGCCTGGACGCCTGCCGCGATCAACAGCAGCAGGGCAAGACTCGGCCTCGATAGTCCCATGCAACACCTTCTCGTCGATGCCCCGCCAGCGGCTGCCGGCGGGGCCAGGGGCCTGGAATCAGGCCTTTTCCACCAGCATGCGGCCGACCATTTCCATGTGCAGCGCATGACAGAACCAGCTGCAGTAATACCAGTGCAGGCCGGGCTTGTCGGCGGTGAAGGTGATCGAGGAGGTCTGCTGCGGGCTGATCTCCATGCTCACGCCGTGGTTGACCATGACGAAGCCGTGGCTGACGTCTTCGATCTCGTCGATGTTGGTGATGGTCACGGTGACTTCGTCGCCCTGCTTCACGGTGAATTCCGTGATGCCGTAGGTGGGCGCCGACGAGGTCATGTACACGCGCACCTTCTTGCCGTCGCGGATGACCTTGTTGTCCTTCATCAGGTCGATGCCGTCGGCCTTGGCCCGTTCCACGGTCGGGGCGAAGAACGGATCGTTGCGGTCCCAGATCTTCTTGGTCTTGATCTGGTCGCGGCGGGCCAGGATGCAGTCGTGCGGCTCGGCGAAGGTGGGGCCGTCGTGGAGCAGCTTCATTTCGTCGCCGGAGATGTCGATCAGCTGGTCGTTCTCCGGGTGCAGCGGGCCGGTCGGCAGGAAGCGGTCCTTGGAGAACTTGCTCAGCACGATGATCCACTTGCCGTCGGCCTCGCTGGTCTCGGTCAGCGAGGCGTGGTTGTGGCCGGGCTGGTACTGGACGTCGAGCTTCTGGCGGATGTAGTCGACCTTCTCGCCCTTGTAGGCGCGGCGGGCGTCTTCCAGGTTCCACTTGACCAGTTGGCTGTCGATGAACAGCGTGGTGTAGGCGTTGCCGCGGCCGTCAAAGGTGGTGTGCAGCGGACCGAGGCCCAGTTCCGGCTCGCCAACCACTACGTCACGCGGCTCCTTGAGCTTGCCGGCGAACAGGTCGGGGAGCTTGTCGATGGCGATCATGGTGCAGGTCGGGGACAGCTTGCCGTTGGCGATGAAGTACTTGCCGTCCGGCGAGGTGTTGAGGCCGTGGGGGTTCTTCGGCACCGGGATGTAACGGGTGACGGCGCTGTCCTTGCCGTCCTTCTTGCGGCCGTCGACTACCGGCACCTTGCTGTCGCCCAGGGTGATGAAGCGCTTGGCCTTGATTTCCTTCTCGATCGCCGGGATGTCGAACACCACCACCCAGTCGCGCTCGTTGCGCATCATGCCGGCGAGGTCGGTGGCCTTCTCCGAGTTGTAGCAGGTGGAGGCAGCGAAGCGACCGGTGTAGTCCGCGTCGGTGTTGTCGAGGTTGCCGTCGACGATCACCTGCCAGGCCACTTCCATGGTCTCGGCATCGACCGCGTTGTACATGGTGAAGGCGTTGTCGCCGGTGATGTCGAAGCTCGATCCGTCGTTGGGGTGCGGGATGACGAACTCGGCGTTGCAGAACACGTACTTGGTGTGCGGCACCTTCTGCAGGCGCAGGCCGTGGATCGCCTGCACGTTGGGGATGGTGGTGATCTTGTCGCACTTCATGATGTCCAGACGGATACGTGCGACGCGGCTGTTGGCCTTGTCGTTGATGAACAGGTACTTGCCGTCGTACTTGCCGTCGGTCATCGAGATGTGCGGGTGGTGGCAGTCGCCGTTGAGGAAGCGTGCGCTTTCACCGAGGACATGCTTGCTCTCGTTGGTCAGGCCCCAGCCGGTGGCCGAGTCGACGTTGAACACCGGGATGCGCATCAGTTCGCGCATCGACGGAACGCCCATCACCCGCACTTCACCCTGGTGGCCGCCGCTCCAGAAGCCGTAGTAATCGTCCAGCTCGCCGGGGGCGACATGGATGGCGTCCTGGGCCGACTTGACCGCATCCGCCCAGGCCTCGCGCGAGGTGAACGCGCCCATCGAACCCGCGGTCACCAGCGCCGCGGCGCCGGTGACCGCGGAGGCACCGAGGAATCCGCGCCTGCTGAGCCCGGCAATCTCGTCCTGCTGCTGTTTCTTCTCAGTCATGTCCTGCTCCTTCCTTAAAGGCGAATGTTCAGATCTCTTGCACCGCGATAAGCTCGGCATCGTTCGTGGTTGCGCGTTTGCCACGCTTCTTGCGCTTGTTCACCAGCGGCGGGCACTTGTTCTCGTTGTGGTAGGTCATCTGGCAGTCGAGGCAGTAGTGGCACTCGTTGGCATTGATCCGGCCGTCCGGATGGATGGCCTGGATCTCGCATTCCCTGGCGCAGAGCTGGCAGGGCTGGCCGCATTCCTTGCGGCGCTTGAGCCAGTCGAACAGACGCGCCTTGCCGGGGATCGCCAGGGCGGCGCCCAATGGGCAGACGTAGCGGCAATAGACCTTGCGGCTGAACAGGTTGACGATCAGCAGAACCGCGACGTAGGCGACGAACCACCACTGGCGGTCGAAGTGCAGGGTGATGGCGGTCTTGAACGGTTCCACCTCGGCGACCTGCTCGGCGGTGGATAGCGATTCCAGGGAGAGGCCGAACAGCACCAGCAGGACGATGTACTTGATCGCCCACAGCCGTTCATGGACCGCGAAGGGCAGCTCGAACTGTGGCACCTTGAGCTTGCGCGCGGCTTCGTTGAGCAGCTCCTGCAGGGCGCCGAACGGGCAGAGCCAGCCGCAGAACACGCCGCGTCCCCAGAGCAGGATGCTGGCGGCGGTGAAGGTCCAGAGGATGAACAGCACCGGGTCGATGAGGAACAGTTCCCAACGGAAGCCTTCGAACAGCGAATGGACGAAGGTCAGCACGTTGACCACCGAGAGCTGGCCCAGGCAGTACCAGCCGATATACACCAGGGTGAACAGCAGGTAGCCACGGCGCAGCCAGTGCAGCAGCTGCGGCCGGCGGGTCAGGTTGTCCTGCAGGAAGAGAATCACGGCGAGCAGGCCCAGAGCGCCGAGCAGCACGCCGATCTGGAAGCTCTTCTGGTACCAGACGCGTAGCCAGATCGGCCGCTTGGCGTCTTCCAGCGCTTCGAGTTCCTCGGCGCTGGGCTGCGGGCGGTCCAGGTAGGCTTCGGGCGTCTGGTAGGACAGGTTGAAGGTGGTGAACAGGCTGGCCACCGGACCGGTCTGGCGGCGCACCAGCAGCTCCAGGTCCCAGGGGGTGCCCGGGTCGAAACGCTGCGCCGCGCGGGCGATGAAGATCGCCATCTCGGGGAAGTGCGGCATGCCGGTGGCGTAGGTGTCCGAGAGCCGGATGTAGTCGAGGTCGCGGAAGCTCATGATGTCGCCGAACTGGCGGATCTGCACCCGGTCGAAGATGCCGCCGCGCACGTAGCCCGAGCCCTTGAACGAGTACTGGCCGTCGCCCATTACCACCACGGCTTGCTCGCCGGGCTTCAGGCTGTCCATCAGGTCGCGGTACTGCCGCTCGCCGAGCAGGTTGCGACCGATGCTCGGCGGGTTGAGCAGCGCGGTATAGAGGTCGATGAAGGTTTCCTCCCGCTGCTGCGGGTCGTTGGCCTTGCCCACCTTCTCCGCCTCGGTACCCTTGAAGGCGTCGTCGATCTGCCCGCGGGTCAGCGTCAGCCGGCGGATGGCACCGCTGCCGAGCATTTCGTCCCAGCTCGCGCTCTGGAACAGGTCGGCGCGCACGCTGGCGGGCTTGGGCCGTACCTTGCCGGTATCCTTGATCAGGCCGAGGGAGACCGCCACGGTGCTGGCGGCGCGCATGACGATCTCGTTGACCACCATGACGGTCACGGTGGCGCCGGCGACGGCATCCACGGTGACCGTCTGCGGATCGCCGGAGCGGCCCACGGCGACCCGCTGGTCGGCGCGAAGCCCGGAGTAGCCGGCGGTAAAGGCGTGCAGTTTCGCTTCGGGAATGCCGATCAGCAGGATCGGCTCATGGTGTTCGAGGACGTAGGCGTCGCGAATCACGGCTTGCGGATCGAGGATCACCTGGACGTTGATCGGCTTGCCGGAGTAAGCCGGCATGCGGGTGACGCTGAAGCTCTGGAAGGCATAGCCGAGAAGCTTGTCGCCCTGGGACAGGCGCCGTACGCCGTATTCGCCTTCGGGCTCGCCGATATGATCGACTTGGGGGAACACCTGCCGGATGCGGGTGCGTTCCAGGTCGCTGAGGTCGGCGCCGTGGACCGCCAGACTGACCACCAGCAACAGCCAGCCGAGCAGTGTCCCGAACAGATTGCGAACGCCGACCATGGGGCCCCTTCCTCCATTTACCGCTAGTTGGGCCGTGATGCATCAGAGGGCGGTGGTGACCGACCTCGCACCAGGGATTACTTGAGGGTGACGATCCAGTCGGCCAGGGTCTTGGCCTCTTCCGGGGTCACGTTGTTCGGCGGCATCTGCATCTGGCCCCACTTGCCTTTGCTGCCAGCAGTGATGCTCTTGACGATCTGGTCAACGCCATCCTTCTGCGCGGCGTACTTGGCACCGACCTCGCGGAGGGGCGGTCCGATCATCTTCGAGTCAACGGTGTGGCAGCCCACGCAGGGCTTCGACTTGAACAGGTCTTCGCCGGGGCTGGCCATTGCAGTGGCCTGGAACACCAGACCACCGAACAGTACGGCAAGCAGGGCTTTGTTCATGAACACATCTCCTCATTGGTTTAGCGTCTCGGCGCCGGTTGGGTCCGACGAAGCATGGACGGAATTGGCGGCGATTCTAGGAGGGCGCGGGCGGCTTCCTCTTGATGGAAATCAAGAGCTTACGCCGCCGTGCCTGAGGCAATGCGCCGCAGTGGCTAGCTTGCCCAGCCGTAGCTTTCGACGAAGCCCCCACGCCATGAACGCCCCCGCGCAGGACGTTTCGCCGCTGTTCTACCAGCCGACCGCAACGAGGTGGCGCCGTTCACCGAGACCTCCGCGCAGGGCATGCCGGTGCCGAGCGTACCGGGCGGGACCCCGGCGGTGGCGGCCTGCTGCTGTTCCGCCTGGAGAACCAGTTCAGCTGGTCCGAGCACGTCGAGCTGGACCGCGCCAGCGACAACAGTGAAGACCTCGATGCAGCGCGCGTGGCCGACGACCTCCAGCACCTTCTCCTGGCTGTCCGGGGGTCAGGAGGTAGATCTTCACCGCGCCGGAAATCACGAAATAGAAGGCGTGCGCGGGCTCACCCCGGAGGAACAGCCTGTCGCCTTTCTCCAGGTCGAGCAGTGTACCGGTGGCGAGCAACTGCTCCAGCCCGGCAGCGTCACGAGACAAGCTGTCACTGGTAGCCTCCTGGCTCCGGGGCCGTTCCTCAGGTCGGGTGGTTGGCGCCGAGGAACAGCAGGTTGTTCTCCAGGTGGATGTGCTGCATCAGGTCGCGGCGCAGCTCCTCCAGCCCGGCATACAGGCGGCGCCAGCTGTTGCAGCCATCGGAAGGCACGGTGAGACCTTCGGTGAGATCGGCCAGCACCGCCAGCGACTGCGAATGCTCGTCATGCTCATGGCGCATCACGCCGATCGGACCCTGCACTTGGGCCAGCGGAATGCCCTGGCGCAGCCAGGGGAAGAGCACGCTTTCCTCCTTGCACATATGCCATTCCAGCTCTTCCTGGATCTTCTTCAGGTGCGCGGTCAGCCCGACCGGGCACTGCGGGTGCGCAGCGTGGGTGGTCTCCACCCGCTCCGCCAGCGGGATCAGCGCCGGTAGCTGCTCGCGGTGGACCTTGTGGTAGCGATCGAGGATGTGGTCGATCAGCTGGTCGTTGCTGGCCAGGCGCCAGTCGACCCACCCGCAGGACTGTTCGTTGGCCGGTGGCAGGGCCCGCAGTTCGTCGGCGATGCGCTGGGCGTCGAGACCCTGTTCGCTGGCGGCCTCGCGCAGGCTGCGCTGGCCGGTGCAGCAAAAATCGAGTTGGTAGTCGTGGAACAGCGCGGTGCTGCCCGGCAGGCTGAAGGCCAGGTCGCTCAGCGTGCGTTCGATGAGGTTGTCGGTCATGGCGGGCCTCGGGTGGGGTGGGGTACGGCGGCCGCAGTCGTCGTGGCGGTGGCGCCCAGTCTAGGGAAGGGCGCACGCGAAGCTCCTTGATGGCAGTCAAACGCCTTCGCAGGCGGGTTCCCGCTCGTCTCCGCCGGCGATCAGCATCAGTTGCTGCCGGCAGCACACCTGCAGCTTTTGCCGGCCGCCGCACACCAGGCCGCGATCCTCCCAGGCGCTGAGGATGCGCGAGACGGTGTGCAGGGTGCGACGGGAAAGGGACATCTCTCCCTGATCATGCATGGGTACATCTCCATATTGGGCAAACTGTCCGATAGGCACAGAGATAGCCTTTGGATCGGAGCTTTCTTTGAGCCTCAACAAACAAGCCTGCAGCTGGACAGCGTGTCGCAGGCCCTGTTGCGCGGTAGATCGCGTTAACCGTCTTGCTCGGACGGAAGCGGGCAAGTGCGGGCGTGGCGAGGTAAGATTCCTTCCATTGAGCTGACATCCCGGGCCCGGCGTGCGGGTTTCATCGGACAAGGACTTTTCATGCGTCTGTACGGACTGCCCCTGCTGGCCCTGATCACTGGCTGCCTTGGCGTGCAGGATGCGCGCGCGAGCAGCGACGACTCCTGCTACCCGAGCTGGAACCTGAAGCGCGACACCCTGGACGTGTGCAACAGCCTGCCGTTCCTCAGCCCCGGCAACGACAGCCGGGTCAACCTCCAGCTGCTGCTGGCCGATGCCGGCAAGGCCAGCCTTCCCGCGCCCGCCCTGCCGGAAGACGAACGCCAGCTCGGCTACGGCCTGGTGCCCTTTCCGCTGACCCGCCTGTACGGCAGCGCGCCGGTCGAGGAACGCCCCGCCGACCAGCCCGCCGCCGACAGCGCGCTGCTGGAACTGGTGCAGCGCCTGGGCCTGCCCGCCGACGCGGTGCCGGCCGCCGGCGAGAGTTTCGCCAGCGGCGAAGGCAGCCGCTGCCGCAGCAACAACCCGGGCACCGTGCGCGAATTCCTCTCCCAGCTGCTGCAGAGCGCCGAACTGCCGGCCGCCGAGCGCCAGGAGCTGGGCCGCGCCCGCCTGGCGCTGCTGCAGGGCTGCCAGTGGGACGAGGCGCAGCTGGCGGTGATGCTGCCGCACGACCTGCAGTCCGCCCCCGGGCGCGAGTTCGGCACCTATCTGAAAGGCGTGGCGGCCTTCTATGGCGGCCATTTCGCCGATGCGCTCAAGGCCTTCGGCGCACTCCGCGACGCCCGCCAGCCGTGGCTGCAGGAAACCGCGCGCTACATGCTCGGCCGAAACCAGCTCAACGCCGCGCAGCAGCACGCCTTCGACGACTACGGCTATCCCGACCTGCGCAAGGTCGACAAGGCGCCGCTGAAGTCCGCCGAGGCGGACTTCGCCGACTACCTGAAACGTTATCCACAGGGCCGCTACGCCGCCTCGGCCAGGGGCCTGATGCGTCGCGTCCACTGGCTGAACGGCGACGAGCAGCGGCTGGCCGGCGAATACGCCGGGCTGTTCGCCGCCTCGGCTTCTCCCGCCGAGCGCACGCGGCTGATCCAGGAAGTCGACAACAAGCTGCTGGTGACCGCGCATCCGGCCGATGTGCGCGACCCGCTGCTGCTGGCGGTGCTCGACCTGATGCAGATGCGCCACCACGAAGCGGGCGAGGCGCGGGCGCTGGACCTCGCCGGGCTGCAGGAGCAGAAGGCGCTGTTCGCCAGACAGCCGGGGCTGCACGACTACCTGCTGGCGGCCTACCGCTTCTATGTCGAGGACAATCCCGCCGAAGCGCTGAAGCTGCTGCCGGAGAAGCTGCCGAAGCGACTCGACTACCTCGCCTTCAGCCAGCAGAGCCTGCGCGGCTTCGCCCTGGAAGCGGGCAACGACTGGCTCGGCGCCGAGAAGCTCTACCTGCGCCTGCTGCCCCTGGCGCAGCAGCCATTGCAGCGCGAGCAGCTGGAACTGGCCCTGGCCTACAACTACGAACGCAGCGACCGGCTGGTCAAGGTGTTCGCGCCGAACTCGCCGGTAAGCACCCCGGCGATCCGCGAAATCCTCCTGCGCCACATCGCCGGCCAGGACCTGCTGCGCTACCAGGTGCAATCGGCGGCGGCCAACCCCGAGGAACGCGATACCGCGCTGTTCACCCTGCTCTACAAGGACCTGCTGCGCGGCCACTACCAGGCCTTCGTCGACGACCTGCCGCTGCTCGGCGAGAAACCTTCGGACAAGCCGCTGGGCGCCAGCATCGGCTACCTCTACGGCACCGGTATGCCGCTCACGCTGTTCACCTGGGAAGGCGGCAAGGGTCCGTCCGGCTACGACTGCCCGCCGATCCGCGACGTCGCCCTGGCCATGCAGCAGGACCCGCAGCCGCCGCAGGCGCTGAACTGCCTGGGCGAGTTCATCCTGCGCCACGGCCTCGACGGCTTCCCGCTGGACCGCCAGCCCGGCGAACGCGAGCTGGGCGGCAGCCAGTCGCTGTTCGAGGGTCCGCTGTACTCGCGGCTGGATGGCTACCTGAAGATCATCGGCAACCCGGACGCCGCCGGCGACGACCAGGCCTACGCGCTGTACCGGGCGATCAACTGCTATGCGCCGAGCGGCTACAACGGCTGCGGCCGCCAGGACATCCCGCAGAACCAGCGCAAGCAGTGGTTCCGCACCCTCAAGTCGAAGTACGCCGCGACGCCCTGGGCGAAATCGCTGAAGTACTACTGGTAAGCGCCGTGCGCCTGGGCTGGCTGCTCGCCCTGCTGTTGCTGCCCGCCGCGCAGGCGCAGGCCGGCCGGGTGGATGCGCGGGACTACGACGCCTTCTGGCTGTGGAGCGGCGTGGCGGCGCAGCCGGTGCTGGCGCAGGCGCGCACGCTCTACGTGCTGCAGGGGCAGATCGACGAACCACGGCATTCCCCGGCGCGGCTGATCGCCCAGGGCATCGCAGTGCCGCGGCTCAGCCGGGGCGAAGTCTGGGTGGTCTACCGCGCCCACACCCTGCGCTGGCCGGAGGACGTCTACCGCACCCTCTTCGCCCAGCTG
Source organism: Pseudomonas jinjuensis (assembly GCF_900103845.1). Classification (GTDB taxonomy): domain Bacteria; phylum Pseudomonadota; class Gammaproteobacteria; order Pseudomonadales; family Pseudomonadaceae; genus Pseudomonas; species Pseudomonas jinjuensis. The sequence continues at coordinate 135,843 of NZ_FNIJ01000013.1, forward strand.
CGCCGTTGGCGCCAGGCCGGCAACCCGGTGGTCGGCGTGCAGATCGACTTCGACGCGCGCACCCGCTACCTCGACGAATACGCCCTCTTCCTCCGCGACTTCCGCCAGCGCCTGCCGGCGGACTACCGCCTGAGCATCACCGGCCTGCTGGACTGGAGCAGCAACGCCGAGCCAGAAGCGATCAACCTGCTCAGGGGCGTGGTCGACGAGGTGGTGGTGCAGACCTACCAGGGCCGCCACAGCATCCCCGACTACGCCGCCTACCTGCCACGGGTGAGCCGCCTGCAGCTGCCGTTCCGCATCGGGCTGGCGCAGTACGGGGAGTGGGAGGCGCCGGATTATCTGGAGAAGAGCCCGTGGTTCCGGGGGTATGTGGTGTTTCTGCAGAATCCGGAGCCGTGATCTGTAGGAGCAACTGTTTTCTGGATTACCCGCTCCTACAGGGTCATCCGATCCTTACGAATGGCTGCCGCGTATCGCCACCGGCGAGATTGCGCATCAACAGGCCGTATTGCAGATCGAGGCCCTCCGACAGCGGCAGCCAGACCACATGGCCGTCGCCCGGCGCGCAGGCGATCGCCTGGCCGTGGGCATTCTCCAGCGCCCCGATGCGCAGGGTCAGGTTGCCGCCCGGCGTCATCACCTCGACGCTGTCGCCGACCTCGAAGCGGTTCTTCACCCGCACCTCTGCCAGGCCATTGCGCCATTCGCCGGTGAACTCGCCGACGAACTGCTGGCGATCCGACACCGAATTGCCGTACTGGTAGTTCTGGTACTCGTCGTGCACATGGCGGCGCAGGAAGCCCTCGGTGTAGCCGCGGTGGGCCAGGGACTCCAGCGTATCCATCAGTCCGCGGTCGAACGGCCGGCCGGCGGCGGCATCGTCGATGGCCTTGCGGTAGACCTGCGCGGTGCGTGCCACGTAGTAGTGCGACTTGGTGCGGCCCTCGATCTTCAACGAATGCACGCCGATCTGCGTCAAACGCTCGACATGCTGCACGGCGCGCAGGTCCTTGGAGTTCATGATGTAGGTGCCGTGCTCGTCCTCGAAGGCGGCCAGCAGTTCGCCGGGGCGGCTGCTGTCCTCCAGCATCAGCGCCTCCGCGGTCGGCGCACCGATGCCGAGGGTCGGGACGATCTGCCCGAGTTCGTCCTCGGTCGCGGCATGGGTCTGGTACTGCCAGCGACAGGCGTTGGTGCAGGTGCCCTGGTTGGGATCGCGGCGGTTGATGTAGCCGGACAGCAGGCAGCGCCCGGAATAGGCCATGCACAGCGCGCCGTGGACGAAGACTTCCAGCTCCATGCCCGGCACCCGTTCGCGGATCTCGGCGATTTCCTCCAGCGACAGCTCGCGGGACAGGATCACCCGGCTCAGCCCCTGCTGCCGCCAGAACTCCACGCTGGCCCAGTTCACCGCGTTGGCCTGCACCGACAGGTGGATGGCGACTTCGGGGAAATGCTGGCGAACCAGCATGATCAGGCCGGGATCGGACATGATCAGCGCATCCGGCCCCATCGCCAGCACCGGTTCCAGGTCACTGAGGAAGGTCTTCAGCTTGGCATTGTGCGGGGCGATGTTGACCACCACATAGAGCTGCTTGCCGAGGGCATGGGCCTCGGCGATGCCGGTGGCGAGGTTGGCATGGTCGAATTCGTTGTTGCGCACCCGCAGGCTGTAGCGCGGCTGGCCGGCGTAGACGGCATCGGCGCCATAGGCGAAGGCGTGGCGCAGGCTCTTCAGCGAGCCGGCGGGGGAGAGAAGTTCGGGTTTGAAGGACATGGCTGAGCGGGCTGTGGGAAAAAGCCTCGGACTTTAGCGGCCATGCGGGGTGGAAGTAGTGAGGCGGATCAACGCTCCGTGTGCCGCCTTTCATAGGAGCGAGGGGGACGCCTAGTCCTTGCTCGCGAACCGTTCAGCGCCGGTGTGTCCGGGAAACGTTCGCGAGCAAGCTCGCTCCTACAGGCGCAGGCGTAGGGTCGTTCCACCATGGCCGCGCATGCGGCCCCGGGATGGTGGATGGAAGAGCGCCATCCACCCTACGTTTGCCCGACCTCTGGTTTTTACTCCAGCCACTGTCTCCCCTGCCGCTCCAGCAGCATCTGCGCCTGTTCCGGGCCGTTGCTGCCGGCCGGGTAGGGGCGCGGGCTCTGGTAGTGTTCGCGCCAGCCGGCGAGGATCGGATCGACCCACTGCCAGGCCGCCTCCACCTCGTCGCGGCGCATGAACAGCGTCGAGTCGCCCTCGATCACATCCAGCAGCAGGCGCTCGTAGGCATCCCAGCGGCGGCGGTCGCGGCTGACCTCGGCGAGGTTGAGGTCGAGTTCCACCTGTTCCAGCAGCATGCCCTTGCCCGGCGTCTTGGCCATCAGTTGCAGGCTGATGCCCTCCTCCGGCTGCAACCTTATCCACAGGCGGTTGGCCGGGCCGCTGTTGCCGTCGATCAGGTGGTGCGGCACCGGCTTGAACTGGATGACGATCTCCGAGCACTTCTTCGCCATGCGCTTGCCGGTGCGCAGGTAGAACGGCACGCCGGCCCAGCGCCAGTTGTCGATCTCCACCTGTACGGCGACGAAGGTCTCGGTATCGCTGTCGTTGTCGACATGTTTCTCGAACCAGTAGGCCGGCACCTCCTGCCCGCCGATGCGTCCGGCGGCGTACTGGCCGCGCACGGTGCGGTCCTGCACGTCCTGCCCGGCGATCGGCCGCAGCGCCTGCAGCACCTTGAGCTTCTCGTTGCGCACCGCCTCGGCGTCGTAGTGCACCGGCGGCTCCATCGCCACCAGGCAGAGCAGCTGCAGCAGGTGGTTCTGCACCATGTCGCGCATGGCCCCGGCCTGGTCGTAGTAGGCGCCGCGGTTTTCCACGCCGAGGGTCTCGTTGACGCTGATCTGCACGTGCTCGATGTGCGCGGCGCGCCACAGCGGCTCGAACAGCGAGTTGGCGAAGCGCAGCGCCATCAGGTTCTGCACCGTCTCCTTGCCCAGGTAGTGGTCGATGCGGAACACCCGCGACTCGTCGAACACCTGGCCGATCACCTGGTTGATCGCCCGCGCCGACTGCAGCGAGTGACCGAGCGGCTTTTCCAGCACGATGCGGGTTTCCGGCCCGGCCAGACCGGCCAGCGCGAGGTTCTGCGCAATGGGCGCGAACAGCGCCGGGGCGGTCGCCAGGTAGTGCACCAGCACCCGGCCCTCGCTGCTTTTCAGGGCGCGGCGCAGGCGGTCGAAGTCGGCGCTCTGCCCGGCGTCCATGGCGAAGTAGGTGATGCGCGCGGCGAAGCTGCGCCAGGGCTCCAGGGCGAAGTCGGCCTTCGCCACCTGCGCCCGGCAATGCCGCTCGGCGAGGGCGAGGAAGGCGTCGTTGTCCATGCTCCGCCGGGCCAGGGCGAAAACCCGCGTATCGGCTGGCAGGCGGTTCTCGCGATGCAGGTGGTAGAGCGCCGGAAGCAGCTTGCGCAGGGCCAGGTCGCCGGTGCCGCCGAACACCAGGATGTCGCAGGAACTGGGCAGTGCGTGGCTTGGCGGGATGGTCACGGGCGGCTCCGAAGGCTATCGCTGGGCGAGACGGGGTGTTTTGTAGTATAACTACAAGCCAACTACATCTTTCTGACGATCATAGCCGAGTCCATCCTGTGAATCTGTTGCAGCACATTGCCCAGTCGCGTCATCTGCTCCGCAAATCGGAACTCAAGGTCGCCGATCACGTGATGCGCGACCCCGCATCCGTGATGCACACCTCCATGGCCGACCTGGCCCACGGCGTCGGCGTCAGCGAGCCGACCATCGTGCGCTTCTGCCGCGCCATCGGCTGCAGCGGGTTCCAGGACCTCAAGCTGAAGCTGGCGCAGAGCCTCGCCGCGGGGGCCAGTTTCGGCCAGTTCTCGATCAACGAGAGCGACTCGGTGGCGGACTTCAGCCTGAAGATCTTCGACACCACCCTGCACTCGCTGATGGAGGTGCGCGAGCATCTCGACACCCAGGCCCTGGAGCGCGCCATCGCCGCCATGGCCCATGCGCAGCGCGTCGAGTTCTACGGTTTCGGCGCGTCCGGCGCGGTGGCGGCGGATGCCCAGCACAAGTTCTTCCGCCTGCTGCTGTCGGCGGCGGCCTACTCCGACCCGCACATGCAGGCGATGTCGGCGGTGACCCTGAAGCCTTCCGACGTGGCGATCTGCATCTCGCAGTCCGGCCGCTCGAAGGACCTGCTGGTGACCGCCAACCTGGTGCGCGAGGCCGGCGCCACCCTGATCACCCTCTGCCCGAGCCAGACTCCGCTGGCCGACCTCGCCACCATCAACCTGGCGGTGGACGTGCACGAGGACACCGACATCTATACCCCGCTGACCTCGCGCATCGCCCACCTGGTGGTGATCGACGTGCTGGCGATGGGCGTGGCCATGGCCCGCGGCCCGGACCTGGTCAACCACCTGAAGAGCGTCAAGCGCAGCCTGCGCAGCCTGCGCCTGTCGCCCAAGGTGGTGAAGCCCCAGGAAGAGCAGCGGACGGACGAGCCGGGCTGATCGATCCCCTGCTCCAACGCCGAACTTCCCGTAGGAGCGGGCCATGCCCGCGACCTGGCTCGGCACGGCGTGTCGCGGGCATGGCCCGCTCCTACAGCTCAGGACGCAGGGCGAGGCCCCTCAGTGCACCTCCGCCAGATCGTCGTGCAGCAGGCCGAGGATCTCCCGCTTCATGTCGATGAAGGCGCGGTCCATCACCATGTCCAGCGAACGCGGGCGCTCGATGGGCACGTCGAGGATGCGCTTGATCCGCCCCGGCCGCGCGCCCATCACGTAGACGCGGTCGCCGAGCAGGATCGCCTCGTCGATGTCGTGGGTGACGAACACCACGGTCTTCTTGCTGTGGTCCCACACGCGCAGCAGCAGCTGCTGCATCTGCATGCGGGTCTGGCTGTCGAGGGCGCCGAACGGTTCGTCCATCAGCAGGATCTGCGGGTCGTTGGCCAGCGCGCGGGCGATCGCCACGCGCTGCATCATGCCGCCTGAGAGCTGCTTCGGATAATTGCCGGCGAAGCGCGTCAGGCCGACCTCGTCGAGGTAGTGATCGACGATCTCCCTGCGCTCGGCCGCCGGCATTCCGCGTCGCTTGAGACCGAACTCGATGTTCTCGCGCACGCTCAGCCAGGGGAACAGCGTGTAGCTCTGGAACACCATGCCGCGGTCCAGCCCCGGCCCTTCCACAAGCTGGCCGCCGACATGGATCTCGCCCTCGGTCGGCTCGGACAGCCCGGCGGTGAGGTAGAGCAGGCTCGACTTGCCGCAGCCGGACGGACCGACGATCACCGCGAACTGCTGGTCCGGCACCTCGAAGGAAACCTTCTCCAGCGCGCTGAAGGTGCCGCCATCCGGCGTGCGGTAGCGCAGGCTGACCTCTTCCACGCGCAGCCGGGCCGGTTGCGCTGCCCTGGCGGCGACTGCCGCGTCGTTTCGCATAGCTGCTACTGCGCCCATGAAGCCACCTTCAGTCGAATGAATCGGAACAGTTGGTCGGTGATCAGCCCGAGCAGGCCGATGATGGCGATGGCGAGGAAGATCACGTCCACCTGGAAGCCGCGCATCGCCTTGAGGCTGATGTAGCCGAGGCCGCTGGAGGCGGCGACCAGTTCGGCCACCACCAGGTAGGTCCAGGCCCAGCCGAGGGTGACCCGCAGGGTATCCAGCACGCCGGGCAGCGACGCCGGGCCGAGCACGTGCAGGACCACGTTGTGGCGGTTGCAGCCGAGGGTGTAGGAGGCGTTCACCAGGTCCTTGGCGACCCCGCGGGAGACGTCGGCGATCATCACCAGCTGCTGGAAGAACACGCCGAAGATGATCACCGTGACCCGCTGCTCCAGGCCGATGCCGATCCACAGGATGAACAGCGGCACGAAGGAGGTCACCGGCAGGTAGCGGATGAAGTTCACCAGCGGCTCGAGGAACGCCTGGACGATGCGGTAGCTGCCCATCAGCAGCCCCAGCGGCACGGCGACCAGCGAGGAGACGATGAAGCCGATCAGCACCACCTCGACGCTGGCCAGCACGTGCTTGCCGAGGGTGCCGTCGCCGGCCAGGCGTACCCCGGCGTCGAGCACCGCGCCGGGGGTCGGGAGGAACATCGACGGCACCACGCCGCCGTAGGAAAGCCCGGCCCACAGGCCGAACACCAGCAGCCAGCAGATGGCGCCGGCGGACCAGACCAGCCGGAACGGCAGGTCGACCTTCGGCGTCAGGCAGCGGCTGAGCCAGGATTGCGATCTAGCCATGACGACCTCCGCTCACTGGGTGACGAAACGGGTGTCGACGAGGTCGTCGTAGCTCACCTCGAAGCGCTTGCCCTGCAGGCCGCTCCAGGTCTCGTTGGCCAGGCGGATCACGCCCTTGATCTCGCCGGGCTTGCCGGGCACGCCGAGGAGCGTCTCGCTCATCGCCTGGTCGTAGAAGCGCACGCCCTGCGCGGCGTTGGCCAGTTCCTGCGGATCGGACAGGTAGCCGCCGACGCCCTTGGCCATGATCTCGTAGGCCTTCTGCGGATTCTCCCTGGTGAACTGCACGGCCTTGTACAGGCCCTTGACCAGCGCCTTGACGTCGTCCGGCTGCTTCTCGATGACGTCGCAGTTCAGCGCCACCACGTCGACGATCACGCCGGGGGTGGTGGTGCTGTCCACCAGCACCTTGCCCTGCTGCTTCGCGCGCACCAGCGACAGGTGCGGCTCCCAGGTCACCGCGGCGGGCACGCGGCCGGAGATGAAGGCGGTGGCGGCATCGTCGGCGGTCATGTTCTGCACCTTGATGTCGTCCATGGTCATGCCGGCGTGCTTGAGCAGGTAGGACAGCCAGAACTGCGACACCGAGCCTTCGTTGACCGCGACTTCCTTGCCCTTCAGCTCGGCCAGCGAGTTGACCTCCTTGCCCACCAGCACGCCGTCGCCGCCATGGCTGTCGTCCAGCGCGGCGACCGCCTTGAAGCAGAAGCTCGGGCGGTACTTGAGGATTTCGTCGATGGTGGACGCCGAGCCCTGGATCTCGCCGGAGGCCTGCGCGGCCATGTACATCGCCGCTTCCTCGATGGTGGTGAGCTTCAGGTCGAGGCCCTGTTCCTTGAAGTAGCCGAGGTCGCGGGCGAGGTACAGGGTGCCGTAGCCGACCCAGGTGGTATGGCCGATGGTCAGGGTGCCGGCCTGCGCGCTGCTGGCAGCGGCGGCGGCGAGGGTGGTGAACGCGAGGGGACGAATCGAACGCGCAAGCAAGGACTTGATCATGAAGACTCCCACAGCCGTTGGGCTTGTTATTGGATTACTGCGGCAGTGGCCAGAAGGCCGGAGGATTTCATCTCTCGGGGACGTGCCGGCGGCGCGGGACTCTGCGGACCCTGGCCCGGCGGGGCGGGGCGGCGCGCGGCACGTGACAGGGCGATGGTGGCGGAAGCGGGGGGAGCGGAAAATTATTAAATATGTGGTTGGGACATAGGGAAAAGATGGGTTGGCGGAGTCATCGTTCCCACCCTCCCGCGTGGGAACGCATCCTGCGGGACTATGCGGGGGCCCGCCCCTACGATCCCTTCGGCCATGCACTATCGTTCTTCGATGCCCGTCCGCAGTGAGGTCTTCCTCATGGTCACCCGCCCGCTGTTCCGTCGCCTCGCCCTTGCCTTCTGCCTCGCCCTCGCCACCCCGCTGCCGGCGGCGGAGACAGCCAGGCCGCCCGCCGCCGAAACCCTGCAATGGCCGCGGGATTTCGCCATGGGCGAGCAGCACGTGCAGATCTTCCAGCCGCAGATCGAGCAGTGGGACGGCACGCGCATGAGCGGCCGCGCGGCGATCGCCGTGGGTGCGGCGAAGGACAAGGCGCCGACCTACGGCGTGGCGGCGTTCTCCGCCGCCGCCGACATCGACAAGAGCGCCGGGCTGGTGCAGCTCAGCGACATCCGCATCGACAAGGTCGAGGTGCCCACCGCGCCGGACAGCGCAGCCAGGGTCCGCGACACGCTGGTGCAGCACCTGCCGAAGGACGGCCTGACCGTTTCCCTCGACGAGCTGCAGGCCAGCTATGCGGTGTCCCAGCAACTGGACAAGCTGCGCCACGTCGAGGTGAAGAACGACGCGCCCAGGATCATCTTCGCCAGTACCCCGAGCGTGCTGGTGCGCATCGACGGCGAGCCGTCCTGGCAGCAGGTGGAGGGCACCATCTTCGAACGTCTGCTGAACAGCCGCGCGCTGATCCTGCGCGACGGCGACGGCAACTGCTATGTGCAGGCCGCCGGCTACTGGTACATGGCGCACGGCCTGGACGGCAACTGGCTGGTGCTCAACAGTCCGTCGCAGGCGCTGCTCGACGGGGCGAAGCGGGCGGCCGGCAAGTCCCTGCCCGACCCGCTGCTGCCGAAGGATGGCAGGAAGGCCGCCCACGCGCCGGCCATCGTCATCGCCAGCCAGCCCACCGAGCTGATCGTCAGCGACGGCCCGCCGCAGATGTTGCCGGTGGACGGCACCTCGCTGCTGAGCATGTCCAATAGCGACCACGCGGTGTTCGTCGATCCGGCCGCCAATACCTGGTACGTGCTGGTTTCCGGCCGCTGGTTCAGCGGGCCGGGCGACAAGGGGCCGTGGCGGTACGTCGAGGGCAAGGACCTGCCGGCGGACTTCGCGAAGATTTCGCCGAACGACCCGAAGGCCAACGTGCTGGTCTCGGTACCGGGCACGCCGCAGGCGAAGGAAGCGGCCATCGCCGCGAGCATTCCGCAGACCGCCAGCGTGTCGCGCAGCAAGGCGTCGCTCAACGTGGCCTATGACGGCGCACCGCAATTCGCGCCGATCGCCGGCACCAGCCTGCAGTACGCGGTGAACACGCCGACGCCGGTGATCGAGGTGGCATCCAACCAGTTCTACGCAGTGTCCAACGGCGTCTGGTTCGTCGCGCCGGCACCGACCGGCGTATGGCAGGTGGCGACCGAGGTTCCGGCGGTGATCTACGGCATCCCGCCCAGCTCGCCGGTGTACTACGTGACCTACGTGCACATCTATTCGGTGACGCCGCAGACGGTGGTGGTCGGCTATACCCCGGGCTATCTCGGCGTGGTCACCACCGCATCCGGCACGGTGGTCTACGGCACCGGCTACAGCTATCCGCCCTATGTCAGCAGCACCGTCTACTACGGTTATCCGCCGACCTACGGCTACGGCGCGGGGTTCGCCCTCGGCGCGGTGGAAGGCCTGGCCTTCGGTTTCGCCGTCGGCGCCATCTGGGGTTCCGAGGAGCCCTACTGGGGTCCGTACTGGGGACCGCGCCCCTACTATGGCTGGGGCTACACCAACATCAACCAGGCCAACTTCTACGGCCGCTGGGGCAGCGGCACGGTCACCCATGCCTATGGCTGGAACGCCTGGACCGGCACCCAGTGGCAGGGCAGCGCCGCGGCCGGCTACAACCCGCGCACCGGCGCGCATTTCCAGGGCAGCCAGGGCGCGGCGTTCAACCCCTACTCGGGCAATTTCGCCGCCGGCCGCCAGGGCTCCTTCGCCAATCCATCCACAGGCCGCGAAGGCGCCGGACGTTCCGGCGTGGTGGGCAACCGCAACACCGGCGACTATGCCGCCGGCCGCCAGGTCGCCGGCCACGACGCGCAGACCGGGCGCACGGTGATCGCCGAGCGCGGGATCAGCGGCAACGTCCATGACGGCACCGCCACCGCCGGCAGCAAGGGCATCGCCTACAACCGCCGCACCGACAGCGCGGTGGCCTGGAAGAACGGCGACATCTACGCCGGGCACGACGGCAACGTCTACCAGCACACCCAGGACGGCGGCTGGCAGAAGCACACCGACAACGGCTGGCAGACGGTGCAGCCGGCCAACAGCAACCTGCACGACCAGCTCAACCAGCAGTTCCAGTCCAGGCAGCTGGGGCAGCAGCGCTTCAATTTCACCCAGCGCCAGTGGGGCGGCGGGCATTTCGGTGGGGGACGGTTGCGGCGGTGAGCTGTGGGTAAATGGTCTGTGAATGATTCATTGGTTATCCACAGAATGGCCGAAAACCCAGCCCTCTCCCGGGGGGAGAGGGAGCACTATGGTGCAAGTCATACACTGCGCCATCCGGCAACTCCGGTCAGTCCCCTCCCCCTTCGAGAGAGGATTAGGGTGAGGGAACCAGTCCACGCCAGACCATCCAGTCTTATCCACAATCCTTGCCCCCTCCCCATCACGCCCGGCAAGATGCCCCCTCGCCAATACCCCCAGGGGGACCCGTGATCGCTCTACTCCAGGCCCTCTGGCCACTCTTCGCACTGATCGTCGGCGGCTGGCTGCTGCGCCGCAAGGGCTTTCCCGGCGACGAGTTCTGGCCGGCGGCGGAGCGGCTCAACTACTTCATCCTGTTCCCCGCCCTGCTCTTCAGCAGCCTGGCCAGCGCGCCGCTGCGCGATCCCGGGCTGGCGCGGCAGGCGCTGGGCGTGCTGCTCGGCCTTGGCATCGCCTGGCTGGCGCTGCTGTGGATAAAACGCCTGCGCGGCTGGAACGCGGCGCGCTTCGGTGCCTTCGCCCAGGGCGTGCTGCGCTTCAACACCTACCTCGGGTTGGCGGCGGTGGGCAGCCTCTACGGCAAGCCGGGACTGAACCTGGCGGCGCTGATGCTGGCGCTGATGGTGCCGGCGGTGAACCTGATGTCGGTGTGGGCGCTGACCGCCGAGCGCGGGCACGACCTGCGCAGCCTGCTCATGCCGATCCTGCGCAACCCACTGATCCTCGCCTGCCTCGCCGGCGCGGCGCTGAACCTGACCGGCTTCCGCCTGGACGGCGGCAGCGAGCGCCTGCTCAACCTGCTCGCCGCGGCCAGCCTGCCGCTCGGCCTGCTCTGCGTCGGCGCCGCGCTGCGCCCGCAGGAACTGCGCGCCGAGGTGTCGGCCATGGGCTGGAACTGCGCGGTGCGCCTGCTCGGCATGCCGCTGCTGGCCTTCGCCATCGGCCGCTGGCTGCAGCTGCCGGCGACGGAGAGCACGGTGCTGGTGCTGTTCTTCGCCCTGCCCACGGCGCCCACCGCCTACGTGCTGACCCGCCAGCTCGGCGGCGACAGCCATTTGATGGCGGGGATCATCACCCTGCAGACGCTGCTGTCCGGCGCCAGCCTGCTGGGAATCCTCTGGCTGTTGCGGGCCTGAGCATTCTGACCGGCAGACGTAGGGTGGATGGCGCTTTTTCCATCCACCAGCGAGGTATCGGAGCAGCGCAATGGTGGATCGATGGAGCCTGATCCACCCTACGAAGCTGCAGCCCGGGACATCCTGACCATGGAAGCCCCCCTTGTAGGAGCCAGCTTGCTGGCGATCCTGGAGTCACCGCCAACTGAAGAGCAGCCGGCAGATCCGATCGCCAGCAACGGCCCTTCCGCTCCTGCGCAGGCAAGCCTCCAGTTCCCCACACGATCACCGGTAATCCCTGCGAAAGCTTGCTGAAAGCTTGACCGCCTAGCATCGCCAGCATGCCGTCATCCGAACGGCGGTTCTTGCACAACAACAACAATGGTGATTGCCATGTCCAGTTCCTCCTCCGCCTGCGCTCCGTCCATGCCGACCGGCGTTATCCACAGCATCCGCTGAGTCTTCCAGCCGCTCGTCGCTTCACGGAGTTATCCACATGCTGACTCTCCTCGCCTTCGCCATGGTGGCGACCTTCATGTTCCTGATCATGACCAAGCGCCTGTCCGCGCTGATCGCCCTGATCCTGGTCCCGATCACCTTCGGCGTGCTCGGCGGTTTCGCCGCCGGCCTCGGGCCGATGATGCTCGACGGCATCCGCACCCTCGCCCCCACCGGCGTGATGCTGATGTTCGCCATCCTCTACTTCGCCATCATGATCGACTCCGGACTGTTCGATCCCGCGGTGCGCAAGATCCTGCGCCTGGTGAAGGGCGACCCGCTGAAGGTTTCGCTGGGCACCGCCGCGCTGGCGATGATCGTTTCCCTGGATGGCGACGGCTCGACCACCTACATGATCTGCGTGGCCGCGGTGCTGCCGCTGTACAGCCGCCTGGGCATGAGCCCGCTGCTGATGGCCTGCCTGATCATGCTCTCCAGCGGCGTGCTGAACATGACCCCCTGGGGCGGCCCCACCGCCCGTGCGGCCAGCGCGCTGCATGTCGATCCGGCGGACATCTTCGTGCCGATGATCCCGGCGATGCTGGCCGGCATCGCGGCGATCTTCGCCCTCGCCTGGTTCTACGGCAAACGCGAGCGCGCCCGCCTCGGCGAGCTGCACCTGCCCACCGACGACGTGGCGATGGCCGAAGTCAGCGTCTCCCAGCACCCGGACGCCTGCCGCCCGCACCTGCTGTGGTTCAACGGCGTGCTGACCATCGTCCTCATGGGGACCCTGATCGCGGGACTCCTGCCGATGCCGGTTCTCTTCATGATCGCCTTCGGTATCGCGATGATCGTGAACTATCCCTGCATCATCGAGCAGAAGAAGCGCATCGGCGCGCACGCCGAGAACGTCCTCGCGGTGGTCTCGCTGATCTTCGCCGCCGGGGTGTTCACCGGCATCCTCTCCGGCACCGGCATGGTCGAGGCAATGTCGAAGAGCCTGCTGGAGGTGATCCCGCCGTCCATGGGCCCGTACCTGGCGACCATCACCGCGCTGGTGAGCATGCCGTTCACCTTCTTCATGTCGAACGACGCTTTCTACTACGGCGTACTCCCGGTACTCTCCCAGGCCGCCGCGCAGTACGGCATCACCCCGGTGGAAATGGCCCGCGCCTCCATCGTCGGCCAGCCGGTGCACCTGCTCAGCCCGCTGGTGCCGTCCACCTACCTGCTGGTGGGCCTGGCCAAGGTCGATTTCGGCGACCACCAGCGCTTCACCCTGAAGTGGGCCGTGCTGGTATGCCTGGCGATCATGGCCGCCGCCCTGCTGCTCGGCCATTTCCCCCTGTTCAACGACTGATCGAGTGACTTTACAAATGGAATGGCTGACCAGCCCGGAAATCTGGATTGCGTTCTTCACCCTGACTGCCCTGGAGATCGTCCTCGGCATCGACAACATCATCATGATTTCCATCCTGGTCGGCCGCATGCCCAAACACATGCAGCCGCGCACCCGGTTCTTCGGGCTGGCGCTGGCGATGGTCACGCGCATCCTCCTGCTGCTGTCGATCACCTGGGTGATGCGCCTGACCGCCGACCTGTTCCAGGTTTTCGACCAGGGCATCTCCGGGCGTGACCTGATCCTGTTCTTCGGCGGCCTGTTCCTGCTGTGGAAGAGCAGCAGCGAGATCTACCACGGCCTGGAAGGCGAGGACGAGACCGAGGGCGAGCCGAAGAGCATGATGGGCGGCTTCATCGGCACCATCATCCAGATCGCCATCATCGACATCGTGTTCTCCCTGGACTCGGTGATCACCGCGGTGGGCATGGTGTCCAACGTGCCGGTGATGGTCGCGGCGATCGTCGTCGCGGTGCTGGTAATGATGCTCTGCGCCGGCGCCATCAGTGACTTCATCGACAAGCACCCGTCGCTGAAGATGCTCGCGCTGTCGTTCCTCATCGTGGTCGGCACCGTGCTGATCGCCGAAGCCTTCGAAGTCCACGTGCCGAAGGGCTACGTCTACTTCGCCATGGCCTTCTCGCTGGCGGTGGAAGCGCTGAACATCCGCATGCGCACCGCACGCGCCCGCAAGGAAGTGGAACCGGTGCGGCTGCGCAAGGACATCATCGGCGAGTGAGCCCGCCGGGCGGCTGCGCGCCCTGGCGGGCCGAGCGCAGCCGCCAGACCACATTGCCGACGTCGTCGGCCACCAGCAGCGCGCCGGCCTTGTCCACCGCGACACCCACCGGCCGGCCGCGCGCCTTGCCTTCCTCATCGACGAAACCATCCAGCACCGTCTGCGCCCGTCCCGCCGGCCTGCCGTCGGCGAAGGGCACGAAGACCACCTGGTAGCCACTGCGCGGCTTGCGATTCCACGAGCCGTGCTGGCCGATGAACACCCCGCCGGCATAGCGCTCCGGCAGCAGGCCGCCCTCGTAGAAGGCCAGGCCGAGCGAGGCGGTGTGCGCGCCGAGGGCGTAGTCCGGCACCCGTGCGCGCGCCACCATGTCCGGCCGCGGCGGCTTGACCCGCTTGTCCACGTGCCGGCCGTAGTAGCTCCAGGGCCAGCCGTAGAAGCCCCCGTCCTGCACCGAGGTCATGTAGTCCGGCACCAGGTCGCTGCCCAGTTCGTCGCGCTCGTTCACCGCCGTCCACAGCGCGCCGGTGCGCGGTTCCCAGCCGAGGCCGTTGGGGTTGCGCAGGCCGGACGCATATAGCCGGGTACTGCGGGTTTTCAGGTCGATCTGCAGGATGGCGGCGCGGTTCTCCTCCTGGTCCAGGCCGTTCTCGCCGACGTTGCTGTTCGAGCCGACGGTAGCGTAGAGGTATCTGCCGTCGCGGCTGGCGAGGATGTTCTTGGTCCAGTGGTGGTTGAGTGGCCCGGCCGGCAGGTCGGCGACCTTTTCCCCGGGGGCGTCGATGCGCGTCTGCCCGCTGCGGTAGGGGAAGCGCAGCACCGCGTCGGTGTTGGCGACGTACAGCCAGTCGCCGACCAGCGCCATGCCGAAGGGCGAGTTGAGGCCGGCGAGGAACACCTCCCGCCTTTCCGCCACGCCATCGCCATCGGCGTCGCGCAGCAGGCTGATGCGGTTGGCGCTGGGCACCCCGGCGCCGGCGCGGGCCAGCACCTTCTTCGTCACCCAGCCCTTGATCCCGCGCTTGTCCTCCGGGCGCGGCGGCGCATTGGTTTCCGCCACCAGCACGTCGCCGTTGGGCAGGCTGTAGAGCCAGCGCGGATGATCGAGCCCTTCGGCGAAGCGCTGCACCGCCAGCCCCTGCGCCGGGCGTGGCGCCGTACCGGCGGGCCAGCCGCTGGCGGGGGCGATGTGCATGGTCGGCAGCAGCGTGGTGTTCGGCTGCGGCAGGCGCGGCTCGGGCCCGAAGCCCGCTTCCACTGGCAGCTTGGCGGTTTCGCCGCAGCCGGCGAGGGTCGACAGCAGGACGGCAACGAGAGGCAGGCGCATGGCGGGGTCCCCGGCGGAGGAAGGTCTACCTGTTCTGGACGCCGGAGACTTATCCACAGTTCAACCGGATTCGCGCCGGGGAAATTCCCGAGAATGCGCGAACGCCCGGCCTCCGGAGCGGGTCTATGATGACATTGAGATGACATTCAGCCGGCCGTTGTCGCTCGCTCCCCCCGCTGACCGTCGTGGCAGCCCGGGAAGGATCGGCAGGTAGCGCGAGGGGGGCCCGCCATGCTGAAACTGCTCGATCTGCTCTCTGCCGTCGCGTTGCTGGTGTGGGGCACCCATATCGTCCGCACCGGCATCCTCCGGGTCTACGGCGCCAACCTGCGCCGGGTGCTCAGCCACAGCGTGCAGAAAACGCCGCTGGCCTTCGCCGCCGGCATCGGCGTCACCGCGCTGGTGCAGAGCAGCAACGCCACCGCCCTGCTCACCACTTCCTTCGTCGCCGGCGGCCTGATGGCGCTGGCTCCGGCGCTGGCGATCATGCTCGGCGCGGACGTCGGCACGGCGCTGATGGCGCGGGTGCTGACCCTCGACCTGTCGTGGCTGTCGCCGCTGCTGATCTTCTTCGGCGTGATCCTCTTCCTGACCCGCAAGCAGACGCGCATCGGCCAGCTCGGCCGGGTGTTCATCGGCCTCGGGCTGATCATCCTCGCGCTGCAGCTGATCGTCGCCGCCGCCGAGCCGATGACCCAGGCCAAGGGCGTCAAGGTGCTGTTCTCCAGCCTGACCGGCGACGTGATGCTGGATGCCCTGATCGGCGCACTGTTCGCCATGATTTCCTATTCCAGCCTGGCCGCCGTGCTGCTCGCCGCGACCCTGGCGACGTCCAAGGTGATCTCGCTGCAGGTCGCGCTGTGCCTGGTGGTCGGCGCCAACCTCGGCACCGGCATCCTGGCCCTGCTCAGCTCCACCTCGCAGAACGCCGCCGGCCGCCGCGTGACCCTCGGCAGCCTGCTGTTCAAGATCGCCGGCTGCATCCTGGTGCTGCCGCTGATCGGGCCGGTGGCGAAGTGGGTGGACGCCTGGCCGTTCCGCACCCAGGAACTGGTGATTGCCTTCCACGTGCTCTACAACGCCGTGCGCTGTCTCGCCTGCCTGCCGCTGACCACGGCCATGGCGAGCTTCTGCACGCGCATCCTACCCGACCGGGAAACCCCGGAGGACCGCGTGCGCGCCCGCCATCTCGACCCCGCCGCGCTGGACACGCCGAGCCTGGCGCTGGTCAACGCGGTGCGCGAGACCCTGCGCATGGGCGATATCGTCGAGCAGATGCTCAACGACCTGCTGCGCGTGGCACAGACCGGCGACGGGCTGCTGGCCAAGCAGATCCGCAAGCTCGACGACGACGTCGACGCGCTGTACACGGCGATCAAGCTGTACCTGGCGCGCATGCCGCGCGAGGACCTCGGCGAGCGCGACAGCCGGCGCTGGGCGGAAATCATCGAGCTGGCGATCAACCTGGAGCAGGCCGGCGACATCATCGAGCACATGCTCAACGCCATCCAGGCGAAGACCTCCCGCGGCCGCTCCTTCTCGAAGAACGGCCTGGACGAGATCGCCACCCTGCACGCCCAGCTGGTGAGCAACCTGCGCCTGGGCCTGTCGGTGTTCCTCAACGGCGACCAGGAAGCCGCCCGCCGCCTGCGCCGCGCCAAGAAGCGCTTCCGCATGCAGGAACGGCGCCTCGCCCATTCCCACGTCGATCGCCTGCGCCAGCAGGTGGTGCAGAGCATCGAGACCAGCTCGCTGCACCTCGAGCTGATCAGCGGGATGATGCGCCTGAACTCGCTGTTCTGCGCCATCGCCTATGCGGTGATCGACAACCCCGGCGGCGACGACAGCGCCGGGCTGATCGAAGCGCTGGAAGAGACGCCGGAGGTCGCCGCTCCGTCGAAGGAGCGCCTGGTGGCGGTGGATAACCCGCTGCATGGTTCGGGCGCGGCCAGCTGAGCGCCTGTGTGGATAAACCACGGCGGCAAGCCGGCGGTCCGGTTCCCGGTAGGTTGGCGCCCGGCAATCCGTTATTCTCGTGGCCATCATCTTCATGGCTCCGGTTTCAGGCTGTCCCTTCATGCGCTGGTTGTTGGCCTCCCTCGTCCTGCTGTCGCTCAGCACCTGGTCGAATGCGGATTCGCGCTCGACGGTGGCGGCCTACCAGCTGGAGAACGGCATGGGCGTCCTGCTCAAGCCGACCCGGCAGCGTGGCCATGTCTCGATCCGCCTGATCGTCGGCGTCGGTTTCGCCGACTTCTCCTGCCGCGACCGCCAGCTCCCGCACCTGATGGAACACCTGTTCTTCAGCGGCCTGGACGGCGGCGACGAGGCCGCCCTGGAAGCGCGCATGCAGTCCCTGGGCGGCCAGTGGAACGCCTACACCAGCGAGGGCGACACCGCCTTCGTCATCGAGTCGCCCGCCGCCACCCAGCGCCAGGTGCTCTCCCTGCTGCTGCAGGCGATCAGTCGCACGCAGCTGGACGAACGCAAGATCGCCGCGGCCAAGGAAGTGCTGGTGCGCGAGGAAGGCGGCCGCTATTCGCACCTGCAGCGCTGGCTCGATCACCAGAACATCAGCCGCGCCGGCGACGAGCAGCTGGCGGTGGAACTCGGCCTGGCCTGCAAGGAACGCGCGCCGGTGGAACAGCTCAGCCGCGCCCAGCTGGAAAAGCTGCGCGCCGACTGGTACGTGCCGAGCAACATGACCCTGATCCTGGTCGGCGACCTGGACCGGCGCCTGCCCGTCTACCTGGACCGCACCTTCGGCACCCTGCGCGACCATGAGACGCCGGAACGCCGCGAGCTGCCGCTGATGAACAGGGACCCGGCGCAGCAGCGGCGCACCCAGACCACCGGCATGTTCGGCGAGAGCGCGCTGGTGCACTGGATCTTCCCCGAGCCGGACAGCGCCGACGGCGCCACCATGAGCCTGCTGCAGGCCTACCTGAACGATGCGCTGTACGCCGAGCTGCGGGTTCGCCGCGGTCTTTCCTACGGGCCGTGGAGCGAACGCACCGCCTGGGCCAACCAGGGCTTCCTCAGCCTCAACGCGGACGTCGAGCGCAGCGACGAGCAGGCCACCGAGGACGCCCTGCGCAAGGTGGTGGACGACATTCGCCGCGACGGCCTGGAACCGGCGCGTTTCTCCCGGGTGAAGCGGGCGGCGCGGGCGCAACTGGCCTGGAGCACGCCGAGCAACGCGGCGCTGGCGGATTACTACTGGGGCGCGCTGGGCGATTTCGACAACGGCCGCTTCCCCGACGACGACCGCCGCCTCGCCAGGGTCAGCCTGAAGCAGGCCAGCGCGACCGCGCGCCAGGTGTTCAAGGGCGAGGGTTATCTGCGGATCGAGAAGCCGCTGCTGGACGACGACATGGTCTATCCGCTGGGCGGGACGGGATTGCTGCTGGGCGGGGGCTTGCTGTGGCTGGGACTGCGCCGCCGCGGTTGAGCGACGCAGCCCGGGCAGGACGGATCAGAGTTCCAGGCGGCGGACGATCTGGGTGGCGTCATCCGGGTTCAGCACCGAATGGAAGCCGAGCTTGATGGCCAGCTCGCGCATCCGCGCATCGGAGGCGGAATCGAACGAATACATCTCTTCGAAACCGTTGCGCCGCGCCACGTCGATCAGGTGCCGCATCAGCGCCAGGTCCAGGCCGCGGCGCTGCCAGTCGTCGGCGATAGTGACGGCGCATTCGCAATGCCGGCCGTCGCCGCTGTCGGCGTAGCGGCTGACGCCGATCTCGCGCAGTTCGCCGTCGTCGTGGACCAGCGCGATGAACGCCATGGAATGCGCATAGTCGATGTTCATCAGGTGATCGAGCAGCGATTCGCTGACCTTGATCTCGCCCTGGAAGCGCAGCCGGCGGGTGACCGGCGACAGGCGGTTGAGGAAATCCCGCTCGCGGTCACGGTCTTCGGCGCGCAGGGGACGAATCAGCACATGGCGGCCATCATCGAGTTCCTCGACCCATTGGTCGGCCGCAAGGGCGGCGAATTTTTCGGATACTGCACTGGTTTGACTGGTTTGCATGATGTGCTCCGAAGGGAGGTGGGAATTTGATTTCCACTTTTCTACGCTCCCCCTCGCCGAAACTGCTTGATTGATGTCAAGCGCCTCCGGAAGCGCCGGCAGATTGCGCCAGTCGCCTTGATCTGCGCCAATTTCAGGCGAAGAACCAGTAGCACACCCCGATCGCCGCCAGCACGCCGGCCAGGTCGGCGAGCAGCGCGCAGCCCACCGCATGGCGCGCGCGCTGGATGCCGACCGAGCCGAAGTACACCGCCAGCACATAGAAGGTGGTCTCGGTGCTGCCCTGAACCGTGGCCGCCACCAGTGCCGGGAAGCTGTCGACGCCGTGGTTCTGCATGGTCTCCAGCAGCATGGCGCGGGCCGCGCTGCCGGAGAACGGCTTGACCAGCGCGGTGGGTAGCGCATCGACGAAACGGGTGTCCCAGCCGATGCCATGGACCAGCCAGCGGATGCCGTCCAGCACCATCTCCAGCGCCCCGGATGCGCGCAGCACACCCACCGCGCAGAGCATCGCCACCAGGTACGGCAGCAGGCTCTTCGCCACCTCGAAGCCTTCCTTGGCGCCCTCGACGAAGGCCTCGTAGACCGGCACCTTCTTCAGCCAGCCGAGGATCAGGAACAGCACGATGATGCCGAACAGGGTGAGGTTGCCGAGCAGCGAGGACAGGTGCGCCAGCGCCGTGGCGGACATCCCGGCGAGCAGCGCCATGAAGGCGCCGAGCAGCAGCGCGCCGGGAATCAGGTAGGCCAGCACCACCGGGTCCCACAGGCGCAGGCGCTGCACCAGCGCCACCGAGAGCAGGCCGGCCAGGGTCGAGGCGCTGGTGGCGAGGAGGATCGGCAGGAACACCAGGGTCGGGTCGGCGGCGCCCTGCTGCGCGCGGTACATGAAGATGGTCACCGGCAGCAGGGTCAGCGACGAGGCGTTGAGCACCAGGAAGAGGATCTGCGCGTTGCTCGCCGCGATCTGGCTCGGGTTGAGTTCCTGCAGCGCCTTCATCGCCTTCAGGCCGATGGGCGTGGCGGCATTGTCCAGGCCGAGGCCGTTGGCGGCGAAGTTGAGGGTGATCAGGCCGATCGCCGGATGCCCGGCCGGCACTTCCGGCATCAGCCGGCGGAACAGCGGGCCGAGCAGCCGCGCCAGGCCTTCCACCAGCCCGGCCTTGTCGGCGATGCGGAGGAAGCCGAGCCAGAGCGTCAGGGTGCCGAACAGCAGGATCATCACCTCGACCGACAGCTTGGCCATGGCGAACAGGCTTTCGACCATGGCGGCGAACACCGTCGCCTCGCCACCGACCAGCCAGCGCGCCAGCGCCGTCACTGCGGCGACCAGAAAGAAGCTCAGCCACAGGCCGTTGAGCATGCTCGTTCCCCCTTGCGAATGGCCCGGATGATAGCGGCCATGGGCGTGCCGGCGCCAGAAACGCCAAGGCCCCGGACACTGCCGGGGCCTTGTGGATAAGTTCCTGCCGGGATTTTCGCGCGCATGGCCCGTGCAGAATGCCTCGTGGCGGCAAATGGCACCGCCCCCTGTAGGAGCGCGCCATGCGCGCGACATCGGTGGGGTCGCGGGCATGCCCGCTCCTACAGGTCAATCCCTACCTGTAGGAGCCAGCTTGCTGGCGATTGGCGTGGCCGGATTTCGCGAGCAAGCTCGCTCCTACATTTAAAGAACGCGGCCGTGGTTCTCTGGCGGGAGCCTGGAACGATCAGACTTTCTGTACCTGCGCGGCGCTCTCGCCAGCCAGCGGCAACTCCGCCGCCTTGCCCTGCTCCACTGCGGCCCAATAGCGCTCGCCCTGCTGTTGGTCGTAGAGGCCTTCCCACTTCGACACCACCAGCACCGCCAGGGCGTTGCCGATCACGTTCAGCGCGGTGCGCGCCATGTCCATGATGCGGTCGACGCCGGCGATGAAGGCCAGGCCTTCCAGCGGGATGCCGACGCTGCCGAGGGTCGCCAGCAGCACCACGAAGGACACGCCCGGCACCCCGGCGATGCCCTTGGAGGTCACCATCAGGGTCAGCACCAGCATGATCTGCTGGCCGATGGACAGGTCGATGCCGTAGAGCTGGGCGATGAAGATCGCCGCGATGCTCTGGTACAGGGTCGAGCCGTCGAGGTTGAAGGAGTAGCCGGTGGGCACCACGAAGCTGCTGATCGCCCTGGGTGCGCCGTAGGCTTCCATCTTCTCGATGATGCGCGGCAGCACGGTCTCGGAGCTGGCGGTGGAATAGGCCAGCACCAGCTCGTCCTTGAAGATGCGCATGATGCGGATGATCGAGAAGCCGAACAGGCGCGCCACCAGGCCGAGGACCATGAAGGCGAAGAAGGCGATGGCGAAATACACCAGCACCACCAGCTTGGCCAGCGGCAGCAGCGAGGCGAAGCCGAAGTTGGCGACGGTCACGGCGATCAGCGCGAACACCCCGACCGGCGCGTAGCACATGATCATGTGGGTGACGCGGAACATCGCCTCGGCGATGCCCTGGAACATCCTCACCAGCGGCTCGCGGGTCGGCGCCGGCAGCGAGGACAGGCCGAGGCCGAACATCACCGAGAAGAAGATGATCGGCAGCATCTCGCCGCGCGCCATGGCGGCGAAGACGTTGGACGGGATCAGGTTGAGGATGGTGGAGATCAGCGCGTGGTCGTGCTGGACCTCCTGGGCGGTCTGCCTGTACTGGGAGATATCCACAGTGCCCAGGGTGCTCATGTCGATGCCGACGCCCGGATGGAACAGGTTGGCCAGCAGCAGGCCGACGACGATGGCGACGGTGGTGATGATCTCGAAATAGAGAATGGTCTTCAGGCCGATGCGGCCAAGCTTCTTGGCGTCGCCCATGCCGGCGATGCCGACGATCAGCGAGGAGATCACGATCGGTACGACGATCATCTTGATCAGGCGGATGAAGATGTCGCCGGCCGGCTGCAGGACGTTGCCGATCCACCAGGCCTTCTGCGCCGCGTCGATGTTGTGGATCAGCGCGCCGACGGCGATGCCGACGACCAGGCCGATGACGATCTGCCAGGCCAGGCTGAGCTTGGTTTTGCCCATGTGAGTCACCCTTGATTCTTGTGGAAGCCGGGGGTCCGCCCAGCCGCCGGGGTACCGGCGGCCAGCGAAAAAAGGGCGCAATCATTCATACGCCTCCACCCTGCGTCTAATGCCGGAAATGGCTACCCCATGCACGATCGGCATGGAAAATGGCGCACGGAACCAGGGTTCCACAGGCCTGAACTATTGGATTTCCGCATGGGCCGCACTGCCCATGCACCCATGCGCAGAGGGCTGGAAAGCCGTCTAGGCTGGATGCAGTCCGGCCGTCACTGGCCACCGTTGCCGATCAAGGAGTTCCCCGATGAAGAAGATCCTGGTGCTGTACTACTCGATGTACGGTCACATCGAACGCATGGCCGAAGCCGTGGCCGAAGGCGCGCTCAGGGTGCCCGGTGTCGAGGTGACCCTGAAGCGCGTGCCGGAGACCATGCCCGAGGATGTCGCCCGCAATGCCGGCGCCAAGCTGGACCAGCAGGCCCCGGTGGCGACGCCGCAGGAACTGGCGGACTACGACGCGATCCTGTTCGGCTCGCCCACCCGCTTCGGCAACATGGCCGGGCAGATGCGCACCTTCCTCGACCAGACCGGCGGCCTGTGGGTAAAGGGAGCCTTGATCGGCAAGTTCGCCAGCGTGTTCACCTCCACCGGGACCGGTGGCGGTTCGGAAACCACCATTACCTCTTTCTGGAATACGCTGGCGCATCACGGAATGGTGATTGTAGGACTGCCCTACAGCGCACCGGAATTGACTGACATCAGCGAACTTCGCGCCGGCTCGCCCTACGGCGCGGCGACCATCGCCGGTTCGGACGGCTCGCGCAAACCCAGCGAGAAGGAACTGGCGTTGGCGCGCTTCCAGGGCGAGCATGTCGCCCGCCTTGCCGTTCGCATGCAATAGGTAGCGCGCGGTCGAAGGCTCGCCCGAGAAAGGTATTTCGAAACCAGGAATGGACCCGGCGGCGAATGCGCCGGTGAGGGTGCCGGCCTTTGCGGCCGTCATCGAGTTTCCGGCCCTTCGGAGTCCGGACGGCCCCTGCAGGACAGGACACCGCCCGGACTCCGTCGTGGCCTTCATGGAGCCGTTCAGGCTCCCGTGGCCTGGCCCGCCATGGCGGGAGTACCCCCTGTACTCCTGGGTCGCTCCGGACCGAAATCATCCCGAGCATCCCGGCCCCCTGGCCATGCGCCGGTCATTCCGACCGCGCAATTCCGCGATTCGTTCGCCGCTGCCGGCTTTCCCGGCGCCTGGCGGCTGCTCAGCCCCGCCGCCGTCCCATGAAGAACGACACGACGAACAGGACCAGGAACAGCACGAAAAGAATCTTGGCGATGCTGGTCGCAGCGCCGGCTATACCGGCAAAACCGAGCACGCCGGCGATGATCGCGATGATCAGGAATGTCAGAGCCCAGCTGAGCATGGGGTTTCTCCTCTTCCGGTTTTTATCAGCCGGCGCGCGAGGCGCCGCCATCGACACTCAGAACACCCAGCGTTGCTGTCTGGGGCGGATGTCCTGGAGCTGCCACTCACGGCCAGCGTCGATGTGGTCGGCCACATCGTGGCGCTGCTGGTAGCGCGTGAATTCCGTTTGCAGGGGGATCGTCAGTTGCACGGGCGTTGGTGCGCGGCCGGCGGCGAAATCCGTGGGCTGGATCGGCACCAGCAGCGCCAGGAAAGCCGCGCCCGGTAACAGGGCCTTGCCGAGAAACTCCGTAACAGCAGCGAAGCCATTCATCTCATTTCTCCCGCTTGCTGGCCGATCGTTTGCGTTCCTCGCGCCATTGCGCTGACGAAATCCCTTCAGCGGTATCGAAGCAGGCCCCATGCCATTTCCGGGCTCTGAATTTTTTTCTTTCGATTCAGGTATTTACGCATTGACCCAGGAAACGGAGCGGCAAGCATTCTGCACGACGGGCCATGGCAGGCCGTGCATTCTGCAATCCCTGCGCTCCGGGCCCGACATGGCCGAAACAGAGGCTATTTTTCTTGCAACTTGCACGGATTTTCCGGGACTAACGAAAAGCCCGCCCCATATGAGGATTCGACTGAATGGAACCCACCGAGCAACAAGGAAGAATTCTCTTGGTCGACGATGAACCGGCGATCCTGCGTTCCTTCCGCTATTGCCTGGAGGACCAGGGTTACACGGTCGCCACCGCCAGCAGCGCCGCCCAGGCAGACGCGCTGCTGCAACGCCAGGTCTTCGACCTGTGCTTCCTCGATCTGCGCCTGGGCGATGACAACGGCCTGGACCTGCTCGCCCAGATGCGCATCCAGGCGCCCTGGATGCGGGTGGTGATAGTCACCGCGCATTCCGCCGTGGATACCGCCGTCGACGCCATGCAATCCGGCGCCGCCGACTACCTGATGAAGCCATGCAGCCCGGACCAGCTGCGCCTGGCCGCGGCCAAACAGCTGGAAGTGCGCCAGCTCACCGCGCGCATCGAGGCGCTGGAAGGCGAGATGCGCAAGCAGGGCGACGTGCTCGAATCGCAGAGCCCGGCCATGACCGCGGTGCTGGAAACCGCGCGGCAGGTCGCCGCCACCGACGCCAACATCCTCATCCTCGGCGAATCCGGCTCGGGCAAGGGCGAACTGGCGCGGGCGATCCACGGCTGGAGCAAGCGCGCGAAGAAGTCCTGCGTGACCATCAACTGCCCGTCGCTGAGCGCCGAGCTGATGGAAAGCGAACTGTTCGGCCACAGCCGCGGCGCCTTCACCGGGGCCACGGAGAACACCCTCGGGCGCATCCACCAGGCCGATGGCGGCACCCTGTTCCTCGACGAGATCGGCGACTTCCCGCTGACCCTGCAGCCGAAGCTGTTGCGCTTCATCCAGGACAAGGAATACGAGCGCATCGGCGACCCGGTGTCCCGCCGCGCCGACGTGCGCATCCTCGCCGCCACCAACCGCGACCTCGGCGCGATGGTCGCGCAGGGGCAGTTCCGCGAGGACCTGCTCTACCGGCTCAACGTCATCGTGCTCAACCTGCCGCCGCTGCGCGAACGCAGCGAGGACATCCCCGGCCTGTGCGAGCGCTTCCTCGCCCGCTTCGTCAGGGAATACGGCCGGCCGGCCCGCGGCTTCAGCGAGGAGGCGCGCGAGGTGCTGCGCCAGTACAGCTGGCCCGGCAACGTCCGCGAGTTGCGCAATGTCATCGAACGGGCAAGCATCATCTGCAATCAGGAGATGATCGGAACTGAACATCTGGGTCTCAGCGAACAGGGCGGCAGCTCCGCGCCGCGCATCGGCGAGCCGCTCAGCCTGGAAGAGCTGGAAAAGGCGCACATCACCGCGGTGATGGCTACCAGCGCCACCCTCGACCAGGCGGCCAAGACGCTGGGGATCGACACTTCGACGCTGTATCGAAAGCGGAAACAGTACAACCTGTGAATCTGCCCATCGCCATGACGCTGCGTACGAGGCTGTTCCTCAGCTTCTCGGCGCTGATCACGGTCGCCCTGCTCGGCCTGCTGCTCGGGCTGTTCAGCGTCATGCAGACGGGCCGCGAACAGGAACGCAGCATCACGCAGAATTTCACCACCATCGAAGTCAGCCAGCAGCTGCGCAAGGCGCTGGGCGACCAGTTGATGCTGATCCTCAGCGACAGTCCCGATCCGGCACGCCTCGACGCCGCCCAGCAACACTTCCGCCAGGTGCTGCAGCAGGGCTACCGGCAATCCGGCGACGAAACCGAACGGCAGGCCTACAGCGGCATCGAGGCAGCCAACCGCACCTTCCTGAAGGACCTGGCCCTGGTCGAATCCTCCGGCGCCAGCCTGCTCGACGACCAGGACCTGGCCCGCAGCGCGGACGACCTGCGCCACCGCCTGCAGGAACTCCACCAGTACGCGCTGGAGAACATCAAGCTGAGCGAAGCCCGCTCACGCCAGCGCGCCTGGCTGAGCGCGGGCCTGCTCGGGCTGGTGGGCATCGCCATCCTGCTGATCGGCTTCATCACCGCCCACAGCATCGCCCGCCGTTTCGGCGCGCCGATCGAGACCATGGCCAAGGCGGCGGACAAGATCGGCCAGGGCGATTTCGACGTGACCCTGCCGATTTCCACCGTCTCCGAGATGGCTTCGCTGATCCGCCGCTTCGGCCTGATGGCCGAGGCCCTGCGCCAGTACAAGGCCACCAACGTGGAGGCGCTGGACTATGGCCGCAAGCGCCTGCAGGCGGTGCTCGACAGCATCAGCGACGGCATGGTGATCATCGACCGCCACGGCTGCGTCGAACATGCCAACCCGGTGGCCAGCCAGCAGCTGTTTCCCGGTTGCGATCCCCACGGCAAGGAAGTGGGCGCCCTGCTGGACAACCCCGAGCTGAGCCAGGCGACCCTGCGCGTGCTGCATGGCGAGAGTCTGGAAGAGACGCCCCGCGACCTGGAGCGGGAAATCGACGGGGAAAACCGCGTGCTGGCCTGGAGCATGACCCCGGTGACCCATGACGACGGCCGCAACATGGGCGCGGTGATGGTGGTCCGCGACGTGACCGAGCTGCGCAACTTCGAGCGCGTGCGCAACGAATTCGTCCTGCGCGCCTCCCATGAGCTGCGTACCCCGGTCACCGGCATGCACATGGCGTTCGGCCTGCTGCGCGAGCGCCTGGAATTCCCCGCCGAATCCCGCGAGCTGGACCTGGTGCGCACGGTGGACGAGGAAATGTCCCGCCTGGTCCGGCTGATCAACGACCTGCTGAACTTCTCCCGCTACCAGAGCGGCCTGCAGAAGCTCGACCGGCGCCCCTGCGACCTGCCGGAACTGCTGGGCGAGGTGCGCAAGCGTTTCGGCGAACTGGCGGAAAACAAGCAGATCCGCCTGGAGCTGGAACTGGAGGACGAGCTGCCGGCGATGAAGCTGGATTCCCTGCAGTTCGAGCGGGTGCTGGACAACCTGCTGGACAACGCGCTGCGCCACACCCCCAGTGGCGGCGAGATCCTCCTGCAGGCGCGCCGCCAGGGCGAACGGGTGGCGGTGGCAGTGACCGATTCGGGGGAAGGCATTCCCTACAGCCAGCAGGGCCGCATCTTCGAGCCGTTCGTCCAGGTCGGCCGCAAGAAGGGTGGGGTCGGCCTGGGGCTGGCGCTGTGCAAGGAGATCGTCCAGCTGCACGGCGGGCGCATCGCCGTGCACTCGCAGCCGGGCAAGGGCACCCGCTTTTCCATACTGCTGCCGGTGTGAACTCAGGAAGTGGGCACGGACAGCAGCAGCGCGGCCGTCTCGAGATCCGGCTCGCCGTCGAACAGCGCCGGCCGGTAGCGCATCTGGAAGGCGCCGATCACGTTGCGCGTGGGCTGGTCGAGCACGCCGTGCAGCGGCACCCGGTAGCCATGCCGGGCCAGTTGCTGCTGGAACCAGGCCACCGAGGGCAGTTCGCCGTTGAAGCCCTGCAGGTGGCGCTGGATGTCGGCCGCCTTCGGCCAGCGGATGAGCCCGGCGTCGGCCAGGCGCTTCCAGGGGAACAGCGGCCCCGGATCGACCTTGCGCTGGGGTGCGATGTCGCTGTGGCCGAGGATGTGGTCCGGGGTGATGCCGTGGCGCCTGACGATGTCCTTGAGCAGCGGTATCAGCGCGTCGATCTGCGCGTCCTGGTAGGGCGCCCAGATGCGGCCGTGGGGCGTTTCGCGGTAGCCCGGATTGACCATCTCGATGCCGATCGAGGTGGCGTTCAGCCAGGTCCGCCCCTGCCATTCGCTTTCCCCGGCGTGCCAGGCGCGGCGGTTCTCGTCGACCAGGCGGTAGACGGTCGGTGGCTGGTCGTCGCCGATCAGGTAGTGCGCGCTGACGTCGCCGCGGGTCAGCATCGACAGGGAGCGCGGCAGGTTGGACGAGGTGTAGTGGATGACGATGTACTGGATGCGGCTGTCCTGGGCGCGCGATACATGCTCGGTATCGATGCGCAGCCCCTTTTCGGCACAGCCGGCGAGCAACAGTGCGGCGAGCAGTACGGAAAGAAGACGCATGGCGGCTCCGGTGGTCAGGCGGCGATGTGCAGGACGCTGCGCAGGTTCACCAGCAGCATGTTGACGCTCAGCATGATCAGCAGCATGCCCGCCAGGCGCTCCACCGCCGTCAGTCCGCGCGGACCGAGGAAGCGCTGGAGGAAGGAAGCCTGCAGAAGGATCAATGCCGTCGCCGCCCAGGCCAGGATCACCGCCAGGTACAGTTCCCACAACGGACCAGTGTAGGTGGTGCGCAGGGTGATCAGCATGGCCAGCGCCGAGGGCCCGGCTACGGCGGGCGTGGCCAGCGGCACCAGCAGCGGCTCGCTGTCCGGCATGTCGCCGAGCACGCCCTGGGGCGTGGGGAAGATCAGGCGCATGGCGACCACGAAGAGGATGATGCCGCCGGCGATGCCGGTGGCTTCCCGCGACAGGCCGAGGCCGGTGAGGATGTGCTCGCCGAGGGTGAGGAACAGCAGCAGCAGGCCAAGGGCGAACAGCAGCTCGCGCAGGGCGACCTTCAGGCGCCTTTCCGCCGGCACCGATTTCAGCGCGGCGAGGAACACGGCGATATTGCCGAAGGGGTCGGTGATCAGAAAGATGAGGATGGCGACGCCGAGCATGTCCATGCCTTGGCTCCCGTGAAACGCCGCGGCAACGCCCGGCTGTGCATAAGATTCCGTGGATAAGTCGGCTGCCAACTTATCCACAGCGAATCCGCTGCGCCCGTCCGGCAGGCGCAGCGGCTTTTCGCATCAGGACTTGCGGATCTTC
The DNA here is from genome assembly GCF_900103845.1 of Pseudomonas jinjuensis. Classification (GTDB taxonomy): domain Bacteria; phylum Pseudomonadota; class Gammaproteobacteria; order Pseudomonadales; family Pseudomonadaceae; genus Pseudomonas; species Pseudomonas jinjuensis. The sequence continues at coordinate 164,684 of NZ_FNIJ01000013.1, forward strand.
TCCGGACGCTTCCAGCCCTCGATCACCCGCTGCTTGCCGCGGCCGATGGCGAGGGTGTTGTCCGGGACATCGCTGGTGATGGTGGAACCCGCGCCAGTCGTGGCTCCGGCGCCGATATCCACAGGCGCGACCAGGGAGTTGTTGGAGCCGATGAAGGCATCCTCGCCGATCACCGTGCGGAACTTGTTCGCACCATCGTAGTTGCAGGTGATGGTGCCGGCGCCGATGTTGCTGTTGCGGCCGACTTCGGTATCGCCCAGGTAGGTCAGGTGGCCGACCTTCACACCCTCGTGCAGGTGCGCGTTCTTCAGCTCGACGAAGTTACCCACATGGGCGCGCTGCTCCAGCACGCTGCCGGGACGCAGGCGGGCGAACGGGCCGACGTCCGCGCCTTCGCCGACCACAGCGCCTTCCAGGTGGCTGTTGGCCTTGACGATGGCGCCGCGGCGCAGGGTGCTGTTCCTGATCAGGCAGTTCGGCCCGATGGATACCTCGTCCTCGATCACCACCTTGCCTTCGAGGATCACGTTGACGTCGATCTGCACGTCGCGGCCGACGCTGATCTCGCCGCGCACGTCGAAGCGCGCGGGGTCGAGCAGGGTCACGCCCTGGGCCATCAGGCGCCGGGCGATGCGCTGCTGGTGGTGGCGCTCCAGTTCGGCGAGCTGGATGCGGTCGTTGGCGCCCTGGACTTCCATGGCGTCCTCCGGCTGCGCGGTGGCCACGCGCAGGCCGTCCGTCACGGCCATGGCGATGACGTCGGTGAGGTAGTACTCGCCCTGGGCATTCTGGTTCGACAAGCGGCCGAGCCAGCCGGCCAGGCGTTCCCGCGGCACTGCCAGGATGCCGGTATTGCCCTCGCGGATCGCGCGCTGCTCGGGGGTAGCGTCCTTCTGCTCGACGATCGCCCGCACCTCGCCGGCATCGTCGCGCAGAATCCGGCCGTAGCCGGTCGGGTCAGCCAGTTCCACGGTGAGCAGGGCCAGCTGCTCCGGAGTGGCCTGTTGCAGCAGGCGTTCCAGGGTCGGCTGCTCGATCAGCGGCACGTCGCCATAGAGGATCAGCACCCGCTCGGCCTGGAGGAACGGCAGCGCCTGCGCCACGGCGTGGCCGGTGCCGAGTTGCTCGGCCTGCAGCACGAAGTCGATGTCGTCCGCCGCCAGGGTCTCGCGTACCCGCTCGGCGCCGTGTCCGATCACCACGTGGATGCGCTGGGGAGACAGGCTGCGCGCGGTATCGATCACATGGGCGAGCATCGGCTTGCCGGCGATGGGATGGAGGACCTTCGGCAGGGCCGAGCGCATGCGGGTGCCCTGGCCGGCGGCGAGAATGACGATTTCGAGGGACATGGGAGAGCTGCGTTCCTGGTGCATACGGGCGAAACCCGTGGAGTGGAAAAAGAAAAAGGGTAGCCAAGGCTACCCTTTTCCAATTTGTCGCTGAAGCCCTCGGGCTTCGCGCCGACTCAGCCGCCGAACTTCCGGCGCACCTGCTGGACGGTACGCAGCTGAGCTGCGGCCTCGGCCAGACGGGCAGCCGCGGAGCCGTAGTCGAACTCGGCGCCTTTCTGGCTCAGAGCCTTCTCGGCTTCCTTCAGGGCGCTCTGGGCAGCCGCTTCGTCGAGGTCGGCAGCGCGAATGACGGTGTCGGCGAGAACCTTCACCATGTTCGGCTGGACTTCGAGGAAACCGCCGGAGATGTAGAACACCTCCTGCTCGCCACCCTGCTTCACCAGACGGATCGGACCGGGCTTGAGCTCGGTGAGCAGCGGCGCGTGGCCCATGGCGATACCCAGGTCACCCAGGGAGCCATGCGCGACGACCAGCTCGACCAGACCGGCGAAGATTTCCCCTTCGGCGCTGACGATGTCGCAGTGGACTGTAATAGCCATAGCCTTGCCTCTCGTAACCGGCCGCGCAACGGATCACGCGGCCTGGTAAGCGCCCGTCGCCGGGCGCGGGGATCACATCTTCTTCGCTTTCTCGATGGCTTCCTCGATGCCGCCGACCATGTAGAACGCCTGCTCCGGCAGGTGGTCATAGTCGCCGTTGAGGATGCCCTTGAAGCCAGCGATGGTGTCCTTCAGCGACACGTACTTGCCCGGGGAACCGGTGAAGACTTCGGCCACGAAGAACGGCTGGGACAGGAAGCGCTGGATCTTACGAGCGCGGGCCACCAGCAGTTTGTCGGACTCTGACAGTTCGTCCATGCCGAGGATCGCGATGATGTCCTTCAGTTCCTTGTAGCGCTGCAGTACATACTGTACGCCACGGGCGGCCTCGTAGTGCTCCTGGCCGATCACCAGCGGGTCCAGCTGGCGGGAAGTCGAGTCCAGCGGGTCCACTGCCGGGTAGATACCCAGCGAGGCGATGTCACGGGACAGTACGACGGTCGCGTCCAGGTGGGCGAAGGTGGTCGCCGGGGACGGGTCGGTCAGGTCGTCCGCAGGTACGTATACGGCCTGGATCGAGGTGATCGAGCCTTGCTTGGTGGAGGTGATGCGCTCCTGCAGAACGCCCATCTCTTCGGCCAGGGTCGGCTGATAACCTACCGCGGACGGCATACGGCCCAGCAGTGCGGATACTTCGGTACCGGCGAGGGTGTAACGGTAGATGTTGTCGATGAACAGCAGTACGTCACGGCCTTCGTCACGGAACTTCTCGGCCATGGTCAGGCCGGTCAGTGCCACGCGCAGACGGTTGCCCGGCGGCTCGTTCATCTGGCCGTATACCAGGGCTACCTTGTCGAGAACGTTGGAGTCCTTCATCTCGTGGTAGAAGTCGTTACCCTCACGGGTACGCTCGCCCACACCAGCGAACACGGAATAACCGCTGTGCTCGATGGCGATGTTGCGGATCAGCTCCATCATGTTCACGGTCTTGCCCACGCCGGCGCCACCGAACAGGCCGACCTTGCCGCCCTTGGCGAACGGGCAGACCAGGTCGATTACCTTGATACCGGTTTCCAGCAGCTCGTTGCCGCCAGCCTGATCGGCATAGGAGGGAGCTTCGCGGTGGATGCCCCAGCGCTCTTCTTCGCCGATGGGACCGGCTTCGTCGATCGGGTTGCCCAGAACGTCCATGATCCGGCCCAGGGTCGCCTTGCCGACCGGCACGGAGATGGCAGCACCGGTGCTGTCCACGTTCAGGCCACGCTTGAGGCCTTCGGTGGAACCCATCGCAATGGAACGAACCACGCCGTCGCCCAGCTGCTGCTGGACTTCCAGGGTGGTTTCGACGCCCTGAACCTTCAGGGCTTCGTAGATTTTCGGCACTGAATCGCGCGGGAATTCCACGTCGATTACGGCGCCGATGATTTGAACGATACGTCCGCTACTCATGTCTGGTTCCTCTGAATTTTGAACCTGTTCTTACACCGCGGCAGCGCCGCCGACGATTTCCGAGATTTCCTGGGTGATCGCCGCCTGACGCGCCTTGTTGTAGACCAGCTGCAATTCGCTGATCAGCTCGCCGGCGTTGTCGGTAGCGTTCTTCATTGCAATCATCCGGGCCGCCTGCTCACAGGCGTTGTTCTCAACCACGGCCTGGTACACCTGGGATTCCACGTAGCGAACCAGCAGGCCATCCAGCAGAGCCTTGGCATCGGGTTCGTAGAGGTAGTCCCAGTGATGCTTCAGGTCCGCGTCGTCATCGGCCACCAGCGGAACCAGCTGTTCCACGGTCGGCTTCTGCGTCATGGTGTTGACGAACTTGTTGGAAACCACATACAGGCGGTCGATACGGCCATCCAGGTACGCGTCGAGCATGACCTTCACGCTGCCGATCAGGTCGTTGATCGACGGCTCCTCGCCAAGATGACTGATGGCCGCGACAACGTTGCCGCCATAGTTCTTGAAGAAAGCCGCACCTTTCGAACCGAACACGCACAGATCAGCGTCAACGCCTTGCTCGCGCTGGGCGCTCATGTCTTTCACGAGCGCCTTGAACAGGTTGATGTTCAGGCCGCCGGCCAGGCCACGGTCGGAACTCACCACGATGTAGCCGACGCGCTTGACTTCGCGCTCGACCATGAACGGATGACGGTATTCCGGGTTGGCGTTGGCCAGATGGCCGATCACCTGGCGAATGCGATCAGCATAGGGACGGCCGGCAGCCATGCGCATCTGAGCCTTGCGCATCTTGCTGGTCGCCACCTTGTTCATGGCATTGGTGATCTTTTGCGTGCTTTTGATGCTCGCAATCTTGCTGCGAATCTCTTTTGCGCCTGCCATTTGACACCTATCGGGTTAGCAGGCGGGGACCTTCGCAGGTCCCCGCTGCGGCTTACCAGGTTTGGGTGGCCTTGAACTTCTCGATGCCAGCCTTGATGCCAGCGTCGATTTCGTCGTTGAAGTCGCCCTTCTCGTTGATCTTCGCCATCAGAGCGGCGTTCTCACGGTTGAAGTAGGCGATCAGGGCCTGCTCGAAATCACCAACCTTGGCGACTTCCACATCACTCAGGTAGCCACGTTCAGCTGCATACAGCGACAGGGACATGTCGGCGATGGACATCGGCGCGTACTGCTTCTGCTTCATCAGCTCGGTTACGCGCTGACCATGGTCCAGCTGCTTGCGAGTGGCTTCGTCCAGGTCGGAAGCGAATTGGGCGAAGGCCGCCAGCTCGCGGTACTGGGCCAGGGCGGTACGAATGCCGCCGGACAGCTTCTTGACGATCTTGGTCTGGGCCGCACCACCCACGCGGGATACCGAGATACCGGCGTTGACCGCCGGACGGATACCCGAGTTGAACATCGAGGTTTCCAGGAAGATCTGACCGTCGGTGATGGAGATCACGTTGGTCGGAACAAACGCGGAAACGTCGCCGGCCTGGGTTTCGATGATCGGCAGGGCGGTCAGGGAACCGGTCTTGCCTTTCACTTCGCCATTGGTGAACTTCTCGACGTACTCTTCGGAAACGCGGGAAGCGCGCTCCAGCAGACGGCTGTGGAGATAGAACACGTCGCCCGGGTAGGCTTCGCGGCCCGGCGGACGGCGCAGCAGCAGGGAGATCTGGCGGTAGGCCACGGCCTGCTTGGACAGGTCATCGTAGATGATCAGGGCGTCTTCGCCGCGGTCGCGGAAGTATTCGCCCATGGTGCAGCCGGAGTACGGAGCCAGGTATTGCAGGGCAGCCGATTCGGAAGCACTGGCGACGACCACGATGGTGTTGGCCAGGGCGCCGTTCTCTTCCAGCTTGCGCACGACGTTGGCGATGGTCGATTGCTTCTGACCGATCGCCACGTAGATGCACTTAATGCCGCTGTCTTTCTGGTTGATGATGGCGTCGACAGCCAGGGCGGTCTTGCCGATCTGACGGTCGCCGATGATCAGCTCGCGCTGGCCGCGGCCGATCGGGATCATCGCGTCGACGGACTTGTAGCCGGTCTGTACCGGCTGGTCTACCGACTTACGCCAGATCACGCCCGGAGCGACCTTCTCGATCGCGTCGGTCAGCTTGGCGCCGATCGGGCCCTTGCCGTCGATCGGGTTGCCCAGGGCATCGACCACGCGGCCCAGCAGTTCCGGACCGACCGGTACTTCCAGGATGCGGCCGGTGCACTTGGCGTTCATGCCTTCTTTCAGGTCCTGGTATTCACCCAGAACCACGGCGCCGACGGAGTCCTGCTCCAGGTTCAGCGCCATGCCGTAGACGCCGCCCGGGAATTCGATCATCTCGCCGTACATGACGTCGGCCAGACCGAAGATGCGCACGATGCCGTCGGACACGCTGACGATGGTGCCTTCGTTACGCGCTTGCGAGGCGACATCGAGCTTCTCGATGCGCCCCTTGATGATTTCACTAATTTCGGAAGGATTGAGTTGCTGCATGCCGCTGCCCCTTCAAACTCAAGATTTCAACGCTTCGGCCAGTTTCGCGAGCTTGCCGCTAACCGAGCCATCGATTACCAAGTCACCGGCGCGGATCACCACGCCGCCGATCAGGCTCGCGTCTTCCGACGCATTAAGCCGCACTTCGCGACTGAGCCGGGCGCTGAGAGCCTTGGCGAGTTTGTCCTGCTGTTCCTGGCTCAAGGTGAAGGCACTGATGACCTCGACCTCGACCAGCTTTTCCTGCTCTGCCTTCAACTGCTCGTACATCTCAGCGATGGCCGGCAGCAGGTCGAGCCGTTTGTTTTCAGCCACAGTTCGGACGAAGTTCTGGGCCGGAGCATTGAGCTTGTCGCCACATACGTCGATCAGGCTGTCAGCCTTGCTCTTCGCGGTCAGCGAAGGCTCTTTCAGCAGCTGGCGCACGGTGTCGTCCTGCGACACTGCGGCCAGCACGCCCAGGGCAACGGACCAGTCGGCCAGTTGCTGGTGGGCATGCGCGTACTCGAAAGCGGCCTTCGCGTAAGGACGAGCCAACGTGGTCAGTTCTGCCATATCGCCCTCGCTTAAATCTCGGCGGCCAGCCGGTCAACCAGCTGCTGGTGCGCGTTGGCGTCGATCGAAGCGCCCAGGATCTTCTCGGCGCCGGTGACAGCCAGGGCACCCACTTGGGCACGCAGGGCGTCCTTGACGCTGTTGATTTCCTGTTCGATCTGCGCCTGGGCCTGGGCCTTCAGGCGTTCGCCTTCGACACGGGCCTGCTCGCGAGCTTCATCGACGATCTGGTTAGCGCTCTTTTTCGCCTGCTCGACGATTTCAGCTGCCTGGGTCTTGGCTTCGCGCAGTTGCTGGGCCACTTTCTCATGGGCCAGCTCCAGATCACGAGCCGCACGGTTGGCAGCGTCCAGGCCATCAGCGATCTTCTTCTGACGCTCCTGCAGAGCCGCGATGACCGGAGGCCATACGAACTTCATGCAGAAGATGACGAAGATGGCGAACGCAATGGCCTGGCCGATCAGAGTTGCATTAATGTTCACGCCAACACCTCGCTCGTTCGTTGTCAGTCGAATTCCCGGTAGCCGGGAATTACTGTGCTACCTGAGCAATGAACGGGTTCGCGAAGGTGAAGAACAGTGCGATACCAACACCGATCATGGTCACGGCATCGAGCAGACCGGCGACGATGAACATTTTCACCTGCAGCATCGGAACCATTTCCGGCTGGCGAGCAGCGCCTTCCAGGAACTTGCCGCCCAGCAGACCGAAGCCGATAGCGGTACCCAGGGCACCCAGGCCAATCAGCAGAGCAACGGCAATAGCAGTGAGTCCAACTACAGTTTCCATTTTTCCTCCCGACTTTGTGTCGTGTTGGTTAAAGGTTGAAGCAAGTTAAGTGAAACTTTCTTTCAGGGGAGGGGGAATTTCCCTCCCGCCGTTCGGCAACTCCCGCCGCGAAGCGGGAGTTCATCAGAACCTTTGGATCAGTGGCTGTCTTCGTGCGCCATCGACAGGTAGACGATGGTCAGCATCATGAAGATGAACGCCTGCAGGGTGATGATCAGGATGTGGAACACGGCCCACGCCCAGTTCAGCACCACACCCATGCCGCCCAGCCACAGCAGACCGCTGCCGAACATCACGGCGATCAGGATGAAGATCAGCTCGCCGGCGTACATGTTGCCGAAGAGACGCAGTGCAAGAGACACCGGCTTGGCGATCAGGGTCACGAATTCCAGCAGGAAATTCACCGGGATCAGAATGATCTGGACCGCCATGTTGCTGCTGTGGAACGGGTGCAGGGTCAGTTCGCCGAGGAAGCCGCCGATACCCTTGACCTTGATGCTGTAGAAGATGATCAGGGCGAACACCGAGATGGCCATGCCGAAGGTGGCGTTCGGGTCGGTGGTGGAAACCACGCGGAAGAACAGGTGCTCGTTGCCGGTGATCTTGGCCGCCAGCATCGGCAGGAAGTCGACCGGCACCAGGTCCATCAGGTTCATCAGGAAGATCCAGACGAAGATGGTCAGGGCCAGCGGCGCGATCAGCGGATTACGCCCGTGGAAGGTGTCCTTCACGCTGCCGTCGACGAACTCGATCATCACTTCGACGAAGTTCTGCAGGCCGCCCGGCTGCCCGCTGGTGGCCTTCTTGGCCGCCGAGCGGAAGAGGAAGATGAATACCAGGCCGAGGAATACGGACCAGCCTAGGGTATCGACGTGGAATGCCCAGAAGCCCATTTCCTTGGCTTGCTCGGCTGTGTGGGCGAACCCCCAATCACCAGTAGGCAGACGACCGAAGGTCAGGTTCTGCAAGTGGTGCTGGATGTAACCCGAAGCGCTTTCTGCTGCCATGTTTGCCTCAATCGCTCTAAGGTCTTGTAAATGCGTTTTTCATTAACAGGGGTGCACACCAGCTGACTAACAGAGCCAGCAAGTAAATCCCGAACAGAGCTTTAGGCTCTAGTTGCGGCACCCCTACAAACACCAGTGCGAAGAGCACTGCCGTCAGAATCAGTTTTCCGGCTTCACCGGCATAAAAGGAGCGAACGATCAGTTGTGCCGAACGTGCGCCGCTGTAACGAAAAGCCTTGCGGGCGAAATAAACATTCGGCAGCCACGCGATCAGGCCCCCGAGCAACCCCGAGTAGCCTGCGACCGATCCCCGGGCGAACCACAGGACGGCTGCCCCGATCAGCAGCACCACCAGTTGGACGAGCAACAGGCGAAAAGCCGGTATGCGATGGAACGGCAGGCGGTTCGGCGTGCGGGATTCCATCTGAGCTCACAGTCCTCTGGTGTCGGCTTAACAATCAATAACTTGGCATACTTTGTGCCGACAAAATTGCGCGCAGAGTATAGGTGGCGAAAGATACCCGTTCAACCGCTCGGTAGTGATTTCCGACTACCGCTACAGACGGCTTTGTATCAGCGAATGTGGGCCAGGACCCCTTGCAACTCGTCCAGGGAGTTGTAGCGGATCACCAGTTGTCCCTTGCCCTTCTGGCCATGACGAATCTGCACGGGAGCGCCCAGGCGCTCAGCCAGGCGCTGTTCCAGGCGGCTGATGTCGGGGTCGCTCCTGACCGCTTTGACAGGTTCTTCACCCACATTCAGCCAGTGCCGCACCAGGGCCTCGGTCTGCCGTACGGTGAGGCCTCGTGCGACAACATGTCGCGCACCTTCGACCTGCCTTTCCGCCGGCAAACCCAGCAATGCACGGGCATGGCCCATTTCCAGATCGCCATGGGACAGCAGCGTCTTCACTTCTTCCGGCAGGGCGATCAGGCGCAGGAGGTTGGCGATGGACGCGCGCGACTTGCCTACCGCGTCGGCCACCTGCTGCTGGGTCAGCTGGAACTCGTCCTGCAGCCGCTGCAGTGCATTGGCTTCCTCGATGGGGTTGAGGTCCTCGCGCTGGATGTTCTCGATCAGCGCCATGGCGATGGCCGCCTCGTCGGGCACCTCGCGGACCATGGCCGGGATCGTCTCCAGGCCGGCCTGCTGGCTGGCCCGCCAGCGGCGTTCGCCGGCGATGATCTCGTAGCGTCCCTTGTCGATGGGGCGCACGACGATGGGCTGCATGACCCCCTGGGCCCTGATCGAGCTGGCCAGCTCCTCGAGCGCTTGCGGGTCCATGTCGCGGCGCGGCTGGTAGCGGCCGCGCTGGATCAGCTCGACCGGCAGATGCTGGAGTTCGCGGGTATCGGCCTGCACGGCTTCTTCCTGCAGGGCGGCTGCGCTGGAGCCACTGAGCAGGGCGTCCAGCCCGCGTCCGAGACCTCGTTTCTTCAGGGCCATGCGGGTTCCTTAGTTCGTCATGCGGTAGCGGCGCGGCGCGAAGCGCGCTGGCGGCGCGCCAGTTCGCCGGCCAGGGCCAGGTAGGCCTGCGCGCCGCGGGAGTTCTTGTCGTAGACCAGCGCCGGCATGCCGAAGCTGGGCGCCTCGGCCAGTCGCACGTTGCGCGGGATCACGGTGGTGTAGAGCTTGTCGCCGAAGTGTTCCTGCAGCTGCGAGCTGACGTCGTTGGTCAGGCTGATGCGCGGATCGTACATGGTGCGCAGCAGGCCCTCGATCTTCAGCTCGGGGTTGAGCCGCTCGCCGATGCGCTGGATGCTGTTCATCAGGTCGGTCAGGCCTTCCAGCGCGTAGTACTCGCACTGCATGGGGATGATCACGCCATCGGAGGCGGACAACGCGTTGACCGTCAGCATCGACAGCGACGGCGGGCAGTCGATCAGGATGTAGTCGTAGTTCTCGCGGATCGGCGCCAGCGCCTGGCGCAGGCGGTGCTCCTTCATCTCCATCTCGAGCAGGACCACTTCCGCCGCGGTGAGGTCGCGGTTGGCCGGCAGCAGCTGGTAGCCGCCGTGCTCGGAGAACTGCATGGCATCGACCAGGCTGCATTCGCCGGTGAGCACGTCGTAGATGGAATGTTCCAGGGCCAACTTATCCACACCGCTGCCGGTGGTGGCGTTGCCCTGTGGATCGAGGTCGATCAGCAGCACGCGGCGCCTGGTTGCCACCAGCGAAGCCGCGAGATTGATGCAGGTAGTGGTCTTGCCGACGCCACCCTTCTGGTTGGCGATCGCGAATACCTTAGCCATGGTTCCCCCCACTCCCCGTCATGCCGTGCGGCGCAGTATCAGCAGATGGCGCTGGCCTTGGCAACCCGGCACCGTCAGGGCATGTTCGGCTTCGACGCGGAAATCTTCCGGAAGTGCCGCCAGCTCGTCTTCGGGACGCACGCCTTTCATCGCCAGCCAGCGCGTTTCGCCGTCGCCGAGATGACGGGTCCAGTTGCAGAAGTCTTCCAGGCTGCTGAAAGCCCGGGAGACGATGCCGTTGAATGCTTGTGCCGGCTGGAATGCTTCCACCCGGCTGTGGATAACTTCCAGGTTGTCCAGTCGGAGCTCGAGCTTCACCTGGGTGAGGAAGCGCGTCTTCTTGCCGTTGCTGTCGAGCAGGGTCAGGCGCTTCTCTGGAAACAGGATGGCCAGCGGAATGCCCGGCATCCCGCCGCCGCTGCCGACGTCGAGCCAGCGCTCGCCACCGGCGGCCTGGAAATGCGGGACGATGCTCAGGCTGTCGAGCAGGTGGCGCGAAACCATCTCGTCGACATCGCGCACCGCGGTCAGGTTGTAGGCCTTGTTCCATTTCGCCAGCAGGGCGAGATAGTCGAGAAGGCGTTGGCGGGTGTTTTCGTCGAGGCTGAGACCGAGGGTCTCGGCGCCACGTGCGAGTTCGTCGGCGTGGCGTTGATTGACCAGGGACATCAGGCGCTCTGCTCCAGCTGGCGACCGGTGGAACGTTTCTTCAGGTGGATCAGCAGCAGCGAGATCGCCGCCGGGGTGACGCCGGGGATGCGACCGGCCTGTCCCAGGGTTTCCGGACGGGCGTTGTCCAGCTTGTGCTGGATTTCCTTGGACAGGCCGGAAATCGCCGCGTAATCGATATCCACAGGCAGGCGGGTGTTCTCGCTGGCGCGCAGGCGTTCGATCTCTTCCTGCTGGCGGTCGATGTAGCCGGCGTACTTGGTGCGGATCTCCACCTGTTCGGCGACCTGCGGGTCCTCGGCGCCGCCGCCGGTGATTTCGGCGAGGCTGGCGTAATCGATTTCCGGGCGGCTGAGCAGGTTGAGCAGGTTGTACTCGTGGGCCAGCGGCGTGCCGAAGTGCGCGGCGATGGCATCGCCCTGCTCGGTGTTCGGTCGTACCCAGGTGCTGCGCAGACGCTGTTCCTCACGCTCGATGCCTTCGCGCTTGGCCTCGAAGGCGGCCCAGCGCTGGTCGTCGACCAGGCCCAGCTCGCGGCCCTTCTCGGTCAGGCGCAGGTCGGCGTTGTCCTCGCGGAGGATCAGCCGGTACTCGGCGCGCGAGGTGAACATGCGGTACGGCTCCTGGGTGCCGAGGGTGATCAGGTCGTCGACCAGCACGCCGATGTACGCCTCGTCGCGGCGTGGGCACCAGCTGTCGCGGCCCTGCGCACGCAGCGCGGCGTTGGTGCCGGCGAGCAGGCCCTGGGCGCCGGCCTCTTCGTAGCCGGTGGTGCCGTTGATCTGCCCGGCGAAGAACAGGCCGCCGATGATCTTGGTCTCCAGGCTGTACTTGAGGTCGCGCGGATCGAAGTAGTCGTACTCGATGGCGTAGCCCGGGCGCACGATGTGGGCGTTCTCCATGCCGCGGATGGAACGCACGATCTCCAGCTGCACGTCGAACGGCAGCGAAGTGGAGATGCCGTTGGGGTACAGCTCATGGGTGGTCAGACCTTCCGGTTCGAGGAAGACCTGATGGCTGTCCTTGTCGGCGAAGCGGTGGATCTTGTCTTCGATCGACGGGCAGTAGCGCGGGCCGATGCCCTCGATGACGCCGGAGTACATCGGCGAGCGGTCGAGGTTGGAGGCGATGATCTCGTGGGTGCGCGCGTTGGTGTGGGTGATCCAGCAGCTGACCTGGCGCGGATGCTCGTCCTGCGAACCGAGGAAGGACATCACCGGCGTCGGGGTATCGCCCGGCTGCTCGGTCATCACCGAGAAATCCACAGTACGGCCGTCGATACGCGGCGGAGTGCCGGTCTTCAGGCGACCGACACGCAGCGGCAGCTCGCGCAGGCGCCTGGCCAGGGCGATGGCCGGCGGATCACCGGCGCGGCCGCCGGAATAGTTTTCCAGACCGATGTGGATAAGTCCGCCGAGGAAGGTGCCGGCAGTCAGCACCACGTTGTCCGCGTGGAATTTCAGGCCCATCTGGGTGACCACGCCGCGCACCTGATCCTGCTCGACGATCAGGTCATCGCAGGCCTGCTGGAATATCCACAGGTTCGGCTGGTTCTCGAGGATCTCGCGGATGGCGGCCTTGTAGAGGATGCGGTCGGCCTGCGCGCGGGTTGCCCGCACGGCGGGGCCCTTGCGGCTGTTGAGAATGCGGAACTGGATGCCGCCCTTGTCGGTGGCGTGCGCCATGGCGCCGCCGAGGGCGTCGATTTCCTTCACCAGGTGGCTCTTGCCGATACCGCCGATGGCAGGGTTGCAGCTCATCTGGCCGAGGGTTTCGACATTGTGGGTGAGCAGCAGGGTCTTCACGCCCATGCGTGCAGCTGCGAGCGCAGCTTCAGTGCCGGCATGGCCACCGCCGATCACGATCACGTCAAAACGGGAAGGGAAATCCACCACGCACCTCGATGCCTGTTGAGTAGGAGAAATTGGACAGCCGCACAGTATAGGGACTTACGCCGACCGATTGAAGGCGCCTGGCCAAAAAGTAGCCAGGTGGTCAACCGGCTCTTACATAAGAATAGAGAAAGGAAATTTTTATTCTTTTTAGAGCTTGTGATTATTCTTAATGTGGACATCTTTTGTGGATAAGCCACTGTGAGCCAGTAATCCCGGGCTTTTCGGAGAAGCATAACCCTGTGCCGAAGATGTCCACAGGCGGGGAATTGCCCGTGCACTGCTTGTGGATGGAAAGAGCCGTTATGCACAGGCGGAGTTATACAGTGCCTGGTGAAGAGTTTATCTACTGAGCTGTACGGAGTTTTTCCACAGGGTTTATCCGCCCTGTGGAAAGAGCGGCAGGATCACTTGCCGATGCAGAAGCTGGAGAAAATCCGCCCAAGCAGATCATCCGAAGAGAAGGCGCCAGTGATCTCGCCCAGGGCCTGCTGGGCCATGCGCAGATCCTCGGCCAGCAGCTCCCCTGCCCCGCTCAGGGTCAGTTGGCTGCGGCCGTGTTCGAGGCATTCACCGGCCTTGCGCAGCGCTTCCAGATGGCGGCGGCGGGCGCTGAAGCTGCTTTCCGCGGTCTGCTCGAAGCCCATGCAGGCCTTCAGATGTTCTCGCAACAGATCCAGGCCGTCGCCGGAACGCGCGGAAAGCGTCAGGGTGACGTGGCCGTCGGCGCTCTGCTCGATACCGATCGGGCTTGTGGATAGATCGGCCTTGTTGCGGATCAGCGTGACTCGCGCCGGGGAGGGGCGCTCGTCGAGGAATTCCGGCCAGAGGGCGAAGGGATCGGCCGCTTCCGGCGCTGTGTTATCCACAACGAGCAGCACGCGATCCGCCTCGCCTATGGCTTTCAGCGCCCGTTCCACACCGATTTTTTCCACATGATCCTCGGTGCTGCGCAGGCCGGCGGTGTCGACCACGTGCAGCGGCATGCCGTCGATGTGGATATGTTCGCGCAGCACGTCGCGGGTGGTGCCGGCGATATCGGTGACGATGGCTGCCTCGCGCCCGGCCAGGGCATTGAGCAGGCTGGATTTGCCCGCGTTCGGCCGGCCGGCGATCACCACGGTCATGCCGTCGCGCAGCAGCGCGCCCTGTCCGGCTTCGCGCAGCACGCCGGCGAGTTCATCGCGTACCTGGTCGAGCTGGCCGAGGACGTGGCCATCGGCGAGGAAGTCGATCTCCTCCTCGGGGAAATCGATGGCCGCCTCGACGTAGATGCGCAGCTGGATGAGCTTCTCCGTCAGCCCATGGACGCGCCGGGAGAACTCGCCCTGCAGCGAGCGCACGGCGTTGCGCGCGGCCTGGGCGGAACTGGCCTCGATCAGGTCGGCGATGGCCTCGGCCTGGGCCAGGTCGAGCTTGTCGTTGAGGAAGGCGCGTTCGCTGAATTCGCCGGGGCGCGCCTGGCGGGCGCCGAGCTCCAGGCAGCGCTGCAGGAGCATGTCCATCACCACCGGGCCGCCGTGGCCCTGCAGCTCCAGCACGTCCTCGCCGGTGAAGGAGTTCGGGCCGGGGAAGTACAGCAGCAGTCCCTCGTCGATCACCTCGCCGTCGTCGGCGTGGAAGGGGCCGTAATGCGCATGTCGCGGTGCCGGCTCGCGGCCACTCAGGGTGATGCCGATGATGCGGGCGCGCGGCCCGGAGACGCGGACGATGCCGACGCCGCCACGACCCTGGGCGGTGGCGACGGCGGCGATGGTTTCACGGGCTGCGTTCATGGCGGCTTCCTGGGAAAAAGTTATGCACAGCAAAACGCCCCACGAGGGGGCGTTCTGCATTCGGCTGGTTGGGCGATCAGGCCGAAGCCTTCTTCGCCGCCCCTTCGATCTGCCGGGTAATGTACCACTGCTGTGCGATCGACAAGACGTTGTTGACCACCCAGTACAGCACCAGACCGGCCGGGAACCAGAGGAAGAAGAAGGTGAACATGATCGGCATCAGCTTCATCACCTTGGCCTGCATGGGGTCCGGCGGAGTCGGGTTGAGCATCTGCTGGATCAGCATGGTACCGCCCATGATGATCGGCAGGATGAAGAACGGGTCCTTCACCGACAGGTCGATGATCCAGCCCAGCCACGGGGCCTGGCGCAGCTCGACGCTTTCCAGCAGTACCCAGTAGAGGGAGAGGAATACCGGCATCTGCACCAGGATCGGCAGGCAGCCGCCCAGCGGATTGATCTTCTCCTTCTTGTACAGCTCCATCATCGCCTGGGACATCTTCTGGCGATCGTCGCCGTGCTGTTCCTTGATCTGCTGCATCTTTGGCGAGACGGCACGCATGCGCGCCATCGACTTGTAGCTGGCGGCGGACAGCGGGAAGAAGGCCAGCTTGATGATCACGGTGAGCAGGATGATCGACCAGCCCCAGTTGCCCAGCAGGCTGTGGATATGTTGCAGCAGCCAAAAGATCGGCTGGGCGATGAACCACAGCCAGCCGTAGTCGACGGTCAGCTCGAGGCCCGGCGACAGTTCCTTCAGGTGGCTCTGTAGCTTCGGACCGGCGTAGAGGGTGAGGCCGGTCTCGGCCTTGGCGCCGGGGGCGATGCTCAGGTTCGGCCCGGTGAAGCCGACGATGTAGTTGCCCTGGCTGTCCTTGCGGGTCATGACCTGGTGGGTTTCACCCTTGGCCGGCACCCAGGCGGTCACGAAGTAGTGCTGCAGCCAGGCGACCCAGCCGCCCTGCACGGTTTCCTTGAACTGCTCCTTGTCCATGTCCTTGGGGGACACTTTCAGGTAGGGCTTCTCGGGGGTCCATACCGCGGCGCCGAGATAGGTGGAAACACCGGTGGCGGTGGTGGAGGACGGATCCGCGCTGGCGTCGCGCTTGAGCTGGGCGAACAGATTGCCGTTCCAGGCCTGGGCGCCCTGGTTGTCGATCACATAGCGCACATCCACCTGGTAGGCGTTGGCATTGATGCACTCGATCTTCTTCTGCGCCTTTTCCTTCTCGCTGCAGTCAGCCTTCAGACCGCGATGGAAGGTGAAGCGCTTCAGGTAGTTGACGCCGTTGCGGTTGAAGTTCAGATCGACGACCAGCTGGTCCTGGCCATCGGCAAGCTGATAGCTGGTCTTGGTGCTGGTATAGAGCGGCCGCCCCTCGCTGGCGGCATCCGGACCGTCGCTGCCGGTCAGGCCGCTCTGGCCAAGGTAGGTGCGCTGCTTGTCGTTCTCGAACAGCGGGAACGGGATGTCCGGACGATCCTGACGCAGCGGGTACTGCAGCAGGCCCAGCTGCACGATGTCGCCACCGCGCGGGTCGATCGCCAGGCTGAGCACGTCGGTCTTCACCTGGATCAGCTGGTTGCTGGCCGCTGCGGGCTGTTCGGCCGGCAGGGTGGAAGTGGCGCTTTGCGCAGTCGGTACATCGGTACTGGCAGCGGAAGGCACCGAAGTATCAGGCAGGCCCTGGGCGCTGTTGCTGATCGTAGCGGTTTGCGCCGGCAGTTCGGGCTGGCCGTAATCCTTGTTCCACTGGAGAACCAGCATGTAGGAGACGGCGGCCAGGGCGACGATTAGGATCGAGCGTTGAATGTCCATGGTTACTCGGCCATCGAGGAAGGGCGGGGCTTGGATTTGGCAGGCGGCACAGGATCGTAGCCACCGGGATGCCAGGGATGGCAGCGACCCAGTCGACATAGGGTCAGCCAGCCGCCGCGCAGGAAGCCATGGCTTTCGATGGCTTCATACGCGTAGCAGGAACAGCTGGGGTGGAAGCGACAGTGGCTGGCCATCATGGGACTGATGGCGTAACGGTAAAACTGGATCAGCAGAAGCGCCAGTTTACGCATGGGTACTGTCAGCCCCTCCCGGGGATTCGCCCTCGGTTCCCGGGCGGGGTCGGTTGCGCAACAGGCGTTTCCAGAGTTTGCCGAACTGCAGGTGCAACTCGGGATTCTCCATGTCGCCCAGGCCCCTGCGCGCGATGATCACGATGTCCAATCCTCCCAGGGATTCCTGGTTGTGGCGGAAGGACTCGCGGATGATGCGTTTGAGGCGGTTGCGCTCGACGGCGAGCTTGACGTTCTTCTTGCCGATCACCAGGCCGAGGCGGGGATGATCGAGACCGTTTTCGCGCGCCAGCAGCAGGACATGCTTGCCGGGAACCTTGGTGGTGGGAGAGTCGAAGACTGCGGTGAATTGCCGGGAGGTCAGTAGACGCTTATCCCGGACGAAGTCCCGACTCACCACCTGTGCTGGGCAAATCAGACGGTCAGACGCTTACGGCCTTTGGCACGACGGCGAGAGAGGACCTGACGGCCGTTCTTGGTAGCCATGCGAGCGCGGAAACCGTGTACGCGAGCGCGCTTGAGGGTGCTGGGTTGGAAAGTACGTTTCATGATTGGTACCTGGGTTTTGACGACTTGAGGTCGTAGTGACCCCGTTTAAAGAGACCGGCGATTCTAGTGAAATCCCTGAGTCAGGTCAATTTCCAACCAGCAGTCGCGGTGAAGTCGCATTGAAATAGAAGAAAGGAAGGAAATTTTCTTTGAAAGCTGGTTATGTTTATTGAAACTGGTTCGCCAGGATTCTGTGGATAACCCAGTGCAGGCGTTGATCCATGCGCTTTTCAGCAAGGCAAAACCCTGCGCACAGGCTGTGCTGCGCATGTGCCGTTCCGGTTGGCAGCCTGGGGGTGAATGCCGATGTTATCCACAGGTGATTTTTCCACAGATTCGATCCCAGGGTTATCCCGGCAGGGATACATTCGTTATCCACAAAGCTCAGTCATCGCTCCGCCTGCGACATTCTGCTTCATTAAGGCCTTGATTTTGCTTGGTGACGGACACGCTTCTCGTGTGGATAAGTCCTCCGCCCGGGGCTACAATAGGCGACTGATTTTTTCGCTCCACGCCTTTCCTTATCTGGGGGATATCCGTGTCCGTGGAACTTTGGCAGCAGTGCGTGGAATTGCTCCGCGACGAGCTGCCGTCCCAACAATTCAATACCTGGATCCGCCCCTTGCAGGTCGAAGCCGAGGGGGAGGAGCTGCGGGTGTACGCGCCCAACCGCTTCGTGCTGGACTGGGTCAATGAGAAGTACATGGGCCGCATGCTCGAGCTGCTCGGCGAACGGGGTAACGGACAGATCCCGGCGCTCTCCTTACTGATAGGCAGCCGCCGCAGCCGTACACCGCGACCGGCGCTGGTCCCGCAAAGCCCACCGACGCCGACCATCAAGCGCCAGCCGACGCCGGCCGAGGTGCGGGCCGCCAAGGCCGAGGCCTACCAGGCCGAATTGCCTGCACAGCAGGCGGCGGCCCAGGTGCAGCAGATGCAGCTGTCGATGCAGCAGCCGATCGCCGACCTCGACGAATCCAGCCCGAGCATCGATCCGCTCGCCGCGGCGATGCCGGTTGCCGCTCCGGCCGTGCGCACCGAGCGCACCGTGCAGGTGGAAGGCGCGCTCAAGCACACCAGCTACCTGAACCGCACCTTCACCTTCGAGAACTTCGTCGAGGGCAAGTCCAACCAGCTGGCGCGCGCCGCCGCCTGGCAGGTGGCGGACAACCTCAAGCACGGCTACAACCCGCTGTTCCTGTATGGCGGCGTCGGCCTGGGGAAAACTCACCTGATGCATGCTGTGGGTAACCACCTGCTGAAGAAGAATCCGAACGCCAAGGTCGTGTACCTGCATTCGGAGCGCTTCGTCGCGGACATGGTCAAGGCGCTGCAGCTGAACGCGATCAACGAGTTCAAGCGCTTCTACCGCTCGGTGGATGCGTTGCTGATCGACGACATCCAGTTCTTCGCCCGCAAGGAGCGCTCCCAGGAAGAGTTTTTCCACACCTTCAACGCGCTCCTCGAAGGTGGCCAGCAGGTGATCCTCACCAGCGACCGCTATCCGAAGGAAATCGAAGGCCTGGAAGAACGCCTGAAGTCGCGCTTCGGCTGGGGCCTGACGGTGGCGGTGGAGCCGCCGGAGCTGGAAACCCGCGTGGCGATCCTGATGAAGAAGGCCGAGCAGGCGAAGATCGAACTGCCGCACGACGCCGCGTTCTTCATCGCCCAGCGCATCCGCTCCAACGTCCGTGAGCTGGAAGGCGCGCTGAAGCGGGTGATCGCCCACTCCCACTTCATGGGCCGACCGATCACCATCGAGCTGATCCGCGAGTCGCTGAAGGACCTGCTGGCCCTGCAGGACAAGCTGGTCAGCATCGACAACATCCAGCGCACCGTCGCCGAGTACTACAAGATCAAGATCGCCGACCTGCTGTCGAAGCGGCGATCCCGTTCGGTGGCGCGTCCGCGCCAGGTCGCCATGGCGTTGTCCAAGGAACTGACCAACCACAGTCTGCCGGAGATCGGCGTTGCTTTCGGCGGTCGCGACCACACGACCGTGCTGCACGCCTGCCGCAAGATCGCCGAATTGAAGGAATCCGACGCGGACATCCGCGAGGATTACAAGAACCTGCTGCGTACGCTGACCACCTGAGGCCAAACCGCAGCCCCACGAGGCAAGGGACTAGACCATGCATTTCACTATTCAGCGCGAAGCTCTGTTGAAACCCCTGCAACTGGTCGCTGGCGTCGTGGAGCGCCGCCAGACGCTGCCGGTTCTTTCCAACGTCCTGCTGGTCGTCGAAGGCCAGCAGCTGTCGCTGACCGGTACCGACCTCGAAGTCGAACTGGTGGGCCGCGTCGCTCTCGAAGAGCCTGCCGAACCGGGCGAGATCACCGTGCCGGCGCGCAAGCTGATGGACATCTGCAAGAGTCTGCCGAGCGATGCGCTGATCGACATCCGCATCGACGAGCAGAAACTCCTGCTCAAGGCCGGCCGTAGCCGCTTCACCCTGTCGACGCTGCCGGCGAACGACTTCCCCACCGTCGAGGAAGGTCCGGGTTCGCTGACCTTCAGCCTCGGCCAGAGCAAGCTGCGCCGGCTGATCGACCGCACCAGTTTCGCCATGGCCCAGCAGGACGTGCGCTACTACCTGAACGGCATGCTGCTGGAAGTCAGCGGCGAAACCCTGCGCGCGGTCGCCACCGACGGCCACCGTCTGGCCATGTGCGCGCTGCAGAACGCGGTTCCGGGCCAGCAGGATCGCCACCAGGTGATCGTGCCGCGCAAGGGCATTCTTGAAATGGCGCGCCTGCTCACCGAGCAGGACGGCGAAGTCAGCATCGTCCTCGGCCAGCATCACATTCGCGCCACCACCGGTGAATTCACCTTCACCTCCAAGCTGGTCGACGGCAAGTTCCCGGACTACGAGCGTGTGGTGCCGAAGGGCGGCGACAAGATCGTGATCGGCGAGCGGCAGCTGCTGCGCGAGGCATTCAGCCGTACCGCGATCCTGTCGAACGAGAAGTACCGTGGCATCCGCCTGCAGCTGTCCAACGGCCTGCTGAAAATCCAGGCGAACAACCCGGAGCAGGAGGAAGCGGAGGAAGAAGTCCAGGTCGACTACAACGGCAGCGCGCTGGAGATCGGCTTCAACGTCAGCTACCTGCTCGACGTGCTCGGCGTCATGGGCACCGAGCAGGTGCGCATGATCCTCTCCGATGCCAACAGCAGCGCCCTGCTGCAGGACGCTGAAAGCGAAGACTCCGCCTACGTCGTCATGCCGATGCGTCTCTGACGCCGCCTGAATGTCCCTCACCCGCGTTTCGGTCACCGCGGTGCGCAACCTGCACCCGGTGACCTTCTCCCCCTCCTCCCGCATCAACATCCTCTACGGCGAAAACGGCAGCGGCAAGACCAGCGTGCTCGAAGCCATCTATTTGCTGGGGCTGGCGCGTTCGTTTCGCAGCCAGCGCCTGCAGCCGGTGATCCAGTACGAGCAGCTGGCCTGCACTGTGTTCGGCCAGGTGCAGCTGGAGAATGGCTTCGCCAGCAACCTTGGCATTTCCCGCGAGCGCAATGGCGAATTCCAGATCCGCATCGACGGGCAGAATGCGCGCAGCACCGCGCAGCTGGCCGAGATCCTGCCGCTGCAGCTGATCAACCCGGACAGCTTCCGCCTGCTCGAAGGTGCGCCCAAGGTGCGTCGGCAGTTCCTCGACTGGGGAGTGTTCCACGTGGAACAACGTTTCATGCCAGCCTGGCAGCGGCTGCAGCAGGCGCTGCGCCAGCGGAACTCGTGGCTCCGGCATGGTAAACTGGACGGTGCTTTGCAGGCCGCATGGGACCGCGAATTGTGCAATGCGAGCGATGAAATCGACGCTTATCGACGGTCCTATATCCAGGCGCTCAAGCCGATTTTCGAGAAGACACTGGCAGAGCTCGTCCAGCTGGACGAGCTGACTCTGAGTTATTACCGCGGTTGGGACAAGGACCGCGCGTTGAGTGAGGTGCTGAGCGGCAGCCTGCTACGCGATCAGCAGATGGGGCATACCCAGGCCGGGCCGCAGCGGGCCGATTTGCGGATTCGCCTGGGCGGACACAACGCGGCCGAAATCCTGTCCCGCGGCCAGCAGAAGCTGGTGGTTTGCGCGCTGCGCATCGCCCAGGGACATCTGATCAATCAGGCCAAGCGCGGACGTTGCATCTACCTGGTGGACGATCTGCCTTCGGAATTGGACGAGAAGCATCGGCGCGCCTTGTGCCGCCTGCTTGAGGATCTGGGTTGCCAGGTATTCATCACCTGCGTGGACCCTCAATTATTGAAAGACGGCTGGCGAACGGATACGCCGGTGTCGCTGTTCCACGTGGAACAGGGACGAGTCTCTCAGGACACTACCATCGGGAGTGAAGAATGAGCGAGAACAACACGTACGACTCTTCCAGCATCAAGGTGCTGAAGGGACTGGACGCGGTACGCAAGCGTCCGGGCATGTACATCGGCGACACGGACGACGGTACCGGTCTGCACCACATGGTCTTCGAGGTGGTGGACAACTCCATCGACGAGGCGCTGGCGGGTTTCTGCAGCGAAATCAGCATCACCATTCACACCGATGAGTCGATCACCGTACGCGACAACGGCCGCGGCATTCCGGTGGATATCCACAAGGAAGAAGGGGTTTCTGCGGCGGAAGTCATCATGACCGTGCTGCACGCCGGCGGTAAGTTCGATGACAACAGCTACAAGGTCTCCGGCGGCCTGCATGGCGTGGGGGTCTCGGTAGTGAACGCCCTCTCCCACGAGTTGCGCCTGACCATTCGCCGCGAAGGCAAGGTCTGGGAACAGCTCTATCACCACGGTGTTCCACAGTTCCCGCTGCGTCCGGTGGGCGATACCGATGGCTCCGGCACTGAAGTTCACTTCAAGCCTTCCCCGGAAACCTTCCACAACATTCATTTCAGCTGGGACATCCTCGCCAAGCGCATCCGCGAGCTGTCCTTCCTGAACTCCGGCGTGGGCATCGTGCTGAAGGACGAGCGTGCCGGCAAGGAAGAGCTGTTCAAGTACGAGGGCGGCCTGCGCGCCTTCGTCGAATACCTGAACACCAACAAGACGCCGGTGAACCAGGTCTTCCATTTCAACATGCAGCGCGAGGAAGACGGCGTTGGCGTGGAGGTCGCCCTGCAGTGGAACGACAGCTTCAACGAGAACATCCTCTGCTTCACCAACAATATTCCGCAGCGTGACGGCGGCACCCACCTGGCGGGCTTCCGCTCGGCGCTGACCCGGCACCTGAACAACTACATCGAATCCGAAGGCCTGGCGAAGAAGTACAAGATCGCCACCACCGGCGACGACGCCCGCGAAGGCCTCACCGCGATCATTTCGGTGAAGGTGCCGGACCCGAAATTCAGCTCGCAGACAAAGGACAAGCTGGTCTCCTCCGAGGTGAAGACCGCCGTCGAGCAGGAAATGGGCAAGTACTTCGCCGACTTCCTGCTGGAGAATCCCAACGAAGCCAAGGCCGTGGTCGGCAAGATGATCGACGCCGCCCGCGCCCGCGAGGCCGCGCGCAAGGCCCGCGAGATGACCCGTCGCAAGGGCGCGCTGGACATCGCCGGCCTGCCCGGCAAGCTCGCCGACTGCCAGGAGAAGGACCCCGCCCTTTCCGAACTGTACATAGTGGAGGGTGACTCCGCGGGTGGCTCGGCCAAGCAGGGCCGCAACCGCAAGACCCAGGCGATCCTCCCGCTGAAGGGCAAGATCCTCAACGTGGAGAAGGCGCGCTTCGACAAGATGCTCTCCTCCCAGGAGGTCGGCACCCTGATCACCGCGCTGGGCTGCGGTATCGGTCGCGAGGAGTACAACATCGACAAGCTGCGCTACCACAACATCATCATCATGACCGATGCCGACGTCGACGGTTCGCACATCCGTACCCTGCTGCTGACCTTCTTCTTCCGCCAACTGCCGGAACTGGTCGAGCGCGGCTACATCTACATCGCCCAGCCGCCGCTGTACAAGGTGAAGAGGGGCAAGCAGGAGCAGTACATCAAGGACGACCTGGCCATGGAGGAATACATGACCCAGTCGGCCCTCGAGGACGCCAGCCTGCACGTCAACGAGAGCGCCCCGGGCCTCTCCGGCGAGGCGCTGGAGAAGCTGGTCAACGACTACCGTGGCGTCATGCGCACCCTCGCCCGCCTGTCGCGCCTCTATCCGCAGGACCTCACCGAACACTTCATCTACCTGCCGCGCATCAGCGAGGAGCAGTTGGGTGACGAGGCCGCGATGCGCGCATGGCTGGAGCAGTTCCAGGCGCGCCTGAAGGGCTCGGAGAAGTCCGGCCTGACCTACAAGGCCAGCCTGCGCGAAGACCGCGAGCGCCACCTGTGGCTGCCGGAAGTAGAGATGGTCGCCCATGGCCTGTCCAACTACGTTTCCTTCAACCGCGACTTCTTCGCCAGCAACGACTACCGCACGGTGACCTCGCTGGGCGAGCAGCTCAACAGCCTGCTCGAGGAAGGCGCCTACGTGCAGCGCGGCGAGCGCAAGAAGCCCGTCTCCAGCTTCAAGGAAGCGCTGGAATGGCTGATGAACGAGAGCACCAAGCGCCACACCATCCAGCGCTACAAGGGCCTCGGCGAGATGAACCCTGAGCAGCTATGGGAAACCACCATGGACCCGAACGTCCGCCGCATGCTCAAGGTGACTGTCGAGGACGCCATCGCCGCCGACCAGCTGTTCAACACGCTGATGGGCGATGCGGTGGAACCGCGCCGCGACTTCATCGAAAGCAATGCCCTGGCGGTGTCGAACCTGGACGTCTGAGCCAGTGTCTAGGGGCACATTAGATGTCCCAAATGGGCGGGTTAATGTCCCATTGCATGAAGCACAAACCCCGGCTTAAAGCCGTAATGCTGTTCACTTAAGCATTTGAGCCTCAGCGGGGCTTTCCCTGAAAATCCGATGCCAGACTTCTGGCATCGGATTTTTTATGTCTTTCCAACAGCATCTGCTCGACTTGGGCGACCTGTTCAACTTCTCCGATCTGAGCACCTTCACCCAGAACATTCCGGTCGAGTGGGTGGAATCCGCGCTGCACCTTTCCTCGCAGGCCACCATCCGGCGGCGGCGCCTGCCTGCCGATCAGGTGCTCTGGCTGGTACTGGGCATGGCGCTATTCCGCGATGAGCCCGTCCATGAAGTGGCCAGGCGCCTGAATATCTGCGCCCAGGGCCTGGCTTCCGACCACCTGCTGGCGAGAAGTGGTGTCAGCGAGGCCCGCAAGCGGCTCGGCGCCGATCC